>CAMYMU010000024.1 GCA_947259575.1 uncultured Ectothiorhodospiraceae bacterium | reverse complement strand
TGCCCATACAAACGAAGAGAACAGCGACTTTTTCTTGCATGATTCAGAAATCCAACCTAATTTATTAATACGAATTCGATTTGGCTATTTTATCATGACTGAAATAAATATCACGCTTTCGCAGCTACGAGGAATGATCGGTCAGAGGGTCGTGGTCGAAAGCAAGCGATATCAGGTTATTGAAGTGCTTGAAAACAGCACAGAGCTTGTATTGCAAATCGAGCACAAGGAAACCAATATTCAATCCAACCAACACGGTGATGCGCATCGACGTGTACCCACTACCTTGACTATCCCGGTGCTCACAGCAGACAAAATGAAGTTGCACCCGTCTTTTCTCGATTTAGATCTTGCTTGAGGTCGATTAATCCTCTACCGCTTAACCCTCCAATAGTGATTTAGCTTTTTCCAAATCAGCCGCTGTATCAATACCTGGGCCTGGGGTTTCGATTGCTTGCGCAACTTTAATCTTGTGTCCATACCATAGCACTCTTAGCTGCTCCAACATCTCAATGTTTTCTAGAGGGCTTGGTTGATAATCAACATACTGTTGTACAAATCCAGCTCGATAGGCATAAATGCCAATGTGCCGGAATGTATTTTCGAGATGGGCCTGTTTGAGTTGTTTATTTTCATAATCGCCGCGATACCAGGGTATGCTGGCACGACTAAAATACATGGCATCCTGATCCTTATTGGTTACCACTTTCACAACATTGCTATCAAAAATTTCATTCTCATCGGTGAGTGGTGTACAGAGGGTTGCCATCGGAGCATCTGAATAATCACGAAGTAACTTTGCAACCTGTTCGATACAAGCAACCGGCATAAAGGGTTCATCCCCTTGCACATTGACGATAATTGTTTCTGCTGGAATGTTTTTGATCTGGATAACTTCCGCGATACGCTGAGTCCCGGACTGATGTGAGGCAGCAGTCATACAGACTTCGCCGCCGAATTCAGTTACCGATTTTGCTATCCGCTCATCATCGGTTGCAATGAGAATAGTATTCGCGCTGGACTGAGTAACACACTCGTGTACACGCTGTAACACAGTCTTACCATTGAGTTCTCTTAACAGTTTCGCCGGCAGTCTCGTCGATGCATAACGCGCAGGAATGACTACCGTAAAAGACACCTAGGCAAGCTCCTCATCTGCAGGTAGTTCGCGAGCTTCGTCTTCGAGCATCACGGGTATGTTATCGCGCACAGGAAAGGCTAAGCGATCTACCGGGCATATTAGCTCATTCTGTTTAGAGTAAAACTTCAATGGCCCCTTACATATCGGACAAGCAAGTATATCAAGTAATTTTTTATCCATGATGTTTCCCAAGTAAGTCAACGATTTCTAAACCGAACTCTTTAGGCAGTTCTACATCAACGGGCACATACCACCAGTTTGGTTTAGCGTAGCGCTGACATTTTACCGCATCTTTTTCTGTCATTAAAACAATATCGTCATCACTGACCATGATGGAATCTTTCCCGTAATGAAAGTGATCGGGGAATGCTCTGGCATCAAGGCGTAAACCATGCGAACGTAAATAATTAAAAAAACGATCTGGATTACCAATCCCAGCAACAGCTGTGATTGTATTTTTGCCCATCTCGGACAACTCACGGACCTCACCAGAAAGAAGATTAATAACCTCGGTGCCATGATAGGCCATTGAGTACTCGCCTTGTGCGGCAATACCATTCGTTACCATGCAATCCACTTCATTTTTTCGCGCTTGACGCTCGCGCAAAGGACCTGCCGGTAAACAAAACCCATTCCCAAAGCGACGCACACCATCAATTACCAGTATCTCGACATCACGATGTAAGGCGTAGTGTTGTAGCCCATCATCGCTAAGAATAACATCGCAGTCAGAATGCTTTAAGAGTGCTTCACCAGCTGCCACTCTGTCAGGCCCGACCGCCATGGGGCAATGGGTGCGGCGTGAGATGACAACGGCTTCATCACCAACCATGACAGGGTCTGCATCGGGTCTTACCTGTTGTGGCCAATGCGAAGCCTTACCGCTATAACCGCGGCTGAGAATACCTGGTTTATAGCCAGAGGATTTCAGGAACGCTGCCAGCCAAATAACCAACGGTGTTTTACCTGTTCCGCCAACAGTGAGGTTACCGACAATGATAACTGGCACCGATAACTTCGTCGGTTTTTTTATATTTAGTTTATAGAGAAGCCGTCTTACCGAAACGATCGCGATAAACAACCAGGACAATGGCCGCAGCAGCTGTGTTAGACCCGTCTTGCCATACCAGGCTTTTTCAAGGACCGGCTGTAATTTATTTTTTAGCTCGTTTGCCACGGGTCGCCTTATTTATGTATTTGAAAATTGTAACTTGTGTAACTTTTGATAAGCGCCCTGCTTTGCCAACAACGCTTCATGTTTCCCTGTTTCAATAATATTTCCATTTTCCAGAACAACGATCTTATCGACACTTTCAATAGTTGATAATCTATGCGCAATAACTAACGTAGTTCTATCCCTCATGACCTCATTCATTGCCGCCTGTATGTGGCGTTCTGATTCTGTGTCCAATGCAGAGGTCGCTTCATCAAGTATCAAGATTGGCGCATCTTTTAATATTGCTCTCGCTATTGCCAGGCGTTGCCGTTGACCACCCGATAACAGCACCCCATTCTCACCGACGATGGTATCAAACCCTTCCGGGAGCTTTTCAATAAACTCCAGAGCATGTGCTGCCTCGGCAGCTCGCTTAATATCCTCCAGGGTTGCCGTCTCCAGATCACCATAGGCAATATTATGTGCTATCGTGTCATTGAAAAGCGTGACATGCTGACTGACTAAAGCAATATGAGAACGAAGGCTATCCAGTCTTATTTCGCTAATATCATGGCCGTCAATCAGTATTTGACCTTCATCGATTTCATAAAAACGCGGTAACAGGTTGACCAGGGTTGTTTTGCCGGAGCCTGAGCGCCCAACGAATGCGACACTTTCCCCGGCATTGATGGTTAAGTTAATGTTGTTGAGTACAGGTTGTCCGGTTCGATAGCAAAAAGATATCCCCTTGTATTCGATATCACCTTTGACTCGTTCCACTATTCTGTTGCCCGTCTCTTTTTCGGGTTCGGTGTCGAGGAGATCAAAGACACTTTCAGCAGCGGCAATACCGCGCTGTAATTGAGCGTTTATATTGGCGAGTGGACGTGCTGCTTGTAGCAATAAAAGCATTGCGGTGAGAAATGACATAAACTTACCCGATGTCATTTGATCGATCATCTCAGGCTGTGTCACGTAATACAAAATACCTGCAAAGGCTGTCGCCACGATCAATTCTATTACAGGCGAACTCAAGGCCGTTGTGGCATGGTATTTTAAAAACTGTTTCCAGTTATTATGATTAATAACCTCAAAGCGTGAGGCCTCATATTTTTGCCCGCCAAATATTTTTACTTCACGATTTGCTTCGAGCGTTTCTTCTGTAACACTAGAGACATCACCCATTGAGCTTTGAATACGTCGACTAATACGTCGAAAGCGTCTGCTTACATATAGAACAATCACTAACAAAAATGGGACACTGATCAGCAGCATTCCCGCTAATTTGTAGTTGGTGTAAAACATGAAGGCCAGCAAGGCAAGCACAGTCAAGCTGTTGCGGATTAATATTGTTACGACTGTGGAAGCAGCATCGGCAAGTTGCTCTACATCGTAAACCATCTTTGAAACCAGCGTGCCTGCTGACTCCGCATCAAAAAATGAAATAGGCAAAGAAAGATAATGATCGAAAACCTTGGTTCTCAGTTTTCGAATAACACCTCTGGCAATAATCGCCATGAAATACGTAGACAAAAAATTACCGACTACACGAATACCATAGATAGCAATCAGGACGATGGGCACCCAAAAGATTATAACGGAATCACGTTTACCAAAGGTTCCATCAAGCATAGGCTCAACAAACTTTGCAAATGAGAGCTCGGCGATCGCAATGATAAGCATGCCAACAATTGCAATAAGAAAGACTTTCCAGTAAGGCGACGAATAGCGCAACAATCTTTTATAAACTGCCCAGCCACTGATTGGGGATGTTGTCGCCGTGGATTTGGTTTCTGGCGGCATCTATTATTTTTCTTCTTTACTTTGCTTAGTTGCCAAACTGAATTTACTTAGGCCCAGTTGGTTTGCTGCGTCCATGGCGATGATAACGGATTGGTGAGTAGAGTTTTTATCGGCACTGATCACGATCTGTGGATTCTTATGTGTGCCAATAGTTTGTCGTATGGCGAGCTTCAAGGTAGCCAGATTCTTATCAACTAGAACACGGTTGTTAACATAATAGCGTCCCTGGCTATCAATGCTGATTTCCACCACGAAGTCTTTCTTCTCCTCGACCTCGCCACTCGCTTCAGGTAGATCGATCTGAATCTCAGAACTCTTCTGGAAGGTGGTCGAAACCATAAAAAAGATCAACAAAAGGAACACCACATCAATCAGGGGTGTCAGATTGATATCAACTACCTCATCTTGTTTGTTGCGAAAGTTCATTTGCTTTTTTGCTTATCCAGTTCTCGGTCACCGTGCATGACATCAACCATCTTGAGCGCTTCTTCTTCCATCTTCAGCACTAGCATTTCAACTTTGCCTCTGAAGTATCGGTAAAAGATGAGGGTTGGGATGGCAACAAATAAACCAGCCGCCGTGGTGATCAGCGCTTCAGAGATACCTCCAGCCAAAATACTTGGATTTCCTACGCCGTGCTGCGTAATCGCAGTAAACACCTTGATCATACCGATTACTGTACCGAGCAATCCCAGTAACGGTGTAATCGCCGCGATGGTACCCAGGGTGTTAAGGAACCGCTCCAGCTCATGTACTACCTGACGACCGGTGTCTTCGATACTTTCTTTCATGACTTCACGCGGGAACGCTCTATTTTGCAAGCCCTAATATACGCCCTAGTGGCGAGTTGCTGCTCAGTGCATCGATACGGTTTTCGTCAAGGGAGTCTGCCTTGTACCACTGCCACACCTGTGCCACCAGAGTAGGCGGAGTGATCTTTTTGGTCTGCAATGACCAAAACCTTTCGGCAATAAAGGCAACGGCTGCGACCGAGCACAGAAGAATGGGTATCATTAACCATCCACCGCTTATAATAATGACGTCCACTCGTATGTACTCCCTTTATAATTAGTAACTTAGTGAAATTCAGGCACGCACACTTTAGCAAAGACAGGGCATAGCTGAAAGGGGCTATTTCCCGTTTATGGGCGATCCCAATAATGCCCCGAAAAGGGCTCAGACTGGTCATTAAATGAGCTAATTTCAGCTGATTCAGTTTGAATGGTAATGGCACCTCGCTCGGCTGTGGTGAGAACCTTGCTGCCGTGATTTGCATAGATTGTTAGTACAGATTGATGTGGAAAACGGTACCGGTTACGCCAGCCAACCGGAATCAAAATGGTTTGAGGTTTAACCGTGGAGATGAATGCGCTGGAAGACGATGTTTTGCTGCCATGGTGTGGCGCAATCAGGAAATGACTAACTAACTTATCTGCTTCGCGTTCTATCAGTAGAGCCTCAGCCTCAGTTTCGATATCGCCTGTGAGTAAAAACGAATGCTGATTGGTTGTTATCTTAAGCACACAGGACAAATTATTCTCACTCAGGCCACTCAGATAATCAGCGGCCGCTGGATGCAGAACCTCAAACTTTACTTTATCCCAGTGCCAGACTTGCCCTCTTACGCATCGTGACGCGTCGCCTTTTAACTTATCGGGCACACTCGTTATAACGGTATTAACTTGCATAGCAGAAAGTAATGAGCCTGCACCACCGACATGATCATTGTCACCATGGCTGATTATCAGAGTATCGAGTTTACGAATGCCTTTTTCGTTTAAGAATGGCAAGACAACGGCCCTACCCGTATCGAAATGTTGACTAAAGCGCGGCCCGGTATCAAATACCAGGACATGTTGCTTTGTTTGTACTACCATTGCTAAACCCTGGCCAACATCAAGCAAGGTAATTGCAGCTTCGCCTACAGGTGGTCGCGCATGGTAAGGAAACAACAATGGCAACAAACACAAAATCGCCACCATTCTAATACGAAATGCCGCTGGCAATAGCAACAACAGCAAGCCTACACATGCCAACACAAGTGTTATCAAGCCTGGAGTTGAAAAGGTGACTGAACTTATCGGTAACTCAGCCAACCATTCAAGTATATCCCACAGATAAGTAAACAACTGTGAGGTAAACTTAAAGAGAGCCACTCCGGCTGCTTCGTGTATCAATAATATAACGGTAGCAATAAAGCTCAGTGGCACAATCACAAAGCCCACTACTGGTACAGCAAGCAAATTTGCTATCGGAGAGATAACCGGCGCCTGCTGAAAAAACTGAATAGTTAATGGTAATAATCCCAGACTAATAATCAGCTGCAACACAAGCCAGCGTTTTATCTTGTACTGCCCTGTCGATTGCATATGAATAACGAAATAGATCAGAGCGACAGCACCAAATGATAACCAGAAACTAACAGATAAGACCGCAAAACTATCGAGTAATAGAACCAGTAATACAGCTGCACTAAAAACTATACTCGGTTTAACTGTCTTTTTGAGCACGAGAGAAAGCAGGATAATACTGAGCATAATTAATGCACGTTGCGTTGGCAGTGAAAAACCGGCTAATGCTGCATACATCAGCGCAGACACCCAGGCTACTATCGCTGCAGCGCGTGGCGCGGCGAAACGCAAAGTTAAAAAAGGGATGGCTGACCATGTTAGACGAGCAATAAAAAACATTAGCGCTGCAATCAGCCCAATATGCAATCCAGAAATTGCCATCAAATGTACAGTGCCCGTATTTTTGAGTACTACCCAGTCATCGGTTTTCATGTCACTACGATCACCGATCACAAGTGCACGTAAGAATGGTTCTACATGTGGATCGATCTCGGCTGCATTCAATTCACCACGAATATATTGACGAATTCTTTGTACTGGGTAAGCAAGTGGATCGCTTTCGATTAGTTTTATTTCAGACCGGCTACGGATATACCCGGTGCTCAATATTTTTTTTTGCAGTAACCAACCACTATAGTTAAATCCACCCGGATTAGCGAAATTGCGTGGTGGTTTTAGCCGAATAGTGAACTTCCATTTATCACCAACACGAATATTTTCATGTGTGTTTTTATCGCGTGTTTGATACCAGGACAGCCTGACTCGCGCAGGTGCGATACCCACCAGGTCAGGCTCATGGATCGCATCGATATCAAATTCAAAACGTTGTTTGCGATCATACTGAACAGGTAAGGAGGAAACATAACCCGTGACAGTGATATCCTTGCCAATAAACGCCTCAGGAATCTTATGTTTTAATAATGTATAGGCCTGAAAATGTGCCCATGTAAATCCAATGACACAAAAGGCGAGTACTCTAAGGTATCGCTGTTTAACAAACAGCAAGCAAAGCAAGGCGATTGGCCCAAGTAGCATGACTCCACTTGGTGGCAATACCGGTAAATAGTGTAAAATAATAATACCGGCTGTAATTGAAACAGCAGCAGTTCTAATCATTGTCTAACATCCATGTCAGAAAATAGGCATAATAACAGCTATAGTGCAGTAGGTTAACTTATAAACATGCCCAAGAAGTTTTTCAAAAGATGGATGCCGGATAATGAGAAATTACGCGCCCATCCCCACCTGAACAAAGTATTTGGCAAACTGCTGCACGACCCTAATCTATTACACTTAAACCGTCGTTCCGTCTCAGGTGCATTTTTTGTAGGCCTGTTTATGGCATTTGTGCCGTTTCCTACTCAAATGATTTTCGCAGCGGGTGTGGCAATTTGGTTACGGGTTAATTTGCCTATCTCGGTTGGACTCGTCTGGATAACAAACCCTATTACCATCCCACCCATGTTTTATTTTGCCTACAAAGTAGGTGCATGGACTTTAAATAGTCCTCTAACAGACTGGCACTTCGAGTTATCCTGGGAATGGCTGAGTACTGAACTCGCATCTAAATGGGAGCCTTTTCTGCTGGGCTGCCTTATCTGCGCCTTAGTCTCAGGCACAACAGGCTTCTTGTTGATGAGACTGATCTGGCGTATTGCTATCGGTCTACAATGGGTCGCACGCAAAAAGCATCGTTGCTCTAACAATAACCAATCGTAAACTTAATAAATTACTTTAGACATAAATTAACTATATGCCATATCTTATTGAATTAATTGGTTAAAAAGCCATCCTGTAAATGCAGGGTGCGCTCCATCTTACTTGCAAACTCCAGATCATGGGTGACAACTAAAAAGCTCGTATTGAGCTCCTGGTTGAGCTCTAACATAAGCGCATAGACCGACTCTGCTGTTTTATGGTCCAGGTTACCGGTCGGTTCATCGGCTAATACACACTTGGGACGACTCACTAAGGCTCTGGCAATTGCGGCTCGCTGGCGCTCCCCTCCCGATAACTCAGCGGGTTTATGCAAAACACGATGGGAAAGACCCACCCTCTGCAGCATTTCAGTAGCCTGCTTTTTTGCAGAACTGACTTTATCACCACGAATGAGCAACGGCATGGCGACATTTTCAAGTGCAGTAAACTCCATTAACAAGTGGTGGAATTGATAGACAAAGCCAAGGCTGCGATTTCGAACAGCACCACGGCCATTGTCGTCAAGCTTGTTCATATCATAGCCATCGACAATGACCTGTCCGCTATTTGGCTTATCCAGGCCACCTAGCAAATGTAATAAGGTACTCTTGCCCGAGCCTGATGCCCCCACAATGGCTACTTGCTCACCATCGCGAATCGATAAAGAAATACCACTCAGGACTTCCACCGGGACCGGACCCTCCTGGTACGTTTTGGTCAGGTTCTGGCACTCAATAATGCGACCATTTGATTGTTGTTGAGGTTGTGAACTCATGGCTGACACCTGCTATTCATAACGAAGTGCCTCAGCAGGATTAATATGACTCGCAGTCAATGCCGGGATGATCGTCGCAAGAATAGACGTCACTAAAGTTGAAATGCTGATGACGATGACTTGATCCATTTGAACATCGGATGGCAAGTTACTGATGACATAAACCGTTGGGTCGATAAAGTCTTTATCAAATAATTTTTCAAGCGCCAGGTATAAAGATTCCAGGTTCAAGGAAAGTAAAACGCCAAGCACAGTTCCTATCAGTGTTCCTACAATACCTATGATGCTACCCTGAATTAGAAAGATCCAGAGTATGGTTCTCGTCTTCGCACCAAAGGTTCGCATAATCGCTATATCGCTGCGTTTATCGTTAACGACGGTAATCATGCTGGAAATAATATTTATTGAGACCACGAGAATAATTATGAATAAAATGGAAAACATCATGCGCTTTTCCATTGCCACCGCACTAAACCAGTTTTTGTGATATGCACGCCAGTCCCGAACCCAATAGTCCTGACTAAATTGATTCTGTAAATCTTGTTTGACTGCGCCAACGTTAAACAGGTCTTTCACCTGAACCTGCACACCACTAACGCCGTCTTTTTTCTTAAAGACTCTAGCCGCATCGTTTAGATGAATTAACCCAAACGCACTATCATATTGGTTATGCCCAACCTTAAACACACCAACAACTCTAAATCGTTTTAACCGAGGTATGACACCTGCCGGAGTAACATTTGCACTTGGCGTAATCATTGTTATTTTCTGGCCGATATCGACTTCTAACGAATAAGCAAGATCTTGTCCGAGGATAATACCAAACTCGCCGGGCAGTAATTCTTTTAGTTGTCCTGCCACCATATGATCACCAATCTGTGAGACTGACTCTTCCAGTTCAGGATCAATACCTCTGAATATGGCACCTTTGACCGTACGTCTATGTATCAGCATTCCTTCTGCGCGGATATAGGGCGCGGTACCGACAACTTCGGGGTGTTGCTGTGCGCCTTTGACTACCGTTTTCCAGTCTTTGACCTTGCCATCATAGCCTGCAATCGTGACGTGAGAGATCATGTTGAGGATCCCTTCCCTAACTTCTTTTTCAAAACCATTCATCACAGACAGGATCGTGATCAGAAGCATGACACCCAGGCTTAAGGTAACAATAGATACCGCAGAGAAGAGAGACACATATCCGTTACGTCGCTTGGAGCGCGTGTAACGTAGTCCAACAAATAGTGATACGGGATGAAACATGCGCTGTATTAGACCACAACTTTGATCTTCATGTGAACCTATCGAACAATATTTCTACAGAATTGGTGATTTCAATTGCTGATGGGTCAATTTTTGTTTGATAAGCGAGTATTTCAACGCCTTGCTGATACGCCTCACTTAATTGCTCGGCATACCGTGGGTCAATCTCACTAGCAGGACGGAATCCAGTACAATCCTGTCTTTGAATGCAATAAAACATTACAGCCCGCTTGCCTTGCTTTACGACCTGGATTAATTCACGCAGATGTTTTTGTCCGCGCGTTGATACCGCATCGGGAAAAATTGCCCGTTGTTGTTCGTCTTTTGCCGTCACGTTTTTTATTTCTACATAACAATCTGCTCGTTCAGAGTCGGAAAGTAACAAATCTATTCGACTTTTCTCATTTCCATAGGGTCTTTCTTGCTGAATACGACTATAACCGGTTAACTCTGGAATACGATTTGATTCAATTGCCTCGGTTAGCAGTGAATTGACGATGCCTGTATGTACACCAACATATGTTCCCGTGGTCGGTTCTGACATTTCCCATGAATATTGGTACTTTCGCTTTGGATTTTTTGTGTCACGCAACCAAACACGCATTCCAGGTTCAGACAGTCCTAACATAGCGCCCGTATTTGGTGTGTGCACGGTAATCACATCTCCGTTATCCAGTGTCACATCGGCCAAAAAACGTTTATAACGCTTTATTAAAGTCGCAGGAAATAACGCGGGCTCTAGTTTCATGCTGCCAGTAGAAAATTAATTACTTTGTCTTTTTTTGTGATACTCGGCGAGTAACGCTTCATATGCTGTAAATGCGGGATGCCCCTGTGGCACCCATGACTCATCCTGGATTAGCCACTGATCGTTTTCTTTTTTCATTAACACACGACAAGCTGCCAGTGAATCTGTGTCACCCGCAGACACGACTCGAGTTAGGCGATTGGAAGCAATAAAAGTAATAATGACAAGTTCATCGCCAATCTTTTGAACTCCCATGTACTCCATGCTTTTAAGATCATGCATACCTTTGAATCCATCTAGCGGATCCGAGCTAAAGCCAGTAAGGCGTTCTTTGTATTCATCTAAAACTGTTGCTACATAATAGGCATCGATATCTGATAGATGTTGCATTTCAGGTATGGCATCAAGGAAGGCTTCATAAGCCTCCACTGGAGGCTCTGACAAATAGGGATCTGTTTGTGATGAGTCATAAGTTGCAGACTGATCTGAAGATGATGGTAACGGTGCCTCATTTTGAGACTTGCTTGCCTGTTGTTGTAATTCTATCTTGGCTTTTATCTTCTCAACATCTTTATCAGACAATGTCGAAAATTGGACGATAACCAGTAGGATTAAAACCAGCATCGCAAAGGCAAAAAACTTTCCCCACATATAAACACCTATGAAATTTTCTAATTATTAAGCCTGCTAACTTCAATTATATTATTTAACTGTCCCAGGCGATTTAAAATTTTGCTTAATTGTGATACACCCGACACCTCAATGGTCAACTCCATGTGTGCAGTGTTATTTTTCTTGTTCGATTGGGTGTGTACGGCATTCACATTAATTTTTTCATTACTCAATACATTCAACACATCACGCAATAAATTTTGCCGATCGATCGTCTCAAGCCGGATATCAACTGGATAAAGTTCATGCTGTTCACCGCCCCACTCGACATTAATCAAGCGCGCACGACGTGAATCCGGCATCTTCAATATATTATTACAGTCGCGTCGATGAATCGTAACGCCCGCACCCTGTGTGATATAGCCGACAATAGGATCACCGGGAGCAGGTGAACAACAACGAGCCATGTTAGTTAATAAGTTACCGACACCTTCGATAATGACTTCACCTTGTTGTGTGCGCGTTCTATTTCTTTCCGTAAATTTTCTTTCGGTAGGCTCTTCAGGCTGTGAGAGGCTTTGACAACGCGAAGCAATTTGTGTCGAGGTGATATCACCGCGACCGATGGTTGCATAAAAATCATCGACATTGTCGAATTTAAAGTTCTCTGCTAGTAGCTTATGATTGATATTATGAATATTTAAACGCTTTAAATCTTTCTCAAGCGCATCTCGACCTGAGGCAATATTTTGATCGTGATCCTGTAACTTGAACCAATGTCTTACCTTGGCTCTCGCTCTCGAGGTGTTTAAATAGCCTAACTGTGGATTCAGCCAATCTCGGCTAGGTTTGCCCGTCTTGGTTGTTAACACTTCAACTTGTTCACCGCTTTTAAGTTCATAAGTTAAATTAACAATACGGCCATTGACACGTGCACCACGACAACGGTGACCAATGTCAGTGTGAATGTGATAGGCAAAATCAAGTGGCGTGGCGCCTTGCGCAAGATCGATGATGTCGCCCTGTGGTGTGATGACATAAACACGATCCTGAAACACTTCTGACTTAAAACGATCAATGAAGTCACCCGCGTCATCAGATTCATCTTTCCACTCGAGCAGTTGTCGTAACCATGCAATCTTTTGATCGTAGCCTGTTGTCGACTTGGTGCCTTCCTTATACGACCAATGGGCCGCGACACCTAACTCGGCATGTTCGTGCATTTCATGGGAACGAATCTGTACCTCCAATGTTTTACCCTCCGGTCCAATAACGGCTGTATGAATCGACTGGTACATATTTTCTTTTGGGGTGGCGATGTAATCATCAAATTCGTTCGGGATATGCCGCCAAATCGTATGGATTGCACCTAGTGCGGCATAACAGTCCTGAACTTTCTCCACCAGGATACGAATTGCACGTACATCATAGACTGCATTAAATGCTACGCCCTTGCGTTGCATTTTTTTCCAAATACTATAAATGTGTTTCGGTCTTCCCTGCACCTCTGCAGAGATTCCCGCTTTTTGCATTTCAGCCTGGATTATCCTGATAGCATTGCTAATGTAACGCTCTCGATCCACCCGACGTTCATCCAGGAAGTGCGCCACCTTTTTATAATTCTCAGGTTCAAGATAGCGAAATGCCAGATCTTCCAGTTCCCACTTGATATGCCAGATGCCCAAACGGTTAGCCAGGGGTGCATAGATATCCATGGTCTCTTTTGCGACTCGTTTCTGCTTGTACTCCGGCAGGTACTTGAGGGTGCGTAAATTGTGGAGACGATCGGCAAGTTTGATTAAAACAACCCGTACATCCTCGGCCATGGCAAGCAACAGTTTACGCAGGCTCTCGGCATGCAAATGCTCTTTGGTCCCCCGCTCATTGAGATCCTGCTGTTCTATAAAAGACAGTTTTGTCACCCCATCAACCAGTGCAGCCACCTCGTCACCAAACTGGCTTTGAATGTCCTCCTGGCTTACCTCGGTGTCTTCGACCACATCGTGCAAGATGGCAGAGGCCACTGCCTGGGGATCCAGGTGTAATTGCACCAAGATTTCAGCTACGGCCATGGCATGCGTAATGTAAGGCTCGCCCGAGGCCCTGGTCTGCTCGCCGTGCGCAGCATCTGCCAGCAGAAAAGCCTTTTGGATCAGAGCAAATTCCTCTGAGTCTTCGGCATAACCAAGCGACTTCACCCAACTGACGACCTGTTCAGGAGTGGTTTGGTTTTCTGTGCTAAAACGTGTGTGTGTGTATACCATCGTTATTTTATGTTGTTAACGGCTTGATAAATCAAGCATAGCTGGTTATTTATCACTTATTATTAATAAGGATAAGCAAGTCGAATATGGCTTTGAGTTAAATCATAACCTAATATTAATTTTTATGATTAGGTTTTGCCCATAACTCATTGATGTTGTATAGTTTGTTTGACAGTCAGTACCGTTCTGGCTGCCCCATAGCGCGTATCGGAGATGAAGATGAAAGCGACATTCTGGCTCACTTGTTTACTAACAGCGGCCATTGCTGGTCCTACGAATGCTGATGTACTGGAAATGCCTGCTCCAACCCCCATGGAACCAGAAATGCCTGGATCGGAGATGCCAGCTGATGAAATGCCGGCGCCTGAAGCTACACCAGAGAGTGGCACATTTACTGTCACGCTGCCTGGCCGTGGTATGACCAAAGACCAGGTTGAAGAGCGCTTCGGCTCTCCACCAGAAAAAGTAGAGGCCATTGGCGAGCCACCTATTTCTCGCTGGGTATATAGCAGCTTCACTGTCTACTTTGAATACGATCACGTCGTACATGCAGTGAATCATAAATAAGCCAGCTTTGCTGGTCTGCATCTGGTTCAATTTCTATTCTCCTGTCTGCCATTCGGTTCTAACCTTGTCAGACATGCAACTGCTATCCTCCTAACCGGTCAATGCACCCCAACCACACGCTCGCTCCAGTTTTACCTGCCGAATGGGAACCGCAGGACGCGGTTATACTTGCCTGGCCTCACGCTCAATCTGACTGGTTAACCAACATTGCCAATATTCAGAAAACCTATTTTGAGCTGATTCGCCATATCACCCGATTTGAATCCGTTGTATTGATTATTCCCGATCAGGCTGAGTTAGTCCGTCTCCAACCAATACTTGTAGGAAATCAAATCTCAGTAGACAAGGTCATCCCTGTTATTGCAGATTACAACGATACCTGGTTGCGTGATAGCGGTCCAATTTCTATCAAGGTCAATAATGAAATTCACTATCTTGATTTTCGCTTTAATGGCTGGGGAAATAAGTTTGAACATCAACTCGACGATCAACTCTGCAAACATCTATTTGAGCATTTCACAATCCAACCGACATTGATCGAACAATTCGACATTATTCTTGAAGGGGGAAGTATCGATAGTGATGGCTACGGGACCTTACTAACCACAGAAGCATGTTTATTGAATCCAAACAGAAACCCGACTTTTAGCAAAGACGATTACAATAATCTTTTTCGCGACAAGTTAGGGGTAGACAACGTTCATTGGCTCAAGCATGGACACATCATCGGTGATGACACGGATGGCCATATCGACATGCTAGCACGTTTTTGCTCAGCAAATACGATTGCATACAGCAGCTGTAATGATCGAGATGACCCGCATTATGAGTCACTAAACAATATGAAAGCCGAGTTAGAGAGTTTAGTTACTACAGATAAAGATCTTTATCATTTAATTGACCTGCCTATTCCTACAGCAATACACAATAACCAGCATGAACGTTTAGCGGCAAGCTATTGTAATTTTCTTGTGATCAATGATGCAGTACTGGTGCCCGTTTACGATGATCCAAACGACACTCAGGCATGTAAAAAATTAGAAGCGTGTTTCCCCGACAGAGAAATCATTCCCATCAATGCACTAAACATTATTCAACAAGGCGGCAGTTTGCACTGTCTTACTATGCAGCTACCTGCTGGAAGTCTCAATCGGTAACATCCTGCAAATTCAGGATGCAATTATTTAAATGGAGGAAGTGGATTGGCCTGTTGCCAGCGCATTTTCTTATCATCGAATTCCCACTGCTGATTCAAAGTCAAATCTCGCACCCTGGCATAATCTTCATTGTAATATTTAACCTCAACGACTCGAGTCGCACTTTTATGATCACTTTCAACCTTCGTATAGACGACTTCGTAGCTGGTGACGCGGTATTTTTTTAATTGCTTGCGTTTTGACTCGGTAAGTTTTTCATGCTCATTCTTATGAAAGCTAATAACAACATCATAATCCTGCCAACGCAAGGCGTGCTCATATAATAAAAAACTTTTGTCTAGGAGTGCTAATTCTTCCGGGGTACTGGCACAAGCTGTAGTAAGTGAAATAACGATAAAAAGACAGCTAAGCTTAATAGATGAGATAAAAGATGAAGTCATATTTTTCATGTCATTCTGCTATTGTTGTTTTAGGTATATACTTAGCTTGATATTATCAAGCTGGCCCATAAAAATCACCAACTAACCGTCAGAATTTGCAGTTTATACTTGTATCTATGCCAACTCCTACACAGATTAAAATCAGCACCGTGCAACAGACTTGTAGCAGTGATCGAGCAGCCAATTTGCAGCAAGCTATCAACGGCATTATAAGTGCGGCAAAAAAAGGTAGCCAACTTGTATGTCTGCAAGAGTTACATAACAGTCTGTACTTCTGTCAGGAAGAAAGTACTGACAATTTTGACCTGGCCGAGACCATTCCAGGAGAAACCACTGAGCAGTTGCAAGTCGTTGCTCGAGATAACCAGATAGTTATTGTCTCGTCATTATTTGAGCGACGTGCATCCGGCCTATACCACAACACCGCGGTAGTCATTGATAGTGATGGCAATATAGCAGGCCGCTATCGAAAAATGCACATCCCCGACGATCCTGGCTATTACGAAAAATTCTATTTCACTCCTGGCGATCTTGGCTTTAAGCCTATTGATACATCAGTGGGTAAGCTTGGGGTGTTGATTTGTTGGGATCAATGGTTCCCCGAGGCCGCCCGTCTAATGACACTGGCGGGTGCAGATATCCTGCTCTACCCCACAGCTATCGGCTGGGATAGACAAGATAGCCAGGAAGAACAACTGCGGCAACTCAATGCCTGGCAAACGGTACAACGTGGTCACGCGATTGCCAACGGTATTCCCGTTGTTGTCTGTAACCGAACTGGGTTTGAACCACATCCTACAGATACTACCACCGGCATCGAATTCTGGGGCTCTAGTTTTATCTGTGGGCCACAAGGTGAAATACTTGCACATGCTAGTCAAGATAAACCGGAAATGATTTCAGCTACAATAGATCTTGAGGACGTTGATCGTGTCCGTCGCATCTGGCCGTTTTTAAGAGATCGACGCATTGATTCATATAGCAACTTAGAGCAACGCTACCTGGATGAATTATTTTCCAATGAAGAAGAAAATTAAAAGTTATGGGCCGCAACAAGGACGAACCAAGTCATGATAGTGATTCTAAAACCTAACCTCGATGAACAGCATGAGCTTTATAAAAAAACTTATAACTATCTCTCGCAGTTACCCGGTATCACTATTAACAGACACCAGGAGCATGGCGCACAACAAGTACTAACCGAGTTTTACTTAATTGGCGATACCGCAACACTTTCCAAAGAAGATATTGAAAGCTTACCCGGTGTTGAGCGTGTAGTTAGAATTTCAGATGAATATCGTATCTTAGGTCGACACAGTGACGAACACCGCGCCAGCTCGTTTGAATACAACGGTGTTCAATTTGGCCAGGATAGTTTGCACGTCTTTGCGGGACTGTGCGCAGTTAGTACTGCTGAGCATGTAGAACAAATGATGAAGGCCTTACAGGAAAATGGCCAGGTCTGTGCGCGCATGGGAGCCTACAAACCACGCACTAATCCATATTCATTTCAAGGGCACGGCGCCAGTTGCCTACCGATGGTTTTTGAACTAGCAGGTAAATACGGCATCAAGGTAGTTGTGATGGAAATCACTCATGACAATCACATAAACGAAATTCAACAGGCCTTAAAGGAGACAGGTAATCCAACCGGCGTCATGCTACAGATCGGTACGCGCAACACACAGAACTTTGAACTGCTGAAGGCGGTCGGCCGCCAACGTCAGTTCCCCGTTTTATTAAAGCGTGGATTTGGAATAACCCTGGAAGAATCAATTAATGCCGCTGAATATCTCGCCAGTGAAGGCAACACCAAAATTATTTTCGGACTACGTGGAATGAAAACAAATATGGGCGATCCCCATCGTAACTTTGTCGACTTTGCACATGTACCAGTAGTTAAACGTTTGACCCGCATGCCCGTCTGTATCGATCCCTCTCACTCTGTTGGCACCAGAGATTCTGATCCGAATGGTATTCTCGATATCATGAACGTCACTGCTCAGGGAATTATTGCAGGTGCAAATATGGTGTTAGTTGATTTTCATCCAGAACCGAGTAAGGCACTAGTTGATGGACCTCAGGCGTTAACCTTAAAGGAGCTGCCCTACTTTCTTGAGGATGTAAGAATAGCCAGATCGGCTTATGAACAGCGAGTCGAGCTAACTAAGAAATTCTTAGCCACCGCTTAATTGAATGTCGCAACGCGGAACAGCACCTGAAAGTACAACAAGTCTTTGTGCTTTGGAGTTACTTCTGGAATATAAGTCATATTCAACGTAACAGGGCCTTTGCCAATGGCCGCAAACGGTAAGGCACCTAGAAATGGATCATTACCTTTATAATCTTTTCGTGTCATCACAAAAGCAATGCCACCTAGATCAACAAACCAGCCATCTTTGTCGTCATCTAAACGAAAACGACGCTTAATCCCGCCGCCTACATACTTGGATGTATTGTAGCTACTGTCTTTAAAGTAACTGGCATTAACGAATTTGATCCAATTATTTCGTGGTGTGAATGTATATTCAACACCGAGGCCCCAGTTTTCTTCGTTGTAGTTGCCGTTGTCCAGATGTATTGCCTTACCATTAATGACGACATGAAACTCATCTGCCACGCTGTTCGCAGCAAATCCAAATAGTAGAGTCATAACCAGTATCAAACGCATCTTCAGGGCCTTTTATTGTTCCTGAATTCCATAACGGCTGGTTTTTCAAGCACTTAAATATCTGGCGCCTGAAAATTGACACTTTTATGAACAATCACTTAGGGATTATAGATACTGTAAAGTTGAAAACATGACGCAGTTCACACTGTTTTTGACCTAAATATCACGTTTTTGAGCTTACATTAAATAATGTATATGCCGATATTAGGGCATTTTTTACCCATTTTTAATGAATTATAAATGTGATCGTGATCATAAATGGCACGAAGCGTGCTTCTTCTCATGTTTTTAGTGGAACGGTTCAATTATTTGGCGCGTGTTATTAAAGGATCCTTCTACTAATAACGATAAATGGAAATAACTAAAAACTTGCATTTAAACCAAAGTGTTAAATACTTAACTTTATAAACCAGCTAAGGAAATAGCATAATGAAAAAACTTTTATTAGCCCCCATTTTCATCATCACAATGGCATACAGCTCTGTTGGAAACGCGGATACTCTCGGTGTCTGGGTTGGAGGCGGCCTCTGGGATTGGGATGTCAGCGGTTCCTTTCGCTATCAATCCACTGATATCAATGACACCGTTAACGTAGAGAATCCAGGTAGTGGTAACTATCTGAACTGGGCTGATGATGATAGCGGTACGCTATTTGTTATTATCGATCACCCTGTGCCACTCGTTCCTAACGTTAAACTTTTTAGTACTTCACTGGATACACGCGGCAGGGGTAACGCATCTGTAACTTTTGGTGGTGCTACAGTTGATAATGCAGTTGATAGCAGCTTTGAGATGGATATGACCGATGTCACCTTGTATTGGGACCTGCTCGATAATGTTGTTGGTGTCGATATTGGTCTGAATGCCAAGATTCTAGATGGTAAAGTGACCGTGACTGACGTCTCCACACCAGGTCAAACTGATACCGCTAGCTTTGATGCAACTATTCCTATGCTTTATGCCGGTGTCGATGTTGCACTCCCCCTGACTGGATTAACAATCGGCGCAAACGGGGCATATATTGGGTTTGACGGTAGTGAGCTGACCGAATTTCATGCCTATATACGCTACGACTCTAATTACGTGTTTGGAGTAGAAGCAGGCATAAAGAGCTTTAATTTAGAATTGGATGATATCGATCAATCCTATGGTGAACTAGAGTTCTCAGGCACATACGCGCAGTTGTATCTGCACTTCTAAGTTAACCCTGCAATAGCAAAAAAGCGCAGCCTGGATTAGCCAGCCTGCGCTTTTTTTGTGACCGATCATTTTGTGCAAATCAATATACCAATGTCCTGTGAGTCCCGTTAGAATAGCCCGCCTACGAGATGGCAACCACGTAACTCAGGCACCTACTTTCCATGACCAGTAGTACAGGATCTATTTTTCATCCGGATTATGCTAAGCGACCCGGTGAAGTCCAGCAATGGGGAAAGCTCTATGGAAGCGCACTCGGCCTGGCGATTCAGCAGTTAGTAGAACAGCATGACGGTCTGGTTCTGGTCATTACCTCCGGTTCGGCAGATGCACAGCAGCTCAATGAACAGATCCACTTTTATTTCAAAGAGCGCCGATATCAGCTCTTGAATTTTCCAGACTGGGAGACACTCCCATACGATGTTTTCTCTCCTCACCAGGACATTATCTCGGAGCGTTTAGAAACGCTTTATCGACTACCAAAAATCAAACAAGGTTTGTTGGTTGTGCCTATCCAGACCCTGTTACATAGACTACCGCCATGCGAGTACGTTCAACAACGTAGTTTTATGATTAGCAAAGGGCAATCACTTAACCAGGAAGCTTTTCGTAAACAGCTCATTACGACTGGTTATGAAAATGTTTCAACAGTCATGGAGCACGGTGAATTTGCAATACGGGGAAGCATGATCGATTTGTTTCCGATGGGCAGCAACAAACCATACCGGATTGAATTGTTCGATGATGAAGTTGAAAGTATTCGTACCTTTGACACAGAATCACAACGGACCATAGAAATTGTAGAACAGTTACATATGTTACCTGCGCGTGAGTTCCCCTTAGACGAGCAAGGTATCAAGCACTTCAGACAGTCCTATCGAATTCAATTTGAGGGCGATCCTAAACGCTCCGTTGTCTATCGAGACGTCTCTGACGGCCATGCCCCAGCTGGTATCGAATATTACATCCCCCTGTTCTTCGAACAAACTCAAAGTTTGTTTGATTACTTACCTGACAATACACTTTTACTATTTGAACAAGATATACATCAACAAGCTGAGCGTTTTAACCAGGAAGCAAATGAACGTTTTGAGTCTGCACGACATGACCTCGAGCGTCCTATCCTTGAGCCGGAGCAACTGTTTCTTGATGAACAGTCATTCGATGAATCACTGCTCGCCTTCCCACAAATAAAGTGGCAGCGGCATGAGCATGAATCAGCGGGTGCGGTTAACTTTAACACTGCCGCCCCACCACAGTTACTAATTAATACTCGTGCCGAGGTTCCAACAGAAGATCTAAGGAATTTTATTAGCAAGACACAAACGCGTATTTTGTTTGCGGCAGAATCCACCGGCAGACGTGAAACACTATTAGGGCTGCTGCGCGATAATCAGATTCAACCTGTACAGTTTGAGTCATGGCATGCCTTTCTGAACTCCAACGAGAAGCTCGGTATTACAGTTGCTCCGCTTGAACAAGGCTTGTCGCTACTCGAGCCTGAGATTCATGTTATTTCTGAAACACAGCTATTTGGCCAACAGGTTTTTCAGCGTCGCCGTCGCAGCAGTCAACAACGCGATACTGAAAATATATTTAAAAGCCTGGCTGAACTGACCATAGGTGCCCCGGTTGTACATGAAGAATACGGTGTTGGTCGTTTTCTTGGTCTACAAACCATTACCACTGGCGACATAACAGCAGAGTTTCTGACACTTGAATATGCTGATAAGGACAAGCTTTATGTTCCAGTATCTTCACTACAACTAATCAGTCGTTACACTGGCGCATCCCCAGATGCTGCCCCATTACACAAACTAGGTAGTGGGCAATGGGAACGGGCCAGGAAAAAAGCCCAGGAACGGATTCGAGACGTAGCCGCTGAGTTATTGGAAATATACGCAAAGCGCGAGGCTAAGCTAGGCTATGCCTATAAGTTTGATGAGGCCCAATACCGCGCTTTCGCTTCTGAGTTTCCTTTCGAAGAGACCCCGGATCAACAAACAGCTATTGATAATGTTATCCGTGATATGCAAGATGCAAAACCCATGGATCACCTGGTCTGTGGTGATGTCGGTTTCGGTAAAACAGAGGTCGCCATGCGCGCAGCTTTCATAGCCGTCATGTCAGGAAAACAGGTTGCAGTACTCACGCCTACAACACTTCTAACACAGCAACATCATCAAACTTTTAGTGATCGTTTTTCTGACTGGCCAGTTAAGGTGGAATCTTTATCGCGTTTTCGTTCCAAGAAAGATCAGGATAATGTAATTAATGGTCTGGCTGAAGGCAAAATCGACATTGTAATCGGCACGCACAAACTGCTTCAAAAAGAAATCAAGTACAAGTCACTAGGGCTCGTGATAATCGATGAAGAACATCGGTTTGGCGTACGCCAAAAAGAGACATTTAAATCACTTCGCGCTGAGATTGATATTCTTACTCTCACAGCAACTCCAATCCCGCGGACACTAAATATGTCTATGGCTGGGATGCGTGACCTTTCGATTATTTCCACACCACCAGCAAAGCGTCTGGCAATTAAAACATTTATATCGCAGTGGAATGATCGTCTGATTGTAGAAGCGATTACCCGCGAACTAAAACGTGGCGGGCAAATCTTCTATGTGCATAACGAAGTGGATACCATTGAGAAACAAGTAGTAAAATTATCTGATCTTATGCCTGAGGCAAGAATTCGTTTTGCTCACGGACAGATGAGAGAAAGAGAACTTGAACATGTTATGTCTGATTTTTATCACCAGCGTTTCAACATCCTGGTTTGTACAACCATCATAGAAACTGGAATCGACATTCCTAATGCTAACACCATTATCATTAACCGTGCAGACCGCTTTGGACTGGCACAACTATACCAGCTTAGAGGGCGTGTCGGACGATCTCATCATCGTGCATACGCCTATCTTGTAGTACCTGATAAAAAAGTAATATCCAAGGATGCGCACAAACGACTTGAAGCTATCGAATCCATTGAGACTCTCGGTACAGGCTTTACTCTTGCAACGCACGATCTTGAAATACGTGGTGCCGGTGAATTACTTGGCGACGAACAAAGCGGTCAAATGCAAGAGATCGGCTATTCTATGTATACCGAACTACTAGAGCGGGCAGTCAAATCCTTAAAAGAAGGTAAAACCCTCGATATCAGCGAGCCTGAAAAAGATATTGAGATCAAATTACATATTCCTGCACTCATACCAGAAGAGTATCTTCCAGATGTTCATGAGCGCTTAATACTCTATAAACGTATCGCCAGCGCATCGGATGAACCCTCATTATCCGAGCTCCAAGTCGAAATGATTGATCGCTTTGGCTTATTGCCGCAGCCAATTAAAAATTTGTTTGAGATGGCCACAATTAGGACAATTGCTAAACAAGCTGGTGTAATTAAAATAGATCTTAGTGATCGCGGCGGTTATATTCTGTTTGATGAATCACCCAACATTGATACAGGCATCATTATCGAGCTAATCCAGACTAAATCACATGTTTACCGACTCGATGGTAACAGTAAGCTCAAAATAAACTATGAGTCAGAAAATGAGAAAAATCGTATTGAATTCATCAAAACACTGCTCGACAGCTTAATGAACAAAAAGCCTGCGGAAACACGCTTTGCCTAATGACCATCAGTCAGTATAGAATGTCTAAAACCTGAAACAGACGACATAAATCAGAGATTGACTGCATTATCATAACTGACATGAAACGAATCTTTTTTACTTTAGTACTACTCGTTGCCACCCCGTTCAGTACCTCGAGTCTGGCAAATGAGGTTCGATACTATGACTTCGAAATAATTATCTTTGAGTCATTAGATGAAGAAAGCAAAATTTCTGAGGCCTGGAAAAATGACGTCTCTATCGAGCCACCTGAAACATTTGTAACCCTGGGCAAACCCTACCCAGGCCCGATGCCAAAAGAATATATGCCTAAGCACACCTTCAAGCTGCTACCTGGAAATGCGTATCGATTGACTGAAGACGCCAAACTACTAAAAGAAAGCGAAAAATACCGTATTTTATTACATACTGCATGGCGACAACCGGGTATGACGGCCGAAACAACACTACCGATTCATCTGCATAAAGAATATATTGTGACACAAAAGACAGAGGAAACGCCTGTCGCAACTGCAACAACCGATCCAGATATGCCTGCCATTAATTTACCGGCTCCTGATGTAACCGTCACGAAATCTAAAGCCATCCTGGACGGATATTTAAAGATAGTTTTGTCGCGTTATTTACATGCTAATTTTAATTTAGTCTATAAGACTGGTCTGCCGCTTACCAGTGAACCAAAGGTTACGATAGTTAACACGAATGAGGATGCAGAAGCTGAAGATTTGGGCAAGCCGATCGAACCATACATTGCTAGTTACCAGTTGCAGCAGACTCGTAAAATGCGCAGTAAAGAAGTGCATTACATTGATCACCCTACCCTGGGCATCGTTATGTTAGCCTGGCCTTACAAGGGTGAAGACGTCAAGTCTAACTAGTTTCTAGCTTACTGACTGGATTAAGCTCTCTATAATCTGCTTAACCTTACCCATACCGCCCTTCAGGTTGCTCTCGATATCCTTTAGAGTGATCTCACCTTCGCCGCGCCCCGCCGCTTTGTTGGCCACGACTGCAACGCTGGCGTAGCACATACCAAGTTCTCTTGCCAAAGCCGCTTCAGGCATGCCAGTCATGCCTACAATATGACAACCGTCTTTTTCCAAACGATCGACTTCTGCTGATGTTTCAAATCGTGGCCCCTGTGTGGCAGCATAAGTTGCACTACCAATGATATCAATATTGCTATCAGCAGCCGCTTTTAGGATTTCCAAACGTAACTCTTCGCAATAAGGCTCGGTAAAATCGATATGCGTTACTCCCTCGAGCCCTTCATCAAAAAACGTATGTGAGCGTGACCATGTGTAGTCAATGATCTGATCTGGGATTACAATAGTTTGAGGTTTCATAGTATTAGCAATCCCGCCGACGGCATTAATCGCGACAACTTTTTGTATACCTGCGTCATGTAAAACGGAAATATTCGCACGATAATTGACTTTATGTGGAGGGATGGTGTGACCTGCGCCATGTCGTGGCAAAAATAAAACTTCGACCCCCCCTAAGGTCCCCCTTATAAGCGGTGCAGATGGTTCTCCATATCGACTAACATGCACTTCTCTTCGAACGATCGATAAATCTGTGAGCTTTGTCAGTCCAGTGCCACCTATAATAGCAATACTTGTCATTTAACTGTCCTTGATTGCGTAAATACCTGGAATATTTCTTAAATAACCATGGTAATCCATACCGTAACCAAAAAGATAACGATCGTCAGTTTCAAGGCTTATAAAATCTGGTTTGGCACCCTGCTTACGACCATGAAGCTTGTTGACTAAAACAGCTGTATAGATCGCATCAGCTCCTTCCGAAGAGCAATACTCAACAATTTCGTTCAAAGTAATACCTTCATCGTAAATGTCATCGATAATGAGTACGTCACGACCTTTCATTGATACACTTGGACGAACCAGCCAATTAAGCTTACCACCTTTGGTGCCACCCTGATAACGTGTTGCATGGATATAATCAACTTGAAGCGGAAAATCAAGACGCGTTAATAAATGCCCCGCAGGAATTATACCACCAGTCATAACACATAAAACTATAGGATCTCGATCGGCTAATTTGGTGTGAATTTCACGAGCGGTTTTATCAATAGCCCGTTGTACTTCTGCATCATTAAAAATACAGTCTGCATTTTTATATGCTATTTGAGCATCCTTCGCGTTCATCATCCCATACCTAATAAGTAAAAGTCACAACATTACCGCTCATTGCCTCACTGATAATATAGGCGGCTCCGACTGTTTCTTGAATTTCATCGATCAAATCATCCCCCCATAACTCAAGCGTTGGCGTGCATACTTTAAACACCGCACCGGCATCATGGGCCTCTTTGATAAAATCATAAATGGTTTTTGCGTTTCCTTCATGGGCAAGAATCGACTCAGCAAACCCTTTCTTGGCTAGCTGACCTGCGCGCCCGGTCATCACAACTTCAACTTCAAAATCCATGGCCGCAGCAACCGTCGCCTGAAAAAATGGCGCCCCCATTTCCGATGGGTTGCTTGGATCAGTGTTAACCATCACTATCATTAGCTTATCAGGCATATTAGTATCACTTTAGTTTGTTGTCAGTATCGGCCAAATATTAAAGAGCAGCATAACTCAACTCAATTCCTAGCTTAACCTACCTCTCTCAAGAACCAAATCATTAAGGTTCTATTTATTGTCGGCCCCAGCAAGCACTGCCTCAGGAAGGTGTACTGTAGATGTTGGGTAAGCTATTTCTGCTCCGTGGTTTTCGATAATCGTATTTATTTTAAATAGCACATCTTGTTTAATCTCGTGGTATTTAATCCAATCTGTTGTCTTCGTGAACGTGTAGACAAAGAAATCGAGAGAAGATGGCGCAAATGAATTAAAATTAACAATCATAGTTTGATTCTGTGCTATATCAGGGTGATTACGGAGCATTTGCTTAACATCAGAAATTATAACATCGAGTTTTGCCGCATCATCATAACGCACGCCAATGGTTTCATAAATCCGACGGTGGGACATGCGTGATGGATTTTCAACCGCGATAGTTGCAAATACTGAATTTGGTATGTACAAAGGGCGTTTGTCAAAGGTACGAATAATCGTTGTTCGCCATCCAATCTTTTCAACTGTACCTTCTATATCTCGATCCGGGGAACGAACCCAATCACCAATTGCAAATGGCCGATCAAGATAGATCATCAAGCCCCCAAAGAAATTAGAAAGTAAGTCTTTTGCCGCAAAACCAATAGCGATTCCACCAATGCCACCAAAGGCTAAAATAGCTGAAATATTAACGCCCATTGTTTGCAGGCCGACCAACGAACCGGTAATAATGATCGAAAGTCTTAGTAGCTGTACAATCGCATCGGCAGTAGTGCGATCGATTTTTTCACCTACTTTCTCGCTATTTTTTAGAATACGTAATTCTATTTGCTTAATAAAACGAACCAGGGCCCAGCTAATGACAACAACTAAACCGAGCTCTCTATATACAGCGATCTTTTCTACTTCCATTACTTCTAAAATTAGAGTTGCGCCTAATATCCATATAAAAACACTTAAAGGTGAACGTATCGCATAGACTAAAACGTCGTCCCATAATGTCGCTGTCTTCGCTAATCTGGAATGAACAACATTGAGAATGATTTTGACAACAAAATCTACAACCAGGGTTGCAAACACAATCAGGAAAATATATACCACCCAGGTATATTCGCCGGTGTAATTTTTTATATATGCATCCAACCACTCAACCATACGCACCTCTATATATCTAATTCTAAATTGGGGTTATCGAGATACCCCTGAATTTTGGCGACAATCTGGTGCCAGCGTTGCATTTTCTGCATCTCAGTTCGACTGATCTCGTGTCGGCCATGCATGCGGGCAAGCCGCGTTACACTAACAGGATCTATATGACCATTTACAGAATCAACCACTTCGATGGCTGCAGGTCGGTTATTGCAAATAAGAATCATATCGCAACCAGCCTGCATTGCCGCATTGGCACGATCGGAATAATGCTCCCCTGCAACACTAGCACCTTGCATATTTAAATCATCGCTAAATATTACGCCATTGAAATGTAACTGCTCACGAAGAACTTTTTTTAACCAGTAGCGTGAAAAGCCAGCGGGCTGCTTATCTATTTTTTCATATATAATATGTGCTGGCATAATCGCAGCCAGATTATCTTGAATTAAAAGTCGAAAGGGGTGTATGTCGTTCTGATATACAGTTTCGAAGTCTCGACCATCGACAGGGATATCCACATGAGAGTCTTCCTTTACCCCGCCATGCCCGGGAAAGTGTTTGGCAACGCTTGCCATACCAGCCTCATCCATACCTTGGCAAAAGGCATGAGCTAATTCATAAACTGCTTTCGGATTAGAATGAAATGATCTGTCACCAATCACCTCGCAACGACAATAATCAATATCGACTACAGGCGCAAAACTAAAGTCAAGACCAACACTACGAAGTTCAATTGCCATTAACCAGGCGACATCTTTAGCGAGTTGTTTTGATGCTTTGGGATTCTGCTTATAAAGTTCACCGATGCGGCGCATGGCAGGCAATCGTGTAAAGCCATCATGAAAACGTTGTACACGACCACCTTCATGGTCAACCGCAATAAGCAAGTTATCTGTTCTAACGTTATGAATCTCTGCTACCAGTTTTTCTAATTGCACGACATTTTCATAGTTACGCGAAAACAGGATTATGCCCCCTACTGATGGGTGCAAAAGTAATTCTTTATCTTCTTGGTTTAGCTCAACACCTTCGATATCGAGCATGACGGGCCCTAATGTCATTTTTTCACTCAGTAATTAATACTTTTGTGCCGACAGTTACGCGATCAAACAGGTTGATAACATCTACATTACGCATTTTTATACATCCATGCGAGCTACGTTCTGCCATTTGATCAGTATCAGGACACCCATGTATATAGATGTAACGACGCATTGTATCGACATTTCCCAAGCGATTGAATCCCAGTTCCAATCCGCTTAACCAAAGAATTCTAGTCAAGATCCAGTCACGTTCGGGATATTGTGACCTTAACGCTTCTGAAAAGACTTCACCGGTTGGGCGACGACCTTTAAATACAGTATTTTCAGTCAGTCCAGCGCCAATCTTTGCTCTGATGACATGCCAACCACGGGGTGTTTTTTCACTTCCAAAGGTCTCACCCACCCCTTTGCGCGCACTAGCGATCTTTGTCTCAAACAAAATGTTACCCATCTGCTTCAACATCAGTTTCTGCGTGTTCAAATCAATATGAATGAGAGTTGTAGCCATTATATTTTCCGTCGTAAAGCTTACCAGGTCGAATAAGGTTGTTTTCCTAGACTAACATTATAGTAACGCGGATCTTCAGAGACCTCTTGGCCACACCAAGGCGGCAAATTTATTCTTTGGTCTTCTGCCTCAAGTTCAACTTCTGCAACTACTAATCCTTCGTTCTCACCGGCAAAGACATCGATTTCCCACTCTAATTCGTCATACTGGACAATGAAACGTGTTTTTTCAACTAAAGGCTGCTCACATAATGTATCTAATAATTCCCTGGCTTCATCCACTGGTATAGGATACTCATATTCTTTGCGATAAACACCCAGAGTTGCGCTTTTGATATTAATGAATGCTTTTTCACCCTCGATTCTAACACGGACTGAAGCGGCTTTAGAGCCCACCAGATAACCTTGCACAAATTGTGTACCCTGATCTGCCGATAATTTCCAATCGTCATTGCGAAGTAAGTATTTTCGTTCTATTTCAACAGGCATATTATTATTTTTCAAAGACAGCAATTGATTCAACATGTGCAGTGTGTGGAAACATATCCATCACACCCGCATTTAATAATTCATATCCATATTCATTCACCAAGATACCTGCATCTCTGGCAAGGGTCGCAGGATTGCAAGATACGTAGACAATTCTCGATATATTTTGCTTTGCAATAATGGGTAAGACCTGCTCTGCACCACTACGCGGGGGGTCCATGAAGACGCAATCATATTTATGCGACTTCCACCACGGCAAGGCAGAGACATCATCCATTAGATTGGCAACGTGGTAAGTAACATTGTTAATCCCATTATTTTCCGCATTTTGTTTAGCTCGCGCGATTAAACTAGCCTCACCTTCCACGGCAGTCACACTTGCCACCTGTCTGGCAATGGGTAATGTAAAATTACCTAAGCCACAAAAAAGCTCAAGCACATGCATGTCTTCGCTGCATTGCAGCGCTTCGATAACCATGGGTATTAATTTTTTGTTTATCTCGGCATTGATCTGTACAAAATCGGCAGGCAAAAAGTCGAACCGCACATCGTAGTCTGGTAATTGATAAAATAATTCAGGCAAAACTGGCCATAACGGGGTAATAGAATCAGGTCCAGCCGCCTGAAGATATATATCGAGCTGATTATTTTCCGCAAATGTTTTTAGTTTATCGTGATCGGCATCGGTCAAAGGCTCGAGGTGTCTAAAAACCAGGGCTGTTGAACTGTCACCAACGGCCATTTCGATCTGAGGAATAGCCCGATAACAACTGAGCGATCGAATAAGTTCAGCAAGCTCAGGAAGGCGCTTACCAACTGATGGATGTAAAACTTCACACTGTTCAAGTTCTGCGAGTAGACTTGAACCTTTTTCTCGAAAACCAATCAAAACTTTTTCTTTCTTGGCTACAAATTTAACACCGAGCCTTGCTTTACGACGATAACCCCATTCAGGACCGTTTAACGGCTCTCTGATCTCCCCAGCTTCAACATGGCCAATTCTTTTCAAGTTATCAATTAGAATTTTTTGCTTGAACTGAATTTGCTGCTCATGTGACACATGTTGCAGACTACATCCACCACAGATAAAAAAATGTGCGCATTTTGGTTCAATGCGTTTATCAGAGGCATTTATTACATGGTGTAATCGCCCCACATCGAACTGGCGCTGTTTTTTGACGTAAATGAACTCAACATCTTCGCCAGGTAGTGCCTGATTGATAAAAACAGTCTTACCATCAATGTGAGCGACCCCCTTGCCTTCATGAGTCAGATCAGTGACATGAGCAGTGACTGGTTCTTTTGGTAAAGATCGTTTACGGCGAGCCATATAATGTTATTTTACAAATAAAAGTCGAAGGTTAATCGCTTGGGAATACATCGGTAGACAAGTAACGGTCGCCCCGATCACAAATAATGGCAACAATCACTGCATTCTTTACCTGTTTCGACAATTGTAATGCAGCTGCAACAGCACCACCTGAAGAAATGCCACAAAATATTCCTTCTTGCCGTGCCAGTTCACGGGTAATCATTTCTGCATCTTCCTGCGAAACTTCCATAGTTTGATCCACACGTGCAGCATCAAAAATAGATGGCAAGTATTCTTTAGGCCAACGACGAATCCCTGGTATTTTCGCGCCTTCTGCAGGTTGCACTCCGACAATCTGAACTGTATTGCTCTGGTCTTTAAGATAATGAGATGTTCCCATGATGGTGCCGGTTGTACCCATCGCGCTGACAAAGTGCGTAACATTTCCCTGCGTGTCACGCCAAATTTCAGGACCGGTAGAATCATAATGTGCAGCGGGATTATCTGGGTTGGAGAATTGATCCAGTACTTTACCTTTGCCTTCTGCTTCCATTTTTAATGCAAGGTCACGGGCACCCTCCATACTCTCATCTGCAGTAACGGAGATCAGCTCCGCTCCAAAGGCTTTCATAGTGGCACGTCGTTCAGCGGTCATATTCTCAGGCATAATCAAGATCATTTTATAACCCTTGATCGCAGCCACCATCGCCAAGGCTATACCTGTATTACCACTGGTTGCTTCGATCAAGGTATCGCCAGGTTCGATTTCGCCCCTCTCTTCAGCACGTTTGATCATGCTTAGCGCAGGTCGGTCCTTTACAGACCCAGCGGGATTATTGCCTTCCAGTTTTACTAGAATTTGGTTGGATGTCTCACCTGGCAAGCGCTGCAAACGAACAAGAGGGGTATTGCCGATAAAATTCTCAATTGTGGGATACGAACTCACGTGTAGACTAGACCTATACTTACAGATAATGCATTATTCTAACAGAATTCATTAAATAGCATACGTATAAGAAGAATATGACTGACGTTATCGATTACCAGCTCGCTCTGGAGCAAGCCGCTGGCAATGAAGAGCTGGCTAAAGAGCTTTTCGAAATGCTACTCAAAGAACTTCCAGAGCTGAAGCAAAAACTACATATCGCAATAAAGGAAAATGATCTGCAAGGCTGCTGGGATCACGCACACAAAATTTATGGCTCAACGGCGTATTGTGGCGTTCCGGCACTGCGAACTGCGGCGCAAATCATGGAGGCTGCAGTAAAAGAAGAGGATATGACTAAAATTGAAGAAAATTTCACCGGTCTTACAACGGAGATCGAACGTCTGTTGGACCAAGGTCGTCAGGCGCTGGCTAGCAGCTGGGTCGCTTAACGAGAGACCGCCTTTACTGACGTGCTTCCTGCATTAATTGTTTCATGGTTGAAACCGCCTCTGGTAAACCCGTGAAGATGGCGCGAGCAATGATTGCATGACCAATATTAAGTTCCCGAATCTGGCCTATCTCTGCAATGGCGGTAACATTATGATAATCCAGACCATGCCCGGCATTGACATGCAAACCGGCATCAACACCGGCTTCTACGCCCTTAACAATTCGGGTTAATTCTGCCCGCCTTGCATCTTCTGTTGCATAATCGGCAAAATGTCCAGTGTGGATTTCGATAACAGGCGCACCACATTCTGCAGCCGCTTCAATTTGTTTTAGATCTGCATCAATAAACAGGGAAACACGCACACCTGCATCTGCTAACACCTGACAGGCATGTTTCACCTTGTCCTTTTGCGCCAAGACATCAAGTCCACCTTCTGTGGTCAACTCTTCACGTCGCTCAGGCACCAAACAACAGTCCTCAGGTTTAAGCTTGCCGGCTATCGCTAGCATCTCATCCGTAATCGCCATCTCCAGATTCATGCGTGTATTTAACATATCTTTAAGCATATACACGTCACGATCCTGAATATGCCGGCGATCTTCTCTAAGATGCAAGGTGATCGCATCTGCACCATTTTGCTCAGCAAGCATCGCTGCCTGTAATGGTTCTGGATAGCGAGTGCCACGCGCCTGACGGATAGTCGCCACGTGATCGATATTCACACCGAGTAATATTTTTTGTTTCGACATATCCTTATTATATGTGTAAGTGAATTAATGAGACAAAGGAAATTTTTTCTTTTGCGTAAAAAGCTCACGCGTTTTAATTGGTCGCCCTTCTAAGTGGTATTCCAAAATACTACGCAACAATCGTTTCGCTTCGGATTTTTGTCTTTCTGTAGATATTTCTCCAGCAGACAAGGCAAGCAGGGTATCACCTGAAATATTGAGCACCGCAGAATCACTGCTTGTATCAGATGAGATACCTGCTTCCAGGTTGTAGGTATATTGTTTATCTGCCTGAACAGGTTCGCCAGTTTGTAATTCATGATCGAGGCTAACACCATAACCAAGCTCATTAAGCAACCTAAGCTCAAAATAGCGTAATACTAATTCCGTATCCTCACCCGCTTGCAAGTTGTTAAGACAATCTTGATAGGCATCAAACAAGGCGGCATGCGCTTCGTGCTTATGCAACAAATACATAATGAGCTCATTTAGATAAAATCCAGTAAAAATTAAATCACCCGCCAAGTTACCAGATCCAGAGATTACCTCAGCTTTGTAGAGCGTCTTCATTTCACTGCGCCCGCCCCATGCGATAAAGATAGGCGTAAACAATTCCAGGCAGCCTTGAAATGGCGAGCCAGCACGTTTCGCCCCTTTAGCCACTAATGTCATGCGCCCATGTTCACGGGTTAAGACTTCGATAATCATGCTCGTATTTTTGTACGGGCGGGAATGGAGCACATAGGCCTTGTCCTGCTTGTTCAAGCTAACAGGATCAGAATTCATCGATATAACCTAATTGTTGTAATGCGCGCTCATCATCTGACCAGCCTTGGCGAACTTTAACCCATGTCTTGAGGTTTACTTTTTTCCCAAAAAAATTCTGCAGTTCTTTTCTTGCCTGCATACCAATCTTTTTGATCCGCTCACCGCCTTTGCCAATCACAATTGCCTTTTGATTATCACGCTCGACTGTTATTAGAGCATGAATATTCAATATTTTCGGGGTGTCATCAAATTTCTCAATTTCAACTGTTGTCGCATAAGGCAATTCATCTCCCAGTGACCGCACAATTTTCTCGCGGATCATTTCTGCTGCAATAAATCTTGAGCTGCGTGTAGTAATCTGATCATCGGGATAGAAAGCCTCAGACTCAGGCAAAAACTCTCGTATCTTTTCGAGAAGCTCTGTTAGCTGAATATTCTTATTCGCCGAAATTGGCATAATTCCGGAAAATTTATACTTTACAGATACCTCTTCAAGAAAAGGTAACAGCTCCTCTTTGTCTTTCAGGAGGTCAATCTTATTAATCGCTAATATCACCGGACAGTCACTGTGTTGTAGATGGGATAACACAATGTCGTCTTCTTCATTCCATTGCTTAGCCTCGACCACAAAGATAATCACATTCATATCCTGGATTATACTTTGTGCCGCACGATTCAAATAACGATGTAAGGCCTGACGACCCCCTTTATGCAATCCAGGGGTATCGACAAAGATATACTGTGCATCGTCCGTGGTTTTTATTCCTAGAATCTGATGGCGTGTGGTCTGAGGTTTGCGCGAAGTAATTGAAAGCTTCTGACCAATCAAATGGTTCAACAGCGTAGACTTACCCACATTAGGCCGCCCTAACAATGCAATATAACCACATCGATATTGTTTTGTCATAGCCTAGTTGCCTAAGATATTGTGAATTGGTAAGGCAGCAATTTATTGCTGCAGCCCTAGTTGATCAAGCATTTGCTTTGCAGCTTCTTGCTCAGCCTTACGTCGACTATTTCCACTCCCCTCAGCGGGGTTATCAGATAAAGCGACATGACATGAAACTTTAAACATTTGATTATGGGCTTGACCGGTTGTGCTTAATATTTCATAAACAGGTAAATCACAACCTTTTGACTGCAATAGTTCCTGTAAGCGCGTCTTTGGATCCTTGAGGTCAACATTAATGTCAATATCCTCAAGCCGCTCTTTAAACATAGTTAAAACAAATTGCTTTGCTGGCCCATAACCTGAATCTAAATAGATTGCACCAATAATAGATTCAAACACATCTGCAAGAATCGAGTCCCGTCTAAAACCACCACTTTTCAGTTCGCCACTCCCAAGGTGCAGGAACTCACCCAGCTCAATATTTTTCGCCAGTTGCGCCAAAGTTTCACCTTTGACCATGGATGCACGTAAGCGACTGAGCTTGCCCTCGGTTGCAGCTGGAAATCGGTGGTAGAGATCATCCGTAACAATAAGATTTAAAATCGCATCGCCGAGAAACTCCATCCGCTCATAATGCTGTTTGTTGGCGCTGCGATGCGTCAGTGCAGTTGCCAGGAGCTCCGGATCTTTGAATTGATATGAGAGTCGTTTACTTAGAACAGCGTAATCAGACATTAGTTATTGAGGGATTTCTACAGACTCGTTATATACAACCACCACGAAAAGGTTGCCAAACAGTGACCGCCTTGCTTCGTAGTCCACTTCAACGATTATACCGCCACGTGTACGTGAAATACTGACATCTTGTGCGCTGACATCACTGACCATATTGATATCGAGACGCTTCATTAATAATCTGCGAATTTCGACAGCCGGCCTGCCTTTCGCCTTAGGATCATCTACTAATGATTCAAGTGATGCTGTTACTTTATAAGTATCAATATACATAGGAATTAATTTCAATCCCACGATCGTAAACACAACAATCAATACCAGGACCAATAGCCAGCCAACCGCTGTCATGCCTCTTTGTTTTTTCATGCTTCTCATATCGTCTGCCTCAATATCCTACTACTCTGTCGCCTTGAAGATTTACCCTGAGTTGAACCCTTCAGTGTCTTCGATGGCTAGAAAGCTTTAAAATCAACTGCTTACTCAATAATAGTACCAATTCGTGACCATTGCGACGGCCATTCGTTTTGTTTTTTGTGCATCCAGATCATAAAAGCGCGGCCCTTCAGGTTCTCATCAGGCACAAAGCCCCAATAACGACTATCTCGGCTGTTGTCCCGATTATCGCCGAGCACAAAATAATGGTCCTCTGGCACAACTACCTCGAATGGTGGGCTCATATTAACATCCGGGACAGTTAGAATGTTGTGTGTGATCTCACCCAATTCTTCCTGCAATTCTACATATCGGGGGTCTTTAGCATACCGGCCTAGTTGTTTTACCTTCACGGGTTCGTCATTTAAATAAATAACCTTATCCTTATAGGCAATCTTGTCACCAGGAACAGCGACCACACGTTTGATGTAATCGATTTGAGGATCTTCTGGATAACGAAACACGATTACATCGCCACGTTCGGGCGAACCAAGGTCGATTAGTTTGTAATAACCTAACGGTGAGCGAAGACCGTAGGAAAATTTATTTACCAGGATATAGTCACCCGCTTCAAGCGTAGACAACATGGATCCAGAGGGGATTTGAAAAGGTTCAACCAAAAAGCCTCGAACCACCAGCACAACCATAAACACGGGAAAAAGAAAACGAGAAAACTCAACCAGCAATGGCTCGGTGCGCTCTTTACCTTTTCCTGCGGCTATATCTTTTTTGGAATCATCCTGCGTTGCATCTTTAGTTGGCGAAGCCGATGCAGAAGGTTTGGTTGTTACTTTTTTGTATATAACAAACGCAGCCCAGATAGTACCGGTGACTAATGACAATACGGCCAATATTGCAGTGAAATCTACATTCATTTTTCTCTCCCCACATTCAAAACAGCCAGGAATGCGTCTTGCGGTATTTCAACTTTCCCAACTTGTTTCATGCGTCTTTTACCTGCTTTTTGTTTTTCTAATAGTTTTCGTTTACGTGAAACATCACCACCGTAACATTTCGCAGTTACGTTCTTGCGCAAAGCTTTTACCGTAGTCCTGGCGATGATTTTTGCACCGATTGCTGCCTGGATAGCCACATCAAACATTTGTCTTGGAATGAGTTCCTTCATTTTCTCAGCAAGCTCCCTGCCTCTGCTTTGTGACTGGTCACGATGAACAATTGTAGACAAAGCATCTACTGTATCACCATTGATCAAAATATCCAGCTTAACCAGATCAGCTACCTGGAAATGTCTAAATTCATAATCAAGTGAGGCATAACCGCGACTGGTTGATTTGAGACGATCAAAAAAGTCCATCACGATTTCGTTCATGGGTAACTCGTAGCTAAGTGAGACCTGGTTGCCTAAATACTGCATCGCTTTTTGAACTCCACGTTTTTCAACACAGAGACTGATCACATTCCCAACATACTCTTGCGGTACTAGGATATTTGCGACAACGATAGGTTCACGAATTTCATTGATGTAGGTTGGCTCTGGTAAATCAGCCGGGTTATCGATCCGAATTATCTCACCGTTATTTGTCTCAAGTTCAAATACTACTGTCGGCGCAGTGGTGATGAGTTCAATATCATATTCCCGTTCGAGGCGCTCCTGGATGATCTCCATGTGCAGCATGCCAAGAAAACCACATCGAAACCCGAAACCCAGGGCTTGCGACACCTCGGGCTCATAGAATAGAGCAGCATCATTGAGCTTTAATTTGGAAAGGGCCTCGCGTAAATCTTCGTAATCATCGCTACTCACCGGGTACAATCCGGCAAAGACCTGGGGTTTGATAGGCTTGAATCCTTCCAGGGCCTCTTCGGCGGGATTGTCGATGCTTGTAATCGTGTCACCCACCGGAGCGCCATCGATCTCCTTAACCCCCGATATCAGGTAACCCACTTCTCCCGCTGACAATTCCGGTTTTTCGACCCTTTTAGGGGTAAAAATGCCCACTGCATCAACCTGGTACGGGCGTCCCAGCGACATCATTTGAATCTTTTGTCGCTTGCGTATCGTGCCCTGCTTAACCCGTATCAGAGACACAACACCCAGGTAATTATCGAACCAGGAGTCGATGATAAGAGCCTTCAAAGGCGCCTCTGGGTCCCCTTCAGGCGGTGGGATATGCTCAACCAGCTGGGCAAGCAGTTCCTCAATACCAATACCAGTCTTGGCGCTGACCCGGCAGGCATCTTTAGCCTCAATCCCAATTATTTCCTCTATTTCTGTGATGACCCTGTCTGGATCGGCTGCTGGCAAGTCTATTTTATTCAAGACGGGTAAGACCTCGAGCCCCTGCTCAATCGCTGTATAACAATTCGCCACACTCTGAGCTTCGACCCCCTGAGAGGCATCGACCACCAGAAGGGCTCCCTCACACGCAGCCAAGGAGCGAGAGACCTCATAGGAAAAATCGACGTGGCCTGGCGTATCAATGAAATTGAGGTGATAAATCTCACCATCCGGCGCCGTATAGTCCAGGGTTACACTCTGGGCTTTGATGGTAATCCCGCGTTCGCGCTCAAGATCCATAGAATCCAGGACCTGCTCGGCCATTTCACGCTCAGTTAATCCACCGCAAATCTGAATGAACCGGTCTGCGATGGTAGATTTTCCGTGATCAATGTGAGCAATAATGGAGAAATTTCGTATATGTTGCAGGTCGCTCAAGGACTTACCTCTAAATTGCCGAATAGAAAAAAGGCGCTACAAGCGCCTCATAAAACATACGGCCTATTTTAACGTACTTTTAGTCTCGGGAATAAGGAGAAAGTTTGCCAGGATCGAAGAAATACTCGCATACCAACTTACCATCTATCACCAGGGCCGGGACACGTTCAGAGTAATCGCGCAACCAGGCTTCAGAGCTGTCGACGTCGCGAACGATTACCCGATCACGCCATTTCGAATCATACGCCGCAAGCTCTTCGATAAATGCCTCACATAAATGACAACCTTCACGTATGTACAAAGCAATTTCGATAGTTATTTTTTCCCCAGCTTAATAACAAGAAATATCGGTGCCGACTGCCGCTGAATCAAAATAGGCATAGATTTATCGGCAGGCAATTTCTTCACGAGTTGACGGAAATGTTCCGCATTTTTTATATCTTTATTGTTAATTTTTAATACCACATCGCCTTGTCTGATCCCGGCATCACGTGCAGGACCAGCCTTTAGATCAGTGACTAACACGCCGCCGCTGGGTATAGCGAGTGCTTCGCGTTGCTCACTACTCAGGTCTTTCACCACGGCACCAATCCGATTTACCTTAGAAGGCTTTTGAGGTTTTACGTCAGCCAACTCTTCTTCACTTGGTAATTCAGCAATGGTGACCTTTAAGGTTTTACTTTTGCCTTCACGAATGACTTTGACTTTGACTTTTGAGCCGACCCGAGTGGAGCCAACCGCGATCGGTAAATCTGAGGAACGATGTATGGTCTTACCATCAAACTCAACAACCACATCACCAACCATAAATTTTGCTTTTGATGCAGGCGAGTTATCCATAATTCTTAACACAACCGCACCCATCGGTTTTTTCATACCAAATGATTCAGCTAGCTCTCTGTTCACATCCTGAATCAGAATACCTAACCAACCGCGTGACACCTTACCTTTTGACTTTAATTGTTCTACAACGTTAACCGCAACATTTACCGGAATCGCAAAAGACAATCCCATGAAGCCACCGGTACGACTGTAAATTTGCGAATTTATACCGACAACTTCCCCGTCAAGGTTAAACAGAGGGCCGCCTGAATTACCCGGGTTGATGGGTACATCAGTCTGGATAAAAGGCACATAATTTTCACTTGGCAGGTTGCGTCCGATCTGGCTAACAATACCTTTAGAAACTGTGTTATCAAATCCAAACGGCGAACCGATCGCCAAGACCCACTCGCCAACTTTCAAATTATCAGAGTCACCTAATTTAACCGCTGGCAAATCATCGGCATCCACTTTCAGTAGAGCAACATCACTACGCGTATCTGTACCAACAACCTCTGCCTTAAATTCTCGCCGATCTGTCAAACGAACAATAATCTCTTCAGCTTCTTTGACAACATGATTGTTTGTGATGATGTACCCAGACTTATCGATAATAAATCCTGAGCCCAATGACTGAGTATTAAAATCTTCAGGTGTACCACCTTCATCGCCAAAGAATTTCTTGAATAGCTCACCCCAAGGTGAGTCCTCAGGCAACTCGGGGATTTCCATCCCAGGAGGAAGATTATGTCTACGAGTGACTTTCTGAGTTGTGCTGATGTTAACCACTGAAGGACCGACTTGTTCAACTAACTCCGTGAAGTTTGGCAATGAAGCAGCCAGACTCACCGAGGCAAACGATAAGGCGGCAACAATCGATGAGGCAACCGACAAACAACTCACTCTAATAGAATTACGCATTAAATACCCATCCAAAATTACATCAAACAACTTCTATCGGAAATCGCGACGCCTTTATTTCAGATAACGTCGCTTTACTTAAAATCACTGGCTGATATTTGCTATCGCCTTCATGTTGCCTGCTTGTATGCTTGATATACCCAAATGCGAGTGCTAGCCAAGCAAAGCTCGACAAAATCACCCAACCCTGGGCTAAAGCAAGATCAAACAGCTCACTGATGGATGTTGCGACAAGAGCACCGGCAAACATCATCAGCAGGGGGAACAGATACATTTTTAGTGCACTACTAATTAGAACGCTCTCACGCAAGCCGAGTATAACTACATCACCCTCTTCTACTAGAATAGGGCTTAAAGCTTTTAGTTCAGAAAATTTGTTTCCAAGGACTTTTGAAAAAACACTCGTACCACAGCCTTTTTGCACGCCACACTGTCCACAGGTAGATTCACGGACTGTCTTTACATAAGCCACATCGCCTTCAACTCTGGTAACAACTGCAGTTTGCTTAATCATTTCGCTTGGTAACTTACTGACTCACTAATCATTTGTACGGTTGCACGTGGCACCTCACCCACTGCGGTTACATGATGGGTTTTAACTAACTTTCCAAATGCATTTACCGCACCCATACTAGATGCACCAACCAGATTTGGCATGCTCGGCTGATGTTTCTCTATAAAAATAGACACTGAAGCAAGACCATCAGTAAACACAAGGTGCTGCACTTCTTTTTGATTCGGCATATTGTGGTGGCGTTTCATGTCACTTCTAAAACCAGCAGGTAGCGATCTAACCATCCACTTACCACCATCGCGTTCAGCGTCAATGTCCACATCAGGTTTTTTTGCCTCATGCCAGGTGTAGGTATCACCAGTAATTCTTGGCTTTAGTAACTTCTCAGGCACATTATCCATAAACTCAATTTCTGTAAACATGAATTGTTCAAGCAAGTTACCATTTTCATCAATCAGGTGTGTTTTAAGTAACAGTCCGGTTTCACTGTCCACCCATAAGTTATGCCCGTAGCGATATTGATCCTTAGGCGAGATAACTATCTTTTGTGCTGTACGCTCTGCAACCGTTTCCTGTTTCATTAACTCAAATTTGTAATAACTTTGCAGGCTTTCGATCTTCATTGGGAAAGCGGGAGGAAATTGTTGTTCGGGACGACCTTTTTCAACTACAACTGACTTACTATCCGGCAAAATACAAGTTACCGAGCCTTTAGTTCGGATGACCTCGCGCCCAACATCATCCAGTGAAACAAGCCGCTCATGTTCACCATCTTTGGTAGCTGCATGGATAATACGCATCAGGCTCATTTGACTGTCTTGCTGATAAACAAACGTACCTGTGTAATTGGACATGTGCGCAGCGTGATGCATTTTTTGCAGCCACGCTTCCACATTTCCATTGTCCGCTAATACAGCGGCGGGCATTAACAATACGCTAAAAAAATATAACCACTTATTCTTCAAGCGTCGCTCCTGATTCATTCTGTGTCGCAACGCGCTGACCTGGCGCAAAACTGGCAATACGTGTGTATGGCAACATGCCTTTCATCTGACTACTTGCTGAATATTCAGTATGACTAACCAAATAGCCATTTAGTTTTCGCTGTACCGCCGAGGTCATACGAACAGGCTTATCGGTGATAGGGCCAACCGCAACCTTAGTTTGTATATTGGTTGTCGCCGAGAAGTTACCCACGACAAGAATAGCAACCGCTGCGACCGTCGCCGCCAGGGCGATACCTGCAGTCTGTTTCATTAGTCGTGGTTTCTTTAGCCACTGTTGAGGCGTTATCAAGGTGGCTTCATCATGAAGAGATTCACTAACCTTTGCCGCCAACTCATGAGAGCCAGGTTCGTAGCGGTTGTTTAGCACATCGCCAACCAGACTGTAACGTGCCATTGTTGCTCGCAACTCATCATCCTGTTTAACCTGATCAATGATATCTTGATCATAGGCTTCACTATCGACTAATGCTGATATTTGTTCTTTTATTTCATCTCTCATCTTGCACCTCGTTGGGCACCACTACTTGGGTACCAAAAACGTCTCTCATGTCAGTCGCCATCACTATCCTAATAATGGCTTTAGTTTTATATCTATCGCTTCCCTTGCGCGAAATATTCTCGAACGTACTGTTCCTATCGGACAATCCATTGCCTCAGCAATTTCCTCATAACTCAAATCTTCAAGTTCTCTTAATGTAATAGCGGTCCGTAAATCGTCGGGTAAAGCCTCGATCGCAGAAAAAATGACTTGTTGTATTTCGTCTCTCAACATCATGCTCTCTGGCGTAGCTGTTTCCTTTAATGCAGATGGTCCTTCAAACTGTTCCGCGTCTGCGGCCTCTATATCACTTCCAGGTGGTCGCCGACTCTGTGCGACCAGATAATTCTTGGCAGTATTTATCGCAATTCGATACAACCAGGTATAAAACGCACTATCTCCACGAAAGTTTGGTAGCGCACGGTATGCCTTTATGAATGCCTCTTGTGCCAGATCCAGTGCTTCAACCGGATCGCGCAAGTAACGACTGATTACATTCACCACTCTCGACTGATACTTGATAACGAGTAAGTCGAAAGCCCGTTTGTCTCCTGCCTGCACACGTTCAACAAGAACCTGATCTTTTTGACGCTCACTCATTCACTAAACGTCCCTGATCCGTGCTCGAATACAATCAGGGATCTCGTCTCACGTGCACCAACCTGTGCCATACTTATGTGACAAAGTGCTTTAGATAGAGTTCGCAAAGTAGCGGAAATTTTGGTTAAATTTAGTAGCAACAGTCGCTCAGTCCCGAGATTAGCAAAGAGGACTATTGTAAAACGAATACAAAGCGTTAAAAAACTATTAATTCCATTGATTTATACTCGATTTCTAAATTAATACGGTAACAACTGATATGACCAGGCCTAGAATTAAAGTCGATATCCTCCTCATCGGAGGCGGAGCTGCAGGATTAAGCCTGGCCCTACGCCTGGCCGAAAACCACAGTATCGCTTTGATTTCAAAGGGGATTATTGAGGAAGGCAGCAGTTATTACGCACAAGGTGGCATCGCTGCTGTTATTGACGAGAGCGATAGCATCGACTCCCACATCCAGGATACGCTCGATGCCGGCGCCGGACTTTGCGATCCAGATGTCGTGTCTTTTGTGGTCGAGCGCGGCAAACAGAACATAGACTGGCTGATCGAGCGGGGTGTGCCCTTCACTAGACAGGTCGCTGATCACCCCAAGAGCGGTTTTCACTTAACCCGGGAAGGTGGACATAGCCACCGGCGGATTATCCATGCCGCCGATGCAACCGGACGAGCGCTGACCACGACATTAGCAAATCAGGCGAAGGCTCATCCCAATATCCATATATATGAAAAACACAACGCTGTGGATCTCATTACCTCTGGCAAACTGGGTTACAGCGAGAATCGCTGCCTGGGCGCTTACGTGCTCGACCGAAACAGTGACTCAGTCAAGGTGTTTCACGCAAATCACACCGTGCTTGCGACAGGTGGTGCCAGTAAAGTCTACCTCTACACAAGCAATCCAGACACGGCAACAGGCGATGGTATTGCCATGGCCTGGCGTGCAGGCTGCCGCATTGCCAACATGGAATTCAACCAGTTTCACCCAACCTGTTTGTTCCATCCGCAAGCAAAGGCTTTTTTGTTAACAGAAGCCCTCCGCGGTGAAGGTGCGATTCTGAAACTACCCGACGGCACACCCTTCATGAAAGATTTCGATGATCGTGCAGAGTTAGCACCTCGTGATATTGTCGCGCGTGCCATCGATCATGAAATGAAGCGACTGGGTAGTGAACATGTGTTATTGGATATCAGTCACAAACCTGCAAAGTTTATTCGCACGCATTTCCCCACGGTTTATAACCGTTGCCTCGAGTTTGGTTTTGATCTTACTAAAGAAGCGATACCGGTAGTGCCTGCAGCGCATTATACCTGTGGCGGAGTTATGACTGATCTGCACGGCAAGACAGACATCCCAGGCCTTTATGCCATCGGTGAAGTCGCCTTTACTGGATTACATGGTGCCAATCGGATGGCGAGTAATTCCTTATTAGAGTGCCTTGTCTTTGCAGAGTCCGCGAGCGAACATATTGAATCGTCAGGTGATGAACACTTTTTTAACGTCAAGATTCCTGAGTGGGACGAATCTCGGGTAACCGATTCCGACGAAGAAGTTGTTGTAACCCATAACTGGCATGAACTGCGTCGATTCATGTGGGACTATGTCGGCATTGTCCGCACCAACAAGCGTATGCAACGCGCACAGAGTCGAGTCAATCTCTTACTCCATGAAATAGATGAATACTACGGTAACTTTAAAGTAAGCAGCGACTTGTTAGAACTACGTAATCTTGCTGTTGCTGCCAACCTGATCATTCAATCTGCACTAATGCGCAAAGAGAGCCGCGGCTTGCACTACACGCTGGACTACCCTGAGACAAATGACGATGAAGTAGCGAGCAACACCATTCTAACTCCCCCCAAGCATCAGCTTGCATCAGTAGGCATAGCAGCCTCACCCTGAAAGTATTTCAGTTTAACGCGAAGTCGTCGGAATGATTGCGCATCACATTGATCTTTGACTATCAACAGACGACGCCTTCGATTTTCACTGGCTAGATTAACAACCACAAACCAGGGCGATACCAGGTTACCTGATTGACAAGACCAGAACGTTTCTTTTCCCTCAACAATCTCAACCCATTGTGTAGTTTTCTGCCAAACAAACAACTCGCTCTGAGCTGATTTATAATCGTATTGAATACGAACTGCACTATAAACCACATAGACGTAAAGAATTAGCTTAACAGCTAGTGGAACAGACGAAGGAAAGCTTATCGCGATAATTGCCAGCACATGGACCAGCAATTGAAATTGTATTAGCCGTCTTGAGGGCTCAAGCTTCAGGCGTAACGGCGTATCGAATCCGTTCGATAACATTATTCACATCCTTGTCGATAGATTTTCCATTACCAAAAAAATAGTCAAACAATAGTTGATCAGGAAAACTTAACACTTCCTTGAATACTTCTTTTTCATGCTCATCCAGTTGCATATAATGTTGTTCAACAAAATCACCAAGCAAGGCATCCAGTTCCAGCATTCCCCGGCGGCACTGCCAACGTAATCGTGAGACTTCATTGTCAGTTTGTGTAACGTTCACTATACCATCTCTTTGATCATCATTTGCTTAATGTGATGAATTGCTTTAGTAGGATTTAATTCCTTCGGACAAACATTCACACAATTCATGATCGTGTGGCATCGAAACATTCGATATGGCCCATCAAGATCCTGAAGACGTTCATCGGTTGCCTGATCCCGACTATCAGCAAGAAAGCGATAGGCCTGTAATAATGCTGCAGGACCGCGAAACTTATCAGGATTCCACCAGAAAGAAGGACACGATGTTGTACAACATCCACAAAGAATGCATTCATACAATCCATCAAGTTTATCGCGCTCTTCCGGTGTCTGTGCAAGCTCAACTTCAGGCATAGGATCATGCACTGTTAAATAGGGTTTAACTGCACGGTAGTGATGAAAAAACTGGGTCATATCAACAACTAAATCACGAATGATCGGCATACCTGGCACAGGCCGCACTTCAATCGGCTCTTTGAGTTCAGATAAAGGTGTCAGACAACCTAATCCGTTTTTACCGTTAATATTTAATGCATCCGAGCCACAGACTCCTTCACCACAGGAATGTCGAAAAGATAATGTCTCATCACTTTCTTTTATCTTGAGAAGTGCATCTCGTAACATCATCCCAGAAGTAACATCATCAAGATGATACTCTTGCATGTATGGTTTTTTATCCGTCTCTGGATTATATCGCTGCACTTTAAATAACATAATTTTCGTCTTTAGTTGCCGTCTCTCGATAACTATCGTACTAATTTAGCATTCACTTTAGTAAACGCGCTCTTTTGGTGGAAAGGTATCGACTGTCATCGCTTTGAGTCGCACCGGTTTGTATTCAATATGATTCTCCTTTTTATAATACAGGCTGTGCTTTAACCAACGAGCGTCATCCCGATCCGGGTAATCAATGCGTGAGTGTGCACCACGGCTCTCATGGCGCTTTGCGGCCGAGGCGACAGTTGCTATCGCCAGATCAACCAGGTTTTCTAGCTCCAGGGCTTCGATTCGTGCTGTATTGAATGTCTTGCTATGGTCCTGCAGACGAACATCAGCCATGCGCTGCTCAATTTCCAAAACTTTTTCCAAACCTTTGTCTAATACATCCTGAGTCCTAAAGACACCACAGTATTCTTCCATTATCGACTGTAGTTCGTACTTTATATTGGCAACGGTTTCGCCTTGTCCTTTTTTATCCCAACGCGCTAACCGTTCCATAGCCATATCCAGACCCTGCTCTTCTAGCGGGCGGTGATATCGATTATCTTTGAGAAAATCAATAATGTGATTGCCCGCGGCACGACCAAACACAACAATATCCAGCAGAGAGTTACCGCCTAGTCGATTGGCGCCGTGCACAGAGACACAAGCACACTCACCGACAGCATATAGGCCTTGTACAGACTCTTCACCTTGCTCGACAGGTACAACTACCTGGCCAACTTTATTGGTAGGAATGCCGCCCATGGTGTAATGCGCAGTTGGAAAAACGGGAATCGACTGTTCCGCAGGATCAATCCCAAGAAAAGTCTTCACCATTGAACTAATACCAGGCAGTCTTTTCGCGAGTACTTCCTTTCCCAGATGATCGAGTTTTAGCATGACATGGTCGCTGTTTTCACCACAGCCACGGCCTTCACGTACCTCAGTAGAAATTGCACGGCTCACCACATCACGACTTGCTAAGTCTTTTGCGTGTGGCGCATAACGTTCCATAAAGCGCTCGCCATCTTTATTCACAAGAAAACCACCCTCGCCACGTGCACCTTCAGTGATCAACATGCCTCTGCCGGCAATTCCGGTCGGATGAAACTGGAAGAACTCCATGTCTTCGAGTGGAATGCCTGCGCGCAACGCCATGCCGAGACCATCGCCAGTATTTATTCGTGCATTGGTATTTGTTCTGAATAACTGGCCCACACCACCTGTTGCCAACAATGTTGTTTTTGCTTCAATGATAAGCGGCTCACCGGTTTCTATTTCCAGCACCAGCGCGCCTAAGATCATGCCATCATCGGCACGAATCAAATCGATCGCAAAGAATTCATCAAAGAAATGTGTTTTGGCACGGATATTTTGCTGATAGAGACTATGCAAAATTGCATGACCGGTTCGATCGGCAGCTGCACAGGTCCTTGCCGCTTGCTCACCACCAAAGTTCTGACTCTGACCACCAAAAGGCCGTTGATAAATCTTACCGTTCTCTAAACGAGAAAAAGGTACACCCTGGTGTTCCAGTTCATAGACTAAATGCGAAGCTGCCCGGCACATATATTCAATAGCATCTTGATCGCCCAGGTAATCACTTCCTTTTACCGTATCAAACATATGCCAATGCCAGTTATCGGGACTCACATTTGCCAGCGCTGCATTCATCCCCCCTTGTGCCGCAACCGTATGGGAGCGTGTTGGAAACACCTTAGAGACAACTGCAACTTTTGCTTCGGCTTGCGATAATTGTAAAGAAGAGCGTAAACCGCCCCCACCGGCGCCAATAACAAGTACATCAAATTTGCGTTTGGCTATATTCATACTGTAACCACACTATATAAAATCATGGTCACCCAGACCCCCAATGCAATTAATAGTGCCGTCACCAATGTCCATAAGACAAAACGTAGTGGTGACCACTTAACGTAATCAATCAAAATGTCGCGTATTCCAACCCAGGCATGATACAAAATAGAGAAAAAGAAAATCAGCGTCGCAATATTTGCGACAGGGGGAACAAATAAGGCTTGCCAGCTCGCGAAATCAACTACGTCATAATTAATGACATAAATGGCAAAACCAATGCCGTATAACAGCATATAAATCGCCGAGAGCCGCTGCAGCAACCATGTTCGCATTCCTTGTGCACGCCAACTCATAACCAGATGCAGTAACCAACGTATAAAAAGACAACAACACCTGCAATATTAATAAACCATGAGGCTTTTTTTGCGGATGTTAACGACGTACCAATATCTAGTTCTGTCAACAAAAAGCGAATTCCTGCTAACAAGTGATGGCCTGCCGCCCAGGCAAGTAAGGTCAAAATCACTTTGAACAAAGGTGTTACGAATAAGGCCAGGAGTTGCTCAAAACTCACCGCATCTCTAATTGAGAGACTGAAGCAATATATGAGCAAAGGCACCGACAAGAATAACAACGCACCTGATACACGATGTGCAAAAGAATTCACCCCTGTAACTGGTAAGTGTATGCGTAAGAGGTTGAGAAACTTAGGTCTTTTTTGCTTTGCTATCATTGTTCTAAAGTGTAGCGCAATTGCATCGTACGTCCAATGAGATACAATCTCTGCCTCTTGAATGACGACAGACTCAACGACGCAACGGTGAAGTAACCATGACAAATGAATGGCAAAATTTTCTAACCCAACATGGGGGGAAAGTGAATGAGCAAGGGCAAATAAGTTTCGCAAATAGCCCGCGCGATGAGTTTGCACAACTAGAGTCAGGATGCCACCTTGCTAGCCTGGACCAGATCGGGATCATCCATGTTACAGGAGACGATGCACAAGCTTTTCTACAAGCGCAATTTAGTAATGACATAAACTTAATTGATCAATCTACAAGTCAGATCAGTGCTTACTGTAATCCTAAGGGTAGAATGCTTGCACAATTTCTAATCATTCCCGCTGATAACGAATACTATTTAATCTTCCCGCACTCATTGATGGAGAAGACACTGAAGCGTCTGCGTATGTTTGTGCTGCGCAGTCAGGTCAGTCTTACGGATGTCAGTAATGAAATGGTCTGTCTGGGGCTTATTGGCAACAACCTTGGTGATATTGACATGGCACTGCCAGAATCTGACTATGGGCTGCTAATGAATGAACAAACATTCATCACCAAGGTACCCGCCATCCCTTCTCGTCATCTCATTCTTTGCCCACTTACAGTAGCCCAGGCAATCTGGTTAAAGCTAATCCCAAATTGCGGTGCGGTGAGTGCCCAGAGCTGGAATTGGCTGGATATACAGGCAGGCCTGCCAAGTATCCAAGCTGAGACGGTTGAGGAATTTGTGCCCCAGATGCTCAATCTAGAGCTAATTGGCGGAGTAAACTTCAAAAAGGGCTGCTATCCAGGCCAGGAAATCGTTGCCCGCATGCACTACTTGGGTAAACCCAAACGCCGCATGTTCAAACTCCATACGGATACTGAGGTAGTCCCTGCTGCAGGTGATGATCTCTATTTACATGGTGGAGATGGCCAATCGGCCGGCAAAGTTGTCATGGCTCAGCCCTCCTCCAGCAAAGGCACTGATTTACTTGCGGTCATACGGCTCAACCACGCCGACAGTACAGAACTACGATTGGGCTCAGCGGATGGCCCCTTGCTCAGCTTCGAGTCACTACCCTATTCATTAGAATCCAAATAATCCATCCTGGAATAGAAGAATTTCCTCAACTATTCTGGCAAGGATGCCGATATCTTTGTTAGTTAATAACAGGGACTCAGGGGAATACTGTGTTTAATGAATTAGAAGAAAAGCTCCTCGATAAACTATTTTCAGATCTGGAAAATGACAAACTAGTTTTGCCGACATTGCCAGAAGTCGCCTTGCGAGTGCGAGAGACACTCGAAGACGAAGATACGGGTTTGGGCGATGTCGCCAAAGTCATCACCAGCGATGCAGCACTATCTGCAAGGCTTATCCAGGTAGCTAACAGTCCATTGCTTCGCGCTGCCCGTACAATTGAATCAGTCGAGGCTGCCGTGACACGCATGGGTGGCGACATGACACGCAATCTGGTTACCAGTATTGCGATGGAGCAAATGTTTCAAGCCACCTCTGATGCGACAGACAAACGCTTGCGGACCTTATGGGAACACAGTACCCAAGTCGCCGCACTTTCCCATGCACTATGCGGTCAATTTACTAAGCTAAAACCTGATCAAGCCCTTCTTGCAGGTCTTGTCCATGATATTGGTGCTTTACCTATTCTAACCATGGCGGAAGACGTGCCAGAGCTGCTCGAAAACGAGGCCATGCTCGACTCGATCATTAGTAAGGCCCACTGCGCTGTCGGTGAAGCCATCCTTAGGAAATGGAATTTCTCTGATGAAATCATTGCGGTTGCTGCTGAGCATGAAGATATTAACCGTGACAAAGACGGTCCTGCTGACTATGTCGATATTATTATCGTAGCTAACATTGAAAGCCATATGGGTAGCGATCACCCGCTTACGAAAATTGACTTAAGTACAGTTAAGGCATTCGCTAAACTTGGGCTTGAACCCGAATCTGAAATGGTTGATGTTGAAGCCGTGCAGGAAACACAAGCAGCACTGGGGTAAACGTTTTAGAACAACAATAAATAATCAAGTAAAAAGGCACATCGTTTCGATGTGCCTTTTTTATAACAAGCGCTCTAAACTAAGATTAACTGTCAGGGCGCATATGTGGGAATAGCAGCACGTCACGTATTGATGGTGAGTCAGTGAACAACATCACTAAGCGATCAATACCAATACCTTCACCCGCGGTAGGCGGCATACCGTGCTCCAGAGCAGTAATGTAATCTTCATCGAAAAACATAGCCTCATCATCACCCGCTTCTTTTTCTTCGACTTGTGCCTTAAAGCGGTCAGCCTGATCTTCGGCATCATTTAACTCTGAAAAGCCATTGGCAATTTCACGGCCGCCGACAAAAAATTCAAAACGATCAGTAACAAAAGGATCATCGTCATTACGACGTGCCAGTGGCGACACCTCGGTGGGATAAGCAGTGATAAAGGTTGGATCCATTAAACGATGCTCAACAGTCTTCTCAAATATCTCGATTTGGATTTTACCAAGGCCATAGGTCTTCTTTAAGGGTATCTGAAGACGCTCTGCAATTGCGCCAGCTTGTTCAAGGTTATCTAGCTGTTCTGCTTTTATATCAGGATTAAAGTGCAGGATTGACTCTTTCACGGTCATACGTGCGAAGGGTTTACCAAAATCGTATTCATCGCCCTGATAAGGTATTTTTGTATTACCGATTACATTCTCAGCAATCGAACGTAGCATGCCTTCTGTAATGTCCATAAGGTCATGGTAATTAGCATAGGCCTCATAGAATTCTATCATGGTGAATTCAGGATTATGCCTTGTTGATAAGCCTTCGTTCCTGAAGTTTCGGTTGATCTCAAAAACCCGTTCAAAACCGCCAACTACCAGCCTCTTTAAATAGAGTTCAGGTGCAATTCGTAAATATAAATCCATATCCAGCGCATTATGATAGGTGGTAAACGGACGCGCCGTTGCGCCACCCGGGATAACCTGCATCATCGGTGTTTCAACTTCAAGAAAGTTACGCTCAGTTAAAAATTGTCGGATGTGGGTAATAATTTTCGAACGCAACTGGAAAGTTTTGCGCGAATCATCGTTCATGATTAAATCAAGATAGCGTTGACGATAACGTGTCTCTTGATCGCTGAGGCCCTTAAATTTCTCAGGCAAAGGACGTAATGCTTTAGTCAACAAACGAATCGAGTCGACCTTTACTGACAACTCGCCTTTGTTAGTTTTCATCAGCACACCCTCTGCACCGATGATGTCACCCAGGTCCCATTTTTTAAACTGATCGTTATAAAATCCTTCGGGCAAAGCATCACGACCTACAAAAAATTGTATGTTGCCAGACATATCCTGCACAGTAGCAAAAGTATTCTTTCCCATGACTCGTTTTAACATCATGCGGCCAGCCACACTTACACGAACCCCAAGCTTTTCTAACTCTTCTTTGCTTTTCTCGCCATACTCAGCATGCAATTCACCTGCGACGACGTTACGACGAAAATCATTGGGAAAGGCAATACCCTCTTCACGCATGGCCTTTAATTTCTCACGGCGTTGCGTGATCAGTTTGTTTTCATCTTCAGGAGTTACGTTATTGTTGTCGTTGTCTGACATATCTTTTCCAGCTAGTTTTATAAATAAGTCTAAAGGTCGCCAAGCTTATAATCCGCTTTGCTTATAATCCGCTTTTCAGGCTCGCCTCAATAAAATCGTCCAGGTCACCATCCAACACCGCCTGCGTATTGGTTTTTTCAATATTGGTACGCAAATCTTTGATTCGCGATTGATCCAGGACATATGATCGTATCTGACTGCCCCAGCCTATATCTGCTTTAGTATCTTCCATGGCCTGCAACTCTGAATTACGCTTTTGCAATTCTACCTCATATAGTTTGGCCTTTAATTGCTTCATCGCCTGATCTTTATTCTGATGCTGAGAACGACCATTTTGGCATTGCACTACGACCCCCGTGGGTTCATGGGTAATTCTTACCGCGGAATCAGTCTTGTTAACATGCTGGCCGCCCGCACCGCTTGCACGATAAGTATCGATGCGTAAATCAGAGGGATTAATCTCAATATCAATAGACTCATCCACTTCCGGCGAAACAAAGACCGAAGCAAACGAAGTATGCCGGCGATTACCAGAATCAAACGGTGATTTTCTTACCAGTCGATGTACGCCGGTTTCTGTACGCAACCAGCCAAAGGCATAATCGCCACTAACCTGAATCGTCGCACTCTTGATGCCTGCAACGTCACCAGCCGAGGCCTCAATTAAGTCTACCTTGAAACCATGTGCCTCACCCCAGCGTAAATACATGCGGAGTAGCATCTCAGCCCAATCTTGTGCCTCTGTCCCACCTGAGCCAGCCTGGATGTCGAGGTAGGCGCCATTGGCATCCATCTCACCCGAAAACATGCGTTCAAATTCCAACCGCTCAAGGAGTTTTTCCTGGTGATCCAGATCAGCGACAACAGACTCTAGTGTCTCTGCATCCTCTTCTTCGACGGCCATTTCAATGAGGTCACTGGCATCGGTAAGACCTTTATCCAGGTTTGAGATTGTCTCCACGATATTTTCGAGACGGGCACGTTCTCGCCCCAGTTCCTGGGCACGCTCAGGTGTATCCCAAATTTTGGGATCCTCGAGTTCTCTAATCACCTCGTCGAGGCGTTCACGCTTGGTATCGTAGTCAAAGATACCCCCTCAGCGCATCGCTGCGCCCTTGCATGTCTTTGAGTCGAGTCTGAATAACACCTGTTTCTAACATTTCACTACTTTCTTGCTGTCACTATTGTACGGATAAAGGCGCGTATCTTACCCTAGCAGCAAGGCTTAGTCATTGAAAATGAGGAAGTTTAACTGTGATTCGTTACTCGGGCTACGTACGAGATCGTAGCCGAGTAGTGATTAGTGCTTAGTCATTACGACTGGTGATTTCCAGTAAGTGATAGCCGAATTGTGTTTTTACAGGGCCCAAAACAGTATTTAGGTCGCCACTAAAAACGACTTCGTCGAATTCCTTGACCATTTGGCCAGGGCTGAATTCACCGAGCTCACCACCGCGCTCGCCTGACGGGCAATCGGAATGTTCTTTTGCAATCGCCGCAAAATCTGCACCGGCTTCAATCTCTTTTTTGAGTGCTTCACACTGCTCTTCAGTTTGTACCAGTATATGTCTAGCGCTTGCTTTTGCCATGATGGCTCTCCCATGTCGTTATGAATGAATTCTAATAACAGCAGATACTCACAAATTCAGCTGCAACAGTCAATGTAACTGCTCCTGATTCTCTACGCTGCCTATAACAACTGTGATGTGAAATCGATAGCATCTATTTCAAGCAGTTCGAAATTATTAAGGCGCGAGCCGATCAAGCTGCCACTCGTTTGACTCTGACAGCTGATAAATAAACCTATCATGCAAGCGATCATCCCTCGCTTGCCAAAACTCTATTGTCGACGCAGAAACACGGTAGCCGCCCCAGAATGAGGGCAAGGGGATCTCACCGTCCTTAAACTTTTGTTTAACTTCCTCGACTTTAGCATCGAGTATCGAGCGAGAGGTAATTACTTTACTTTGAGGTGAAGCCCAGGCGCCTATCTGGCTACCACGTGGACGCGTAATGAAATACTTTAGTGACTCTGTAGTGCTGAGCTTGCGAGCCGTACCGGTTACTTTGACCTGTCTTCCTAAAGCATGCCAGGGAAACAATAAACTCACTTTGTTGTTCTCAGCAATATGCTGGGCTTTGCGACTGGCGTAATTTGTGAAAAACACGAAACCGGTCTGATCATATAACTTAAGTAGCACCATACGTTGCCATGGTTGTTGTTTTTCATCGACGGTGCCGATACTCATGGCCGTAGGCTCCGGTATCCCGCTGTTAATCGCATCCTCGTACCATTTTGAAAAACTGTTATAGGGATCAGCATCCAACGATGAACGTTGAAGTCCCGCCTGCATATATTGTGTTCGTAGGTTATCTAGACTCATGATGATTATATTATTAATAATTTTTATTTTTTACTGTTATCAAGATAGTCGTCAGGGCTTAACCGTCGTCAAACCAAGCGACTTCCATGCCTGCATCCCACCACGGTACCATTTCAACTTATGCGCAGGATAGCCAAGCGCAAGCAGCGCCTTAATATTGGTTGATGACTGTCCGCACCAATTGCCATTACAATAAAAGACCAGAGTCTTTGCGTCTTGAAAATTCCATAAACCATCTATTTGTGCAACATCAAAATGCAAAAGCAGGAGATTAGTAATCTCTTTTGTGCTGGCCGTCTTATTATATAGTCGTTGCCATGGAATATTGATTGCCCCTGGTATCATTCCTTTGCTCAGCCACTTTGCTTCACGAGAATCGATCAGTAAAATATTTTTACCCCCTGCACTTATTTTCTTTAGGTAATTTAGAACCTCGAGCTCCGCTATTGTTTCAACTCCATCTGCCAATTTGGCAGGTTGAATACAATAAGGGGGGCAAGGTCGTGAGGTAATCGCATAATCGAGGTCGATTATATTTTCTATATCAGGATTACGCTGAATACGTACCATCTCACCTTTATGCAACACGTCTACATAGGGGAGCTTGTCAGATATATTAACCTCATCTGCCGCAAAAGTGGCTGTTGCTGCAATACCACTCCATGCAGACAGTAATATTACCCAGCAAAATACAATCCAGAAGTAATTACGCTGTTTCATATTTCGGTTCAACCTTTTTGTGTAGTCAAATCAGTATTGATCGGTTCGATATAATCGACAATAAACTGGGCGCTACGACGTCCGTTAAATTCATTAACGTCAAGTTTGTAAATCACATCGACCTGTTCAACCTGCGCAGGCCAATCTGCATCCGTCTTACGAAAAGCAATTGCATCGATTGTTTGGTCGCCAGCTTTTAGAAGAAGTTTGAGATGATGCTCGCCTACAATCCGTCTTTGCACAACATCAAAGCGTCCTGCGAATTGTGGCTCAGGAAAGCCCTGCCCCCAAGGCCCTGCATTCTGTAAAGCTTCCGCCATCGATAAATTAATCTCTGTTAATGGTAACTCGCCATCGCTATATAAAACCTGCTGCAATGCATCATCATCGAGCAAATCATTTACAACACTATTGAAAGCAGCTGAAAATGCCTCGTAATCTGCCTTCTTTAAAGTTAACCCTGCTGCCATTGCATGACCACCGAATTTTGAAAGTAATTCTGGATGTAAGGTAGCCACTCGATCCAGGGCATCCCGGATGTGTAAGCCAGGGATTGAACGTGCCGATCCTTTTATTAAATCAGCACCGCTTCGTGCAAACACAATGGTAGGTCGATGTAGTTGTTCTTTAATACGACCGGCGATGATACCTATCACCCCTTCATGAAAGGCTTCGTCATACAAGCATATGCTGCTCGGCAGATCATCGCTAGACTGCGTAGATAAAATAGTTTCAAGATGAATATTTGCTTGTTCTCGCATCGTCTGTTCGATATTGCGGCGCTCTCGATTAAACTCATCCAGAATCTTGGCTTTTTCCAGAGCGTCATCATCACTGTCACTCAATAAACAATCGATACCGATGCTAATATTATCAAGTCGGCCTGCCGCGTTCAGACGAGGTCCTACACAAAAGCCTAAATCACTACTCACTATCTTTTTCTCATCACGACCAGACACCTTGAGTAAGGCGCGTATACCTGCACAGGCTTTGCCGGCACGCATTCGCGCAACGCCCTGCGCAACAAGAATTCGATTATTATGATCCAGCTTAACTACGTCGGCGACTGTGCCAAGCGCCACCAGATCTAGATATTCAGCAAGATTGGGTTCAGCTATATCCTTCAGAGCAAACCAACCCTGTTCTCTTAAGTGGGCGCGTAAAGCCGCCATTAGATAAAAAACGACCCCTACCCCTGCAAGGTTTTTGCTGGCAAAGCTATCACCAGGTTGATTAGGGTTAACAATCGCGACTGCATCTGGCAGTACCTCACCAGCAAGATGATGATCGGTGACCAGTACATTAATACCTGCAGCATTTGCAGCATTCACACCTTCAACGCTGGCAATACCATTATCAACAGTAATAATCAGATCAGGGTCGTGTTGTTTTGCTACCGCAACAATCTCTGGTGTTAGTCCATAACCATACTCAAAGCGATTTGGGACCAGATAGTTGACGCTCTGACAACCCAATGCGCGCAATACCCGGACAGCTAACGCGCAACTAGTTGCACCATCGGCATCGTAATCCCCAACTATCAGGATTCGTTTCTGTTCCTGAATTGCCTCAGCTAAAATGGCGACTGCTTCTTTAATTCCTTTTAATTTATCGAAGGGGATTAACTGCTGCAGTGAATTTTCTGTTTCAACAGGGTCAGAAACATTACGCGCGAGATAAACTCGCTTTAACACAGGATGCATATCAGCAGCCAGATTATCCTCGACACTGATTTCTCGCGTAATGATTCTTGGTCTAATAGCCATATTGCTTTCTTAAAATTTTCATGCAGTCTTCAAGTGATCTTGTCTTTTTCCAAAACTGCCAGAATTTATTCTTTAGATCATTCTTGTTAATTTTTATACTTACTGTGTCGCTTATAATAACAAATTCATTAAGCGTATCATTTTTCAACATATCTATCAGCGGTCGTATCACTTCTTTATCTAAAAGATGCAAATAATCAAACCATGCGAATACATCGTTTTGCCTAACCGCATGCATTTGTTCAGTCAGTATCAGCAGGGTTTTACGATCACGTAACACATTCGAATCCAATCTATCTGGTACAGCTTCGTAATCAATATTAATGGCTCTAGCTATATCAGTGACCAGCAAATCATTTGCGTAAACAAGATTAATATTCGTCCTATGCTGGCCAGGCTGTCCGCCACCCCAAACCCATAAGCTATTGATGGCAATCGTGCCTTGTTGTTCGCGTCTCTCATTAACAGGGTGAGCATGTAACAGCATTTGTACTTCGTTAATAATTGAACGCCATTTCTTTGCGTCAAGACCAGTGACTTGATATTCGTTTATGTTTCTGAACATGACATCTCCCAGAGAGAAAGTCTCGATACTGATATCGCCGGTCATTAACCACTGATGTTCATTATGATAATGAATAGTCAAACCATCTTGCTGGAAATGTTGATTCAAGTCGTTAATAACCTGGAGTGCATCATCTTTTGATATATCAAGCGACTCATTCGCAACAAGAACTGCCTCGTCTCGGTCTATCTGTATATGGACAGGATCAAGACACAAGATCGATTGTTCATTTATTTCATGATTAATCGCACGATAGTATGCGATGGGTAACTCGGCGCCTGCAGGCAACGATAAACCTAAACAGCTTAGTACCTGTGCCTCGATACTGGTTTTGGGTAATGGCTGTATATTTTTACTAGATGCACTTGTTAAAAGCTTACAGAGATTTTCTGTTTGACTTGTATCTGGCCACTCAGCGCCACCAAGCTCTTCTAATGGAACATTTGGACCGAGCAAACCAGGATAGTAAAGGGTAAAGGTAGACACTGATTATCTCTTCAGTGACGCAGGCATGTTTATTACCGCATGTTGTCCATAATTGCTTTTTTAACCTGTTCAAGCGTTGCATCGACCGTAATCATATTACTACTGCCTTCACACTGTTTTATCGCTGTGTCTGGATCTTTTAATCCGTGCCCGGTTAAGGTACAAACAATTTTAGAGCCTTCTTCGATTTTGCCTGACTTGATATCACGCATGGCACCTGCCAGTGATGCTGCCGAGGCTGGCTCACAAAAGACGCCTTCTTTTTCGGTTAACATTTTTTGCGCTGCAAGAATTTCTTCATCCGAGCACTCATCAAACCAACCGCCACACTCTTCCTGAACTTTCCAGGCTTTATCCCAGCTTTGTGGATGACCAATACGGATTGCAGTTGCAACGGTTTCAGGATTATCAACCATTTCACCGCGCATAAACGGGGCCGAACCCGAGGCCTGGTAACCAACCATCTTGGGCAGACCATTGACGATACCATTTTCATGATATTCCTTATAGCCCATCCAGTGTGCGGTGATGTTGCCGGCATTTCCTACTGGTATGCAGTGATAGTCCGGTGCCGCACCTAACTCTTCAAGAATTTCAAACGCGGCTGTCTTTTGACCTTGCAAACGAAACGGATTAATTGAATTCACGATCGTAACTGGCGCTTCTTCACCGACCTCTTTAACTAATTGCATACCTTCATCAAAGTTGCCCTTAATTTGAATAACGACTGCGCCATGTATCATTGCTTGCGCTAATTTACCCAGCGCTATTTTACCTTCTGGTATTAAAACAAATGCAGTGATGCCTGCACGCGCAGCGTATGCTGCCGCTGCCGCAGAGGTATTACCCGTTGACGCACAAATGATAGCTTTACTACCTTCTTCAACCGCCTTGGTAACCGCCATACACATACCACGATCTTTAAATGAGCCGGTTGGATTTAAGCCTTCGTATTTCACATATATATCAACATCCTTGCCTAACAAGGCAGGAATATTGCTAAGACGAATCAATGGTGTGTTTCCTTCACCCAGACTGATGATACGTGTGTCGTCATGAACGGGTAAACGATCACGATACTTATCAATTAAACCAGTATAACGGGGTCTTAATGGCATTTTAGTAAACCTCTAAATCTTTATCATTCTATATATTTGCTTAGTCTGAGCTAAGTGTCTCCATGCGAATACGTGTGACCTGGTCATGGATAGCATCCAGAGATTCAATCTTAGAAATCGCATCGTTCATGTTTTTTTCCAGAACCTGGTGTGTAAGCATAATAACGCTTGCTTCTTTTTTCTCACCTTCGGGCTCTTTTTGGATTATGGCTTCAATACTGATGTCATGATCGCCTAATACCTTAGTCACTTCAGCTAAGACACCGGGCTTGTCGCTCGCATTCATTCGCAAGTAATAAGCCGTCTCCACATCATCCATTGACAGGATCGGTGTGTCAGACAAGGCATCAGCCTGGAAGGCTAAATGGGGCACACGATTCTCTGGGTCTGAGGTTAAGGCGCGCACCACATCGACCACATCTGCCACTACAGCAGAAGCAGTCGGTTCATCACCGGCACCAGCACCATAATATAGCGTTGGACCAACTGCATCGCCATTAACTAATACCGCGTTCATTACACCATCAACATTGGCAATAAGACGGCGCTCTGGAATCAGAGTCGGATGTACGCGTAACTCAATACCCTTTTCCGTTTTCCTGGAAACACCTAAATGTTTAATGCGATAACCTAACTCTTCTGCATAGGAAACATCATCGCGAGTTATAGTGGTTATACCCTCGGTATAGGCTTTTTCAAACTGCAGAGGAATGCCAAATGCAATCGATGCCAGAATCGTTAGCTTATGTGCCGCATCTATGCCTTCAACATCAAAGGTGGGATCAGCTTCGGCATAACCCAGTTCCTGTGCTTCTTTTAATACATCGGCAAAATCACGACCCTTGTCGCGCATCTCGGTCAGGATAAAGTTACCGGTACCATTAATAATGCCGGCCAACCATTTGATCTGGTTGCCTGATAAACCTTCGCGAATCGCTTTGATAATTGGTATGCCGCCAGCAACTGCTGCTTCGAAAGCTACCATCACACCTTTCTTTTGTGCGGCAGCAAAAATTTCATTGCCATGTTTAGCGATGAGAGCTTTATTCGCAGTAACAACATGCTTACCGTTATCAATTGCCTGCATCACCAATTCTAACGCAAGCGAATCGCCTCCAATTAATTCGACAACGATATCAACATAGGGATTACTAACGACTTCAAAGGGATCAACGGTTAACTGAATACCATCTGTATCACAAATTCTTTTTTTATTGATGTCTCTTGCCGCAGCATGCGTAATTTCAATGCCACGCCCTGCTCGACGCGCAATCTCTTGTGCATTTCTTTTTAGAACATTAACTGTGCCGCCACCAACGGTGCCGAGCCCTAACAAACCTACCTGTACTGGTTCCAATTTATTTACTCTTTTTCTAAACGTTTAAACATATCGCGTATTCCACGCACGGCCTGACGTGTCCGATGTTCATTTTCGATCAAACCAAAGCGGACATATTCATCGCCATAATCACCAAACCCGATTCCTGGCGATACCGCTACTTTGGCTTCCTTTAGTAATAGCTTCGAAAATTCCAGCGACCCCATCTCACGGAATTTCTCCGGAATCGGGGCCCATACAAACATGGTCGCCTTGGGTTTTTCGACTTGCCAACCGATTGAACACAAGCCCTCGCAAAGCACATCGCGTCGAATTCGGTAACGCTCGACAATCTCATCGACGCAGTCCTGCGGTCCTTCCAGCGCTGCAATCGCTGCCACCTGAATCGGGGTGAACATCCCATAATCGAGATATGATTTCATACGTGTCAGCGCCGCTACCAATGAAGTGTTGCCTACCATGAATCCAACCCGCCAGCCGGGCATATTATAGGTCTTTGAGAGACTATAAAACTCCACAGCGACCTCTTTTGCCCCTGGAACCTGCAAAATCGAGGGTGCTTTATAGCCATCAAAGACGATTTCCGAGTAGGCCAGGTCGTGGACGACCCAAATACTGTGTTCGCGGGCTATTTCGACGACTTTTTCAAAAAATTCGAGATCGACACACTGGGTGGTCGGATTACCGGGGAAGTTCAGCACCAGCATTTTTGGCTTCGGCCAGGAGTCTTTAATGGCTTTTTCCAGCTCTTCAAAAAAGTCGATATCTGGCGTCAGTGGCACATGCCGGATATCGGCGCCGGCAATAATGAAACCGTAGGGGTGAATAGGATAAGCAGGATTAGGCACCAGTACCGCATCACCGGGTCCGACCGTTGCCAGTGCCAGGTGTGCCAGGCCTTCCTTGGAACCAATGGTGACAATGGCCTCACTGTCCGAGTCCAGCTCTACCTCGTATTTATCAGCGTACCAGCGACAAATAGCCCGTCTTAGACGAGGAATCCCTCTTGATAGTGAGTATCGGTGGGTATCTGAGCGCTGCGAAACCTCGATCAATTTGTCGACGATGTGCTTTGGGGTGGGCTGATCAGGATTCCCCATTCCGAAGTCAATTATATCTTCACCCCTTGCGCGCGCAGCCGCTTTCAATTCATTTACGATATTGAAGACGTAGGGTGGAAGACGTTTTATCCTGGGGAAATCGTCAATCAATGGGTTAAGCCTGTTAAATGTCGCGAATTCAGCGCCTTAGCGAAAGATGCTAACATTACAGATAACCTTAAGGGGCTGTCAATCAGCCAAATGGACAGGATTACTTGTGAAATTAAGTCTTGAGACACGTTCAGCCAATATTATCCACAGCTATGAGACTGGTTCGGTCAAAATACAGCAATATTCGGCCGATGCCGGTTCAGATCCTTACTTAGATCCTAGCTCAGCTACAGGCTCGGATACTACTGCAGAGGGTCAGCATAGCCATTCGCTGATGACACTAACCAGCAGTCTGATCGTCACCCCTGATCAATTAATCCAGGATTGGCTTGATAACCCACCCAACCTCACGCAGCAGGATATGCAGCGTTTACTTGAGATAGATCCAGAGGTCATCTTGCTGGGGACCGGTCAGTCGCTGACATTCCCAAAAGCTGAAATTTTGCAACAGTGCTATCAAGAGAAGATTGGTATAGAAGTCATGAACACACCTGCTGCTTGCCGAACCTACAATGTACTTGCCTCAGAAAACCGAAGAGTAGCTGCTGCTTTGATGATTGTTTAGGATTTTTGGAATTCAAAAAGATCGTACTGTTGCACACTCAATAATCGCATCGAAAGTGCACCACATTTAAAAGACTTAGAAAAAACTATCGTAGAAGTGCATCACCAGAGAAGCCTTCTTTCTCAAGAATCTCTCGTAGCTTACGTAATGCCTCGATCTGTATTTGTCGAACCCGCTCACGGGTAACACCGATAGTATTTCCTACTTCTTCGAGTGTGGAAACATCATGACCATTCAGACCAAAGCGTCTTTCTACTACTTCACGTTGCTTGTCTGTTAACTGCCCCAGCCATTGCTCTATATTACCTCTGACATCATCGTCCTGGAGTAATAAGATTGGATCAGTGTTGTTTTCATCAGGAATGGCATCTAGAAGTGAATTATCAGCATCACGTCCCAGAGGAGTATCTACAGATGTGATTCGTTCATTTAAACCCAACATGCGTTTCACATCGGCGATGGGTTTATCTAGCATCTCGGCTATTTCTTCAGGACTGGGCTCATGATCGAGTGTCTGAGCAAGGTGACGTGCAGCGCGTAAATAGATATTGATCTCTTTTACAACATGGATCGGCAATCGAATGGTCCGCGTTTGATTCATGATGGCGCGTTCGATAGTTTGACGAATCCACCAGGTCGCATAGGTGGAAAAACGGAAACCGCGCTCAGGATCAAATTTTTCAACGGCTCGAATAAGACCGAGGTTGCCTTCTTCGATTAGATCCAGCAAAGCCAGACCACGATTTAAATAACGTCTTGCGATTTTCACAACCAGTCGCAGGTTGCTTTCAATCATTTTCTTACGACCAGACTCTTCGCCTTTTTGCGCCAGCCTGGAATAATGGACTTCTTCTTCAGCTGTCAGCAAAGGAGAAAAACCGATTTCGCCAAGATAAAGGCGTGTCGCGTCTAGTTGCCCGTCTGGAATAGCACCGGGCTTGAAGCTCTCTTTTTCTTTCTCTTCTGGCTCGTCCGCTTTAGCAACTTCAGTTGTTGCCTCCTCATCCAGATCAAGTTCTTCTTCAACTTCTACTTCTTCAATATCTTCGTCAGCTTTTGATTTCGCGCTCTTGCTTTGTTCCCTCATACTCCATCCACCTAACTGGGTTAACGCCGTCTTGGTAAGTACCGTATTGGATCAACTGGCTTGCCATTTCGACGAACTTCAAAATGCAGCATGACACGTTGTGCACCACTGCTTCCCATATCCGCAATGTGTTGGCCTTTATTAACTTTTTTACCTTCTTTAACAAACAAACGATTGTTGTGTGCATAAGCACTAAAATAAGTGTCGTTATGTTTTATAATAATTAGCTTTCCATAGCCACGCAGCCCGTTGCCACTGTATACAATCACTCCATTTGCCGCGGCATAGATACGTTGCCCTTTTTTGCCCGCAATGTCTAATCCCTTTTTGCCGCTATCACGGGCGACGTATTTCCCGATTATCTTACCTTTTGTTGGCCACTGCCAACTGATTTTTTTCGTATTTTTTGATCCCGCTCGCGGATCTTTTACCCGCTTGCTGTCTGGCTTATTGGCTCCAGCCTGCTTTGATGCTCGCGGCTTCTTAGGTTTTATGGCGGCAGTTGAGCGCGTTGGCTTTAGGCTAAGTTTTTGTTGTGGATAAATGGTGTACGGTGCTCGAATTCGATTCCAGCGAGCTACTTGCCGAACATCATAACCGTGCTGCCAGGCAATCGAATACAGAGTCTCCCCTTTTGCGACAATGTGGTAGCTTCGATTAGTAGTGGTCGGTTTTTGAGCCGGTTGCTCACGTTTTATACGTGGATTCTTCTTGCCCGTGTAATAACTGTAACTATAGGAGCTGCCGTGTGTACACCCGGCTAAAGCAACAACGGCCCCAATACAGAGCCAGCCAAGAAATCTCGTCTTCGTCATATAAATCTATGAACCAAATAAGAAGCAATGACCGCTAGCAGGACAACGCCCCAACCTAACCAATCGACATACTGTTTTAGCTTATGTTCCATTTTCTCACCGCCCCAATACATAAGGCCTGCAACAAGGAAAAAGCGTGCACCACGGCCTACAAATGAGGCAAGTACAAACGGCGCCAGGGCCATACCCAGCGCACCTGCCGAGATAGTGAAAATTTTGTAAGGAATCGGCGAAAAAGCGGCAATAAAAATTGCCCATATTCCATATTCATCCTTGAGCACGACAACACGCTTGTAGTGCTCCATATAACCATGTTCAGCTAAAAACGGCTCGATCAGCTGAAAGAAATAAGCTCCAAGTACATAGCCAAACAGTCCACCGAGGACCGAAAAGATGGTCGTTAGCAGTGCAAAGCGCCAGGCACGCGGCGGATTCGCCAGGGACATGGGTGCCAGCATGACATCAGGTGGGGGAAATGGCAGTACACAAGATTCAGCAAAACTCAGCCCCCCTAAATAGGCAGGCGCGTGCCGGTGTCGCGACCACAACATCGCCTTTTCAAACATGGGTTGGAAAATTTTCAACGTCATCTACTTCTTCTCTTATTTAATTTTGTCCTTTTAACATGGGCACAAAGCTGACCCACTCTAATTCTTCCTCAATCACGCCCTCTTCTTCGCGAGTGATGACCAAAAGTCGTTGCTGTAACTGTTCACCAACAGGAATGATCATACGACCACCGAAGCTTAATTGTTGTATCAGTTCTCTCGGTATCGTCTCAGGTGCAGCGGTCACAATAATCGCATCAAATGGTGCTTTATTACGCCAGCCTGCATAACCATCGCCCAGCCGTAAGTGCACATTGTGTAATTTAAGCTGTTGTAAGCGCTGTCTAGCCAGCGAATGCAACGCATCAATGCGTTCAATGCTATAAACCTGGTCGATTAACTGTGCCAGCACCGCAGTCTGATAACCTGAGCCCGTGCCAATTTCGAGAATTTTGCTGGGGACTACTGGCTGGAGAATTGCCTCGGTCATGCGGGCGACAATATAGGGCTGGGAAATGGTCTGACCATGCCCTATCGGCAGTGCAGTATCTTCGTAAGCTCGGCTCGACATAGCCTCATCCATAAACAAATGTCGGGGTGTTTTCCGGATAACATCAAGCACGCCCTGATCACTAATGCCTTCTTTCGACAATCGCTCAACCAATCGATCACGTGTCCGCTGCGATGTCATGCCAATACCTTGTGTAGAAATCATTTCGAAACAAGCCCCCGCCTACTCGTCATGGCAGTCATTATAATTATTTTCATTTATTTACCTTTGTCAGCCAGTGATCCAGATCTGTCAGTGCTGCATGGCGGGTTAAATCCACGTGCAACGGTGTAATCGAGACATAACCATTTCTTACCGCATAAAAATCGGTTCCAGGTCCTTCTTCTTTTTCTTCGCCAGGTGGACCTACCCAGTAAAGATCTCGGCCGCGCGGATCGCTGGATTTAATAACGGGCTCCGATTTATGCCGGCGTCCAAGACGTGTGGTCTGAATGCCGGATATTTCTTCAAAAGGCAAATCCGGGACATTGATATTTAAAATCGTGTCAGAGGGCAGCGGTGCATTGGGCAAGTCATCCAGCAAGGACAATACTACCTGAGCCGCTGTTTCATAGTAGTTAAGTTGTGGACCGACTAAGGACACCGCAATAGCGGGTAGCCCTAAAAAACGCCCTTCCATCGCCGCGGCAACTGTACCTGAATAGAGCACATCATCGCCCATATTGGCACCCGCATTGATACCCGATATGACAATATCCGGTTCCTGTTTGAGTAAGCCCGTTATGGCCAAATGCACACAATCTGTAGGGGTTCCATCAACCCGGACCACATCAGGGGACATCCTGTCAGCACGAATCGGATATTCAAGGGTCAGTGAGTTACTTGCCCCGCTACGATTGCGATCAGGGGCGACAACCGTCACCTGTGACTTGCTCTCAAGTACCTCAGCTAGACACTTTATTCCTGGGGCCTCATAGCCGTCATCGTTACTCAACAAGATGTGCATAAATGATTAACCTTCCGGGGACTACTCTTACCCCAATGGGTTAATATACTGGAAATACCAACGCAAAACACGCACCTCAAGTAGACATAAATCACTTCCAGTAATGAGTAACGGCAATGAGTGACGATAAAGATATTGACCCAGAATCACGCTCCCTGTTCAGGGATGCCGTTTCAGGTAGCCGCCGCTTAAATGATGACCGAATCAGCCCTTTTCGGACACACATAAAACCTGTTCCGAAGCAGCGTATATCGGATGAGCAGGATGTCCTGGATGCATCCCTCGAGCCTCTTTCACTTGATGCCATTATTGAGGCTGGCGTGGACTCTGAAGATGAGTTGAGTTTTGCCCAGTCCGGCGTACAGCAAACTGTTATGCGTAAATTGCGCAAGGGACAATATAGTATTGAGGCCGAGCTAGACCTGCATCGGATGACCACTCAACAGGCCCATGATGCGCTCAGAAGCTTCATTATCCAGTGCCAGCAGCAGCACATCCGCTGTGTCCGTATCATCCATGGCAAGGGGCTGGGTTCGGAAAATAAGATCCCGGTATTGAAATCCCGCCTCAACAGCTGGTTACGACAGTGGGACAATATATTGGCCTTTTGTTCTGCCCGTAAATGTGATGGTGGGACAGGCGCCGTATATGTTTTGCTACGTCGTAGCACTTAAAAAATCAGCAACTTAAATAGCCCAATAACCTAAAGCTTTTGCTCTTTTTTTCCGATAAACCTCTACCAGCCCCCAATTTTGTGGTGATTAGGCACTTGAGGAGAAGAGGATGAGCGGTATGTTCGCACCTGCAATGGCAATACTAATAAAGCTACCCAGTCATATTAAGATTTTGATGCTTTTTATCGTAAGTTTAATTCCAACCGTGATCTTCGGTTACATAGCTATCGTTGGAATTGCAGATGAAGGGCTTAGAAATAGCCTATACGCCATCGTCGGCGTAACTTTGCTCTTTTTTGCTTATATGAGCATGGCTTATCATATGGTACTAAATAAGGGCCTGTCAGAATTCACCTCAGCACTACACCGTATGGGTGAAGGCGATATGACTGTGCGTATGAATTTAAAAAATACTGACGAGATGAAAATCATTGGGGTTGAGTTCAATCACATGATTGAAAAGTTTGAGGCTCTGGTGCAACAAATTAGCAGTGCAACCACTCAACTCGCAGCCGCATCCGAAGAAATGAATACCGTGGCCAGCAACTCAAGCAACAATATTGCAACCCAGTCATCCGAGACCGAACAGGTTGCAACAGCAATGAATCAAATGACGGCAACTGTGCAGGAAGTTGCCAATAATGCCAGCTCAGCTGCCGGTGCCGCGACCAATGCCGATAATGAAGCCAAGGGCGGCAAAGAGATCGTATTGCAAACCAGTAATGCTATACAACAGTTAGCAACCAGTGTCGAACAGTCCGCTGAAGTTATCCACCAATTAGAAACTGATAGCGATAACATTGGTACCGTGTTGGATGTAATTAAAAGCATTGCGGAACAAACTAATCTGCTGGCACTCAATGCAGCTATCGAAGCGGCACGTGCTGGAGAGCAGGGTCGCGGTTTTGCTGTCGTAGCTGATGAAGTTCGTACCCTGGCCAGTCGGACTCAGGAATCTACCAATGAGATCCAGGATATGATCGAAAAACTGCAGACTGGTTCACGCAACGCGGTCGCAGTAATGGAGCAAGGTCGTACGCAAGCACAATCTGGTGTTGAACAGGCGAAAGAAGCAGCTGAATCACTTGAAGCGATTACCCGAGCAGTAGGTACAATCAATGAAATGAATACCATGATTGCCAGTGCCGCAGAAGAACAAACCTCGGTAGCTGATGAAATGAACCGAAGCATTATCAGTATCAGTCAACTTTCTCAGGACACGGCTGGCGCCACTGAACAAACTGCGTCTGCCAGTAACGAGCTATCTAAACTATCGTCACAACTAGACTCACTGGTAAACCAATTTAAGTTATCCAGTTAACACGACGACTCAATCAAACGCCACGATCTCTCTTAGCAGGTTGGTGGCATAACAGCCCGCCGGCAAGTTAAAAGAAACTTCAAGGCGGGCTTTTGTTTTATTGTAATCATATTCAAACCCCTGCGGTAGCATACGTGTTGCACGACGCTGTTGTTTCATGCGCGAATCGACGAGCTGCTGACACCAAAGCTTCCAATCTTCGAGTACGCCTAGCTCTAATTCTTTTGCTGTTGATGACGTTTGAATCTCACCTTCCCCCCATAACGGTGCTGTAGGATGAATATCATTCTTCTTTAAGCGTGATACGAGATCGTCTGATAGGTTTTCTTCATGAAAGAATTTTTTACTCCCCTCAAGCATGAAGACATCACCGTTTAAGCCACTTGCCCAACAGTTTTGATGAACACGCTCAGCTACTACCAGATTAAAAAGCCAGGAACGCGCTGCTGACAAATAAATTCGACGTTTCGATTTTTTTGGACTGAGTTTGCCTCGCAGTTCACCATTGAAAAGTTTAGTCGCTGCCGCCAGGTTTTGTCGCTGACGACCAAAGCGTTGTTCATCAAAATAATTGGGCACTCCCATACTTATAATATCGCTAACACGAGCATGCAGTTTAGATTCATCTGCATCAAATTCACGTACCGTTAGTTTGAAGGCATTGTGTTTTATAGCGCCTTTGCGCAGTTTTCCCGAATGGCGCTGAATATCTACTATCTCAATACCGGGTTGAGTAAATGCGGCTATTTTTTCTGGTGTTGCTGATTTGGCAAGCAGACTAAACCATTGTGACGTTACTGCCCGCCGATCTTTGAGGCCGGCATAGCCAATATCTCTTTCTTTCACACCAAAGTGTTTCGCCAGAACACCTACAACCCACATCGTATTTTGATCGGTCTTACGTATTTTGAGATAAGCATGCTCGCCTTCACCACTAAAGGGAAACGATAAGGCTTCTTCAACAATAAAATCTTCTGGGGACTGTTTGATTAGACCTGAGCTGACTGGCTTAGGATAAGCCCGAGGAAATATTTTTTGCAGCGAGGTGATTGTAGTCGAATCAGGCAATGATTAGTTTTCTGAAGAAGAAGCAATTAAAACAGAACTGATAACCGCAATGCCTTCTTCACGACCCGTAAATCCCATTTTCTCTGTCGTCGTAGCTTTTACGCTGACGTTATGGATATCAGTTTTTAGATCTTGCGAGATGTTACCTCGCATCGCATCGATATGAGGAGCCAGTTTGGGTGCCTGTGCAATGATAGTAATATCGATATTGCTAATCGCATATTGATCAGCTTCCATCATATCCGTCACCTGTCGTAACAGGATTCGACTATCAATGCCATTGAAGTCTTGAGATGTATCGGGGAAATGTTTGCCGATATCGCCTTTGGCAAGCGCGCCAAGAATAGCATCACAGAGCGCATGTAATACTACATCACCATCCGAGTGTGCTTCTAATCCCAGCGGATGTTCGATTTCTACGCCGCCAAGGATTAATTTACTTCCTTGCTTGAAGCGGTGTGCATCAAATCCATTTCCAATGCGTAAAGTCATTTTTTTATCCGCCATCACTCATACCATCATCGAACACGGCGATCCCCTGACTATGTTGCTGCCGTAAATAAAACTCAGCGAGCGCAAGATCATCCGGGTGGGTAATCTTTATATTGTCCGCATGACCCGAGACCATTTTTGGCTTAAACCCTGCCCGTTCCATCGCCATGGCTTCATCGGTGACCATTTCATTTTTATCGAGCACCGCTTCCAGTGAGGATAGCAAATCTTCATAGCGAAACATCTGTGGTGTTAAGGCGTGCCAAACTTGTTCGCGTTCTAACGTCTCTGCGATCCTGTTATCACTATCAACCTGTTTCATGGTGTCTTTAACCGGCAGTCCCAATAACCCACCGACTTCATTCCGACATTCTGAAATTAGCATTTCTATATCAGCGGGTCGCACACATGGTCTTGCTGCGTCATGCACCAGCACCCAATCTTTTGCATCGGCCATATTTTTTATAGACCTCAAACCATTTAATACTGAATGACAACGCTCTTCGCCGCCGATAACAGTCTTTACAGGTCGAGAAACCCAGTCATGCCGTATATTTTTCCAGTAACTATCGCCTTCAGATACTACCACCACGATCTCTGCGATAAACGGATGTTGGGAAAGACGATTAAGTGTATGTTCAATGACACGACGACCCGCTAGAGGAAGATATTGTTTGGGTACATCTCCCCCCATGCGTTTGCCAATACCTGCGGCAGGTACTATAACCCAATAACGTGCCTTGTTGGACGATGCAGGTGAATCAGACATAGAGGTTATTTATTAATGGTATTAGTTAGATACTGGTTAAGTGAGATCAATCAGTTTTATTCTTGTCATCGATTATTTGCACAAAGGTTTCACCTTCTTTGATCATACCGAGCTCGCTTCGGGCACGTTCCTCAATCGCCGCCGTACCTGATTTCAAATCAGTCACCTCGGCTGCCAGCGAATCATTTCTTAATTGTAGTTGTGCATTTTCCTGTTGTTGCTGCGCAATACGCTGCTCGAGTTGCCAGGCAGCCCGGAGGCTGCCGTCGCCAAACCACAAGTCGTATTGCAATACGGCAAGTAACGAAACAAACGAGGCTGCAACTAATATTTTCATAAACGATGTTATTTACATGTTTTCTATATTATAGAAGGCTTTTTTTCCTGCGTATTGGGTTTTGTCGCCTAATTGCTCAGCAATACGCAATAATTGATTGTACTTAGCAACCCGATCAGAACGTGACATTGATCCAGTTTTAATCTGTCCGGCTGATGTCGCCACGGCCAAATCAGCAATCGTTGTGTCTTCAGTTTCACCAGAGCGATGTGAGATGACCGCGGTATAATTGGCTTTCTTGGCCATCGCAATCGCATCCAGGGTCTCACTCAATGTGCCAATTTGGTTAACCTTAATCAAAATCGAATTTGAAATATTCTTATCAATTCCTTCTTGCAGGATTTTTGTGTTAGTTACAAACAAATCGTCTCCCACTAACTGGATTTTATTACCCAGGCGCTCGGTTAGCTGTTTCCAACCATCCCAGTCACTCTCATCCATACCATCTTCTATACTGAGGATCGGATACTTACTCACCCAGTCATCCAACATATCAATAAATTGACCCGCTTCTAAAATCTTACCTTCAGAGGCAAGATCATATTTTCCATCTTTATAAAACTCACTGCTCGCCGCATCGATGCCGATAAAAATATCTTCACCTGGGCGGTAACCTGCTTTTTCTACTGCCTGTAGAATGACGCTAATCGCCGCTTCATTGGATGGTAGGTCGGGCGCAAAACCACCCTCATCACCTACAGCCGTATTCATTCCCTGATCGCTTAATACTTTTTTCAGCGAATGAAAGATCTCAGCGCCATAACGGATAGCCTCTGCCATGGTAGGCGCACCAACCGGCATTATCATAAATTCTTGCAAGTCGACACTATTATCAGCATGTTCACCACCATTGATGATATTCATCATCGGGACTGGCATCAGAAAATCATTACTTGTTGCCAAAACTTCATACAAAGGTTTTTGCTGTGCATTCGCTGCCGCGTGAGCTGTTGCCAGCGAAACCGCCAATAAAGCATTGGCTCCAAACTTGTCTTTATTCTCTGTACCGTCCGCATCCAGCATCGCTTGATCTACCGCCCGCTGATCTAACGCATCAATGCCCGAACAAACATCGTTCAATTCCTTGTTCACATGACCAACGGCTTTAATAACACCTTTACCCAGGAAACGACTCTTATCGCCATCACGTAATTCAAGTGCTTCACGTGTGCCGGTTGATGCACCTGATGGTACGGCGGCGCGACCCAGCGCACCTGATTCTAAAGTTACATCTGCTTCGACTGTCGGATTGCCGCGGGAATCTATAATCTCACGGGCCTTAATCATTTTAATCTTGGTGTTACTCATGTTTTTCTCTATTTCCTAATTAATTAATTTATTAAGCTCTGTTCATGAAATGGGTGTTGTTTAACAGTGGTATCGATTTCTTTTAGCACCGTTAATAAATCTTTCATCATCGGCAACGGCCATGCGTTGGGCCCATCACTTTTTGCATTAGCTGGGTCGGGGTGTGTTTCCATAAATAAGCCTGAAATGCCCACAGCCATTGCCGCTCTTGCTAACACCGGTACAAACTCTCGTTGTCCACCCGAGGTTGCACCCTGACCGCCCGGTTGCTGTACTGAATGGGTGGCATCAAATACCACTGGACAATCGGTCTGGCGCATAATCGCGAGTGAGCGCATATCTGATACTAAAGTGTTATATCCAAACGATGCGCCACGCTCACACACCATTATCTGATCGTTGCCAACTTCTTTGGCTTTTTCGACAACGTTTTGCATATCCCAGGGTGCCTGGAACTGGCCTTTTTTGATGTTTACAGGCTTACCTTGTTTGGCAACCGCCTGAATAAAATTCGTCTGGCGCACCAGGAAGGCCGGTGTCTGTAAAACATCAACAACACTGGCGACTTCATCTAGTGGTGTATCTTCATGTACATCTGTCAGTACAGGTACACCAACTTCGTCTTTTACTTTTTGCAATATTCGTAAACCTTCTTCAAGACCAAGCCCTCTGAAACTGCTGGAAGAAGTTCGGTTGGCTTTATCAAAGGAAGATTTGTATATAAAAGGTATAGCAAGCGATTCGGAAATCGTCTTTAACTGCGTTGCTGTTTCCATCGCCAACTCCTCGGACTCAATCACGCAGGGGCCAGCAATCAGGAAGAATGGCTTATCCAGTCCAATAGGAAATCCGCATAAATTTTTCATTAAACCGTTACCGCCTCCTGGCGTGTATCGATATGCGTTTCACGTGCCGCCGATATAAAACTGGTGAATAGTGGATGGCCATCACGTGGGGTAGATGTGAACTCCGGGTGGAACTGACAGGCAATAAACCAGGGGTGATCAGGTATCTCAATAATCTCCATCAGTTTATTGTCGACTGACTTGCCAGAGAACCGTAAGCCTGCTGCTTCGAGCAGTTCTGTAAAGTTGTTGTTAAATTCATAGCGATGACGATGTCGCTCGGTAATCTGACTATTTCCATAGGCTGCCATCGCTTTACTGCCTTCGTCGAGATGGCAAAGCTGCCCTCCAAGTCGCATAGTACCACCCATATCTGAATCTTCGCCGCGTTTCTCAACTTTTCCATCTGTTGTTTGCCATTCAGTGATCAAGGCAATCACAGGGTGTGGTGTTTGCGAATCAAACTCAGTGCTGTTGGCACCTTTTAGATTAGCAACATTACGGGCATATTCGATCACCGCAACTTGCATGCCGAGGCAAATTCCGAGATAAGGAATTTTATTTTCACGCGCATAAGTAACTGTTTTAATCTTGCCTTCAATACCACGTTCACCAAACCCGCCGGGTACAAGAATCGCATCGACACCTTCAAGGCAATCAGTTCCCTCTGTCTCGATTGATTCGGAATCAACATACTGAATCTTCACTTTCGTTCTTGTATGTGCGCCTGCATGAATCAATGATTCCGAAAGCGATTTATAGGACTCGGTTAAATCCATGTACTTGCCCACCATAGCGATCGTAACTTCGCCGGTAGGATTGTCCATCGCATGAATGAACTCGTTCCATTCGGTTAAGTCTGCGGGAGGTGCCTCAAGGCGCAATTTATCAACAACGATCTGATCCAGGTCCTGTTGGTGTAACTGACCTGGTATCTTATAAATACTATCTGCATCCAGACACTCAATAACCGCGCGTTCTTCTACATTGGTAAATAGCGCTATCTTACGTCGCTCATCTTCTGGAATCGGACGATCGGCGCGACACAATAGAACATCTGGTTGAATACCAATGGAGCGTAATTCTTTGACAGAGTGTTGCGTCGGCTTGGTCTTAATCTCACCTGCAGTCGGGATGTACGGCAACAAGGTTAGGTGCATGAACAAGACATTGTCATGCCCCATTTCAACTCCCATCTGGCGAATCGATTCAAGGAATGGCAACGACTCAATGTCACCGACCGTACCACCAATTTCAACCATAGCGACTTCGGCACCATTAGCACCTTCGATGATGCACTTTTTCATCTCATCAGTGATATGTGGGATGACCTGAACGGTAGCGCCAAGATAATCGCCACGGCGTTCCTTTTCGATTACATTTTCGTAGATTCGCCCAGTCGTGAAATTGTTCTTCTGTTTCATGGTGGTACGAACAAATCGTTCGTAGTGCCCAAGATCCAGGTCGGTTTCAGCACCGTCTTCGGTCACAAACACTTCGCCATGCTGAAATGGACTCATTGTGCCAGGATCGACATTGATATAGGGATCGAGTTTGAGAAGAGTAACTTTGATGCCTCGCGTCTCGAGTAATGATGCGAGGGAGGCGGAGGCGATGCCCTTGCCTAATGAGGACACAACACCACCGGTAATAAACACAAATTTTGTCATTCAATCGCTGCTTGCTGTTTAATTTGGACAATCATTCGTCGGGGCCGACACCATCAAATACACAAAAACCAGCGGGCAGCCCGAGCTATTGTCCATGTTTTTCCAGCCAGTTTCAATGGGCCATAAGTAAATGCCTATAAATCAATCTGGCGCCACAATCTATTGAACTAGCGAGATTTCGAAGCCTATTTGCTCATTTGTCGCAATGAATGGTTCACAGATGCTATACCCCACCACCTGGGCGATTTCATCGCCAATATAGATCAGCGGAATCTGATCTCGCTGCCAGGGAGGTACCCCCCAGCCTTGCAGCAGCTTCTTTAATTCGTGCCGGTGCGATCGCCCTGGTAGACGGCATTTTTCACCGCCAAGCCGAAAACGAACTGTCAGCATCTCCTGGTTATCGGGTACAATCATGCCCCGCCCTTTTTTCTGCTTTACCACTAACTGTTGGCCCGAAGGCAATCTTAAAGGTGATTTCAGATCCCAGGATTGTTGCCAGTCGGTCGATACAACCGATGAGACTGTTTCAAGATATAGCATGTCACGATAACGTCGCACCGCAACACCTGCCCAGCTGACAAAGGGTTCAGCATCTTCTGCAGCAGGAAGTATTTCATCAATGATGCGCTGGCACTGAACCCGGTCTGGCATGGGGAATCGACATTTTTCAGAAATCCAATACCTCAACAGATTACGCTGACGAGGAGCACTCAATTTTTTTAGCGGTTCGATAGCCAGGGTGAGCAACGATTCCGGTGCCTGTGCCTGGCAAGTCTGCCAGTCGCGTTCAGCAAGCTCATGCAACAGCATGTCAGCTTCAGCCTGGTGACCTACAGCCCGTGACATGGTTTCACTTAGCGACGGCCAACGCTGTCGCATCACAGGGATAACCTCATTACGCAGGAAATTTCGATCAAAGCGGTTATCCTGGTTACTTGGGTCGTCTATCCAATTCAAGCTTGCCTGTTCAGCATACGCTTGAATATCTCGTTGTGAAAGCGTTAACCAGGGTCGTGCTTGCCAGTATGTTTTCACCTTAATCACTTCCGGCATCGCCGCTAATCCTTTGACCCCACTACCCCGCAACAATTGCAGTAACATTGTTTCTGCCTGATCATCTTGATGTTGCGCCAGCAGTAACATTTCATCGTCTTTTAGGTGTTGTTCAAATGCCGCATAACGCGCAGTACGCGCATAGGCTTCAATGCTTTTCCCTTTAGGAACTAGAAGTGACAGATTAATTGCCGTGAAAGGAATATCGTACTGGTCACAAATGTTCTGGCAATGTTGCGTCCAATCTGATGCTTGCGTCTGTAAACCATGATCGACGTGGATTACCTTGATCGTCTGACAATCCAATTGTTCACGAATCTGCACAAGCGAATGGAGAAGACTATGTGAATCGCAGCCGCCACTATAGGCGACGACATAGGCACGGGGCGTTGGATATTGCCTCAAATTTTCTAGCAATGAGGCAGGAACAGGGTGCATGTTATTCCGTATAGTTACCAAACTGCATTAAACGACTATAACGCTGCTCGAGTAATTTATCAGTGGGTAAAGTTTGTAAATGTTCGAGTGTTTGCAACAGTGCTGCCTTCATATTCTGCGCAGTGATATCGACATCGCGATGTGCACCACCTAAGGGTTCTTCGATAACGGTATCGACCAGCTCAAGTTCCTTGAGCCGATCGGCAGTCAGCCCCATAGCCTCTGCTGCCTCTGCCGCTTTTTCAGCACTCTTCCATAAAATCGATGCACAACCTTCTGGTGAGATAACCGAATATGTACTGTATTGCATCATCAACAAACGATCGCAGACACCGATGGCCAGCGCTCCACCTGAACCACCTTCACCGATCACAGTGCTAATGATAGGTGTCTGCAGTTTAGACATAACAAATAGATTGCGGGCGATCGCTTCACTTTGACCACGCTCTTCTGCACCCACACCTGGATAAGCGCCCGGTGTATCGATAAACGTCAGTAATGGCAGTTTAAATTTCTCAGCCATTTCCATTAGACGCAGTGCCTTACGATAACCCTCAGGGCGCGGCATACCAAAATTACGTTGCACCTTTTCTTTGGTGTCACGACCTTTTTGCTGTCCAATGATCATTATCGGCTTACCGTCAATACGCGCCATACCCCCTACGATAGCCTTATCGTCTGCATAAGCACGGTCACCATGTAATTCTTCGAAGTCTTCAAAGATACGCTCGATGTAATCCATGAAATATGGTCGCTGAGGATGACGTGCCAGCTGAGCAACTTGTGCTGCCTTGAGTCCAGTGAAGATCGAGCGGGTCAGGTCACGGCTTTTGGTTTGTAAGCGTGTGATTTCTTCGCTGATGTTGATCTCGTTGTCCGAGCCGACATAGCGCAGCTCCTCAATTTTTGCTTCAAGCTCGGCGATCGGCTGCTCGAAATCAAGGAAATTCAGATTCATGTGTGGGTCCTACTTTTAGCCATGTTCATTATGACTAATTATATCAGTAGATGATTTCGACGTCCTGCTCTCCTGTTAGCTCTCGTAGGCGGTGCAGTAGCTCATCTGAGGGATGAACTTGCCAGTCCTGACCCAGTGGCAGGTCAACCCTGGCATCATCAGACTGGTAGTCAATCACAACTGGGCATGCGCCCTGACAGAAAGGCTGCAGGATGTGCTGCAAGGCAGGTATAAAGCCATTTGAAGCCCTTTCCTGCTTGACGTGGACCTTGAGGCGCTTGGCGAAATGGGCCCTAGCCTGCTCAATATCGTATATAGAGCGAGCGCTCATTTTATAACCACCAGAGTAATCATCCACGCTGACTTCCCCTTCAACCACGATCAGCTTGTCCTTACTGAGCATATCCTGATAGCGCTGATAAGCCTCAGAGAACACCGCCAGCTCAATCCGACCACTACGGTCATCCAGGGTCACAAACGCTATTTTATCGCCGCGCCGGGTGTTCATGGTGCGAATCGCGATAATCAGTCCCGCTACAATCACGGACTGGTTATGAGTGGGCTTGAGCTCGACAATACGCGAACTGACAAATTGAACCAGCTCTGGCTCATAACGTTCGATGGGATGCCCGGTTAGATACAAACCCAACGTTTGCTTTTCACAGGCAAGGCGTTGCTCATCATCCCAGTCCGGCATTTCATGATAACTACCTGGCCCTGTCTCAACCTTGTCGACCATACCAAATAAATCTGACTGTCCCAGGTCGCGGTTGCGGGCATGTTGTTCCGCAATCTGCATAGCCGCCGGTAGTGATGCCATCAGGGTTGCACGATTTTGTTCAAATACGTCCAACGCCCCTGCCATGATTAATGCCTCCATAGTACGGCGATTAACTTTGCGTGAATCAACACGCTGACAGAAGTTGAACAAATCAGTGAACGGACCATTCTCCTGTCGCTCGGAGATCACCATCTCAATCGCCGCTTCGCCGACGCCTTTAATGGCGCCTAGTCCATAGATAACGGCTCGAACATCTTTAACCGTAAATTGATGTTCACAGGCATTAATGTTCGGGGGCACGACTTCGAGCTCCATGTCACGACACTCATCGATCAGACTCACAACCTTATCGGTGTTATCCATATCAGCAGACAACACTGCGGCCATAAATGCGGAAGGATAATGCGCCTTGAGCCAGGCTGTTTGGTAAGACACTAATGCATAAGCAGCCGAGTGCGATTTATTAAAACCATAACCGGCAAATTTTTCCATCAAGTCGAAGATATAGGTCGCCGTTTTTTCTTCAACGCCACGTGCAGTTGCACCTTCGACGAAAATACTTCGTTGCTTGGCCATCTCCTCAGGTTTCTTTTTACCCATGGCTCGGCGTAACAGGTCAGCGCCGCCTAGTGTGTAACCAGCAAGGACCTGCGCAATTTGCATTACCTGTTCCTGATAAAGAATCACACCATAGGTAGGCTTAAGGATTGGTTCTAATTCAGGGTGTGGATAAATAACACGGGCACGACCATGTTTACGATCAATGAAGTCATCAACCATGCCGGATTGCAAAGGTCCGGGACGGAACAGGGCAACTAAGGCGACGATGTCTTCGAAGTCATCTGGTTGCAGACGTTTAATCAGATCTTTCATGCCGCGCGATTCAAGCTGGAACACAGCAGTTGTCTGACACGCTTTTAATAATTGAAATGCCGCTTCGTCATCCATTTCAATCGCATTAATATCAAGTGCCTTTTCTTCTTCATTGCTGGCATGTCGATGAACATTCTCTACAGCCCAATCGATAATCGTCAGGGTACGCAGTCCCAAGAAGTCGAACTTAACCAGGCCCACTGCTTCAACATCGTCTTTATCAAACTGGGTGACCACGCTGGTGCCACCTTGTTCACAATATAGCGGAGTAAAGTCAGTCAGCTTTGAAGGTGCAATCACAACTCCACCGGCATGTTTACCCGCGTTACGTGCAAGACCTTCGAGTCGCTTTGCTAAATCGATCAAGCCACGGACTTCTTCATCTTGATCGTATAAATCTTTTAACGCCTCTTCCTGTTCAAGCGCCTTATCGAGTGTGATACCGATTTCAAATGGAATCAGTTTCGCGATGCGATCAACAAAACCATAGGGATGTCCAAGTACACGACCGACATCTCTAACCACCGCTTTCGCCGCCATGCTACCGTAGGTAATAATTTGCGAGACTTTCTCGCGACCATAATGTTGCGCAACATAATCGATCACACGATCACGGCCTTCCATACAGAAGTCGATATCGAAGTCAGGCATCGATACACGTTCTGGATTCAAGAATCGCTCGAACAGCAAATCGTATTGAATCGGATCAAGGTCGGTAATCGTTAACGCATAGGCTACGAGTGAGCCAGCACCAGAACCACGGCCAGGCCCAACCGGTATCGCATTTTCTTTTGCCCAACGAATAAAATCCGCGACGATTAAGAAATAACCTGGGAACCCCATGGAGTTGATCACACCGAGCTCTAACTCAAGACGATCAAAATATTCTTTTCGTTTGCTTCCATCGCTATCAGTGCCATCAGGCAAGATAGTCTTTAATCTTTCCTCAAGACCTTTGCGAGATTCCTGAGCAAGGAAGTCTTCGATGCTGACGCCTTCGGGAACTGGATAATCCGGTAGTACGTTTTCGCCAAGGGTCAGTTCAAGATTGCAGCGCTTAGCGATCTCGACAGTATTTTCAATTGCCTCGGGAATATCGTGAAACAGCTCGATCATTTCTTCCGGTGTACGCAAATACTGTTGTTCGCTGTGTCGTCGAACACGACGTGAATCATCCAGGGCACGGCCTTCATTGATACAGACTCTGGCTTCATGTGCTTCATAGTCATCACGACTTAAAAAATGCGTGTCATTGGTAGCCACAACCGGTAGCTGCTCAGCTATCGCCAGCTCCACCGCATGATGTATATGGGCCGCTTCCTGCTCTCGCCCCGTACGCTGTAACTCGAGATAAAAGCGATTCGGGAACTGTGCCTTCCAGAACGCACACTGTTCACGCGCCTCATCCATTTTCTCACCAATCAACAAGCTACCAAGCACGCCTTCCCGACCACCGCACAATGCTATCAAACCCTCGGTATTCCCGATCAGCCATTCTTTTTGGATAACCGGACGCCCCTGGTGTTGGCCTTCAAGATATGAACGTGAAATGAGCTCGGTGAGATTGTGGTAACCCCCGGTATCCTGACATAGCAGGACTAGTCGATGTGGAGGCTGGGCGCTATCGTGATCCTGGACCCAAAGATCTACCCCCATGATCGGCTTTATACCCGCAGCCATGGCGGCACGATAGAATTTCACCATCGCAAACATATTATTCTGATCAGTCACCGCCACCGCGGGCATGCCAGCCTGCGCCACCGCTGAAGCCAACGGCTTTATTCTGATTAAACCGTCGACTAAAGAGTATTCAGTATGGACATGGAGGTGTACGAAGGTCTGCAACATGCGCACACTTTACAAAGCAACTGCTAAAGGGCGCAAGACTTGACAGAGGGGAAATGCCAAATGGTTGAGACTAAATGCATAAATCAATGAGTTGCCGGGATTCAATGTCCGCTATATCTTCCACTTACGGTCAACATCACGAAACTGCGCCTTGAGGAACTCCATTTGGTCGGCAAGAATAAGGCGATTGTGTAAAAACAGGTACTCCGCCAGGTTAGGAATATAGGGGATAGCTAGAAGTGGCATATTTGCCTGTTCAGGTGTACGCCCGCCCTTATGTGTATTGCAACGGCGACAGGCCGTAACCACATTTGACCAGTGATCGCGCCCTCCCCTGGAGATCGGCTTTACATGGTCACGGGTTAGTTCACTTGCGTGTTCGCTATAATCACGACCACAATACAGGCAAAGCTGGTCATCCCGGCGGAATAATTCTCGGTTAGTCAAAGGTGGAACACGGTGCTTATTAACTACCCGATCTTCTCCTCGAACCGCGACAATTGAATTGATTTTAACAATACTCTGCTGTCCAGTGAGTCGGGAGGTACCTCCGCGTAAAGAAAAGACTTTGTCACCGGCCGTCCAGGCCACCATGTCACGCGCATAGACACCCACAGCCTGTTGCCAGTCGATCCATTTAACTGGCCGTCCGGCAACATCAAGTCTCAATATCAGTGGGTACGACATGCATTACCTCTATGCTGATTAACTAAGTCTGTCTAGTCTAACGCCTATGTAATAACCTTTTCGGCTATGCCTTCACTCTAAATAGCCTTTTCTATCTCTGCAAGTACCTTTTTCACGGGTCCAAAACTACGGCGATGTATGGGTGTGACACCTAGCGTCTTGAGAGATTCCATATGCAGCTTGGTGGGATAACCTTTATGGCTCAAAAAGCCATATCCCGGGTATAAGTTATCCATTTCGACCATTTCATTGTCACGGTAAACCTTGGCTATGATCGATGCAGCACTGATCACCTCGACACTTTGATCACCTTTAATGATAGCTTCACAGGAACAGGGCAGATCAGGGCAGCGATTGCCGTCAACCAGGGCGTGGTCCGCTTGGGGGCGAAGGGAAAGTACTGCGCGTCGCATCGCCAGCAAACTGGCCTGGAGGATGTTAATTTGATCAATTTCCTCAACTTCAGCCCGTCCGATCGCCCAAGCCAGTGCAGAAGAACGGATTTGCTCATCCAGCAAAATGCGCTTTTTCTCAGAAATTGCCTTGGAATCAGCCAGTCCTGCAATGGGTTTGTCCGGATCGAGAATAACTGCTGCAGCGACGACCGGGCCCGCTAATGGCCCCCGGCCTACTTCATCGACCCCGGTAATGTGTTTTATTGAGCTAGAATTCATCGGCTACTATGTCTGACGAGGCCCTTCCCGGATGCAAATATCCGGACTCCGCACTCAGCTTATCAGCTAAATTACTGACTCGCAAAGCATTGCCATAAGCTTTAAAATGCCCCAACTTACGATTTCTAGCAAAGAGACACTCATGGGATCTATTAAATCCGCTGTAATAGGCGTTGGCTATCTTGGAAAATTTCATGCCCAGAAGTACGCTGAACTCTCCCAATCTGAACTCATCGCTGTTTGTGATAATAATACCAAAGCCGCTACCACTGTTGCCGATGATCTTGGCACCCATGCCGTCAGCAAACTAAGTGAACTGCTGCCAAAGGTCGATGCGGTAAGTATCGTTGTACCAACGCAACTGCACCACGAAATTGCCAAACAATGTTTACAGGCTGGTAAACATGTTCTGTTAGAAAAACCCATGACCACAACACTTGATGAAGCCAAAGAGTTAATATCGCTGGCAAAAGAAAATAACTGTGTATTACAAATTGGTCACCTGGAGCGCTTTAACCCAGCAATTCTTGCTCTGGAGAACACGCTAAGCGAACCTTTGTTTATAGAATCACATCGGGTTGCTCCTTTTAATCCCCGTGGCGCAGATGTGAATGTGATTCTCGACTTAATGATCCATGATATCGATATTATTTTAGATATTGTTGATGCAGATGTTGTCGAGATCGACGCAAAAGGTGTTGCTGTCCTGTCCAAAGACACAGACATTGCCAATGCACGAATTCAATTTAGCAATGGATGTGTTGCCAATGTCACTGCGAGTCGTGCCGGCATGAAAAGCGAACGCAAAATGCGCATTTTCCAACACGACGCTTATATTTCTGTCGACTTCCAAAATAAAAAGGTAGGCATTCATCGTAAAGGCGATGGTGAACAATTTCCTGGTGTTGCTAACATAGATAGCCAGGAGCATGAATTTGAACAAGGTGATGCACTAAAGGCTGAGATCGAGTCATTCCTGGATTGCATTACAAACAACAAGCAACCCAAGGTAAGCGGTGAAGCCGGTGCCCGCGCACTTGCCACGGCAATTGAAATTACCAAACTACTTACATCATCCTAATTTTAAGGAAATTACTATGATCCCGATGGTGGATTTAAAAACTCAGTACCACAACCTGAAAGCCGAAATTGATACAGCACTCCTTGATGTCCTAGAGAACACACATTTTATACTCGGCCCAAATGTACAACAATTTGAGCAAGAGGCCGCAGACAATCTTGGCGTCAAACACGCGTTAAGTTGCGCTTCGGGTACCGATGCCCTGCATCTGGCACTGCTTGCGGCAGGTATTGGTGAAGGTGACGAAGTCATAACTTCGACATTTACCTTTATCGCCACTGCAGAAGCGATCCGCTATGTTGGTGCGATACCCGTATTCGTTGATATCGATCCTAAAACTTTCAACCTTGATCCTGATTTGATCGAACAGGCTATCAACAAAAACACCAAAGCCATCTTACCTGTCCATATCTTTGGTCAACCAGCTGATATGGATACGATTATGGCCTTAGCAGCAAAACATAAGTTAAAGGTCATCGAAGATTGCGCACAATCATATGGAGCTAAAATCAAGGATCAGGTTACCGGTGGCATAGGCCTGGCAGGATGTCATAGCTTCTTCCCAAGTAAAAACCTTGGCTGCTATGGTGACGGAGGCATGGTCACAACGAATGACGATCACATCGCAGAGCAAATCCGAATTTTTAGAAATCATGGTAGCAGCAAACGCTATCATCATGATGTAATCGGGTACAACAGCCGACTCGACGAGATTCAGGCCGCTATTTTGCGAATAAAACTTCGCAACATTGATCAGTACAATCAAAACCGTTATGCCGCTGCACAAAAGTATTCTGAAGCGCTAAAAGATGTTGTCGCGCCACCATTTGAAGACAAAAAAGGGAATCACGTGTACCACCAATACACCTTGTTGTCGCCAAAACGTGATGCGATTATGGAAAAGTTACAAGCAGCAGAGATAGCCTGTGCAGTCTACTACCCTATTCCACTGCACAAACAAAACGTATTTGTCGACGAGTATAAAAATGTTTCATTGCCCGTTTCTGAACGTGTCGCGAGTGAGTGTATGTCACTGCCCATCTTCCCTGAAATCACTGATCAACAAATCGACTCAATTACGACGATTATCAAAAGCATCTTCTAGGTAACCAGCTTGAAACGTATCATGATCATAGCGGGCGAAGCATCCGGCGATTTGCACGCCGGAAAAATCATTAGCGCCACTAAACAAAAAAATGCTGACGTGCACTTTTATGGCATCGGTGGTGACAATATGCGCGCGGCAGGTGCCGAAGTCATGGTCGATTCAAAAGAGATGGCCGTGGTTGGCCTGATTGAAATATGGGCTCATCGTAAAGTAATCTTCGGCGCATTAAATCAAATGCGCGATTTAATAACACAAGCCCCGCCTGATTTACTCATACTGGTCGATTACCCTGAATTTAATCTGCGTCTCGCCAAACACGCTAAACAACATGGCGTTAAAGTACTATTTTATATCAGTCCGCAAATCTGGGCCTGGCGACAATATCGTGTCAAGAAAATCAAACGTCTGGTAGATATGATGGCTGTGGTATTTCCCTTTGAGACTGAGTTTTACACAAAACACGATGTCCCGGTAAAATTTGTAGGTCATCCACTGGTGAATGAAGTTACACCCAGCAAAGAAAAAGCCGTTCTGCTTGAAGAGTTTGAACTGGATTCCAGCAAACCAGTTATTGGACTCTTGCCTGGTAGCCGTCGAAGCGAAATAAAACGTTTAATCGGTATTATCTTTGAGTCTGCGCGTTTAACCCGATCGCAAATTGCAGATACACAGTTTATTTTACCGCTAGCGGATAGCCTGGATGAATCCGAGCTCACAGAAGTATTAGAAAAATATGCTGATCTTAATGTTAAGGTCATCAACAACCGTGCCTACGATGTTATCGCTTGTTGTGATGTCGTTCTAACTGTATCAGGTACAGTAACGCTAGAAATCGCCTTACTCAAAACCCCAATGATCATCATCAATAAAGTAGCCTGGCTAACCTATGTGATCGTCAGTCGCATGTTGAAAATCAAACACATCGGCTTATGTAATATCGTCGCAGACAAACGCATCGCACCTGAACTAATTCAACATGACGCGACTCCTGAAAAAATCAGTGCGCTACTAGTTGATATAGTTAACAACCCAGACTTACGTGAAAAAATGGCAAACGAACTTGCGGAAATAGAAGCCATGCTTGGCTCAGAAGGCGGGATTGAAAATATGGCAGGACTTACACTTGATATGTTAAAGTAATCAAGTTCGGTTATAAAAAAACAACTAACGCAATATGCCCCGTTGGGAGTTTTGTATAAAAGCAACCATCTCTGAAACCTCTTTGCACGTCTGACTTAGACCTGACAAATGTGTCGTCGCTTCTTTAGTTGTATGCCCGCCCCGGTAAATAATCTTATATGCTTCACGGAGCCCTGACATCGTCTCTTTATCAAGCTTCATTCTTTTCAGCCCTTCAACATTTAAACCATGTGGATGTGCCGGGTTGCCATTGACCATGATATAAGGTGGAACATCTTTACTTATAGCACTACCCATACCACAAAATGCATGAGAACCAATCGCGCAAAACTGATGCACCAGGGTGAAACCACCGAGAATAGCAAAGTCATCGATACGCACATGGCCTGCTAATGATGCCGCATTCGCCATGATGATGTTATTACCGAGAATGCAATCGTGGGCAATATGAATATAGGCCATAAACCAGTTGTCAGAACCAATTTTGGTTATACCACCACCATCTTCCGTACCCCGATTGATAGTAACGAATTCACGAATGGTATTACGATCACCTATTTCCAGACGTGAACGTTCATCATGAAATTTTTTATCTTGTGGAATTTCGCCAACAGATGCGAATTGAAAAATTCGGTTATCTTTACCGATAGTCGTTGGCCCATTGATAACAACATGGGGGCCAATCCAGGTTCCTTCATCGATCTCAACATCAGGACCAATAATACTGAAAGGCCCTACACTAACATTTTCGCCTAGACGTGCTGCAGGATCGATAACAGCTCGTTGGTCGATGCTCATTGCACCTCTCTTTCTGCACACATGATGTCAGCGGAACACACCAAGTCATCGTCAACCGTGGCTTCAGCTTCAAACTTCCAGATGCCACGTTTTTTCTTTAAATAGGTGACTTTTAAAATCAGCTGATCGCCCGGTTCAACAACACGCTTAAAACGTGCGTTATCAACACCGACAAAATAATAGAGAGAGTTCTCATCAGGTACACGACCCGTTGATTTAAAGGCAAGTATGCCTGTTGCCTGTGCCAATGCCTCAAGAATTAGAACACCCGGCATAACGGGCCGCTGAGGAAAATGACCTGTAAAGTAGGGTTCGTTGTGCGTAACATTTTTGTACCCTATTAAATGCGAATCTACTTCGTATTCTGTCACACGATCGATTAACAAAAACGGATACCGATGAGGTAAATGCTTCAAAATTTCATGTATATCTAATGTGCCCAAGGTCTAGTCCTTATCTTTTAATATTTCTTCACACTTCGCTACACGCTTGGACAAGCTCTCTAACCGCTTGAAACGTCCCACATAACGACGCCATTTATTACTGGGTTCTACGGGTATTGTGGATGAGTAACTACCCGGCTCTTTGATCGACTTGGTCACTGTCGACTTGCCCGTAACCACCACATTATCGGTAATTTCCAGGTGTCCTGATACTGCTACGTGACCACCTATCATGAAGTGTTTTCCAATTTTAGTACTACCCGCTATACCGGACTGCGCCGCTATGACAGATTGATCGCCGACCTGTACATTATGCGCAATTTGTATCTGGTTATCCAGCTTGACACCATCTCCAATGACGGTGTCGCCGATGGCACCCCTGTCGATCGTCGAGCAGGCACCAATCTCCACATCATTACCAATCACGGCCTTGCCTACTTGTGGTATTTTTAACCAAACACCATTGTCAAATGCAAATCCAAAACCATCCGCGCCGATAACAACATTTGAGTGAATGATACAACGCATTCCAATCACAGTTTCATGATAAAGCGTAACGAGTGGATAAATAAGCGTCTCTTTACCAATATGTGATTCCCTGCCAATAAAACTATTTGCTCCGATACTGACTCTTTCATCAATGATCACATTTTCTTCGACAACAACATTCGGGCCAATATGAGCTGACTCATGAATAGTGCAAGAATCATGCACTGTTGCGGTAGGATGTATTCCTGGGTCAATTACTGTTCTTGGATAAAGTTCTTGAGCAACCTTAGCGTAGGCTGCGTGTGGGTTCTCTACAATTAGCAAATTAGCTGGAGTCTCATCTTCAGCAGCAATTATCACCGCTGAAGCCTGGGTCGTTGCTAAAAAAGGTTTATATTTAGTACTAGTTAGAAAACTAATCTGACCTTTAACTGCATCAGCCAGAGTAGCAACAGAATCAATTGCTACAGACTCATCGCCTTTAACCTGACCATTAACAAGTTCTGCAAGTTTTCCAAGGGTCCATGCCACGTTTAAGTCCTAATTCATTTTGGTGTTAATTTGATTTACTGGAAGAACGGCCAGGACCTTTTTGTAATTTTTGCAAACGTTTTATGATTATGTCAGTGATATCAACACGCTTATTAATATAAAGCACGTTATCACTGAGTATGATGTCGTACTTTAATTCCTCGGCTGTTTGAATCGTCGTCTTTGAAATCAACTTATGCAGTTTGGCAAGTTCTTCATTTCGTCTTAAATTGAAATCTTCGTTAAATTCTTCCTTAGCGCGTTTGATATCCCGTTTCAGAGAAACAATGTTGCGTTCCAGCTTAATGCTTTCTGCCTGTGTCATGAGTTTTGCATCACGCTCTTGTTTTTCTTTTAGCTGTTTGAGCTTTTTCTGTAACTTTACGATCTCCTGATCGCGGGGATTAAATTCATCTTCAAGTTTTTTTCTTGCTACATCAGCTTGTGGGGCATCCGAGAGCACTTTGGCAGTGTCAATATACCCTACCTTCAGATTCTGGGCAGAAGCCCCCACCGACCATAGTGAGGCCAAAACCACCAGTATAGACAGGATATATTTAAAATTTACTGTATTCATTTTCACCATTTGAGCTAAGTGCTTGATTATATGGCTAAAAGTCTGTGCCGAGCGTGAACTGAAATGAAGTTGTATCATCTTGGGGCTTTTCATTCAATGGCTCAGCGAGGCTGAATCGCATTATACCCACTGGGGTTATCCAAATGAGCCCAACACCGGCAGAGTAACGTATCAAACCAAGGTCCATATTTTTCTCTTCCTCGAGAGCTGAAGTCGATGACCATGCATAACCACCATCAACAAATGCCGTCATGCGCATCTCTTTGCTTTGCTCAGAAAAAGGATTGGGCAGGATCATTTCCAGGCTGGTAACCAAACGTCGATCACCACCAAATGGATCACCATTAGTGTCCTGTACACTTAAGGTATTGCCGTCAAAACCACGAACAGTACGACTACCACCTGCAAAGAATCGTTCAAAAGGTGGTAATGCTGTCGTGTCGCCATAAGCGTCACCATAATCCAGATCCAGCTTGTAACGGAAAGTGTACCCCTCCGCCAGTTTGAGATAGTGCAAATAACTGAAACTGAGTTTATAAAACTCGAGTTCACTACCTGGCAATGCCACTTCATAGTTAAGGCGAGTACGAAAACCATCATCCGCAAAAATTGCGCGATTACGTGTGTCGTAACTCCAACTACCATTCAATTTGTAAAGGAGATAATTATTGTCGCCATTATTGTTTGCCTGTATAAAACCAGGCTGTTCGCCAGGAACAGATGGATAATCCGGGTTGAAAATCTCTACAGCTGTATTAGAGCCGTAAATTAATTCAGTGTCTTCAATCGCGACACCATGATTCGTAAATGAGTATTCGCTTAATGGAAAACCATAACCTAGACGAACCGAATCAGTATTGACAATATAGCTAGTTATATCCGCATCTTCTGCATCAAGTTTACGAGACAGGAAGGAGATACTCTGACTGACTCCATCATCGGTAAAATAGGGATCGGTGATTGAAAAACTGTACTGCTGTGTTGCATCACTGTTATCAATTCTTACCCCAACTTTTTTACCGCCACCCATAAAGTTATCTTGTGTAATAGAAAAATTAAGCAAGGCCCCTTGTGTCTCGGAAAAGCCAACACCCAGCGAAAGATTACCGGTCGAGCGTTCGTCGACTTTAATATTTAAATCAACCTGGTCATTTGTACCTGGGACAGCAGGTGTACTCATGCTTACATCATTATAAAATCCAGTCCTATCTAATCGAGTCTTGGTAAGCGCAACTTTTGTTGTGGAGAACCAATCATTTTCAAACTGGCGCACCTCGCGACGTACAACATCATCATCGGTTTTACGATTACCTGTGATATTAACTCTGCGCACATAAACTCGCCGACCTGGATCAACCACGACGGATAACTCAACAGTTTGAGAATCTTCGTCAACATCTGGTGTTACGTTCACGTTTGCAAACGGATAACCTAGCTCGGCTAATCGTTCTGAAATATTTTTACGCGTATCTGCGACACGACGTCTTGAAAATATATCCCCTTTGTATATCTTTATATTTTCGTCGAGCACTTCCTGGGAAAGAATCAGATCTCCCACCAGCTTAACACCACGTACAGTAAACACTTTTCCTTCTGAGATATTCACCGTGACATAAACATCTTCTTTGTTTGGTGTCAGTGAGACCTGAGTGGAGTCGATTTGAAAATTAATATAACCACGATCCATATAGTAAGAACGCAGATTTTCAAGATCACCAGCCAACACCTGTCGCGAATAATTCTCGCGGCCGCCAAATATACCTTCGTTACCAAGCTGCATTATACTGGTTAACTTCTCATCATCGAACACTGTGTTTCCAATCACATTTAGAGCATAGACTTCAGCTTCTTCGCCCTCAGAAATATTGACCTGAATTGCAACACGATTTCTTTCCAGAGGCTTAGCAATCGATTCGACTTTTACACCATACTTACCAAGGCTATAATATTGACGCTTTAATTCCTGTGTCATTTTGTCTAACACAGACTGATCGAAAGTACCACCAGCCTTAAAACCCTGTGCGCTTAATGCCTTAAGCAGCATATCCGTTTCAATATCCGAGTTACCTTCAAATTTAATCTCATAAATTGATGGCCGTTCAGAGACAAAAATTACTAGCACGTCGCCTTCACGCTCAAGCCGTACGTCTTTAAAGAAACCTGTTTTATATAACTTTCTGACCACAGCCGATGAATCTTCGTCGCTAAGTGTTTCACCAACCTTAACTGGTAGATAGTTAAATACGGTGCCGATAGAAATTCGTTGCAGTCCTTCGAGACGTATATCACTAACCGTGAAAGTCTCGAATGCATGTGCTTGAGGGGCAAACAAAAGTGTTGCCAAAATAGGTAAAGACTTTTTCATAATTTAAGTAGCTAACCGCACAATATCATTATAAAACGCCAGTAACATCAGCATAATGAGCAACATAATACCAATTCGCTGGCCTATGGCTTCGACAAAATCAGATACAGGGCTACCTTTTACAGCTTCAATCAAATAATAAAGTAAATGCCCACCATCGAGTATAGGGATAGGCAATAAATTCAAAATACCCAAACTTATACTCACTAAGGCGAGGAACAATATGTATTGGGTAATACCAATGCTTGCAGATTTCCCCGCAACCACAGCAATATTAACAGGGCCACTAATATTGGTTAGCGACATCTCCATTGTCACCATTAAATAAAGCGCATGCGTGGTAGTATAAGTAACATTCCAGGTTCTATGAATTGAGTAACCAATTGCATCGAGAACGGAATATTGGTTAACTGCACGCTTATAATCAGATTCTTGTAGATCCGGTGTTTTTGGTGCAACCCCAATACGCCCAAACTTAATTCCTTTTTCCTCGACTTCATCGGGTGTGATCATTAACGTAACTTCTTGGCCTGCACGCTCCACCACAAGAGGAAACGTTTTCTTGGCCTTGTCCGCAAGAAAACGTGACACTTGATTCCAGTGATTTATTTTTTTATTACCCATGACGATAATTCGATCGCCCAACAGCATTCCCGCTTTCTCAGCAGGAGAATCTTTTATGACTTTACCGATAACTGCTGGGACTTCCACCCAGTACATGCCCATTTCATCGAGCGGTCGTTTTAAACTTCGGTTAATGTCTATAGTAGAGAGATCCAGAACATGTTCTCTTATAATCCCTGATCCATCTTTTGCGGTTAACCTTAATTCACCACGGTCGACCAGATGTGGAATTGCCTCCTGAAAAACCGAATCCCAGGTTGGTGTATCCCAGCCTTGTACACTAATGATTTGAGCCCCCCTCTCTAAGCCGGCACGCTCTGCAATCGAACCATGTTCAATTTGCTTAATTACGGGGACCGTTCCTTCTACACCACCAACAGAAATACCCCAATAGATTAGAAGCGCTAATAAAAAATTAAAAGCTGGACCGGCAAGTACAATCAGAGAACGTCTCCAGATTTTCTGTCGATTAAAGGCTCGATGCTTTTCTTCTTCTGCGACTTCACCTTCTTGCTCATTTAGCATTGACACGTAACCACCAATCGGAATGGCGGCTAAAACAAATTCAGTCTTGTCGGCACCAAAGGTTTTCTTCCAGATGGGTTTACCCATCCCAATAGAGAAGCGTAAAACCTTCACGCCAAGTTTCTTTGCAACCCAAAAATGACCAAACTCATGAATTGCGATCAGAATTCCAATCGCAACAAGGAATGACAAGATTGTATAAAGTACATCAAACATTAAATGATCTTCTATTAACTATTCTTTAATCGTATAGTGTTAAGCTGTTGCGCATGAATAAACTCCTGCGCCACCTGGCGAGCTCGCTCATCAGTTTTTGTTACTATCTCAATTGACAGCGCCGGCTCAACCGTGATTTGCTCCAGCGTATATTCAACAGTCTTCGCAATATCAGTAAAGTTCAATTCCCTATCTAAAAAAGCCTGGACCGCCACCTCATTTGCCGCATTTAATATCGCTGTAGCGGTGCCGCCCTGCAACATGGCTTCTTTCGCCAGCAACAGGCAGGGGTAGCGGCGCATATCCGGCTCGGTAAACTCCAAGTGTCCCATATTAATAAGATCAAGGGAATTAACCCCAGAGGCAATCCGTTCAGGCCATGCCAAAGCGTGCGCAATAGGGGTGCGCATATCAGGTTGTCCCATTTGCGCAAGAATAGAGCCATCTACATATTCAACCATTGAGTGTATAATGCTCTGTGGGTGCAAGACTATTTTAACCCGGTCACTACTCGTATTGAATAACCAACAGGCTTCAATCAGTTCCAGGCCTTTGTTCATCATGGTCGCTGAATCAACTGAAATCTTTTTACCCATTTCCCAATTTGGGTGTGCAATCGCTTGTTCAGGTGTAACTTGTGCAAATTGCTCTAATGGCAATTCTCTGAACGGACCACCTGAACCTGTCAGTAATATTTGTTTAACCCCGATGTCATCCAAACCTTTTGCATAATTGCTCGGCATGCATTGGAAAATAGCATTGTGCTCACTGTCAATGGGTAACAACTCTGCATTATGTTTTTGCACTTCGTCCATAAACAGTTTACCTGACATAACCAGGGATTCTTTATTGGCAAGCAAAATGCGCTTACCGGCCCTTGCTGCTGCAAGACTTGAGTCAAGACCAGCAGCACCAACAATTGCAGCCATCACACTGTTTACAGCATCGAGCGCTACAACTGTCTCAAGCGATTTAGCACCTTGCAGCACCTTTGTATCCAGCCCCTGCTGTTTTATTTTTTGCTCTAAAATACTTGCCGCGTTTTCATCGACTATGACCGCAAACTCTGGCTGAAACTCAATGCACTGCTCAAGCAAACGATCCACCTGGGTATTCGCAGTAAGCGCGACAACGCGATATTGCTCTGCATGTCGGCGGATGACATCGAGAGTGTTGACGCCAATAGTGCCAGTTGAGCCTAAAACCGCAATACCTTTCATTTTATTCCCACCAACACAAGGCCAAGCAGGAAGAACGGCGCAGCTGACATCAGGCTATCGATACGATCCAGAAAACCACCATGCCCAGGCAATAGATGGCTGCTATCCTTAATCCCTGCTCTACGTTTGAAAAGGCTTACAATCAGATCGCCAACAATCGAAAAAGCAATAGCGATAATGGCGATCAAAATAAAATACCAGGTAAGACTGGATTCGAGTTCCAGGTAGACACTAATAATATACGCGGCAATTGCGGTAGCTATCACACCACCAGCAACACCTTCCCAGGTTTTACCTGGGCTGACATTCACCGCTAATTTGTGTTTACCAAATGCCTTGCCAGAAAAGTAAGCCAATGTGTCTGCTGTCCAGATCAGAATCAACAGCATTAAAATATATGTTCCTCCAATCTCTCCAAAACGATGATGTATCGCGACAAGACCTACAAACGCACCGCATAGAATAAATCCACCCACCAATAAATTAACCGCTATTGCTTGCGGGCTAATGTTTTTAATGACACTAATTGGCTTTTTATTCGACACAAAGATTAAGAGTGTTGCTACAAACCACCAAAGAGCTACAACATATAGAATCGGTTCTAGCAGGGTTACATATTTATGCAGCACCCAGGTGAGCGACAGCAACAGAACACCTACAATAAAAGCATAAACAATCCGAGCCGATTGTTTAGTGATACCAGCAAGACGCGCCCACTCCCAGCCACCAATCATTAGAATAAGCCCCAACTCGATAGCCAGTGCTTTATGGGAAAAAGTGAGAACACTCCAGATAATTAACGGACCAAGAATCAGTGCCGTAAGGACACGCTGTTTAAGCATGATCGTGCTGTTCCTGTTCGAGAATTTGCGCACCGGTTTGTCCGAAGCGACGTTGTCGTGCAGCAAATGAAGTGATGGCTTTTGCATACTCATCACGATCAAAATCAGGCCAAAGTACACGCGTAAAGTAAAGTTCGGAGTAGGCCAACTGCCACACAAGGAAGTTACTTATTCTTTGCTCACCACCAGTGCGAATAAATAAATCCGGATTTGGGAGATCCTTTAGCGATAGGTTTTGTTCAATCAGTTCCTCAGTGACTTGATCACTGGATATCTCACCCTGCTCTACCTGTTTGGCAATTTTTCGAGCCGCCTGTGCCATGTCCCACTTACCACCATAGTTGGCTGCAATATTCAAAACCAGGCCGGTATTATCTTTCGTTAACCGCATAGATTTTTCAATCCGCTTTTGCAGTTTTTCAGGGAACGAAGTTAGATCACCGATCACTCTGAGTTGAACACCTGTTTCGTGCAACTGTTTAACTTCACGACCGAGCGCCGTGAGAAAGAGATCCATCAGCAGTCCAACTTCTTTTTTAGGACGGCGCCAATTTTCACTGGAGAAAGCAAATAAAGTAAGCGCCTGAATTCCAAGTTCGCCACTCATCTGCACAACACTACGAACAGTTTCAACACCAGCACGGTGTCCTGAAAATCTTGGTAATGAGCGCTGTTCAGCCCAACGACCATTCCCATCCATTATAATTGCAACATGACGTGGCAATTTTTCTTTAGGGATATCCAGATTGTAATTTTTTGTTGCTGACATGCCTTTATTGCCTCAGCTTCTTCGAGGTGGTGCTAATGCCAAACTCAAATTTCCATCAAGTCCTTTTCTTTTGCTTCAATCAGTTTATCGACTTCTGCAACATTTTTATCAGTGATCTTTTGAACTTCATCTTGCATACGACGCTCGTCGTCTTCAGTGATTTCTTTTTCTTTCAATAACTGTTTGGCATCACCCAACACATCACGGCGAATATTTCTAATGGCAACTCTTGCATTTTCACCCTCTTGTCGAACGACCCGGGTCATATCTTTACGTCGTTCTTCTGTCAGTGGAGGAAGTGGCACACGCATCACTTCACCGGCGGTGACAGGATTTAATCCCATGTCCGAGTTTAAGATTGCCTTTTCGATGACAGGTACCATCTGTTTTTCCCATGCAGACACAACCAGTGTTCTTGCATCCTGGATACTGATATTTGCCACCTGATTAATCGGTACTTCTGAACCGTAATAATCAACCATGACATGATCAAGCAGACTGGTATGTGCACGACCAGTTCTTAGCTTTTTTAAATCATGACGCAGAGATTCAATACTCTTTGTCATACGCACCTGTGCATCTTTTTTTAAGTCTTCTAACATGGCACCCTCGCTAACTAACAAGTGTTCCTTCATCATGGCCATTAACCACATTGGCTAATGCGCCTTTCTTATTCATATCAAACACAATAATGGGTGTGTTGTTATCACGACATAACACCATCGCAGTTGTATCCATTACCGCCAGCTTCTGAGTGATGACTTCATCAAAGCTCAATTTATCGTACTTAGTCGCAGCTGGATTCTTGACAGGATCATCCGAATAAACGCCATCAACTTTCGTTGCTTTGATCACTACATCTGCATTAATTTCAATCCCACGCAGACTCGCAGCCGAATCAGTCGTAAAGTAAGGATTACCCGTGCCTGCGGCAAAGATAACGACCCGACCATTATCGAGATGTTCTACAGCGTTCCGGCGAACATAGTCTTCACAGACTGTATCGATGGTAAATGCCGACATCACACGTGCCGAAAGTCCTGCTTTTTCCATGCCGTCTTGTAATGCTAGGGAGTTGATGACCGTTGCCAGCATTCCCATCTGATCGCCAGTGGTACGATCCATACCAGAGGCAGAAAGGCTCACGCCTCGAAAAATATTGCCGCCACCAATGACAATGGCAACCTGGATACCGGCATCAACCAGATCTTTAACTTCACTAGAGACTTGTTCAATAATAGCGGGGGCTATACCAAAGTCCTGATCACCCATTAGCGCTTCGCCGCTGAATTTCAAGAGTATTCGCTGGTACTTTGCTTTTCCTGCCACTCGATGTATCTCCGGTTAGTGTTATATTTCGATCAGCTTAACCTTTAACTTGTGCCATTACTTCATCAGCGAAGTTTTCCTGCTTCTTCTCAATACCTTCACCAACTTCTAGCCGTACAAAACTCACAACGCTCGCACCATTGTCTTTCAAAAGTTTTTCAACGGTCTGATCAGGATCTTTCACAAATGGTTGTCCAAGTAGAGTAATCTCTTTCAAGAATTTTTTGATACGACCTTGTACCATTTTCTCTATGATCTCAGCTGGCTTACCGCTTTCCTGTGCCTGAGCTGTATAGATTTCTTTCTCTTTATCTAACTCTGCTTGTGGCACACTTGACTCATCAACGCAGATTGGGCGGCTCGCAGCGATATGCATAGCCAGATCTTTACCTAACTCAGCATCACCACCTTCAACATCAACAATCACGCCAATACGTGAACCATGAGAATAAACTGCAACCTGGCCTTTTGCGTTAATAATCTCAAAACGACGCACGCTCATGTTTTCGCCAAGCTGGGCAATCAATTCTTTACGCGCATCTTCTACAGTGCTTCCACTTTGTAGCTTTGCTGCTAATAGCGCATCAAGATCAGCAGGTTTTTCTGCCAGAACAAGGTCAGTCACATTCGCAACAAACTCTTTAAAGGCGTCGCCCTTTGAAACAAAGTCTGTTTCACTGTTTATCTCAACAATAACGGCGGTCTTATTGTCGTCCGACGTTTTAATACCAAGCAAACCTTCTGATGCTGCACGGCCTGCTTTTTTATCAGCTTTTGCCATACCGCTTTTACGCATTTGCTCAATAGCTGCATCAATATCACCATCTGTTTCGACAAGTGCTTTTTTGCATTCCATCATTCCTGCACCCGTACGTTCGCGGAGTTCTTTTACAAGTGCTGCTGTAATAGCCATAGTTGTTACCTCTTAACAAATCATCAGAAAAGGGGGCTAAGCCCCCTTTGCAATATTTAGAGTGGATTAACCGATAAGAATCAAAACCAAACTAGGCTTTTTCATCTGTATCTGCTTCAGCCTTTTTAGCTGCCTTCTTAACTGTGGTTTTCTTTGCAGTCTTTTTCTTGGCAACTTTTTTCTTAGCGGCTTTTTTCTTGGATGCAGGTTTTGCTGAAACTTCTCCTGACTCATCTAGCTCAACAAAGTCGTCGTCTGCACTACCAACTGAAATCGTTTCACGACCAGCAATAATGGCATTGGCAATACCCTGTCCATATAAACGAATCGCGCGTATCGCATCATCATTACCAGGAACAATGTAATCAACATTGTCAGGTGAATTGTTTGTATCAACCACACCAATTACAGGAATACCTAACTTGTTAGCTTCAGCAATCGCAATCTTCTCGTGACCTACATCGATAACGAAAATCGCGTCAGGTAGTCGACCCATATCTTTAATGCCGCCAAAACTACGTTCTAATTTTTCCAGTTCGCGCGTAAGCGTCAAACCTTCTTTTTTGGTAAGACGATCGAAGCTACCGTCTTCGCTCATGGTCTCGAGTTCTTTCAATCGTTTGATCGATTGCTTAACAGTCTTCCAGTTGGTCAGCATACCGCCGAGCCAGCGGTGATTTACATAAGGCATGCCACAACGAATCGCTTCTTCTTTCACAACGTCCTGGGCAGCACGTTTGGTGCCCACAAAAAGGACCATGCCGCGATTTGAAGCCATCGAACCAATGAAGTTAACCGCGTCCTTGAAGAGCGGAAGCGATTTCTCAAGATTAATGATGTGGATTTTACTACGGTCACCAAAGATGAATGGTGCCATTTTAGGATTCCAGAAACGAGTCTGGTGGCCAAAATGCACGCCAGCCTCAAGCATCTGGCGCATTGTTACGTCAGTCATATTTTTCTCCTGGGTTAAGCCTCCATACACCCCATCGTCCAACCCTTGTGGGCACCCAGGACCATGTGACGGTATATGTGCGGATTTTTACCCCACCTGGCCAATCCAGATGGAGGAATTAGTTTGCTAAAGTAGCGCGCGCTTTATACCATAAACCCCCTAACGCGGGCAATAAAACCCTCATATCTTTAAGAAATTTAGCGAAGCAGAGCGAATTCTCAGGAAATTGCTCCAGGAAAATATTGGCTTATGGCTGTCACAATCAAAACTCCCGATGAAATCGAAAAAATGCGCATTGCCGGCCGTCTGGCAGCTGATGTACTGACCATGATAGAACCCCATGTGCAAGCCGGCATTACCACTACGGAATTGGACAAAATCTGTCACGATTACATGGTCAATGAGCAAGATGCGATCCCTGCCCCTTTGAATTACCACGGCTTCCCAAAATCTATTTGTGCCTCAGTAAACCACGTGGTTTGTCATGGTATTCCAAATGAAAAGCGGCTCAAAAAAGGCGATGCGGTCAATCTCGATATCACGGTCATCAAAGACGGCTACCATGGCGACACCAGCAAAATGTTCTTTGTGGGTGATCCCTCGGTGCAGGCTCAACGCCTGGCGAAAGTCGCCTATGAATGCCTGAAAATTGGGATCGAAATGGTCCGCCCTGGCACTCAGCTCGGCGACATTGGCCATGCGATCCAGAAACACGCTGAATCCCATTCATACTCCATCGTTCGTGAATACTGTGGCCACGGCATAGGTAAGGAATTCCATGAAGAACCACAGGTCTTACATTATGGTAATCCTGGTACCGGGCTGACCCTGGAACCTGGTATGACGTTTACCATTGAACCCATGGTGAACGTGGGTAAGCGCCATGTGAAGCTCATGAAAGACGGCTGGACCGTCGTCACCAAAGACCGCAGTCTATCCGCACAATGGGAACATACAATTCTGGTCACCGATAATGGCTTTGACGTGCTGACGATCCGCCCCGAAGAAACATTTTAAACACAACACTCTAAAAGCAACGTTTAGATAAACCTGGTTAAAAGGAAACGGTTGGTGCCCAAAGAATTTGATCCCGAACTTTTTGATAGAGACACTTTTGAGCAAGCTCTCAAGAATTCGCCAAACAATGTAATCCCCATATTCAAACAGGCCTTGAACGGTGCCAACGAATTTTTGAAACAGCGCTTCGCTGAAGGTCGAAGCGCAACCGAACTCATTTATCTTCGCGCACAGGTGGTTGATGAAATTCTACGGCATGCATGGAATCGCTATTTCGATCCTGGTGGTAAAAATATTGCACTAGTGGCGGTTGGCGGCTACGGACGCGGTGAACTACACCCGCAATCCGATATCGATATTCAGATTCTGATTCGCAAAGATACAGCCCCCTTTCATGATGCAATCGTAGGTTTTACCACTTTTATGTGGGATATCGGTCTTGAGGTAGGACATAGTGTTCGCACAATAAAAGACTGTGTGCGTGAGGCTAAACAAGACATCACCGTCGCCACCAATATTCTTGAGTCGCGATTACTCGCTGGACCAGAAGATTTATTTCTTGAACAGAAAACCAAAACCAGCACAAAAAAGATATGGCCGAGCAAAAAATTCTTTCAGGCAAAATGGGAAGAACAACAGGCGCGTCATTTAAAGTTTAACGATACCACTTATAACCTTGAACCAAACCTCAAGGAAGGCCCTGGTGGCCTGCGTGATATACAAATGATTGGCTGGGTGGCTAAGCGCCATTTCAATGCAACCAGATTGCATGACCTGGTCAAGCACGGCTTTTTAACTGAAGATGAGTATTCACAGCTAAACGAAGGGCAAGCTTTCCTATGGCGGATTCGTTTTGCCATGCATATCATAACCGGGCGACGCGAAGATCGTTTGCTCATCGATCACCAGCGCACACTTGCGAGTCAGTTCGGTTATCAGGATGACTTCAAAAACATGGCGGTCGAGAAGTTCATGAAAGATTATTACCGAACCGTCATGGAGCTAAGCCGACTAAACGAAATGCTGCTCACCCTTTTTCAGGAAGAGCTACTGATCGGTAAAACTTTTCGTAAACCGAAGCCCCTCAACAAACGATTCCAGGTGCGCAATCATTTTCTTGAAGTCGCCAATGAAAATATTTTCAAGCACTATCCCTTTGCACTGCTCGAAGTATTTCTACTACTAGAACAAAACCAAAATATAAAAGGCGTACGTGCAAACACAATTCGTTTAATCAGAAATAATCTGCACTTAATAGATAATGACTTTCGTAATGATTTAGGTTGCCAGACATTATTTATGGAAATTCTTCGTCAACCGCACGGTATAACCCATGAGTTAAGACGTATGAATCGTTATGGCGTGCTTGCCGCATACTTACCAGTATTTGCCAACATCGTCGGCTTAATGCAGCACAACTTATTCCACGTCTATACTGTCGACGAACACACGCTAAATGTGATTCGAAATATACGTCGCTTTACCGTACCGGAATTCAAAAAAGAATACCCCTTATGCAGCGACATAATCCAGACAGTACCTAAACAGGAACTATTGATTCTTGCAGGCATGTTCCATGATATCGCAAAGGGACGTGGTGGTAACCACGCTAGCCTGGGCGCAGAAGATGCCTATGCATTTTGCAAACAGCACAAACTCAGCACCTACGACAGCAAACTTGTTTCATGGTTGGTTCTCAATCATCTCATTATGTCTGATACTGCACAGAAAAAAGACATTAGTGACCCGGATATTATCCACGAATTTGCCACCCTGGTCGGTGAAGTTGACCGACTCAAATACATCTACCTGCTAACAGTTGCCGATATTCGCGCAACTGGTCCTGATGTCTGGAATTCTTGGAAAGACTCATTGTTAAAGGATTTATACCATGCAACTAAACACGCTATACAACGTGGACTAGACGATCCAATTCTCGCGGGCGAACATATCGAAAGCACCAAATCCGACGCACTAAACCAGTTGCTAAAGAATAATATCGATGAGCACGAAGTGCTGACACTCTGGGAAAAGTTCGACGATGAGTATTTCCTGAGACACTCCCCTGATGAAATTGCATGGCAGACTGCAGGGGTACTTGATACTGCTAAGAATAGTAAAATGCCGAAGCTCCTGATACGCAAACAGACAAAACGCGGCGGCACTGAGATTTTTGTCTATACCAAAGAGCATGAAAAAACATTTGCGCAAGTCACCACCACTCTTGAGCAAATGGGTGTGACTATTGTTGATGCGCGTATTCTACCCTCTAAGGATCAACACATACTGGCAACATTTGTTGTACTGGATGAAAACAATGTTGCCATCAGTGATACAAGCCGTATGGCTGACCTGAAGAAAAGAATTCAGAAACGCCTAAAAGATCCGGATGCTGAACTACCGACACCTCACCAACACCTTTCACGTCAGGCAAAATCATTTAAATTCAGAACTGATGTGCAGTTTTGGGATGATGAGAAAAACAGTCGAACAGCGATACAAGTCATCACTATGGATCGTCCAGGGCTATTATCACGAATCGCTCGTGCACTTTTACATTGTGAATTGCAATTGCATAACGCGAAAATTGCTACCTATGGTGAACGAGCTGAAGATATTTTTTATGTGACAGATAACAAGGGCAACCCGCTTGGAACAACAGGGCAGTACGATTGCATCAAAGATGCACTTAAGCTGTATCTTGATGAGAAAAAATAACTTCCATCAAGCAACGATTAGTCGCCTATTAATTCCAGTGTATTGCCATCAGGGTCCCGAATAAACATGACATTCGGACGCGATTTACTTGTGGTGAATTCAATATTCACTGTTTCAATCTTCTTCCTAAGCTCATTAACAGCTCCGACTTGTAGTGCAACATGACGATCATGGCCGCCATGTTCAGGGCGTTGTTTTGAATCAGGGCTCGGTAACTGAATTAAGTGAAGCTGTTGATCTCCAATGGTAAGCCAGGCACCAGGATATCCCAGATCGGGTCGCGAAGTATCAATTTCCAGGCCTAGCAAGTCATGATAAAACTCCAATGAGCGAGCAGTATCTTCGACTAAAAAACTCGCATGCAGTATTTTATTGATCTTAAATCCCATAGCACCCTCTAACATTATTAATTAGCATGGCTTGTTTCTTTTTTTTGCTGTTGTGTAGCAAGATAGGCAGCGACGATCACGATAACCCCACCAATCCATTCTTGCGTATTTAAACGCTCACTTGTGAGCAAATATGCAGAGATTGCTGCCGCTACGACCTCAAAAATCAAAATCACTGCTGATCGATGAATGGGCATATGCGTAACCCCATAAACTACACAAAACGTCATCAAGGTCATTAATAACAAACCAATCGCAAAAGCGAGATAAATGGTACTGACCTCAACCTCAAGGCTAATATTACCGCGCACCGCAATAATAATGCTCGCGACAAATACCACCCCAATCCATGCTGATGCTGTTTTAACTGGAATGCTTGTTTTCTGTGCCATATGTGTAAATAAATTAGTGAGGGCAAATGCCACCCCCGAAGACAATGCAAGCCAGTCTGCAAAGGAAGTCGGCCATGGATACCCCACTTCTGGAGACCACAGCATGGTCATTGCACCTGCGAGTGCCAGGACGATCGTCGCACGCGCCATGAGCGTCAACTCTTCTTTCAAAACAATTCTGGCAAGAATTGTGGCCCAAATTGGTGAAAGGAAAAATAATAGAATCACGCGTACAACTTCACCTTCGACAATCGCAAGAATGAAGGCAATATTGCACCAGCCACTCGAAATCATAATTCCGATAATTAAATAAGGACTGACAAGTAACTCTTTGAGGCGACGGATGATAATAGGAATAGCGACTACCAGAGTGCCCGTATAAATAAACAGACTTGCCCAAACGCCATCGAGTCCCTGCTGTTCTAAAATTCTCAGGGGATACCAAAATACACCCCATAATGTGGCAGCAACTAACAGGCATATTACTGGTAAAGCGGAGGTGTGTTGCTTATTCGCTTGCATTATAATCTCTTATATTTTTTAAATAACCGTCAGCCAAACGTAAGAGTACTATGAACCCAGACCTCGCACTATTACACGCCTATCCATTCGAAAAACTCGCCCAGTTAAAAGCGAATTGTTCGCCGCCTGATGCGCTTACTCATATACCTCTTAGTATAGGCGAACCCAAGCACCCTGCCCCGGAATTTGTTTTACAAACCGTCGCCGAAAACCTGCATGGTATTTCAACTTACCCACTCACCAAAGGTGAAGAGAGTTTGCGTGAAACCATCGCGAGCTGGCTTACAACGCGCTTTAATTTGAAACCCAACTTGATCGACCCTGCGCAACATATCTTACCTGTTAATGGCACACGCGAAGCCTTGTTTGCAATTGCACAAGCCCTTATTGATCGTAGTGATCAGCCAAATCGCAATCATAAACCACTAGTGTTAATGCCAAACCCGTTCTATCAGATCTACGAGGGAGCCGCCTTATTGGCAGGCGCTGAACCTTATTATATGAATACAACTGCCGAGACAGGCTTGTTACCGGACTTCGATGCGATAGACGAGGAGACATGGCAACGTTGCCAAATGATTTATCTGTGTTCCCCAGGCAATCCAACTGGCGCGGTAATTCCAACTGAGACTTTACAACAATTGATCGCATTGGCGGAAAAACATAACTTTATTATCGTCTCGGACGAATGTTACTCCGAGTTGTATTTTGATGAGAGCGCACCGCCTACTGGGTTGCTAGAGGCTGCTCAAGCAATGGGTAATACCGCTTTTAAAAATTGTCTTGTGTTTCATAGTTTATCAAAGCGTTCCAACTTACCGGGTTTACGTTCAGGTTTCGTAGCCGGTGATGCACTCATCATGGAACAGTTCTACCGCTATCGCACCTACCATGGCTGCGCTATGCCGCCTCATCATCAACTTGCTAGCATCGCTGCCTGGTCGGATGAGGCTCATGTTTTAGCCAATCGCGATCTCTACCGGGAAAAATTTCAGGTTGTGCTCGACATTCTGGGCGAAGTCATCGATGTTAGCGCCCCTGAGGCTAGCTTTTATCTCTGGATAAAAGTTCCGAACTTCGAAGTACCAGGCGCAGAAGGCGATGATGAAGTCTTCGCACAGGCACTATTTGATCAGGAAAATATCACTGTTTTACCAGGTAAATACCTGTCCCGTGAAGTAGAAGGTGTCAACCCTGGTGCAGGTCACGTACGGCTTGCCCTGGTCGCCGAACTGGAACAATGCCGTGAGGCAGCCCTACGGATCCGCCGCTTTATTAAAAATAATTCCCTGTCAGGGTGATTTTCATAATATTTCTGTGAAATCACACCTCAATCCAAGTAAAATACCCCTCCAAGTAAATTTACTGATTTTCCGGAGTTTAGAAACATGAGTGACGATCTAAAGCAAGTCATCGAAGAAGCCTTTGAAAACCGCGCTGAAATTACACCAATGCGGGTAGATACCATGGTGAAAGAAGCCGTTGATGATGCCATGGCGCAACTGGATAAAGGCGAGCTACGTGTTGCAGAGAAAAAAGAAGGTGACTGGGTTGTCAATGAATGGCTGAAAAAAGCCGTATTGTTGTCTTTCCGCATTCAAGACAATGAATTCATGAAAGGTGGCTTTACCAATTACTTTGATAAAGTTAAGTCCAAGTACTCTGAATATAACTCGCGTGATTTTCGTGCCGACAACGTTCGTGTGGTACCGCCTGCAAGCGTCAGACACGGTGCCTATATTGCACCAAGCGTTGTCCTGATGCCCTCGTATGTCAACATTGGTGCATATGTTGATAGCGGCACCATGGTTGACACATGGGCTACGGTTGGTTCTTGTGCACAAATAGGTAAGAACGTTCACCTCTCTGGTGGTGTTGGTATCGGTGGTGTCCTCGAGCCATTACAGGCCGCGCCCACTATTATCGAAGACAACTGTTTTATCGGTGCACGCTCTGAAGTCGTTGAAGGCGTGATCGTTGAAGAAGGTGCTGTCATATCAATGGGTGTCTATATTGGTAAGAGCACACGTATTTACAACCGTATGACCGATGAAGTCACCTACGGTCGTATTCCGGCTGGGTCAGTTGTCGTTTCAGGAAACTTGCCTTCAAAAGACGGTAAGTACAGTCTTTACTGTGCGGTCATTGTTAAACAGGTTGATGAAAAGACTCGCAGCAAAGTTGGTATTAACGAGTTACTTCGGGACATTTAATGCCGGCAACCGTTATCTTTGGTATCTCGAACTGTGACACCGTTAAAAAAGCACGCACCTGGCTCGACAAACATAATATTGATTATCAGTTCCACGATTTTCGACGTGATGGGTTGACTGAAAAACAGATCAAGCAGTGGCTGCAAAAGGTCGAGCTTGATCTGTTACTAAACAAACGCAGTCGAACCTGGCGTGAATTAAGTGATTGTGACAAATCTAACGTCTCAGAAAGCAAGGCGATCAAACTAATGCTAAAACAGCCAAGCCTGATCAAACGCCCCGTGTTAGTAAACGGTAAAGAGGTTACCATCGGTTTTGATCCTAAACGCTACCAATCACTATTCAGCTAATATATGTTAATAATATGAGTGAATCCGACACCCTACAATTAAGCAAGGCGCTAATAGCGCGTGCTTCTGTGACGCCTGATGATCAGGGTTGCCAACCGTTACTGGCTGAGCGTTTGGAAAAATTGGGCTTTCAAATCGAACACATGCGGTTTGACGACACCGATAACCTCTGGGCACGTTTGGGTACTCAGGCACCGCTATTCACCTTTGCTGGTCACACAGATGTAGTACCAACAGGCCCTGAAACTGATTGGGCAACACCACCATTTGAGCCAACCATTAAAAACGGTGTCTTATATGGTCGTGGTGCAGCGGACATGAAAGGCTCAATTGCCGCAATGGTCACCGCGACTGAACGCTTTTTAAAAAATCATCCCTCGCCAAACGGTAGCATTTCCTTTTTAATCACCAGTGATGAAGAAGGTCCTGCGAAAAATGGTACAGTAAAAGTTGTTGAGACCTTACTAAACAGAAATGAAAAAATCGATTGGTGTCTGGTGGGTGAGCCCTCAAGTACTAGCAAGGTGGGTGACATCATCAAGAATGGTCGCCGCGGTTCCCTTGGTGGCACACTAACCGTTTATGGCCAGCAAGGCCACGTCGCCTACCCTCATCTATCCGTGAATCCTATTCACGTACTTAGCCCTGCACTTGCAGAGATATGCCAACATAGCTGGGACAGTGGCAACGAATTTTTTCCGCCAACCACATTCCAGGTTAGCAATATTAACTCCGGCACTGGCGCGACAAATGTTATACCCGGTGAAGCAACGGTTGAATTTAACTTTCGCTTTTCTACGCAAGTAACCGATACACAATTACGCCAGGCCGTTGAAGATATTCTAAACAAGCACAACCTGAAATTTGACTTAAAGTGGAATCTGTCAGGGCTACCATTTATCACAGAACACGGCGAGCTAATTGATGCAGCAAAAAAAGCAATATCATCAGCTTGCGGCTATGAGACAGAGCTCTCTACGGCAGGAGGAACATCTGACGGTCGTTTTATCGCGCCAACCGGATCTCAAGTTGTAGAAATTGGCCCTGTTAACGAAAGCATTCACAAAATCGATGAAAACGTAAATATTGAGCAGCTCGATCAGCTATCTGATATTTACGAAAATATATTGAAAAACCTGCTAGCTTAAATACGCTTATAATTAAACTTAGCGTAACGCTCCTTCAATGGTACGAATAACATCCTGTTCGAGTTCTAATGCAATCTTTTCTGCCTTACTACCCGTGGCCACCAGACTAGGTCGAATAAATAAAATACGAGTTACACCTTGTTTGTGTACTAAAGAAATATGTAGCGGACAGAGCGCCAGCATTTGAGGGTCAGCATTACTTACCTGGTTAGCGTACCAGCCATTACAAAATACCATGCTACGAATCGATTCAAGCTTATTTTTATTATAATCCTTGCCCCAACGCTTTTTAAAGTGCGCGAGGTTTTTACCAATATTGGGCTCAAAAACGACGTAATAACCATTGTTCTCTAGCGCATTAAACACCTTTTTATAAGTTTTTTCCGGATCTGCTTTTACTCGCTTTTCATAAACCATAGGTGACGTGGCCCAACTGGTCGAAATAATGAATAACAGGGCTATCGTAATAAACAGTCTTGTCTGATTAAAAAGGCGATTCACGGTGTCGCTCCTAAACTTTATTTTGAGGGGGTGTCGCTATATTATCACGCAAATATGTCGGTATAGCCAAACTCGCATCGACAAATTGCTTTTGTCCCCAGGCATTTTTTGCATATATCAATGCATCTTGCGCTAGCGGAAAACGTTCTGGCTCCATACTAGCTAAATTGACCTGAGGATTTGCCGCAAGTTCCGCCGCGTAACTTTTTAATCCGCTACCTACGCCGTGCCAAGGCCCGCCAGACTCAGTCTTAACCAATCCTGGCGCAGTGACGACTTCTTCCCCGACCAATGTCATCAAACTGGTGCCATCTGCTTGAGTCATGAGTTTATATGCGCCCCAATAAACTTCATTCCGCCGGGCATCCAGGCAGGCTGCAATATTTAGTTTACTGCTATCCTCTCGATAAGCAGCTTGCGCCAATATTTGCAGCGATGAGACTGGGATTACGGGTAGATCATACGCAATAGCCAGGCCTTGCGTGATACTTGCGCAAATGCGTAGCCCCGTGAAAGAACCTGGTCCCCGTGAAAAGGCAATCGCATCAAGTTGCGCGAAACTTAGCCCGGCTGTTGCCATTTGTTTTTGAATCATCGGCAAAATGACTTTGGTATGTTGTTGTGGCACAAGGGCTTCATCGATCAACACGTCATCACTCGATAACAGTGCTATCGATGCCATTTCAGTGACAGTATCAATCGCAAGCAGGTTCATGCTGTTTCAGCTTCATCAGGCTGATAATAATTGTAAAATGCTTTTACCCGATCGATGGTGTCAGTCTGCGACATGACAGGCAAGCTCTTCAAAAAAGTTTTGCCATATGATTTTGTTTTTAAGCGTGGGTCACATAGCATCAAAACGCCATAATCGTTTATGTCACGAATTAGTCGACCTACCCCTTGTTTAAGCATGATCGCGGCCATAGGCAGTTGGTAATTCATAAAAGGATTAATACCCTGTTCCCTTAAGGCATCTAATCGCGCCTGAAACACTGGGTCGTTAGGCGCAGCGAACGGAAGCTTGTCGATTATCACGCAGGTTAAGGCGCTGCCTCGGACATCCACGCCTTCCCAAAAACTATTGGTACCAAGCAGAATACCGTGCGGTGTCTTACGAAATTGTTCCAAAAGCACATCACGCGGACTTTCACCTTGAACAAAGAGTGGATAGTCGAGCATTTTTTCCAGTCGTTCTTTGGCGATATTCAGCGCTCTAAAACTGGTAAAAAGGAAGAATGCGCAACCCTGACTTTCCTTTAAAACTTCAACAGCGCGTTCGACAACTTTATAGGTGTAATCTTCATCATTCGGCTCAGGTAAGCCTGTCGGTGTATACAGTAATGCCTGTTTGCGGAAATTGAATGGGCTTTCAAGCAGCAAAGTTTGATAATCAGTCAGGCCAAGTCCTTTCACAAAATAATCAAACCCACCGGAAACAGAAAGTGTTGCCGAGGTAAACACCCATGCCCCTGTTTTCGCCGCCTTACGTGATTGAAAAGCATCAGCAATATTTAACGGGGTAAGATGCATACTCACCGAGCGATGATGCACCTCAAACCAATGCACATGTTCTGGTGTCGATGTCTGCGTGACTTGATTGAGTCTATCCTGCAACACAGTTAGCCGGGTAAAACAGTTTTCAATCTCTGTTGCTCGCTCACAAAGTGGCTTCAATGCCTCTTTCATAGCCTCCAGATCTTCATAAAGCTCATCGACCTGTTTTACGACATTTTCATTACCACTGATAGCGTTCCAGGGAGAGCGTTTTGATTTTTCACCGAAAATTAAACGAAAGTCACGCGTTGTCTTAACAATACGATCTGCGAGTTTATTTATATCCTGTGACTCGTTGATATGTGCAAGGTATTCTTTTTTGATATCGGTGGCTAGCTCGATAAATTGTTGGGTACTGACCCCCGTACCGAAGAAGTTTGTTGCGATCTCTGCCAGCTGGTGTGCTTCGTCAATGATATAGGCATCCGCTGTTGGCAGCAGATCACCAAAGCCATCGTCTTGCAAGTTCATATCTGATAACAACAAGTGGTGATTAATCACAGTGAGATCGGCTGCTTGTGCGTCTCTACGGGCTTGCATGACATAACACTGTTGATAATCATCACACTCACTGCCGATGCAATTATCACTTGTCGAGGTAATACGTGGCCAAATTTGATCACCTTCAGGAATAGCAACATGTTCGGCTATATCACCGGTTTTGGTTTGAGTGAGCCAATGCTCTACATTCTGCAATTGTGTAATCGAACGAGGTGGGAGTTTATCTAACTCCTGTTTCTGTAATCGATAGCGATGCAAACACAAATAATTGCTGCGTCCTTTTAACAAGGCGCAGGTTACTGGAATGTTTAGCGCTTTTCTTACCAGCGGGATATCTTTATTGAATAATTGATCCTGAAGGTTCTTTGTTCCCGTAGATATAATTACTTTTTTACCTGAACAAAGCGCAGGAACCAGATAAGCGAAGGTTTTACCCGTACCTGTGCCAGCCTCTACAATTAAATCACTTCGCGCTTCTATTGCATCAACAATCGCCGCAGCCATTTCCTGTTGCTGAGGGCGAATACTAAACTGGTCCAACTGTTCTACAAATGGACCCTGTTCGCCAAGCAAGTCTTTAACATCATCTAACATGGGAAAGTTTAATCTTCAGGTATATTAAGTCAGATTAGGTAATCGAGACATTATTCAACAATAATGCCTTCTGCAGGCGTCCAAACTAAACGAGCGAGATACTTAAAACGAGCTACCGTCATCGCACCACGATTTTGGCGTTTGCTATCCATTTCAGAAAGCTCATTCTCCACTTCTTCACGCGTTGCCATATAGATCTCTTGGGTTTCAAATTCTTCATTCATGAGCACCAATACAACGGCATCCCACTCTTTATCTAATTTTAATTGACCAATCCGTTGGCCGCTTTTGGCTTCGTCAAAAATTGCACGACCTTTAATCTGCACTTTAAGATCTTTCCATGCGCTATGCAGCCCCAGCGCATCATAGCCGCCAGCTGCGTCCTCCTCGAGAGGTTCAAGTTCCAAGAGTTCGCATGCATCATGTTTGGCAATTTCACTACTGACGGCCAGTGACTTGCCTGTGGCACGCTTATAGTCAGCGGCCAGACGTCTTGTTTCTGCGATCAATTTTCCAACATCATAAATTGCCATAACTGCAGTTTAATGCACTTTACTCACTGATTCCCGAGATTTTTTGCCTTAGCCTGAGCTGCCTGGGCACCAGATACATCACCGAGCTGGTATTTGGAGTGGGCGATGATGCGCCAGTTATCAGCTTTTAAATGATTATTCGAGCGCGCCAGATTGTTAGACTTTTGCGCCAGGCCAATCGCCTCGCTAAAGCGCGCCTGATGTAAGCGTAGCTTAGCGAGGTAATGCCAAAGACTGGCATTCCTGGGCTCAATCCGAACCGTTCGTTCAAGCAATACTTCTGCACGCTGATAATCACCTTGGGTTGTAGCATCGCGAGCCTTTTCAAGTAAGGAAATAACTGCGCTCGAGGTGTTTTTATCCGGTGCGACCGTTTGCTGTGGGTCTTCACCCGGTAGCTGCACAGATGCTTGCTTTGTCGTCGCGCATGCCAGCAAGGTAAAGGTCGATACTATATATATAATCCACTTCATCGAAAAATACGTTTAAACCACTCAAATGTCCTATCAAATCGATCTCGAATACCAGAACCAGTCCTTGTACCCTGGCATTCGCCTGATTCAGTGGGTGCAGTGTCATCAATAAATGCCAGCTGTAGACTGTTGCTGCAAGAGGCTTTCGAAAGCAGGCCTGTTTCTGGATCTACCCATTGAATATCAACACCGTCAGTTTGCTCCAAAGCAAGTCCCGTTGTATTGATTTGAGTAAATATATCACCCCAGAGCTTCAGTGCTCCACTACTTCCAGTTAAACCCGTTGATAAGTTTTCGTCGGTGCCCATCCAGACAACCCCGACATGCGAACCTGTAAATCCAGCAAACCAGCTATCTCGGGTGTCATTTGTGGTGCCAGTCTTGCCCGCCACGTGTAAATCTGCCGGCAAGCGATTTGAAAGTGATCTTGCGGTTCCCTGTTTCGTTACTTGTATCAGTCCACTGTTAATCACGTTAACCAGATCAGAGTCAATCGACTGCTTAACTTTTATGGGATATCGCTTCAACGGTTGATCGTCAACGTCCAGGACTTCTCGAATACTGCGCAGTGGACTACGAAAGCCATTAGCGGCCAGTGTTTGATATAACTGCGTAACTTGAAACGGCGTCAGATTTTGAGCGCCTAACAAAATAGCTGGATACGCAGGCAGATCATTTGGACCACCAAGGTTTTTATAAGTTTTATTGATCGCAGGAAAGCCTACATCCAATCCTAATCGTACAGTTGCCTGGTTATAAGATTTTGTCATCGCAGTGATCAACGTCACACTGCCGTGTGACTGTCGATCATAATTCATCGGTGTCCAGATTGATTCATCTCTCGCCTTCAAAGAAATCGATTTATCATCAATCTTGCTTGCCCAGCTGTACTTATCAGACTGTTCAAGTGCTGCGAGATAAACTACTGGCTTAATCAATGAACCAATTGGTCGAGAGGCATCCAGTGCGCGATTAAAACCAGCAAAACGCGGATTTCGATCACCCACCATCGCTATCACTTCAGCACTGGTTGAATTTGCAATCACTACAGCCGATTGTAATTTTTTACCCAGACCGCGTTGTTTTGACAGTTTCTCAACTCTTTGTTTTACACGTTGTTCAACATCCAACTGCACAACTGGGTTCATCGTGGTAAAGATCCTTAGTCCCTCAGAGCTAAGCTTTGATTCAGGATACAACTCCCGCAATTGTCTTTTTATCAAGTTCAAAAAAGCAGGATGCTGACGTGAACCTGTTCGCCGATTTTCAACAATATTTATCGGCAATGCCTTTGTTCGCGTCAGAAGATCTGCGCTTATTACCTTCTGTTCCAACAATCCATCAAGAATACGATCACGACGTGCTAATAAGCGATCGGGGTGTTTATCAGGATGGTAATAAGAAGGACCACGGATTAAGGCGACCAATGTAGCCATCTGGTTCAGATCAAGTTGATGAATAGGTTTTGCAAAATAATATTCACTGGCCAGACCAAAACCATGAATCGCACGCGCACCATCCTGACCAAGATAGATCTCATTTATATAGGCTTGTATAATGTCATTTTTTTCATAATGAAAATCAAGTGATACAGCCATAATGACTTCATTAAACTTGCGCCACAATGTGCGTTCATTGCTTAAAAAGAAATTCTTAACTAGCTGTTGGGTAATCGTACTACCCCCTTGCACAGATTTTCCAGCACGAATATTTGCTATAAATGCCCGAGCAATTGCCAAAGGGTCTATACCATAATGGTCATAAAATTTTCTATCTTCAATTGCCACCAAAATCTCAGGTAACAACTCAGGCACATCATCAAGCGACACCAGTTTTCTGTCTTCTTTTTTCAGCGGATAAATCCCACCAACCAAGACGGGATCAAGCCTGAGTAACGCAATTTCGTTCTTATTATGGATGTTTTTAATCGAAGAAATCTGATCGCCAGAAAAAACCACCTCTATCGGTTGAGAGTTTTCTTTAACATCCCAAAATGTAAATGGTCGTGTAACAATCTTAAATTTGTTGCCATGGCGCTGAAACATCCCCGCTTCAGAAGGATCATAGGCATATCGATAGTTCAGTAGATTCAATTCGCGTTCAAAGTCATTTGCTTTTAATGTCAGTCCTTCATAAAGTTCTAAGGGACGCGCGTAAACCTGAGCCGGCAATGCCCAGCGTTTATCTTCGAATTGGCCTCGCACTACAAAGTCTAAATAGACTGTATAAGCAACAAAGATCAGAAAACCAGCCAGGATTAAACGGCGCCATGGAATACGTTTGAAAAAGTTGACAATTGGATTATCTGATTGTTTAGCTTTACGCGATTTGTTGGCTTTACTCGATTTTTTAGCTTTGCCAGTTTTTTTGGCTTTACCCTTTTTTTTACTTTCACTGGTCTTGCTCGACTTAGCCGGTTTTCGAGCTTTGTTTACTCTACGGGATGCTTTCTTTTTGGGATTTCGCTTTCTTGTGGGACGCCGCGCCATACTTCACCTCTTACACTGGCGCTAGTTTAACGTAACTTCATACCTGATAGCTGTATGATTTTGCAGTTTAAGAGGTTATAAATAATTAAAAATGATGATCAATTCTGACGGCTGAAACCAAATCGGCTATCACGCCATTTCATCAATGATTCTGTTTTGACTGGTCGGTAGGTCCTGCTGATATGTCTGACTTATTTGGCGACTCTTGTTTGCATGCGAGAAACCGGCTTGGCGGAAATCGCGTGCTTCTTGTTGACGCGATTGTTTAACATGTTTGGCTAATTTTTCAGCTAACTCTGCCGCCTTGCTCGGTCCCTGATTTGTCTCTTGAGCAGCAGTATGTCCCTGCTGGCGTCTAGTTGCAGTTGTGAACTGCTCTTCAAGCCTGTTTCTGGACTGTTCTGTACGTTCTGTTCTCTGTGCCTCTCGCGCACTCACTCTTTCGTTCTGTTTTGCCTCAAATTCTTGCCTGGATTCTGAACGTAAATGTCCCTCGACTGAAGGATTTACCTGTCGCTTATATTGAGAATCTGAGAACGCTGTGATTTGATCAAGCATTAATATACCTACCTGGTCAGTTTATCGACAAACTTGCTATTCCCTGTATATTAATAGTGGTAATGTGCGAGCAAGATCACAGTATCATATGTATGAATTTACATTAATTATCCAACGCTTCTCATTGTTTTTATTGCGTATAATTGATTTTTTTGAATTTGATGATTAAACTTTGTTGAACAGCAACCGAGAACGTAAATATGGCTAAGATATTCCACCACTGGATTTCTAGACTGTGCTGTCTGCTCATTGTAACGAGTTTGGCAGCATGTAGCAGCGGTCCTCAAAAGCGCTCATATACGCCCTCCTCAGCGACAGGATCCTCAGGGACAACGTCTGAGAATATTGTGCGTGTTGCAGAATCTATGATCGGGAGCCCATATCGTTACGGTGGCATATCCCCAAATCGTGGCTTTGATTGCAGTGGCCTGGTCTATTTCTCTCATCGCCAGAATGGCATCACCCTGCCCCGAACATCCTATGCACAATACAAGGCGAGCAAACCTGTCTCGAGGCAAGCGCTGCGCCGCGGTGATCTACTGTTTTTTAGGATATCAGGGGGGAAAGTCTCCCATGTTGGGATTTACCTGGGCAATAATCGTTTTGTGCATGCGCCTTCTAGCGGTAAAAAGGTCTCTGTTGCCAAGTTAAATTCCCGCTACTGGAGCAAACGGTTTATCAGAGGCGGCCGTATCTAGCCATTGATCCCTGCCACTATCAAATTGTGGCTATATCACTCTATAGGCACTTCGTAGGATAATATTTAGCCAATTCCTCCTAGAACAGGCTGGTCTGCAAATTTTCAGTGAGATTTACCCAAAATAACTGCGAAAACAAGTATTTGCCATTCGCAGTTAGTAATTTTCTGGATATACTTATTTAAATGTATAAATTCATAATTGGAGAAAGTGGTGATAGATAAACCACTCAAGATAGCGAAAGCCTTAAGGCATGTAAGTATGTGGGTTCATCCGGAAGGGCTGGTAAGCGGCTCGATTTTCGTCACTATTGGTGAAGAGACGGGGACCCAGGAGGATCCACGCTATGTGCTAAATGACGATTCGCCCTTTCTGGTGCTTAAGCGAAGTAATCCCGATGAACTGCGCTTTTACAATCGCGCATCGATTACGCGCGTTGAGTACGAAGACGAAAAACCAGATGGCGATAAATACACTCACCTATCCTGTCGTGTACACCTAATGGATGGTTCGGTTATCGATGGTGATATTGTAGAAGTTTTGCCAAACGATCATGAGCGACTTTATGACTACCTAAACCAGGGACAGGAACGATTTATCCGTTTGTATACCTCGGACAAAGAGATATGCATGGTGAATAAATCCTATATCATTCAAGTCGTCAACCAATCGTAAACACCGCATAAGATACTGATGGCACTGTTAGACTCTTTTAAAGTTAGCAAAGCAATTAATACGCTTCTGGATTCGGATAACCCAAAAGATCCAGACGTAGTAGTCGCATATTCCAAACTTAAACAAATAGGTCGACCCGCCGTTTCAAAATTAATTGATGCCTTACTGGATGCGCCTGGAAACCCACTTGTTGAAAACCTGTTAGTCATACTACTTGATAACAAATCACTGCCCGAATACGTCGATGCTCTGGCAGAACCCGATCGTCGACTGATTTCAAGTATCGCGAAAATCCTCGTACAAAGTAATAATTACGATCCCAATAGTTTGCTAAAACAACTTGATGACCCTGAAATACCGAAAAAGTTGTTGCTGCAAATTCTGACCGAAAAAAAGGCGCGCCTTAATGTGAAAAAAGTTGTTGCGCTACTTGAAACCCCTGACAAGAATAAACGCAACCTCGCCTTTCATTTAATTCATGCCGTTGTCAAAGAGGATGCTGTCCCGTATTTATTACACTATGTAGAAGATCCAGATATCTCCACACGTTTGCAAACTATTAAAACCTTGTCGAGATTCAAAAATGATTCGGTCCGTGGCGCACTGGTCAAAGCACTGGGAGATTCAAACAAACAGATTCGACAAGTCGCACTTGATGGCATTAGCCAACTTGGTATGGAAGTGTCGGCGACAAAAGTGATCCCTTTGCTTCGCGACCCCGACATGACTGTTCAATCAAAGGCGATTGAAGCCTTAATCAGGATTAATGATCCCAATACCGTCACTTACCTCATCGAAATACTAAATGATGATTCTGAATATATTCGACGTGCTGCGGTCGAAGTACTGAATGAAGTTGCAGACCCTCGAGCAATTAAAAATTTATTGAATGCAATGCGTGATTCTGACTGGTGGGTGCGAGTCCGTGCTGCTGATGCGCTAGGTTCAATTGGTGGTCCACGTGTTGTCGAGGCAGTCGTTACCTTATTAAGTGATGAAGATGAGTTTTTACGCCGTACTGCAGTTGAAATCCTGAATTCTGTAAAAGACGAGCGTGCGTATTTTTACCTGGTCCAGGCGCTCGATGATGAAGATTGGTGGGTACGCGAACGCGCAGTCGATGCATTAGGAAACATGTCAGATCCTCGTGCAGTTCCTGAATTATTTAAGGCCCTTAAAAAATACTCGGAGTCGGCGCATGTCATTGTCAAGGCACTCGTCAGCATAAGCGGTCAGGATGTAATACCCGAACTAATGCAATCGGCTAATGAAGCAAGCGGTGAAGTACGTAGAGAAATGTTACTTGCCATCAGTGAATTCGCAAAAACAGAAGACCTGGATCAAAACAGTTCGATCGCCGACGCGCAAACTCACATCATCCAGGCAAAGACGGGACAACAAAGCGATGCCAGCATGTCGCAAACAAGTCGACCCACAGTGCAAACCACCATAACGCCACCCGATACTAGCGTAAACATAAAGAAAAAGGACGAAACCAGTGCGGGCATACTGGATTTATCTGAAAATGAAAATACTGCTGAAGTCGCAACAATCTTTGATGCCAGCAAGTTTACACCAGGATTCATTATTGCCAATCGTTATAAAGTAATAAAGCACATAGGTAAAGGTGCATTTGGTGTTGTACTTCTGGTTGAAGATATGATGGTTTCAGATCGAATTATTATGAAGTTTTTGAATGCCCATATGTCATCTGATGAAAACATCATTCAGCGTTTCATTCATGAACTCCGCTATGCCCGAAAAATTACTCACGAGAAAATTATTCGGATCTATGACTTCATCACCTTTGGCAACACCTACGCAATTTCGATGGAGTATTTTGATAGTCATTCATTGGCGTTTGAAATTAAAACCAATAAAAATCCAAATACACAAAGAATTCTTTCGATATTTAAACAAATTTGTCAGGGTGTTGGTTTTGCCCATTCACGCGATGTTGTCCACAGAGATCTTAAGCCGGCGAACATTTTGGTAGACGACAATGATCAGGTTAAAATCGTTGACTTTGGCCTGGCAGCAGCAGCTAGTTCTGCCGACTCACGTATCACAAAAACCGGCATACTCGTTGGCACACCAACATACATGGCCCCCGAACAAGTACGTGCACGTGCGATTGACCACCGCACCGATATCTATAGTCTCGGCATTTTGATGTATGAAATATTTGTCGGTCGTGCACCCTATAAAGGCGAGGATCATCTGGCCACCCTTTTCCAGCATGTTGAAGGTAAGGCCGTACCAGCATATAAAGCCAATCCTAAAGTATCTGAAGCACTGAGCAATGTCATCATGAAGACTATGTCTGTCAATCCTGAGGAGCGTTACCAGACAGCTGAAGAATTATATGCTGCAATTGAAAAAGTAGTTAGTGAGGAAGCAGCCTGATGACAGCCAGAATTAATGCATTTTTACAGCTTGGGCGACAACAAGGAGGCTCGGATATTCACTTTGCTGTAGGCGCCCCGCCATTGGTTCGCCTACATGGTGAGCTAAACCCAATTAAGTATCGAGATTTAACCGATTCTGAAATCACTGAGCTCACCCACGAGATTTTAACTCCGGTTCAAATCGAACTGTTTGAAGCGGGAAATGACCTGGACTTTTCTTATGAAAATGAGGAAGTCGGCCGTTTCCGTGTCAACATGTTCCATAAAGTTACTGGGATTGGTGCTTCGTTCCGAGCCATTGCGCCAAAGATTCCGACATTTGATGACCTTGGACTACCGCCTGTTATCGAAAAATTCTTGCACTCCACACAGGGATTGATCCTGGTGACGGGTGCAACCGGCACAGGAAAATCAACAACATTAGCTGCCATGATCGATTGGTTAAACAGGAATAGACGTTTCAATATAATCACGCTCGAAGATCCAATCGAATATGTGCATAAAAGTAAACAATCGCTCGTTATACAACGTGCTGTTGGCACACATGTAAGCAGCTTCACTGAAGGATTAAGATCTGCACTACGCGAAGATCCCGATATTATCCTGGTGGGTGAGTTGCGCGATACGGATACCATATCCATGGCTATGACCGCTGCAGAAACAGGACACCTTGTCCTGGGAACGTTACATACCACCAGTGCAGTAAAAACATTAGATCGGATCATCGATGCGATGCCCACAGAACAAAAAATGCTAACCAAGTCATTTTTATCACAACACTTAAATGCTGTTATCAGTCAAAAACTGGTACGGACCGCAGATGGTCGTTATCGAAAGGCAATTCTTGAAATTATGATCAACACGCCGGCAATCGGCAACCTTATCATGACCAATAAGATTTTCCAGATCCCATCGATTATACAGACCAGCGTTGATATGGGGATGCAGTTGCTCGATCAGTCCCTGCTTGAAGCGGTACAAAAGAAAGAAGTCGATCCAGATAACGCATATTTACATGCAACGGATAAAAAGCTTTTCCAACGTTTTGTAACTAATCCTGAGTTGCTTCCACAAGTTAATCTGGCGGTTACCTAAGAATGCAGCGGATACATACATTTTTAGATCTGGTACTGGCCCAGGGAGGTTCAGACCTTCACCTTGTTGCAGGTAATCCACCTCGGATAAGATTGCATGGCATTGCCTACGAGGTTAAATATCGCGATTTAACTGCAGATGACATTTACAACCTGGTGTTTGATCTAATACCAGAAAACCTACATTCTGATTTTAAAGAGAAAGGTAATGCTGACTTCTCTTATGATTACGGTGCCTCAGGGCGTTTTCGTGTTAATGTTTTTCAACATCTCGGTGGCTTAGGTGCTGTCTTCCGCGTTATACCCACAGAAGTTATTAGCCTTAATAAACTAGGTCTACCGCCAGTATTAAAAAATCTAACGCGACACAGAAAAGGACTCATACTCGTCACAGGACCAACTGGCTCAGGTAAATCAACTACACTTGCCTCCATGATTGACTTCATAAATGAAGAACGTCATGGACATATCATTACTATTGAAGACCCCGTTGAATTTGTGCACCATACCAAACGGTGTCTATTCAGCCAACGTGAAGTCGGCACACATACGCCATCGTTTTCAAAAGCACTAATGTCAGCCTTGCGTGAGGATCCTGATGTTATTCTTGTTGGTGAAATGCGTGATCAGGAGACAATCCATCTGGCGCTGACTGCAGCCGAAATGGGTATTTTAGTGCTCGCGACTTTGCATACGAATGGTGCAGCTCCAGCCGTTGACCGGGTGATCAATGCCTTCCCAGCGGGTGAAGAGCCTTATGTGCGAACTATGTTATCAACCTCATTAATTGGTGTAATATCTCAACAACTGGTTCGTAAGACAGATAATAAGGGACGAATCCCTGCGATTGAAATTCTAATTAATAACGCGGCGGTTTCTAACTTGATTCGAGAAGGAAAGATTGATCAGATCGAAAATGTAATTCAAAGTGGTGGCATGGTAGGCATGCAACGTATGGATACGGCACTCATGAGGTTAGTCGATGCGCAGCTAATTAGTCCGGAAGAAGCTTATTTCAAATCAAGAGTAAAAGCAGATTTCGAAGCCTTATTAGAAGGACGCGAAGTGGATGAAAGTAAGACTCCGAGTGATACACCAGACTCCGTAAACATGAATTAATTGCTAATAAACCCAGGTAAAGAACCATGGCAAAACTAATTATGACACTTGATGGCGCAATCATACGCGAATTTATGATTGATAAAGACAGTATCAGCATCGGCCGCAAACACGGCAATGATATTCAACTCAATGATCTCACGGTAAGCGGAAGACATGCACTATTCACAGTCATGGGTGACAATACTTATGTCGATGACCTGGGTAGCACCAACGGTACCCTTCTCAATGGCGGCCGCGTTTCAAAGTCGATTTTAACTCATAGTGATGTTGTTCAGATTGGTAATTATCAGTTCACCTACTTTGAAAATGAAGATGAAGAATATGAGCCCACCATGTTTTTGCGTGCAGAGATTGAAGACACGCAAATTATGGTAGCAAACCCACCCAAACCTAGCGATGCCAAGGGCGAGCCACTCGCGGCGGTTAAAATTTTGAATGGTCCACTTAAGAGCAAAGTGTTAGAACTGCGTAAACCCTTCAACACCCTTGGTTTTAACGGAGTTAAAATGGCCATGATTGCCCGTACCGCTGAAGGCTATACAGTAACTGCCATCAAAAGTAACAAATTGCGCCGTTCCAACGATAATCCTAATGTCAATGGTGAACCACTAACCGAAAAAGCGATGATGCTAAAAGATCATGATGTTTTAGAACTTGCTCAGACCCAGATGGAGTTCTTTTATATCTCCTGATCTAACTTTATTTTAGCCTTTAATGCAGCTTTCTTTTTTGCATGGAGGAACAGAAACTCGAAGATATCGACCCCAGCCATAAATAATGCGGGGATCATAATCAGAGTAATGACGGTAGCAAAGATCAGGCCCCACGACAGCGCCAATGCCATAGAAGAAACAAAGGGATCAAGACCACCCCAACCATAAGCAGTCGGCAATAAACCAACGATAGTCGTAATCGCTGTTAGTAATACTGCTCGAAGTCGGCGTCGACATGCCTGAATAACAGCTTCGTGTCGTTCCATGCCTGATTTTATATAGCGTTGGATGAACACTAACAAGACCAGCGAACTATTCACAACGACGCCTGTCAGCGCAACCATTCCTAAGGTAGACATAAAGGACAATGGTAATGGTTTCCAGAATAAATTATGCAAGTAAAAACTCAAGATAACACCGATAGCACCAAAGGGTATAGCTAGCATAACCGCTAATGGGTAACCAAGATTATTAAACTGTATTGCCAGGATAAAGAAAACTGCAATAAGGGCAAAAGCAAAAGCAAAGCTAAGATCACCAAGAGACTCCTGATTTTTTTCGTTCTCACCGCCATAGTTAATCATCACATGGCGGGCCTGCTCTTCGTTAAGCCACTCTGACTCGTCTATAGCGACCTGTTTATTCAAGAGCGTACTAGTAATCAGAGTTGAGTCGATATTTGCTAGAACATTTACAACCCGTTGATTATCTGTGTGTCTAATATTGGTAAAGCCATCATATTCAACAAATTTAGCGACTTTGTTTATCGTCACCATACCACCACGGGCATTTGGAATCTGTAATGTTTCTAATTGTCGAAGTTGTTGCTCATAGCTTGTTTCAGGAAAACGGATTGTAATATCAACTTCGTCCGACCCCCATCTTGTTGTGGTGACGCGCAAGCCATCAACAGCTGCGCGTATATGTGTTACTGCTGTTGATAGGTCAATTCCCGCATAGGCTGCTATAGATCGATCAAATTCAACACGAATTTCAGCATCTCCTGGTAACATATCACTTTCGACGGTGGTAACCCCTTCAATGCTATGTAAATATTGCATCAACTGGTTTGCGACTTTCTTACTCGCATCATAGTTATCACCGATGATTTCCACTTGTAATGCGCGCCCAGTTGGTGGGCCGGGCTGCATTTCTTCGAATGCAAACTCAAGATCATTGTGATTATCAATCAGTACCGGTTTAATCCTAAACATATCTTTTAGAGCATCATGCTCTGGACGTGAAACAGCAGGAATGTACACAGCTCGTATCTGGCCAAAGCGGCTACCTTTTTGCACCAAAGGATCGCCGGAATCTTTTGCCGTTTGTCCTGTTGTGATAAGTGTTGCTTCGAGATAACGCTCATCAATTTCAGCACGCAAAGTTTCATCAACTTCAATGAGTTTGGCTCTCATTTGTTCAAGGCTTGTCCCTGGTTCAGCGCTTACCCGAATCATATACTGCTCAATACCAACCGGTGGAAATAATTGAAACCGCATTGCATCAGAAAACGCCAGGACAAAAGAGCCCACCAGCATAGCCACTGACAATATGACCATTAACCAGTGATGTCTTAAGGTAAACTTTAAAACTCCTGCATATTTGTTTTCGAGCCACTTTAACCATGCGCGCTCAACTGCGGGTTTATCAGGATTTGTCAGATGACTAACATGGTTTGGTAAAATCAAAAACGATTCAAGCCACGAAAAGATCAGCAGTAGAATAACGACAACAGGAATAGCGATTATGAATTTTCCAATCATGCCCGAAATAAACATCAACGGAATAAAAGCAACCACTGTGGTTAGAATCGTCGTAGTAACAGGGCCAATTAACTCTTTCGCACCTGTTACAGCCGACTGACTAGGCGACATACCTTGTTCCATGTGATAAGCAATATTTTCGCCTAATATAATAGCGTCATCAACTAACATTCCCAACACCATGATGAATGCCATCATTGACAAGAGATTGAGTGTTACCCCCATCATGTAAAGAACAAATAGTCCCGTCAGAAATACGATCGGTAGTCCAAGAGTTGTTGATACCGCAACAGAAGGACGTAAAAACAAAACTAACGTTAATAGTACCAGCACAACTCCGACCATGCCGTTATTGGTTAGAACACCTAGACGAAGCTTTGCAATTTTCGAAAAGTCATTAAAAGTATCAACTTCTATATCCTGACCATACTTATCTGGTACGCTGGCAAGGTATTCTTTTACAGTGGCAACCGTATCAATGATATCCGCATCTTCTAACTTCATTACAATAATGTGTAAAGCTGATTTGCCACTAACATCCTGGTAAGTGCTTGCTTTCTCAAGACCCAACTTTACATCTGCCACATCTTTAAGTAATAGTCCTTGACCATACTCGTTCGCACGCAAAACCAGATTACTAACATCCTCATCATTTTGATATTCGCCTTGCACACGAACAGTTTTCTGACCATCGTGCGTATCGATACCTCCACCAGAGGCGTTAACATTCCATTTACGAATAACATCAGCTATCTCCCCCACCGTTATCCGATGTTGATGCAGCTTTTCAGGTTTAACGATAACGCTAATTTCTTCTTTGCGATCGCCCTGAATCTGTACTCGACCCACACCCGGCAAGCGCAACAAGTCATCCTCTATCTTGCTGCCAAGTTTCTTCATCGACAGATCGTCTCTGGGTGCAGATATAGCTAGCTGCAATACAGGAAATACGCGAGCATCAATTTCAAGTACAAATGGTTTATCTGGAAGATCGGTAGGCAGACGCGCTCGATCGATAGCCAGTTGCACTTCATTGGTTATTTGCTCACGATTACTGGCATCAGGATCAAGTTCAAGTGTTATTCTTGCTGAGCCAGGAAACGCGACAGAAGTAACTTTGTCTATACCTGTCAAAACTTTCAATTCTTGTTCAATTGGTATAACGATAAGCCTCTCGACCTCCTGTGGAGAGGCACCAGGTTGTACGACCGTGATTTGAACCACATCGAGATTGACATTAGGAAAGGCTTCCCGGTTTATTTTTACAATAGAGAAAACACCAAGCGCTACCAAAAAGATTGAAACTAGCCATACCACTAGTCCGCGCTCTACCATAAACCGAATAATTGCTGTCATCGTATAATCACTATTTTGTTATCAGTTCACGGCCTGATTTTCATCAAGCAAAAGCTGGCGATCCCATAATGAACCAAGCAATAACTCCAGCTCAGTATATTTTCTTGCTAGTTCAATTTTTCTCGTTTCATAGAGAAGGCTTGCAATATACAAACTATTTTCATTATCTATCAATTCATTTGTATCGGCGCGACCAACCTTGTAGCGCTCAAATGCCTCTTTAACTTTTTTTTGTTCGATATCAAGCCGTTTTTTCGAACTCCTAGCTGCAATTGTGTTCTGATTAATCTGATCCAGCAATCCAGTGACGCTGTATTGAAGATCATGTTTGATTCGTTCAATTTCTTCTTCAATGGCTTGTTTATCTAACATTGCCTGGAAAATGCCTGCATCGAATCCTCGCTGATCAAGTGAAAACTGGTATTCCAATCGCGCCCCACCAGCCCACTCACTGTCACTAACACTACCCGTAGCCACATCACCAGATGTATTGCGCGCGCCAACTGAAAAAACCAAATCCAATCTATCTTTTTTTGCATCGTTGGCCAGCTCGATACCGACATCAGCAGTGCTTAGTTGTGCTTGTTGTAAAAGGATGTCTGGATTTTGCGCATATGCCTGATTAAGTGCAGCATTCCGTTCAGGTACTGTTTTATCGGCTACAATAACAGGCTTGAAGTCACTTGTTGGTTCAACTCCTAATAAACGATTTAGCTCTGAACGTTGTTGACTCCAGATAATTAATAGGTTATCTCGATCGGAGACCTTTGCACTAAGCAGTGCATTCACAATAAGCAGATCCTTACTCTCAGACAATCCCAGACCTGCATTTTTTTTCACAAACTTACGCAAACGATCCGCTCGTCGAATTGCTTCGTTGGCATCTTTAATCCGCATGTAAGTATTTGCAATATCGTAATAAAGTGAAAGTGTTTGTCGCACTAGAGCGTCGATCTGCTTGATCCTGGCAGCTTTCGTTGACTCAACGCCTGCTTCTGCTGATATCAGACCTTGTTGATAGTCTGGGTTTTCTTCACCCTGTCCCAAAGGAATCCGGTAATTCAAATCAAGCGCGGTTCTTTCCGATGGGTTGACGATTGAAGGCACAGCAACTGATTCACTGTCTTCATATGAATATTGGCCTGTCACCTCAATGCTATGGCCTGACTTCTGCCGTGAGCCGATACTTGCAGACAGATCAAAACGCTCACTAGGGATATTAAACATGCCGACATCACGCGACACACCTGTTTGCGCCGATGCCGTCCAACCTAGCTGACTTTCGATCTTGGAGAATTCCTGCCGTGCACGCTCAATTTCAATTCGTGCAATCTTAAGTGATGGATAGTTTTTCAAAACACGATGAATAACATCCTGCAAAGACTTTTTTGGACTGACATCTGCATACACGTTAGTACCAGCAAACAATAATGGTATTAAACCTGCCACAACGAAAAAATGTCGGAAAAAATGTTTCATTTTGTTTGAAGTAACCCATCGAAAAAATTATTGGCGTGCATTCTTATATATTCATCTCTGTCATAATCTTCCTTATCATACGTTGCCAGAGACTTATCCCAAATCACAGCAAATACTACTGGCGCAAGAAATAAACGTGCTGTTGCAACCGGGTCACAAGCTTTGAACTCGCCACTCTCTACGCCTTTTTTGATACTTTCTACCACCAGGTTTCGAGCACGCGAGACGACTTTATCTAAATAAAATTCGGCCAATTCAGGGAAATTCGCAGCCTCAGACACCATTAGTTTTGGGATCCCGCCAAGTCGCGTCTTACCCACAACTTCCCACCAATTGACCATGAGTAACTTCAGTAGTTCGCTCTGCGAGCCAACAAACTCAGCGGCCTTTTGTTCCGCCTTTTCTACTTCAGGAACGATGATTTGTTTTACGACTTCACGAAATAACGACTCTTTACTCTCGAAATACAGATAAACAGTCCCTTTGGATACGCCCGCCTTACGGGCGACATCATCAAGTTTGGTAGCATTGAAACCTTTCACTACAAATAAATCCAGGGCTGCATCAATTATTTCAGCCGGCCTAGCTTCTTTACGGCGGCGCCATTTACAATCGCAATTTGATCTTGATGTGTGCATATCGTTAAATAACTGACTGGTCAGTTAGTAATTTTAGCAAATATCGAACCAAATACAACTGTAGTAATGCTTTTATTATCAGTTAGTTATGGAGTTTTTAAAGATCTCAAGGAAATGAGTCTTTTAACAGTTAGTCACATCGATGGTAATTAAAGCTAATTAAGCCTTCCAGCAATACTGTGCATGAACCTTGCGGCCAGAGTCGGAATATTCCAGTTTTTCACAAATTGAATTGGTCATAAAAATGCCTCGGCTGTGATACTGGGAATGATTTTTCAACAATGAGGTAATGATACTTGTGTCAAAGCCTTTTCCGGTATCACTGATGTAAACATCGAGGCTACCACCATCACTAGTACCTGTATGTGAGATAGTGATATTTATCTCCCCTTCTGTCAGTACCTCTAATCTTTTTTGGCGCTCAACCACATAGTTTGAAAACCCATCGGGTCCATTTTTGATTTTAGAATCCAGGCCAAGTAAGCCATGATCAAGCGCATTCACAAACAATTCTTTAATAATGATAAAGATATTTTGCTTATGACAGTGTAGCTTCTGCACCTCCATAATCATTTGAATAATATTGGGTAATGGATCAAACACCTTCAGTATTGTTGGCTCGAATGTATAATCAATCCGCCAGTCAGAATTAAATATAAAAGTGCAGTTGTTGTTTGTATTCTTTTCTGCTGTATCTGGTTTCTGCAATTTGGAAAAATGTACTTCAATAACTGTTGTATCATCAGCTTGCTTGATGCCTTGAGTAAATGTGTTAATGTTTTCTGTCAATGGATCTATAACGCTCTCCCCTACCTTTGTATTAGATATACAGGAAATTACATTATCGAGACCATACATTTTTCCTTTGGGGTTTCGTGCCTCAATAATACCATCAGTAAAGAAAAGCAAACGCTCGTTTTCACTTATGTAATAATTCTCTACTGTTGTTGAATAGGACACGGTGTCAGACACACCTAAGGGGTAATTACGCGAGCTAAACTGGTATTTAACATGCTTATCTTGATCATCGAAAATTAGCGCATCAGGTAGACCTGCATTCCAAATCGAAACTTTGCTTGAATCGATATCATACTCAAACAAACAAGCAGCGAGAAACAACCCTCGCGGTAAGATCTTTTTAACCTTGGCATTTATCTCGACGATTATTTCAGAGATACCAAAACCCTTCGCGGTCATCCCATAAAAAATATCCGCCACGGGTATCGTACCTATAGCAGCTGACAGACCGTGCCCCGTAAAGTCACCCAGCATAACCTGAAGCTCACCTGACGGCCGATGTGCTGCAAGAAGAATATCTCCGTTAAATATAGAGGTTGGCGAGATAGAATAGCGAATAGCAGGTGAATCAAGAACGTCGCTATGAATAACATTTTCAAAGACGTCTATAGCGATTTCGTAATTTGAAGCTAGTTGTTTATTATGGTCCTCTAATTCTTGCCGTTGCGTTTTCGCCGAACGATCTAGTCGCGCTAAAGATGTATAGGTATATAATTTTGCCTTTAGAATATTTTCATCGTATGGTTGACTTAACAAGTCAGCACCATCGTTCGCAATACATTCACTTAAAGCCTCATCTGAGTATTCTTTCGCCAGATAGATTATGGGTACAAGTTCTCTACCAGAAAGAAATGTCATCTTGTCCACAAGATCAAACCCTTCCTGCTTATCCGAATTTATATCAACCAATACCAGGTCAGGTTTAAATTCCTGATATTTTCCTATCACTGAATTATTTTTTGTGGACACCTCTACCTGATAATAAGTTTTCTCCAGGTAACGCAGTAATGCTTGAATGTCATCCAGATTATTTACAATGACGAATATACGTGGAAGATCTTCCTTAGCCAAATCGGCAGATATACTATTGGTGGCGGACATGTTTATTCAAAATCAAACATGCGATCAAACTGAAGTATTTCAAATGAGTTCTTTATATCGGCACTTGCATTTCTAACGACCACTGATGCTTTATCCCCACCCAAATAATCTCTAAACACCAATAACATGCCAAATGCCGCACTATCCATGTATTCAGTCTTACCCATATCAATAATGAAATTAGTTGTCTTCTCCTCACTCTCGTAGGCTTTTCTAAAATCTTGCTGTATGGAGAGATCAAACATTCCGTCAATCGATAAAGTTACCGATTTGGAATCAGGTGATTTCGTTTTAGTGAGTGGCATACACTAGGGTCCTATTGTTGACAGTTGTTCTAACTTAAATTGACAGAAACTTTCTGGAAGCATCGAGGCCAAAAATATAGATTTTTGAATAGCCTCTGAGAAGTCAAAAAGAAGACACCCCGGATGAATTCGGGCTGGGAATCAGACGATGATTTAGTAGCTAATGTCAGTGCACAGGCAAAGTTTGCTAAAGCAAAATCGTTCCGTAGACACTTTCCAAGTTGTTGAAATAATTCCATCTTTTCGCTTGCTAGAGAGTTGCTTTCCTAGCATTGGATATCGGCGGGCGAGCAAAAGTCTTAAATTATTATCCTTTTGGGTTAATGGTTTGGGTATAAAACAGGCAAGTATAATTAAAACAATCAGCCCCCCTTTGGGGAGGCTAAAAATACAGCAAATCAGGGCTGTAATTGTAGAAAAATCAGCTAGAAAGGGCTCTAACTGGCGCGTGATGCCCTTTTTCGCTCATGTTCTTTGAGGAACTTCTTGCGGATGCGAATATGGTTTGGGGTCACCTCGACAAGCTCATCGTCATCGATAAATTCCAATGCCTGTTCTAATGTCATTTTTATTGGTGGGGTCAAAACGATATTTTCATCGGTACCGGCAGCACGGACATTGGTCAGCTGCTTAGCCTTGAGTGGATTGACAACCAGGTCATTATCACGCGAGTGAATACCGATAATCATACCCTCATATATCTCTTCACCCGGTCCCAGGATCAGGCGTCCCCGCTCCTGCAGATTAAATAAGGCAAAACCTAGGGTCTTACCGGTGCCATTTGAGATCAGCACACCATTGAGGCGCTGACCATAGTCACCCTTCTTGACCGGTCCATAGTGATCGAAAAGTGTATAGATTAGGCCTGTACCTTGTGTGGCGGTCAGAAACTCGGTACGAAATCCAATCAGACCGCGCGAAGGCATTACGTATTCGACCTTAACGCGTCCCTTTCCATCTGGCTCGATGTTTTTCAACTCGCCACCACGGGTACTGAGTTTTTCAATGATCGTACCCTGGTGATCCATTTCCAAATCAACTGTCACTTGCTCATAAGGCTCACACAACTCGCCATCGATTTCTTTCACGATAACTTCAGGACGTGACACGCCCAGCTCGTAGCCTTCACGGCGCATATTTTCAATCAGGATAGACAGATGTAGCTCACCCCGACCTGAAACTTTGAATTTATCCGGATCTTCTGTGTCTTCAACTCGCAAGGCAACGTTATGCACCAGCTCGCGTTCAAGACGCTCACGAATCTGTCTTGAGGTAACAAACTTGCCATCTTTACCTGAAAAAGGAGAGTTATTGACCTGGAAGGTCATCGAGATAGTTGGCTCATCAATGGTCAGTGGCGGCAACATTTCGACCTTGTCCGGGTCACATAAGGTATCGGAAATAGACAGGCCTTCGATACCGGTAAAGGCAATAATGTCGCCTGCTTGTGCCTCTGAAACTTCTACACGCTCTAGTCCGGCAAAACCAAATATCTGCAGAATCCGGGCATTACGTGTCTTACCATCGCGATCAATGATAGTGAGTGGGGTATTCGTTTTAATTTTGCCCCGTTTGACACGTCCAATACCGATAACACCCACGTAGCTGTTGTAATCAAGCGAGATAACCTGCAGCTGAAAGGGACCGTCCACATCCACATCGGGGGCAGATACTTTAGAGGCTATGGTTTCAAACAAGGGTTGCATATCGCCTTGCCGTGCTTCTGAGTCCAGGCTGGCATAGCCATCCAACGCCGAGGCATAAACAACAGGGAAGTCCAGTTGTTCGTCAGTCGCACCTAGACGATCAAACAGATCAAAAGTCTGATCAACTACCCAATCAGGGCGTGCACTGGGACGATCAACCTTGTTGACCACTACAATCGGTTTCAAACCGAGTGCAAAGGCCTTTTGAGTCACAAAGCGCGTCTGCGGCATGGGACCATCAACCGCATCAACCAGTAACAGCACTGAGTCAACCATCGATAAAATACGTTCAACTTCACCACCGAAATCAGCGTGTCCGGGCGTATCAACGATATTGATGTGATAGCCATTCCAGTCAACCGCGGTGTTTTTGGCAAGGATGGTGATACCACGCTCTTTTTCTAAATCATTGGAGTCCATCAGGCGCTCTGGCGCTTCGGCTCGCTCACCCAGCGTTCCCGATTGCTGCAGGAGCTGATCGACCAGGGTAGTCTTACCATGATCAACGTGCGCAATAATGGCAATGTTGCGTAATTTGTCTATCGAGTGCATATATCTTACATCCATAAAAAAGCGGGCCATCTCTGTTATGAACCCGCTATTTGTTAATTTATTGGTTCGCATCGCCGAACAGTCACACACAACAACCTAAGAATAATTCTTTAACTTACTGATATCTTGTAACTTATTTGATCTTCTATGCGAACTCAGGCGGGCGCAAGTCTAGCACAAACATGCAGCACAGCGTTATCCCTCCTAAAGGAATATAACAGTGACTTCAGCCAGAACAAGGCATGCTAAGATGGATCAAAAATCTACCTCACCACGGAAAATGTCCAAACCTCTGCAATCTGTCGATGTTGTTGTGCTCGGTGCCAGTGCCGCCGGGCTAATGTGTGCTATTGAGGCCGCAAAACGCCAGCGAAAGGTGCTCGTCCTTGATCATGCGAACAAGCCCGGCAAGAAAATCCTGATGTCAGGCGGTGGTCGCTGCAATTTCACCAACTATGATGTCAGTTCAGATCATTATATTTCTCACAACCCCCATTTTTGTAAATCAGCTCTTAGCCGATTCACGCAGTGGGACTTCATTAGCATGGTAGAGCATCACAAGATCCCCTACCATGAACGTGATCATGGACAATTGTTCTGTAACGATAGCGCGCGCGACATACTCAATATGTTACTGAAAGAATGTCGTGATAATGGGGTTGTTGTGCAAATTAATACTCATATCAACAGCATTACTCAGGCCGACGATAAACAATTCATCATTGACTGCATGCATTCAACCAGGAGTAGTACCGAACAAACCTGCTATCAGTGCCAGTCACTCGTTGTTGCCACTGGCGGTCTATCTATTCCTAAAATGTGCGCAAGCCCAATTGGCTACAAGATAGCTGAACAGTTCAATATCAAGGTCTTAGCCACTCATGCAGGCCTGGTGCCCTTCACGCTGCACGATGTAGACAAACAACGATTTAGTGAGTTATCCGGTATTGCGATTGATGCACTTGTTAGTTTTCATTCTCATCAGTTCCGGGAAAATATTTTATTTACCCACCGTGGGTTGAGTGGGCCCGCCATACTACAGATTTCTTCATACTGGCGACCAGGGGAAGTCGTGTTAATTGACTTATTACCATCACACCGACTTGACGACATTCTCAGTACTGCACATCAAGAAACACCTGCTAAAAAACTGAAAACTATTCTGAGCCAATACCTACCCAAACGACTTATCGCAACTATTGTGTCAGAGGAATTGCTTGATACTTCACTACAAAACTTGTCAAAAAATGAAATTCAACAACTCCATAAATGTTTACATGAATGGAAGGTAAAACCGAATGGCACTGAAGGTTACAGAACTGCAGAAGTCACACTCGGTGGTGTCGATTGCGACGCCTTATCGTCAAAGACCATGGAAGCAAAAAACACGAAGGGATTGTATTTTATTGGAGAGGTCGTTGATGTCACCGGGTGGCTTGGTGGATATAATTTTCAATGGGCCTGGTCATCCGGCTGGTGCGCTGGCCAATACGTTTAGCATACAGTGGAAGAATCGCATTTAGTTATTTCCAGGAAAGGGCTTAACGTTACTTGTACTAAGATCATCCTTATCCTCAGCAGCAGATTCACCATCACGATAAGGTTTAAGTCCCTCTTCAATTCGTTGTACAAGTTCAGGTAGCGAATCCAGCATATGTCGAATCGAATCCATATTTTTAGTTACAATTTCAAATTCGACGCGTTTCATTAACTCAAAAATATCCATGTAACCGAAATTACCGCTCGTGCCTTTTAAGGTATGCACTTCACTTTTGAGTGCAGACATGTCATCTTTTTCAAAAGCCAGCTCAATATTTTTAATCATTTCAGGTAACCTTTCAACAAACTGTAATACCAGGTCCAGCATGTCCGCGTCTTCTTTTAGTAGATCTGGCACTATCGGAGGTGCGTGCGAGATATCCTCTGCTGCTGAAGAAAGATGTTTGGCTAAAGTAGCTATAAAGGCCTCTTGCTCTATAGGCTTGGTGCAGACATCGTTACAGCCTGCGTCATAACATTCCTGCTGCTCTTGCTGCAAAGCACCTGCGGTTAACGCAACAATCGGCCCCGTATAATTACGCTCTCGTAAAATACGCGTTGCCGTTAAACCATCCATGACTGGCATGTGCACATCCATCAAAATAAGATCTGGTTTAAGGTTATCCGCCATTTCTAATGCTTGCTTTCCATTCTCTGCTACCTCTGTAATCAAACCAAGACGCTTGAGATAAAGCGAGGCAAGACGTTGGTTATCGAGATTATCTTCGACTAGTAAAACAAGGCCGCTGAGTTTTTGCTGAGTTTTCTTAATTGGTTTTGTGGGTTCTAGTTTATCAAAGTCCGGGCATTCAGTGACATAGTTAACCTCTTTCAAAGAACCTGTACTGATAGTCAAGATAAAACTACTACCAACATCGATTAGACTCTCTACCATCAGGTCTCCACCCAGTTTTTCCGCAAATTGCTTTGATAAATGCAACCCGAGCCCAGTACCACCATAACGTCGGGTTGTTGAACTATCTGCCTGTGAAAAGGGTTTAAACAGCCTATCGATCTGTTCTTCAGTCAAGCCAATACCCGTGTCAATCACCTTAACGATTAGATCTTCATGTTCTTCATCCAAGTCAACTTTGACCGTTACACCACCCTTGTTGGTAAACTTAATCGCGTTATTGCAAAGATTGATTAATATTTGTTTTAGACGGACCGGATCGGTCTGAATAGTCTCTGGCATAGGGTAACTACAATCGATAGTAAAACTAAGACCTTTTTCCTGCGCCAACAAGCTGACTAGTGAATAGATGTCTCGAAAAATACCCGGCAAGGAAACAGGTATCGTTTCAATTTCGAGTTGATTCGCCTCGATTTTTGATAAGTCTAGAATTTCATTAATCACCCGCAGCAAATGCTTACCGGCACGAATAATTCTATGAATCGAATCGACGCGATCATTGATATTCTGATCAGAGTCTAACAACGACTCGGAGAATCCGATGACGGCAGTCAAAGGTGTCCTTATCTCATGACTCATATTAGCGAGAAATTCACTTTTACTCTTATTTGCTTGCACGGCTTGATCTCTAACGACAGAAAGTTCTTCCGTACGCTCAGATACGCGTTTCTCCAGCTCTTCAGTGAACTCCATCTGTTCCTGGATTTTTTGAGTTAATTGATCGTTCTTTGCTTTGAGGTTTTTTGATGTGCGATTCAAGGCTAAAGTCATACGATTTATTTCAAAGTAACGCTCATTGACTTCAATTTCTTCACCTGCACGCTCATCGAGCTCATTTGCGAATTCAGTATTTCTGCTAATCAGCATCATTGGTTTACGCATATAAAGTAGAAACGAGACAATCATTACGGCAATAAGAACAAAACCGATTAACATATTGTAACGCCAGGTTTCAGCTCGAATTTCAGCAATACGATTCAGAGTGTAACTCACCCGTACCCAGCCAATTAGATCGCCAAGCAATACTGGCTCCCACACCACCATACTATTTTCGCTAATAATTACACTTCGCTCAACTGGTCCCGACGGTACGACATAGGTCTGATCGTAGCGTGTTGATATCTCACCATCACCGTCTTGAAATACATCTCCAAGTAACTTGCCTTTCGTATTCATCACTTGTAAATCGATCACGCCAGGGAACTCAGCGGAACGAATCAAAATAGATTCAAGAGAGGTATAATCTTTTACAACAAGATAAGAAGCCGTACTCGTTGCAATATTCTTGGCCAGAGCTGCTGCTTGTTTTTTTATTTCCTCGGAAAGTGTGCGCGCCTCTTTTTCCGCAACCAGATAAGTAAACGCCGTCATACCACCAAAGATTAGTATCGCTGACATCAAGGCCAAACGAACATTTAGACGGCGAAACCAGTTACGGTATTTTTTCACTTACACAGACCTATTTATTAAATGGAGCAACCAGTTTCCTTACTACGTCATACTCCTGATCCGAGGTTGTAGCAAACCCATCATATTTTTTATCCAGGGCCTTGATGATTTTCTTGTGTTCCTCATTTGAGGAATCAAGCGAGAGGAATGCAGCCTGTAATTGCGCTAATTCTTTATCGCTGACGTTGCTGCTTGCCGCAATATTGTATGGTGGCAAATTATCAGAGGAATACAGAATACGGATACCCTTCCCCTTCCATTTAAACGCCTTGGTATCTTTTAGAATGCCCGCATCAAACTCACCATGGAGGACAGCTCTTACGATATTGTCATAGTGCCCAAGGAATTCATAAGAGCCCAGGCTTTCAAGCTTGGTGCCTGAACCGACGACAACCGCACGTTGTAATAAAGCGGCTTTGTCGCCAAAGGCGAAAGAGCGGCCTTTTAAATCTGCGAGTGTTTTAATGGGGCTGTTTTCTTTGACCACGATCATCAATTGAAATGAGCCTCGACCCTTAGTCACTGTTTTGGCCACCAGGCGTGTCTTACCTTTTTTGTGCGACTTGATATAAGCCACTGGTGTGAGGTAAGCCAATTCAACCGAACCAGACGAAACATCTTTGATCGCCCCCGGCATATTTTTCGACAGTTTCAGGGTTACTGGTCGTTTGAGTATGCCACTCAAATACTGGGTCAATGGAGTCAGACGGTGATGCATTTTAGCCGGGACGTCCATAGCCACTGAGCCAAAACGCAGTGGCTGACCCATTTCTGCTGTATTACCTGATATAGGGGTGAACACTAATGCAGTTAGTAAACCATATATAATAGTTCTTAGACGATTTGGCACTCTATACACTCCTTATTCGCTATTTCCATCAAAAATAGGGGATTCAACCGGATAATTATCGACGAAACACCCCCCATTCTTTAGATTTTAGGCCATATTACAGCTATTAAAATGATGATTTAGAACAATAACTTCTGCTGTTTTATATTCAGAGACTATTTGGTACAAAATGGCAACATATTCTCGCTTTTAGTAAGCCAGGATCCACTCCCTGGCAAGGTAGAATGACTCATAAGACTCAAATCAGCATCCAGCATACTTAATCGAGAATATGTTCAGGTAACTGTTCGGGATGGATGTACTCTTCTGAGACGGCATATGGCCTGACTGAGATGCCCGCTCTATGGACAGAGTCCTGTTCCCCAGAGATGAGTGGATGCCATGTTGGCAATGGTCGCCCTTCATTCAGGCACCGATAGGCACAGGTCTCCGGCAAGTAGTGGAATAGCTGTTGCTGTTCTGATCCCAGTCGTAAGCATGTTGAAACTTGCGCGAAACGATGCTCATAATCGCGACACTGGCATGAATCGACATCTAATAGTCGGCACGCCACATTCGTGACAAACAGCTCACCGGTATCTTCGTCTTCAATTTTAATCAGACAGCAGTGACCACAACCATCACACAAGGATTCCCATTCAGACTCACTCATTTGTGAAAGCGATAGGCGTTCCCAAAAAGGGTTATTGTTATCAACAGACATTGGCATTATGTTCCATAGCTAAGTTTAACCATACCCCTGAGACAGATGATTCGCAATGAAACAGAAGATTATTGGTTTTCATCAGGATGAGTTTGACGACTGGGTGGCTGATCTAGCCTGCTCCCATACCCAACATGTTAGACATCAGCCCCCCTTCCAAAATCGACCGTGGGTCATCGACCCAAAGCAAAGAGAGCGTCATATCGGTGTAGAACTGGACTGTGTAGAATGTGACAAAATAAAAGAATGATTCGTCGATCCGACAAGTACTACAAGTTAATCTCCGCTAAAACGCATTAAACTTGTACGTATATTCCAGTATAATGCGCAACCATGGACAGCCAAACCGATCCCAGCCTGAACCAAGACGATGTCACTAAACATGACGAACCAGTAAGACTAACTGAATACAGTCATGGCGCTGGTTGTGGCTGCAAGATTGCACCAAAACTGCTCGAAGATATTCTTAAATCCGAAATGCCATCGTTGCCCCATCCAAACCTTTTGGTAGGCAACGACAATAAGGACGATGCTGCTGTTTTTGACCTTGGCAATGGCACATCTGTAGTCAGTACAACTGATTTCTTTATGCCGATCGTCGATGCCCCATTTAAGTTTGGGCAAATTGCCGCGACCAATGCAATCAGTGATATATATGCCATGGGAGGGACACCTCTAATGGCAATTTCCATTTTTGGCTGGCCGATAAATAAACTCAGCCCCGAGATAGCCCGACAGGTCATCGATGGCGGTCGTTACACATGCCAACAGGCCGGCATACCCCTGGCTGGCGGCCACTCGATCGATGCCCCAGAACCTATCTTTGGACTGGCCGTAACGGGTATTGTTGACAACCAACATCTAAAAAGAAATGACCAGGCAGAAGCTGGCTGTCATCTGTATCTCACCAAGCCAATCGGTATTGGTATTTTAACCACTGCACAAAAGAAAAAACGTTTAAAACCGGAACACCTACAGCTAGCGCCTGATACGATGTGCCAACTCAATAAAGTGGGTGCTAAATTTGCACGTCTTCCTGCAGTCATGGCGATGACTGATGTTACTGGATTTGGATTAATGGGGCACCTCACAGAGATGTGTGAAGGCAGTCAAGTACGCGCCATTCTCGACTATCAGTCCGTACCTAAGTTGGCTGAGGTTGAAACCTATCTTGAGCTTGGTTGTTCTCCTGGTGGTGCGCAACGTAATTTTGAAAGTTATGGTCACAAGCTGGGGACCATGAACTCAATACAGCAACAAATACTTTGTGATCCTCAAACATCAGGTGGATTACTTGTTGCGGTAAAACCGGATGATAAAGATGATTTTATCGCTGTCGCACAAGCACATAACTTACAACTTGATGTTATCGGTCGACTTGAAGCGATTGCCGATGATCAACCTCTAATCAGTATAACTTGATCGATGGAATTACCCCAACTCGAGAATTATCACGATATTTTCGTGAATGATATCCCTCTAATAGACGTCCGTGCTCCCATCGAATTCAAACAAGGAGCCTTTCCCTTTGCACAAAACCTGCCGCTTATGAATGATGAAGAGCGTCATCTCATCGGTATCCGCTATAAAGAACAAGGACAGGAAAAAGCAATTGACCTGGGACAGGAGCTGGTTACGGATGAGATTAAACAAGCTCGGGTTAATAATTGGATTGGATTTACTAATAAACATCCACAGGGTGCCCTCTATTGTTTTCGTGGTGGCCTACGGTCAAAGATAACTCAACAATGGATCTTCGAAGCAACCGGTATCATGTATCCAAGAATTACTGGTGGCTATAAAGCTTTACGACGTTTTTTAATTGACGAGTTGGTGCGCAGTGTCGAAGATATTTCACCTCTTGTACTTGGTGGCCGTACCGGCACAGGCAAAACCATACTGCTCAATAAAATAGAACAACAGATTGATCTTGAGTATATTTACAACCATCGAGGATCTGCGTTCGGCAAACAGGCTACACCCCAACCAGGCCAGATTGATATTGAAAATCAATTATCGATCGCATTAATAAAACAACGCAAAAAACAATTCAAAAAGCTCGTTTTCGAGGATGAGGCATCGAATATAGGTTCAAGACAACTTCCAAAATACTTGTTTAATGCAATGAGCAAGTCCCCTCTGATTCTACTCGAAACCGAGATTAACGAACGTATTGAAAACGTCTATCATGAATACGTAACCGAATCGCTCGCGCAACACCAGTCCCACTTTGGCGAAGAACAAGGGTTTGAAGCCTGGCTAGAAGTCCCCCAAACAGCCTTAAATAAAATTCAACGGCGTCTTGGTGGAACAAGATACAAAGAATTAAAAGAAATTATGGACAATGCAATCAAACACCATCGTCAATCAGGTAATCCTGAACAACATAAGGAATGGATTAAAACGTTGTTACAGGATTATTATGATCCAATGTATGACTATCAGCTCAGCAAAAAGACTGAACGGGTTACATTCCGAGGCAATCAACAAAGTGTACTTGACTATCTAAATCAGCAGCACGGTATCAGTTAACTTCCGCCTGTTCATGATCTTTACCCTTCTCAGGTGCATATGAAGGTTTACTTAAAACAAACCAGGCTCCGTATAACATTAACAGGCCAACCATGATATCGCTCCAGATTGGCATCGGGCTATAAATCAGCATTAATACAAAACTTATAGACATCATTGATACAGAGGCCATTTTTGCGGGCCATGGAATAACCCGGTACTCATGCCAACGTTGTAGTGGTGGGCCAAAAATCCGATGATTATAAAGCCAGTGATGAAACCGATCAGAACTCTTGGAAAACATCCAAAGGGCAAGGATCATAAATGGTGTGGTCGGCAAAACCGGTAAAAATGCACCGACAACCCCGGTGCCAAAAAACACCCATCCCATCGTGAAATATAGTGGCTTAAATGTTTGCATACGTACTTTTATCGGCCAGCATGATAGATCTCTTCAATCGACGGCGAATCAACAGCTCTATTTTACTGCTCCGGCCATCCTAACTGGTGAAAAAATAATCCGCAATAAGCATCGAATATCTTGATAGGCCTAGGATATTGCCCATTCGGATCTATTTAATCAAACTATCCCTTGTATACAGCAATCTGTTAAAGTTAACAGTGTCGCTAGTAGGTCCAGGATAAACGCTTGAAGCAACAACTAAAACGTTTAATAGATCCACTTCTATCCAGTACCCGGGATCTGCTGCCAATCATCCTTGTTATTAGTATTTTCCAGCTCTTAATTCTTAAACAACCCATCCCCAATTTCATGGAAATTATGGGTGGCCTGTTCATGGTGATCCTTGGGTTAGCACTCTTCATCAAGGGACTGGAGATGGGATTATTTCCCATCGGTGAGTCCATGGCCTATGCCTTTGCTCGCAAGGGCAGCCTGTTCTGGTTGCTGATCTTTGCCTTTCTTTTAGGCTTTGGGACGACGATCGCTGAACCTGCTCTGATTGCGGTTGCCGATAAGGCAGCGACGCTTGCGGCACAGGCAGGCGCCATTGCCAACACAGATGAATCACGCAGCAACTACGCTTATTGGTTACGTATCACTGTCGCCCTCTCCGTTGGCTCAGCTATCTTACTCGGCGTATTGCGGATTATTCGTGGCTGGCCGATTCAATGGTTTATTATTTGTGGCTACATTCTTATCGTAATCATCACTAGCTTTGCACCAAAAGAAATTATTGGTATAGCCTATGACTCTGGTGGTGTCACAACTTCCACGATTACCGTACCACTCGTAACCGCGCTCGGTGTTGGGCTTGCTTCGAGTATTAAAGGACGCAACCCGATGATAGATGGTTTTGGCTTGATCGCTTTTGCGTCATTAACACCCATTATGTTCGTTATGATCTACGGGATGATAGTCGCATGAGCTGGGACTCAATATCCAATAGTGAATTCCTCGGTACACTAATCGATACCATAAGAGACGTGTTGCCCATTATTCTGGTCATTTTTGGCTTTCAGTATTTTGTGTTGCACCTGCCTATTAAAAACATAAAAAAAATTCTTATAGGTCTAGTCTACGTTATTTTTGGTTTAGCTTTTTTCCTTGTCGGTTTAGAAAAGGCACTGTTTCCACTCGGTGAGCTCATGGCTCAACAACTAACAGACCCCGCATTTATTTATGGCACGGCAAATGACGTGTTGGAGTTTATTCGCTGGCAAGATTATTACTGGGTCTATATTTTTGCTATGGCAATTGGTTTTGCAACCACCATCGCTGAACCGGCGCTGATTGCCGTAGCTATCAAAGCAAACAGTGTCTCTGGTGGTGCCATTAGCGTTTGGGGTCTGCGTGGTGCTGTTGCCATGGGCGTCGGTATTGGGATAACACTGGGTAGCTACCGTATAGTCACCGGCACCCCTCTACACTATTATATTATTGCCGGTTATATCTTTGTCATTATCCAAACATTTTTTGCACCACGAGCTATTATCGCACTCGCCTATGACTCTGGTGGAGTCACGACATCAACCGTAACTGTACCGTTGGTAACCGCACTTGGTATTGGGTTAGCAACAACCATTCCAGGTCGCAGCCCCCTTATTGATGGATTTGGACTGATTGCCTTTGCCAGCCTGTTTCCAATGATTACTGTAATGGGGTATGCACAAATAAGTCATTGGCGAGCAAACAAACAATCTAAATCAGAATATACACATGGAGGCTAATCATGCATTTTAAATTGATCATTGCCCTGGTTGAAGACGACAAGACTGATGCCGTACTTGATGCGGCTAGAGAAACCGGCGCTACAGGTGCGACTGTCATTAACCATGCAAGAGGTGAAGGCCTAAAGAGGAGTAAATCATTTTTTGGTCTGACACTCGAAACCCAACGTGATGTACTGCTCTTCCTGGTGGAAGAACACTTATCACGAAAGATATTAGAGAAGATCGCCAGTATCGGTGAATTTGATAATAAACCAGGAACAGGTATTGCGTTTCAAGTTGATGTCGAAGATGCTGTCGGTGTAGCCCAACAAGTAGCAAGTTTAACAGAGGCTGTGGAGGATGAACTATGAGTGATAGAACTGTAGTCAGAGTGCGTGATGTTATGAAGGGAAAATATGACATTGTTGATGGTATGACGACCGTCAAGGATGCCCTAAGTAAAATGCACCACACTGAAACCAAGTGTTTGATTATCGATAAACGACATGATGACGACGAATACGGGATTGTTTTGCTATCAGATATTGCAAAACAGGTACTTGCAAAAGACCGATCACCGGAACGCACTAATGTATACGAAGTAATGTCAAAGCCGGTGATATCTGTCGATCCAGAAATGGATATTCGTTATTGTGCCCGCATGTTTGAAAAATTCGGCTTATCCAGAGCACCTGTAATAGATAATCGTAAGCTTGTCGGAATTGTCAGCTTTACTGACATGGTGCTGCACGGAATTCAATAATCCTTATAAGGAGTTAATCGTAGTTTCTAATATGGTATTAAATGCGTTGTGAATAACGAATTTTTGCATTAAAACGATCCGTCGGCAGTACGCCGACTGCACGAGGATAAACATGCTCGTTAAGAAAAAGCATTTCTTCATCAACCTTATCTTCAGGTAAATCTTTATACCAGGCCTTGCGTTTACCATGATCACCAGGCGACCAACGATAGCCACGTTTTTTCAAAACATCTTTCATGTCGAAAGGTGCTTTGTCAGCCCACAAGCGAACATCAGTGCGGCGGGCATTATCTAAAAGTTGTTTTAACACTGGGGTGCCCGATTTTGGCAATGTCTGACTGAGGATCTCAATTCCCGCCTGACAATCAATTGTTGCGCGGTGCCCTTCAAAGAAAAAGCCATGTTTGTAGGCAAGAAACTCTAATTTAACACCTTCAAATCCCTCGGCATTCCAATTTACATCTGCAATCGAACAGCCCCATGAGATATCTTTAAAATCTTCGAGTAATTTTTCGCAGAAGGGTCGGTCGAATCGCGCATTATGTGCAATGACTATCACAGCCTCTGAAAGTAACTTAGTCACTTGCTGCAGATCAATGGACTCCCCTTTTACCATCTCATCCGTGATCCCTGTTATTTGGGTAATCAGTTCTGGAATAGGTTCGCCCGGATCCTGTAAGGCGTTATACTCGGGTAGAACTCGATAAATATTACCATAACTATCAAACTCAAACGGCACCATGGCTAGTTCAATAACTTTATCCTCGCGCGGGTCCATGCCAGTTGTCTCGGTATCGATAAAAATGCCAATTTTTGTATCAGCATCCGGGTTGGCGTCGTGATAATACTCAACCGGCGTAAAACGTTTTATAACTTTATAATTGCCGCCAGCAGTAAGCGACGCTATCAGTTTTTGTTCTTCTTGATTATCCATAAATGCTAGTCTAACCCTATTATATATGTAATACCATTAAGTAGATCGATGTAAGATCAGTCACATACCTAACAGTTACTCCCAGACAACTCCCTCACGCAGATTGTCTGAAAAATCCTCCTCGCCTAGTTTTTGCATACGAAGATCAATTCTGCTTTGCTTTCGAAGTTCTTCCAAGGGTATGTCAGTCTTTATTAATCCTAGATCATATAACAGCTTGTCCATATGACCATTGGCGATAAGCCGCCAATCTATCCAGCTTGAGTCAGGCATAAACGTTTTATAATGCTGACTAATGCCGGTGGTGCAATTTTGTAGTAGTGCATGATAGAACTCCGGCTCATCAATCAGCTTATTCATGTGTCTGAGATATGACTCCAGCAAATATCGCTTATATTGGTCAGGGACATTGATGCGATAACCATAAACCCGCTCTTTACGGTAATTGGTCCTGAGACCAATCAAGTCACGTTCATCCGCAGCAACATAGGCCAAAGTATATTGTTTGAAAAAGCCTTTAAGTTCCGAATATGTTTGATTCTTATCTTTTCGTGTCTCAATTGAAATAGCAAGATGCTCACCATTATCAAACCCCCAGCTCATAACAACATGCGCGATATGTGACGACTTCCAGTAAGATAGAAATATATCTAAGGATTGAAGCTCTTTCAGGTTATACCTGCGCGTCTCCCAATGCTCGACAAATTCATTCCTGCTTTGATATTTAAAGTTTCGTACATTATGTAAAACAAGAATATCGTTATCGATCTCACCATAAGGTATTCTCGCCACTTCAGGCGCCCATTCTTTTTCATTTGTCGCCTTTAATGGCACCCACCATGTCATCAACAATGCAATAATAACCACAATGGCAAACGTTTTTTGCCAACCAGTGATATCCAGATAAAAAATAAAGGGTAAGGATAAAATAAAGGATGCAAGCAGGAAATATTTCAACCAGACAGATTCAGGACCGGCGACAAAAATAGCTAGACTTCCCCATCCCCAGACAAGCAAGATAAGAACAACCAGTAAAACTTGACCTATGATTTGCACGGCATACATACGCTGACATGAGTTTCCCGATGGAATATTCTATTCAGCATTATTTTATATCCTGCTTGACCTGTCTAGCGCTTATCGTTCATCGCTGAAAAATCGGGTAAAATAAAAGCTATGTTGATTAACAATAGGCCTATTTACGCTTAGAATATGCCAAACATCACAACTATTTTACTCTGAGACGCTGACATGAGCCTAATGATCAATGGAAAATTACATTCAGACTGGCTGGATGCAGAAACCAAGGATGGTGAATTTATTCGCCAGGACTCACAGTTTCGAAACTGGGTGACCATCGATGGTACGGCTGGCCCCAGTGGCAAAGATGGTTTTAAAGCTGAAGAAAATCGTTACCACCTTTATGTATCGCATGCCTGTCCCTGGGCACACCGAACCCTGATCTTTAGAAAGCTAAAAGCACTTGATGACGTTATTTCGGTATCAGTAGTACATCCACATATGGGCAAAGAAGGCTGGCGTTTTGAAGGCTATCCCGGTGCAACTGGAGACACATTATATAATCACAAGTTTATGCACCAACTTTATACACAGGCCGAATCCCATTACTCAGGCATCGTCACTGTTCCGGTACTCTGGGATAAGCAACGCGAAACCATTGTCAACAACGAGTCATCAGAGATCATTCGCATGCTAAATAGTAGCTTCAATCAGTGGACAGATAATCGCTACGATTATTATCCCGCAGCCTTACGCGAGCAAATAGATCAAATAAACAAACGCATATACAACAACATCAATAATGGCGTCTACCGAACGGGATTTGCTGCTACACAACGCGCCTATGAGAAAAATTATAATCGCTTATTTGACGCACTCGATTACGTCGAAGAACTATTAGGAAAGCAGCGATACCTGACTGGCGCACAAATTACCGAAGCAGATTGGCGTTTATTCACTACATTGATACGCTTTGATCCTGTTTATGTCGGCCACTTCAAATGCAACAAATGCCGAATCAGCGACTACCCTAACTTATATAACTTTATGTTGGAGCTTTATCAATGGCCGGGCATTGCTGAAACAGTGAATTTTGAGCACATCAAGCAACACTATTATTATAGCCATATAGAAATAAACCCAACTCAGATCGTGCCCATCGGTCCAGAACAGGACTTGACTACCCTGCACAACCGTTCCCTGCTGCAACAAAACCTTTAAGGGCACGCCTCCAAAAAGTTAATAGAAACAATCAGAATAACTTACTTAGTGTCCATTAACTATTCACTTGGTGACACCGGGTAGAACCGTGACTCCTGACAAGACACTGGTGATCTTCCTGTCTGAACTATATTCAAGCCACACTTCATGAACGGTTTCGGTTGATCCCATTGCCCCGCCACGGTGACGCACACAATAAAATGTCTGACCAAGTGCCGTGTTGTCAAAGCAACGGAAATCATTCCGTTCCAACAGATCAGTCGCTAGCTTAAGCGAACCACCAGGGACCATAAATGCATTGAGTTTATTCTGAAAGCCTTGTTGATCAGCAGGCAAGTCACCGAGTTCACTTGCATAACTCGATAACGGTAACATCAACACAAAAACAGCTAACAAACCTAAACAAGTACGCATCATGCACACCTTTGCGATCCCTAAACGAAAAAATCATCCATTATACTGACATCTATAATATTAGCACTGGCTCGGTAATACGTGAAAGTATGACAAGGAAAAACGCTGATTATTTGCCCTAAACCGGAACTAAAACACATTGCAGTTCGAGAACTGTTTAGATTTTAATATACACAGAAGAAAAAACCTATTCACGCACATAGAGTGTTGCCCTAATCTGCGCTGACCGTTTTGAAATATATATCATCCCAATACGCTGTGTGCTGACCAGGGCCCAGTACAGTTTGAATGATTTCAATTTTTGCACTAATTGAACCCTGTGCTGATGTTATTTTTGTAATGCGTAGTCGTTGCCACTCCAGTGAGTCATCGGTATCTGCGTGGCGATTAGTTGTTTTAGCCCGTCCACGACATCCAGCATTTTCGTACCAGGTCACACGTAGCCGTGCTCCGCCTTTTTGCGTGGATGAGGCTCCACGTTTGTAACTTGCGCCGACATCGAAAGTCCCACCGGCACCAAAATCGACACACTGGCTTAGTGCACCTGCACCTCTGGAACTCTTGTCAGAAGTCGCCACTATTTTAGCAGCGCCATTGTTTTGATCGCCGGGATAGCTAACCCAAGAAGGTTTCCAGCCTGTGCGCCAGGCTGACAAGTCCTGGTTAAAGTGCCCGTTTTCAATAAAATCGAATCCAACTGGTAATGTGTAACCCGGAGTCTCTGGCTTTTCATCAGATACTTCTGTCGCCATTAAATAGACGTTATCCCAATAAGCTTTACCGTTATTGGTATAACGGCCATTTTGCTTGATTTCAATTTTGGCCGCTTTCGCTAACAGCGCTGGGGTTATATTTTCCCTTGAGAGCTGTTGCCAGCCAGATATGTTTTTTGGTTCTGCATACGAGCCAAACTGCCCCCCCTTCGTACAATCCTTTGATTCATACCAGATAACTCGAATACGATTAGCATGGCTCTTTTGCGGGAAACCTTCATATAAAAAACTACCGCCTAATTTAAATTTCACACCATTCCAGATGGGTACGCATTGGCTAACAATTGTTTCATGAATATATTTATCGTCGGGTGGTTTTCTTGCATGGATCTTAAGTGCACTTGACCCAAATTCGCCTTTACCTGGCTGCCATCTCACGTCAGTTTTATAAGACCAGCGTGCTAGATTATTTTCAAAGCCTGGATTGCTCAATAAGTTTTTTTGCAGAATAGAGTTACCTATCGGCTTGTCTGTGGAATTCGCAGTAGACTTCTGAGCTGATGGGTCAGATGATGAACCAGTTGTTGGCGTATCACGTTTCGGTACAGGTTTGTCAGTACGAATTATTCCTAACTCAGCTGCCCCTTCACCGCAGGGCTCGTTTTGGTAGAAAACCTTGCCATTTTTATCCGCACACTTATATACATCGGCTAGAGTCGAACTCACAAGACTGTTCATCGCGATAAAAAAAACAATCTTTAGCAGACTAGGTTTAATCGTCTTTCCCCCTTGAATTGAATGCAGTCCGTCGCTCACTGTATCTTTCTTATTATTCTTTATTGCCCGGACTATTATATACCTCAGTATCAGGATGAAACGCAACCCAGGCAAACCAGAATAATGTCACACTGGGCATTTGTTTATGTTCAGCACTATAGATTACTGCACTTTGACTATCAGCATCATAATGAATGGTCAAACTCTGCCCTGCAAAATCATCTTTAATAATCGCTCTTTTTTGTTTTGCAAGTTCAGATATAGGCCATACCTTGGAACGATCGCCTTGCACAAGGCCAATCACCCGTTCTTTCGGGTGATAACGGGAACTGGCATTTGACACAGGAAAATAAACAGCTGAATTGATATCATAATCACCATATGGATGGCGGCTATAGTCACGTGAAAAACCCGTACGTGTTGATAAAACTTCAGTTGCTGGGTATTGTTGTTGCCATTGCTTCCAGGTCGTATTTTCCAGGACCAGCATCGTAAGCTTATGACCTTTTAGTTCGCCGCTAATCGCTGTACCCATAATTTGCGACCATAATGACTCCGTAGCACGGTCATACAAAAGCATATCACTGTTATACAGGAGCCCAGAGACGCCAAAGGTAGTGTCCTGATGCTCTAGCTCAGTTTTAAAGGCTATTCCACTACCACATAACGGACAGTAACTAATCACAATTGCATGTCCCGCCACAGTGTCGTTAACAATCTCATGATAATTCAATATTTTAATCGGATAGGCACGTACCACTCCATTAACTTCTAAACCAAGTATTCGATCATTATCTTTGAGAAAGCTTGCGGCTGAAGCACTGATAAATTTCGGTTTATCAATCGAAGGAATTCCATCACGCCCTGGACCTCCATGATAAATGTTTTCGGCAGGGATGAGAGTGTTAGTTAGGTCAAAGCCATTGGTGCTGCTAAAAGAAATAGTACGGTTTGAAAGAAAAAATGCGATAAAGACAAGCGCAACACTGTATATAACCCAGCGGGCATATTTTCCCTGTAAAATTGTGGGGTTTCGCAAACGCATACTCAGCTCGACATTTTCATCCGGGTAATAAATTGGATGGGCAATAATGTAGATAGTTCAGACTATTCTGTATTATTTATAGTCTCACTGGACTTGACGCGTCAGAGCAAATAACAGGCCCTTTTCCACCCAGATATCCACTTCCAGGCCGCCGGAATAAACCGTGATGGGTTGCTGCCCTTCTTCTAGTTTTGGCAAATTGTTAAACACATCTGGCGAATAAGTAGTTTGGTAGAGTGATTGAATTTGGCCAGACTGATTATCCTTAAAGCGTAACTGTGCCGCGGTTATGCCTTGTATTGAACAATACCGGCCTCCCAAAAGCGTCTTCGCCGAAGGTTTAATCAAACTTGATTCAATTGGTACGAAATCGAGTTCCGTAAAATATTCACGCAATACATCCAGATCGGCACTCTGTATTTCAAGTGGTTTTAGCTTTATGTGGTTCAACGCAACTTCATTACCAATGCGCTTATCCAGTGATTGATCTGGGCCCAAATTAAAATACAACGTGGTTAGTAAAATAACAATCACCGTTGAAAACGTAGCAACTAATCGATACTGCTGCACCCGATTTGGAGGATTAATCTCTTCAACATTATTTTGCAAGCCCATTAACCGATCAAGCTGTGCTTCAGACAAAGACTGACGGTTAACGTGCTCACCAATCGACTCTTTAATATTTTTCTGTTTCATAATTGCGCTCCTGCTACTGAGCGAACATCGCCATCAAAATGCTTTACTAGCTTTTCACGCATCCTATATATCTTCGAAAGCACAGTGCCACGAGGAATTTCCATGTGCTCTGCGATTTGTGAGGTGCTATATCCCTCAATTGCCCAGAAGTAAACTAGCTCACGCTCTCCAGGGGCAAGAAATGCTAATACTTTTTCAGCCAGATCGTCATTAATTACTATCGATTCAAGTGTCCTCATATCAAAATCTGCTGGCAAATTTTCCTCTTCAATATCATCAAACTGGACTATTTTCTGACGACGACAATCATCAATAAATTGATTATGTATAATTTTTTTTATATAAGCACTCACGTGGTCAACTGTAATGTTAGAGGCCAAATACTTTTCTAATGCATTTTGCAGAAGGTCATAGGCATTTTGCTCATTGCAGGTCAGCGCGTAGCAATATCGATATAATTTTTGTAGCATCTCTTTATCGTACATTACTCATCTCATCAACGCTAAAACCACTTATCCAGCCCTGTTGAATATAGTAATTTAAGGCAGACTGTAAGTCACCACCAAACCTGTCACTTAATTCACCAAGAGTCTGACCTGCATTTATTGCTTGTAAGATCTCGAACTGAGTAGCCGACAATTCCTTTAACGCCATCTCATAATTATCCCGAAAAATACAAAAGCATATTTCCTCGTCTGGCATCTCAAACGATTGCTCACTTTTTTGCTTTTCACTACTCAGTTCGGCACGATTAGCGTCCCAAATCGCAAGCACTGGATAACAACTGGATTGTAATGAAACGGTATTACTTAAATGAAAAACTAGTTTCTGTTGTTGATCTTTCGCGACATTCGCGAGCAGAGAAAAATCAAAGGGTAAATCATTGCTAGAATAGTAAATAGCATGCCAATACCATTCAAGCAAAGCCAGGTCGTGTAAATAACTGAACACCTGTAATTCATTATGTTTTTCTAAAAAAACTTTGATAAAAACAGGAAAATGTTTTCCATATTTATTCAAATCAGCATGTTTAGAAGGAAATTGAATACGATAGAGTAAACATAACTGGTTAAAATAGCCTTCACCCAATATAGTCTTACAGGCAGGATATATTTGCACCAATACTGACTCATGTGCACCATTGATATTGCTTCGATAAATCGAGATTTGTTTTTCCGGTGATAATGAACCTGCCACCACCAACTTTGACATAAACATGTCTACATCGTGATAGGGTTTGATTAAGCACTGCATAAACGTTTGTTCGACATCAGCTAATGGCATAGCTTATCCCTTGTCTATACTGCTGTTTGATAACATCCGCTTTGTGTGCCTCTTCCATTAAGCGCGACAACGGTGGAATATCGTTGTCCCATTCAATCAATACAGGCACATTGGGCAAATGTTGAATAAGTTGACCATATAAATCCCAGACAGGATCGGATACAGGATTGTTATGGGCATCCAGCACAAAACCATCTTTCTGCTCATATCCTGCCAAATGTACTTCCCGCACACGCTCAAAGGGAAGTTGTTTAATATATCGTACTGGGTCAATTCCCAGATTAAGATGATTGACATAAATATTATTGACATCAATCAGAAGATCACAGTCAGCCTGTATAGCAAGTGCTGTAATAAACTCAGCTTCATCCATTTCACTTTCAGCAAACTTCATATAATTAGAGACATTCTCTACCAAAATACGTTCGCCAAGAAAATCTTGTACGTGAGTAATTCGCTGCGCCATATGCTGCAAACTTTCCTGAGAATAAGGCATCGGTAATAAGTCATGTGAATGAAAACCATCTACCGATGTAAAGCAGAGGTGTTCTGATAACCAGGCGACATGGTGTTGTCGCATCAACTTCTTAAGTTTACCCAGATACTTAAAATCGAGTGGATCGATAGAACCCAGAGACAAACCAACACTATGAAAAGTTACCGGATAAATTTCACAGACAGCCGCTAGCTGCTCAGGGATCAACCCTCCTGCTGCCATATGGTTATCGGCCAATAGCTCCAACCAGGGAATGTCCGGCTGTTTCATCAGGATCTCACCCACATGGGATGAGCGCAGACCAATACCCGTTCCGGATATTGGTCCTGGCGCTTTTTGTTTTTCTTGTAGCAACATAGATTTAAAGATTACGACTTTGCTGGCTTCACTTTACCGCCCTTGCCGCCAACAATTTTGGCACAGGTCCCTTTAGGGACATAAATCCATTCCTGTGGATCATTATCCATCGCTGCCTGGCCTGCACATTTGTGTTTACCATCCAACGATCCACAGTCATTCATCCCTTTTTTAGAAATACCTGCACATTTTTCCCAAAACTTGGGTTGATCGGGCACTGCTGAAACACCGCTTGTTGCGGCTAGTGAACCAAGTGCCACAATGCCAGCTACAGTAGAGCTAATTAGAGTATTTTTGTTTTTCATATAACCTCCTGAGTGTTTACTAGGCAGGCACCACAAGAAAACTACCAAAAAGATTAAATCGGCGGTACCTGATATGGCTAAGACGAACCAACACCGGATTTGATTGCACCAATAGTGAAATTTTTTTCACAAACTCAGCAGATCTCGTTACTATTTACGTAACATTGATTACCCAGTATTGGGCCAGATGAATCTTCGGAGGAAATCACTTATGAAAACTTTGTCAAAAACAATTTTTATCTTTGCGCTTGGTACTGGACTCAGCACGCCCAGTTATGCAGATGATGAAAAGATGACGATCCCTGTCAAACGCTTAACCCTGGAATCCTCACTACGCATTGCTCAGGGAGCCATTGCACAATGCCGTAAGGAAGGTGTCCAGGTAGCAGTGACCGTGGTTGATCGGAGCGGTCATGCACAAGTGGTGTTACGTGACGTACTTGCGATGGATATTACCCTGCCCATCAGCAAGCAAAAAGCTCATACCGCCATGGCATTCAACACCCCCCTTTCACAGCTATCGGGCCGATTTAACAAGCCCTATCAAGTTCCTAAACTTGATGGACTCATCTTGGGGGCTGGCGGTATCCCTATTAATGTAGGTGGCAGTATCCTTGGTGGTATTGGCGTAAGCGGAGCCCCATCAGGTGAAACTGATGAAAAGTGCGCAAAAGCGGGCCTGGAAGCGGTACTTGCCGATTTGGAAATGGAAGGCTCTTAATTTCTCAACCTGGGCACTTAAGGCTAACCCAGTATTAACCGATAATTCGTATAAGAAATACGTATAGATTTTAAATATTCACCAGAATTGAGGAAATATAGATGCGGTTAGTCAAACGACTCTTAATTTTAATTACCGTCATGGCGCCCTTATTTGCCCATGCAGCCAGCCCTAACTCAACCTTAATTGGAAAATGGAGTGGCGTAGATTCAGAGGGCATAAAAGGTGGTTTTTCTTTTAACGCAGACGGCAGTGCAGAAATGATTGCGGGTAGTGACGTCTATAACGAAACCTCCGAATACAAATTAATGTGGGAAACCGAGACCGACAGCAAACCAATGCGCATTATTCTGACTATGAAGAACAAAAGCGATAACAGCACAATTTCAAAATTTTATATGATCTTTGAAATCGTAAATAAGGATAAGATTCGTTTGGGAATTGTTGAGGATCCTAAAAGGAATCCTACCAGTATTGATGCCTTAAGCGAAAGCGATCGCATTACAATGAAACGAAAATAGTTATAAAATAATTAATATTCAATTATGCGGGTGTCTTTAGGACACCCGTTTTCTTTCCAGCATAATAATTTCGATAGCATCTATTAAAAAAATCGGTTTTTTTGTCCAAAAAAAACCCCGCGTTGTCAGCGGGGTCTCTAAAAATATTGGTTATTCAGTCTAAGTCTGTACGTTAGCTGCTTGCGGGCCTTTGGGTCCGTCTTCCACATCGAATGTCACCTGCTGGCCTTCAGCCAGTGTGCGGAAACCTTCGCTGGCGATTGCAGAAAAATGTACGAATACGTCTTTGCTGCCATCAGAAGGAGTGATAAAGCCGAAGCCTTTGGATTCGTTAAACCATTTAACGGTTCCTGTTGCCATGTTAATTACCTCATTAAATATTAAAAATTAAAACGCGGTACAAATCTTACGAGGTTTATAACAGGAGAAAACTTCGAGAGTACTTCTGAAAAAAAACCCGGATAGAATGTCGCGTCTAGAATTCTAACCGGTTTTTGATCAAAAAAACCAGCCATTGATTAACCGAACATGGGACTAACTGCCGCAAAACCAGCTTCAAAAACCTGTTAATAATAAGGTTAATTAGAATATTGTAATCGAAGTGTAATAAATGACTAGTAGAGGATTTCTAGAGCACTAGAGAACTCAGGTATGACTCTGCGCGACGTTAAGCTGGTGCAGATTTTAGCGGCGTCTACCCGCATGACCTTTCTTGTCTTCTTCGTATTTAACTTTAAGAAGATTGCCTTCAAAAGATTTGCCATTGAGTCCGGCTATCGCTGCACGTGCCTCATGGCCTTCCATTTCCAGGAAACCAAAACCTTTACAGTTGCCTGAAAAAAGGTCTTTTACGAGCTTGATAGAGCGCACTGTACCGAACTGTGAAAACAGATCCTGCAGGGACTCTTCCGTGGTCGTGGGTGGTAAACTGCCAACAAACAGTTTTTTCACTGTGAAGCTCCCTTATCGTCTTGTTAGAAAAAATAAACCCCGCGAAAATTCGCGGGGTTTACTCAGAACAGCAAATCTGTTGACAGCTTACGCAGCCTTCACATTTGTTGCTTGTGGGCCTTTAGGTCCGTCTTCAACATCAAAATCCACTTGCTGGCCTTCAGCCAGTGTGCGGAAACCTTCGCTGGCGATTGCAGAGAAATGTACGAATACGTCTTTGCTGCCATCAGAAGGAGTGATAAAGCCGAAGCCTTTGGATTCGTTAAACCATTTAACGGTTCCTGTTGCCATAGTAAATTACCTCATTAAGTATCAAAAAAATATAACGTGTTACAAATCATACGAGGTAATTAACAGGAGAAAACTTAGAGCGCACTTCTGACAAGAACCAGGATAGAATGTAGCGTCATGAATTGTAACTGAATTTTTATTAAAAACAACACGAGCGGTTAATATTATTCGCTTAAATACAGCAGATTCAGGCAGGATTTGGGTTTAAAAAGTCACTTTTTGATAATTATCAAGATTAAACACCCTTCGCAACTCAGCAAACTGTCTTCTTTCACTCAAACACTAAGAAATACCTTCGAATATTAGAAATTACTGTTATTTACTCCCCTTTTTCACCTGTTATCAGATATACTCCGTTCCAGCTTTGGTGCACATCGGTCTGCACCTGTTTCCTGAGCAGTAATCCTTCCCGATTCACCTCGAAACGCACATAGAACGTCCGCCTAGACCGTCCCCAACCATGTGCCTCATGCATATGAATTGAGTTGTAGGCCGGTCATAATCCATTTGGAGAACGTCAACGCATGTCATTTGAAAGCCTCGGTCTAAGGACCGAATTACTCCGTGCTGTATCCGAAAAAGGCTACAACAACCCTACCCCAATACAACAACAAGCTATACCGCTCGTCCTTGAAGGTCGAGATATCATGGGTGGCGCACAAACTGGTACCGGAAAAACTGCCGGCTTTACACTGCCACTACTGCAACGACTGATGTCTTCGACAAAACCTGTAAAAGGCCGTCGCAACATCCGCGCCCTGGTGCTCACACCTACCCGGGAATTGGCTGCACAGGTAGCTGAGAGCGTACAAACCTATGGCAGACACCTGCCATTGAAGTCCACGGTGGTATTTGGTGGGGTCAGTATCAATCCACAGAAAATTAAACTCATTAAAGGCGTCGATATTCTCGTTGCAACACCCGGTAGATTGCTTGATCACGTCAGCCAGCGTTCTGTTGACTTATCAAAAGTCGATATTTTAGTGCTTGATGAGGCAGATCGTATGCTTGATATGGGATTCATTAAAGATATCCGTAAAGTACTCGCCCTTTTGCCAAAACAAAAACAGACCTTACTGTTCTCAGCTACCTTTTCCGGTGAAATTAAGAAACTGGCTAATGATTTATTAAAGTCGCCAGCGCTAGTTGAAGTCGCTCAACGTAACACAACTGCAGAACGTGTCACTCAGGTTGTGCATCCCGTTGATAAAAAACGCAAACGTGAGCTACTTTCTCTTTTAATTGGTTCCGAAAACTGGCGTCAGGTGCTGGTTTTCACCCGCACTAAACACGGTGCCAATAAACTAGCAGAACAGCTCGATCGTGATGGTATCAGCGCAGCGGCAATCCATGGTAATAAAAGTCAGGGGGCCCGTACTCGTGCACTTGCACAGTTCAAATCAGGAAAAGTACGTGTCCTGGTTGCAACCGATATCGCGGCGCGTGGGCTCGATATTGATCAATTGCCGCATGTCGTGAATTTTGAATTACCTAACGTAGCCGAAGACTACGTACATCGCATTGGTCGTACCGGCCGCGCGGGTAACGAAGGCGAAGCCATGTCCTTGGTGTGCGTTGATGAGCTTAAACTGCTGCAGGATATTGAACGTCTTATAAAACGTGAAATACCTAAAGTTGTGATTGATAACTTTGAACCTGATCCCACTATTAAACCAGAACCTATCAACAAAGGTGGCCGCGGTCGCCAACAGCAAAATTCACGAAAGCGTTCAGGTAATAAACCAGGTGCCTCTCGAAACAGCAAAGGCCCCTACAAAGGACGTTCAAATAACCAGAGTCGTTCTGGTAATCGTGCTCGTCAGGGTGCCTAACGATAAAGGTCTAACTTAATATAGGGCAGCGAGCGCATTCGCTGCCCTCCTTATTATCGCGCTAATCATCATCCACTTCCTCTAGCTCAACTAGTCTAAAAATCATAATAGAACTTCCATCAGGATTTCAAGAAGACAGCATCATGAAAAAAATTGCTATTTTTGCCGACGTGCAAAATATATACTACACCACGCGTCAGTCCTATGCTCGCCAGTTTAACTATCGACTGCTATGGGAAAAAATTGCTAAGCAAGGGGAAATTGTCTCTGCATTCGCTTACGCAACCAGTCGAGGTGACGACAAACAGACTAAATTTCAAGATGCATTAAAGCATATCGGCTTTACGGTTAAACTCAAACCATACATACAACGTAGTGATGGCTCAGCCAAAGGTGACTGGGATGTGGGCATCACCATTGATATTATTGATGCGGCTAAAGATGTGGATACTGTTATTTTACTATCAGGTGATGGTGATTTTGATCTTTTGCTGAAAAAAATAATAAATGATTATGGTGTCACCGCCGAAGTCTATGGTGCCCCAGCCCTCACCGCAAACTCTCTGATCGCTGCAGCCAGCATATATCATCCAATAAAAGAAGATTTATTGCTCTAAGATTAACTCATCGAGGCATCGAAAAATTTGAAACGGTTTTTACCCTCTTTCTTGGCCTTGTACATGGCTATATCAGCTTGCTTCACTAATGTTGTGATGTCTTGGCTATTATCCGGAAACAGGCTAGTGAATCGCTACTTTCAACATCATTGATGACAAAGGTAAATACATTGCCACCTTTATTATTCAATTGCCTGGCTTTGCAGGTAATCATCATAGCTACCACTGAAGTTGACCACACCATCAGATTTCATTTCAATAATGCGTGTCGCCAGAGATGATACAAATTCACGATCATGACTGACAAAAATCAAAGTGCCTTCAAAATTTTCTAGCGCAAGGTTAAGCGATTCGATTGATTCCATATCCAGGTGATCGGTTGGCTCATCCATTACCAATATATTTGGTCGTTGTAGAATTAATTTACCGAATAACATGCGGCCTTGCTCACCACCGGAGAGTACTTTCACTGATTTTTTTATCTCATCCTGAGAAAACAGCAAACGTCCCAGAGTACCACGAATTGCCTGCTCGTCATCTTCATCATTACCCCATTGTGCCATCCAGTCATACAAAGTCATATCTTTGGCAAACTCTGCAGCATGATCCTGCGCAAAATAACCAACCGATGCATTCTCAGACCACTTCACCGCACCACTCTTTGGTGGCATCTCGCCAACCAGTGTGCGTAACAAAGTAGTTTTACCAATACCATTCTGACCGATGACGGCGATACGCTCGCCTACTTCAACAAGCATATTGATATCACTAAATAGCAATTCATCACCATAGCCATTACTGACATCTTCAACTTCTAAAGCCAATCGGAATAACTTTTTCTCCTGTTCAAATCGGATAAAGGGGTTTTGACGGCTTGAGGGTTTAACATCTTCAAGTTTTATTTTTTCGATTTGTTTTGCCCGTGAAGTGGCTTGCTTTGCTTTTGATGCATTCGCAGAAAAACGACTGACAAAACTTTGTAATTCCGCTATTTGTGCTTTCTTTTTTGCATTATCTGACAATAGACGCTCACGCACTTGCGTTGCCGCCGTCATATACTCGTCATAATTACCTGGGTACATACGTAATTCACCGTAATCCAGGTCTGCCATATGAGTACAAACACTATTAAGAAAGTGACGATCATGGGAAATAATAATCATAGTGCTGTTACGCTGGTTAAGAATATTTTCCAGCCAGCGAATAGAGTTAATATCAAGTCCGTTAGTTGGTTCGTCCAGTAACATAATATCTGGATCAGCAAACAAAGCCTGGGCAAGCAAGACCCGTAACTTCCAACCGGGTGCGACCTCACTCATCAACCCGTTGTGTTGTTCCAATGGAATATCCAGCCCTAACAGGAGTTCACCGGCGCGCGATTCAGCAGTATAGCCATCGAGCTCAGCAAAGGTCACTTCAAGCTCTGCTACCTTCATGCCCTCTTCTTCGCTCATCTCCTCTAACGCATAAATACGATCCCGCTCAGCTTTTACCTCCCACAACTCAGCATGCCCCATGATGACTGCGTCTAGTACGGTAAATTCTTCGTATGCAAATTGGTCCTGTCGTAACTTACCAACACGTTCATTCTCATCAATACTGACAGAGCCAGAAGTTGGTTCCAGATCTCCCCCCAGTATTTTCATGAAAGTAGATTTTCCACAGCCATTAGCACCGATTAGACCATATCGGTTGCCCTCGCCAAATTTGACTGAAATGTTTTCAAACAAGGGCTTAGGCCCAAATTGCATCGTGATATTGGCTGTCGAAATCAAAATAGTACCCTGATAATTGTTTATGCTTAAATGCGTTCGCGACGCATTAAGATTGCATTAAGATTGATGGAGATGTTCAAATTCGCGGCGATTCTAGCAGAATGTCAAACAACACGCACCGTCTATCGACGGGCTTTTTCAGCCTAATCGGTATGCATTCCCGGTTCGGGTTGTTGGCCTGCGGTGTCTAGTCGCTCGTATTCTGAAATAACCTGGGCACCGAGTAATAGAATAATTGCTGCGGCTTCGAGACTAATGAGGATGACGATGGTTGCAGTAAATGCACCATAGATAATATTAACCAACGACAGAGTAGAAAAATACCAGACCAGGATATGGCGCGTAATTTCCCATAACAAGGCTGCAGTAACACCGCCGATCAGGGCATGTCGTAGCGACAATCTTCCGACCGGCATCACCAGATAAAGCGAAGTTAGCAGAATAATCTCTCCACTCACGCCAAGCAAATAAATGAGTACCGTTTCCGGCCCACCTTGCGACCACTCATGGCTTCGCATATAACCACTCACCATACTGACTATCAATAAACCTATAGCCAAAAGTAAGATATAAACATAGGGTATTATGGCTGAAACCAGAAAGCGCCTGCGTTTAATAGATACCCGGTGTAAAAAAATAACTGACATCGCGTTTTCTAATGCTGTGAATGCAAAAGAACTAAAAAATAATAACAACACAAAACCAAGAATACCGATCACTTTCCAATTCAGTAAAAAGATACTGATTTGATTTAGAACCGCGTCAGTTTGCCCGGGCGTTACAATGACCAAATACTCTCTTAATACCGTAAGTAACTCTTCGGGTTCCTTAAATTGTGAGAGACCAACCAGGATCAACGCTATCATTGGAATAATAGACAACAAGGTGTAATAGGCTATCGCACCGGACAAGAGAAATCCCTGGTTAGCACGGAATCCCACCACAACCTGCTTGAAAAAAAGCAGTGGGTCCTTCATGACAATACGGGCGCGCGAAGAAGACATGTTTATATCACCGTTTTTCAAGAACACGAAAGACAATATCGATAGTTAAATCGAGTTTTTGCAGATTAGTTGCACTGACTCTACCTTCTTTATTCGCCCGATAAAAATGTGGGGTCATTAACAATAAGGATTTAATCTGTTCATTATCGATAGCGCCAGTATTCAATTGCAACAGTTGTTCCTCAATTAAATATATTCCCTTTTCCTCTAAATTAGAGAGATCAGATGGATCAGAGCTTTTAACGTCAGCGTAAATAATTTCCCGTAGCTCTTTGAGATGGTTTGCACCCGGCTCAACGAGTATGATTTTCCCACCTGGAACAAGTGTTTGGTAGAACCCTTCGAAACTCTGGAAGCCAAACACACAGACAATAATATTAACACTTGATTTTAAAATCGGAGGCTGGCGATTTGTCCCAACGATCCAGGTTATTAGCTTATTTCGTTTTGCAGCTGCCATGATGGCTGGCTTGGATATGTCCATACCGATGAAAGAAAGCTCACCCTGTCCTTCTTTATCTTTTAAGTGGTTAAACATCATGTCCAAATAATATCCATCACCACAGCCTGCATCCATCAAGCATGCTGATTGATTTCCTGATACATAAGAATCAACCAATTCAGTTAGCTTATTCGCAATTGGAGCATATACTCCCGTATTCAGAAAAGACGCCCTTGCACTGACCATTTCTTTGCTGTCACCAGGTTCTTTTGAGCGTTTATGTTGAACCGGCAGCAAATTTACATAACCCTGACGTGCGATATCAAAGCTATGGCCATTTTCACAAATAAGCTGTTTTTCCTGGCAGAAAAGCTCTACCCCATCAATAGGGCAAATCAGATTGTCTGCCTTTACAATTTTCATGCGCTACATACTACTTCAACAGGGTCTGCTACTTTACTCATAGCTAAATTGTTCGTTGAACCTGCCAAGAAAACCTCGAGCTGCGTAGAGCTATTTTAATTTCCAAACACCTTTACCGGCCACATTATTTTTACACGTCATCTCATAAGCCTTTAATAGTGATACCGTGTAAACATGTTGCACAAACTTTCCGTTAACACCATTTAAGGTTAGCTTACAAGTTGCAATACTGTTTTTTGGGCAACTAGCAATATTAGTAACGGTATTTGCTTCATCGGCCGAACCTGAACAAAAGTTATTAAATACATTCGTCGGGGCGCCGGCATTCTCCATACACCACTTATTTGGGTACTCCCCCGGATTTGACTCAAGCATACAAGCCTCCGCAAAAACATTACCTGTAAGCAAACACCCGCCCAGCACAATCCATAGTTTCATTTCTAACACTCCATATCCAATAAAGTTTCACTTTCATGGCGACCTACTTATCGCTTAGGAGTATAATATCGAATCATTCAGCAGAACAAAAGCAGCCCATGAAACTACTGGTACGTAATCTTGCACGCAGCACCACGGAAGCCGAGCTATGCGAACTATTCGAGGCATTCGGTACAGTCCAGTCATGCACCCTGGTGATTGATAAAGCAACAGGGGGTTCAAAAGGATTTGGATTTGTAGAAATCCCGAAGGCAGGAGAAGCCAAAGTCGCCATGAAAAGCCTCAATGGTACGGAAGTGGCCGGTAACCGTATTCGAGTAAAAAAAGCCGAGCCAAAATCAGACAAGACAGCCAAACCAGACAGCAGTGGCGACGCTGAGTAAATGCAAAGCCATCGCAACCAGGATCCTATGCATGGCGTGACACTAAAAATGGTTGTCACAGAGCTAGTAGAAGAGTATGGCTGGGAAGAGCTTGGCCGACGTATCAAAATTAAATGCTTTACTAATGACCCGAGCATCAACTCAAGTCTAAAATTTCTGCGCAAGACTCCCTGGGCGAGAGAAAAGGTAGAGGCGCTCTACCTACATCTAAAACAGAAACCCACAAATGTTTGGGAATCTTCCCGCAGCAAGCTGTAATTTGCAAAAGTTTCGCGATCAGCTTTGAAGCTTTAAAATAATACTCGCTGATTTCCTGGCTGCCATTGTTCGTACTTCACCATCACACTAGCGAACAAAGACCCTTCAAGCAGTTGTGTTAGCCAGGCTTGTAGCCTTGTGTATTGGCTTTGGTCGAACCAGTTTTTGTCGGCATAAGAAAATTGTCTAATAAAGGGAAAGATCGCCATATCCACTAATGTCGGTCGCTGGCCTAATAAATAATTCGTTTTGTTTAAGCGTGCTTCTAAATCAGCAAGAAAAATCTCGCCCTGTTCTCGATAGTATTCCATGCTGTATTCTGGGAAACGGTCAAAATATTTATAATGGTCTAGATGGGTTTTAAATTCATTGTCGTTGTAATTTATAAGGTGCTCCGTTACTTCTTGTAACCCAGGCTCCTGCACCAACCAGTCCTCCGGATCGTTTTTCTCTAGCGCCCAATACATTATATCCAGGCTTTCATCGATGACATGTTGTTCATCAAGAACCAATACAGGCACGGTCGCTTTCTCGGAACAGGCAAGAAACGCAGCAGGTTTATCTGAGAGTACGACCTCTCTTAATTCCACTTGAATACCGCTTACTCTCAAGGCAAGGCGTGCACGGATTGCATATGGGCAACGACGAAAAGAATATAATATTGGGTACGACATAGGGAAAGTTAACAATTCCCTGCCGCACAACGGCCGAACAACATATTTTTAAATGTCTGGCGACCTTCCTGGCTTAAGTCACGAAAAAATTGATAATCGGCATGTTGTTGTGGCTGCGTGTTGTCGATAACAATTCCCCACAACGGTTTCGTGCTGGTCGGCAACATACTATACCGGACATCACCAATCACGTTCGCCTGAGTGGGATCTACTGCAACAAATCCATCTGAAAATATGCGGAAGCGCTCAATGTCGGCATACAGTTGCGAATCCAGAGGCAGATCAGGTAAATTTTTTGTTACGCCGAATAATTCTACAGATTCACCCTCATATATCTGATTGTCACTAAACAAACCAATTCTAACGGCGTCAACATAAATACGCTGTTCATGGATATATGTAGAACGCCATAATAATAAATTACCGATTGTAGGCTTCACAACATGCTGCGCAGTCGTATGACCACGCGACGAAGCCAAATCAGTCGCGATGTCTGATGCCCGTTGTAATTGTATAAAACCAAATAGCATATAACTGAACGCCAACACCAATCCGGCATGAGTTATGTAACGACGACTCATTAGCAGACCAGAGATAAGTGCAACTAACAGGATCAGGCTAAAAAGGGGATCAATGATCGAAATAAGATGCCAGGCAACTCGTTCATCTGAGAATGGCCAGAACAGGTGTGTGCCATAGCTAGTAGATGCATCCAACAGACCACTCATGCTATAACCCATAAAACAATATATATAGAGTCGCTGTAGTGATAGATAGCGACGCATGAATGGCCACAAGAGCATGAAGGCAATGGCTGCGCCAACCGGGATGAATAACAGCGAATGACTAAAGTGGCGATGGTATTCAATCGTGAGGAGCGGATCACTTGCTGAGCTAATCAGGATATCGGCATCTGCTAGCAAGCCTGCTAAAACACCTACCAGGGTCGCGCGTTTTCGTTCACTCCTTCCAGATTTGTCCTTTTTGGCAACAGACTGGGCAAGCAGGCCGCCGAGCAAACCCTGAGTAATTATATCCATAACAGTTAGTGCATATATTTTGTGATGACATCCGCAATATACCGTACCCTAGCCTGCATGAACAAATAAACAATAAAAAAACCTGTTTATAATCATTTTGTGATGGTTTTGTTATATTTTTTTGCGAAGCTAGAATGCAATTTCACATACAAAATAAATGAAAACTATGCCTATCACAAAGCCCGCTTTTACAATATCTTCAGTGTTTAGCATCTGCAGTATGCTACTTGTTTCAACTATTTCGCATGCAGCCCCTGTAGCAATCTCAAGTAGCACGCTGGATAGAGGTGATGACACAAAAACACGTTTCGGGCTTGGGTTTACCAGCTCAATTGCACAACGTCCTTTCGTTGGTGTAGATAGCCAGGATTCCTCACTGATATATATTTCTCTGCGGTATAAAGATTTTTATATTGAAGGACTAGATGCAGGTTATCATCTATGGAAAGACAAAAACTTGTCACTAGACCTTCTTGCAACGCCTCGATTTTATGAAGTTGAAGCAGGATTTGCTAAAAATGGTGAGCTTGATGGGATCGACAAAACAAGTCCCACTTATTTTGCTGGACTGTCTTCGCAATACCGTACTAAACCTCTCATCTACACTCTTCAATTACTAACAGATATCAAGGAAAGTGATGGCACAGAAATCTTGCTGACAGCTAGTAAAACCTTTAAACCTGGCAATGCTATTACCCTGGCTCCGGCTATTGGAATTACTTACCAGGATAAAAAGCTTGTTGATCATTTTTATGGTGTGCAATCAAATGAAGTCATCTCCGGTCGCCCTGCCTATGGTGGTCATGCCAGCATCAATTATCATGTATCATTGACATCAAGCTGGAATGCCACAAAACATATTCAGCTATTAGGACAATTAAAGTATGAACAACTGGGTAGCGGCATAAGTGATAGCCCGATCGTGGATGACGATAGCATCGCGACCATAGCTATTGGACTGGTATATCGCTTTTAAATTAAAATCTATTCCAGCTTATAGACAACCGATAAACTGTGCTGCCCACCAGGTTTAATTACAATGGTATCTTCTGCTGCGTTGGCAGACTCAACACATAACATTTTTAAATAACCTTCTTTGCCAAGATCTCCCATTTTTTCCGCCACGGCCTGCCATGGATTCCAGACAATCGTTGAATGACTACCCTGTTTACTGATGCTGATTTTTCTTACTCCATTATCGATCACAACATCATCAGGCGTTTGCAAATACACACGGTCTACTTCATTTTCAATGCGCACCGGCCCAGACTGTTTTTTTCGCTTAAAACCATCAGGTTTATCAAGGTACTCTGTACCATCAAGACCTAAAATAATGGTCCTGGTGACATCACCGACGTTGAAATAAGTATGCAAGGCCTGTCCTATCGTGATTGTCTCTTCGCTATTATTACTCGTAGTGAGTTCAAGACTTAAGCTTTGGCCGATAGTGATGTTGTATGTCAAACGTGTTTGCTGGGGCCACATCTTCTGAAGGGAGGCATCCAACACTTCAGTGTTGAGTTCAAAGTTGATTTGTATCTCTCCGCTCTCTAGAGGAAAGACATCGGCAACTGCCCACATGGTCGTACGGGCAAAACCATGGGCAGGAAATGTGGGGTTGCTTTCATGCGCGCCGAACCAGGGCCAGCAAACGGGGATACCACCACGCACAGATTTGCCAGGCGCAAATGTTGCCGCTTCTGATAACCAGATTACCTCCTCTTCACCCCTGGGTATCCAGCTAAGCAAATGAGCGCCTTGTAAACCGATCACGGCGGTGGCCAGCTGATTCTGAATCTCGACAACAGGGAGCCCTCCCTCGCCTGTTTTAAATACTAGCTGCCGCTCATTCTCCGCAATGGCATAGCGTTGGTTTAATTCACTAATGTCGGCCGTGTTCAAATTTGTCATCCCTTTTAATTACAATAGAGAGCTTAATAACGAATAGTACTGCAACTCTAGAAATTCTCAGCCGCTTTTTTGATCACATTTTTGTCACATAATTTTGTTATCGTCTGCTCAAATTGGTGCAAGTAGCTTTTATCTATACCAAGTTGGTGCGCATTTAGTTAATGTGCATTATTAATAGATTAATGTAACTTGTTGAATTGTTAGCAATCGCATTCCCTGGCATGAAATGTGCTCCTTAACAATTAGGGAATGAAACCAAACCATTGTGGGGAGGGAATGACATGCTAGGTTATATCTATCAACTCGTAAGAGGCTTTGAACAAGAACACGGCGTTCAGCCAAACCTGCTCTATTTGAGTCGTTTTCATAGCGAACACTTAAAATCGGCATTTGATGAACGATTTTCACTTGGCCAAATTATGGACATGTTGCAGATGGAAATGATTATTGATGATGAGATCATGCATCCTCATGTCGCCTGGTCTCATGTAGCCAACCGCGTAGCATCGTAAATTGTTACTGCGCTAGAGCGTAATATCCCTATAGCTTAATCGCTAGCCAATATAGGGGGTAGTTCTGCCCCCCTATCTTCTGGCTCACTTCTATCACTTCCATAAGATCCTTCGAAAAGTAAAAAAAATACAATTATTTTCGACGGATTTGTCCTGGATCAACGTTATAAATCGAAAGTGCATATAATTTGACCTATATCATCTCAGACGAAGGGGAAGGAGTATGTCTGTAAAACTTACAACCTGGCACACGCTTATGGTTTGTCTATGCGTGTTCTCACTATTAGCTGTCACCAGCGAGGCCAGTGACTGGCAGGGCAAAAAGCAACATAAGGGCGCACAGAAACAATTTTTACCCGGAGAACCCTCTCCAAGCGGCCCGTTAAAAAGAGTCCCTTCAAAAGAGCAGCAAAAGCGAAAATACGATGGCCATCGCTCTGAGCGTCGACAACCAGAACAACGGCACCCCGAACAAAGGCGATCGAAACGCGAAAAACCAAGAATAGATAGAGCCGACCGACAGAGGCGTTCTGATCACAGCGACTCGCACAACCGCCGGGACAGGCACCAACCGTTACCTCCACATAGGGAAAATCGCAGATCTGAAAAACGTCGGCATGCAGAACCACACCATCGCGGCAGCATAAAGCAACGTCACGCACGCAGCGCACATGATCGCCACTATAGGCGCTATTCAACAAAACATAGACGGCATCCTCACCATCGTCATGAGACCTATCATTACCACACGCGTTATCTAGCACCGATACATCGGCACTATCACTCCATAGGTTTTCGCATCACATTTTTACCTCATGCGCATGTCAGAATATTTATCGGAGGCCTACCGTATTTCTATTATGGCGGAGTCTATTACCGTTACTATGACAATGCCTATGTCGTGGTGCGAGCTCCCATCGGCGCCATTGTTCATGAACTACCTATCGGTTTTATAACCTTCTATATTGGTGGCCAAGCTTATTACTATGTTAACGATGTCTACTATATCTGGGATGAAAACTACGAAGCCTATGTCGTCGTCAAAAAGCCTCGGGCGGCTGAATCAGCTATTTCTGAGGCTACAGAGGGCCGCTTGTTCATTTACCCGAACCATGGTCAGTCTGAAGAACAACAAGCGCAAGATCGTTATGAATGTCATCGTTGGGCTGTCAGTGAAACCCGTATAGATCCTAGTCTTGATGACGGTGATGAGTTGAGTGAGCAAGAAAGGAGTAATTACAAACGTGCAATTAGTGCCTGTCTGGCAGCGAGAGATTATACTGTTAAATGAAAACTATGTTATTGAGCTTGTCGTGTTCTAGCTTCTGGCTTGGCGCTTTCTCGCACTTTATTTTCTAGAGGGATAGTTTTTCCATCAACGCGCACTACACGTAAAGGTGTCGCCAACTCACCTGCACGCATATGATCTGCAAGAGCTCTGGCTTCCTGCATATCATCAAGGCCCGTTATTATAAAACGTTTACCAAATACTCCCTGAATAGTCGCAACAGAGAGAACTTTTGCATCCTGGTAGCCCTGTACTTTATCTTCACCATATTTATACTCAACCAACAGAACGGCCATTTTTTTACCTAGATTCGCGCGTGTCACAGTTCTCATATGTTCTGCACTTGTATCATCGAGTTCGACGGCAATTGCGGGCTGCTGAGACATTCTATCCTCTTCTGCAAACGCCTTAATAATCGAATCCCCTGTAATGACACTCTCATGCTCTAAATGCAAGGGTGTTTGATCTGCCATAGTGACTGTAAACCCATAAGAGGCATCATCCTTACTTACCAGATATAACGCCAGGTGCTGATAACGCGTTATTAAATTTAATAACCCTTGATCGACATTATTCTCAGCGAGCTCTAGTTCAATACGATCCATACCTATCGATTTAAACTTTGTATCAATACCACGATCGTTCAACAAACGTGCAATCACATCCATGTTGTAATCACGAGCCATCCCAATAATCTCATCGCGTATTTTGTCGGGCATTCTCAGCACAAGATATCGATAAGGTGTTTCTGTTTGAGTGAGATCATCATTAATTATTAGCTCAGGAAACTCTTTTCGCAACGACGCCATTAATTCAAATTGAGAGTTCGGCTTATATTTTAATCTTAATGTATCATTTTGCCGTTGCAACGAATCATAGCGTTGATTCTTGCTACGCATGAAGTTACGGATTTCATCTTGAAGGTAATCCAGCCTGGCCTGACCCGCCCAGCGTGAATCAATCTCAAGTATTACCTGTGTCTTATCCTCAAAGCGATTTAAAAAATCACAACCGGATAAACTTATCAGTACTAATAAAAATACAACCGCTCTCATTCTGGTTCCTTGTTTAATCTTATTCTTTATTAATAGTATCATTAGGCCACATTCAAATAAAATTGGTCAACATGATCCAGGTGGTCAGCGTTTATTAATTCGCTAGAATTGAATTGGGATTGAATCGTGATTAAACTAGACCTGACTCAGGCGAGTGAGTGTAGCCTGCCGATAATAATGACTTAATTGGTCGTAGACCGCTGGATAGTAATACTGAATAACGTCGGGTCGCTCAAAAAATACTTCACTTAATACTGCAAAAAACTCAGCGGGAGAGCTCGCCGCATAACAATCGATACCAATGTGTTTACCACGATCGCACTTTTTCTGAAAATCTTTAAAGCCTTCACTAAAGGCGGATACCCATACACTGCGATCCATGCCTTTGTGTAAAGGTGGGAAACCATTTGCGGTCCCATTTTGCATATCGAGTTTATGGGCAAATTCATGAATCACCAGATTATGTCCATCGATCACACCTGCATATTCACTATCATCCCACGATAGCACTACAGGCCCTTTCTGCCAGGACTCACCTGACAGATTTGATTGCACATGATGCTCCACACCATACTCATCGGTCACTACCCGCTTTGGTGCAAACCCGGAGGGATAAACAATCACCGAATACCACCCGTTATACACATGTAGCCCTAGGTTCAAAATAGGTAGACATGCCTGCAAAGCAATAATTAACGCCATGGGTTGTGTTACGACAAAGCCCTGCGCACCTTCGAACACCTTGCGATGTAAAAATAAAATGGCGAGTTCACATAGCTTCTTTCTGTCATCCAGCATCATACCTTTCAGCAGCGGTAGTGCGGACATAGCCTCTTCCCACTGCTCAGCGCTAATCGTAGAACCATGAATGATTCGGCGGTCTAGCCAGTTGCGAATTAATTTAAACATAAGAAGTTCTATCGCTGTACGTGATAGTGGAAACTCAGCTATTCTAGCAATAAATGGCTTCGAAACTGATACAAAATACTGGTATGAATAATGTGTTTTACTACATCGGTGGGTCTGCTAGCCTTACATTTAAACGTCGAATCTGAGCACGTATATAGCTGATGAGCAAAAACTGTTGGTCGCATGAGCATTGAACTCATCTGGAATAAAACAGACTGTGTCCTTGAATATCAGGGAATTACAATCCATGCTGCCCCCAGAGACTATCCACCCTTTACTCCTCAAGCGATCATCGAAGAGCAGGATACGGCGCTACTACTAAACCCGCCAACAACTCTACATGACCCCGGCAAACCCGCCTGGTATCTCGCTAATACGCTAGAAGATAACCCAAGCCATCCACTCGGTTCAGTTGTTGTAAAAGGGCAACGGCCAAGAAGGCTGATGGCGATTGTGCATGACATAGAACGCAGCCCGACCTGTCAGCCAGCATATATCCAAACGGCCTGGCTTAATGTAATGGCTGCAATCCAGGAAAATCAATTCACTACTGCCTCAATACCACTGCTCGGCACCGTGCACGGGAAGATATCGGTCAAGGATGCACTATTACTACTGGGTGAAAGTCTCAGAAAAAACCAGCCGACTTGTCTGGAAAAAGTATGGCTAAACCTGCCAAATGATTATGGCTGTGCAATACTTGAAACGCTAAGCGATTCGACAACAAATGGAACTCGCTAATAAGCTTGGATTATAACAACTGATAAAATAGTTTTATTGAACTTTAAACTCTAGATGGCCACACCTTGCAGAGTATCAACTATACTCATCTTACCCAATCGTCTTTCGTTCTCTCTTACCTTACAGGAGGTTCGCCATGACTATGACAACCACCATACAAAACTTTCTTGCAAAAAACGGTATTGCCTATGATATCGTTCCCCACAATACAACCTCAACAACACTTAGCTCTGCTCAGTCTGCCCACATCCGTGGTGACATGGTCGCTAAATCAGTCATCCTTGAAGATGAAATCGGCTATCTGATGGCCGTGGTACCCGCAACCCACCGAGTTAAGATAGGAAAACTTAACCGTTTGCTTGATCGGCATATGGGCCTGGCTACTGAAGAAGAACTCAAAGAGGTGTTTTTTGATTGCGCTGTAGGTGCAATACCACCCATCGGGCCAGCGTATGGCATGCAGAGTATTGTCGATGATGATTTATTAAAGTGCGATGATATTTATTTCGAGGCTGGAAATCATCATGAACTCATCCATATTAAAGGCAAAGACTTTCAACAGTTGATGAAGGGGGCGCCGCACTCAAGCATTTGTCTACATTAAGGATAATGCCAGATAGCTATTATAGTTTATGGTCAGAGGACAATACTTATTGTTCTCTGACCTATTTCAGCATTTAATTAAGCGCGCGACATAAATAGTTTATTTGTGGTATTTACCTTAACAATTTCCCCAGGTTCTAGATACTCTGGAACCTGGATTTCCAATCCTGTCGATAATGTAGCGGGTTTTGTGCGCGCACTGGCACTTGCCCCCTTAATGCCTGGTGCGGTTTCGATTATTTCCAAGTTTACTGATTGAGGCAGCTCTACACTAATCACCACCTCATCTAATAATAAGGCAACGATACCTTCAAGTCCTTCTGTTAAATACAACTCCATACCATCAAGATCTTCAGCGCTCATCGAATACTGATTGTAGTCCTCGGTATTCATGAATACATATTCATCGTCATTCTTATAGGAATACTGTACAGAGACACGCTCACAATCACTTAGCTTCAACATTTCGTCGGCTTTTAGTGATTCGTCTAGCTTACGTTTTGTTTTAAGGTTATTAAAACGAATTTTATAGATAGTTGATGCGCCGCGGGAGGACGGGCTTTTACAGTCAATATTTTTAACCACGTGAGGTGTATCATCAATTTCAACCACCATCCCTTTTTTTAATTCACTTGCTTTTGGCACAATAATATTCCTGATTTATCTGGTTAACAAATTCGACATGAATTATATAATATACAGAACTGAATTACTTTGCCGGTTTATCCGTAGATGGAACCGGAGCCGATGCAGAATGTGTGCCTGGTGCAGCGCGCAGTGGATTACAGTTTTTAATGCTGACCTTGCCTTGCAGTAGGTTACCTTTTGAATATTCGTTGAAGTAACAGGTATTCGTTTCAGGATCATAATTTTCTATCCATAAATTATCTTCTTTCCAGGTAGCAGCAATGTGTTGCTGACCTTTAGGAACCGATATCGACATTACACCACCATAATGCTTAACGAAAACTTGCTGAAAGTGGAAAAAATAAGCTATCCAACCGATGAATAACACCACCCCCATACCAATAAAACCAATCTTCCACTTATCTGCACGGCCAAGGAAAAACAAAAAACTAACAGCTACAGCAAATACCAGTGCCCAATAAAAATAGGTAATCAAAGCCTAATCCTCCTTTCATAATGGATTGCATCAGTGCGGAATACTGCGAATAGTATAGCAAATAAGGGTATCGCTAAATAACTATTACTGGTAAATCTATATAGACGCGGATCTTAACCATTTTACTCAGATCTAAATTCTAGTAGATCGATTCATAATCGTTTTATCTGATTTTTATAGCAATCTAAACTTATATAGCAAAGATGACGCTTTATCACTATTATTGTTATTAATCTCGACCAGCTCTGGTCTGTCTGGCAGATCCTGAGGTTGTTTTATATCCCAAACCAGGTTTATTTTTTCCAGGAAACGCAATACCCACCAACCTGGGTCGGACTGATTATCGTGGATCCCTAACAGCGCAGAATTCGGAAAGGCGTGATGATTGTTATGCCAGCACTCCCCCATGCTAATAAGCCCAAAAAACTTGATATTAAATCCCTGTACTGCAGCGCCTTCGACGTGCCATTCACGATGACCAGTGTTATGCGCAAAGTGTCCAATAAACCAATGACCTGTTACCGACACTGCCACGCGCAGACAGACCCCCCAAATCACCCAGTCAATCCCGCCAATAAAATAGAACAACAAAGCGATTGGCAACTGTTGCCACATCCAGGTCTTTTCAACAAATTGGTAAAATCTATCTTTTGCTACTTCCTTTTCAGGAACAAACATTGGTGGATATTCCAGAATGACATCACAATGCATCTGCCAAAAGCCATCTTTGAAAAAGGATGCCTTGTGACCAAAATAAGGATGGCAGCGTTTCTGGCGTTGTGCCCAATCACGTAAATCGTGTGTGTGCATCATGCCATAGGGTCCGGCCAGGCCGACTAATACTCCAAAATAGACAAATAAATGTTCTAACCATTTTGGACAGTTATAACTTTGATGGATAAAACGTCGATGCATACCCAGCGAATGCCCGAGATTGAGTGTGATAGCGGTGCTTATCAGAAACACCAGGCTGTTCTCTAGCGATAATGTAAAGAGCGCCCCCACCACACCAACCAATGTCATCATGGTAATCCATAGCGATTTGCTCCAGGACCAGACAACTTTACCTTGCCAGGCATTGGTACCTGTCTGTTCCACAATACGAGCATTGTCGTAAGCTTGTGTATTCAATTCAATGGCGACCATCGGTTAACACCTCCGTAATTAAAAAGTCAGCTGTTTTACTCACGCCGTAACGTGAAACAGGAGCGAAATACCAATAAGGATCCAGCGTGCGTTCATAATCGATCCGCAGAGTCACACGAGTTTGCTCCGGCCCTAATGCTTCGAGCAAAATCTCGGTTCCCTTAAGGTGTAGATAATTGGAAAAATAGCTGGTGTCTTCTATAAATCGGGTCTTAATACGATCTTCTTCGACTTGTGAGATTTCCAACAGCATTTTTCCTTCATGCAGATTGGTCACAAACCAGCGGTAATACCGAAAATGGATCTCATGTACATCCCCCACTTTAAGACTGCCAGCATTAATTGCATAAGGCATCGGAAACAGATGTAAAAACCAGGGCCTTGTAGTTTGTAAATCCATCGGTTGTTGCAAGTTGTTTTTTATCTCTGCGGCACTAACTGAGACGACACGAGTAACACTTACCGATTCATTACGATCAAAACTCGTTTCAGAGCTAACACCTTCGAACGAAGAAAATAAAACCAGTACCGGTAACAGGTGCACCGACAAGGTACTGCGACCTTTGCGCCGGGCACGTTGCGTGAAAGCTTCAAACAAAAACATTAGCAGTATAATCAGCAGATAAATCGGGATGAACATTGCCACACAGACAAAGCCTTCAAACAACACGACTGAACTACCGCACATGATAATGAAGGCATCCATTAGTCGAATCAGGTAACGTTTTTTCCAACTGACTTCTCCGACTGGCCGCAGTAGGATTAATACAAGTGCTATCACAAATGGGATGCCGACATACAATAACGCCGACTCATGGAAGTGATAGCCGGCCAGGACACGAACAGCCAATGAGGACAAAGCAATCATAATCAGCCAAAAGACCAGTTTTTTGCGCTTTGTGTAGATGCTTGGTTTCACCGTTTCGCCTCTTTTTTGCTATGAATAAGGGACAGATTAGCCAGGCGTACTGACTGCAACCTCCGGTTTGATAAACCACAAGCAAAAAAACAATAATCTCAACAAAAACAATAAGTTATTTGATTCCTGGATGATAATCCAGGAGAGATTCGGCCGCATCAGGAGGCCTTAGAGTGCGTGTCGGGACTAAAAATGGCTAAAAAGAGAGTTCCTTAGGGCTATACCCTAACTGTTGTAATCAGTTACCTTGCCTCGTGAGGCCTTAACCTTTCCACGGCGTGTCTTCTGATCTAGACGCTTTTTCTTTGCAGATTTACTGGGTTTGGTGGGCTTACGTTTCTTTTGTGTCACCGCGACAGTTCGAATTAATGCCTTCAGGCGCTCAAGTGCATCGTCACGGTTCTTTTCCTGGGTACGAAAGCGCTGGGCTTTAAGGACAATCACCCCTTCCTTGCTAATGCGCGAATCTGACAGTGCCAGCAATCGTTGTTTGTAAAACGCGGGTAATGATGAGGCGTTAATATCAAAGCGCAGGTGAATCGCCGACGAGACCTTATTGACGTTCTGACCACCTGCACCCTGGGCACGGATCGCACTGAGCTCGATTTCCTCGTCGGGGATGCTAACCTGATTTGAGATATGCAATTAAATTCTATTCACTTTCTGTTTCAACATAGAAGCAACAACAATTGGCCCTTGAAATTTACGGCAGCTCACTTATCTTTTTCCAACATCGATTTTAAGTCGGCAAACGGATTATGGGTTGCAGTAGCACCACTATTACCACCAGCAGAACTCTGCTGTGCCTCTAACTGACGTTGATGTTCGTTGTCATGACAATACAGACATAATAATTCCCAGTTGCTACCGTCAGGCGGATTATTATCGTGATTATGATCCCGGTGATGTACGGTCAGCTCTACGAGATTCTTGCCACTAAATTCACGGCCACAACGACCACAAATATGTGGATACATCTTTAACGCTTGCTCGCGATACCCCTGGTCACGTGCTTCACTCGCACGTCGTGCATCAGCGACAATTTTATCCAGTTTGTCCTGATCCTGTTTAGCCATTGTCATCCAACTCCACTAAAAAACAACTATAAAACCAGTATGCTTGCTAGTAAGAAGACAAAACACCGCTAACCGTCATAAACTATCATTATCGAGTGTAACTTATTAATAACGGCAGGCTGTTATCTTCTAATATATTTGAGATTATTAATCACTAAGTATCACAGCTTCGTTTACACGAAGTGAGTTAGACTTGACCGGCACGTTGCGTAAAGCTAAGCACGACAAACTCAGCAGGCTTTAACGGTGCGAACCCCACCTGAACATTGACAATGCCGTGTTCTATGTCAGTTTGCGTGGTTGTCTCCTGATCACACTTTACAAAATAAGCCTGATCCGCCTTTTGTCCGGCAAAGGCACCTTCACGAAATTGCGCAGCCATAAAATAACCAATGTTAAGTCTTAGCTGTTGCCACAAGTTGGCATCATTTGGTTCAAAAACCGCCCATTGGATCCACTTATCGATACTCTCTTTCAGGTAAATCGCCATACGCCGTACAGAGACATAACGAAACTCTGCTTGTGTCTGTGTGGCCAGGGTACGCGAACCCCATACAACGATACCGGAGCCAGGCATCTCCCGAATGACGTTAACCCCAAAGGGATTAAGCAGGTTTTGTTCTTGATCAGAAACTGTGGCCGTTAGCTCGATAGCACCTTTAATGGTGGCTTGCGTACCCGCAGGTGGTTTCCAGACACCGCGTGTCGCATCGGTGCGCGCATAAAGTCCCGCTACCCCGCCGGAAGGAGGAACAAAAAGAGGGGCAAGAGAAGTGCGAGTCGGGCTCTTCAAACGTAACCATGGAAAATAGACCGCCGCATGTGAACTGGTTGTATGCAACCCACCAACGAAGTGCTCTGCTTTAGCCGGGGTATCCACTGATAAATCCATATCACCGATAAAAATACAATCCCCACGGCGCTCGCAATAATCAGCACCAAAATTGACCATAGCATGGGAGCCCCTACCCGGTACTGCAATGATATTGATGTCAGGAACCGCATCCAGTAAAACAAATGCCTTTTGATAATCAGCATCATTAGGCATGATCTCTTTCTGCGGTGCGACACGTGCGATGTAAAGACGGGTTCCGCCGTTGTCAAAGAATTGCTGTACAGCATAGGACAACCAGCGCGCTTTTAGTGGCTTACCGTATTCGGCCTCAAAATCAGAATAACGGCTAACCATCAAGGCACGATCAAGCGGCCCTTTTTCTGTCTCACCGACAAAGGCCGCCGTCGATGTGCTGACACCTTCAATCGGCCGCACCCCGCTTGATAACTCTTCGACATACACACCTGGATAGCTTGTCGTTACCATTGGCCGCCCCACCGATTAGCCGAATTATTCTTATTTATCACGATAAACCTTACAATTTCTGCAATATTTTAGAATATCCTAATATAAATACTGGTTGAAAACATTATAGTCGGTCACACTACGTAAGACACTTATCTTCTCACATAAACCTCTATCACCATCTCATCGCCAATTAAGTAGTTAAATTTACAGAGGCAACCGAACTATCCTGGCTCAGACCAATTCGCCTGCGTGGTCGATATCTTTGATTACCCCAGCATCATTAACCATCACAAGTTCTAATTTATCCAGATGTCGATTAATAATATCGCGCGCACCAACATCTTCACTTAATGCCATCAATTCACTCTGATAACGATGACTAAAACCGACCGGATGTCCGCGTTGATATTTATATACGGGCGCAACGATATCTGCACCGTCTCGCATTTTTTCCGCAAGCAATGAAATGGTGTCGGATTTTATATACGGCATGTCTGCCAGGGCGATTAGCCAGCCCGAGAAATATTCAGACGCATGTTCACAGGATCGAATCCCACAGGCAATGCTACATCCTATTCCCGACTCAGCATGTTTGTTAATGACAACCTTCATGCCCAACTCTTCAAGTTGTGTCGTATAGTAAGCTAATTTCTGGTTAATCACTGCAACAGAGCCAGGTAACACTTTTGTCAGTGCTTTTGCTGACTTGATTAACATAGGCGTGCCATCAGCAACAGGATGAAGTAGTTTGTTCGCACCAAACCGGTTACTTTTACCTGCTGCCAGTAAAATCCCTATCGGTAGGTTACTCATGGGCTACTAACGTATTTTTTTCAGTCTGACTGACTAGATTAGATTGAGTCGGCAAATTAATATGAACAGGCGCATTACGTTGTTGGGTGATTTCAGCAAGAATAGACACCGCTATCTCAGGTGGTGTGTGACTGCCGATTGCTAAACCAACAGGCGCATGTAAACGTTGCAACTGGACACTTGAAACCCCCAGGCCGTTTAATCGTTGTCGACGTGAATCACAATTACGCTGTGAACCGATCGCCCCCACATAAAAAGCAGGAGACTGTAATGCATCAAGTAACGCCATGTCATCCAGCTTGGGATCGTGGGTTAGCGCAAGCACAATACTACGTGGTTGCTGGGCGTATTTAATTACGGCATCATCAGGCATGATGCTCGTTAATTCCGTTCCCTCGACCTGCCACTCCCTTGCGTACTCTTCACGAGGATCACAGACAATAACTCGGTAACCAAGCATTAAGGCCATTTGCGAAACATATTGTGAAAGATGGCCTGCACCAATCAACAACATATTCCATTGCGGCCCAAAGACTTTACGTACATTGATATTCGTATAAACAAAGTCCTGTTCTGCACTAGCAGTTTCCAATGAGACCTGACCCGTTTGCAAATCGACGTTTCGTGCCATTAACTTATGTTGCTTCATCGCATCGAGTAATGACTCAAGTTGTTTAATGCTATCAGACTGCAGCTGTTCAATCAGAAGTTCGAGACGACCACCACAGGGCAAACCAAAACGTGTGGCATCATCACGATTAACGCCATAATCAACTCGGGTAGGATAACTGTCACTGAGCTGATGCTTAACATAACGTTGCAGCATATCATCTTCTACGCAGCCACCTGACACCGAACCGTCCACAACACCATCACGACTCATAATCATGATCGATCCCGGTGGACGCGGCGATGATCCCCAGGTCTTTAAGACGGTGACCAGGATAACCTCATGGCCCTGTTGCAACCACTCGACAGCCCTTAGTAATACTCTCTGATCAGTGCCGTAGTTTTGCATCGTTTATGCGACCCGCAGATCAACGTCCTTTAATGGGAATCGTCGTATTCGTTTGCCCGTCGCGGCAAAGATGGCATTCAATACCGCCGGTGCCGCCACAGCAATGGTGGGCTCACCAATACCACCCCAAAAACCACCGGAAGGCATCACAATAACTTCAACCTTGGGCATTACCTTCATCAACATGGAGGGATAATTGTGAAAATTACTCTGCTCAACCGCTCCACCTTTAATTGTGCATTCACCGTAAAGTAAGGCGGATAAACCAAAAACAAAGGAGCCTTCCACCTGTGCTTCGATCTGTTGTGGATTCACCGCATAACCGGGATCAGTCGCGGCAACAATACGATGCAGCTTCAATTGTCCGTTTTCATCAACAGACACTTCCGCGCACGCAGCAACATGACTGGCAAACGCTTTACATACTGCCAGGCCACGATGCACACCTTTCGCAGCAGGCTTACCCCACTCTACTTTTTTGGCGACAGCGTTAAGCACAGCTAATGCCTTGGGATGCTTTGCCATTAATGTTTGTCGAAATGCCAGGGGATCTTTACCGGCGGTATGGGCCAGTTCATCGATAAAGGATTCCATATAGATAGCATTCTGATTTATATTCACGCCACGCCAGAAGCCGGGGGGAATCGGCGGATTACGCATGGCATGATCGACCAGCAAGTTCGGCACCGTATAACTGAGAGCATGGTCCCCTTCCGGTAACATCCCCTGGAAAGTAAACATATCGGCACCATTGCTCATCCAGCCGGGATTCACTCCGGCCAGAATTGATTGACCCGAAATGCGTACATGCAAACCGGTTAAGTTACCTTGTTTGTCTAGACCACCGCGAAGTTTGCACTTGGTAATAGGATGATAATGACCATGCGCCATATCTTCTTCGCGCGTCCAGAGCAATTTGACCGGGGTACCCGGTAACTGCTTGGCAATCTTAACTGCCTGCGTTACATAATCTTGAAATGCACCACGACGACCAAATCCACCCCCTAAGTGAATTTTATAGACATCACATTGGCTAACCGGTAAACCGGCCGCATCGGCTGCTGCATTTAATGACGCCGTCCCGTTTTGTGTTGGGCACCAGACCTCACATTTATCTTTGGTCCAAAGTGCGGTGGCATTCATCGGCTCCATGGTGGCGTGATTTTGAAAAGGATAACGATACGTCGCTTCAATCACTTTGCTTGCACCTTTCAATGCCTTATTCGCATCACCTTTCTGGTTGCCCACAAACACTCTGTCGGTAGAGGTCAAACCTTCATCCAGCATTTCATCGATGGAGGCAGTACTAACATTCGCATTCTGACCTTGATCCCAGGTGATGGGTAACGTATTCAGTGCCTTGTTTGCCTGCCACCAGGTATCCGCCACCACTGCAACGGCGTCATCGCCAACCGCAACCACTTTGCGTACACCCGGCATGCTACGGACTTTGGCATCATCAAACGATTTTAACTTACCACCAAACACCGGACAGGCTTTGATACTGGCATTGAGCATGCCAGGCAATGTCAGATCAGTAGCAAAGATCTGTTTACCATTGAGTTTGTCATCCGTATCGAGACGCTTAACCGGCTGACCGATTAGCTTCCAGTCTTTCGGATCTTTAAGTGCAATATGCTCGGGAGGAAATAAATCAGCTGCCGCTGCAGCGACCTTGCCGTATGTAGTTTTACGGCCAGTAGGCACATGGGTGATCACGCTGTTTGCCACTCTACAGTCTACCATCTCGACACCCCATTGTTCTGCCGCCGCTTGAATCAACATATGACGTGCAACTGCACCGCCCTTGCGCACATACAAATGACTGCCGCGGATTCCCTGGCTGCCACCAGTCGCGAAACTCTGCCATACATTGCCACGCGCAATATTCTGGCCAGGGGTAGGATATTCTGTGGTGACTTTTGACCAATCACATTCCAGTTCTTCTGCCACCATTTGTGCCAGACCGGTCAAGGTACCCTGCCCCATTTCAGAACGGGCAATACGGATGGTTACGGTATCATCCGGCTGAATCACTACCCAGGCATTAACTTCTGGGACCTGTACTTTTTCGGTGGCCGGACCTGCGGGAATTATTGCTGCATCGCTACTTGCCTTTTCGGTGTCAGCTATATCATCACCACAACCGGATAGATAAAGCCCCAGCGTGAAGCCCGCGCCCACTTTACCGGTGCTAATCAGAAACTCGCGACGTGAAACTTTAATCGTTTCTTTTTTCATCATGACCTCCCCCGCTTAGTAATGTCGGCCGCCAGATGAATACCACGCCGTACTCGATTGAAGGTGCCACATCGACAAATGTTGGTGACATGGGTATCAATGTCCGCATCGCTGGGGTTGGGATTGTTATTCAACAACGCCGCAGCACTCATGATCATGCCCGGCTGACAGTAACCACATTGAGGCACATCGAGTTCTTTCCACGCCTGTTGCAAGGGGTGATCATTATCAGCAGAGAGGCCTTCGATTGTCACAATATCCTGGGAAGATTTAACTGCTGAAATCGGCATAGTACAGGAACGTACCGCCTGGCCGTTTATGTGTACCGTGCAGGAACCACACAGACCAATGCCACAACTATATTTGGTACCCGTCAGCCCAAGCTGCTCGCGTAACACCCAGAGCAGCGGAATATCGCCATCAATGTCAAGAGTATGCGTCTTACCGTTAACCTTCAGCGTGACCACATCAAGTCCTCCCTGTTACGGATGCGCAATTAGATTAGCATTTTTCAGGCGAAAGTGAATGACATCTGTCAACGTTTTCAGTGAAAAAGGTATTAATTAGGGAGTCAACCTCCATACTAAACCTGCAACGCTCACACATTGGCATGATGATGCTGAGATCCTCAACATCTGCGCTGGAAACCATCCGCTGTCGAGCAGACTCCGATCCATACTTACGTGCTGGTAATTGGGTGTTGATGAACATCTCAATAGTCGCGGTACCCTGTATGTCGTCGTATGCAGACCCGCTTCCCTGGCCACATCAAGCAAAGTGGTCTTTGATAGCGAAACGTCATCATATCCATTTAATTTTCACCAGAATGATCCATCATTGGCCCCTCTTCACCAAATAAGTGCACAAAAAGCGGGATTTATACCTCTAACATTGAATTCACGTTGGCACAATCATTGCTCATATAACCTTAGAACAAAAATAATTTGCACAGCCTATAGGTTGGATGGAGGGCATCGGTACAAGTAAGTTTTAACAATATGGGAAAGAAAGATGTACAAATTAATATTACGATTAAATAAGTACAGAATGATTGTGCTCCTGAGTCTTATCAGCCTGTTCCAGGTTGTTCCTGCCAATGCAGACGAATGTTTGCAGGCCTTACCCGTAAATGCCATCAAAGACGGGATACCAAGAGTCTGCCAGTCTAATTTTACTGGGGTAAAGCTGGATTATGTTTGCCAGGACTACCGTGCAAATGGGCAACACTACCAGATCCTATATAAAGGTGGTGTAAATGCAAAAGCCATCTTACAAATAGATACACATAGCAAGCAACAGGTTCAGTCAGTCTTAATGAAAGGTGTCGCCTGTTCTATACCTGCGCCATCAGGCATACCCGCTCATGCCTTACACAGAGGGATCGGGCTTTGTCTTGATCAAAACGATGACACAGTACCGTGTAGCATCTATGAACATGCGGAAGCCAGACAACCGGTTCAGTATCGTAACTTTGTTTTTTATAAAACCGACAACAAAGGTGATGAGAAAATCACAATCCAAACCATGTCTATACAATCTAACAAGGATGCTATGTCGGCGGAACTTTCATACCAAATTGGGATAAGCCTGAGTAAAACCGAATGTTGTGCTGAACAGGCAATTGAATACCTAGCGTATGCGTATAAATTATTCCCGCATGCCGACTTGTATCGAGAAGCCTACCAACTGAGTCTAAATACTATAGCCGACAGCAACATAAACTGAGCGCATCTATCGGAGGATGGAACGTGAGTTGAATCCAGGAATCGTGATTATAAGTAGATCGCTAATTCACGCGTATGGCGTTCTAGATCATGATCATCGATAGAAGTAGTCATTTCTATTCTTCTAATATAGTGTTCAGGTAATTCATTTTCACGCGCACCTCTTAACACATGCTCCTTGTACCAGTGTAATGGCTTGAGAGTCTCATCAATATGTGTTGCAAAGTAAGTAAATGCCGTTAGTTGTTCGCCATCGATTTGTAGACAAACTTGTTTTTCCTCATATCCGCAACCACGACCCTCATAGTTATCCAGTATATGTCTTTCTAAAGGATCAATCTTATACACCACACCGATAACAGAATGTTCCGAATCATTAGTTTGCAGGATATCACATTTACCACTGCCATCATTATGGCTTACCTTGTGAAAACGAAGATCATGGTTACAAAGAGTAGCTACACCCAGCCTGGATAATTTTTTAATCCTGGCATTGAGTCGCCTGAATGACATGTTTGATCCATAGGAAAAATAAAGCATAAATCCACTACTATAAAATAAATATGTCTCCGTTTTTTATTTTAATCAGGTCGGTTGGCATAAGCTTCATCAAATATTTTCTCAAGCCCTGGATGCACACCACGCACCTGATCAATCACTTTTCTGGCCCAATCGAAGTATTCCTGGCACCGCTGGTGCGACCACGCTGGTGGAGGGTTATTAGCAACGTCGCGTAGATTGGTAATCTTATCGGCAAGCTTTACCAGCTTCGCTTGATCAGAGGCATGCGCAGCATGATCGATCTGCAGTTGTTTGCGCTCAGCTTTACTCAGACTCTTATCATCGGTGACATCCATCACGATATCACGAATAGCCGTTCCAAACTCGGCTTCCAGCTCTTCTGGTGTGGTATCAGTATCCTCCACCGTATCATGAAGTAGCGCACCACAAATGACATTAACATCGGTTACATGCGCTTCGTTACAAAGAATACCGGCCAAAGAAATCGGGTGATTAATGTAGGGAGAAGCATCAACATCTTTACGGCGTTGATCGCGGTGTTTGTGCGCAGCAAAGCTTAATGCCTTGAGTAATAGTTTGAGTTCAGATTCGGCTATGGTCATATAGGTTCCTTTAACTAACCCAATAATATCCGTACATATCGATACAGTAAACAGGTGGCCGCTACAATTCTTATAAGGCTGCTGCGGTTAGTTTATTTAACGCGGCTAGAACATCGTCTGGCTCACAACGCTCTGTGTAATTTTTATTAATATACGCAAAGTTGATTTTACCATCGCTATCAATCACATAAGTCGCAGGAATCGGTAATTCCCAGCTATCATCGCCATTGACAGTCGGCACATCCAGGCCCCACTTCAAATACAAAGGGCGCATATTTTCAGGTACATCCATCACAATACCATAGTCACGGGCAATCTTATTGCCAACATCACTTAACACTTCAAAGTTTAGATTGAGTTTTTCAACTGTAGTCATCGAGTTATCTGGTAGCTCAGGTGAGACACCAATCAGTGTTGCACCTAACTCCTGGATTTTTGGCATCGCATCGCACAGAGCCTTAAACTCAAGGTTGCAGTAAGGACACCAACCACCACGATAAAAGTTGATCACCACCGGACCTTGTTTTAGCAGGTCTGATAATTGCGTTTCACCACCTTTAGCATTTGGTAAGCGAAAATCAGTGGCATTATCCCCTTCTCTCAAAGCCTTACTACCAAAATCAGCATTCATGATGTCTTCAAATGCCTGTTGAATAGTGACCTGGTCATCAGTCGACTGACTGGAAATAAAATTCTCAGTGAGTTGCCGTGTTTCATCAGATAGGCTCATAAGGGGCACTCCTTTATTGGTTGTTAATAGTAAGTTCTATGGATTAATTAATTTATGTGTTTGGCTGCCACGTCATCTAGCCATTGCTTTAAACGTTTTACTTCCTGTCTAAGAAAAGCAGGATCATCAAATGTGTTGGTGATCAGAGCACTACCCTGGGCACGCGCCAGCAAGTGCATGGCCATCTGCCTGGAATCTCGGCCAAGACCTAGTTCTTTAAATTGCGCGGTTAACCACTCACGCATGACTGTGAGCATTTCATTGGCATCCTCCAATAAAGCATGACTGACCTTTGCCAGCTCATTGCACAAGCTACCAATAGGACAACCATGTTCTTTAATATTATCCTGGTGACGAATCTGCAGTTCGATGAAATGCTGGATACGTTGCCTGGGATCGGGATACTTTTCACTCCATTGATTGAGCATGTCCTCAATATCACTGACCCGGGATTCAATCACAGCACTGAGAATTTCATCCTTGGTCTTGAAGTGATAATAAAAATTGCCGCGCGAAATACCAACGGTATCAGCGATATCGCTAAAAGAGGTATTTTCATAACCTTGCTGATAAAATAACTGATCAGCTGCAGCGACAATCCTTTGTCTTAGTGCTTCACCCTTGTTTCCCATGTTTTCTCCTGTTCATACCACTTAAGCAGGTTCCGCAACTTTCTGCTCGGCGAAAGGATAGTCTGTATAACCATGTTCATCTCCACCATAGAAGGTGTCCATGTCGGGTTCATTAAGTGGTAAATCATGTTGATAACGGTAAACCAGATCAGGGTTAGCTAAAAATGGCACACCAAAAGCAATCAAGTCAGCATCACCATTATCGATAGCCTGCTCTGCGCGTGCTTTATCATAAGCATTGTTCGCGATATAAGTTCCCTCAAACTCATCACGCAGTGCCCGATAGTCGACATGACGTGTTTTGTTGATCATGTCGCCTTCAAGCATATGTAAATACGCAAGATCACGATTATTTAACTGAGCGATGAAATAAGCAAAGTGGTTTTGTGGATCCGAATCAGACATTGAATTAAAACTATTCTCTGGAGTCAACCGCAGTCCAACGCGCTGGCTTGGCCATACATCACAGACCGCATCGAGAATCTCATTTAGAAAACGCATACGGTTTTCTAAACTACCGCCATATTTATCTGTACGTTGATTCGTGCCATCACGCAGGAATTGATCGATGATATAACCATTCGCACCATGAATTTCTACACCATCAAACCCGGCTTGTTTGGCCATATTTGCTGCATGTTTGAATTGGGCAACAATCTCTGAAATTTCGTTAGCTTCCAATGCACGGGGCATCACGAAAGGTTTAAAACCCTCATACGTTATAGCATCACCTTCGGGTTGAATGGCTGAAGGCGCAACCGGTGTATGGTTGTCAGGTAACATATCAGGATGCGAGATGCGCCCACAGTACCAAAGTTGCACAAAAATACGCCCGCCCTTTGCATGCACCGCATTAATGACCTTGCGCCAACCTGCTACCTGGGCATCACTGTAGATACCCGGCGTAGCGGGATAACCAACTCCATCGGCTGACACTGGTGCCCCTTCGGTGATAATCAGACCTGCCGTCGCACGCTGTTGATAATAGGTTACATTTAAATCATGCGGGGCACTCTCCGCATTGGCACGATTACGCGTCATTGGCGCCATCACCAATCGGTTTGAAAGTTCAAGATCACCTAGCTTAAAAGAAGTAAATAGCTTATCGCTCATGTTAGCCTCCCGGCCGTTTTGGCTGTTGTTATTTATACGCTATTTTTGGACGCGCATCCTAATTTTCAAATTAAAAATAATACGCTTGTCCTAGATTGTCAAGGAGTAGATGTTGATTTTATCTGACCAGTTGTAAGGCTAATCCATGTCCAGCCGTCTATGCTGTGCAAAATGTAGTTTAAAGAGAGGTATATAAAGCAGAAATTGCGAACACAATGACAATAACGGCGATAACAGCCATTACATAATAGCTTGCAAAGAATACACGCCTTACTTTATCTGTGCCGACCTTGAGACCTTGATGCTGAAAACTGAGATTTTTTACCGCCTCCCTGCCAGCCGTATCAAAATAGATTGCACCACCGAGTAAAGACATCACTGGCCACCACGAGTGATCTATCACCATTAGCACACCGGCTAGTGGTAACCATAGTAGCGTGACAAGATCCCAGTAGGCCGTGTAACGCTCAGATCGTTGTAATAATGTATCTGCAGTTTCTGGTTTTTCCTGGATTCCAAGCCGTTGTGCTAGCGAGAAATTAATAGATGAAATAAGCTGGGCAAGATATAGTCCCCCGCCGAACAGGATCAAAATCCATCCGATTATTATTTGCATGATTGTAACCTGTCAAACTGAGTCTTCACCAAAGCCCCTTTCTATCAATCACTAGACCTGGTTCGGTGACTATGAAACACCGATCACCATCGGCTTATCTGGATCAGCCGCCCATACCTGAAGAGAATCAGTATAAACAGCAACGTTGCTAAAACCGAGTCGAGTCATGATAAAAGCATTTGCAGAGGCGACGATCCCCCCACCACAATAGGTAATAATACGCGCATCAGGGTCAATCTTGTTGTGCATCGATGTCAGCTCATCCTCCGAACGGAAACGCCCGGTCTTGTCCAATAACTTAAGGCCATTGATGTTGAGAGCACCAGGAATATGGCCTGGACGTGCATAGATAGCCATCTCTCCTCGATAAAATTCTTCCGGTAATGTGTCGATAAGAATAATGGCATCGTCATCAATACTGGCCAGTACTTCAGCTTGATCGGCCATGAGTTCAGGTCGGGGATTGGGGGTTAATAGTTTTGCCGCGCGTGTGACTGTCTCTGTAGATAGCGCCCGACCTTCTGAGGCCCAGGCACCAAGTCCGCCATCAAGAATGGCGGCGCGATCGAAACCAACCCAGCGTAACATCCACCAAACACGGGCAGCCCATGCAGTATAATTTGTATCGTAAAGCACCACGTGAGAATCGTCACCCACTCCCAGTGCCCCCATCACATGACAAAATTCTTCAGCTGTGGGTAGTGCAAAATCGACAGAATTACTTGTGTCGCAAAGATCACCCTTGAGATCAGCAAACCCCGCGTTTGGAAGATGACCTAGTTCATAGTCTGGACGGGCACTGACATTATGAAAACCGCCGTCATCATGAGGTATGGTAGTAACTGTGCAGTCAAGCAACACCAGATCTGGGTCATCCAGATGTTGGCTTAACCATTCAGTCGTGACGAGCGTCTCCATTCTAATCTTCCTCTTGTCATTCGACAGAATAGATCCATACCTGCCGATGTTTCAATGGGTTTCGATATCACTACCCTACCATATGCCGGGCATCAAGCGATAACGAGTTTGTTTTGCGTATTGAGGATACCCTTCCAACTCATCATGCAATGTTCGATCTTCCAGATAAGTACGTACAATCAATAATACAGTTAAGAATACTGCAAGCAGCAAGGCATAACGCGAGCCCAGTGCTACCGGGACGGCAAACAATAAAATAATAACCACCGTGTACATAGGGTGGCGCACCAGCGCATAAGGCCCGGTTGTGATCACCTGATGACCGCGTTGTTTGTCAATTTTAACTACCTGTGCCAGAAATGTATTTTCACGCATTATCCAGCCTAACAACCAAAAGCAAGGAAGATGGATAACGATTGCAACGATTTTCATCCACATGGGTAATGACTCGCTCCAACCATAACGTACCACATCAAAACCCGGCACTAGATAAAGTGCAATCCCGGCAATAAAAAACAGCCCCATCAGAATCTTATCCCAAGTTTTCTGGTCTTTATGTATTGGCACCAGTTTTAACCGTTCAACCAATAAGGCAGGATCGTTGCGTATTAGATAAAGAGTCAGTATCAAACCATACACAAACCATAATCCTACTATCACCCAGGCTTCCCACCAGAGCCAGGTCCCTGCCGGCCACATCAATGCAACAGTAAACAAACTCATGCGTATGGCAAAACGTATCCAGATGAAAACAGGTTTCAATAGAATGTCTTGTTTATTCATCGGTGATTTCTATTGATTCGCCAATACCAAGGATCACGCACTGACTTCCTGCCTTTTCTACTTCTGCTTTAAACTGTCGATCATCCGCTGGATTGTATTGTTTAGTAAAAAAGGCCGGGCAATTATAGTGACAGGGAATCACATATTTAGGCTGCATGATCCTGACCGCCTTCACAGCTTGTTCCACATCCATGGTGTTATGAATGGCCTTACCGCCGATGGGGATCATTAAAACATCCGGTTCTTTAATATCCTGCCATTCTTTTTCGTGCAACAAGGTATCCCCCAGGTTTACGATATGCTTACCACCCAGATTAATATCGAACCCAATCGCACCCCAACCTATACGCTCACCAGGGCCAGGTTTAACTATCTTTGAAAAAGGACCGACTTTAAGCAGAAGCTGACCATGGGTAGTTTTAATGCCGGTGATGGACATACCATCCAAATCAATAGTTTCATCGACTGAGAGAGTTTGAAGATTATTGAATGTAGTAGTAAAAGCCAGCCCTTTATTACGCGGCCCCAACATCAGAGGCTGACCATTGATAGTGCGCACCATGGTCTTGTTACAGATCACTTTTGCATCGGAGGCAGAGGCCACCCGATCGGCATGCCAGAAATGATCCGGATCACCGTGTGTAATAAAGATGTGAGTGATACCCGGCCATTTTGATGGTGGTATCAGTGAGGTGAATCGGAACCAGTAAAAAAATAATGCACCAGGATCGATCGCAAGTTTTTTATTGGCTGCTTCGATGATAAAAGCATTGTAACCATAGAAATGGATTTTCATTTCACCACCAATCGTTCTGCTAGTTACCCCTTAGTCTATCAAAGTTACCACCGTTTCCTATTGACAAATATCAGCCCAACATGAAACTGAACGCTCCTTTTAAAAGAATTCCGGTTCCAGTTCCAGGTAAATACGGTAAGCGTTACCACGGTTACTGGCTTTAAAGGCGGGCATGTTTTCATACTTCGACCAATCAGTACTTTCGTAGGTTTCTTTAAAACCATCCAGGTTCTTAAGGCCTTTTGTCATCGCGTTGATCACAAACTCAAGATACTCCTTGGTAAATGACAAGGCATTTGCGACGTCGGTCTCGGCATCACCATGACCAGGAACAATAAACGTCGGTGCAGGTTTTATGTTGGTCAGAAAATCCAGACCCTTGAGCCAGCTCTTCACGTCTGTTTCCGGGCTATCCAGAAACGGAATACGTCCTTTGTAGATCACATCACCACTGAATAACACTCCCAGTTCCTTGACCAGTAGAATAATGTCACCGGGTGCATGGGCCGGCCCCAGATGGCGCACATCAAATGTCAGGCCACCTAATTTAAACGTGTGACTTTTTTCAATTGTGATATCCGGTGGCACCAGGAAGGTATTTTCATCCACCCACGGAAACAACACTTCGCGCCGTTGCGCAAGACGACGTTGTCCTGCCTCGCCCTGGCTGGCACGGCTACCACCGACATAACCCAGTGCTAGCTGCTGTGCAATCACTTTCGGATTACCTGCATGTTGTTTAAAGGCCTGTAGGCCATAAATGTGATCGGCATGATAGTGACTGACAATAATTTTCTTAATGGGTTTATCGGTGACTTCTCGGATCCGTTGAATCATACGATACCCAAGTGCGGGTGTACCCAGCGCATCGTAGACCACCACACCTTCATCGGTCACCACAAAACCGGCGTTAGAAGTATGTCCCTCGTTGTTTGCACCAGGCACACCTGATTCACCAACAATGTAATACACAGGTTTATTGGGCACCTGATGTAATTCAAATGGAAGGCTGACCGCGCTATAGGGTGTATCAACCAACTCAGCCGAGGCATGCATGCTCACCATTAACAAGCTGCATGCGACACACAGCGATCCGATAAACTTGTTATTGCATGTAAACATGACCTTCCTCCTGTTGCAGTCGTACAATTTCCGCATCGGCCATAGGCACCATCTCGACAAAACCATGAATATCGGCCAGTTCAAAACCGTGGCCCTGCGCCGCCAGCTTGCACATACGAAAACGAATATTTCCACTTTGAGTCAGACTACGGGCACGCTTCATCAGTACCTTGTACTTATCATAATTTTTAATCGCAAAAAATGGAATTTCATTACCATGCAACACCATGACAATAGAAGAATCAAACGGATCGGCCTGATAAAGTTTGTTCAGATAGCTAACCCTGTCCAGCACATGGGTAAAGGCTGACTCACTGGAAACACTAACATCATAAACCACCTTGTGCGGCTTATACTCGACCGGGTCAAGTTTGGCAGACCCCCATGGGGCAGTTGAATTATTAGCGGCCTCTGCAGCAAGTAACGAGGCGGGCAACAACAAACAGGTCAGGAGCGCCAAGATTTTAATTCGCATAAACTGATTCCCTTATTTTTTTTCGATAATTCACTGACAACGACGATCAAGATACATTCAATCGAACTCTTACGCCAGGCTCACTTAGATAGCAGACACTATTCATGCAGATCGGTTCGCAAAAAAACCTCGTCTTACTCACTCAACAACGTCCGTAAAGACTTAAACAGCAAACGTGCGGCCCGTGGTGGCTGGTTATGAGTTCTTTCCTTATGCGCACTCACGATGAGTTGTCGTACCTGGCTCGCATCTGTTTCGGGATATTGTTGTAACAACTCTTTAAGTGCGGCCTCGCCTTCACTTAACAATCGATCACGCCAGCTTTCTATACGATGCAACTGTTGCGTCTCGACCAGTCCACCGCGTTTAAGCTGAGCGAGTTGCTGCTCAATCAGCGCAAGATCGATATCACGCATCAGTTTCCCAATGAATTGCAACTGACGGCGACGGCCTTCACGGGCTTTGATGGTCTGACACAACAATAACGCCTCAAGCAATGTATCCGGTAAATCAATTTTCTCGGATAGCGTTTTTAATTGTGCCACGGTCAATTCAACCAGTTTAGCCCCCAGCGCCTGTGCCGCCACGGCATCACGCTTTTGTTGGGCCTTGCTTTTTTTGAGAACAGGTTCGTCGTGATTGGACATGTTATTATTTTCGAAACGGCTTGAACAAATACTCCAGGCCATTGAGTTTGATTTCATACAGTATACCCAACATGACACCCAGCTCCCCTTTTGGAAAGCCCTGTTTGTGAAACCAGACGACATACGGCTCAGGTAGATCGATCAGTAATGCACCTTTGTATTTGCCAAACGGCATACGATAGTGAGCAAGTTTTTTAAATTGCTCTGCCTGGAGTGACTGATCGGGTTGATCATTCATACACAGGCCTGATGTGGTTTAGAGGCCATTCAACAGCAAGTAGTCGGCTAAAGATTTGGATATTGTCCCGTAAGTCTGGCTACCAAAATGCGAAACGCATGGATTTCGTTTTCATCGGTACTGTCATGGCCCAGCATACTCAATAAATCAGTCACGGAGAGATTTCTTAAAGAGGTACCCAATTCGTCCTCCATTTTAGTGACAATGCTTGCAATCGCTTTATAGCCGAGGTGGCGGTAAGCCTCGAACTGGTTTTCGTCAAAGAATTGATCGGCGGTTGTCTCATGTGGGAAATCCTTGTGCGCATCGGCGTACTGTCGGATGTCCGGCCATTCATCACCGGTCATGGAAGCCTTAACATAGAGAATCACCCCTTCAGGCTCATCTTTGCTGTATTGAATACGACCAAGCATGGCGTGCGAGGATAAATAACGACTATCCTCTTTTGGATGCATCGGATCAAAATTATCAAACCGAATATTCACCCCCAGATCCGTCCAGCACAGGCGTAGCAAGTTGGCCAGGTCGTCATACTGATAGAGTGGATCACAACCTGCATCGACGACAACGATAAACCGACAACGCCTGCGCACGAGTTCGTAGACACCCAGGTTTTCGAAGTGGCCACCATCGGTCAGATTGATCCAGTTAGCCTGGGCGGTGGCCGAGCCAGTCAGTTCAGCTAATATCGGCGTGATGGCCAACTTCGGGCTGTTCTGGTTCCATGTTTCGCGTACCGGATTTCCACACCAGCGCCCCAACCTCAGGTTGAATGCGGTCAACAAGGCGGCCACTGCAGGTGAAGTGTGATAGCCCATATTGGGGCTGGCTGCTGCCCCGGATACTGCCACCAGGGTGCCTAGATTTTTACCTTCATTTTCCGCATATTCTGCCGTCGGTTGATAACCACCGATTTTTACACCCTGGCTGCTGTTTGTTTCATAACCTGCCCACTGCGGAGTAAACGAAAACGCTGCCGCACGTCGGGTCTGCCATGCGAGGTCATCACCGCCGGTCATGTTGATCGCCGTATTGATGATCGGGATGGGCCGCTGCCGGTTTAAGTGGCTAAAGGGAAAATCATCATTTTCATCGAAACCGCTAAACGGATTGGGTTTACGCTTGCCGGCACGTGAGGCACCCAGGTAGGCACGAGACAGTCGATTACAATACATGGCATGCAGGGAAAACAGGTTGATATCCAGGCGGCGGGCGATGATATAAAACAAAACGGCCATGCCGATGGCGGCGCCAAGCGTTGCCAACCAAGGCAGTTGTATCAGGCGATTCAGTGTTTCCGTGAGGGCGACGCTAAACGCCAATTCCTGATCGCCGCCTGGGAAGGCGGAACCTACCAGGTACTTAAACAGAATGAGTTGTGTCACGTAAGTAATGATTACCACCAGACCTGCGATAAACAACCAGGGAGCAACCCGTGCAATGGTGTCTTTCCACGATTTGCCTTTCTCGCCATTCTCTGTCGACTTACCCTGTGCAAACCAGACACCGACACCGGAACCGGTAGCCCAGGTAAATAATGCAACCAATCCACCGGTAGAAAGCCAATAAACCAGGGGGACAGTAAACAAAATCAGGCAGAATGCCAGCGTCCAACCTACTGCGGCTAATAGCATAAAGCCACCCAGCCGTGCCAACCACTCGCGGTCCTGCTCACTAAATCGGCGTCTGGCCGCACCTATATGGATGGTCACAAAGAACATCAGCACGAGTAAAAATAGCGGCGGGCCAAAAGCAACGGCGTACCAAAGATTCAACGAGTGATTGGGATAGCTGATATTGAACGCATGAACAATGCCATACAGTGCGAGACCAAACAGGGCGCCGACAACGATCACGCTGACGAAGAGAGTAAAGTTGGAGAGCCCATTCTTGCCGGGTTTGCGATCCGAGTTTGACAGGGCTGCAGCAAAACCCAGGCCCCAGGCAACGGTGTAACCCAGACCGACGATTATGATCCAATCCTGTGGGTTTGACAGGAAACCACTCGCCCCGGTGGTGATATCCGGGTGATTGGCAACTGCGGCCGAAAACCACCAGGCCGCAAGCAGGCAAGGGGCAATGATATAACTTAGTACCTTTCTCGCAGTAGCAGGTGGTTTATTATCATGTACTTTGCGTTCGACCATTAACCGCCCCGTAAACCAGACGGCCACGAATAACACGAGCATGGGAACGACAAAGGCCCAGCTACTTGCAGTAAATTGATTAAGAAGTACGAGATCCTTCGAAAAGACCGGTGCAATAAAGCGTGGCACGATGCCGACCATATGAAACACCAGCAGCAGCGCTGCAACCAAACTGATCAGGGCCAGCTGGATCAGGACCAGGTTGCGCAGAAAAATAGAAACGGCCGCCAGCATATCACCGGACAGTCCGACGCGGGGTGAAATGTAATTACTATAGCGGCGCAGGTAGCGAACGGCCTTGTGTTCGACTGGAGCAAAGCCGATGGTTTTTTTGAAGGTGTGCAATGGATCTTCTGTTGGATGGGGTTTGAGATACTGTTGAAATTGATCGACATATTGTTGGTCGACCGTTTGGCCCTGCTCTTTTGCGGTGCGATGTAATACCGCCGTCAACCAGCTACCGATATAACCGCCACCCGAGACGGTAGAAAGATAATCAAATTTACTCAGCAGGCCATAGTTGGTCAGTGCCTGAATCACACCGAGATTAAAAGTGGCGCTGCGTATGCCACCGCCGGAAAATGAAAGGCCCGACAGATTATAATCATAAGCCTTTTCGTAGGCAGATGACTTATCACTCTGTGTGGGTGTATCGCGCAGTTCATTCAGCAGTTCCAACTCATCGCTGAGGACATTTTCAAACTTGGTTGTTTGTGGCTCTGCCATGACATTGACCTCCTGTCAGGAATTGTTCATGTCCACATCACTGACGACAAGCCACTGATGTGCTCATTCAGGCGAGTAAGTATAAACCCCCTCTTCACTCAAACACCACACATCGACATCACTGAAGTGGCTCGTGGGGTAATTTGATATGGTCAACAACCCGTCACACGTTTTCCCTATGCATCAAATTGTATCGTCCGCCCACTTAAGGCTAAGTACACGGGGTCGTTGGTATACGTATCGCCAATGGCCTGCAAGCGACGGTGATCTTATAAACTAAAGCAACCGATTAAGCTATTGAGCTATTCTGCAATTTCTTTTGAGATTCATGTGGCTGTTCAGCATCATCCTTGCTCATGCTTTCCTGATACTCAATGATACAATCACCAATCTTAATTCGATCATTGTTGGTCAATGCATGCCATTTCACCGGTTCAGAGCGAGCATAGATACCATTGGTACTGTTCAAATCCTGGAGGAAATAACGACCATCAATATTCACAATCTGTGCATGCTTGCGGCTGACCTTGCGGTCATTCAGCGTAATATCCTGGTCTTCCTTACGCCCGATAAACATCCTTTCTCTGTTTAACAGATACTCACCCACGATCTCACCTGATTGACGCACCACCAGGATAGGAACGGGGCGTTGTTGGACAAAATTATCCGTGGCAATGGGTTTGGGCATATCACTGGCGCGTTTTAAATAGACCGGCCAGCCCAGCTTCTTGATAGCACCGTGGAAGCAGCTTGCATCGATATACGGAAGCCCTTGCAGACAGGCGCCAATTAACATAGTGTCGCACAAAATATTCACCAGGCGAGGTACGCCACCGGTATAACACATGATGGCAGGTAATGAATCCCTGGGAAACGATAACGAATAACGGCCGTTGCTCGCCACTGCCAGCCGATGATCGATATATTCGCCCACCTCTTTGATGTTCAGTGGCTCGATATGGCAACTGAAGCGGACCATCTGGGATAACGCATCCTTGCGATGCGATGACAATAGATGATTAAGACCGGGTTGTCCTACCAGTACCACCTGCAACAACTTGCGGCCAAATTTTTCCAGATTGGCCAACATGCGTAATTCTTCAAGGGTATCGACCCTCAAGTTATGCGCTTCGTCGACGATCAACAGCACCGTCTTCATTTTAAAGTGCTGTCGTAAGCAAAAGCGCTGAATTTCATTGAGTAGCGTGGTTTTATTGATTTTCTCAGGGACTAATCCGAACTGTAAACAAACGGCAAGCAGAAATTCGGTAGTGGTCAGCTGGGTCTGCTTAATGTGCGCCACCACAATATCATCTTCCAGATAGGCCAGGACATCCTCCAGCAAGACGGTCTTGCCCACACCAGGATCGCCGGTAATCACCGCAACGCCATCACGGATATGCAGGATATATTTTAGATAAGCCTTAGCCTGCATATGCCCCTTACCCATATAAAAATAACGAGCGTCAGCGGTTAAGCGGAAAGGATAATCGTCCAGCCTGAAAAACTCACGATACATGGCAGCCCCCAAAATGAAGGCAAAAAGTGCGTGGCGAAATTAAATGAGAGTGGTTCGTTGCTCCGGATCTGAGCGATGTCCGGATGAGAGGTGCTTTTAGAAGCAAGTTCGGTACTAGGCGCGATATAGGCAATAAACCAATCCCGTTCTGAGTTGAACTAGTCTACCCTAACTGTAAAAAAAATATTGAACAATATCTCATCAAACTGCGAGTATTTGGAACCTGATCAGCGTACTAAGATAAGATGCTTATTCGGCAGGCGACTTAAAAGCGAAGTGATCAATGTTCCCTGCTCCCGTTTCATCGCTATACAGAACGAGCGACGTCTTACCTTGCTAGTATTAGATAATTGAGCCTCATCCCTGATATCAAGATTCCTGTTTTCGATTCAGCTACGATTCAGGGATGATGGCAGATAGTGGCAAAAGGCTGACGCGGAACCGATGATGACGGTGACAAGAAAGAAGAAGATTATATATATAAGTATATCTGGTGTTCTGGTCATACTGGGTGCGCTGTATACGGGTTTTCCCTGGTTACTGACCCAGCTGATTCGTTCCCAACTGGCGGACCGAGGAATGCGTGATATTCAGGTGCAGGTCGATTATCCGGGCATGAGCCAGGTAATGGTACAGAGCCTGTCATTTCACGGGCCTGTGGCTGAGGGCGATATAAAGGTCGAAATACCAAAGATTACCGTTAACTACCAATTGATGGGACTGGTAGCCGGTCAACTACAATCTGTGCAGATTCCAGACGTGAACATCCAGATGCAATTACCCGCTACACAATCCGGCAAACAGACGAAGCAACCGACAGTAGCGGTACCGATCGGATTTTTATCGGGTCAATGGTTGGCGGAAGTTCCCGTCGAGGAACTCATGCTGGATCGTTTACAACTAGAAGCAGGCACGGCTTCCAGCAGAGTGTATCGCGTGCGCTTAAATGCCCAGTTGCGTTTCAAGCATCTTCAATTGGTCGGCGAATTGTCATTGCCCCAGTTAACGGCGCCGTTGACCTTCCTGGCCGGTGCCGGTCAGACTGGCCAGGCGCATGTACATCTTGTTTCCGGGGTTGAAGGAGAACCGCCCTTACTGGCCATCGAAGTGCGTCCGCCTGATAACAACCAGCCTTCAGTCTTAAAAGGTGAGCTGCATACCCAATTTGATCGCCTGTTACCGGTAATGACACCGGTGTTATCTTCCTTCTATCCCTCTTTACGTTCAGCAGCTGGCTTAAAAGGTGAGCTAAACAGCCAGTGGCAGGTCAATGTGGTAAACGATCAATGGCAGCTGAAAGGAAAAGCCAACATTGCATCGCTAAGTGGGCAATGGGGAGAGCTGACAATACCCCACAGCGAATGGCAGGCAAGCTATCAACTCGTGGCCAATCAGTTTGAATCGCAATCCACCCTGAAGAGTTTTCAACAAAAGGTACGTGTCGATCTGCTTACGCAGCATGATACCGATACAGGACAGGGTCAAACCAGCTTTAAGCTTGTGCCGGTTGAATTTGACAATGACACAATGCGACTCGCGAATTTTGTAAAAGATTGGGCATGGCCCCGAGATCTACCCTGGGATCTACCCATAGACGTTACCCAGGGCCAGGTATCCGCATCCGGGACCGTTGACTGGAACAAACGACTCGATGTAAAAGGACAGTTGCAGTTGAACGGATTGGGAGGCCACTACAACGAGATGAGCTTCGAAGGTATCCAGGCCACGATGGATCTGGCCTATGAGGACGGCATACAAACGCTCAAGCCGGTGCCACTGACGGTTGAATCCGTCAACGTGGGTTTTCCTATCAAAGATGTCAGCATGACGTTTGCCTTGTCCCCCAAACCGAAACAGGGATTACCGGTTGTCACTGTCAAACAATTTGAAGCATTTATGCTGGGTGGTCGTGCCTATAGCGGCCCCTTTGATTATGATTTCTATCGTGAAAAAAATACCTTTGAGGTGCAGCTTGAGGGACTGGCAGTGCATGAGCTGATGGAACTGGAACGTCAGGAGGGATTGGCGGGTGACGGTTTCCTGGATGGCAGCTTGCCGATCGAAATTACCGACCACAAAGTTATTATCAAAGAAGGCACGCTGAGTGCGCGCAAACCCGGTGGCACCATTCAATACAAACCGACCGACAAGGTCGCCGCATTAGCCAAATCCAATACCGGTGTCGACCTTATAGTAAAGGCGCTGAGTAACTTTAAATACGATGTGCTGGATGTGAAAACGAATTACCTGCCTGGTGGTGACTTGCATTTAAAAGTGCGTATCCAGGGCAGTAATCCAGAATGGCAGGAAGGGCAACCGATCAACCTGAATCTCAACTTGCAGGAGAATATTCCGGCCCTGTTACGCAGCCTGCAATTGAGCAGCGAGATTTCTGAAAAGGTAAGAAAACGTGTTGAGGAAAAATCAGACACGGCCAGGTAGCTGGCCAGAACTGACGATGTTATGCTGTTTTAACCAACTATCGATGAAGGAAAGATAATGAAAACGATCATTGTTAACATCGGTGCACTCGCTGCACTCATCTTGAGTGTCAGTGCGTGTACACCGCAGGTTGAGGTCTCCGCCAAGGAGCCGATCAATATCAATCTCAACGTCAAGATTGAACATGAAATCCGGGTCAAGGTCGACAAGGAACTTGACTCTGTATTCGATGAAAATAAAGGCTTGTTTTAAAGGGGTTGTCAAATGAAGATTCAACGTAAACTGTTACGCTTTTTTTCCGTACCCATGTTATTAATTATGCTGGTCAGCCTGGGCCTCACGACATCGAGTTGGGCCATTGATCTGCAAGCGGCCAAGTCGCAGGGTTTGGTGGGTGAACAACCGAATGGTTATCTCGGTTCAGTGAAAGGCAAACCAGGCAAAGACGTGGCAGCACTGATCGAAAAGATTAACGCGGCTCGTAAAACAGAATACACAAAGATTGCCAAACGCAATGACACACAGCTGGGTGTGGTTGAGAGACTCGCCGGTAAAAAGGCAATTGAAAAAACGCCATCAGGACAATATGTACGATCGGCGTCTGGTACCTGGGTGAGGAAATAATAAACTAATTTGAGGGGGTTAGAGAAGGAATTCAATATTTTTATAGCAATCCCGAAGGCTGTGTTAGTGATCGTGCTTCTATCCTGTGGCACGTTAGCTATGGCGCAAAGCACGTCAGATACACAAATGTATTCTGGCTGGCTACAAGAAATGAAAGCCTCAGAGAAAGGTCCATTCAAACGCATTCGCTGGTTCTGTAAAGATGGCAGCATTTTACCACCGAAACCTTATGCTTGCGCAAAACACGGCGGAGGCAGGCAACATGGTGAATGGAATGAACATGCACGGCTACTGCGTGAGGCTGGATATAATGTTGCGAATGTGTTGGCCGGGATCAATGCGGCTGAATTGGTAAGGACCGACAAAAACCACGAAACACTAAAACAAATTCTACTAGAACGATTTCTAATCGAGATCGATGATGGCTGGATATTCCGCGGAGCACGCCACTATCGGGGTGCTTTACAAGTTGAAGATGAAAACAAAAGCGGACGCCAGTTATTACTCAATTTGCTCGGAGGACCTAAAAAGGTAAAACAAGAGTTCATGGTCGTGCGTGAAGCGACACGTTTTTTACCTCACGGACAAAACACACCCACAGTAACTCAGGTGCGTCAGCTCTCCACTACCCTTTCAGAACGCGATCCCAAATTTATGTTCCTGCGCACCAAAATACACTCTCAACCAGATTCAACGGATGCGAAACGAATACGGAAATATATCAACAGCCACAAATTAGTTCGACCAGATGAATATGAGCAGCTGGCCAAAGCCATCGATTCCCTATACAACGAAGTGAACGTCTCCGATCAGCTCATCGCTTTGTCTAAAAATGTACGCAACGCTGATCTTGCGAGCAAACTACAAGCATATGCAGCACAACTAACCAAGCATGAAAATGATGCCGAACGCAGCTTTAACATATACAGTGAGCTACTGATGCTGCTGCGTGATAACCTTGCGACAATCGACAATGTTCAGCAAAAAGTTGCAGCACTTGATGTTAGCTTAAAATTGGAAGTCACTGCTTTTACCTCTGGTAGTAAATTACTGCGGCAATTACCCTCTCGCAATCGTCGCGCACGATTAAAATGGTTGGCAAACGCGAGCAAATCATTATACGGTGCCGGGCTTATTTCCAGACGGCAATGGCAAGCGATTCAGGATAGCCTCTCCAGGTTAAATATACCCAACCTGGACTTGCCTGTTTATCGAGAGGAATTACGTTTTCTGGCACGCGCACCATCCTGGACAAATCGCTGGATGCAGTTTCATTTTAGTAACAGCATTGAACACCTTGGTCGCATCGAACCGCTGGCCCATCAATTTGTGCATGAAAAATTGCGCGAGGGTCCATTACTGGCTTACACACGGGTAGTAGATTCGCTGCTACAGGATGCCAACCAACAGGCCGGCCTCCGTCATCAACTATTCGGTAAAAAGATCGGGACAGGTCTGCGTGCGCTCAATCCCGGGCTTGCACGGGGGATACTGCGACTACCGACTAATCAATCTGATGTGGCCAACTTCAAACGTGATGGTATCTATCTGCTGCCTGCGACCACAGCTGAGTTACCTCCAGTAGCCGGTATCCTGACACTTGGTGAAGGCAACGCCCTCTCTCACATTCAGATCCTGGCAAGCAATCTGGGAATACCAAATGTTGTGGTGGACCATGCGTTGTTGTCACAACTGAAGGCCTGGGAGAACAAGCGGGTCGTTCTGGCGGTAAGCCCCGCCGGTTCTGTGCAACTGGATCAAGACGGTCCACACTGGGATGACATTTTTAATCGCGAGTTAACAATCCCGGAAGCGCGAATTAAACCCAACCTGGGAAAACTGAACCTGGGATTACGAGATTTTGTTTCCCTTGATCGCTTACGCTCTACTGACGCTGGGCGAATTGTGGGTCCTAAGGCTGCTAATCTTGGTGAACTCAAATATCATTTCCCCTCATCCGTGGTTGATGGACTGGTCATACCTTTCGGCGTTTTCCGCCAACTCCTCGAACAAAACATGGAAAACCAGGACCAAACTGTCTATGCATGGATGAAGCAGCAGTATCGAATTATCGAGGCACTTAAACATGATCCACAAGCACAACAGCGTGCCCAGAAAGTATTTCGTAGCAAACTTCGAAACTGGATCACCACGGCAGACCCAGGCGCAGATTTTCGGCAACGATTAAAAGACAACATGCAACAAGTGTTTGGAGCAGATGGAAGTTATGCCGTGTTTGTGCGTAGCGATACCAATCTGGAAGACCTCCCCGGGTTTACTGGGGCGGGTCTTAATCTAACGGTACCCAACGTGGTTGGGTTTGAGAATATCCTTGATGCAATTGCCAGAGTTTGGGCATCACCCTTCTCTGAACGATCCTTTGCCTGGCGCCAGCAACGCATGGATCAACCCGAGCACGTTTATGTCTCTATTTTATTAATGCGCACGGTGCCGGTCGAAAAGTCAGGCGTCATGGTGACCATGGATGTAGCGACCGGGCGACGCAGTTGGTATTCAGTCGCGGCGAATGAAGGTGTGGGTGGCGCAGTACATGGACAGGCAGCAGAGGAAATACGCATCAATGCCTACACCGGAGCTGTGCGGCTATTGTCAGAAGCCACCTCCTATTACCGACGCGTTGCAACAACACAAGGCGGATTACAAAAACTAGCGGCCACCACCAACGATGCCGTACTAACCAGTGATGAAATCAAACAATTGAGATTACTTGGAAAAGAACTGCCTCTGCGTATTCAATTATTGAACGCACAAAACCAGCTAGCCCCGCTGGATGTGGAATTTGGTTTCTATAACAACCAGCTTATGCTGTTCCAGGTCCGCCCTTACCTGCTAAGCCAACGCGCCAAACGTAGTCGTTATTTGAATTTATTGGATCTAGACTTAACCAGTACGTCACAACAAACTATCGACCTGGATGCAATACCGGATGACTAAAATGATACGCGCTATCAATTATCCAATCTTATTCGCTGTGCTGCTTCTGCTGAACACAGGCGCTAGCTATGCCTATCCACTGGATGGTGATAGCCACACTGGGATTGCTCGGTTAGAGGGTTATCGACTCGTTCAAGAAGGCAAAGCTCGGGGCATCCGTCTGGAAAAAGGTGCACAACTAAAAATGGAACAGGTTAAGCTTCGCCTTCAAGGCGATAGCTCCCTGACGTTGCCACCTGTCGATAAACAATTTCAAAAAGATATACTAGCCTGGTTGGGTAAAAACAAAGACAAGTACACATTAAGCGTCCTTGATCTGACGCAACCCGATCAACCACTTTATGCCGAACACAATGGTGGCCGAGAGTACAGCCCTGCCAGCGTTGGTAAGTTGTTGGTCGCAGCGGCATTTTTTCAGGTACTAGCTGATGTCTACCCAAATGATATTGCCGCACGTGAACAATTACTGCGAAACAGCATGATCGTGGCGGACAAGTTTATTCGTTATGACACCCATGATGTACCGATCTGGAATGCACATAACAAGAAAATGATTTACCGCCCTCTAAAAGAAGGTGACACTGCCAACCTCTGGACGTATCTTGACTGGATGATGTCGGCCAGCTCCAATGCAGCGGCATCCACGGTGATGGAACAAATGATGTTGCTAAAAGAATTTGGTGAACGTTATCCCGTATCAGAGTCTGAAGCCAATGCATTTTTTCGTGACACACCAAAATCCAAACTCGGCCAACTGCTTGCCGATATTATGCAGCGCGGTGTGATAGCGAGCGGACTTAATCCGAATAAACTTCGCCAGGGAAAATTTTTCACTTCAGCGGGTAAACGCCAGGTACCAGGTTTGCGCAGTTACGCCACTACACGCGAACTAATGTACTTTTTACTACATCTGGAAAAAGGCATTGTGGTGGACGCCTTCTCAAGCCGAGAGATCAAACGTCTGATGTACATAACACAAAAGCGTATTCGTTATGCTTCACACCCCGCGTTGAATAACGCAGCAGTGTATTTCAAATCAGGTTCGTTATATAGCTGCAGGCGGGAACCGGGTAAAAAATGTGAGAAGTACAAGGGCACTTCAATCAACCTGTTAAACTCAGTTGCCATAGTCGAATCACCCGCCGGTGCGGATGATCAACTATTCTATCTGGTTGTAGTGAGTTCGAATGTTTTGAAGGAAAACTCGTCGGTGGCCCATCAAACCCTAGCGTTGCGGCTACATCGCTTAATCGAGAAGCGCGACCTTAGGCGAAGAACGAAAGACTAGATCATCCATCGCTACCACCAAACGTTTAAGCCAGTAACTACCTTTTGTACTTTGTGCCAATGCCACTGCAATGTAGCGGCGACCATCACGTTCAACGATAGCACTGTCAGCATGATAGTTTCTCCATGTCCCTGACTTACGATAGATAGTCGAACCAGGACGAGCCTCATTTAGGCCACGCACAAACTTATGGTTAATAGCAGGCTTACCCATGATCGCTTTCATTTTCTTACTTAACTCAGGATTCACCAGTTGTGCCGTCTCTAGCATGTAATAAAAACGGGCAACTTGAAACGTGGTCGCACCATGTGAAATATTGTGTAGCGGGTCACGTTTCCAGGCACCGGAGCGCGCATATTCCTTGCCGACCCAAAGGCCACCATTGCGCTCACGATCATAAAGACGATAACGAGGTGATTCCAACAGATCGGCCAGATACTGTTTACCGACCTTATTTAACATCGTGGTGGCCGCGGTATTCGAAGAGTTGCGGATCATCTTGACCAGTTGCCGATGCGTTTTGGTATCCAGCTTTATGTCACCACGCTCGATACGCTCAAAAGCACCCAACAAGATGGCAATTTTAGGCAAGCTGGCAGCATACATCATCTGGTTACCATTAACGGACGCCAGACGTGGCTGATTGAGATCGGTGATATCCACAAGGGCCACACTCAGTGTGCCATTGCGGACAGCTTTAGCCATACCTAACTTGTTGATGGTCTGCGTTAACCCTTTCTGAAGCTGGGGATCGACACTTTCAGCCAGGCGTGGGTAGCCATCCCCTGCGATCGCGCCGTTCGCCATCACGGTGAGTACGAATAAAGCAACCAACTGTTTTATCAACATATTTTTCGGCATAATGCGGTACATCCTGCTTTTAATAACAACTTATCTTATTTAGTATGGGCCCATAAATCACGAATCTCAATGATCTAGAGCATATTTTCCCCAGATGACGAATCAGCAGAAAGATAATAATGTGACAACGATTCACGCCCATCCGTTCCTTCGAGCTGCCGTATTATTTACTAATTTCTTTTTGATTATCATGGCCTTGTACCATCTTAAACCGGCCAGCCGCTCGCTCATCCTGGAGACACATGGTACCGCTGCCCTGCCCTATGTATGGATAGGTTCTGCTCTGGCCCTGCTTGGGGGGATCATTTTCTATCACCATATTTTGAATCGATATAGCCGCCTGCAGGTAGTACTTGGCAGCTGTATATTATTCATCTCGCTATTGGTGTTTTTCCGGATCATCCTATTGATGAGCACCAGCACGGTCATCCCGATCGCGTTTTACATCTTTGTCGATATCCTGGCGGTTATTCTGGTGGAACAATTCTGGAGTCTAACCGACAGCATCTACAGCACCGAGGAAGGTAAACGCTGGTATGGTTTAGTCGGTACTGGTGGCCTGGTGGGCGGTGTGGCGGGTGGTGGCGTAGCCGCGCTGCTTATCAGTTATACCCCTGTTGAGACGCACGACCTGTTATTAATCGCGGCGCTAATCATTACTGTGATTTTTGGACTCACCTGGTTGATGGGACGACTACAACTGTATTCAAGCACGACCGAGACGCACAAACCCCGTCATCTAAAACATCGATGGCAGATACTAACCAAAAGTCGCTATTTAATTTTAATTGCCACCGCGTTGATGGTCGCGCAATTAGTGTCACCCATGGTCGAGTTTCAGTTTATGCGTATTATCGAAGGTACCTACCCCGAGCGTGAAGCACGTACGGCTGTCCTTTCTGTGTTCTTTAGTATCCTGAGTGCCGTCTCCATTGGTATCAATCTGTTAATTACTCCAATTATTCTCCGTTACCTTGGTATACTTGCAGGACTGATGGTACAACCATTAGCGCTCGCGACATCCGCTTATGGATTTGTGATCGATTCCTCCTTGTATCCTGCCGCAACCATGAAGATCAGTGACCGCGGCCTTTCCTATTCAATTAACCGTGCATCAAAAGAATTGCTTTATATTCCTATCGATCCAATCACCATTTATGAGTCTAAAGCATGGATCGATATGTTCGGTTATAGAATCTTCAAGGTGTTAGGTGCAACACTTATCCTGCTGTTAACCCAGTGGACATCACTCGCTAGTGGTTACGCCCAATTAAGCTGGGTAATTATTGGAGGTTGTTTCCTTTGGGCCATCGTCCTGTTTTATCTACACCGCGAATATCAGAACATATCAGTACCGGAAGCAAAACCCGGTCTGTAATCGTTTTTGGACTATGATCAAAAACTCAGGATCTTCTCAATATAAGAAACAAAAGCGTGCTCAAAATCCAGGACAGTTGTGATATAAATCCTCCCCTCCACGTCTGTCCCCCTATGCTTTAATACCTGGACATGATTTCTTTCTTCTTTTGTTGATACTCAGATTCAGTAATCAACTGATCATCAAACATCTTTTTTAAACTTCGCAATTTAGCTTCTATCTCTTCATGAGAAGTTTTTTGTTTTGTTGGTACAAGGCTTCGATATTTTTGTAAATGTCTCTCTGTCTCTCTCTTCAATTTACTTACCCAACGCCGAGGGGCAGGTTGTTTAACCCAATTCGCTTTTGCATCCTCGTCATCATCATAATCCGTTTCGTCATAGGTAGTTAAATCCGTATAGTAAATTCCATTACCCGAAAATGAAAAAACTAAGTGCGTTTTATAGCCCTGATGATCTAATTTAACCTCTACTGTATTATTTTCTAATCTAGTAGGAGTCCATTTACGCCTCTTAGCCGCATCCTCCAAAGCTGAGATGGCCTGCTCAATTGTGAGCAGCGGTGATTTCTCAGTAAAATAAATACCATCTGCCGCATATAAGACACTGATATTAAAGAAAAGGAACATACTAACTAATAACTTCATGTGATACCCCGTGAGTGTTCAAATTATATTTTCGGCTGCATGACAGTGACATCCGAAGAGATTATTAAAGAATAATTAAGGCGTAAAACCCAGACCTTGAGTAAACTCAATACAACCAGATCTACCCCAATAATCAATATTTTTATTATTTATAGCCACCACACCTTACAAAAATGAGAGTTAACATGCAAATACCCAGCTATACGATCATCCTGCTCAAATGGCTCAGCACAAGCGGCCAGAGCTTACGCGACCGTCTCCCAGCACTGAGTAATCGGGGTCAGAGTTAAAACGATACCCGTTATCCACTGCTATTTTACTAGAACAATCCTTGTCCTGTGCACGTAACTCCTGCAAGGCCCAGGTCAGCTTCTCAGCTCTGGCTCCTCGGCAACTGCAACTGCTCCTGCGTTGCCCTACTTACGGGCGTACTGTCCTAATGCTTCGCCCTCGACTATATGTTCCTGACATAGTCTACCTCGCACATCCGTGTGCTCGTACCTCCTGCATGGCCCAGGCCAGCTTCTCGACCGTTCCGGTCTCACCTTCTCCCTGCAGTCGTGAACCTATTTTTGATAAATTTGTACACTTCAGAAAAAAGTAAAGGTCCGCCCAAGGAACAAATAATTCGTTGACTTACCACCTTCGGCAAATCCTTTTGCAAGGTAAAGTGGACCTATTGGAGTATCAAAGGCAATGAGCAAGCTACCTGCTGTTATTAAAGAATCTGAACTGATATCATCCTTATTATTCCAGGCATTACCCGTTTCTAGTGAGCCACCAATATATACCGGTACTTTCAAAACCGATTTTCTGTCGCCAATTTCTTTATAATAAAGCAAGCGCGCAACACCCGTATAGCGACCGGTTAATTCATGCCTTCGGTAACCCGATAGATTAAACAGCCCGCCAACTTCGAAGGTATCTTCTGCGGGAATATCGCTGTTAATCACACCGTTAAGTCCACCCCATAGAACCACAGTATGTTTATTCCAGGTTCTTGCCCAAAGCGCATTAATACCCACAGAATCCTGATTCGCATCAGCCCCGAGGTTCTCTCTACCTCTCACCCATGTTGCAACCAATGTCGCGGCATTTTTAGGAAAGTTTACATTGTCCAGCTGATCATAGGCTACCGATGTGTACCAGGAACCAATCTTAAAGTCCGACTCGGGGGCCGGACGACTACCAATAAGCAGGTTCGTGTCGCCTTGCCCCTTGAATAAACCAACACTTGCTTGAACGAAGTTACCAAACTCACGCCCAGCCGCCAGCTGGATAGTCGAGGAGGCCACCTTATAGTCCGCCACCTGATTACCATCCTCATATTGCGCAAAATGTGTTTCTGAATGTACCGCCTTGGCACTCACGAAATATTGGAGGCGTTTATCGATGGGTTGGTAAAACTCCGTAGAAATATATTGATCATTACCTACCTGTAATTCGGTGCGCCATTCACCACCCCATCGGTTAACGGGGGTAACCGTGAAACTGGTTGCAAAATTAAAAGCGCTGTTGCCTTCAAAGTCGCTCTCCAGATTCATTCCAAAACGAATATAGTTAGACCCCCAGTCCTTTTTTTTAGCTTCTATAACCAGTGTCGCTTCATCATTGTTATTGATCACCTCGTAACTTACACGTTCAAATATATTCAGCCCATATATTTGTGCCAGGTCACGTTCGAGCACCTGAATATTCAACACATCTCCGGGCTGGCTTTTAATAAAGGAGCGGACAACCGAATCATCAAGATTTGAGTTATTCCTGAGAATAATATTTTTAATCCGAGGAGAAGGTATGATCTGATGGCGCACGGTTGCCAAATATTCCTGGTAATCCGCTTCAGATACAGAGAGTTGTGACAGTTGGTATCGATATGACTCTGCCGCTGCTGCCCCTATCGTTATCATTTCTTGTGAACGCCAAAAATCAGTAGAAGAAAACTTCTCCAGCTTTGGTTGAATCAAAATATCCTCAGGGGTAAGTGCATTGAGTTGTTGTTGAGTATTTCTCTTTATCATGAAACCAAGGTTTTGTTGAATAATCCTTAGCGGCGACGAAAGTTTATCCTTTTTTGGTGTTTCGTGACTTAAATCTACAACGATCAAGATATCCGCGCCTAATTCCCGCGCCAACTTGACCGGCAAATTATTGGTAAATCCGCCATCAACAAGGAGTCTTCCATTCCTTTCTATTGGAGTAAAAACGCCAGGTATGGCCATGCTTGCATGCAACGCGGTGACAAGACTGCCATCGCCTAGAATTACCTCTTCGTCCGATTCGATGTCCTGAGCTACTGCCCTGAACCGGATAGGGAGTGCGTCAAAATTATTGGGGGCTGCGGGGGTGAGTGATTTTAAAAATAGATCCAGCTTTTGACCATAGACTAAGCCGGTGGGTAAAACAAATTTACCATTTTGATAAAACGCCTCAAATTTAACCAAAAAATTTAAGTCATCCTGCTTTCTACGGAAACTAAGATGCTTGCGAGGTGGTTTATCATAAAAAATATCATTCCAGTCTGTATTGACGAGATGACTCTCAAGCGCCTCTGGTGGGTGGCCATAGGCATATAACCCACCAACAACGGCTCCCATACTGGTCCCGGTAATAATATCTACCGGTATGCGTAAATCTTCGAGCACTTTCAAGACACCAACATGCGTCGCCCCTCTCGCACCACCACCACTTAGTACCAGTCCTATTACCGGGCGTTTTTTGCTTACAGGTAATACTTCTGTTTTGGCCAACGCTTGTGAGGCGAAGATAATCAATAACGCGCTGAAAATGATTTTGGTGTATTTCATCATAATCTTGTTTCACAGTATCTAGTAGACGATTTCCATAGGCAGTCCTTTATCGTCAAATTCAAGTGTATCCGGGAATCGTCTTAGTTGCGAGGAATTCATTGCAGTGATCCCCCCTACCAGGGCATCAACAATATCATCACGTGCCACTTCTTTTCGTCTATACTGATTCATCGCAAGCTCAATAATATTACGCGCACCTGCATAATATTTAGTTAATACATCAACTCTTTGCTCATAACCTTCTTTTTTCTTTTTGTTATATGCCATAGGTCTGCGATCATTCAGCGCCCAGAAACAGATCTCAGGATGCATTTCGTGGATAATCGTCTTTTTCTCGCAATGAGAGAGATATTCATCAACCTCTCTGATTTTTGGAAGAATGCCAAAAGTCTGTTTTGAAAGCCCTCTCCCCGTGCACTTCCTGTTCTGGAGACTCGCTTCTTCATACGTTTCGGATTCTAAAGCACACCTTGAAGGTGCAGGAAAGACACTGGAGCCCCTTCCTGGTTGCAGCACAGCTCTCGCTGCCTTATCACATAGTCGTTCATCTGGATGTTTAGTTCGCAGGCCAATCGGTATATCGATAAGAATAACTTCAGCAGAATCGAGATAGTTATCCAGTTCCGATATATGTTTAAGGATTGCAAATGACCCAAACTCATCATCATTAAATGCTGTCAGGAACCAACCTGCCTTACATCCATCAAGACCAAGATATTTCATAGCTACATAATATTAAAATTAATTGTGCTCTGACCCCGGTTTAGTTGTTTTCGATAGATCAGGTGACGATGCAGACGCGCGTGAGGTCACAGCATGTTGGCCGGGTTTAAACCAGTACTGCACAAAAATACCCATACCTATCAATAACGCCCCCGCGGTGATACTGGTCGCGAAATGCTGCTGAAGCATCACATCCAAACGTGGCACACTAAAGGGAACAAAACCTGCAGTGCTGTACCAAAGCCCACCCACCACAGCGAGCGTGGCACCAATCACCGCGGTGGAAAAAATAATCATAAAACGTTGGTAAACCAAGGTGGTAATACCGCCAACACAACCCAGGATGAACAGCACCGTGATCCAGGGCACCTCTTTAGCCAGCGAGAAACCCAGATAACCAATCAACACACCCATAGCCGCGCCGAAAAAAAACATCCCAAAAAAATACACAATCACAAGCATCACCGCACCAATGACACCCGCAAATATAGCGGCTAACAGCGTAATAACGACTGAGTTGGTAAATGAAAATACAAACATCCCCACCAACAACGCAGCAGAAAGAAATCCACTGACACCCAGCACCACTTTAAACACACGCCATCCAAAAAAGCACTGGCCCACACCAATCACAATCGCGAGTAACGGCAGCCACACTGCCAGCTCAGGCGGTAATGAACTTAGAAAGTCATGCAATGACTGCTGGAACTGAAAGTTATTCATAAAGGACCTCAAAAGCTGTTTGAAATAATTGTTTCGGTAAACAATTATCGCTAATCATCGGAGCTGAGTAATAATTGGGGTCAGAGAACAAACACTTCCATAAACACCAAGCGAACGACTTATTCCTTTAACTTAATGCGTAACTTCCCCTCTTTTACTTCAATCGTTTCGACCCCGTCATTGATTAGCTGCCAGAAGCCACCGGCTTGACCGAATTCTTTAAACAGATCGATATTTTTCATATTGCCCAACCAGGCATTGGGTAAAGGTACGCCCCAGACGCTGACGCCTTTGAGCATGGCACGGGGTTGGCCGTTGCTCAGGCTCAGTTCCATGCCGGCGGTGACCTTTAGGGTCTTGCCTCCCAGCACCGGTAAGTCCGGATCTAAATCAACCAATAACTTGGCACTGGCGAGGTTATCCGAGAGATCGATGGCCAGTTTGTTGGCGAGGTCGGTATTGTTGGCCAATAAGGCGTTGAGTTCTTTTTCACTGAAGTGAATTTCACGGCTAGCCCCTGCTTCACTATAGGCTTCGGGTTGCAGAGCGCCTGGTTTATTGGCCTGTTGTTTGCCCTGTTGTTTAGATGGTGCGCTGCCGCTGATGCGTTCGAGTTTTTGATCGAGTTGCTGTTGTTCTTTTTTACTCAGCTCCACGGGTGTGAACGAGGTCGGAAACAAATAGCTGGTCACTACCCAGTAGCCCACGCCCAGGGTGATTAAGACGGTGATCACGACAATACCAAAGGTGCGCCACCCATTTTTCTGTTTCGGTTGCTTGCCTCCCTCGAACTTTGCACCGCCCGGTACTTCTCGCCGGACGTGATCCAGCGCGGGATTGATTTGGGTGATGTCGTTATCTGGTTCGTCGGTCATGTTACAACCTCTTTTTTACTTTACTGGATGGCCCAGGCCAGCTTCTCGACTGTCCCAGTCTCACCTTCTTCCGTATCAAGTACGGAATGACAGGCCTGTTATTTACTTAAGCAGGCCTTTTAACTTCTCTTCTGCTTTTTTCTTTTCTTCTTCTAGCTTGGCGTCGCTCTTTTCTTTTAATTTCGCTTTTTCTTTTTCCACCTCCGCGTCGACCTTGGCTTTTGCTTTGGCCTTGAGCTTATCGATTTCCGCGTCGATGCCTTTTTCTTTTATTTGTTTTTTGGCTTCATCGATTAAGCGGTCGATGATTTCGGTTGCCAGCTCTGTTGGTGTTGAACCTGTCTTTCCACCTAGATTCGTCATGATAATGTTCGGCAGTTTCAGGTTATATTCTTTGTCATCCAGCGGCACGACCAGGGCTTTGATGTTGCCGTCGGTAAAGCTGAGCTTGCGGATGATGATGCGCGGTTCGGCAGCTTTGGTGGCGTCGGCTTCTTTTTCCTGTTTGTCACTCGGTTTGCCCACACTCAGGTTTTTCTTGAGCTGGTTGAGATTCATTTTTTTGTCTTCGTTGATCTCGGCGAACACTTGCGGGGCGCGCACGGTGATTTCGTTGATCACGTAGGGTTCTTCTTTCAGGGATTGATAGTCGATACCGGTTTTGATCGTACCCAGTGAAAAGGCGTGGGATAAGGCAAAGCCTTTGGGGTTGGCGACGGTCAGGCCGTTGATGGCGCCACTGCCCTCTTTGAGTTTGATCTGAACACTGTCGACTTTTACCGCGGTTTGTGTGGCCTGGGAGCCGTACTTTTCAATCGCGGCTTCGACAATGGCGTCGAGGTTGGTGAGGACAAGATAAGCACCAATACCTATGGCGAGCACGATGATAACAATAAGACCGAGTATGACTTTTTTCATGACGCCTCCGTTTGTCGCCTGGCTGGGTATGGATGGGGGTGCCATTACTGTATGTATATATATAGTGTAATGCAACCGGATTTGTGGATATGGGAGTGGATTCCGGGGCTGGGTTTGGGCTATGGCCCGGAATGACGGATGAGGTAATACATGGATTCCCGCCTCCGCGGGAATGACGGGAAGTAAGGTTGGATTGACGGTGAGACGATACATGGATTCCGGGGCTGGATTTAGGCTTGGGTTCGGTATGACTGGATTCCCGGGCTTGGTTTGGGCTTGGGCCCGGAATGGCGAGAAGCTAAACGGGAAGTGAGGCGGGAATGACGCCAGCAAAACTATTGATACGAATCACTTTCCTTCGCCACAATTTCGGCTACTATCTCTGTCAGAACGATAGATTATCCTATGCAGGATCAGGAGGAAATTAAGATGAAATCTCTAGTAACAACTTTATTCGCCACGGCTCTGATGACCGGTGGTATTGGCTTCTCTTCTTTGGCGATGGCTGATAGTCATGGTGGGCATCATGGCGGGCATCACGGTCATGGGCATGGATACAATAAGGCCTGGATGGAGGGCTTAAGCGATGAGCAGCGTAAGCAAATCGATAAGCTCCATGAAGACTATTACAAACAGAAACGTAGCATCAAGGACAAGATCAAAGACGCAAAACATGAGCTGGCGAAAGTGATCACCACCGATAACCCGAAGCAAAAGGATATTGATAAAAGCATTGATGCGATTCTAAAACTTAAGCGTGAGAAGATGAGCTTAAAGGCCGCGCATAAAATTGAAGTGCGTAAGCTGCTGAATAAAGAACAGCGGGTCAAGTTTGATGAGCATGTTTTGAACAAAGGCAAGCATTGTAGAAAATACAAACGCCATCATAACTGATAGTTAATCAATACCATCAAGGCCGGTTTGTTCGAAGACCGGCCTTTTTTAAAACACGAGTACCGGGCTGGTTAGAAAATAAAATAAGGAAATAAATATGGCACGCTTAAACGCCTCGGTTGGACGCGATGGTGTCAATCAGATCAGGGACACCCGCTTAATTCAGGGCTTGTTGAACCAGTATAAAATCCCTGGCGCCACCGTGCTGCTTACAATTGATGGCGATTGCGGTGCGAAAACCGTTAAGCGCATTGAGCTGTTTCAGAAAAAAATCCTGCACTTCGCCCGCCCCGATGGCCGTGTTGATCCCGATGGCCGCACTATTAAAAAATTATTAAAACGCCCGACCAGTAAGGCAGCCTCTTCTTTTCGTTTAAGCAGCAAGGCCAGTGATTTATTGAAAGCTATCGAGACACTCAGACTCAAGCCCTATGACGATCAAACCGGTTACGAGATTAGCCGCTGGGTCAAAGGCGCGACCATTGGTTATGGGCATTTAATTCCACGTAGTCAGTGGAGCCTGTATAAAAATGGCATTAGCCAGGGTGGCGCAGAGACTTTATTTAAAAAGGACCTGGCACCGTTTGTTCTGCGTGTACAGGATCTGGTGACCGCCAATATTCTGCAACAGGAATTCGACGCGATGGTGATCCTGGCTTTTAATATTGGTCGTACTGCGTTTAGTCAATCGACGGTATTAAGGCTGGTGAATAATCCCGGGGCCAATACTTCATACGATAGCCTGGAAGATGCCTGGAAGGCCTGGAATAAAACCCAGGGCCGTGTGAGTCCTGGCCTGGATAATCGCCGCGCGGCGGAATGGAATATTTACACCAAAGGCGTCTATCGGCGCTGGTAAGGTGCTGGTTGATGCTTGACTAATGCATGACTAATGCTTGATTAATACAGGCCCACAGAAATATTTCCGCTCAAATTGGACATTTGCCAGGGCGTTACTTAATCTTAACCATCTGCTGCCGATATAATTATCCCAGAGTGGAGGTTCGCGTTTAACCGGCGACAAACAAAAACCGACAACCCGACAAAACAACCTGGATATCGATTTCACTCTTTATTAATTGAATATTTTTCAGGAGCAAGGAAACAGTACTGGCGTCTGTGTCAATTCTTGCTGTCGAGTTTAGTGACGACACTACTCGGACTGCTCTTAAGCCCTCTTGTCATGCCATCTGCCAAATCCAGGATATTATTTAGCAGATGTTGTGCTTCAGCTTTGTTTTTCAGTTTGGCCTGCTCCATCATACTGGAGGAAACCTCCATCATTTGTGTAAAGCCCAGATTTCCACTGACACCTTTTAAGTCATGCGCATATTGGTCTAGTGCCGACCAATCTTCTGCTTCGATTGCATGTTCAATGTTATTGAGCATCTCAGGCATGGTTATTGTTATAAATTTTTCAATGGTGCTTGAGAGCTGTTGATTGGATTCCAGATCAGAATGAATGACATCAACGGTGGATTTGGGATGTTCAAGTGGCGGGAGATATTTCGACAGCGTCTCAACAAACCTAACCCTGTCAATCGGCTTCGTTAAAAAGTCATCACAACCAACATTCAAGCATCTTTGCTTGTCATCTTTCATTGCATTTGCTGTGAGCGCAACGATAGGTTTAGTATAGCCATGCTCTCGCAAAATGCTCACCGCATGAAGACCATCCATTACCGGCATTTTCATATCCATTAGAATTAAGTCAAAGTCTTCTGACTGCACCTTTTGAAGGGCGATTTTCCCATTATCAGCAAAGCTAACGTCAATATTCAATTCTTTTAGGTAGATTCCTAATAATTGTTGATTAATCTCCTGATCCTCTGCAACCAACACCCTTCCTGATAAAAGATTGGTAATCAATGGTGAGAAATCTCTTTCGGTATCATATTCTGGAATCTGCTCAGCACCATATATGAGTTTTCCTCGATTAATCTTGCCTGCCTCAACGAGCACTCTGAAACAACTACCATGATCTATCTGGCTCTTCACTATCAGCTCTCCGCCAAGCGCCTTAGCCATTTTACAAGATAAGCTTAAACCTAGACCTGTTCCGCCAAAGCGTCTTGATATTGAGTGTTCTGCTTGCGTGAAAGGTTCACATATTTTATCGATTTGCGCTTTGCTCATACCTATACCGGAGTCCACAACTTCCAGAAGTAGCTGTGATCTATCATCCTGATAACTTACGTTGATATGCACATGCCCATGTTCCGTAAACTTAAGAGCATTAGTACATAAGTTTAAGAGGATCTGTTTCAAACGCAGCGGATCTGTATGCACAACCTCAGGTAACGGGAATATATAGTTAATACCAAATGCCAATCCCTTATCAATTGCCTGAGGCTTAATAAAATCTTCTACCTCATTTAGCATCTTAAACAGGGGTACTTCGATACGCTCAACTTCAAGCTTGTTTGCTTCTATTTTCGACAGGTCCAGGATGTCATTAATTATTTTAAGAAGATGTTTGCCACTACGAATAATTGTATGTATCGCCTGTTGACGCATTTGTTCAGTTTGACTACTGAACAATGACGTCTCGGCAAAACCAATTATTGCTGTAATCGGTGTACGAATCTCATGACTCATATTTGCCAGAAAGTGGGATTTACTTCGCGTTGCTAGCTCGGCTTTTTCGTAAGCATTAGCCAGCTCAGTATTTTTCTCTAGTAGTTTCTGCTTGGCCGCTGAAACTGATTTCGTCACGATTGCCGCAATCACAAATGCGAGGCCTAGCACCAGGCCGCCGATCAATATAATTAGCCAAAATGAATTATCAAAATGGCTTCGACTTTCTAGCATGGCATCATGCCCAAATTGTTTTTGTAGCTGAACAAGTTCATCCAGCGACTCTAGCAGCTTACCTTGCGCCTCTTTAGCTTGGTTCAATGCCTGCTTGATATCATTTCGTGGCGCCCTGGATTGTAATAATTCAGCAGCTTGTTTATTGAGTGGCTGCGCAATGCGTACCTGTTGTGTCAGTCGCTGATGAATGCCGCCTTCATTGTCGAGCATCGGCAGTGCAAGCAACTTTTCGCGTGCAATACGATAGGCTTGGGCGTGATTGTAAAAAAGCAGCAGTTCTTCATCTAGTTCAAATGGATCATCGATAGTGAACATCGTTGCAAGACTATTTTGCCGCAGACGAATTGAATCACGCATCGTATTTGCATGTTCAATTTTTGCATTACTGATTTCGACCAACGAAGATACTGTCGAATTCGCCTGCTGGGTTTGAAAGACACTTATGCCAATCAGGAGTGTGATTAACAAGATGACGACACCAAAACCGATCTGTACGGAATATTTCACGCTTGTGTCCCTCGACTTAGTATCACAACAGCCATGTTGCCTGGTTATAAATGGTATAAATTTTTCAACACAGACTAATAATCGTTATGCGCGCTTACAAACCGAATTTGAGAAAATGGCTAAGACAACGCTTTGTGTCAGTTTGTTACAAGAAGGCTTGATATTTAAAGGTATACTTTTTAGCCTGAAATCACAATTTAGTCGTCGTTTTTTCACAAAAAAACCATCGAATCCTCATTATTACCAAAAAAAATGAATTGGGCGAGAATTTTCTTGCTGCTGACAGTTTTATGGCTATTATTTCTACAGACAGCTAATAAAGGGATTTCATGGCACATTCCAACCAGTATTTGTCGAACATCCGGATTCTGCACGGCTATGTCGTTGCCTGGTTTGCCCAGGCTGGTCGTGAATTGGCTAATAGCGGGACTTCAGTTAGAGGAATAAGTATTGGGGGTGATTAACTCTTATTGTCTAGCTTAACGACTAAACCACTACTACATCTATTACTTCCTTTTTCCATCCCATCTAGTAAATCATGGATATCGTGTAGTAGTAGTTTTGCCTCTTCTTTATTTTCCTGTTTAGCTCGCTCCATTAAATTAGAAGACAATTCCATCATTTGTTTGAAACCAAGGTTTCCACTAACGCCCTTTAAGTCATGCGCTGACGTTTCGAGAGCTTGCCAATCACTGTTCTTGAGATGTTCCGCGATTTGAATGAGCATCTCGGGTAGCTCTATCATCACGAAATTATTGATAATGTTAGACAACTCCGGGTTTTTATTTTTTAGATCTGAATGAATCACGTCAACAGGTTGTGGCGAATATGCAAGCGGGGTGAGATAGTTTGATAACGCATTTACAAACCCTACCATATCAATAGGCTTTGCTAAAAAGTCATTGCAGCCTGCTTCTAAACATTGTTGTTTGTCTTCATTCATTGCATTAGCCGTCAGCGCAATGATGGGTTTGGTATAGCCCTGCTCACGCAGTTTAGTACTGCTTCCAGACCACTCATCACAGGCATTTGTATGTCCATGAGGATTAAATCATAGTTTTCAGCGAGCGCTTTTTCGATGGCAATTTTTCCGTTATTTGCAAAACTTACCTCAACATTTAGTTCTGCTAAATAGATAGCTAGTAATTGTTGATTGAGTTCATTATCTTCTGCAAGCAGCACTTTTCCTGATAACAACGTGGTTGTTATCGGGTTTATATCTATTTCTGCATCAGGTGCTGGAAGCTGCTCTGCACTATAAATGAATGTTGTGCGATCAACTTTACCAGCATCGACGATAACTTTAAAACAACTTCCCTCGTCTAGCCGACTCTGGATAGTCATTTCGCCACCGAGTGCCTTAGCCATTTTACATGACAAACTAAGGCCAAGCCCTGTCCCCCCGTAACGTCGGCTTATGGAATGGTCGGCCTGTACAAATGGTTTACAGATCTTATCAATTTGTTCATCACTCATGCCAATACCGGAGTCAACCACATCGATAACCAGATTAGAATCCACTGCTTGATAACTGACATTGATAAGTAAGTGCCCTTGTTCAGTAAACTTCAGAGCATTAGAGCACAAGTTAAGAAGAACCTGTTTCAATCTTAGCGGATCGGTCTGCACAGTTTCAGGTATGGGGTAAATATAATTCACACCAAAGGCCAGTCCCTTATCGATAGCCTGAGGTTTAATAAATTGTTCAACTTCACCTAACACTGTGAAGGGTGACACCGGGATGCGTTCAACTTCCAGTTTGTTTGCTTCTATCTTCGATAAATCTAAAATGTCATTAATGATGTTTAAAAGATGCTTGCCACTGCTAATAATGGTATGAATGGCATTTTGTCGCATTTGCTGAGTCTGACTGCTAAACAACGATGTTTCCGCAAAACCAATGATCGCAGTGATCGGCGTTCGAATCTCATGACTCATATTGGCAAGAAACTGGGACTTACTTCGCGTTGCTAGCTCGGCTTTTTCATAAGCATTCGCCAGCTCAGTGTTTTTCTCTAGCAGTTTTCTTTTTGTTTGATATACCGACCTGGATACAATCGCAGCAATAACGACGGCGAGCCCCATTACTACAACACCAATAAATAAGGTTAACCAGAGCGACTTATCAAAAAGGCTTCCACTTTGTATTAAGGTCTCCTGTCCATATTTCTTTTGTAGTAGAACCAGTTTATCGAGGTTATCCATCAAGGGTGTGCGCGATTCGTTGGCTATATTTATAGCCTGCTTCATGTCCAGACGCGGTGCATTAGTCTGCATAAGTTCTGCTGCTTCCTCATGCAGTGGTTGTGCCAGGCGTGCTTGCTGTGAAAGACTCTTATGGATATCCTTTTCATTGCTGACCATAGGTAGTGCGAGTAGTTTATCGCGAGCATCGCGATAGGGTTTAGTATAATTGTAAAATCGCATGAGCTCCTGGTCGCGCTCAAAGGGATCTTCCATGGTAAACATGGCCAGCAGGCTTTCTTGTCTCTGACGAATAGAATCACGCATGGTATTAGCGTATTCTATTTTAGCGTTACTGATTTCCACCAGGGAGGTGACTGTGGATTTAGCAACGTGTGTTTGATACACGCTCATGCCAACCAGCAGCATGATTAACAAAATAACCACGCCAAAACCGATTTGTACGGAATATTTCAAGATCGCCTCCCAAGTCTCACGAACACAGTTCAAAACCAGTCATTTAAACATTATTTTCGCAGCCGTTTTATCTAGCTGGTTCTAACGTTACGGAGTAAAAATTTTAAAAATTCACTTAATTTTGATAAGTTAAATTTGTATCGGTTTGTTACAGATAAGTTTGATGTCAAAAGTCTGGTTTTTAGTGTGGGATCACAAAAATGCACTTTCGAGTGCTTATGCTCCCCATTTATCCGTAATTTCGCATAAAATATTGCATGAGACAGATTTTATGGCTATTATTTCCAAAGACAGCTAATAAGGGCATTTCATGGCACATTCCAACCACAATTTGGTCGAACATCCGGACTCTGCACGGGTATTGTCCCAGGCTGTGGTGCGGGCGACTGAGCTAATGGGTCTGTCTAAAGCGTCACTGGCCAGGATACTCGGGATCAGTCCCTCCTCTGCGGGTCGGCTGTTTTCAGACCAGTACCAACTCCATCCTGATACCAAGGAATGGGAGATCGCGCGTTTGTTTGTGCGGCTATTTCGTAGCCTGGATGCCATGATGGCCGGCGATGAAACAGCGTTACGCACCTGGCTGGCCTCGCCCAACCAGGCCCTCGCCGCCAAACCAAACGATTTAATCATGGACGTTGCCGGATTGGTGCATACACTTGACTACATTGACTCGTACCGAGCTCACATTTGATTTAAATAGTTTGGCCCAATTCGGCGGCGGCCTGGTGTGGCGGGTGGTCGAACACCAGCACACCGCGTCGACGCGTAAACTGGTGAACACCCAGGCCGAGCAGGATGTGCTTGAGGCCTTGCTGGAAGTTAGTAAACCTCCCTATCCCCCTGGTACCGAGCGCTTACACTATTTACTCAAAACCCCGTTCCGGTATAAAAATCCACATGGCTCGCGCTTTCGTGCCGCCAATGCACCGCGCGGGATATTTTATGCCTCCGACCATGTACGCACAGCCTTGGCAGAAACGGCGTATTATCGTTTACGTTTTTTTGCGGATACTCCTGCTATGGACTTACCCAGACAAGAGCACAAACTGACTGCCTTCTCTGTCATGTATCGTGCGCGCAAAGAAATAGATCTCACTGAAAAACCGTTTAACCGCGATCATGATCTATGGACATCACCCTCTGACTACAGCGCGCCCCAACAACTGGCGCAGCTCGCGCATACAGACGGGATTGAATCCATTCGTTATCAGTCAGTGCGTGATGTTAAGCAAGGTAAGAACGTGGCACTGTTAAATCCATTTTTGTTTAAACACAAAAAACCCGTGGTTCAACATACCTGGTATATGAACATCTCTAAGATCGAGGTGGTTGCGGCACGTAGTGGTGCCTATAGTCTCGATAGAGAAAAAGAACGATATATTTTTGAGAGCGAAGCGCTGATTCGCTAACTGTTATCAGCGCATTAACTAAACTGCTCAGCATCATTACGAATAGCATGGGCCATGGCGTCGACCTGGTCGGCTACTTTTTCCAGCTTCTCTACCAGTGCGGTATCAATCCCCGCTTCAATTAATAGCGCTAATTCCTGGTAGTGTTTGTCTGCCAGCTTATCACCTGACTGCTCGACCATTTCGCGAAAACGATCGCTGATCTCCTGTGCATGTTTGGTACGTTTCATTTTTTCGACTCTTTCTCAACTAGTGGTGTCTTATCCAGGATGTGTTCACCTTTTTCATAAATATGTTCGGCTGAACCGACGATAAGTTCATCCGGCGGAGTGACAACGATTGATTTTTTATTTGGGTAGTTCAGGTTATAGAGCACATGTCGCATTGCATTAATACGCGCACGTTTTTTACAGTCGGATTTAATCACTGTCCAGGGGGCATCGGCGGTATCGGTGTAAAAGAACATAGCTTCTTTGGCTTCGGTATAGTCTTTCCATTTATCCAGCGAGGCTAAATCAATCGGGCTGAGTTTCCACTGCTTTAATGGTGACTCACGGCGCATTTGAAAACGTCGAAACTGTTCATTGCGACTCACTGAGAACCATAACTTGAACAGGGTGATGCCGCTGCGTACCAACATTCGTTCCAGTTCCGGTGCCTGGCGCATAAACTCGAGATACTCGTTGGCTTTACAAAAATTCATGACCCGCTCGACACCCGCACGGTTATACCAGGAGCGGTCAAACATAACGATCTCACCTTTACTGGGTAGGTGTTGGACATAACGCTGGAAATACCACTGGCCCATTTCATGATCGCTGGGTTTTTCCAGGGCCACGACTCGCGCACCACGAGGATTCATGTGTTCCATCATACGCTTGATGGTGCCGCCCTTACCCGCCGCATCGCGACCTTCAAACAGGATGACAATTCGCTGGCCCGTTTCTTTGACCCAACTTTGCATTTTCAACAATTCGATTTGCAGTTCTTGCTTGAGCTTTTCGTATTCGTTGGTATCCATCTTTTTTTCGTATGGATAATTTGCATCTTCAAAGATCTGTTTCTTGCCGAGACGCTTTACCGTCTTGGCCTTTGCCAGCACCTGATCTTTGCGATCAGCTGAAATTTTTGGCATCGAAAAATTGGCTTCTTTTGTCACACAGACCTCCGGTAGGTTTTCGCGGCTAATCTTCAAATACTAGTACATTAGCAACTCATTATGGAGGAAATAATCGGACGTTATATTGATGTAAATCAAATGAAAGGGGTAAGTCCTTTACCCCTTAAAGTGACTGGAGATGGTTGGGGGCTCGTTAGACCCTGAATTGACTGACTAATTGTTGCACCTGGCTGGCATGCTCAGAGAGTTCGCCACTGGCGACAGCCGTTTGACGTGCACCATCAGCAGACTGCTCGGCGACTCGACTGATATCTACCACGTTTTGATTGATTTCCTCTGACACCTTACTTTGCTCATCCGCTGCGGTGGCAATCTGTAAGTTCATTTGGCTGATGGTGGTGACTTTTTCGGTAATCGCGGATAGAGAATTGCCTGCTGAGGCAGCACGCTCAACCGCAGACGTGGCTTTTTCCTGACTATTTGCCATCGCCGCCACGGCTTCCTGCGCACCATTTTGCAGTTGCTCAATCATCTCGTGAATTTCCTGGGTTGATTGTTGGGTTCGACTGGCCAGTGTCCTGACTTCGTCGGCAACTACTGCAAAACCGCGACCCTGTTCACCCGCTCGAGCCGCCTCAATCGCAGCGTTCAGGGCTAACAAGTTCGTCTGTTCGGCAATACTTTTAATAACATCCAGTACGGTACCAATCTGGACACTATCACTCTCAACTTTTTTAATGACGACTGCCGCACTTTCAATTTCCTGTTCCAATGAGCCAATCGCTGCCGTTGTTTCATCAACAATCTGTCGGCCCTGACTGGCTTCTTGATCAGCATGCGTCGCTGAGTCTGCTGCTTGTTGAGCATGATTTGCCACTTCTTGAACCGTAGAGGTCATTTCATTCATCGCGGTTGCAACTAACTCAATTTGCTGTTGCTGTTGCTGCACACCATTGCTGGTCGTCTCGGTAATACCCAACATTTCATTGGATGATGACGCCATGGTCATAGTTGACTGCGTCACATCTTTTATCATATGTCGAAGACGTGTCACCATTGCGTCAACCGATGCCAATATCTGTCCAATCTCGTCGTTACTGCTTATATTGATCTCTGAGGTTAAGTCACCATCCGCCACAGCAGTTAATACTGTCTTAACTTCATTGAGAGGTTTAAGCGATCTGCCAATGTACCAATTTAGAGTAAGCAGTACGATTGCGATAACACCGATTGCAATCAAGATCGAGTAAAGCTGAATACTATTTTGCGCATTATAACTTTCGGTATACTCACTCACATTCATCATATGCGCAATGTGCTTACCCTTTGCATCAGTAACGGATTGCGTTAATACCGCGTAGACTTTGTCATCCAACTTGCTAATCTGGTATTGTCTTTCACCCAAGGCTGGCAAGGAAGGCTGGATACCCTGGTAGAGTTCATCATTGGTCGAGAACATCATATTGCCATTCTTTGCTACCACATAGATGTCTGAGCCTTCGCTGCGCTTAAATTCAGAGATGACGGCTTTTAAGCTGCGTGTATAAATTCCGACACCACTAACATTGCCCGGGGATTTATATAATGGAATGGCAAACACAACATTCAGGTTGTTGTTACTGTCATGTTCAATGCCTGTTTTTATCTTACCCGTTGCCAGTGCATCTTTAACCAGACCGGTTGATGTTACATGCGCTGCTTTTTCAGGGCGCGCAAATACTGGCGCACCATTTTTCGATAATATTTGCATACCATCGATCACCTTCGAGGCTTTTAGGCGATTGAACGTCGGTTGCAACTGGCTCGCTAACTCTGCTGCATCACCATCTGATAGGGCTGACATTGCGTTACTATTTCGTGTGATCGAAAATAATTCAGAACGCATTGCATTCACTTCACCTTCAACGATGCGATGCCAGAGTAAGCGTTTTCCATTAAATGCCTCATTCTGATAGCGCGACTCTGATTCTTGTTTAGCTAAAATAGCGGAAAATATCAGTGCACTGGCAATGATCAGGATCGATAAGCCACTTACAAAAATGATTCGTGCCTTAAGGGTAGAAAATAGTTTCATATTGTTTTCTCTCTTTTAATACTTATTCAACGGCATAGCCATTTGATTGCCAGTCAGGAAAACCCAGTCGATAGTAATAAATTTTACTGTAGCCCCACTCAGCTGCTTTAGCACATGCTTTTGAACTACGCATACAACCTGTGCTGTTACAGTAGATCACTAACTTTTGATCCGCACCAGCAATCTCTGCGAGTGTTTCTTTGCTATATACCTTTTTCAGTTCAAGATGCTTGGAACCTGGTATGCGGCCTGCTTCCCAGTCACGATTACTGCGCACATCCAGAAAAATCGCACCCTGATCGAAGAGTTTCTTCGCTTCGGCTGTGCTGACCGTTGTCGCACCAGATACGCTTTCAGGCGATATTTTTTTGGCCGCATGAGAAACGGATATGGTGTTGAAGGAGAAAACTAGTATTAAGATCAGGTATCGGAAATGCATGCTGGCCTCTATGAATCGTCTAATTAATAAGCAATTTTCTTATCGGCATCGGCGTCTGGTACTTTAGCAAACACTTATAAACCGTATGGTATCTCTTTTACCCATAAGTCTATGAAATAACTATAAAAACTACCATTTTCATGGATCTGAGGAAGTCTTTTTTCATAAAAAAAACGATGGTATTGGTTTGAATCACAATAATCGTTACAATAGCGTTTTCTAATACCCAAGTTTTTTACTAATGTTTTCCCCTGATACGTTGCCCTGGACGAATTCATTTGCCAGCTTGTCGGATGACTTTTATTCCCGTGTCACACCGACCCCCTATAAGACTGACGCACGCATGCTCCATTTTAATCCCGCTGCTGCAGAGCTGATTGGCCTGCAGGCTGAGAATAGTAATAGTCCCGATCTGGTCAAAATGCTAAGTGGTCAAAGTCTCCCCCAGGGTAGCGATCCTCTCGCGATGCTCTATGCAGGTCATCAATTCGGGCACTTCGTCCCACAATTAGGCGACGGGCGGGCCATCATGCTCGGTGAAGTAAGCCATGAACAAACGGGTAAATGGGAACTGCAACTTAAAGGCAGCGGGCTTACGCCTTATTCGCGTGACGGTGATGGACGTGCCGTGTTGCGTTCTACCATTCGTGAGTATCTATGCTCCGAGGCGATACATAGTCTGGGTATCCGGACGACAAGGGCATTGGCCATGACTGGTAGCGATGATGAAGTTTATCGTGAACGAATTGAAACAGGTGCGATACTGACCCGTATGGCGCCATCTCATATTCGCTTTGGTTCGTTTGAGGTCTTTTTTTATCGCAATCAGTTTGAACAAATCAGAACGCTTGCCGATTATGTAATAGAGCATCACTTCACTGAATTAAAGCAACCGGAATTACAACAACAGGCTAATCCATATCTGGCGTTATTTGAAACCGTAATGCGACGTACAGCCCGTTTAATTGCACAATGGCAATCGGTGGGCTTTGCGCATGGGGTAATGAACTCTGACAACATGTCCATCCTTGGCTTGACTATCGATTACGGGCCCTTCGGTTTTGTCGAGGCATATCAACCTGGTTATATTTGTAATCACTCTGATCACAGTGGTCGCTATGCCTTTGATCAACAACCTGAGATCGGTTTGTTTAATTTAAGCTGTCTTGCCCAGGCCTTGTTACCCGTGTTGATGGAATCCGAAGATGATTCACCCGACAAGGCTGTCGAGATGGCAAAAGATATCATGACACAGTATCAGCCGCTCTATATAAAAGAGTACGCTGGCTTGATGCGCGCGAAACTTGGTTTAGTTGAAGCCATGCCAGAAGATCAAACATTGTTGCAAGAATTGCTAGATTTAATGCAACAAAACCAAGTGGACTATACGATCTTATTCCGTAAGCTTGGCGACTTTAGAAGCGACGAAACCCAGAATCATGAACTGCGTGATCTTTTCCTTGACCGTGAAGGCTTCGACCAATGGTCAAGCCGTTATGCCGCTCGTTTAGCCAAAGAAAACAGTAATGATAGCGAACGAAAAGTGCGCATGAATAAAATAAATCCTAAATTTATTCTGCGAAACTATCTTGCAGAAATAGCGATTCGTAAAGCTGAGGATGAAAAGGATTATTCAGAGATCGATGTATTATTTAAAATCTTACAGCAACCCTTTGACGAATGGCCCGAGTTTGAGAGTTATGCCGGACATCCGCCTGAGTGGGCTAGCGATATTGCCGTCAGTTGTTCCTCCTGATTATTCATCCCGACCTTTATCATCAATGTCGTGCCCGTTTTTGATATGCACGTCACGCTGAGGGAATGGGATTTCAATGTTATTTTCGCGGAACGCTGCATCAATGGCAAAGTTTAAATCAGAAATCACAGTAACACGCGAATCAATGTCTTTTATAAAACACCTCAGCTCAAAGTCGAGTGCACTATCACCAAAGCTATGGAATAAAACCTGAGGGTCAGGTACACCACTATTTTTTACTACTTCTGGGTGTTCATCTGCTACTTTAAGCAATATCTCTTTAACTTTCTGAGTATCACTGCCATATGCCACGCCAACGGGTACGCGTATACGTCCGCGTTGATTATGTAACATCCAGTTGGTAACTTGCCCGGAAATGAGCTCAGAGTTAGGCACAATGACATCCGCTCGATCAAATGTCTCAATTTGAGTTGCACGGATGCGAATGCGTTTTACATGCCCTTCGGTATTACCCACTACAATCCAGTCGCCGGTTTTTACAGGTCTTTCAAAAAGTAAAATCAGACCTGAGACAAAATTATTTACGATATTTTGTAAACCGAAACCGATACCTAATGACAAGGCGCCTGCAATAATAGCAAGGTTCGCATAATCTATACCCGCGATACCTAATGTGACTAATATGGCAACGATAACCCCAATATAACCAATCAACGTAACCAGTGCTTCACGAGCACCGCGTTCCATGGGCATTTTACTTACCCAACGTTTACGTGCCTGGCCCTGGAACCAGGCACTGAACGCAACCAATACACCCAGGCTAATAAGTGCAAAGGCGATGCGGGCAGGTATTATCTTAAGTGAACCGATGGTAAAGCCATTGGTAAAAATCACGCGGATCTCTTCGACCATACTGGCTGATAGATCCCAGATAAATATTAACAACAGTGCCAGCAAAGACCACCAGCCTAAACCAACCAATAAACGAACCCAGAAAAATCCAGTAATGTGCCCTTCTGGTGTTAAGCCAAGAATTCTGCGTGCTCGTCGTTGCCATACGGTATGGCCATACTCCAGGCCTTCGAGTATATCTGAACTGAGCTTACCTAATATCAAGGTAACAACAATCACAAACAAACTACCAAACACAGATCTCATCAACCAACTGGATAGATTGGTGTAACCGCTAAGATCAGCAAGAACGGCTACGACTAAAACGAGTGACAGGCCGTAACGTAACCAGGATTGCCTTAGTATCCCGCGCAGATCTTTAAACAGCCACAACGCCCAAATCAAATTAACCGCAAATGCAATTCTTACGATTGAACGGGCAAGACTTTGTGTGTATTCGGGCAGACTCGTTCCTAACAGTGTCTCAACAAGTAAGTAACCGACTAACATAATTACTGTAAGCACTTTCAGCCGCCTGGCGAGTGCTTTAGCTGTTTGCTTAGGTATATTTAAAAACAGTTTGCCTGGTTCAGGCGGTGCAAGGCTGAAACTGATGACATAACGAGCGATAACATAGTAGAGTAATCCATACGCCGTCGTCATGATTATCGGTACAGGCTCAATACCAGTTGTATAGAACGAGAGAGTAATAACTAGCGCAACACTGGTCAGTATATATATTGAGTCGCGACAGAATGTACTCAACAGTGATGCTGCAAAACGTCCCCCTGATTCGGACGACCAATGAACTCCCTTAACGACGGGGTATAGATAACGCCTGATTGTCACGCCAACTACCACACTCACCAGTAATATGCCAAACAGTGTCCAGAGTTGGTATTCAGGCGCATCCTGTGCCCAGTTCTTTTTCCAGGCTTTTTTAAACCAGTCAATCGGTACTTCGCGATTCTTACCAATTACCTCGAAGATATTATCCTTGTGTGCCAGCAACTGTGTTTCTAATTGTTTTTGCAACAGCTTTTCAGCATTTTCTAGCGCGGACTTAATGCGCAATGCCATTGCATTACATGTAGCAAGCCCCGTTTGCGCTTCAGCAAGATCTTTTTGTTGTTGCTTTCGTTGCTTAATTAATTCGGGAGATTCTTTTTTGTACTTTTCGCCAAGAGTTTCTAACTCTATTTTTTTATCCGCAACTTTCTTTCCATACTCTGCAATACACTCATCGGCCGCGGCGCTCATTGCCGTCAGCCGTTTTTTTATTTTACCCAGCTTACTAATATCCAGATTACGACTCTTTAATTCCGTCTCGATATTTTTAATATCGTTGAGCAGAACTTCAGTGGTGGAAAGCACTTTTTCCTCAGCAAAGGCAAAAGCCGCCACACATATTAATGTAAAAATAACGGTAATCTTTTTAAACATGAGTATCCTGAAAATATAAATAACGCGAGATTATTGGGGTTATCATATCAGCATTTTTCCATTAAAGTCTGCCAGTATAATCTTAAATATTCATTAGCAGAATCAGTATGCGGCACCTCCGCTAACTTAATAGAAAAAAACACTTACACTTTTCATAGTCTTTATCATTAAGAAACCATTGATCTAGCTCAATATACATTCTGAGCCTTCATGCTAATTTGCAACCACACTAAGGAGGTAGGAAATGACTGAAATAGCATTAACTGATGTTACTATTCACATTGATAAAGATGCAGATAACGCAACACGCACCAACGTTGAGAGCGGATTGCGCATTATAGATGGCGTCGTGAGTGTCCATATGCCTGAGGACAAACCTCACTTAGTCGTAGTTGAGTACAACCCAGAAAAAACGAATTCATCACACCTGCTGACCATGGTGAAGGAACTCGCTGGCCACGCTGAAATGATTGGACTGTGATCACGATCTTACCGTCAAGTACAAATATCGCAGCAATGGCCGTCTCAGCGAATTTTGAATGCAATCTGTTCAGTCGCTAACAATCGTCATCTTCTTTTAGAACCTGCCCAGTTGCCTCATCTTTTGCCGGCTCACCATCTTGGTTTGTAATGACTGTACCGATGAACATCATATGCTCGATTCGATGGAACTGCGTATCCATCGCACGGTTAACATCAACATCATGTATGCCATCGTAGATCACAACCTTGCCATCTTGCTCTTGAGTTCGCTGTTGTTCAGTCGGTGCAAACAAGCGGTTTTGAAACCACTCCTGTAAAAAACCACCTGCAATCAGGTTTGGTGAATACACTAAGCTTGCAATACTGATACTCAACAGTATCCGAGATAACCGCCTTTTTCCTTTCCTTGATTTCATTGTACTTTCCCCACTTATTACTTAATCCATTCAAGTAACGGTCTTAGTTAACCCGTTGTAAGAAAATGATAGGCAAGGACTGCCTTAGCTTCCGTGAGGTTTTGGCGTTTCTAGTGTGCGAAATTCACATGACAGGTACTTTCCCTATTTCATGAATTCGGAATTCTTCATAAAGCACTACGTGACACGACCGATATATATATAGTGGTACTTATTCATACACAGAAAACACGCTAAGCTATTGTTTTTAATGGGGGTTTAAGTTTGAGATGGGAACATAACAGTGTTGTAGGCCAGTCCTATGTGCGAATATTCTTCGCCGTCATCCTGAGCATCTACTCATACCTTGGTCATACCTATCAGTGGCTTGGGAACCCACCCATATTTTTGTTCCATTTATCTATCACATATCTGGTACTAATGAGCGTGTTCCTGTTGATTGCCGGATTTACTCGTTCAATGTCCTGGCCTTTCATCACCACTGGTCTGCTATTTGATGTTTCTTTTTCTACCTACGCGATGTATGAAGGTGGTGTATCGACCGCCTATCTCTACGGTATTTATCTTTGGATAATTATTGGTTATGGCCTGCGCTTTGGGCGCAAATATATGTTTATCGCCAACTTGCTGACAATAATTGCCTTTTCTTTTGTCATCACGCAGGCCCCATTTTGGAAAGACAATACTTTTATCGGCTGGGGCCTGATGCTGTGGATTGTCCTAATGCCGATCTATATAGGCAAGTTGTTAAGCAAACTCGAGATCGCGGTTAAAAATGCAGACAACGCCAACAAAGCTAAAACTGAGTTTCTTGCCAATATGAGTCATGAGATCCGTACCCCCCTAACCGCAGTGATTGGTTTTTCTGAAACGGCGTTAGATAGTGATCAAACTACAGAACAGCGTTTATTTGCTTTAAATACAATACATAGAAGCAGTCGTCATTTATTAAACCTGATAAATAACATTCTCGACTTCTCTAAAATAGATGCTGGAGAGCTTGAAATAGAACATGTAAAAATGAATCCTATGCAAGCGATATATGAAGTTGAATCGATAATTTCAATGCAGGCTCAAAAAAAATCTCTGCAGTTTGAATTAAACTATCGCCCACCACTCCCTGCCATCATTGAAAGTGATCCTATTCGGTTAAAACAAATTTTGATTAACCTCTGTAGTAATGCAATAAAATTTACTGAACACGGTAAAGTGAAAGTTGATGTCGATTATGATGCACCTGGTCATCTATTAAACATTTCTGTAAGCGACACCGGTATCGGTATGACGGACGAGCAGATCCAAAAAGCATTTCAACCCTTCAAACAGGCTGACTCAAGCACAACACGTAAATTTGGTGGTACTGGCCTTGGACTTTCCTTATCTAAGCAACTCGCAAATCTCTTAAATTACAACCTCGAGGTTTACAGTCAACCTGGAACTGGCACTACATTCAAGTTGCAAATTCCTTGCGGTGACATTAATGAGCAAGAAATGATATGCGGCGTTATAGATGCCCCTGTTAATCGAAACACAAATTCTGTCTCTGAAGCACCAGCTGTTGCTAGAACTAAGCCAGGTGAAATGTCTCTGTTATCAGGGCATGTCTTATTAGCTGAAGATACAGAAATGAACCAACTCCTGATAAAGAATTATCTAACCAAAATGGGCGCAGAGGTGAGCGTAGCCAATAATGGCCAGGAAGCCGTTGAACTGGCTGAAAAAGAAGAATTTGACTTAATCTATATGGACATGCAAATGCCCGTTATGTCAGGTATTGAGGCGATCGAGGTCCTACGCAAACAAGGTTACACTAAGCCGATTGTCGTTCTGACCGCAAATGCGACGCATGACGACCGCGACTCTTGTGCAAAAGCAGGTAGCAACGACTTTCTGACAAAACCAATAGTTAGAAATACACTCTACGATATGTCTGCGCGCTACCTACCCATCGCAAATGATACCGAGGAAGCATTGAGTGGGGATGGATAATACCCGAGAAATGATTATCCAGACGTTTTAATAGCAAGACCCACAGCCATTCTCTGAAAACCTGAAGCGCCACCCTGACAACCGGCTTGTTTGTGAAGCTTTGTACTTCTATACGAAACATTAGGATTGGCTAATATTTCAGCATAATCAATGTGTTTTGGTTAATTATTCACTAAATTACTTAAGATATAGCTGTAAGTGCCGACAATTACACCAGGTCTTCAGGGTGAGGAAAGCAAGTGCAGTTTGATGCTTTGTTCAGACAGCTCATTGAATCGACCAGTGATATTGTCCTGGTCTGTGATGCGACTCCCCCTGAAAAAGGCGGCCCATGCATTGTTTTTGCCAATCCTGCATTTGAAAAACACATGGGCTACTCCCTCAGCGAAGTGCTGGGAGAATCAGCAGATTTATTATATGGTCGTGGCACGGATCGCCAAACCCGCTCTCGCATCCGTAAGGCTATGCGACAAGGCAAGGGTATACGCACCGAGTTGTTGAAATATAGTAAGGAAGGCCAGGGTTATTGGATGGACACCAATATTATCCCCCTCAAGGACGAGTCCGGTGCGATAACGCACTTTGCTTCAATCGAAAGAGATCTCACCCGCTACAAGCGAATGGAAAGCCAGTTAATCAACATGGCATTATTTGATTCATTAACGGGTGCATTAAGTCGCCCCGCTTTTTTAGATCAATCAGACAAAGAAGTAGCACGCTCGAAACGATATCACCGTCCGCTTTCAGTTATGATGATCGACATAGATCACTTTAAATCAATAAACGATAACTATGGTCACGCTGCAGGCGATAATGTTCTGCAAATTTTTGTCGAAGCTATCCAGGAAGTCATTCGCACCACAGACTTTTTGGGACGCGTAGGTGGTGAAGAGTTTGCCCTGCTGCTGCCCGACACCTCTGCAAAGTCTGCGTTTCACCTGGCCGAACGTGTGCGAGAGCGTATCACGAAATATCCTTATCTAGCGGGAGATATGCTTATAGAGGTCACCGCTAGTCTTGGCGTTGCAGAACTAGAAACCAGGGATCCTGATATAAAGGCGCTATTAAATCGGGCTGATGAGGCTTTATACAAAGCCAAAGAGAACGGTAGAAACAGGGTGACACTCGCAGCCTAGATGACCGTTAGCTAAACGCTGACGTATCGATTAAACTGTTTTGCCATCATGCAGTTGGAAACTAAAACAGCGGTTTGGAAAACCTATGGCTACTGGGCATTCTGGGTGGGTATTGCATTCTTTGCTGTTTACCCAACCTGTAATTGGCTGACAGCAAATCGTTCTACCACGTACCCACTTTACCTAGATTCTGAACTCGCAGTCCCGCTTATTCCTGATTTCTTTTGGATATACATTTCGATGTATATCTTATTTCTACTACCCCCTTTTTTTCTACGTGTGCCGCAATTAAATAAACTAGGAAAACAATTAATAAGTGGAATTTTGCTATCGGCTATTTTCTTTTTACTATTGCCAGCTGAATTAGGATTTATTCGAGTTAGCCCAGACAATCCATTTTATGCTGGCATATTTTCCAGCCTCTTCTTAATCGATCTGCCGCATAATCTCGTACCCTCATTACATGTCATTTTCACAGCGCTGATTATTTTTGCGCTACTGGAGGCAACAATATCTATTTATCTGAAATATGTACTTTGGACATGGTTAACTTTAGTATGTATATCTACACTGCTAGTACACCAACACCATATACTCGATATCATCATAGGGTTAATGATTGCTGTTTTCTTTCGGAATTACTTTAAAGGGGAGAAGGATGATGTTCAGGAAAACAATATCTAGACATATAGCTCAAATATTATTGTTGTTATTTACCACCTATATCGGCCCACTGACTGTTTTTGCAGCAGAAGAGCCCGATCATGCTATCCACGAAGAACTTAGAGCACTGCTACAGGGTATGGAAAAGGCCGTGAATGAAGAACGTTACGCCGATCTCGCCCCCTACTTCCATGAAGATATTCGGGTCACCACCATTAACCAGGAAATTATTTCATCCAGAGATGAAATTGAAGATTACTTTAATCGCTGGTTTGGCCCAGATGGCTATCTAAAGAAAGTCGACATGAAGCTCACCGCAGATGCATTAACCGAGTTGTATGCGAATAAGACTATGGGGATCGTTCGCGGCACGGGAGATGAAAATTATATTTTATCTGATAGCCGCTACTACGAAATGAAAACCCGCTGGACCGCCACCGTTATTAAAGACACGGACGGTAAATGGCGAATACTTTCACTCCATATTGGTACCAACTTTCTCGACAACCCTATTCTAGCGGAAGTAGAAAGCTCTCTGATCTATTTTACTATTGGTGGTTTCATTGCAGGCATTTTATTGATGCTAGTTATTGGCATGGTTCGCAAGCGAATCTTAAATGCCTGATAGTTACAAAGTAGCCCCGCTACCCATCGGTGGTGCTGGTTTTGCGCCACCCCAGAGGCGAAAATAGATAGACCAAAATGTAGGTTGCCTGTCATTTTTATCGACTAATTTTGGTAGATGTAACCAGGGTACTTCTGGATGTTGGTGGTGTGCTAAATGACAGTGATAGTTAAGCGCAACCCACTGCGCTGGCTTGGACACCTTTAGATTCCATGCACCATTAATCACATCGCGGGCGCTCCAGGCATGATCGACATATTGCAATGCCGACCAATGCACGGCAAAGAAGTAATGACACAATAACCAGCCAAACAGGTTAAGGTCGAGCAAGACAAACACTAACACCTGGTAGCTGAATGCCCACAAACATTCAAACCAGATTCGTAATTTACTCTGCTGGGCAATCTCTTTGATATAAGGTTCAAAGCCCAATTTTCGTGCTGGCCCCTCGATAAACCATTTCGATGTGTATAACCAGGGTGCTATTAAGTAAATGAAGTTACTCTCTGGTATCACAAACCAGTAAAACCCAAACAGGTTCCCAGCATAGAGGTGAAAGTTTCTGCGTCGTTTTGATTGTCCTGGCAAATAGTAATCGTACAAATCCTGATCGGTGCGATTACGCTTGTGGTGTCCGAGGTGAGCAACACGTTGCAGTTTCAATGAGGTCGGAAACATAGCCGCACAGATAGTTCCGAACAGTTCATTTCGAAAATGATTCTTAGACAAAACACCATGCACCGCTTCGTGCAATAAAGAGAACACGGTATGGTTAATTTGCGCAAATAGTAAAGCAGCAAGCAGTGCCCAACCAATCGAAAGATGTGAAGCAGACCACAGCAAGCCCCATATCACAGGAATAGTCAGAACCAGGATAAGGATATTACGTTTTTCTGGTATCGGATAATCATTGGTTTGTTCGGCAGACATCAGACATCCTCCCGTATTGGTTTGCACCCCGAGTGCCCATGTGCTTTAAACGAGTGTCGACGATAACCGATAACGGGTACAGCCATTGAAACGATAAGGCTTGCCATGAAAAGAATAATAAAATAACCGTTTGTTAATACCCCATTTAATGCCAGCAGTTCAGCAATACCGGTACTTAGCCCATAAATAGCACCAAAACCAGCAAAGAACCAGGGCGCATAATCCAGGGTAATTGCTTCAGCCCCGCGCTCATCTGCCCAGGGTTGATTGTATACTTTTAAAATACCATTCCGAATGGCTTTAATGTCATAAATAATATTCCAAAAGCCCAACACCGCTGCCATGATAAAACCATAACGAAAAACGTCGAAGTAATTTGTGGCTGGATCTGTATGACAGAGCCAGGCAATCATTGCTGTCGCACTACCAAACACAAAGCCATGATGTGGCCGGAATCGTCCTACTCGAAAACGTGTATCGAATTCCCAAACCTTCAAATAATTAGTCCCGACTGCAGGGACAATATAGGCATACAACACGGGCAGCAGCCAGGCGATTAAAACCAGATGGATATTACCATCATAAACACGCCACCATAACCAGAATGACAAAGGTGCCAATATCGCTGGCGCGATATATTGATAGAGTTCTAGTACCCTTTTGCTCATTTAAGACCAAATCTCATCTTATGTTTTTTATACAGCTCTTTCCTGAATAATGTCGCATAGCGCCAATAGGATGCCGCACGCCAGAGTGTTTTCAGGTTTGTTTGCATATCGGAGAAGCGGTACATCAAAGAAAAGACACTATTAAACTTCTTACGTGCTATATGACAGGCATCGGTTAGTTCATCAGGCGCCATATTCTTTGGTACAAACGCGGCTTGATTGAAGCGATATTCTGGATGCAACCACCACTTACCGTCATATAACAAACGGCCCTCGCTTTCCAATTTATTATAAAGTGGCGTATTCGGATATGGCATCAAGATATTAAATGCAGCAAATGTGAATTTGCTTTTTAAGGCAAACTCCATGGTCGCTAATACCGAATCGTAGGTGTCGTTATCGTAGCCGAGCGTAAACGCTGCCCAGGTTTGCATACCGAATTCACGCAAAATTCTGACTTCGTGCTGATAATTCGAAAATCCAGAGATATTGGGTGCTTTACGCGCATCACGGAGACTTCCGGGTGTTATCGTCTCAAAGCCCATTACATGACCAATACAACCACTGTCAGCCATCGCTTTCATCAAGTTCTGATCTTTTGTGACATCCAAGCTGGCCTGACTTATCCAATGAATTCTCAAAGGTATTAGCTCACGACACAACTCTTTTAATGCCTTACGATCGGTTGCAATATTGTCATCGATAAAGAAAATAAATTTCCGGTTTTGTTCAGATATTTCTCTAACCACCTCATCGATACGACGAATATAATGTTTTTTATCAAAGTACTTACTGACCGCACAAAAGCTACAGGCGAAACGACAGCCGCGTGTATATTGCATTAGCGACATCGGTAAATAGCCCTTGCCCTTATATAAATCACGTCTGGGTAAAACATTTGGAAACTGGGCTACACCAGGTGGTGCAACATAACGTGATTGTAGTTTTCCACGTCGTGCATCATCCACCACGGTTGTCCAGAGAGATTCTGCATCGCCGATAAAGATGCTGTCGGCGTGTTGCGCTGCCTCATCCGGCAACAAGGTGACGTGCATTCCGCCTAGAATGACAGGCACACCACGGCCTCTATATTCTTCGGAGATTTCATAAGCACGTCGCGCTGTATATGTTTCTACCGTAATCGCAACCAGATCAGTTTCTTCATCAAATGGAATGGACTCCATTCTGTCATCATAAAGCGCCACATCAACATCATTAGGTGTTAAGCCTGCCAGCACCGCCAGCATCAAAGGCTCCATACGTCCTTCGTCGACATAAAGACTGTGTTCGCGACGCCCGATTGTGGGTTTGATAAACGTAATCTTCATTAGCTTGTCACGCCTCTCACTCAAGCACCTAATGGACGATATTGTTTGCGGAAGACTTCGCGTCGTGAAATAAGATTGGCCAGGCTTACAATACCGGTCCTGAAGACATTAATACCCGCCTCCGTGCCCAGTACACGACTACCAATTGAACGCCATGAGTAGAAGGCCTTTTTAGCTTCATAACATTTATGTGCAAACTCATCGGGATCCATCAATTTTGGCCTGAAAATAGGATCGCCATAGCGATAGTTTTCATCTAACCACCAGGTTGGTGATATTAATCTACCCTCCTGGGCAAGGCGATCATAGAGTGGTGAACTAGGCGTGGGTGTCAGCGGATTAAAATTGGCTATCTCGAGTTTTGCATCCAGTGCAAAGTCAAGACTTTGCTGAATCGTATCAATCGTATCATAGTCATAACCAAACACGAAAGTGCCATAAACAGCAATCTTTCGCTGATGCAATTTACGCACAACTTGTTGATAGTCACCCGCAACATGATTCCATGGCTTGCCCATTTGTTTAAGGTTGTCTCGCGACAATGATTCAAATCCGATCAGGACAAAGACGCAGCCTGATTCTGCCATTTTATCCAGCAAGGTTTCATCGCGTGCCACATCAATACTGATCTGGCATGACCAGCGCAAACCAAGTGGCTTGAGAGCTGTCAATAGCGCTTCCAGTTCTGCCCGTGACGAAAATAAATTATCATCTGCAAAAAAAATCAGCTTACGTCGATTTAGTGTTGTTAACTCTGCAACCATATTATCAATGGAACGTACCCTCAGGCTCTCTTTGTAAAATGCGCGAATCGAGCAAAAATCACAGGCAAAGCGGCATCCTCGGCCGTATTGAACTGGCTCGACGGGCATATACTTCTTGCCTGCAAAAATTCGTTTATCCTGTCGGAAATCATTGAGTGAAGCAGAAGTACCACCCTGGTATGTTCGCTCGAGACGATTATGATTAAAATCATCCAGCAATCGCTCCCAGGCACCTTCGGCGTCACCAATGACTATGGCGTCTGCATGCTGTAGTGCTTCCTCGGGTAAAAAGGTTGGGTGGTAGCCACCCATCACAACAGATATACCACGATCACGATAGCGTGCGGCTAATTCATAGGCTCGCCTTGCCGTAAAGGTTTCGACCGTAATGGCGACAAGATCGGGAGTATCATCTTCAGGAACGACTTCAATCTTATCATCGTAGAATGTTATCTCAACATCCGCCGGTGTACGTGCGGCTAGAATCGACATCGACATTGGTGGTAAGCCATCAGTGGAACGGTAATCCCCCATGTTTGGCCGGAGTAGCGTCAATCGTTTTAATCGATTTTTATGCATAGCCATCTCATATTACGGCAATCTCGGGTTGAACAAGACGATTATCTATTTTTTGTTCAGCATGTTTTGGCCAGGTGACACTCTCGATTACTGTAGAGTAGGCATGATGAGGTATCGTTTCTAAATAGCTTGTGATTGGATTTAGCTTTGAGACACCTAACATGGCGACATTCGCCCCCTTTTCTTTCACGAGTTTTCGTGCGGTCGATATAATGGTTTTAGTGTGCTCCCTGGCTTCACCAGCAACTGCAAGAAAGGCTATAAATATATAGTCAATCTTTTCACCAACGGCAGGTAAAGTGACACGCCCGGATAAATTAGCATAGAGGTTATATAGTGGGCGAAACATATTTAATGGAAACCGATAACCGCGCACCACGGATTGCTTAAATTTACGCTGATCCCAGATCGCGAATGCGGCGCTGATGTTTCCATTAACTTTTAATAACCAAAAATCCTGAATCGTTAAACCAGACTGGCCATCTAAACCCCGCAACCATTGCTCGCTAATCACTGGCGCATATTGAAATCCTGCATTATGTGATCGGTAAAACTCAACCAGCGCTGGAATATCGTCTTCTGTCGCATGAACAAGTAGATTTTTTTTAAGCTTGTCACTCACCGGCAAGGCCATCGTTAACAGTTCGCCCCTGGGCTGATACGCAGGCATACCTTTTAAGTTTGCCTCAAGTAAGCGACGCGCAATACTATTTTCTTTCGCGATACTGGTAAACCAATAGGGATGTTGTTGATTCAGTGCCTGCACAGACTTAAACCCATTGCGGATCACTGAAAGTTTATGGCAGTACTCAGGTAATACCCGTAGTTCACCTAAATACCCTGCTTGCTTTGCGACACCATTTATATAGACCGGCATCGATACAGATGAGCAGATCCCAACGGTTGATTGTTTATTATCATCAGTCGAGGCAAGAATAGTCTCGGTTTCGCCAAATAAATTTGTCGATTCAAAATAAGAGGGTTCATGCTCCGTGCTAACATTTACCCACGAGTCCATGCTGATCTGACGTAATACCTGGCGTAGCGATTCGTCATCATCAAGTGTCACTCTGCGATAAACGACACCACCTGCTTTATATTCCTGCTGCAGCTCATGAGGCTCATGTGTCGCTAAATTACCCATGGATATTTAATCTGCCACCAGCAACCGGCCTGACCAGGCCTCATCACCTAATGGGTAGCCATTACGCTTGTTAATTTCATTGCCGTGCATAAAGTTTATTGGGAAAAAATTCCTAAACATGAAGGCATCACTACGATTAGTCCGAGAGAGCCCCCTCTTGATAATATTCGAGAACGAATAGAAGCGTTTTCGGGACTGCACACACAGACGGGTTATATCCTCTGGCTGCAATAGTTTAGTGTTAAACGGTACATCATTATAACGATATGCATCATCAAGCCACCAGGCTTGATAGCGCAATCGCTCTTCTTGCTCAAGTCGTTTATAAAGTGGCGTACCAGGAAAAGGGGTTAAATGATTGAAGGCGGCTATATAGAATTTTTGTTCGATTGCAAACTCAACGGAATCGGAGAATGACTGAGGAGTATCATGCTCATAACCAAATACAAAAGTCGCATAGACTCTTATTTTATACCGGTTAAGATTTTGCATTGCCTGCTCGTAGCCACCCTTCATCATGTTAAAGTTTTTCTTCATCGAACGGAGATTTTCTGGATTCAGCGTTTCAAAACCGATTAATACGCCCTTGCAACCGCTTCTGCTTAATAACGATAAAAATTCTTCGTCATGCGCCGCATTAATACTCATTTGAGTAATCCAGCGGACCTTGAGCTTTGCCAATTCCTTAAGCAAAGGTTTAGCTGTTTTTATGTTGCCGGCAAAATTGTCATCGACGAAGAAAAATAGTCGATTTTTATCTTTGAGCGTTCGAACTTCAGCAATAATGTCTTCAACAGGTCGCTGCCGATGGGAGCGATCAAAAAAAGTCTGGATCGCACAAAAATCACATGGAAACTTACAACCCCGCCCGGTCTCGACTAAACCGATTGGTAAATAACGCTTGCCTTGAAAGATGGAACGATCCACTTTGATTTCACTCAGATCGGGACGACTATCTATCTGATAGCGTTTTTTTAGGGTACCGTGTCGCAGGTCATCAATGACCTCGTTCCAGACCATCTCTGCTTCACCAATTACAATAGCTTCGGCATATTGTTCAACCTCTTCAGGTACCAGTGTTGCGTGAAAGCCGCCGAAGATAACAGGTATCTTACGTTTCCTGTATTCACTGGCGATCTGGTAAGCCCGTTTGGCAGTATAGGTCTCGATCGACATCACCACCGCATCGGTTGGTTCGTCGAAGGGAATAGTCTCTAAGCGATCATCATAGAACTTCACATCAATATCAGGTGGGGTTAAACCTGCCACCGCCGCCGCCGGTAACGGTTCCATTTGCCAGGAACGGATATATTTTTCACCGACACGGTGGCCAATCGCAGGATGTATGATGGTTATCCGCATACAATCTTATTCCTGGTGACGGGTTCCATATTAGGGTCTGGATTTTGTTGTACCAGTCCAGGAAACGGATTTGAGAATACCGTGTTTATTTGCACGTCACAGGTGTAGTACTCATGTAAGTGGTGAGCATAAAACCGGTAACCTAGATTCACGCTCATCGCGAGCGGCCGGAAGTTTCTGGCATTCCACAGGCGTTTTGCAATTGATGACCAGCGATAGACCTTTTTCCATGCCTCTTCATGGCCTACTGCGAGTTCTTGCACTGACATATTACGTGGCTGAAAGACAACATGTTGGCCGTCGTATAGTTCCCAGTCATGGGTCAAAATACGTCCCTGTGCCATCATACTATTATATATAGGTGTGCCCGGGAATGGCGTCAGGATTGCAAAGCGTGGTAGGTCAATGCCCGCATCGATAGCAAACTCTACCGTGGTATCAAATACATCGGGAGTATCGTGGTCAAGTCCAAATACAAAACATCCTTGTATGGATATCCCAAGCTTATGCAGATCCTTAATAATTTCTTTGTATCCCACTGATGCATTAAAGCGCTTTTTTGCATCTTTCAGGCTTTGCTCACTAACTGTCTCAAGACCAAGCAACAACCCCTTGCAACCACTTCTCGCTAACAATTCTTTTAGTTCTTCATCATGGGCAAGCAGCACGGTGGACAGGCCAAACCATTTGATATTCAAAGGAATCAGGCGCCGAAACAATTCCTTTGCATATTGCTTGTCAGAAATGATATTTAAATCAATAAATATAATTTTTTTCTGCCCTACCTGTTTAATATCTTCAATAATCCAGTCGATAGGACGTTGGTACTGCTTTCTCCCCCACGCCGCAGGTGCCACACAAAACTCGCAGTCATGCATACATGAGCGCGTTGCCTCAAAGACTGCCTGGGTAAGAAAATTGCGTTTATTCATCAATTCTCTTTTAGGGAAGGCATCCCAACCAAGCGACATATCAGGTCGTTGTTTATAAACGGCCTGCATTTCACCCTTTACAAAGTCACGCAGTAATTGCGGCCATGTCTCTTCTGCATAACCCACACAAATCGCATTTGCATGTTGTTGTGCCTCGTCAGGTACTAATGTGACATGCGGCCCGCCCAACACCACGGGTATATTACGTTGTTGAAATTGTTCTGATAATTCATAGGCGCGCCTGGCCGTACCCGTGATAACCGTCATGGCGACCAGATCGGCTTCAAGGCTCTCAGGGATCGTCTCGATCCCCTCATCAATTAACACAAGCTCTACATCAATATCTTCAGGAATAAGTGCTGCTAACGTTGTTAATGTTAACGGCTGGTAACGTAGTGATTTTTTAAATAGGCCACCTTTGAAGCGATACAATGGACCTTTTGGTGAAATTAAAACTATTTTCATGCCGCTGTCCCCATCTCTGCTTCAAAAAGATCTGATTTAATACATAAGGATGGTACTTTAATATCACCCATACGCACCCCTATGTTTTCCTGGCTGTTTAAATATTTTGTAAGTGGATCTACAAGCATAAGAGGTTTCAACTCTGCCAACTGGCCAATCTTGCATGCATAAGCATAATGTGGATTTTCAAAGAGACGCACCGAAACTTCTTTTAATAGATTCGACAGTTCAAATCCTGCTGTATTTTTAAAAATCTGTTTATCTAGAACAAGCTGGTAGCCCGGTTGTTGATCAGATGCTGGAATCAGCATCCTAAATCCAGGAATACCCTCCAGGCATGTCGAGGCAAAGGCTTCTGTCAATTTTTCACCGACCAGATCTGAACACAAATCGCCTCTGCCAATAAATCGTAATACCGGTAAACCAGATGAATAACCATCACAGACAATCTTGTCTGCAGTACGATAACGATATAGACCGCTTGCTGTAGTCATGATGACATCATACTGTTCTCCTTGAACCAGTTCATGCGCCAGTTTAATCGTACCGTCACTCACCTCGAATTCATAAAACCCGCTGTCAGCGGTTAAAACAGTCTGGTTATATTGGTTGGGAACCGTCACCACCCCTTCGGTTAACAACAGGCCTTTCGCTTGAATCGCTACGGTGGGCATTGTTTCGACTAATTGTTGATAAAAAGGTTGTGATGATGCATCAGCCCAGCAACTTACAACTTTTAGCTGTGGCCACAGGCAGGAAATATCATTGCTCTTATAATAAGTCTGCAATAATTCACACGTTTGTTGATCTGGCGCCAAATACTGATCCTTCACACTGACTCCATTTAACAAAACGCTTTCTAACTCAGCACGCCGTTCGACTATCCCATCCAGTAAGGCAAGTAAAAAAGTGGGACTCCATACAGAAATTAAAACCAGCTCGCGGTTACAGAGTAAATGATAAAGCGTTGCTAACTGCCACTCACGCATATCTGACAGGCTCCCAACCCAATGAGGGACAGCTGAAGTAGACATAAAAAACGGAATAAGATCTTCACCCAGGTATGCTGCATCGCTGAGCCCTACTGATACTCCTCCCTGAGTAACTTCTGGTTGCCGTGTTGCCGGACTAATCGCCCAATAAGCGCTGCCCGACTCTATTTGAAATGTCTCAACTAAACTGGCCAACCAGGGGAGGATCGCTTTTCGGAAGTCATTCAATCCCTGTGGAGAGTACGGAATCATTTTTTGCACCTGGGTACTGCCACTAGTACGTTCAAATGCTACCGCATGACCTGCAAAAAGAATATCAGCCCTACCCTCACTTATTTTATCGATATAGTTTGAGATTTCCGGATAGGAAACAATCGGCGTAGCATCTTGATAGGCTCTAATGCTAGGCAACTCATTAAATCGATACTCTTTGCCGTACTCAGTATCGCTATTTTGTTTTAAGCAATCAAAAAGCCAGTGCTGCTGACAACGTTGAAGATCATCAGTCAAATTGTTTTTATTGTTCTGCTTAGACAGTTGCTGCCAGGAATCTATCATCGCTTGTCTTCTTAAAAATCCGTTTAGCTAATGGCTTCATATTTTCCTCTTCCAATTCACAGAGGCAAACTAATTCATGACCCAATTTATAGTTTGGGTTTGCGCGTAGAAAATACTTCACCGAGTCTTTTTCCATTTCTTCATCGGTTGGGCATACTATCTCTTGCTTTAGATGCCCTTGTGATATTGCATATTCCACAATTCCTGTTTCAGGATTGTAATCGTTTCCGAATTTATCCTTTGCCAGAGCATCAGCCAATAATTTCAGATCAGGACGAGACCCCGACCAATGAGGATAGAATGATTTGCCAAACACCGATAAATATTTAAACGTTCGGTGCCCTTTAATAATCACAAACCAGTAAAGTGGTACCTCAGGTTGCTCATTTTTTATCTCGCCCATCCGCGCAATCCAGGCAAAGGCAAGTGCTTGCTGGCCCCAATGTTCCCGCTCCACAATCGTATCTCCTGAATATACAATTCGAATCGGCGCGCCCTGCCAGCTACGTGAGTAAAGCAATAAGGTGGTAAATCCAATTAATTGTCCTTTAAAGAACAACAAAAGTACTTCTGTCTTTGCTTCAAGATCAGATAGCACTCGCGAACGGCTACTACCATCATAATAAGTCAGATAGATCTCAACTATCTGATTGCGTGTAGCTTCATCCAGGTCGTTAATTTTCTTTATGACAGTGCTGTAATCACTCATATTATCGATGTCAGCCAAGTAATGCTTACTGATGGCCTCTTATTCATATCCGTTTTAGGTACACATCCGTTTTAGGGGGGAATTACGGACCGGTGCTTACACCTGCTAAGTTAGCATAGGGGCGAAACAAGATAAAACCATAATTCACTAAATATTTCAGCAAGTTAGCCCTAAACGTTGTTTAGTTAGTTAAATCGGTAGCTGTGTCTAGATTTGTGCAATATTCTCTGGTTTCATACTTGTGGGATTCGATTCGTTTACTGTTGACGTGACCGATTTTACTGTTGTCGAGTTTGAGCCAGTCAGCGTATTGCGAGGCAAGCGTTTCCAGTATTGATACCACTTGATCATTGTATTATCGGCTTCCGGCAACATCGTGGTAAATGCAAAATCGATATCCTGCAGCGCTTTTACGTCCTGTTTGACAAACAACATGGTGAATATATTCAGCAACCGAACAGCTGACCATTGGAATGGTCGTAACAGCCTGTTACCCCTTTTTGCTAAGACTGTCGTAATAAACGCACGTGATTGAGTGGCATTAACAGGCAGCAATGAAATAATCATTTGATTCGCTGTGCCAATATGCTTAAACAGTAATAAGTTACCTCCCCAACAATCTAGTGCCATATGCACTCTACTTTTGCCAATTAGATGCAAAAACTTATCGTACAGTGTGTGCGGTGCGACATTTGCGCGGTATTCAATTGCAAAATGATTCGGCGATAATGAAGTAATTTGCTGCTCGCCTATCACCTGTCGCCGATGTACTGCTGCTAAATGTTGTTCATCAAACGAATTCGCACCCGCCATTTCATAAGGGGCATCGAACTCAATAATACGCACATTAGAGGCAATATAATTTTCCGTGTCAGGAAAATATGGGAGAGGAAAGTCTGGGCTATCGCCAAGAAAACCATACACTACACCATAGTGTTCTTGGCAATATAAAGCTGGTTGTTTTGCTCTTACAGGTATCTCCTCTTGGCTGCGACCACAGGGAATACGTTGACACTTTCCCTGAACATCATAAGCCCAATTGTGTAGCGGACAGACCAGAAAATCATCGTCAATGAAGCCGCGACTCAGGTCGGCACCAATATGACAGCAGCGGGAATCGACTGCGCCAAGTTGATTTTGTTGGGTGCGAAATACGGCCAGCTTATGGCCAAAGGCGTGACGAGCTATAATTTGTCCACGTTTGAGATCTGTTGATCGGCATAGTGGATACCATGAACGAGGAAAGGCATGCTGTTGTTCCGATCGCATCATTATTATACTGAATAGTGTTTAATATCCTAAAAACTTGTTTTCAATATTACTATATTCTTATTCTTTATCCGCCTGAAGCAAAGTTAAGTGTACTATGGTTTGCATCGCATTAACACAAGCAATACTATAAGAAAGACAAACAGCAGCATGGACACAACAAAAAGATGTGCAACCGCACATTACTAAAATGGAGCCACTCTTATGAAATCTTTTATCATGACACTCTGCTTATTCGCGCTAATACCAGCCACTATTGAAGCAGAGAATAATGCAAACGAAGCCGAGCGAAAGTTACTGAGAAGCATACTGACAGACTTTGAGACAAGCCTGAATGAAAAAAACCTAACTAAAATGCTCGCACACCTTGATGAACAAGCCGTGATGTCATTTATGACAACAGAGACTGCTGTTGGCAAAGACGCGATCGTCGCCTTTTACGACAAAATGTTCAAAGGACCTAATGCTCCCCTGCTAGACCAGAAAACCAAAGCGAGTATCGATGGAGAAGCTATATTCCATGGCAACACAATTGTTGCATCTGGTCGCACCCAGGATGTATTCACATTAAAAGATGGCACTGTTTACGAATTCGATACACGCTGGGTCGCAACGGTTGTAAAAAAGAATGGCAACTGGAAAGTAGTCTCTGTTGATTTCTCGGTTGATCCTTTCAACAACGTTGTCCTCAATGAGGTGCAAGCAAAAGTATGGACTTATTCTATTGCAGCATTAATTGTCGGCCTGCTTATTGCATTTTTTGTTGGAAGAATGCGTAAAAAATAGTTTTCTTATAACCGAATGAAGATACCTGACAGCAACCAGTTATATAACGCGGTTTTAAATAAAAAACCGCTAAAAACTGATTATACTGAAATCGATCATAGTAAATTATTTATCCCAGAGAGGTTGACTCAGCTATATCATACCTCTGCCTATACTTTGCTTAATCCACAGCAGAAGCTTCGCTATAATCAGCTTTTTGCCGTACGCGCGATTGAGCAGTTAATGACACTAGAAGCGCGTTTCATTGCATTAGTATTAGCTCGCACCAGTAAATTAGCGCACTTTAAATACAACAGCGAACTTATCTACTGTATGCAGGAAATGGAAAATGAGGAAGTTCAGCACTACCAGATGTTTCTGACTTTAAACAAGCTTGCTGAGCCAGTTTTGTATAAACATAACGATATGGTCTTTGCTAAGTTGAGCCATCTTGAACGAGGCATACTCCAGCTCCTAGCAAAAACCCCTGGGATTTCTCTTTTTTTACTCTGGATCTTGCTAATCCTGGAAGAATTCTCTACCTGCATATCCAAACAAATGACTAACAAGAATGATGATACAGGTATCAGGCTGGAACCAAACTTTATTCAAGCCCACCGTGAACATCTAAAAGATGAGTCACGACATGTTGCTATCTGCGCCCGCTTGTTGAAAAAGTTAATCAAAAACTCAAACGCCACAACCATCAAAATTAATCAATTTATTCTTAGCAAATTTATGGCCGACTATATGACACCCAAACGGGGTGGCATAAGAGTAATCAATAAATTGATTGATGAATTCCCTGAGTTAAAAAAGCACCAAAACAGCATCATTAAAGCTATCAAAAGTCAAAAACAGGATAAAATCATCTTCGAAGCACTACAAGATCCTAAACTTATGCCCTTCAGTCACAAGTTATTCCAGCAATACCCCGAATTCTACTTTGTTAGCCCTGTACATTCATAACTATATAGAATGACTGCACCTACAAACACAAAACTTGCCACACATATTGTTGCATTAAATTATTTCAGCGTATTATTTATTATTGCTGGCATCAGCTTAAGTTATTATTTAACTGGCAGCAGTATTAAGATGTTCGTATATTTCTCGATCTGGGTATATCTGGTCCCGCCCCTGTTGGCAAAAATGATCATTCTTCTGTTTGGAAAACCGACAGGTGTCGTCAGTACGGAGTCCAGCACACACACGCTTTGGTGGATACTTTTCCAACTACAACTAATATTCAATCGCTTTCCCATACTTGAAGAAGCGCTCAGAGTTATTCCAGGTATTTATGCTATGTGGCTGAATCTGTGGGGCGCAAAAGTGAATCCTTTTTCATTTTGGGCACCTGGTGTCACGGTCATGGATCGCTATCACTTGAATATTGGCAAAGGGGTTATTCTTGGCACTGAATGCATGCTAAGCGCCCATGCATTAATCAAAAAAGATAATGGAGATATGTTTTTAATTGTTGACCAGGTTACTATCGAACCTGACGCATTGATTGGTGTGAGATCGATTCTCTCACCAGGATGCCATATCCATTCGACACAAATTGTTGCCGCACAAAAATTGCTAAAACCCTACACTGAGATTAAAGACTCGAAAAAAACAATGCTAAAAGATATCGACTACAAATAACTAATAGTCGTACTGATTTATATTAACTCATTGAATCAATAATCGAGTTAAACGTTTTACTGGCACGCATTACTTCAACAACCTTTGAATGTTCCAGCAAATAGTAACCACCGAGATCAACGGCCTTGCCTTGCACGCTGTTGAGCTCATCAATAATCTTGTCTTCATTTTCAGTAAGTTGCTGGGCGACAGGTGCAAACTGTGTTTTCAATTCACTATCATTATCCTGATCAGCTAATGCCTGGGCCCAGTATAGCGCAAGATAAAAATGACTACCGCGGGTATCCAGTTCACCCACCTTGCGAGAAGGTGATTTATTGTTACTTAAAAACTGAGCATTCGCCTTATCCAGCGCCTCAGCTAATACTTTTGCTTTTGCGCTACCTGTCTTAATCGCCATATCTTCAATCGAAACTGCTAACGCCAAAAACTCACCTAGAGAGTCCCAGCGTAAATGATTTTGCTCCAGTACCTGTTGCACATGCTTGGGTGCGGAACCACCCGCCCCAGTCTCAAACAGTCCACCTCCGGCTAGCAAAGGAACAATCGATAACATCTTAGCACTGGTGCCCAACTCTAAAATTGGAAATAAGTCTGTCAGGTAATCACGTAACACGTTACCGGTAACGGAAATCGTATCTTTACCGTCTTTAACTCGCTGCAACGTGTAAGTAGTTGCATCCATCGGTGACATAATCTGAATATCGAGACCATTGATATCATGATCCTTTAGATACATTTTAACTTTATTAATTAAATTCGCATCATGCGCACGATTTTCATCGAGCCAGAATATTGCTGGTTGCCCAGTCAATCGCGCACGGGTCACCCCTAACTTAACCCAATCCTGTATAGGCAAATCTTTCGTCTGACACATGCGCCAGATATCACCTTTTTCCACCTCGTGTTCCATCATGGTAGAACCGTTAGGATCGACTACACATACACGACCATTCGCTGGAATTTCGAATGTCTTATCATGGGAGCCATACTCTTCGGCCTTTTGAGCCATGAGGCCTACATTACTCACATTACCCATGGTAGTAGGATCAAAGGCACCGTGTTGTTTGCAGTATTCAATCGTTGCCTGATAGATACCGGCGTAATTACGATCCGGAATCATCGCCTTGCTATCGTGTAAATCACCATCACGCCCCCACATACAACCTGAGTTACGAATCATTGCAGGCATCGAGGCATCGACAATCACATCACTGGGCACATGCAGGTTAGTAATACCTTTATCTGAATCAACCATCGCCAGTTCAGCGCGGTTTGTATAGACTGCATCGATATCAGCTTCGATCTGTTTACGCTCAGCATCAGGTAAGCTTGCAATCCTGGTAATAACATCACCAAAGCCATTACGTGTATTGACACCTAGTTTACTAAAAGTGTCGGCATGTTTAGTGAACACATCTTTAAAATAGACATCCACTGCATGACCAAAGATGATCGGGTCAGATACTTTCATCATGGTTGCTTTCAAGTGCAAAGAAAGCAATACACCTTGTTGCTTAGCAGATTCAGTTGACTCTTCAAAAAAGGCGCGCAGTTTAGAGACACTCATGACAGAGGCATCAATGACTTCTTCATCTAACACTGACAGTTTATCTTTTAGTACCTGTGTTTTCCCGTCACTGGCTACAAATTCAATTTTTAGATCCCCAGCAGTGCTGATCACGACTGATTTTTCACTTCCATAAAAATCGCCATCACTCATTGAAGCAACATGGGACTTTGAGTCTGGCTTCCACTCTCCCATGGAATGCGGATGTTGCCGGGCATACTCTTTCACCGCCGCCGCGACACGGCGATCGGAATTACCTTCACGTAACACTGGATTCACGGCGCTGCCCAGTACCCTGGCATAACGTGCCTTAATTGACTTTTCTTCTTCAGTTCTCGCTTGCTGTGGATAATCGGGGACCGCAAAACCCTTAGCTTGCAACTCTTTAATCGCCGCTTTGAGTTGCGGTACCGAGGCACTGATATTGGGTGTTTTGATGATATTGGCCTCTGGGGTTTTAGCCAATTCACCCAGCTCGCTTAAGGCATCACCGAGCTTTTGTTCAGCCGTCAGATTATCTGGAAAATTGGCCAGAATACGCCCCGCCAGGGAGATATTGCGGGTTTCCACCTCGATACCCGCTGCGCCAGTAAAGGCCTTCACAATCGGTAACAATGACTGGGTGGCCAGCGCCGGGGCTTCATCAGTTTCGGTATAGATAATTCTGGAATTCGACATAATCAGACTCTTTGAAGGTGGTTTGGCGGGGCTAAATAGTAAGCAATATTATCAGTAGACCGCATAAGATAATCATTATATTTCATATTGGAGATGGGTTCACGCCTTAACCATAGCCCCCCAACAGCCAGCCTCACACTTCAATTGGCGCTGGCATTCAAACCGCTGCCACGGAAAATGAGCCATCGCCCCGACCTCTGATGAATTTCTCTTAGACAAATTCTTTATCCAAATTCTGTCGAGGTAAAACAGGACGAAAAATAGCTGCCGACCTCTCACGACGTTACCGCCCCCTGGACACCCCGATAGTCAAGTAATGGACTATTTTGCCGATATAACTAATAGTTGGTTAAATAATGACAATTGGACGTTAAGAAGAGCAAAAAATGGCCGAAAAAGAGCTGGAATTAAACCTGGCAGTGGGTGACACCCTCCAATTTCAATATTATCCCTGTAAACCAGCCGATGAAGAGCGCTTTTATGTCCGGGTCATAGGCTTTTTAGACGGCCAGAGCATTATCACCACAACACCAAGCGCACAAGGCAGCAGTTTAAAAGTCGCTGAGAATGAGCGATTTGCAATTAGACTTTTGACCGGTAACTCCGTGCAGGCATTTGTCGCAAGCATCATCAAAAAAGCCGTCACCCCCTACAACTACATCCATTTGAGTTACCCAACTGAGCTTGAGAGTAAAATCGTACGCCAGGCACAACGGGCAACCACCAAAATTATCGCCACTGTGCAGAATGAAGAAGAAGGCAAATCTGATATCAAAACCAAAAGCGCCCTGATCTCAGACTTGAGTACCGCCGGGGCAATGATAGAGTCAGCAGAAGAAATTGGAGAGGTTGGTGACACCATTACCACCCTGGCAAGAATCAAGGTCGCTGACATGGAAGACTACGTCAACTTATCAGGCATCATCCGTCGCATCATTCCAAAGAATGATGATGAAGACAAATTCAAATATGGCATTCAGTTCCAGACTCTGGAGGACAGAGACAAGCTGGCGCTACATGGCTTTGTCTACGAACAAATCGCAAGGGCGAGTGAACGATAATTAGATCCGCTATAATGAGGTCAGAGAACAATTATCACCTACCCTGTTTAAGTTAAGTCATCATCTCAATAAACTCAGAATGGGGATTTGATATCTCATAAGTACCATGTCCATTATTTTTTGCCTTGTACATAGCCGTATCTGCGGCAGCAAGCAAAGCATCAATAGATGCATTTATCGCAGGGTAAGTTGCAACACCAATACTACAGCCAACTTTAAGCGCTTCACCGTCGATAGATAATGGCATGCTTATTTTTTTAATTATTGTCTCTGCCATCACTGAGATGTCATCTTTTTCTGAGGTATTTTCTAACAACAGAACAAATTCATCGCCGCCTATCCTTGCAACCGTATCTGAATTACGAATAGTTTGTTTGAGGCGTAAAGCGGTTTCCATCAAAACCTTATCACCGAAAGTGTGGCCCTTGGCATCATTAATATTTTTAAATTCATCCAGATCAATATAAAAAAGAGAAAAGGCACTATTGTTGCGCTTAGACTGTGCAATCAGATGTGAAATACGATCAATTAGCAGATAACGGTTAGGAATATTGGTAAGCTGATCATAATGAGCGAGGTAGCTCAAACGCTGGGTTTTATTCATACGTTCAGTAATATCCCGACTAACACCTAAAGTACCTATTATCTGATCATTATCATCATAAATTGGCACACACATGGACTCAACCCAACCGATATGTCCATCTTTGTGTAACATCCTCATTTCACCAAACCATTTCCCATTTCTTTTTACTGTGGAGATTATTTCTGAAGTGGTAGGTGTAGATTTTTCGGGGGCATGAAGTACGCTAACGGGTTGGCCGAGTATTTCGTCTTTGCTGTAACCGTACAGCGTTTCAGCCCCCTTATTCCAGTCGGTAACAATACCTCGTAAATCAGTCACGACTACGGCATCAAAAAGGTAATTAAACGCCCTGACCTGCTCCTCAAGTATATTTGCATCCATTGTTAAGCACATTAAAACAGTTGACCGGAACAAAAACCGGTTTCAATGATTCGTAGTGAACGCATGATTCACGATTCGTTTTGCGATTTAGTAAACAATAAAACAAGCAGTCTATATTTCACTCGACTTTAATAGTATGGCGATTTGATTTTTTTGTCTTTGGCAAAGTCAACTCAAGAACCCCATCCTTGAATTTTGCTTTCGCTTTATTATCATCGATCTCAGCAGGTAGCGACAGAGATCTCGAGTAACTACCGCGCGATATTTCACTGCGATAATAATCACCTTTTTCTTCTTTCTCTTCATGACTAGTCGTACCCTTGATGGTTACACTATTCTGCGTTACTGAGATATCGAGATCTTTTTTATCCACTCCAGGTAATTCTGCTTTAACAAAAATCTCGTTTTCACGATCAATAACGTCAACGTTGGGTGTCTTACCCTCGAAGGGCAAACTAGCCCTGGGAAAAGATGGCCGCTCGAAGCGGTAAGGATGAAGCCAGCCACGAGAAAAATAATCATCGAACATTCTTTCCATTTCTTCAAACGGGCTCATAGCCTGTGTAGACTCCGGCTTCTGCATTTTTTGCTTAACTTGTTTCACCTCTGCAGTAGTCATATCAACATACTCCTTTACTTGTCTTTAGTATTTTTCTTGAAAAACTATTAGGACTCGATAAATATCAGACGTTCGCAGCCTGCTGCGCAACACTTTCTAAAATTATTTCCTGTAATATACTGTTGATGCGCATATCATGATCCAGGAAGGTTAAACCCATACCATCTCTTGAATTATTTGTAACGACTGCAGGCAATTTACATCGCCGAATGCCATCTTCCTTGTCTAACGTCAACTCCACTTCAAGGTGTGTCCCTTTTTGATACATCATGGGAGCAACATCAACCTGCATACCCAATAACCCAACATAATTAGCCAGGCAACGCACCACTGGGTGCTTGTTTCGAAATAAACGTACCTGTACAAAATTCTCGTTATCCATCGATAAACACTCTTTAATCTTAAGGTACAGCAGGAATGAGTGTAAATATTGCGAGCATTAGCAGAGCTAACAACACAATGAGCTGAACTATCGCTTTCATATTGTGCTTACCTGTATTCTTCATCTTGAAATTACCACTCCTGTTTATCACGCAGATTATAAAAAAGCATTGGTCATCCTTGACCCGAAGTGGCGATACATCCATGTATTAAATATTGAGGGAGAGGATTCGCCAAATCGCTTCAATCTAATGAACACATAGATTAACCTGAAATGACCTGTAAACAATAAGTGGAAGTCTTAATTGGAGCTAAGATAATTTCTTATGAAATGCGGTAAATTTACTAAGGATTAATTCTCAATGATGCGTATTTTTCAGGCTTCGACCACACCACTGCGTATTGCCAAACGGGTCAACTCTGATGAATTGCGCAATTCGAGTTTATGCATAATATTGGTTTGATGGACGCCCACGGTTTTTGGGCTAATCGACAATTCCTCTGCAATCTCTGCCACAGAATGACCACCGGCCAAACGGCAAAAGACTTCGAATTCCCGCTTTGAGAGTGCTTTTAGAGGATCATTCTCTGTATGTTGCAGATTGTCATAGATTGAAGGCATGACGGTGTGATTTAGAAATGGCTTACCTCTCGCGACACTGCGTACGGCATCGATCATTTGGACAGCAGCGCTGCTCTTGGTCAGGTAACCACTGGCTCCAGCATCCATGGCACGGCTAATCATGATAGGACTATCGTGCATGCTAAATACCAGGATATGTGCATTACTATCTTTGGCGCGCATACGTGAGATAGTTTCGATGCCACCGATGCCGGGCATATTCAAATCGAGAACAACCACATCGGGTTTCACTTTTGGATAAAGTTCGCAGGCCTCTTCACCACTACCTGCTTCAGCGGTGACTTCGATGTCTGGATTGCCATCTAACAGACGTTTATATCCATCCCTGACCACGGGGTGATCATCCACCAGAAATACTCTAATTGGTTTGCTGGTATTCATAACCTCTTATCGCGATAAGGATTAATAAAAAATTTTGCCCTAAGACATACACCTGTGTGGCCAGCACTATCTAATGGACTTTTAATCGAAAACCTACCTCCTGCCGCCAGCACCCGCTCACGCATACCGGGCAATCCTATCCCGTTGCTCTTCACATCAGACGGCATACCCGTGCCGTCATCCTGAATTGTCAGCTTTAAACAATCTCGATTCATAGAGTCGACATGCTTACGTGCTAATTGTACCTCGACATTATTCGCTTGTGCATGTTTTATTACATTGGTCAGGCCTTCCTGAACCAGACGATAGATGGTGATACTAAGATTTTTCCTTAGATCGCTGAGTTCACCCTCTATGGAAAGTCGACAAACTATATCGGGATTATGTGCCTGCCACTGAGCAACCAGCTCACGCAAACTATCGGCCAAACCCAACTCATCCAGCAGTGCGGGTTGCAGAGTATGAATCATATCACGTATGCCTTCATGGATTTGTTTGGCACTGTGGGTGATCGACTCGATACTCGCGTCGACCTGTGGCGACTCATGACCAATAAGGTTAGTGATATTTTGCGCATCCAGCTGAATGGCAGTCAACCACTGCCCAAACTCATCGTGTAGTTCTCTCGCGATGTACTGGCGCTCTTCTTCCTGCAGCTGAAACATGCGTTGTGCAAGGTCACGATTTTGTTGTAGCAGCTGTTGAGTTTTATCCTCTGCGTGTCTGCGCTCAGTGATATCTTCACCGGCAGATAAAACACCGGTAATAGTGCCATCCTTATCTCGCAGGTACTTATTATGCCAGGCTATTAGACGTTCTTCCCCGTTGTGTTTTAGTATCGAATTTTCATGATACTCTGTTTTAGCTATGTTACCCGCCATCGCTTGTTTAAAGATTTTTTTGGCGGCTTCTTTTTCTTCTTTTTTGGGTAAACACATTTGAAACCAGTCTCTACCCAGTAACTCATCTTCACGGTAGCCTAGTAGTTCGTTGCCTTTACGGTTGATTAGGGTAACATTGCCCTGAATATCTAGTGCAACAATGATGGCTTCGACGGTATCCAAATAACGTTGCGCCTTATCACGCTCTTGTCTGAGCGCATCTTCCGCTAACTTACGTTCTGTGATGTCCCGTATTGTCCCTTCTACGCCGGCGACATTTCCCTGTTGATCATGGAAAAAATGCGCGTTAATCTCACCCCAGACAGTGTGACTATCCTTATGTACTCCTTCCACTGCATAGTTCAGTGTTGCGCCACTCCCTTGTTGCATATCCTTTAACATTTCCTGACGATGTTCCGGATAACGCCAGAATTGGATGATTGGCATCCCGATCAATTCATCAGCAGTATAACCAGTAAGTTGTTGTACGGATGGTGATACCTGAATGATACGGCCTTCCAGGTCCGTGCGATAATAGGTATCCTGTAACGTATCAAGAATACCTCTCAATTCACGCTCCGAAGCCCGAAGCCTGTCTTCCGCGAGTTTCATGTCGCTAATGTCCAGTAGTACCATCCGAACTTCCGAACTATTTTCCTCATACGAAGGAGCCAACTGCATCAGCAAGCAAATCTCCGCTTGATCTTTACAGGTAATCTTTATTTCATCGCTTTGTTCTTCTTTTGTCTCAATGACACCACGAAGTACACGAAAAAAATGACGACTATTGTTGTTGGCAAGTAATGCTGTAAAGGGTTTATTAAGAAGCTGGCTGCGAGTCTGCTGTAATAATCTGGTGGCGGTGAGATTTGTCTCGCGAATCACTCCTTTTTCATCCAGTGTCAAATAGCCTACCGGGGCAAAATCGTACAGGTCAGCATACTTGTCGCGGGCCTTTTCAAGCTCCAGTTGTTTTTCGCGAAGTTCAAGGTTTTGCATCTCCAGCTCGATCTGGTGTACCTCCAGATCATGGCGAAGCTGCGAGTGCTCGACAGTTGACTGCTCAGATTTGTTAGCTCGCAAGTGTTCAAGCTTGTCAATCAATTGTGCCTTGCTTAGTTTATGGTAATTCGTCATTGCCGTGACCTTAATATCAGTTCAACTATTTCAGTCCGTGAGTAAATGTTCTGTCGTTGCGATCGCCTCGGGCCTGCCCCGTTCGTCTCTCAACAATGACATGGTCACCAAAACCTTGATTGTCTCCCCGCTCTTCTTTTGTCGCACCGTTTCAAACGGCCTGACTAACCTACCCAACTTGAGATTATCGGTACAGGTTTTCATTTCCATGCGATATTCCTCTGGCACAACAAGATCAATATTCTCGCCAATAATGTCTTCTTCCTTATAGCCATAAACCTCTTCTGAGCGCCGATTCCATGCCAGGATGCGACCATCAAAATCCTGCAAAGTGATAGCATCGTTGGAGTCTTCCACCACCGTGGCCAGGCGACTGGCGCGTTGTAAAATTTTGCTATCAGTGATATCAAAAAAGACGATTATCGCACCTTGAATACGATTATCTTCGGTTCGGTAGGGGCGGATGTGCATCGTATACCATTGTTGATTGCCATCACTGACTTCCAGGGCTAACGGCTTGAGTGTTTCGAGTACCTTTTGCACGTGCTCTGCCAGATCGTCGACGTCAACATTTGGCCGGATATCGCCAATTGGGCGTCCGATATCGGCATCGATCAGATTCAGTAACTGCTTAGCCCGCGATGAAAAGAATCGTATGCTCAATGCAGAGTTGAGCATAAGGAGTGGCAAGTCAGTGCTAGCGATCAGATTATTCAGGTCATCATTAGAAGTAGACAGTTCGACGTTACGATTCTCCAGTTCCTCATTGACGGTGATCAGTTCTTCATTGGTGGACTGTAGCTCCTCTTTGGCAGTTTCCAGTTCCTCATTGGTAGATTGCAGTTCCTCGTTAGTAGACTGGATTTCCTCATTCGCTGACTGTAGTTCTTCGTTAGATGCCTCCTGCTCCTCAATAATTGTCTGCATGTAAGTCTTATTCGTTTCTAGCTCCTGTTCCAGCTCCTGAATGCGATTAACTTCTTTTGTTGTTAGCTCTTTTTTACTGGCCTTTTCTTTTGCTATATTTTTAGCTTCATACTCAAACTCCCTTAGGAATAACACCAGGAAATATTGCTCGCCATCACCACTTCCCAATAAGGGTACGATTTCGATTGTGACCTCCTGAAGCAAACTATTATGACGCAGGCGAATACCTTCCTTGCGTATCCGTTTATTTTCCCTGATAGCTTTATGGATCGTTACACGCAGTTCTACTGTCAAATCAGGATGGGCCAGCTTGATCAAGTTCAGGCTCGCAGCGCCAGGAGCCGGGGCCAGGTAAGGACCGGTATGACCAACGAATTGCATGACATCCAGTCGGTCGTTCACCACCACCCCGGGTGGACCGTACTGATTGATGATGAGGGATTCGGCAGCCTTTTGCAGATCCATCGGCTGTTGCTCCGTAAAAGTTTTTTCTGTGCGTAAGCTAGGCAATGTGTGTGCATGTGGCGTGATAGCAGGTTGATAGTGAATACCCAGTGGAAGATCCTTCTTTTTGTAAACCTTGTGCTCGGCCAGGGCAGTAGAAAACAGATCGGCGGATGCGCCCACCGTTTCTGCACTACCTAAAAGCAGGTAGCCATCTGGTTTGAGGGCGTAGTGCAGTGTCTGCAGCACCTTACGCTGTAAAACATTACCCATGTAGATCAACATATTACGGCAGACGATCAGGTCCTGATGAGAAAAAGGTGGGTCTTTGGTGATGTTTTGCTGCGCAAACACGCACAGATCCCTAATACGCTTATTGATCTGGTAACCCTGTGGAACCTTGGTGAAGAAACGGTGTAAGCGTTCCCGAGACACATCGGCACTAATACCCTCGGGGTAAATGCCAATACGCGCCTGCTCAATCGCTTGCTCGTCAATATCCGAGGCGAAAACCTGGATCATCACACCGCGTGCATTGTCACCCAGATACTCCAGCAGGGAAATGATAATAGAATACACCTCCTCACCGCTCGAACAGCCTGGTCCCCAGATGCGGATCGGGTGATCATTTTTGTGATCCTCCATAATCGCCGGGAATACATCGTTCTTGAGTGAATCAAAGACTTCTGGATCCCGAAAAAAACCAGTGACGTTGATGAGGATGTCATGAAATAACGCATCCACTTCGACTGGATGGGAACTCAGGTAACGCACATAATCCTTCAAACGATCAATTTTATGTACTAGCATGCGACGACTGATACGCCGCCGGATAGTATTGTGCTTGTAATAAGTGAAATCATTACCAGTACGATTACGCAGCAGAAGGAAAATCTTATCCAGGTCTTTGTTGGAATGTTCCAGTTCTTTTTTGTTTACTGTAGCATCGACGCGTAAAACATCGGGGTGTCTGGCGATGTGAATCAGCTCATGGGCCACATCTTTCGGGCTCAGCACGAAGTCTACACAACCCGCGGCTATCGCGCTGGATGGCATACTATCGTATCGGGCGGTTTCTTTATCCTGGGCAAAAGTGATCCCTTCTTCAGCCTTGATAGCTTTCAGTCCCAGCGTACCATCCGAGGCACTGCCTGACAGAATAATTCCAATGGCATTACTACCCTGGTCTTTGGCAAGGGACTGGAGAAAATAGTCGATAGGCAGGTGTTGTTTCTGAGTAACGCGTGGCATTAAGTGCAGCGTGTTGTTAATGATACCAAGATTAGTATTGGGTGGAATTACATAGAGATTATTTGGTTCAACAACCATGCCATCTTTTACTTCCGACACCCTGAGTGTTGTCTCCTGGGCCAGTAGCTCTACCATCATACTCTTGTGTTCTGGTGCTAAATGCTGAACCAGCACAAAGGCCATACCAATATCTGCCGGTAGATCCTTGAGAAAATCGGTCATCGCTTCGAGCCCACCGGCAGATGCACCGATACCAACAATGGGGAAACTCGGTCTTGCTAAACCTGCAACGGTTTTCTTTACAGTACCTTGCTTTTTCTGTTGTCGCGTTGCTTTAGCCGATGTGCGCCTGGCTGCTGACTTAGACCTTTTCCGGGACTTTGCTGCAGGCACCTTGCTGGCGGCAGCTTTTTTTCTGGTCACTTTCTTTTTTGTCGATTTTTTCCTGGTCGCTTTTTTTGTCGCTTTCTTTTTTACTGTTTTCTTCTTTGCGGGCATGAGCCTGTCCATAGGGGTAATATTTAGACAACACGGTACTCCAAAAAGCGAAGCGGGAATACCCCTAACTCCTTTATTAGTACGGTTAATGTTATTTTTTATGGTTCGCTTGCTGTTCGATGGCTGATTTTATCACGAATTATTTTGCTCACAGCTTAATCAAGTACGATTGACCTGGAGACTGTTGAATTTATACCCACTCGGTATTCACCTTACTCCTACCAGATAATACTGAGCGCCATATTCGGTCTATAGAAATAAGTGTCGAAGTCTTTTAGTAAATTTTAGCTCTAAAAAAAGGCTCATAAAAATGAGCCTTTTTTGAAACAACACCGCAATAAAGCAATGCTGATTTTACCGACCACCGCCAGAACCTGATCCAGAACCAGAGCCAAAGCCACGCATCTTTCCACCTCGCGATTGTGGTTCTGCAGGAAGTGTTACACCTTGTTGCTTTGCGCGTTTTTCCATTTTTTTATGGTGCTCCAGCCGATAACGCTCTCGTTCCTCGGCTGTTTTCATGCTTTGCATTTTTTGTCGGTGCTCTGTTCGCTCCTGCTCAGTCATGAGCTGCCAACCATACACCTGCTCTGCAGTTACTGTTACAGGTAAAGCCAAGCTTAAGGCACAAACGAATAGTGCTGATTTGATATATGTCTTCATTTATATTCACCTCGTTTAAAAAAAGCCTGTATATATAGTGGTAATTTGAAGCCACTCAGCCAAGAGCGGATAAGAAGATGAGCCCGAGGAGAAACAGATATAGCTTTCCTTTAGACAGGGCCGAATATCAACTCTTGCTCATTTCAACGCGGCGAATAGTAAGCCTGAACCACAAGCATGTATATGATCTGAATCAAAATTGGTTATAAATGAAAAATTAAAAATCAAAGGTCCGTCACAAATCTGTAAACCAGCCAACTAGATGTTTTTGCTACAGGGGCCTTACAAACTGCTTATAGTCTAAACCACCATACAAAAGACCGTACCGGTATAGTGATTTTTCAACAGAATTAACGCACGAATGGAATGGGTATTACCATTAAGACGTTTTCTTATCAAGAAATAAGAAATTATCTTAGTTACACTATCAACAGTATGCACTTACACTTTAAGCCGCAATTAGCTAATTTTATTTAATTTAACGCAGGCATGTACTCATGAATAAAGTTATCAATTTAAAATCTGTACAAATGTCCTGTACACAATGCAGTTTGTCACAATTGTGCCTGCCACGTGGTTTGGATAATGATGAATTTTCTCAGCTCGATAAAATTATAAAACATGAACGCACATTAAAAAAAGGCGAACAGCTATTTGAGCTCGGGCAACCGTTTAAATCCCTGTATGCCGTTCGTTCAGGGTCAGTCAAAGTATTTTTACCTATCAAAAATGGCGATGTGCAAGTTGTCGGTTTTCACATGCCCGGTGAGTTGCTAGGTTTTGATGCGATTGGACATAATGCACACACCTGCACGGCTGTAGCACTGGAAACCTGCAATATTTGTGAATTGCCCAGTGCTCAATTACATGAGCACGCGCAAGAGATCCCTGGATTGTATGAACATTTGATGTCACTAATGAGTGACGAAATAACTGAAGAACATGAAATGATGTTAATGCTGGGCAGAAAATCAGCAGAAGAACGTATTGCGACTTTTTTATTAAATCTGTCAGCACGCTATAGCAAACGTGGATTTTCCCCTCACAAATTTCACCTGACTATGTCACGTAACGATATCGCAAATTATTTAGGACTCGCAGTCGAAACCGTTAGCCGCTGCATCACTCACATGCAGGATGAAAAATTAATTGAAGCTAATCGTAAGTATATTCACATTCTCGATATGGAGCATCTGTGTGAGTTTGTAGGAACAATTGATCATGAATGCGAAATGATGAAAGAAGGAGTCTAAATAACTGTTCCTAATTCCTGACCACTTTACGCATTATAAATTGCAGAGCAGATGTATGTAGGAGCGGCCTGTGGCCGCGATAACGGCCTTATTTACAGTTTAATCGCGACCACAGGCCGCTCCTACAAATTCAGACCCTCTGTTGATCATAAAGTGTAAGTGGATACCTTTTAGGAACAGTTATTTAGAAGTAAAGTACTTATATTGAAAAGCTAAGAACGATTCATATATCTTTTTAGCATATTATAATATTTGAGGTCGTCTAGTATGCAGATTAAACTATTTGCTTTCGTTTTACTGTCTATTATAGTCACTGGGTGTACTACACCGGGTTATACCGTTCATCCAAGGCCCGCTGAAGCACGGCCACTTCCCTCGACACCGATTTATTTTTATCCCACCCGCGGTCAATCCATGGAGCAACAAGAGCGGGACAGATATGAATGCTATCTCTGGGCGGTTAAACAATCCGGCTTTGATCCTGGGCAAGCGCAACTGGCACCACACCAACGGGTTGAAGTAAAACCAACCACACCTCCGGGTAGCGATGTTGCTGCGGGTGCGGTAGGTGGAGCTATCATTGGATCGATCGTGTCACCGCGTCATGATCGTGGGCATGGATTGGTATTTGGTGCAATTACTGGCGCCATACTGGGTGCCGCCTCCGAATCGGCAAAACAACAGCAGGCACAAAGACTCCAACGACATTATGATGCTGTTGATGCGCAACGTTATGCTCAATTGGAAAGACAGGCACGAGATTATCGACGTGCAATGTCGGCTTGCCTCGAGGGGCGTGGCTACACAGTACGCTAAGTTCTATAACAAAAGTGAATATGAAGGGTAAGAACAAATGAGTATTAAACAGAATCGGTTTATGACTCTGGCTATTTGTTTCATTGCCATGATCAGCATGGTCTCCACCATGGCCTATGCTGATCGCGACAAACAAGGGCACAAAGACAAGCGAAGTAAATCTTCTTATTCTAAAAAAGATTATCGCCATGATAATCGATATCATCATGATCGTTATTATCCTCGTAGTGGTTACAGTTTGAAGGCATTACCATCACGACACTATACGATCCGTCACCGTAACAAATCTTATTATTATTTTGGTGGCATCTGGTACCGGCCCTCAGGGGCTCGTTTTGTTGTTGTGGTACCACCAATTGGTGTGGTTGTGCCTGTATTACCTCCCTTCTACACCACTATTTGGTTTCGCAGTGTTCCTTATTATTATGCTAATAATGTTTACTATATCTGGCGCCCCGATCTTAATGGCTATGTTGTGACCGAGCCACCACAAGGGATTGTTAAAGAAACCCCGCCTATTATGGCCGATGAATTATACATTTACCCTAAGCAAGGTCAGAGCAAGCAACAACAGGCCGATGATCGGTTTGAATGTCATCGTTGGAGCGTAAAACAAACCAACTATGACCCAACTAAGCCACCAGAGAATCTCTCTGTCAATGAACTCAATCTAAAACGTCAAAATTATCAAACTGCAATCCGCACTTGTTTGGAAGGACGTGGCTATAGTGTGCGTTAGCATGCACGTGGGTACTATTTCTTCTTTTATCCAAGGTATGTATCATACTTGTGTGATTTGGCTTCTACGGTAATTTTTTATGTTTTAAGACCTGTTGGATTTTTTATATCTTTCCAGGGCCAACTGACGGCTAGCTTTAATATCTATAATCGGTGTTAATCCATGTTTACCTGACTCGATAGCCCATTTCTGGATATATTTTTGTTCTTTATCAAACCTGTCAGCCTGAGTATACGGATTAAAAATTCGATAATATGGTGCTGCATCGACACCACAACCTGCTACCCACTGCCAGCCTAACGTGTTGCTAGCTAGATCAGCATCAACAAGCGTATCCCAAAACCATTTTGCACCGTGCAACCAGTGAATCCCTAAATTCTTGGTTAAAAAAGACGCCACTATCATTCTTACTCGATTATGCATGCTCCCCGTTTCCCATAGCTCACGCATACCTGCGTCAACAATTGGAATACCTGTCATTCCTGTTTTCCATGCATTTAGATACTTTTGGTTAACTTTTTTTGGCCAGAAATTCAAAAATTTGTCATTCATAGGTTTGCTAACGGTATGTGGGAAATGCCACAAGATGTGAGTTGAAAATTCACGCCAGCCTAGTTCAGTTAAAAACCGCTCAACCGAAGACAAATGTGTGCCGGGCCAGTCCTCTCTCAGCAGTGAATAAACCAGTTGTGTTGTCGTTATTTCGCCAAAGTGAAGGTGCGGTGATAATTTACTTGTTCCCTGAACTGAAGGAATGTCACGTTGCGTATCATACGTCTCTATCTTATTTTTAATAAACCGCTTGGCTGTTTTTAATGCCGCATCCTCACCGGGTACCCAGTGCTGGTTTAATTTTGTATGCCAATTGTTTTTATCTAGTAAAGCCAACTCACCCAAACTACATTCTTCGAGCAGTTTTTTGTTATAGCCTGTTATTTTTTTACGCTGTTTTCTAATCACTGGATTAACCCCTTCGAAATCCAGCTTCACTCTTGCCTTCTTCCAGAATGGTGTGAACACACGATAAGCCTGGTCTTGTTGGTTAAGAAGCGTACCTGGTGGAAACAGTAGATGACTATCAAACTTGTGTACGGCAAGCTCATCGAGCGATCGTTCGATTGATTGATCGAGTTTCAATTCCTCGGGTTCATATAACCGATTCCAGCAAATCGTGGTTGCACCGGATTCATGCATGATTGAAGGAATGAGTTTGCCTGGGTCACCGTGAAAGTATTTAAGCTCAACACCCTGCTCAGCAAGCTTGTCTGATAACGCCATTAAACTGTGGTGGCACCACCAGCGTGAAGCCGCACCGGGTCGCCAGGACAGATCAGGCCCTGTGTTCTCTATATATATAGCTAACACCGGTCCGCCCTGACTAATGGCAAAACTGAATGCTGGATTATTTACCAGGCGAAAATCACGTCTGAACCAGAGCAGCGTCGTTGCTGTTGATTGTTGTTGTTTCTGCTTGCTTTTCATATGCTTATCTCTATTTGTACATGTTTAGTATAGCTTCGTACAACCCCTAATACATTGTTTTATATACGCTTTAAACAATTCTAGCATAATTCTTGACAAGAATGATCGGTTTTGTCTATAGTTTGTATAACTTTTGTATAAGGTGAAATATGCTCTCAGAACAGCCACAAGGTCTCTTTCCAATCAGTGCCGTTTCGACAATGACAGGCGTCAACCCCGTGACCTTGCGCGCCTGGGAAAGACGATATGGTCTTATAAAGCCGAATCGGACGGAATCGGGACATCGCCTCTACAGTGATGAGGACGTTGAGCGCATCAAACTCATTCTGCAACTGATTGATGAAGGAATTGCTATCAGTCGTGTCAAAGAAGCCCTGAAAATTGCCAGCGATAAGCAAGAAAAGGACCTGGATGGCAGTTCCCACTGGACTCAGTACCAGGAAGACATGTTGCGGGGTGTAAACAACTTCGATGAAGCTGTTTTAGAGGCAACTTATAACGAAGCGATGTCACTTTACCCTGTTGACGTTGTCACCAAGCAGTTACTGCTCCCCCTGCTTGAAAAGCTGGGGCAAAGATGGATGCACGTAAGCACAGGTATTGCTGAAGAACACTTCTTCAGTGTATTCATGCGAAATAAGTTAGGTGCCCGATTCCACCATCAAAACCAGAAAAATCGTGGACCGCGTCTGATTGCTGCCTGTTTACCCGGTGAACAACATGAATTTGGTTTACTGCTATTTTCACTTGCTGCCCATGCACGTGGATACCGCATCATTTTACTGGGCGCGGACATGCCAATAGAGCAACTGGCTGAAGTTGTACATCGTAGCAATAGTGACGGTGTGGTTTTATCAAGCTCAGTCGGTATCGATGAGGAAAAATTACACACCCAGTTAAAAAAACTTATTGAAGACACCAACGTTCCCGTCTGGGTTGGAGGCAAAACCTCTGAGCACCTGAGTGATGAGATTGAATCCTCAGGCGCACATGTTTTAGGTCATGACCTGATAGTCGGGATGCACAATATCCATCAAATATTGCCTGTCGAGCAATAAACAATAATCCAGGAGAAATATTATGAATTCAGCAGGTCAACTTGCTTTCGACTTAACCGAACAGGGTCTTGTGCCTGATGCAGTGATTCGAAGAGGTATACGATTCTTAACAAAACAACGTTTAAAAGAGATTAATGCCTATGACGTTGAAAAAATGGATGAGTTACGACAAGAATTTATTGAGCATATGCGTACAGCACCGATTGCATTAGTGCCAGAGAAGGCAAACGAACAACATTACGAAGTCCCTGCAGAATTCTATCTGATGTCACTAGGACCTAATCTAAAATACAGCTCTGCTTATTGGCCAGAGAATGTAACAACCCTGGCTGATGCAGAAACAGCCGCATTGCATAAAACTTGTCTCCACGCTGACCTGGTAGATGGGCAGGAAATCCTGGAGCTGGGTTGTGGCTGGGGTTCTCTAACTCTGTGGATGGCCAAACACTATCCAAACAGTAAGATTACAGCCGTTTCTAATTCAAACTCACAACGAGAGCATATTGAGAATAACGCTCGAGCATCAGGACTAGAGAATATTTCAATTATCACCTGTGACATGAATAATTTCGATATCGATCATAACCATTTTGATCGTGTCGTTTCAGTTGAGATGTTTGAACACATGCGTAACTGGCCTGAGCTATATAAGCGTGTTTCTAACTGGCTCAAGCCAGGTGGTAAGTTTTTTAAGCATATTTTTGTGCATCGTACTGCGAGCTATGCTTTTGAAGACAACGGACCAAGCGACTGGATGAGTCGTTACTTTTTCTCTGGTGGAATGATGCCCAGCGATGATCTACCTCTGACGTTCCAGAATGATCTCAAAATTGTACGGCGCTGGAGATGGGATGGCACACACTATGAGAAGACGGCAAATGCATGGCTTGAAAGAATGGATATGCACCAAACTGAATTAACGCCAGTATTTAATGATATCTATGGCGAGGTAAATACCAAAAAGTGGTGGTCACGCTGGCGGATCTTTTTCATGGCATGCGCTGAATTGTTTGGTTATGACAATGGACAGCAGTGGTGGGTCAGTCATTACCTGTTTGAAAAACCTGCTAAGTGAGCCACTACTAATGCCTAGAATCCTAACTAACATTTTACTTTTCCAGCTCGGTTGGTTTGCGTGTGTACTTGGTGGTGCATACAACTATCCAATGGTTGGTAGTTTGATTGCAATTCTAGTGATTGCATATCATTTATTCACTACTGAGCTATGGCCGCGTGAATTGTTGTTAATCTTGATTGTCATGCTAATTGGATTTTTCTGGGATTCATTGCTGGTCTATCAAAACTGGATCAGCTATTCATCAGGCCAATTATTCCCAGGTACCGCTCCTTACTGGATTGTCATCATGTGGGGGCTATTTACTACCACACTCAACGTTTCGCTAAAGTGGCTAAACAAAAAGCTATTCTACGCAATTATTTTTGGTTTAGTTGGTGGACCGATGGCCTATCTGGCAGGCAGTAAGCTTGGCGCACTTCAGTTTATCGATCAGCAAAGTGGGCTCATTGCCTTAGCCATTGGTTGGGGTGTGATAACTCCACTGCTATTAATACTGTCTCGATACACAAGTAATCTTGATAAGAATACACAGAGGAAAATACCATGCAAGGGATAATCGATTTTAGTCATTGGTCCGTCTACTTTGAAGGCCTGGCTGCGATAGCTATCCTGGCTGTCGCGACATGGCTGCTAAGTCTACGCCTCAAAGATGTCAGCATTGTCGATAGTACCTGGTCAATTATGTTCGTGGCTGCAGCATTGGTTTATTTGTTAGCCGCCAATGACTTTGGCTTTATAAATATAGCTATTCTAGTCCTTGTCCTGGTTTGGGCGTTGCGTCTTTCGATTCATTTAACCTGGCGAAACTGGGGTGAACCTGAAGATCATCGCTATGTTGAGATACGTAAGAAATATAGTCCAAACTTTGCTTTCAAGAGTCTGTTTATCATTTTTCTATTTCAAGCAGTACTAGCATGGATCATTAGCTTGCCGCTGCTTGGCGCTATTACACTTGGCTTCGAACAGAATCTTCTTACCACCACGTTATTAACGTTAGGCATCATGCTCTGGATTGTCGGCATGTTTTTCGAGACTGTTGCTGATTATCAATTAGCCCGTTTTAAGAGCAACCCTTCTAATCACCGCAAGGTGATGGACAAAGGATTGTGGAAGTACAGCCGCCACCCTAACTATTTTGGTGAATGCGTTATCTGGTGGGGCTTTTACTTGATTGCATTATCAATGGGTGCCTGGTGGAGTATCATTTCGCCTCTGATCATGACATGGCTATTACTCAAGTTTTCTGGTGTTGTGATGCTCGAAGAAACGATTACTAAGCGTCGACCTGAGTACGAAGACTACGTTAAGCGAACAAATGCATTTATTCCCGGCTCTGTGAAGCACCAAGAAAAGCTTAGAGAGGAGCATGCATAATGTTGATTAAAAAATTAACTTGTAGGTTGAGCATCGCGTTAATATTTTTAACCGCTAGCACATTTGCGCATGCGAATCAGAGCTGGAAGTTTAAGGTATATCTGGATGAACAAGAAATCGGTGAGCACACATTTAAAGTTGCTTCTTACAATAATAAAACCCATGTAACAGTAAATGCCGAGTTCGATGTTTATTTTCTGTTCATCAATGCATACAGTTACCGACATACAAATTATGAAGTGTGGGATGGCCAGTGCTTACAGTCTGTTAGATCAAAAACCAGTAACAACGGAGACGAACTTTACGTACAGGCTGAGTATGTAAGCGATAATTTTTATATCAAAACGCCTACAGGACAACACAGCACAGAAGGCTGTATTAAAACATTTGCATATTGGGACCCGACGTTTTTAAGCAGCCAGCACTTATTGAACTCACAAACGGGTGAAATCACACCTGTTACTGTGGAAAACCTTGGCGAAGAAATGATCATGGTTCGCAGGAAGCTCACACCCACCACTCATTATCGCCTGACTACCGATGATTTTATCATTGACCTCTGGTATTCGAAGAATAATGAGTGGCTGGCACTCAATTCAACCACAAATAGCGGCTCTGTGCTGCGTTACAAGATTCAATAAGGTGATAAAGATGAAACGCGCATGTCTGACATTTATTCCATTTTTGTTTCTAGTCGGATGCAGCTCATATCCACCCATCCGTAGCGAAAAAAACGTTGATATCAATCGCTTCATGGGTGACTGGTATGTGATTGCGAATATACCTACGTTTATCGAGGAAGGCGCACACAATGCCATCGAGACATACAAACTCAATGAAGATGGTTCAATCGCAACAACATTCAGTTTTTACCAGGACAGTTTTACTGGTGAGAAAAAAGAATACCACCCTACTGGTTACATATACGACAAAGAATCGAATGCTGTCTGGGGTATGCAGTTCATCTGGCCTATCAAGTCTGATTACCGGATTTTATATCTGGATGAAGATTACAACCACACCATCATTGGTCGCATAAAACGTGATTATGTATGGATTATGGCACGAAATCCGACTGTTCCTGAAAAAGAATACGAAAAAATGGTCCAAATCATTGAGCAGGAAGGATACGACATTAACGAGCTTAAAAAAGTACCTCAAAGTTGGTAATAGGATATAACTATGACATCTTTAACAGCTAAATCTTTTTTCTACTCGCTGATCCGTTGGTTTGACAGTTATGCAGCAAACGACATCAAGGATACCACGTTTAAGAAGTCAATCGACTGGACACGGACTATACCATTTATTCTGCTACACCTTTCGGTAATGTTTGTATTTTTAGTTGGTGTCAGCCCGATTGCCGTTATAATTGCAGTCGCACTTTATATGATCAGAATGTTTGCAATTACAGGCTTTTATCACCGTTATTTTTCACATAAGGCATTCAAAACATCTCGCGCCGTTCAATTTATTTTTGCAGTAATTGGCGCAAGCTCTGCACAAAGAGGCCCTTTATGGTGGGCAGCCCATCATCGTGCACACCATGTAAATGCCGACAAGGAAAACGATGAGCACTCTCCTCGTCTGCATGGTTTTGTTTGGAGTCATATGGGATGGTTTTTGTCAAAGCATAATTTTGCTACTCGATTAGATCGAATTTCTGACTTTGCTAAATACCCAGAACTAAGATTTATTGACCGTTTTGACATACTCATCCCTATTTTACTCGCACTATCACTTTACGGTCTCGGTGAAATGCTTTCTGCCTATTATCCTTCCCTGGAAACAAGTGGTCTGCAATTGGTTGTATGGGGCTTTGTTATTTCAACACTTGTTCTGTATCACGTTACATTCACAATCAACTCACTTGCCCATACCATCGGTAAACGGCGGTTCAAAACGCGTGACGATAGCCGGAATAACTGGCTACTGGCTCTACTCACGTTTGGTGAAGGCTGGCACAACAATCATCATTACTATCCAGGATCAGCGCGCCAGGGATTCCGTTGGTGGGAAATCGATATTTCATACTATGTTTTGCGTCTACTTCAAAGTAGTAGATTGATATGGGATTTAAGGCCCGTTCCAAAACGAGTTATGGATGAATGCCGTAACTCAAAAAATGAATCTAAGATAGCAGGATGAAATTATGAAAATTGCAATTATTGGAACAGGCATTGCTGGAAACGTGGCGGCTTATCACTTAAATAAGAGTCATGACATCACGGTTTTTGAAGCCAATAACTATATAGGTGGACATACACACACTCATAATGTTTCTCTTGAGCAGTCAACACATGCCGTCGATACTGGGTTTATAGTATTTAATTATAAAACTTATCCCCATTTTACTCGTTTACTTAAAGAATTGGATGTCGAGGTTCAGCCTTCATCAATGAGTTTTAGCGTGAAAAACGAGAAATCAGGCCTGGAATACAATGGTACCTCACTCAATTCCCTTTTCGCACAACGCTCTAACCTGCTTAAGCCTTCATTCTATCGGATGATAAACGATATCTTGCGCTTCAATAAGAATGCGGTTGCGCTTTTAGATACAGAAGAGGCCGATAAAAGCTTAGGCGACATTCTTCAACAAGGTAAATATTCAAAAGAGTTTATTGAACAGTATTTGTTACCCATGGGTGCAGCAGTCTGGTCTTCGCACCCTAAACAGATGTTGAAATTTCCAGCTGGTTTCTTTATTCGCTTTTTCCATAATCATGGTATGCTAAGTGTAGACGACCGACCTGAATGGTATGTGATTAAAGGTGGTTCACGAGAATATGTCAAAAAGTTAACCGCTTCTTTTGCTGACAAAATACATACTAATTCCCCTGTTAAATCGATCGAACGACACTCTGATTATGTCGATATTCAATTGCATGATGGAACAAAGCAGGTGTTTGATCAGGTCTTCATTGCTACGCATAGCGATCAAGCTTTGTCGCTTCTTTCTGATGCATCAGATTTAGAGAATCAAATACTCGGTGCTATTCCCTACCAGGAAAACGAAGCTGTATTACATACCGATGACAGCGTATTACCAAAACGTAAGTTAGCCTGGGCGGCCTGGAATTATCATATCCTGCCAGAAGCGCATGATCATGTCGCATTAACATACAACATGAATATTTTGCAGAATCTGACAACTGATTCAACATTGTGTGTGACCCTGAATAACAGCCAGGCTATCGATCCTGCCAAGATAATCAAAAAGATTACCTATCACCACCCTGTATTTACACCAGATGGTGTAGCCGCTCAGAAACGTCATTCTGAACTCAATGGTGCTAAGCGCACCTACTATTGTGGTGCATATTGGCGGTTTGGCTTTCATGAAGATGGTGTCGTTAGCGCGTTAAATGCAATAGATGACTTTAAGGAGAATAATCATGCACACTTGCATCTACGAAGGGCAAGTTAGGCATCGTCGTAACGCGCCAACTCCACATAACTTCAAGTACAAGCTGTTTTATATGTATCTTGACCTTGATGAATTGGATAAAGTCTTTAGAAATCGCTGGTTCTGGTCGGTAACCAAACCCACATTGGCCTGGTTCAAACGTAGTGATTACCTGGGTGATAAGAATGTCCCTCTGAAGCAGGCTGTAATCGATCGAGTTGAAAAAGAGACAGGCAAACGTCCGAATGGACCGGTACGTCTACTCACTCATTTGCGTTATTTTGGATACGTATTCAATCCAGTCAGCTTTTACTACTGCTTTGACAAAACAGATAGCCAGCTAGAATATATCGTTACGGAGATCACCAACACCCCATGGGGTGAACGTCACGTCTATGTTTTACCATTAAATGAAGAGATGAAGAAAAAGCCGTATATGAAATTCCAATTTGATAAGGATTTTCATATTTCTCCTTTCATGCCAATAGACATGCAATACGACTGGCGTTTCACAAAGCCTGATAAATCTCTTGCTGTGCATATGAACAACTTTGAACATGAGAAAAAAGTATTTGATGCGACTTTATCATTAAAAAAGAAGCCTTTTACTGGATTAAATGCTGCGCGCGTACTTACCATCTTTCCAACTATGACTTTAAAGGTTATTTTTGGCATCTATTGGCAGGCGTTCCGATTATTTTTGAAAAAGACGCCCTTTTACACCCATCCAGATAATATTACTGATTCCAAAGGAGGCGCCGAACAGGCGAATAAAGTATGAATGCTAATACTTCTGTTATCGAGACTCGTATCACTCCCGGCTCAACCATCAAACCACGCTTACTTGATGGTCTGGCGAAAAAGATTTTACTCAAGCGCCTTCAGGATATAAAGGATGGTGAGTTAGTTATTTTTGATAAGGGTGAAATGCACACCTTTGGCAAAACGACTGAACGCTGCTCATTACGTATTCAAATCAGCGTGAAAGATACCCGTTTCTATGGTGATATCACCTTCGGTGGATCAATCGGTGCCGGGGAAGCCTACATGTCAAATTATTGGGAAACGAATGATTTAACTGGCCTGATAAGATTGTTTATCATGAACAGGCATGTCCTTGAAAGTGTGGAAAGTGGTCTTGCACGTCTTACTATTCCGGTACAAAAGGGGCTTCACTGGCTAAATCGTAATACTCAAACGGGAAGCCGTCGGAATATCGCAGCCCATTATGATCTGGGTAATGATTTCTTTTCTTTGATGCTCGATCAAACCATGATGTACTCCTCTGCCGTCTTTGCCAATCCAGAGATGAGCTTGCATAAGGCACAGGTGAATCGCCTCGACACGGTTTGCCACAAACTTGACTTGCACCCTAGTGACCATCTTTTGGAAATTGGTACAGGCTGGGGTGGTTTATCGATTCATGCAGCCAAATATTATGGCTGCAAGGTTACAACTACCACAATCTCGAGAGAACAATATGAACTGGCCTGTGAGCGAGTCGAGAACGAAGGGCTTACCGACAAAGTTACGGTAATGTTTGAAGACTATCGTGATCTTGAAGGGAAATATGACAAACTGGTGTCGATCGAGATGATCGAAGCCGTTGGTCACCAATACTACGATACTTACTTCAACAAATGTAGTGACCTGTTAAAACCGGACGGTATGATGTTATTGCAGGCCATCACAATCGCAGATCAAAACTACGATGCAGCTAAGAACTCGGTAGACTTTATTCAACGCTATATCTTCCCTGGTAGTTGTATTCCTTCAAATACGGCAATCCTGTCATCAGTGACCCGTTCCACTGATATGCGTCTTTATAACTTAACCGATATCGGACCTCATTACGCAACAACCTTGAATCAATGGCGTGAGAACATAGACAGGAATATCGATGCGATTAAAAGCATGGGCTACAGCGATGAGTTCATCCGCATGTGGGAGTTCTATCTCTGTTACTGCGAAGGTGGTTTCATTGAACGCGCAATCAGCGATATACATATGCTTCTTGTCAAACCCGATAACCGCTGTGACCACCTGGAGTAAACCATGAACACTGTACCTGAGATTGGAATCAGTAGTTGTTTGATGGGGAATTCAGTTAGATTTGACGGTGGTCATAAGAAAAACCGACTCATTACTGATATCCTGGTAAACCACATGGATGTTCAAACAGTATGCCCAGAAGTCGGTATTGGCCTGGGCGTCCCCCGTCAAACGATTCGCCTGCAGGATATCGACGGGGAAACGCGTTTAGTGGCAAGCAAAGATAGTCAGCAGGACTATACGGATTCCATGTCAGAATATGCCAATTCCGTTACGCAAAAGTACTCCCAGCTCGATGGTTTTATTTTCAAAAAAGGTTCCCCAACCTGTGGTGCATTTAGAGTTCCTGTTGTTGTGCATAAAGACGGACATCGACGTCATGATGGAATCGGCTTATTCGCAAAAATATTTATGGAAAAGTTTCCGTGGATACCTGTCGAAGAAGAAGGACGTTTAAACGATAGCGACTTACAACAGAATTTTATAGAACGCGTCTATGCGCTGCACCGCTGGCACGCTATCCCTAATCCCGATGAAAACCTGACCGCCTTTATAGAATTTCACGCGACTCACAAGCTGATGCTAATGGCACGTAATCATGCAGAATATCGATACTTAGGACGGTGGGTTGCTGAAACAAATTATCAGAATCTTAAGGAACGCCGGCAGGGTTATATTGAGCACTTCATGTTGGTAATGCGTAATAATGTAACTAAGGGCCGGCACGTTAATGTGCTAATGCATATCATGGGTTATCTTAAAAATAAGCTAAGCAAGGCAGATAAAGTAGAATTACTCAACTCATTTGAGTCGTACCGCAACAGTTATCTACCTTTATCGGCAATCTTGCTGTTGCTGAAGCATCACCTTCGCAAGTATCCCGTTCCATACATTAACAAACAGAATTACCTGGAACCATTCCCCCAGGAAATCACGATTTAAAGGAGTCCCTATGAAAAGTTTAGTCATTGTTGCCCATGGTAGCCGTCGCCAGGCATCGAACGATGAAGTTCGTGAGTTATCATCACGAATTGAAAGCCTTACTGGTGAGAGTTTCGATCAAGTTAAAACCGCTTTTCTGGAATTAGCCGAGCCATCCATTCCTGGTGGTATCGAGCAGTGCATCGAAAAAGGTGCAAAAGAAATAATAGTATTACCTTATTTCTTATCTGCAGGACGGCATGTTACAGAAGATATACCTGGCGAAGTTGATACGGTACGTAACAAGTACCCTGAAGTGAGTATTAAAATTACCCCATATCTTGGAACCATTGATAAGATTGCTGATCTGATGGTAGAACAAGCTAATCAGGCATCATAGCTGTGAGTTTACCAACCTTCTGTTCCTGAATCCCCTTTGAATGGCCCAATAATCTCAGGAGTTATCCAGCCACCATAAAACCGACCTGATTGTGACTTGACTTTTATATCATTTACAAAGCAGTCCAGCTTTGACGGGTAAAAGCACAGGTAATCTTTTATCTTTTCAAAATCGGGTAATGGGTGGTGATAACACCAGGCTACATTTTCTATTTTTTCATTGCCTAACTCCAGGTCAAGATAGCTGGCCTGCCCTTTCCATTCACAAAATGAAGACGAGGTATTCTCATTTAAAAATTCCATCATTACGTCAACAGGAGGAATATAAAATGTGGGTGGGCTAGCTGTCTCTAATACCCGAACAGTTTGATTTGATTGCGCAATAATATTGTTTCTGTATTTAATTACAATCAAGCGAGGGTCAGTGACAATAACGGGTGGCCGGGGATAGTCCCACACCGATTCCTGTCCTGACTCAGGTTCTATATAAAAATCAGGACGATGCTTACCTTCATATTCCCACATGTTCAAAACCTGTTGCTATTTATGTTTAGTTACCAATTTCCGAGGTAACAGCGTTATTTAATGCTGGCTCAATAAGCTCAAACTCAAACTTAAAACCCACATCGAGTAGCCTTTTCGGGATCACTCTCTGCCCTTCACATAACAATTCAGCGGATTCACCCATTGCCAGTTTCAAAAAAAAGCAAGGGACTTTAAAAAAGGCTGGACGATGAACGGTTTTTGCCAGGGCCATCGTAAATTCCCTGTTACTCACAGGATTCGGACTCACCAGATTAACAGTACCTGAAAGATCCTCATGCTCTATCAAAAAAAGTGCGGCTTTAATCCAGTCTTGCAGATGAATCCAGGACATTATCTGCCTGCCACTACCAATGGGGCCACCTAAACCTAGTTTAAATGGCAGCACCATTTTCCCTAGCACGCCACCACCCTTACCTAACACAACGCCTGTTCTTAAAAAACATACTCGAGTTGACTCGTCGGCTAATGACGCAGCTGCTGCTTCCCAATCGGCACAAAGTGTATGAGTGAAACCTTGAATGCTGTCTGAATCTTCATCCAGTTCCAGGTCTGGTTGTTGGCTTCCATAATAACCAATGGCCGAACCACTCAAAATGACCCTGGGTTTTTTATTCAGGCTGTTAAGATACTTAACTAGCTTTTCTGTCAGACCTATACGGCTATTGCGTAATGCTAATTTACGTGCTGATGTCCAGCGTTTATCTGCAATCGGCTCACCAGCTAAATTAATAACGACGTCAAAATTTTGTTCCTGTATTTCTTCCAGCTGTTCAACACATGTAATCCGATTATCTAAAACAGCCTCCGCTTTATTTTTATTTCGGACCCAGGCAAATACTTGATGCTCATCACTGATAAGTTTCTGGCTAAGGGGCTTGCCAATAAATCCAGTAGCACCCGTGAGTAAAATATTCAAAGCTCTCTCCTTAGCGCAAAAACCAGTTAGACCGCTCTATATGTATTTAATAGCAGTCATCTTTAAAGATAAATTTTCTATTGTTAAAAACCAAAAGCCCAGGCAATACCTGGGCTTTTGCTTTATACACAACCAGTAGGCTTGGGTAAGCCACCATATTTCGTGATAGGCTTCATCGGACCTGTCATCCACTTTTTAAACATGTCCTTTTGATTTGCTTCAATGTATTTTGAGAACTTACGAATCGGAGGAACAACACTATACTCCTCATAGTACTCCCGAGCTTTTGTAATTTGCTCCCATTGCTCATCATCTAGCTCAATACCATCGGCTTCTGCCATCGCCTTTGCGATTTCAGGTGTCCAGGCATTCATGTCTACCAGGTAACCATCACCATCACGCTCTGGAATTTGCATTGCTTTTTACCTCTTGTCTAATTCGAACTAATACTTGATTATTATGGTCAACCATTCAACTTTCAAGACTAATTTTCAGCTTTTGGACATAAAAAAACTGTCCCTGTATGGTCATTAGCCGCTCTCCTGACTTAATTTTTTATAATTATATTCAATAAGTTAGGATGCATCGGTTGATTTTTATTCAAAACACTATTCGCGCGTAACATAAGGCCTCCACCCACCAAATTGACTAATGTCTTTGGCTTCTGCCTGAATATAACTTTCGCAAATGAACCCTGTTTCCCAGCTGTCATCGTCCAACTCAACCTTGCCTAACCCTAGCGGATGCGGAATACCCGCCAGGAAGCTGCCAAAATACGCTACAGGCATTTCCCAGACTTCCACCTCGATTGCAGCACCACCTTCATCTACTCGTATCATTCCGGGACGCTCTGGCGGCCCTCCGGGTAAAGCAAACAATTTATAGTGTGGAGAAGATTTACATTGCTTCACCATAACGGCCTGACGATCTGTCAACTGGCTGTTTAATGGTAGATTTGACATGTGTGCTCCACATACAACTATTTTCATATTATGTTCTGATGTCCTCTGCTGAGGTATCATCTCTGGTAATTCTTTATTAGTCGCACCTAATGGCAATTTTAATGACTGTTGAATAAGGCTTGCATAGTCTAAGAGTTTTTCATCACTAAACGCTGTTGATACCAGCGTGACCCCAAAGGGCAATCCATCATTTGTAAATCCTGCTGGGATTGCAATTGAAGCATAATCCAGCAAGTTCATATAATTGGTGTAATACCCCAAATTTGAGTTCAACTTAATAGGATCTTGGTTGACTTGATCTATCGTATAGATGGTGCCGGTAGTTGGTGTCAACATGAAATCACATTCACGTAAGAGTGCGTCGGTGACTTGTTTGTAGGCATGTAACTTATATTGTGCACGAAATGCATCTGTTGCAAGATTGTCTTTACCCGGTGCAATAATTTTACGTGTCACATCCAGCATGGCTTCAGGTTGTTTTTCCAGTAATGATTTACAAGCCAGATACCGCTCTGTAACCCAAGGACCTTCGTATAACAGTTTTGCGGCATCTAAAAATGCTGAGAAATCTATTTCAATTTTTCGCCCACCGAGTTTTTCCAATTTAAGTACTGTCTGATCAAATATTGTCTGATAGTGATCATTGCCAAAAAACTCTAGCTGTTCCGACCTGGGAACTGCAAATGAAAATGACTGCAATGATGATAGTGAGCTATTGTTTACTGATGGTTGGATTCTTGAATAGGGATCTTGTGAATCATGCTTTCCAGTTGTTTCAAGTAAAGTAGCTATATCTTGTGTGGAGGTTGCAAACAGAGCAACACAGTCGAGAGTTTTGCATGCCGGTACTACACCATGATTGCTTAATAACCCGCGCGTCGGTTTCATCCCGATGATGTTATTAAATGCGGCAGGGACACGGCCTGAACCCGCCGTATCAGTACCCAAAGAGAAACTAACCAGACCTTGTGCCACAACCACAGCAGACCCCGAGCTAGAGCCTCCTGAGATATACTCTGGGTTGAAAGCATTCTTGGTTGCACCATACGGTGACCGAGTTCCCACTAAACCTGTAGCAAACTGATCCAGGTTAGTCTTCCCCAGTGGAATAGCACCCGCGTCAATTAATAGTTGCACGACGAAGGAAGATTCCTCAGGTACATAACTAAAAGGCTCGCAGGCAGCGGTCGTCTCTATCCCCTGCAAATCGATATTGTCTTTTATGGCAAACGGTATTCCATACAGCGGTAATTCATCGGCGGATTTGCCTTGCAACGCATCAAGATAAGGCTGAATCTCTTCCCGCGACATGAGATGAATCCAGCTATGATATTCAGCCAGTTCTTCTGCTTTTGCTAATAAAAACTCAATGAGATCAGAGGGGGTAAAATCACGATTGCGATATTGCTGTAACAGACCTGCAATCGTCATATTCGTTATATTCATGACATTAACTCCATAACTATCAAACGTTGCCCGGCAGATACCTGGCTACCTTCTTCTTTTGAGATGCTTTTAATCGTGCCAGACTCTATCGCGACAACTTCGATTTCCATCTTCATCGATTCCAAAATTAACACCGCATCGCCTTCTTCTACCTTGTCGCCGGGGTGCACCAGGATTTTCCAAATATTGCCAGCTACATGGCTCTCAATTGCAACTTCATTGTTAGCGAGAACTTCTTCCAGAGCCGGATCATCCACAATATGCTGCTCACTTTCAAAATTAATCTGCCCTGATTCAATCCAGCGCTGCAGCTCTTCGTTAAATGCCTTTTGTCGTTGTCTGGTAAATATTTCAATATCATTTTTATTTTGTTCCAGATATTGATTATATTCTTTCAGGCTAAATTCAGTTTGTTCAATATTTAGTGTGTACTGCCCTTTAGGGAAGCTTTTGCGAACCTGTTTAAGTTCGTCTGCATCGACCTCGTAGAATCGGATCTGATCAAAAAATCTCAATAACCAGGGCTGGCTAAACTCGGTAGTCTTATGATAGCGATTCCACATTTGCAGGGTCCGACCAACAAATTGATATCCTCCCGGTCCTTCCATCCCATAGACGCATAAATACGATCCACCAATCCCCACCGAGTTCTCTGCGGTCCAGGTCCTGGCAGGATTATATTTAGTGGTCACTAAACGATGACGGGGATCAAGTGGTGTGGCGACTGGTGCCCCCAGATAGACATCACCCAGTCCCATCACCACATAACTGGCATCGAAGACAATCTGTTTTACTTCATCAATGGAATCAAGACCATTGATGCGACGAATAAACTCCAGGTTACTGGGGCACCAGGGTGCATCTTTGCGAACCGATTGCATATATTTATCAATCGCCAGTTGGCAGGCTTCATCATTCCAGCTCAACGGCAAATGCACAATCCTTGATGGCACCTTGTGATCTTCGAGATTAACCAGTTCAGATTCTGCCTGATGTAATATTTCCAGCAGTTGTGCTAACGAAAGCTTCTGGCTGTTATAGTGGATCTGTAATGAGCGAATTCCGGGAGTAAGCTCTTGGAGTCCATCAACACGGTGATTATTCATCCACTCCATTAAGGCATGCACTCGGAAACGCAGATTAATATCCAACACGAGTGGACCATATTCTACGAGCAAATAATGATCCCCCGCGGGACGATACACCACTTCTATCCCAAACTTTTCTTTATTGATGGTCTTGATGATCGTGCTATCCAGAGTCGTTGTATTTACGTCCAAATTATTCTGGCTGAGTGTGTTAACCGATGAAATTTGATTTCTTTCAAGCTTCACCGCATCTTCAACAGAGACAGGGATAAACTTGATGCTATCACCGGATTTAAGTTGCCCTAGCTTCCACAGGTCTGCATGGATGACCGTGGCAGGACAGACAAATCCACCTAGACTCGGGCCATCAGGGCCAAGAATCACCGGCATGTCACCGGTAAAATCAATCGCGCCAATCGCATAAGCATTATCATGGATATTTGAGGGATGCATCCCTGCTTCACCACCATCAGAACGAGCCCACTGTGGTTTTGGACCGATCAGACGTATACCGGTACGACTAGAGTTATAATGCACTTCCCAGCGAGCATTGAAGAAAGTCTCGATATCTTCATTTGTGAAAAAATCAGGCGCACCATGGGGACCATAGATAACACGAATTTCCCACTCATTTTTTATTAATGGTATTAGCTCAGGTACCAGTTTGTTACTGTCGCTGTGTTCAACGTGTTGAATCTTTAAAACATCTCCCGGCCTTAGCAGTCGGCCGGTATGACCACCAAACTGACCTAGCGTAAATGTTGATTTCGAAGATAAATAATCAGGGCACTGGATTCCACCTTTAACCAGCAAATAACTGCGAGCACCGGCCTCTTTAATTTTACCAACCTTCAGTACCTGACCTTCTGATATATCCACTGTTTGCCAGAATGGAACCGGTTTATCGTCAAGCGTAGCCTCCATGTCTGCCCCTGCCAAGACGATAGTCGTATTGGTATTAAATTTCAGGGTTGGTCCATTCAAAGTTATTTCAAGTCCGGCACTGTCTGCAGCATTGCCTAATAGCTGGTTGCCTAATCGGAACGATATGTTGTCAAAGGGCCCCGAGGGTGGTACTCCAATATCCCAGTAACCGGTTCGTCCAGGATAATCCTGAATGCTGGTTTGGGTACCGCCCACAAGTACATCAATGGTGGCAGGTGTGTAACGGAAGTCATTCAGATAACGTGTATAAATCTTGCCCTCTTTGAATATATCAGTCTGCAAAACATGCTGAACAAACTCCATATTTGTCTCGATACCATATATATTAGTATCTTCCATGACATCTAATAAGGCCCCTAAGGCTTGCTCCCTGTTTTCACGATGTACAATGATTTTGGCAAGCATTGGATCGTAATTAGGTGACACCACCGAACCACTTTCTATCCAATGATCAATTCGAAGTTGCTTACCATCTGCAGCTGGAAAGTTAACCTCACTCAATAAACCGGCACATGGCTGAAATTGTTTATTGGGGTCTTCTGCATATAACCGAAACTGGATACTATGCCCGCTTGGTTGTAGCGACCTCTCGATTTCATCCAAATGTGCAAGTTCATTCGCTCCCAGCTCGATCATCATTCTGACAAGATCGACACTATAGACCTGTTCAGTAATCCCGTGCTCGACTTGTAAACGGGTATTCACTTCAAGAAAATAGAATTCGTCGTTTTGCGGATTATAGATATACTCAACGGTACCGGCGTTACGATAATTTACTGCTGCACAAAGTCGCTTTGCGGTTGCCTGTAATTGGGTACGGACGGCATCTGGAATATGCGGCGCTGGCGTTTCTTCTATAACCTTTTGATTACGGCGTTGACTGCTGCAATCTCGCTCACCCAGGGCAATTACTTTGCCTTTACCATCACCAAAGACCTGTACTTCAATGTGACGCGCCTTATCAACAAACTTTTCTAAAAATAAACCACTGTTGGCAAAATTAGACTCGCTCAATCTTTTAACAGAGTCATAAGATTTCGCTAGTTCATCTTTGTTCCAACATAATTGCATGCCAATACCACCACCGCCGGCAGTACTTTTTAACATAAGAGGATAGCCAATCTTTTCAGCTTCAATTAAAGCCTCATCAAGACTGGCAAGCAGCTCACTACCGGGCAGCAAAGGAACCTGATTATTTTCGGCCAGTTCGCGCGCAGAATGTTTCATACCGAAAGCAGCCATCTGTTCGGTAGTGGGCCCAAGAAAAACAACGTCTTCTTGCTGACATCGCTTTACAAAATCGGAGTTTTCGCTGAGGAAACCATAGCCGGGATGTACAGCTTGTGCACCAGATTGTTTGATTATCGTAAATATCTTATCTTGATTTAAGTAGGTATCGGCAACAGGACCATCACCCAAACTATATGCTTCATCTGCTTCTCTAACATGTAATGAATCGGCGTCCGCTTCTGCATAAACAACGACTGACGTTACACTCATTTTTTTTAAAGTGCGAATGATCCGTGTTGCTATAGCACCACGATTCGCAATGAGTATTTTATTGAACATAACTTTTTAAGTCCGATTCGGGTCGTCCCGGTTATTACTAAGCGACGATGGTCGTCCATCGAAGGCATTGAATCAGATCAATTATTCATCCCAAACCAACACCTCAATAGGGGTTGGATTATACCCGTTGCATGGATTATTCAGTTGTGGACAATTAGATATTAATACGATTGTATCCATCATGGCTTTGAGTTCTACATATTTGCCTGGCGCAGAGATGCCGTCCTCGAAGGTCAATTCACCACCTTTTGTAATGGGCACATTCATGAAAAAATTGATATTGTGTGTAATATCACCTTTATTCAGACCATACTCTTCATTTTCTGCTACAGCTAACATCCAGCTGTCACGACATGCATGCATACATTTTTTTTCCAATGCATAGCGTACCGTATTACTTTCAGTTGCACAGGCACCACCCAGGGTATCATGTCGGCCACAGGTATCGGCAACTATTTCTAACAGGATGTTACTATCATTAGTCATCAATTTGGTACCCGTAGTAAGATACACATTTCCCTGTTCTCTTATGGTATCCATCGCGCTATAGCGCTCAGATGGATCCTCGGCGCTATAGAAAAGGGTATCTGCAGCCTGGTTACCTTCCAGATCCAGAATACGGATAGTCTGCCCTGAATTAATAGTATCAATAAAATAATCACCGGCTGGAACAGTTTTACGGAACACCGCATCTTCAGGGACTAATGCGCTTTCCTTGATCATAAATCGACTCCCAGGTGATATATTTCGTTATTCTTGAATCCTCTTTGATTTTCCGCACACAAATTTTTACAATAGTCGTCATCGGCTACTGGATCCGCTTTTAAAATTTGGTACTTTACTGCGCGTCGAGGATACTCTGTTTCTGGATTTAAGGGGTGAGGACAGGTGTGAAGCAGCACCAGGGTATCCATTTCAAATCGGAGATCAATATAGTCACCTGCCTTACTGTTGCCGGGACAGTATTGCAGATCACCTGCATCATTGACTTCTACTTTACTAAACAGGTTAAGGTTTGCAGCCATATCTTGCTTAGCAAGCCCATATTTCGCAAGCTCGACTAGAAAACTGCTGTAACCATTTTGTTGCCACTCATTTCGATATTCCTGATAGGTGTGCTCTCCCCACTTTTGTTTGACTATCTTTTTAGTGGTATTGCCACAGGCGGTTTCATGCCAACCAACTGTATCATTTATCACTGAGCAGAATATCCGACCCATATCTGAGTATAAACAGTGTCCCTTAGTAATTTTGAATGTATGTTGGCACTTTAAAGTATCGGGTGCGTTATAGCGTTCGAGTAAATTTTCCGGATTATAAAATAGCATCCCAACATTTGCGCCACCTTCTTTATCAATAACACGCAAGACCGTTCCTCGTTTCATTCGTAACGACCAGTGACAGGCAGGCGCTAATTCATCTTCGTAAAGAACATCACTCATTATTTCTTACCTTATCTTGGCAATGGGTGTAGTGGTGGCATAATCGCAGTAGACATTAATAACTTGCCTGTATGCACCCCTTTGCAGCTTACCATTTTATCCGAGATCATTTTTAGCTTTTTTGCCGGCCCTTGAACAAGAATTACTCCCAAAGTTTGCGCATCAATCAGGTTTACATTTAGCGAACTGATTACTTCATCGATATACTTATGCTGTATGTCTGTTAGTTTTTTTTGCAACCCCCTAACTGAATGATCGTATACGAGATTTATCGTGCCAACCATAACTGAATCATCCAGTTTGGTTTTATGCTCTGCTACTTGCCTGTTGATCATTTCGGAGATCGCCTGTGAACGACTCTCAAAACCACACTCGCCCACCATTTCGTCTAGCTCATAGAGCACTTTTTCCTGAAGAGAGATACTGACACGACTCACGTTCTGTTTCACGCGCATATCCATTTAAAATACGCTCTCGACCTCATCATTTACCGGTACCATACGCACCATATTCATATGATCACCATTCATTTCTTTTTCTTCAACAGGAGGATGAATCAATTCTTCGAGACGCTTCTTAGTCGCCAGAAATTCTGGGGTTAATAACTGATCTTGTGAACGAGGCTGTGGTACGGGTACTTCGATAAGTTCCTGCACCTCACCAGGATGGGCTTTCAGTACCAGGATTCGGTCTGCGAGATAGATTGCTTCATCCAGATCATGTGTAATGAACAAAATAGTGATATCGATATTTTTCCAGATCTCCATCAAGTAACCCTGCATCTTAGCACGCGTTTGTGCATCGAGGGCGCCGAAAGGTTCATCCATCAAAAGTATCCGTGGTTGATTTGCCAGCGCTCTGGCTATCGCTACTCGCTGTTTCATTCCTCCTGATAGTTGATGCGGATAACTATTCTCAAATTTACTTAATCCTACCAGTTCAATCCACTGTCTGGCTTCATCTTCAGCAATATATTTGCCCTGCCCACTAACTTCAAGACCAAACATGACATTACGCTTAACGGTTAGCCAGGGAAACAGTGTATATCCTTGAAATACCATGCCACGATCCGGACCCGGCCCACTTACTTCCTGCCCTTCCAGTAACACTTTGCCAGAGGATTTATTTTCTAATCCGGCCAAAATACGTATCAACGTAGATTTACCACAACCTGATGGACCAATCACACAGACGAATTCACGTCTATGCGTTTTAAAATTAATATCTTTCAAGGCCGTAACACGACCTTGTGGTGTGTCGAATTCTTTTTGCAGCCCTTTGACTTCAAGAATCACGGGGCGTTCTTTCAAACGACTAAATCGATCCCGCACGTTCTCAGACTGTTCTAAATAACTTGGTAGTTCCAGGTGTGTCATGTTTTTGCCATCTCACGTTCCCATGAAAAGAGTCGACGCCCTATCCATGCCAGAATCAAATCTGTCGTTAGTCCAATAATTCCAATAATCATGATTGCCGCATACACGTTTTCAAAGTTTTTATAACGGGCTTGCTGGGTAATAAACCAGGTTATACCTGAGCTGGTACCGATCAACTCAGCTACGATTAAATAGGTCCAGGCCCAACCTAGTAGAATACGTAAGTCTTTATACAAATAAGTAATGATCCCAGGGATAACGACACGAAAAAGCAGTGTCGTGCGCTTTGCTCCCAATGTCATCGCTGCCTCTAATAAAGACGGATCGAGTTTCCGTGTTGTATTCGCAACAATGAGTACTTGCTGAAAGAAAGTACCTATAAAAATAATAGCAATCTTGGGTGCGGAATGAATACCTAGGATAGCAACAGCCAATGCACCAAATGCAGGCGCAGGCAAGTATCGAAAGAATTCAACAAACGGTTCAAACAGTTTCGAGAAAAAATCATAGGTACCACAGATAATACCTAAAGGCACACCGATTATTGATGAAATAAGAAAGCCCCAAAATATAACCTGGACACTGTCCCACAAGCTCTCATGCAACCATTTTTCACTACGTCGTTTAGGTTCGGTGGTAAATGCTGTATAAAATGCTACTGCGACTTCATGTGGAGCTGGTAAATAAACTGGATTGGCAGGAAACCCTTCTGGTTGCACCTTATCTTCTTTGATTATTTTTTGTAATTCACTATCAAAGACTTCGCGGTCAACCAGCATTCCCTCAGAGAAATACCCTACATCACCAGGAGAGGTGATTTCCACTTTAGGGTGCCAGAGAAAGGGGATGTAGCTGATCATACTCCAGACAACCAGCGGCAGAATAAAGCTAAAAATTATCACCCAGATACGCGTGTTTGCATTTAATTCACGTCGTACTGAGAAAAGCTGTGCAACTGCTGAGGCCATCTGGAGTAATCCCTTTGTTTACATACCCAAGGTTAATGAGAAATCAATATATGATCCTATATCTTCCGGTTTTTTATAAACCTTATTTGCAACATTAAAGTCATCAGAAATTTTTGATGATCCTGTTACTGACTTGAAACCTTTGACCTTGGTCATATATTTTTTGGCTTCTTCCAACTTCAGGATTTTTGTGCCAGACACGAACTCTTTATATTCATCTGGTTTTAAGCCTACGCGTGAAGCCATGATCTTAATAGCATCTCCACGTGTTTTAGGGTCATACAAATAATCTACCGCACGATACCAAACTTTTAGCAATTTCTTTAAATCATCTTTGCGGGTTGCATACACTTTTGGTGAGGCTGCGTAAACATCATAAATCAGGCCAGGTTCATCGGCGCTGGTATAGATCGCTTTGGAACCAGGTACCTGCTGTAGTGCAATACCTGAACTGGGCTGCCAGGCTACAATTGCATCTACCTGCCCTGATGCAAGCACTTGAGGAGTTTCGTTAGTCGGTACATTTACTAATTCCACATCTGACTCACTCAAACCGAATTTTTCAAGTGCGTTAAGCAGCAGTAAATGGCTCACAAATCCTACTTCGACACCAATTTTTTTACCTTTCAATTCCTTTACCGAATTAATTCCAGGTTTTGCAATAAGCATATCATTACCATTACTGTAATCATTCAGTAAGAACATGACACTTTTCGCTCCTGTTGAGCCCGTCACCAGAGTGTCACCATTAGTCATACCAACAATGTCTATTTTACCAGCAGCAAACGCGTCCATTGAGGCTACATAATCAAACCATTCAAATTTGACATCCAGACCCTCTTCTTTAAACCACTGCTTTTCAATGGCAACTTCCCACAACACCCAACCTGGCCAGTCACTGTAACCAATCTTCAAAGGCTCGGCTGCGTGCGCAGAAGCGCTAAACAGCATAGTTGCTGCGAGCAAACCTAATATTTTCTTCATCATAAAATGCATAGCAGTCCCCTGTAGTATTACGAAATAAACTTTTAGTAATACTGAGTGCAACCTATATGCCAATCTAATTTATTCCAACATAATGTATTAATAACAAGTACTTAGCTGAACTGTATACTGAGGGAGTGATTATTCATGCACCACTCAAGTGCAGACAAACTCAGCTCTGTTTTATTTTGTGCATTGATGAGCAAAGCGATCTATCAATTGCCAATACACGCACCAGTTGCTAGTTTCAATTTATGAAACTGAAAATATTCAAAACGCTTTGGGGGCTTACCAGTACCTACGAGCAGGCAGTAGCTGAGACACTCGAAGCAGAAATGCAAGGAATAGAAGGTCCAGCACCACATGGCTCGCAGACGCGCACACATATTAAGCAACTACTTCACGACAATCAGTTAGAGTACATCGCCGAGGTCACAACTGCCGGAAGCTATGTCCCTGATCGTCACGCCAGCTTGGAAGAGCACCTGGATTCGTTAAAACAGAAAATGGAATACAGCCTGGAACTTCAACCGCTATTCATTACCTGTCTGGGTGGTTGCGATGCCTGGCCAGAAGAAAAAAGCCTGGAGTTTTTTAGCCGCGCTATGGACATTGCGGAATCATTCAAGGTGACAATTAGTTTCGAAACACACCGAGGGCGCTCTTTCTTTAATCCCTGGATCACCCAACGCCTTGTAGAGCAACTACCTCTAATTAAATTAACCTGTGACTTTAGCCACTGGTGTGTTGTCAGTGAACGGTTAATAGATACAGAGATTGATGTTATTAATGCGATTGCAGGCAATGCCCACCATATACATGCTCGTGTTGGTTATGACCAGGGTCCACAGGTTCCTAACCCTGCGGCACCAGAATATCAGGACGCATTGCATGCTCATCAGTCCTGGTGGGCGATACTCTGGCAGTCAATGATGGACCGGAATTATTCAATCGCGACGATGACACCTGAGTTTGGACCCGATGGTTATTTACAAGAAGCACCTTTCACTCGTGAACCGGTCGCTGATCTGTGGGAACTCAACTGCTGGATGGCCAATACGGAACGAACGCACTTCAAAAACTTTATTTCAAACAGATAATCAGGATTTAACAACTTCAACCGTTTCTGTATCTGGTTCACGCCAGCCTTCAAGTACTGCGGCGGACAACACTAATGCCCCGCCGATTATTTCCCGAATGGATAAAACCACATCGGTGAGCAATGCCACCGATATTACTGCTGCGACCAGTTCCATCACGATTATCAATGCCGCTCTTGCTGCTTCTAACTGGGTAACGCCCCATTGCGTACCAAAAGTAATCAGTGTCAGGAAGAAAATACCATATAACGCAGCATACAATGGCGCTCCATTTTCAGGTAGTCCCGTCGTAGGAGTATTAAATACTAGATAAGTACCGATTAGGAGCGCACAACCTATAAATACTGCACTCACCTTGCTAGCAAGGGGTTGCTCTGCAGTTTTACGAAATAATATATTATTAAATGCGAATGCCATCCCTGCACCGATTGCAATCACGTCGATCCAGCTTAGGCCATCAAATGTATGACTGTCGACATTTAATATTAACAAGGCACCGACTAAAGATATGATCACAGCCCCTATACGTATCCAGTCAGGTTTCTCTTTAAGCACATACCAACCACCCAAGACACTCCAAACGGGTAATAAATAAAATAAAATCATGACTCTTACCACATCACCATGAACCATTGCAGTTTGAAACAGGAGATTAGCCAGACCTCCAAAAAATGCAATCAGTAACAGAAATTGTAGATTTCCACGCCAGGACTTCCGTTGGATAAATAACAATGGACTCATTAATATGCCTGCAGAGGCAAAAGCAATAAATATTAAATACAAGCCATCCAGTCCCATCTGGTTAATGCCTTTGATTGGCAACCAGGTTAACCCCCAGCCAATGGAGCTAACAAACAAGATACTAATGGCAAGTCCGTTTTTCATATTGATATCCTTAAGGGCTATTCATAAAAGCCAGGGAAAGGCGTACATTGACGATAAAAAGACATATCATGATTGGGCCATAAACAGGCTTCTGTCTCTTTAGCAATGTTCTTTAACTTACGAATACTCGCCAATGCTAAGTCTTCTTTATCATGCCAACATAAACCCGGTGCAATTTCTTGCTCGATATTTTCAGTCAAATCGGCCGCATCGCCCGCCAAAAGTATGGGTTTGCCTTTTGGTAACTCAATGAGCATCGACATGTGCCCTGCTGTATGCCCTGGTGTTTCGATTGCTCTAATGCCAGGCACCAAATCATATTCGTCATCCTGAAATCGCCAGTGATAATCACCGGTAAAATCTTCTGCAAAGTAGGCGCCATCGGCGGGTTGATTCGCGGCTTCATATTCTTTGCTGTGTACATGCACTTCTGCATGTTTCATGTCGCAGAGGCCACCGCCATGATCAAAATGTAAATGACCGACAAAAACAGTATCTATGTCCAGCGGCTGTAAACCCAACTGTCGGAGTCGATTTTCCATTTTTTGTTCTTCTGTCATGGTTGGAGGGCCAAAGGGGAATTCATCATTTTCATAAAAATGATGTCGCTTCTGCAAATCATTGATCTTTTCATAGTCGCAGCCGACATCGTAAAGGATGCGACCATTACTGGTTTCCATAAGATACGCCAGGATAGGTGCTTCAATAATCTGGCCGTGACCAATATTACGTGTAGATAACGTTTTTTCGTATTTATGGATGCCTGTCAAAATCGGCCAGAATTTTTTTACCTGTGTCATAAGATACCTAATGTGCTGTTAAAAATGAAACACCATCAACACCTACAAATTGGCGACCTTTTTCCAGACCGCCAATATCCCCTTCATCGGCATTCAACATGCGAGGCACTCGATATTGATGATAAGACTTCAACAGGTTTATAAAGGGAAAAACTTGTGTGGTATCGTCAGCAAATAACTCCTTATGCAAGGCTGGCAACCGGTACCAGGGTGTCGTTGGCTTTTCATGATGCGCGTTATGATAGCCAAAATTCAACATCAACAAATTTGCCCAGGGATAACGCAATGAAATCATATTTGAAAATGTATTGCGCACTTCATACTCACGATCGAATTTATTTGCTTCTTCTCCTCTTGGTTGATCCAGTGTCTCAAAGATCTCATAGGTATGCTGATGGACATCCATAAAACGCATCACCGTTAAGAACATCATGTAAGCAACGGCATATAAAATTACAGCGAAGGGTTCGAAAATAAAAACACTAGTGAATATCACTGTTCGAATAGTGAGGACAATCAAGACTAATTTTCTTTTAGAACGACGATTATCCATGGTAAATGGCAATATCAAAACTAATAAATGCATCATGATCTCTAGCGCAGGAATGTACAACCATTCCAGGATATGCATCAACTTGACCAGTTTGGGGAATTTAGATAGACGGGGACGATAATCAAAAGCCACCACATCAGCACGATCGACATGATGACGAAAGTGTTTTTCACGGATTTCTTCATAAGTCCCATAGCAGGAGCCTGTAAACCACAACAGGACCCTGCCAAGCTTGGCGTTCCATTTATTCTTTGCAAAGATCGTGTTATGTGCACACTCGTGAATCATATAGGCTGCAATCACCATACTATGTGCGAGAATTAGGACGCCTGGTATATATAAAACAACCTCGTCAGTAAAGAACATTACCCAGCCCACAAAATAGGCCACACCCACATACACAAGCGCTGCGAAATTGGGCCAGAATCCATCTTTGTATCGCATCATCATTATTGCTCAACTACCCGTTTCAATATTACTTTTGTTTGCATTCGTATTACTCAAAGCAAACGATGTACCAGTTAATCTGATCGCTAACTTATTGATTTATAGTAAATAGAACTGATAAGGTCAGGCATTTTGCACTAACTAAGAGCAAACTTATCGTGAGTGAATTAGAAAGGTGCGATTTGTAAATTACTTAAAGCAGGCTCCAAAAGTGTTTAAAAACTATATTTTCTGGCTAAACATTGTCGCAACCTTTAAATAAGTCTGTATCTTGCTGCAGTTGTTGTAGATGCTCGAATGCCTCTATACGTTTTTCAACAACATTCTCACCAGGTATTTTCTGCAGCAAACCCATTTTTGTTAAACGCTGTAGAGGCTGGCCATCACTCGCAACGATGTATACAGAGCGCCCTGCCCTAATCATATCGAGAATCGACTCCTCAAGTGACAAAGCTGCTGAAACACCAAGATGGGTGACATCGGTAAGATCTATAATTAATGCACATCGACCTTCGACCTGGGAGTTTTTGCGAGAAATAGCTCTAGAGGTACCAAAAATCATCGTTCCACGAAGATAAAACAATATTAGTCTACCCTTTGCAGCTTTTAATAATTCTTTTTCCCGCTCTGATAATTCAATGTCAGATACATCTGGATCCGTTACTGATTTAACATCGTCCGCTTGTAAATTAGATAGCCTTGTAATCGTAATTACATTCGCCACAAACAAACCAAGACCAACCGCTACAATCAAATCAACAAAAACAGTCAGAAGTATAACTGCATATGTAATGAAGGCGCCTTTTCCGGAGATTATGTGGGCACGTTTTAAGAACCGCCAGTCAATAATATCCATACCAACTTTCAGAGCAATTCCAGAGAGTACTGCTAATGGAATAACAGCTGTGAGTCCTGCCGCCCACAAGACCACGACTAATAATATACTCGCCCTAACCAAACCTGATAGCGCTGTTCTTGCCCCTGCCTGAATACTTACGACAGTACCCATGGTTGCACCGGCGCCAGGTAATCCGCCAAATAAACCTGACATCATGTTACCAATTCCTTGTCCAATCAATTCCTTATCTGACTTGTGTCGAGTTCGCGTCATGCTATCTGCGACTACAGAAGTTAATAACGCATCTATACAGCCCAACATTCCCAGTACGATGGCCTCTACGATCATAATTGTCCATTCTGAACTTGAAAAGACTGGTATTTGAAAATCAGGCAACCCAGTCGGTATTTCTCCGATACGCCTTATATCGTCCATGCTAAGAAACATTACCGAGATAACTGTGCCCAGAACCAGAGCAATTAACTGAGGGGGTAAAAATCGTTTTAACTTGATGGGCATTAATAACAAGATCGCGATAGTCATAATGCCTAAGAGCAATTCTGGTGTCTTAACACCCGCGATTAAGTTTGGTATATTTTCTAGCGTACCAATGACACCACCAGCTGGTGAAGCTTGACCAAGGAGCGGTCCAAATTGCAATATAATAAGTATGATGCCGATCCCTGACATGAATCCAGAGACAACAGTATAGGGCATTAAAGTAACGTATTTGCCTAACTTCATGAAACCAAAAAGGATCTGGAAAATACCCGCCATTATCACGACAGTAAATGCCATTGCCATACCATTAACAGGATCGGAAGCAGTTAGTTTCACGATAACGGCTGTGAAGATCACAGTCATAGGGCCAGTCGGTTCAGAAATTAGTGTTGGTGATCCCCCAAATAATGAGGCAAACAACCCAACCATGATTGCACCATACAAACCTGCCTCTGCCCCCGCACCAGAAGCCACACCAAAAGCCAGGGCCATAGGTAAAGCAATGACAGCTGCAGTGACACCACCAAAGATATCACCCCGTACATTCTGAAGACTTATTTCATTGAAGACGCGCATTATTATTAACCTTACTTAGCAGTACTTACTTGCTGAATTTTACAAACCGTGTTACCTGAATATCGGATATAAATACAACTCCTGAGTGTTCACTATAAAAAGGTTCAAGCCCCTCAAGAATTGGTTCCACTAATTCTTCTGGAACAACAGCAATAATCATGATTAACACGTCTTCCTCGTTAAACATTAAATGACCTTCATGAAAACCATGGCGACCTTTACCGGAAAGATTATTGATGATGGTATAGCCCGTTACACCTGCATTATCGAGCAAGTCAGTTGCAAACGCCTGATGCTCACCACTGAGAATAATTTCGAGTTTCTTTACTGTACTGAAGTTAACTTTATTCATTATGTGCTTGACTCCTTCGCTAAGGATGATTCATTTGCATCTAAAAGGGGCTTGGCTTCCCACTCACCACTATTATAGGTATATACTTCCTGTTTTTCTGGATCGATGACCAGCAAGCGTATCCATTCATTTACGACCAAAGTCTTAACAGCGACCACACTTTCTATAGCCTTCCGAGCATGCTCTAACGGCGATTCTATGACTGCAATCAATCGTATTGGTTCGTGGTAGGGTAAACCTTTATTAAGAACAGTTTGTGATGGTAGACCGGTACGTAAATCACTTAACCCACCTGTCATGACTCCAAAACGGCCGGCAACATTATGGTACACCTTACTACTGCTTCCGAACCGTTCATTATCTACCGTCGAAAAGTAGTGCTCCATGTTAATCCATTGCGCAACAACTAAAGGACCCGTAATGATGTTCTCTAACAATCGTTGCATTGGATCTAGTCGGTAATCATAAGAATGCATGAATGCTCGACCATCTAGTGACATATCCTTGGTAAGATCTCTGCGCCCAATAATAATATAAGCATTACGTGACAAACCCCACTCTGGTCTTACCTGTGACCAGTCCATGGCATTGCGCTCAATCTCACGATAAGCCGTTGTTGGCTCACATGGATGAGGGTTAATCTGTAGACTTGGTAAACGCTCCTGAGCACACAGGCGCGAGGCCGCTAAAAGACCAGTACGCAAGCGATCGATGTAAAAGATATGCGTGGAAGGTATATGATCAAGATCGTGCAGGACTAACTCATCAGTAGTTGTATTATGATGCGCACCAACAAACCATGCATCATCGTTGATTTCTAAACCCTGTGCGCGTAACTTGCGACGGACTTCTCGTTTATTGGCCATTTGCGCCAGTACTCGCGCACTAACCAGGCCATGGTTGCCACCACAGGCACCACAATCCAGTGCAGATTCATACGGATTATTTTCCGAAGTGCTGCCATGTCCAAATAGCAAAACAAAACGTGAAAAATCTTTAGTCAACCCAATAGAATGTAAGGCCTGGCTAACAAAACCAACTTGTTCATCCAGACTAAAGCCGATTCTACCTAGTCTTTCCATTTGTAACTGGGTATAAGCAGCGTCGATACGATAAGTATCTCGCAAGCGTAATACGAACTCTTGTTCTTTTTTCTTATTTAGATTAGCGATACTTGCTAGTGTTGGTGCACCAGAATGTCTGCCAAGCGCTGCTTCACGTAATTCACGCACCATATCATCACTAATACGCTCCGGTTCTAGACCAAAGTCCTGTTCAACTGCCAAAACAATGACAGCGCGCTGTACAGTTCTTAGAATAGAGTCTGCCTGTTCTCGACTTAGCTTATCGATTAATAAATGCGTTGAACGCTTCTTTTTATGTAGCCGTTTACGCCAGTGGTTATATGTTTGCGGCATTATTGTCTTGCCGACCATATCAAAGCCAAACAATAAGCCAATCGCCTCGACTGTTACAAATGGTCCAAATACTGATTCTTTAAGTTCGTGCATAGCCTTTTCAAGCGCAGTAACTGCATGCACATCTTCAGCATCAGCAACCGTCATTTCCAGGACCAGGTTTTTTGGTGTGAGTAACACTGGACAAAGGTGCATTTCACTGCCTTTCCCCAGTTCCATAAAACTCATCGGCACACCAAAGAAACCAGCTATCCCATAGGTCTGATAATCACCAACACTTTCCAGGTGGCGACGAATCCGTTCAGAGCGAGTATCAATACAGAACATTGCCTGTACGAAAGGACGTTTTTCACGAGGTTCTGGTGGTGCGGTATTTATGCCTGTCAATAACTGATTAATCGCATGTGCTTCCAAAGCTCGCAACCAAAGCATGCCTTCGCAGAACTCGAACATACGCAAACTGTCGAGCAAATAATTGAAATCCTCTGCAGATAACGATTGCAGCGCATCAAGCTGGTTAACCCGCTTGGCTATGGTGTTTAGGCGATCTGCCTGTGTTTTTGCTTCATGCTCACGCTTAAAGGCAATGTATTCATAAAAGACTTTTTCTATTTGTGTGGCGTTACCGCGCGCCAATGTTTGTTCGACACGTTTTGCCATGGCCGGTAATATGGTTTTACCAAACAACTCATAACGCAAATAGGTTTCCATGGTGTTGCTTTCTATTGCATCTTCGATTGCTGGCGCTGTTGTAGTTATATTCTTAAATCCATGTTCGCCTTGGCGCTCGCTTAGTAACGCAAGCGCAAAAGTCAACCGAATTGCAACCAGATCAATCAGATCAGCGGGATGCGTTTTACTCCAGTAATAGTTCTTTGTATTCCAGCGCCATCGAATAAAACCTGTCCAACCATGTAGTTGTGCCAATTCACGGGTGAAGTAATGCACCCAGCGCTCTTCAGGAATGCCTAGTTTTTTCATAACATGGTCGATGACACCCTCAGGTGTATCATCAACCGCTAAAATGTCCTTAATGTCCATACCGCGTAAATAAAGCCGTATGTTGCGGTTAGCCACTTCACGCCATGACCTGAAAAATCCGCGTTTGCGTCCTGGCATTGACCATACAGACTGACCTTCATCAAAAAAGTCCAGACAGCTCTTAATAACAAGCTCATCAAGCTCAGTAGCAATTTCAGTACCGTATAATGAATCCAGCGCATCATAGACGGGTCTATCGCCAAGTAGTTCATGGCGTAAGTGCGGGACTATGTTTTCTGGACCAAAAGTATTGTCTTTTGAAAGTGGCTGGCCATTTACGGCTGCTTGAATATCGTCAACACTGGTGATTTCATGTTTAAAAACCACTCTTTGTTCGGTTTGAGTCAATAGCACCATCAACCATTGCTGTAGATCAATACCGGGGATAGTGTCACGCTTGAGCACATAACTGGAAATTTGTTTATTTATATCATCGCGGTCTACTTTACCTTCATGTAGATACATTTGATAAATCGGACGACGCAAGAATACACGGCCATGTAGCAATCGCTTACCTTCCTGCACAGCCTGTTCGAAAGGCAAATCCTCCATACCGTGCAAAGGATTGTGGTGAATGAATGTACGCATCGGCCAGAAATATGGAATTTGTTCACTCGCCACATAGATCATGGAGCGTATACTGAGTCTCTGCCCTTTCGATAAACTCCCCTTGGATATACTCACAGAATCACCCCACCCAGGTAAACGCCACTACCGATTAGTACAATTAGCACAATACTATAAAAGCTAATCGAGTTTAGATTCATATCTGCGATTTTGTTTTTACTGGCCCGGCCTACTATCAAACCCTGGATTAAACGTGCGCCCGCCCAACTCCACAACAGCCAGATAAATAACAGAGTCAACGCTGCAACCGGCTTATTTGAAACAGTTTCGACAACCATATCGAGCATGATAAAAAAAGTTGGGAACAGTGGTGTGGCAATTGCCGCGATAACAACAATAACTAATACACCTGCGTATCTCGGGATGGTTCGTGCTAAACCACCATATAACCCCGTATAAGCAGCGCCAAAGCGCTTTTCCAGATCGGCACTAAGTAATACCAGTAATACCAGCGGCGTACTTATACTAATCGCAAACCAATATAATAAATCTGCTGACACACCTTGCGTTATAGGTAGCCATAACAACCCCCAAAATGAAGTCGCCAAAAAACCACTCCACTGATTAACTTCACGCAATGTGAGCATCCGCAAGGAGTATAGAAAAGAAGTAGACAAGGCTACTGTTAGCACCCAATCAGGTATATCTAGGTTGCTATTGAGTACAATCAATAAACCAATTAATGGCCAGAATATAATTAACAGTACTCGTAACCAGCATTGTTTAATCTTGTCGAGTATGATGTTAAATATCATACTCATAGGAAACAATGGTAAAAATATACTGGCAAGCAGAATGGTTAAGAAATCAGGCATTTTATAACCACCTCAACCAAACATTTAAACGACCAGAAATTGACAAGATAATTCGTGTCAAACGTGTGTAAATATCAGAGACATAAAATTCTCGTGATATCAACGCATAAAAGTTCAACCAAAGACGTTTGCTCTTCTGACGTGGATAATAACCTCTTCGTTCTCCAAAGTAAGTAATGACCCAACCAGCAACCACAGTTAACGTAACAACACCTACCAGGACATCAAAACGCAACAAGTCAATAGTGGCCGCAGAATAAAGTTGTGCGCGAAATTCAGGATCTGGATACAAGAATAGATCAAATGCATGACTGATAAATACATAACCGAGAACGACAACTAGTAGCGATAAAATACTCAACCCAACCAATCGCCAGATATTCTGGGCTCGCATACGATATGTGGCGAAGATTAATTGTGCACCTGTTACCCAACCGAAGAACAGTAATACAATAGCTCCTTGTTTATGGAAATAATCCTGAGCAATCAGGAGGTGCGCAAATACTAATATTACTAGCGGCACAGCCAGGGTCACAGCCGCCATTAACAACCACGGTTGACTTGCCTTATTAGGCCGTTTTTCAACAGCAAAAGTATAAAGTTCATCTTTAGGAATACCATCATCCTGGCGCGCGTGATTGATTACACCTCCTGCAGATAGAAACATGGTGCCTTTGAAAACACCATGTGCAAACATATGGTAGATAGCTAATGAGAATGCACCAACTCCACATTCCATAATCATAAATCCCATCTGGCCCATGGTTGAATAACCCAATGCTTTTTTAATGTCGTTCTGTGTCAGCATCAACAAGGAGCCGAATATTGCTGTGACTAATCCGACTATAAAGATCCAGTTCAAGACATCACCACTATGAATAAATACAGGCGCAAAACGATTAATTAGAAAACCGCCTGCATTAACGATACCTGCGTGCATTAATGCAGATACGGGTGTCGGCCCATCCATGGTGTAAGGTAACCAGGTATGTAATAGAAACTGTGCCGATCGGGCAAAAGCTGAAAATCCGATCAACCCGGCCACTACTTGTGTTAACGGTAAACCTAGCACCTGATGTGCATCTGGATTCGCCATAATCTCATCAAAGATTACTGTTAATGACCAGGTTTCATAGGCGTTATAGAGTAAGGCAGCTGCAAGGATTAACGGTAGATCGCCAATTCGATACGTAATCAGTGTCCAGAAGGCAAAACGATAGGCAGTTTGGCTACGCGTATCCTGCCCTAACAGGAAGTAAAGAATAACGCCAACCAGATACCAGGAGATAACCAAGGTAATCAGGTCACCTGCTAGCACCATGAATAACAAGGCAGCGGTCATCAAATCAAGAAGAACAAAGAACTGACCATAAGCTGCTTCTTCAGCCATATATCGTACCGAGTACAGATGTACGATCAAACTGATACCAAGAATGATGGTGGCCAGGAGAATGCTTAATGGATCAAATAACAGGGCGGCGACAGAACCACCCAATGGAAATGTTTGAATTTCACTTCCCATCAGCGCTAAGGCTAATAATACACAAGATAATAAAAAACTAAGTGTGGTGAACACCACACTTAGCCGAGCAATACTACGGCCAATGCGTCCAGCAAATAACTGAATTAATAAAGCTGATATAAGTGGCAAAACAGCCACTACAATAATGAGCCGTTCCATATTTTCTTTTGACTCCAAACTGAAATACTTGTAAAGCCAACAAGTTTTCGTTCATTTTTTACAGATTACTTTTTATTCTGAATTATCTGTTGTTCTTGCTAAAATTTCACAACAATTTCTCTATCATTAGTATAAACATACGTTGATGCGAAATGCCCCTATAAAACTACCACCTTTATTTTTTTGATTTTTTCTTACTATTATCAATTTGATTTTTTAGTGACGGCAATATACTTTCCATACGCTTGGTAATTTTTGATTCATATTCAATCGCAAATTCCAAAAATGTCCGTGCAACCAAAGATAACTCCTTGTTTTTCGGGTAAACCATGTGCCAACGGCGCATAATTGGAAAGCCTTCCACATCAAGGTTCGCAACAGGTCCGTCAAGACCTTCAGATAAGAGTGTATGCAGCGACATAACCGATAAACCAAGCCCACCAACAATCGCATGTTTAATCGCTTCGTTACTGCCAAGTTCCATTTTAACTTCAGGACGTAATCCCTTTGCA
>CAMYMU010000023.1 GCA_947259575.1 uncultured Ectothiorhodospiraceae bacterium | reverse complement strand
CGCCTCCCACGAATCCCAATACGTAAACTGGTCGATCCAGATATGTGATAGCTGCTCACCCATATCACTGCTTGCACCCCAGCGCATACCCATCGGACAGGCGCCAAGCTGTTTCATCAGATCAAACCCTTTGAACCCGGGCGTCAACGCCGTGGCAAGACACATCTTGGAGCTGGCCTGCTTCATCATCCTCATGAGATTCGGATCGTTCTTGACCTGCACGCGATTGATGGCAACGTACAACGGGGATTTTGGCTCAGCATCAAATAACTTCTTAATATCAATGGTCATAATTAATTTCCTGGTTCTTAGGCAATGTAGTACGACATCAGTACGGTTGGAAGCTATTAAGTTTGCAAATAATTATAACATTAGATCCGGCGTAATACGCTGCACTATTGCGTTCTATAACGCCGGATACCCGCTTCGCTTATATGTCGATCCAATATCGCTGAACAATAAAACCGTGTTCTGGCAAAAACTCCTCGTCGCTGAGAACACCACCATTAACAATGATAGTGCCAGCAGATGCAATATTCTTTTTGTCACATGCAACCAGCAGTCTTTCGATTCCTATACCTCGCGCTTCTTGAAGCGTCTCTTTCAATAATAGCGAACCAAAGCCCTGCCGCCTTGACGAAGGACGAACACCAAAGCCAATATGCCCACCTTCTCGCTCAAGATTTGGCGTTAGTTCGTGCCTGAGATTCGATACTCCCACCAAAGCCGAGGTTTCATCGATTAACCAATAGGTTGAGCTGGGAACAAATCCGTCTGGAATCCCTACACCTTTCGACTGATCAGCCAATCGGGAAACAAGCGCTTTAAAGTTTTCATGTGGGAATCGTAGTGGAAACGGGATCAACTCTTCTTCGCGCGATATAAATTCATTAATGAATGAAGTGTACGTTTCACGAAATTCTTCTCGAGGTATGACTAATTTTTGTTTCAAAATAATTCTTTCAATCAAGGAACTTCTCAGTCAGCACCTCATCAATATATTTACCATTAATGAATGCATGCTTTTTGGCTTTACCTATAACCTCAAATCCCTGGCTGGCATAAAAATCAAGTGCGCCTGGATTGTCCGCCCTGATCATTGCCATTATTTTTTTATAACCTCGATCTTTCATTTCCTGAAAAGTCACTTGGCTGAGCGCCTTCCCTACACCTTTCCTATGCGAGTTCAGCGATATAAACGTGCTTATTTCTCCAACATGCTTAAAAGCGTCTATATCGTTAAACATCGGCTGCACATCCTGAAAGCCAATCACTCGTTGAGTATCACTACATACCGCCACATTAAATACACCCCGGTCCGGGAACCCACGAATAAAACCAATTTGATCCTCTATCGAAAACTCCTGGCTTATTACGGTGTACATTCCTTCACGGATGATAGGATTCAGAAGTTCAACGATCGATTCGGCGTCCTCCTCTCTTACTGTTCGGATAGTTAATTCCATGTCGACTTTGGCGCATGATAATGTGCTAAGAAAACTGGGATCAAAGCACAATTTTCTCTAATATTAGCAACAATTGTACTCTGACCCCGTTTTTTGTTCCTTAGCTTAGTAAGTTGACCCGGGGTCACAGTTGCTTATTCGCTGTCATTGTGACGGATTTTGGTGAAACTCAATCACATTCTTGTCTTGGTCACGAATGAACAACATTATCCCTCCGTTAGGTAAAGTTACCGGCCCCTCCGTAATTTCAATTCCCATTTCCTTTAACGCCACTCTAATTGCTTCTATATTAGTTACATCCAATGCTACGTGGGTATAACCAGGGTATTTTTCGGGTACATCCATAAGTATGTTTTCGGTAATACCAGAATCTGCGTTTAAAATTAAATTTATATTCACACCTGAAGGGTGCTCCATAATAGCCACTGGCTCGGGACCAATAGGACCAACAATGAACTCAAAACCTAGCTGCTCATAAAAATCTCTCGCCTTTTCTAGGTCAGCCACTCGAATCCCAACGTGATTGATTCCAGATATTTCTTTCATTCCCATTGCCCTCGGTAGCAAAAGTACATGATGTACTGCGTAGGCCGCTAACTGTATGCATGCCCCAAGAGTGGCACACACTACACTTTGTATTTTAATAACTAATTAATTATTCATGAGATGACAAATTAAATTACACCATAGTACAAAAGAGAAAATACATCGCTCAATGCGCCTCGTCCCAATTCTTTCCCACGCCCGCATCAACCACAAGCGGCACGGAGAGTTTGGCGGCCGTCTCCATATGTTTGATGATTTCCTTTTTCACTTCGGTTACGGCCTTACTTTCGACCTCGAATACCAGTTCGTCGTGCACCTGCATGATCATGATTGCGGGTGCGTCGGTTTTTTGAATCCAGTTATCGACAGCG
>CAMYMU010000022.1 GCA_947259575.1 uncultured Ectothiorhodospiraceae bacterium | reverse complement strand
CCAGTATCTTTTCACGATTTTTATTCCCACATACAATCGCGCGCGGTTGTTGCCGCGTGTATTCGACAGTATCGAGCAGCAGACATATCGTGATTTTGATATTCTGATTGTCGATGACGGTTCTACGGATGAAACCTGGGACGTGGTTGAGCAATGGACCAGGACGGTGGATTTCCCGGTCAATTACGTCTGGCAGGAGAATCAGGGCAAGCCGGCGGCTTACAATGCGGCCTTTGGTCATATCAAGGGTTATTTCACGGTGCCCCTTGATTCGGATGATATTCTGACGCCGGAGGCGCTCGCAATTCTGAAAACGCATTGGGACGAAATTTCTCAGGATGAGCGGGCGGGCTTTGCCGGAGTTGAGGGCTTATGTGCCTTTCTAAAAGGAGGAGAGATCGCTGGCGATATTTTCCCTCGTAGCCCTATGGACTCAAATTTTCTGGAAACCCGATACAAATATCATGTGGGTGGTGATAAAAAACATGCCATAAGAACTGACGTGATGAAGGAGTATCCATTCCCCCTGTTTCCAGGTGAAAAGCACATGCGCGAATCTGTCATCTGGTGTCGTATGGCGAAAAAGTACAAGTTTCGATATGTAAACGATATTATTCAGTACATTGAACAACTCCCGGACGGATTAACCGCAAAACCATTCGCGCGCAGAGTGAGTAGCCCAAATAATTTCCGTATTGCATTCAGGGAAATGGTGGATGACTACTGCCAGTACTGCTCATTTCGCCAACGTTACGACTACATGGTGAGGTATATCAGATGTTCGCGGCTGGCAAAGGTAGGTCTTGTCAGGCAGTTTAGTGAATTAAGGAGCCATGGACTCTGGTTGCTGGCGTTGCCTCAGGGTTTGTTTGGTGCGCTGAGAGATAATATAAAGGTGCGTTTTTCTGGTGCAAATTGAAAATCTCAGGGAATGGGTGAATGGCGCGCATAGCGGCACTGATAGACTAGGTGTCTTAGGCCTATATGTATTCGCGCTCTTCGCATGGTTGGGCAGTGCGGGCGCCTATCTTGGCTTATCTCTTATGCTTATGGCGTTTGTGCTTGATTGGCGCAACGCATGGACTGTCATTAAACACGACCGATTTTTTGTTATTTTCCTGATCTTTGTTCTCTATGTCTATGTAAGGGTGGTATTCACCCTGGACGAAATACCACAAACGACGGGAGGCCGGTGGGAGGATGCCAATGCATGGGCGACGCTCTGGCTATTCCCTCTTGTTGCATGGTGGGCGCAGGGGAGTATCAAACGTATCATTAATATATTGGGTCTTGCATGGATTGGTCTGGTGCTGGGGGTCCTGCGGAAAGCGGACTGGAGCCAATGGCAGGCATTGCTTGAGGGAGGAAGGAGTGGTTTTGGAATGACGCCCCTCGGCACCGCGTTGCTCAGTGGCGTTGCAGTGATGGGGTTGGCATTGTTGGCGCCCCGCCTATGGGGTGATCCGCAAAACAGGGCGGCATTTATAATGCGAACCATGCTGTGGCTAACGGTATTGTTCGCCTGTTTGTTTGTTCTGATTGTCACCCAGTCACGAGCAGTGTGGGCGTTGGTGGCTGTTGTGTTGCCATTGACGATGTTGTTGCGCGTGCAGGGCTCAGTTGTTACTGAATATATACATGATCATAGAGTAACAGCTGGCGTATCTCTCCTGGTTGTTGTCTTGATGGTGGGTGTATTTGCGCATTATGCTGAACCGATAAAAAAGCGTCTTTTCAGTGAACAAAAAACGATCGAGATAATTTTGGCGCGTGATTGGGACAGTGTTCCCCTGACTTCAATCGGTGCGAGAGTGCACCTTAACCGGTTTGGATGGCAGCGATGGTTAGAGCGCCCCTGGTTTGGGTGGGGACCCAGTGTGAGTGCAACGCGTGGGCTGACTCAAAATGAACGATCTTTGAAGCGATTTGTAGATTTGCATAACAGCTACCTTGAGGTGCTGGTTCGTTTGGGTCTCGCTGGCGCGCTGTTGTTCGGCCTGGCTGTGATATGGGTATTAAGAGCGATGTGGCTTACCTATAGAAAGAAAATTATGCCACGCGATTTGTTTGTATTTTTCTCTGGTGCTTTCATGATTACTGCAGCATGGGCATTGATCGATTTCCGGATGATACATATGGACTTCCGTCTCTACACGATATTATTTGGTGGTCTGATGTATACATTTTACATTACAGATTTTCGTGAACGATTGGCGCATGAGCGGCGTGAATAAATCATCGCGCCTTTCACACATGCCCGCAGCAAGATAGATAGTGTTTCTGTGAATCCTGAAGCAATTCTTATTATACGCCTCAGCGCTATCGGCGATATCGTTATGTCTTCTCCAATTATCGCCACCTTGCGGGCTCGGTATCCGGAGGCGCATATTGCTTGGCTGGTGC
>CAMYMU010000021.1 GCA_947259575.1 uncultured Ectothiorhodospiraceae bacterium | reverse complement strand
TGGGAACAAGGCCACCGTACACCGCAAGGTCCGGCGGTTTCATTATTACGAATTGTTGATCACGATCCCGTGGCAGCGCTTAAAGCAATTTATAATTAATCGAGGATTACGTTATGGCGCGGAATATTGAAGATATTGAAAAAGAATTAATGGCGTTACCGAAAGAAACCCGAAAACGCATAGCGGATGATCTCATCATCAGTCTTGATAAAGGTGATGAACAGTTATCCCAAGAAGAATGGGAAGCGGCATGGCTTGAAGAAGTTAAAAAACGAGAAGCGGATATAGAAAATAGTAAAACAACATTAGCAACTCACGAGGAAGTAATGGTCTCATTAAAGTCCGCACTTAAAAATTAAAATAGGAAGCTCAAGGATGAGAGTCATTTACAGCCCACAAGCAGAAAAAGAACTACTGGAGATAGACAAATAAACTTATGTAGCAATGAACCTGAAATCGGTATGCGGGTAGATGAGGTTTATCGAAGACTCGTCATGCATCGTTTTCCGTTTAATATAATCTATCGAATATTGAGATATGAAATACGAGTGATAGCTGTCGCACATCAAAATAGAAAACCTGGATATTGGAGATCTGTAACGGAGTCGAATGATAAAGTGGAAGAACCAGAGATTTGTTACGTAGCATAATAAGAAATAGACCACGCTGCCTCCTTTAATGTTAGACTTTTTTGATGATTTTTGTATGCCAATATTCGAGATTAGCCCATAGTGGCAAAACCTCAGCGGGTGGCAATTTATCATGGCAAATATCCTTATCAGCAAGCCATCCCCTTTTTTATATAAGATACTTTGATAATGAAAAATACTGACGTTTTGAATATGGATTTCTCCAAAGTGGCTTGTGTGCTTGCGCATGAATGTGAATGGATAAAAAGTCCAGCGGATGGCGTTGCACGTATTCCATTAGAGCGCGAAGCGCCTGAGTCCGGTCACACCACCAGCTTTGTCAAATTTGAGGCGGGATCATTTTTTCCACAACATACGCATTACCAGGGTGAGGAAATATACGTGCTTGACGGTATTTTCTCAGATGAAAATGGCGATTACCCTGCCGGAACGTATATTCGAAACCCACCCGGTTCACGACATAAACCTTTTACGAAAAAAGGGTGTACCCTTTTCGTCAAACTTGAACAGTTTCAAGCGGATGACGATAAGCATGTGGTGCTCCGACCAGAACAACAACAATGGCAACCGGGGATAGGCAATTTAAAAGTGTTATCACTACACCAGCACAACACTGAAAGCACCGCGCTTGTTCATTGGCCGACTAATGAAGTTTTTCAAGCGCATACACATTGGGGCGGGGAGGAAATTGTGGTTATAAGCGGCACGTTTATGGATGAGTTTGGTGAGTACCCAGCTGGGAGTTGGATACGCAGCCCGCATATGAGTCAACATTTCCCCCGTGTTGAAGAAGAAACATTAATTTTAGTTAAGGTCGGTCATATAGGTGAATGACTGTAACATTTGGGTCAGAGTAAAAACTATTTGTGGGTGCGAAAAAATCGTTAGACTCGTAGGCTATCTGTGACTGTTCAGGTAGTGCTCAGGCCGATAATTTTAGCTGGCCTTTTCCGGTGCTGTATCCTCGGGACCACTAATATCAAACCAGAATGACAGATCGCGTTGCAGGAATTCCTTCACTGGCATGTAGTGTGAACCATCACATGAGAAGGTCAGTCCCACCATGGCATTCATGATATTCAGTGAGGCTGAACGCAGGTAGATATTCTCATCGGCAACACGCAGTACTTTGAAGTAATGCAATAAAGCCTTGATATCAGACGCATCGACATTAGAATCTTTTGGGTATGCCTGCGCCGGGTAGGCCAGGCAAACATCCGGGTTGATGCAATCTTCGATATCGTGCAGACGGTAGTTGCAGGGATCATTTATATGCCAGAAGGTCGCACGGGAACTGGAAAAATGAAGTTTGGCATGAAACACACCATGGTTCTGCATTAGCATGGTCACGATGTGCAGCGTTTCATCCATGTATTCATCCATCATGCTGAATACCCGCTGCTGTTCGAATAACTTGCCACGGATGGAGGGATCTCCCTTAAACTGGCGCCACTTACTCTGCTGCTTTGCTTTGACGCCACTCAGCTGTAAATGCTGCAATTCAAAATCTGCGGCAACAAAACCATACAGCGTCTCGTCATCATGTATGGCATGTAAGGCCGTAATGCTTGGTGCCAGATCTGGCTGAGTCAAATAGGCATTGGAGAGACTCAGGCCGCGAAACGGTAACAGTCCAACAAAGGCAGCGACCTCCGAGTGGTCCTGTCCTCGCAGAGACGGATCACACGTCCCGTGCATAACCGTGGCCGAAACCTGCACGGCATTTTGTGAGACTACATACAGGCGCGAACAATTGGTTAAAGTGGCCAGGCCATTCAGAAGTACCTCATCAAGTACATTGGGATCCGTCCAACTATCCAGACATTGACTAGCAAGGTGCTGCATGGATGCCTCGATCTGCATGGAAAGGTTTCGCTTCTTGTCAGAAATAATGTCATTGAATGTATTCAC
>CAMYMU010000020.1 GCA_947259575.1 uncultured Ectothiorhodospiraceae bacterium | reverse complement strand
CCCAGTTCTTCGGCTAAATTCAGTAAACCAGCTTTGTGTTTGATGATAGGATTGTTAGTATGAATCATAAGAGAGTTACCTTTTGTTGTTTTGATTTAAAGATTCGACACCTTTATCAAAACCGGTAACTCTCTCCTTTGCAAGAGATTTGTCAGATCTGGTCTAAACTTCTACATATTATTTATTCTAATATGCCTGTTCGCCATGTTCGCATTTTCACTGTTAATAGTTTTATCTCCAGCAGCACTTCCGATAAAAATTATGCTCTTACTTATTTTTAATGGGTTGTTTTTTGGCTGTGCTTACATTTTTGATTACTACACGATTAATCCGTATCGCATCTTTCGAAAGCTTAAGCCAGATCTTGATATAATTATTTCCCGCTGGAGAGCCCAAAAACTAAGAGGTGATCTTCAAATAGTTTCATGACCAGCTTTAATCTTAAATGAAGAAAATCTATATAGCTGATTCCAACTCTGAACTCATTTATGATGTGTCATCAGATAATGCTGAAATTAGTGCAGCCGCATCCAGAGCTATACAGGCTAATTTTGATAAAGCAGCAATTGAAATAGGTAAATTGATTCGTCGCCGAGTTCAGGCAAAGAAACAAAAACGAACATCTATCATCTAATAATTAAACTTGCTCCAGTAGCATAACGATGAAGAATCAATATTTTGGTGACATCAACGACTATCGAAAATATGGCTTACTTCGCTCTATAACAGAAGCAAGTCATCTTCGACTACTTGTTTCGTGGATGCTTACACCGGACGATGGAAGCAGTGATGGGAAGTTCGTCTCATATCTTGATAATCCGGAACTATGGGAAAAATATGATCATGAGCTGTTTCACAAACTACATGACATTCTAAATAATCAACAACAAAGAAATGTAAGTTTAATAGAAGATACTGAACTTCTTCCAACAGCCCAATTTTTTTCAGAATTTGTTCCCGACCCATCGTCAGAAAGAAATGCCTGGTTTAACTCACTTGCTGAGCAGGCAAAAAAGAATGAGTTAATCTTTCTAGACCCAGATAACGGGATAGAAGTAAAATCAAAACCTTATGGCCGAAAAAATTCCTCAAAATTCCTTTACTGGCGAGAGATCGAAGCACTTTGGAGATCGGGGAATTCTCTCTTGATTTACCAGCACTTTATCAGAGAAAAACGCTTCAATTTTATTCAGCGCATGCTAAGTGAGCTACAGAATGTAACGGCAGGCTCGCTTGTAGAAGCATTTTCAACGCCACATGTGGTATTTCTTATGGCTTTACAGCCTGGCCATCAGCAGTACCATGCTAATATTGTAGATACTGTTCAGAAGAGGTGGGGAGGTCAAATCTACCACTGGGATTTAATTCGTTCTCAGCAAGAATACAAATGCACTAAACTAAGTTAATTATATTGTGCTCAAATTTTGTTTGTAGGGACTCATGTTATTAACATTTAGCAATAAAGTCTCTCAGTTCGTCTACATTTTTCTTATTAATCACATGGTTAACTGAACTACAGCTGTAGTGACGAACAATATCTTTCTGTAATTCGGAGGTGAAAAGCACAATAGTACATTCATTCCCTCCCTGTATATTACGGATGATATTTGCTGCGCTGCAGCCATCCATAACAGGCATGTTTAGATCAATAACTATTAGTGAGGGTCGTGTTGTAAGGTACTTTGATATTGCTTCAATCCCATTACTGCCCTCAACTACGTTAAAACTATTTTCTCTCAGAACGGCAGAGACCAAAACCAGGGTCATGGGATCATCATCGACAATCAGTGCTGTTCTATTTGTTCTTAACTGTTCCATAAAGGTAAAATACTCGTCCGCTATTTTACAACCAAACTGCCTTGATACATTTGCATCTGACAGGTAAAACGATATTCTCCAGGCTTGTCTGGTGTAATCTCAATATCTTTGATTTCATTTAATGGCAGGTCAGTGCTTATGTCGAAGTCTTCAAAAACAACTTTTTCTGCACACGGGCTGGCATCCTTACGTAAAAATCGTAATGAAATCTTTTTTCCCACTTCGATTTCAATGCGAGAGGGTTCGTAAACCCCGTTATCCACTAAAATATCAATCACACTGTCCTTCAGCTTTTTTGCCTCAGGCTTGGAATACCAGAACCACCAGATAATCAACGCGATGACAACAGTACCCAAAAGATTAGCAATCAAGTTATCCATGTTTTATCCCCTCGGTTTGAACAGACGTAAACGGTTTGCATTACTCACCACCGTAACCGATGACATGGCCATGGCACCTCCGGCGATCATCGGATTCAGTAATATACCTAGCATGGGGAACAGCACGCCTGCGGCTACCGGTATACCCAGCGTGTTATAGATAAATGCACCAAACAGATTTTGTTTGATATTGCGCACCGTCGCTTTAGAAATGTTGATGGCATCCACCACTCCGTGCAGGGATCCGCGCATCAGAGTAATATCGGCACTTTCAATAGCGACATCGGTACCGGTACCAATAGCGAAACCGACATCAGCGCGTGCCAGTGCTGGGGCATCGTTAATGCCATCACCCACCATGCCAACACGTTCGCCCTGTTGCTGTAAACTTGCGACCTTGTCAGCCTTGTCTTCCGGTAACACCTCGGCGATGACCTCATCGATGCCGACCTGACTTGCTACCGCTTTAGCCGTAGCCTGGTTATCTCCAGTGAGTAAAACAACTTTAAGACCAATATCGTGCAACCTTTTGATTGCCGCTTTTGAGTCTTGTTTGATGGCATCGGCAACGCTGATGATACCGACAATTCGCTTATTGACCGCCATAAACATTGGTGTTTGTGCCTTTTGCGTCAGGTTTGTGGCTATCTCATGCATAGTACTCGTGTCAATGTCACGATCCTGCATCAGTTTGTGGTTACCCAGTAATACCGTTTGCTTTTCAATCGTTGCCTCGACTCCATGACCTGCAATCGCATTGAAGTTTTCAACATTGAAAAGAGTGAAGTGTTTTTCCCTGGCTGTATTGACGATCGCTTCTGCCAGCGGATGTTCAGAACCTTGCTCCAGACTTGCGGCCCAAAGTAATAATTTGTCATCTGACCAGCCATCAACAGTGACTATCTCTGTGACGCTGGGTCGGCCTTCGGTTACAGTGCCGGTCTTGTCCAGAATAATGGTCGTTAGCTTGCCAGCCTTTTGTAGTGCATCACCATTACGAATCAACGTACCAAACTCCGCTGCCTTGCCAATACCAACCATAATAGAAATGGGTGTCGCCAGGCCTAAGGCACATGGACAGGCAATGATTAAAACCGTCATAGTGGTAACAATGGCCAATGTCGTAGACTGTTCAACAGGACCAAAGTTAAACCAGGCCAGAAAGGTAAGTACGGCAATGATCATGACACTGGGAACGAAAATAGAGGAGACCTTGTCTGCCAGTCGGCCAATTGCGGGCTTTGATGACTGGGCGGTTCGCACCATCTCGATAATTTGCGCCAGCGCCGTATCCTTACCAATGCGCTTAGCCTGAAACAGAAAGCTGCCTGTTTTGTTTATGGTACCGGCGACCACTTCGTCGCCGGCCTGTTTTTGTACCGGTATAGGTTCGCCAGTTAACATAGATTCATCGATACTGGACTGGCCTTCGATAATTAAACCGTCGACCGCGATGCGCTCACCGGGACGTACTCTCAGAGTTTCATCCAGCCCAACCTCTTCAATCACCACATCCTGTTCCACGCCGTTGCGAATCACGCTGGCCGTTTTGGGTTGCAAACCAATAAGCCGCTTGATTGCCTCGGAGGTTTTGCCGCGCGCACGCATTTCCAGTGCAGCACCAAGATTAATCAAAGCAATGATGATCGCGGCGGCTTCGAAGTAGGCATATTGCGCCATTGCCGGTACCCAGTCAGGTACCACAATAATTACCATGGAGTATAGCCAGGCCGTGCCGGTACCAAGTGCAATCAATGTATCCATATTGGCGTTGTGATTACGTGCCGCCTTCCAGGCACCAGTAAAGAAATGCCCGCCGGAATACACCAATACAAACAGCGTTGCGACTCCGATTCCAAACCAGAGTTGCCGACCGATGTCATCTTCGATAGCAGGCAACAAACCAGCCATACCCAGTACGAACTGAGGAAAACCAACTAGCGCGGCGATCCAGGCTTTTTTCAACAAACTGCGGTAATACACCATCTCCGCAGCATCTTTTTCTGCTTCATCTTCCAGATCATTTAGCTCGGCTGCACCATATCCTGCAGAAGCGACCTGATCGACCAGGGTTTTAGAATCGACGTTACCTTCTACAGTTGCCGTGTGCTCCGCGAAATTAATAATTGCCGAAGTCACCCCCTCAACACTGTTCAGGGCATCTTCGATACTGGTTACACATCCCGCGCAACTCATACCAGAAATGGACAATCGTATAGTGGCCATAATGGAATCTCCGTATTATCGACAGTTAATTTAATTTTTCAGCTTCGTACCCGGCTACTTTGACGGCTGCGATCAATTCAGGTGCGGGTAATGTTGTATGAACTCTCGCCATCTTCGAATCAAAATCGATTTCAACTTTTCCTACACCGTCTTGTTCTTTCAGAGTTTTCTTAATTTTGGAAACACAGCTACAACATGCCATGCCAGATATAGATAAAATTATTTTGTCATACATCACTATTAATCCTTCCAATTCTGACTTAATTCATATTTATACATATCATTGATATTAATGACCCTGATGAGTACTTATTGCTTCATCAGCAGAATCATGAGCGGCCGCATGAGCGTCTCCCTGAGGTTCAGGCCCTAGACTCCACAGTAGTAATGGTGTGATCCACAATATACTTGCGAAGATTGCAATCAATGCACCTCCAGATAATCCTAATCTAGAATAAGTAATACGTTTCAATGTCTCATCATGGTCAACAAAATGATGCTTCAGTGCGCCGACAATGTGTAACGCCACGATAGTAAGAAGACCTAAAGCAATATACTTGTGTACAAGCTGTGTTAGATTCATCATGTTCTCATTTTTTTCAATCAGATTAGGTAAATCAAATAGCCCAAAAAATGGAACAGAAAATCCTGCGGCATTAGACATAAGCCAACCAGAAACAGGCATCGCGAACATGAATACGTATAACAGTAAATGTGTTGATCGTGATAAAACTTTCTCAAATCGCGTATGCGTTTTGACTCTTTTTGGTATTCCAAATAAGATTCGCCAACTTAGCCTGAGCATGATAACTCCCAATAACAACACTCCAATTGACTTGTGGGCCTCATAGAACGCAATGAGTTGTTGCTCATCATCTAACCCAACCATGTAATATCCAAGGATCAGGAGTCCAAATAGTAGTAACCCGCTAAGCAGATGAATTACTTTGAATGTTAAAGAATACCTTTCCACAATAATTCTCCTCCGGCATATGATCTGACACGTAATACCTGATACGCCTCAGACAGTAAAATAGACACATTAATTGCTTCGCAATATCTTGATAGAGCAATGTCTTAATGGTTAATAATTGTAGAGAGGAGGAGCAAAAGTACGTTATATCTTTTTGGAAAAGTGTTGCACAATTTACGCTTTATCGAGGGATTTACGCTGACGACTGTCCCTTAGCGATTTGAATTCCGAAGGAGTATGGCCGGTGACTTTTTTAAATTGCCGGCTTAGATGGGCCACGCTGCTATATCCCAGGCGATAGGCGATCTCAGTCAGTGAAATTTCATCATATATCAAAAACTCTTTCACCTTTTCAGTTTTCTGATTTATAGAAAACTGTTCAATCGTGATGCCCTCGACAGAGGAAAACAGGTTACTGAGATAGGTATAGTCATGAAACAACTGCTTGCTAAGGTAGTCGGATAGTTTTACCTTTTCAGTGTTTTCTGGTTGTTGCATCAAAGCAATAACGTGCTTTTTAATATTCTCGATGAGCCGACTCTTTTTATCGCTGATTAGTTCAAAGCCAAGCGGCTCAATCTTTTCACAAAAGGCTTGTAGTTGGTGGTCGTCTAAATCCTGGTCACCAAACTCCACTTCACCCAGCATGATCGAGACCGGCTGAATACCCATCTCCAGCAGGATATTTTTAATTACATACCTGCAGCGATCACAGACCATATTTTTGATATATATTTTCATCAGTTTTATGTCAGTTAAGCCAGTCTAGTTTATTGTAATATGGAACGCTCCTGCATATACCCTCACACCAATAAGGCGCGCTTCAACACATTTGTTACCTCAGTTATATATTGCTCGAGCGACCAGCCACATTCGATTGTCAGTTGTTCCCAATTTTGAATTGAAATGATCATCACATTGTGTCATAAGGATCTAGGCTGAAGAAAGCACACTTGTGCGGTGCTCGTTTGGACTAATACCACGTACTCGTTTGAATGCGGCACTAAAGGCATACGGCGTGGTATACCCAACTTTTTCTGCAACTGTGCTTACGGTTTCATCTGGCTGGCATAGTAGATCAGCAGCAAGCGCCATGCGCCAGTTCTTCAGAAAAGTCATCGGCGCTTCACCCACCAGATCCTGGAAACGGCGTGCAAATGATGCACGTGAAGCGCCGGACTCTGCGGCAAGACTTTCCAGCGTCCAGGAATGAGCAGGTTTATCATGCATGAGATGCAAGGCCCGTTCGACAATCTTATCACCTTGGTAAAGCCACCAATCTGGCCGGGTTGAATCTTGTTGTGCAAACCAGGCTTTAAGTACCGCAGTCACTAACAGGTCGAGTAATCGATCCAGAACGGCAGCCTGTCCCGGCTCATCTTTAATGACTTCATCGCACAGCAAGCCAATCAGTGGTGACTCCCAATCATCATGTGAAAGCGACAATACCGGTGGTAATACACGTAACAGGCGATCGCTGATATCACTAAGATGCTCATATGCACCAACCAGAAACAGGGTAGAACCATCTGCATCGTTACCCCAGGTTCTGACCCCATGCATCAACTTGTCATGTAAAGAATTTCCATCCGGGTCGCAGCAATGTTGCCCTGGATGAATAATCATTTGCGGGGTTGAATCCGGATTATCTGCAAGGTTGTAATGCGCTGGCGAACGTATAACCGCGATGTCTCCAGGGCCAAGCTGGAATGATTCACCCTCATCCGGGACCAGCCAAAATTCCCCCTGGATTCCTGCAATCATGGTTAGTGGCGATTCCGCGAGATCCCGCAGCGACCAGGGCGAACTCATCACAGCCCGCAAAGCAAAAGCGCCGCGTGCCCGAGGCGCGTCCAGTAATCCTCCCAAATTATCCATAAAGCCAATTATAGACGAATGCGTATGAATCTGAGCATTTTTGAAATGGTGCATTTGGTGCCTGTCTCTTACATTTACCTGGAGACAAACGAGCCGTACCCAACTGAAATATTATGGAGAAATTTACAATGCAACAAGTCAACGAAAACATCATGCGTCGCCTTGTCAATGAAGTGATAAACAACAAGTCATATGCAGTAATCGACGAAATCATCCATCCGGATTATGTGTATCGCACACCCGACCAGGAACTGCACGGAAGGCAGGCTCTCAGGGAATTATTTACATCCTACCATGTTGCTTTTCCAAATCTGCACGTAGGTATCGAGGATATTGTTTGCACAGATATTAAAGCGGCACTCATGTTCAAACTGACAGGTACACAAAAAAACGAACTCATGGGAATACCGGCAACCGGTAAAGAGGTGAACATCAACGGGATGATCTGTAGCCAGATAGAGAATGGTCAGATTATCACGGAATGGGAATTGCTCGATCAGCTAAGCATGTTTCAGCAGCTTGGCGTTGTGTCAGTTTAAATACAAACTTTAAATATACAAGGAGATAATCATGAAAAACAAAACAACCCAATTACAATCAGAAAATGAAATTACACTGATACTAGGCGGAAATGGTAAAACTGGTCGTCGTATCGTTTCAAAATTACAGGAACTTGGCGTTAAAACCCGAGTTGCATCACGTTCTGCTTCACCATCATTCGACTGGAATGATTCGAGTAACTGGGCAAACGTTCTCGAAGGCGTCTCTTGCGTATACATCAATTATGCGCCGGATCTTGCCATTCCCGGTGCCACGGATGCGATACAACAATTTGTTGATCTTGCTGTGACGAAAGGTGTTAAACGATTGGTATTACTTTCAGGTCGCGGCGAACAGGAAGCACAAGCCTGTGAGCAAATCGTTCAGTCCAGTAATGTTGAATGGACTATCGTCAGGGCAAGCTGGTTCATGCAGAACTTCTCAGAAGGTGAATTCCTGAGCATGGTACTAGATGGCGCCATTACCTTACCCGCAAGCGATGTTCCTGAACCATTTATTGACGTGAATGATATCGCCGATGTGGCGGTTGCCGCATTAACGGAAGAAGGCCACGTCTACGAAGTGTATGAAGTTACCGGACCACGTTTAATGACGTTTGCGGAAGTTGCACAGGAAATATCCGAAGCGTCGGGACAAGAAGTTCAGTTTATCCAGGTACCGAGAGATGATTTTAACCAGGCTATTTCAGATTCAGGTGCACCTGCAGAGATTGCCTGGTTGCTCAATTACCTTTTTGAAACGGTACTGGACGGCCGCAATGCCTACGTTTGTGATGGTGTGCAACGTGCACTGGGGCGCGAGCCAGCTGACTTTCACAATTTTGTAACACGGATGACAGCACGTGGTATCTGGAAAGAAAAATCGAAGGAGAACGTAGCATGAATACGATAATTTTAGTAACAGCGATTTTTACATTAATTGCTAGTGCTTTGATCGGTGGTATTTTCTTCGCATTCTCGAACTTCATCATGAAAGCATTTTCACGCCTCCCCCCTTCGGAGGGTATGGCAGCAATGAAATTAATTAATGTTGTGGTATTAAACCCGGTATTTCTTGGATTGTTTATGGGTACGGCTATTACTTCTCTCACTATGGTGATTCATGCAACCATGAGTTGGGGCACACCTTCTGCTCCTTACTTTTTAACCGGCGCCTTGTTATATATTCTAGGGACGTTTATGGTGACGGGTATGGGTAACGTACCGTTGAACAACCAGCTTGCATCCGTTTCTGAAACAAATCCGGAAGCAAAAGATATCTGGCATCATTATCTTAAACGCTGGACCCATCTTAATACCTTCCGCACATTCAGCGCTCTGCTCGCATGTGCAACATTACTCATAGGTATCATTAAACTTTAGCTATTAATATATGAGACATATAAGGTGAAACTGGGAAATGTGTTGCTAAAAAATCGTCAACACATTTTCTCCATTCCAACCGTCATCGGGTTATTTGGATCTGCTGCCCATACTTGCAAGGAGTCTGTATACACAGCGATGTTTTCAAAACCAAGCCGGTGCATAACAAAGGCATTAGCCGATGCGGCAATACCGCCTCCGCAATAAGTAACAACACGATTATGATAATCGAGGTTTTTATGTAAAGCGGCAAGTTTATCTTGTGATAAAAAGTAACCCGTCTTATCCAACAACTTTAATGTATCGATATTAATCGCACTGGGAATATGCCCTGGTCGTCCATAGATTGATTGATCACCCCGATAAAAGATTTCTGGTAAGGTGTCGATGAGCGTTATCGTTTCATCGTTAATGCTAGTCATCACCTCATTGTGATCGGCTATGAGTTCCGGTCTTGGTCGGGGTGTCAAAATTCTATTTTTGTGCGTGACAGTTTCTAATGACAGTGCCTGTCCTGACGAGCTCCATGCAGCAAGACCACCATCCAGGATGGCAGCATTGTCAAAACCTACCCAGCGCAACATCCACCATACCCTCGCCGCCCAGGCTGTATAACTGGTATCGTAAAGTACGACACGAGAGTCATCACCCACACCCAGCATACCCATGACATGACAAAAATGTTCTGGTGTAGGTAAAGCAAATTCGATCGGGCTATTCATGTTCCAAAGATCACCCTTTAGATCAGCAAAACCGGCACCGGGAAGATGACCCGCTTCATACTCAGGTCGGGCACTAACATTATAAAAGCCACCATCTTCCTCTGGCATTGTTGTCACCGAACAATCCAGCACAATCAGATCCGGATCATTAATATGGCGACTTAACCATTTAGCTGTAACCAGTGTATCCATATGCTTGCCCTTAGAGTGGTAAGGCCCATCTTACACAACTATGTGTTAAAGAAAGTAAGAATTTGTTCTGCAGTCGTTAGGCAACCTCGTGATCTTGTTATTTATGATTGTAAAAAAGCACGCAGATTTGTCTATATTTTTTCCGCAAAATTGTTCGGCAACTCGTCACGAAGGAAATTCGCGAAAAGAGATACCGCCGGGGGAACACCCTGACGTGAAGGCATAAGTAAACTGATGTCAGCATTTCCAGCTGTCCAGTCGGGCAACACACGAACCAGACGTTTGACTCGCAATTCGTCTCGACAGGTGTAAAGCGGTAAACCAACGATACCTAATCCTGCTGATGCAGCCTGCTTAAGTGTCACCATATCTTCACTACATAAACGTGGTTGATAGGTTTTTGTAAATGTCGATCCATCAGAAGCCTGCAGCTCCCAATGGCCGATTTCCGGCCGCCAACCCAGCATCAAACCCGCGTGCACTTCAAGCTCCTCAGGGATCATAGGCGTACCGGCATGTTCAAGATAGGAAGGTGATGCAAGTAGCCCCCAGGTAACCGAGGCGAGTCGGCGTTGAATCAGTGTTGAGTCAGGCAATGGCGAAGTATGCCCACGAATTGCCATATCCACACCACTATCGATGAGGTCGACAGGTTGGTTGGTGACCTGCTGAATAATTTCTACATCAGGGTGAGCTTTGAGAAAGCGGATGACTAACTGGGAGAGTGCAAACTGTGCCATCCCAACTGAACAGGACACACGAACTTTGCCGGTCAGTATTTTGGAGTTTTGCTCAATGGCTGCATTCGCCGCCTCGATCTCATCGACCGCTTTGCGAGCGTGATGATAGAAGGTTTCACCAATGCCCGTCACTTTGAACTGACGCGAAGTGCGTTGAATGAGCCTGACACCCAGCTGATCTTCGAGCTGACTTATATGACGACTAAGTCGTGACTTGGGTATGTTGAGGGCTCTGCCCGCTGGGGCAAATCCCTTTTTCTCGACTACATGGACAAAAAAGTAATAGTCATTCATATCCATCGCTCACCCCATCAATAGCCCAAAAACGCCCCAATCGTCCTAATTATAGAACGATAAGTTCATATTTTGCCACTTTTTAAACTCATCGTTCTACACAATACTTACCACCAATGACATGACAAACACACTTTACAGGCAGCCTGGAGATAAACATGAAATTGCAAGCCACTTTATTCACTCCCGATGAGGAATTTCAGCATAGCCAGCAAGTCGCCGGTAAGCCCATTAGCATCGGCAAAGGGTTTGAGGCACTGAGCTTTAACCACGAGCAGTTCGACGGTTTAATGGATCCATTGGTCATGCTCGACCATTACACGATGACCAGCCCGACCTTTGGTGCACACCCTCATGCGGGTATGTCTGCCCTGTCCATTCTATTTGAGGACAGCCAGGGGGAGTTTAACAATCGCGATTCCCTCGGTAATAACATCAACCTTCTTCCTGGCGATGCGTACTGGTTGATGGCTGGCAGTGGTGCCATTCACGATGAAAAGCCGACGAAAGGGTCGCACACCCATGGCTTGCAGATCTTCGTCAACTTACCGCAGCGTCATAAGCATGATGCACCCACTTCAAAGCATGTTCCATCACGTGCCATCCCCGTTATAACTGGTGAAGGTTACAGAGTTCGAGTGGTTTTTGGTGAAAGCAATGGTACACAGGGGGCGGCGTCTCCGGCACTTCCCTTTACGGCTTTGGATGCTTATCTGGATGCTGAAGGCGTGTATATCCACCAAGTAAGCCACAATCAATCCCTTTTGATTTACGCCGTAAGTGGTGACATCAATATCAACATTGGCGACGAGGAGGTTCAACTACCTGAACAACGGGCCATGGCTATACAGGTTGGCTCGACAGGTCAGCAACTACACCTGAACAGCCCTGATAAGTCGCATCTAGTGATATTACAAGGTGCGCCAATCAAAGAGCCGTTCATTCAACAAGGCCCGTTTGTAATGAGCAATAGCAACGAACTAGATCAGGTGACTGCCGATTACGAGGCTGGCCTGTTGGGGTCGATTTCTTAGTAACAAACTTAACTTAAACACGAAGAGGAACTCCTTATGAATATTTCACTTTATAATCCAGAGCCTTTAACAAAAGACAATGCCGCCCTCGTTTTGGTTGATCATCAAGTAGGATTGATGACCGGTATTCGTGACTACTCTGTTGCAGAGCTAAAGCATAATGTGGTTGGCTTAGCCAAAGCGGCAAACGCACTCGGTTTGCCGATTGTGACAACAACGACATCGGCAAACTCCCTTTGGGGACCTGCATTCCCGGAGCTGGTTGAAGCTTTACCCGAAAATGAATTTATTGACCGAACAACGGTTAACGCCTGGGACGACTCAAGGGTTGCGGAGGCCATCAAAGCAACCGGGCGTAAAAAGCTGATTTTTGCCGGAGTGTCACTCGAAGTCTGTGCCGCATTTCCAGCGATGAGAGCAGTGCGTGAGGGCTATGAAGCCTATGTTGCGGTTGATGCAAGTGGCACATTTAACCAGACAAAACGGGAAACGGGTTTGATACGGCTTGCTCAAAGCGGTGTTGTCGTGGCTGATGGCTCGAGCCTGATGGTTGAAATCCTTGCAGACAATGCGTCACCGCAAGCTATGCCGATGTACAGCGCACTTGGTATGGACTGGGCAACGCTGGTCACACAAGTCAGAACCAGTGCAATCGCATTAAGCGCGTAACACGTTGAGTTGGTTTTGCACTTGAGGCAACACGTAGATAGCCAATTCGCTTGCTATAGCAATTGGCTATCTTAATACCGAACGGTGCTGATAAGAACAAGTCTGGACTGGAGTTTAATCATGATAAACAGAAAATATTTTCACTATGTATTTGTTGCCATGATGGCGATGAGCATGACCCTGGTTTTGACATTTATTTCAACAGTTAGCAACGAAGGATTATCAGGCCAATTTGTGTTTCAGTGGTTACATACTGCAGGTTGGAGTTTTATTATCGCATTTCCTGTTGCTTTGGTAGCAACTCCTATAGCAAGGTGGGTTGCCGAAAAGTTGACAACGACGAATTAATCCTGAGTCATGGGTAAACATATTCGATGTTCATCAATTACTATCTCGAAACTTTCAGTAAGAAAGCTCACCTCAAACTGACGCATCGTTACAGCAGCCCCACAACACGGCTTTGCCCCAAAAGAGAAATTATGACAACACCTATTATCATACTGCTTTTACTAACATCTGCTCAGGTTTGGCATTTCTTATTTTTAGAGTCAGTGTATCCATATGCTTGCCATTAGAGAGGTAACGTCTATTCCATACTGCTATAAAGCAATCACCATTTCAGTTTGATCATAACGAACCTTTTTCAACTTGGCATTTTGATCATCCGGATGGCGCACGCCCAAGGCACAAATAACCGAGGTTTCCAGGTCAAGCTCATTTAAACCAAGCACTTCATCGTAGCCTGCTGCTTCAATCCCTCCCATCGGACAGCTATCGATCTGCATCATGGCGGCTGCGGTTAACATTGTTCCAAGGGCAATATAAACCTGTTGATGTGCCCATTCTCTTTTTTGCTCCCCGTTCATATCAGCAAAAACTGATTTCATATGATCCGCCAGACCTTTTAACTCATCGACAGTGATTGATCGTGTATCGGCGATTGAATGGATATAGCGATCCACCATCTCATCGCCAAGCTGTCTCTGGGCAACAAACACAACCAGATGTGAACAGCTCACCACCTTCTGTTGGCCAAACGAGTATGGCAGTAACTTCTTCCTTGTTTCGACATCATCAACCACAATCATCCGGTAGGGTTGTAAGCCATAGGAAGTTGCACTCAGACGGGTCGCGGTTAACAATTCCTGTATCCTCTGATCATTGATTCGTTCGGGCGAAAACTCTCTGACTGCATAGCGCCAGTTTAATGCTTCGATCACATTCATCTTGCTATCCTCTCTAAAATGATTTTTCACTTTAACGCTCCGTTACAGCAGCTGACGGAACTTTTATCTTCTGAACCATCTGGGTTACGGTTGTTAGCAATACCCCGGTTAAAATAAGCACCATGCTAATAAGATCAGTGTTGTCATAATGCTCATCCCACAACAGCACACCAGCCAGCATGGTGACTGCGGTAATCACATACCCCATCTGACTGAGATAAACCGGTCCACCAACTCTAAGTAATGTAAATGATGTGAGATAGGAAGCCCCTGCCATGAGGGCAAGTACTGTTAGCACAAAACCAGTATCTTTAAATTCAGGCAGTTCAACATAAAAAGTTCCAATGATAAGGTTAACGACGAGCAATCCCACGCTTTGTACAGTCAGCATTCCGATAACCAATGGCATGGCCGCACTACCGACAGGCCAGTAACGACTTCGATAGATATTACTCGCGGCCAGTGTCACAGGTATCGCCAGAGCCAATAACATGGCAGACCACTGATCTGGTATGGGATCTGGCAGAGCCGTTGTATCACCAGGTACCACTAACAGTGCAACACCACAAAGACCAACAATCAATCCCAGCAGTCGCAGTGGATGGCCTGATTCCTGTCCCAGCACACGTGCCATTGCATAAGTAAAGATCGGCGATAAGGCCGTCAGTAATCCAACGATGCCAACCTGCAACTGCTGTAAAACAAAAAAGGCCAGGGCAAACGGCAGGCTTATTCCAAGCAATCCCCCGATCAGGTAGTAACGTATATAATCTTTTCTCCAAATCGGGAATTGGCGTGAAGGCAATGAAGCTACCCATACCACCAGTGCACCCCCGCTCATTTGCCAAAACAAGATCAGTAACGGAGAGAGCTGCTCACTGCTCGCCTGTTTACCAGCAATAAACACACCCGCGGCCAGGACCCCTGAAACGATAAGCAGTATCAACGCTTTCATTTCGTCACCTCCTGTCGCGTTTTATGCCCCAGAGGCAGTTGGGTAAATTCAATAACGTTACGATCGGGATCACGAATGAAGACAGAAGTCTTGCCGTCACCAAAGGCGACCGGTCCTTCTGTAATCACAATGTTTAATGCTGTGAGATAATTCATCACATGCAGGAGTTCTTCCACCTGTAATGCAATATGGGTATAACCTGCATAGCGAACTGCTTCGTCCAGTAAAACATTGTGTTGTTTGGCATCCTGATCCACAAAGTCCAGCAAGTTAAGCACGGTACCACTTGCATGACGCAACACGATGACACGTTCAATATTGTCTTCACGAATCACTTCAAAACCAAACTTGCTGTAAAAGGAAACCGAACGTTTGAAATCAGCAACCCGCAACCCGACATGATCCAGTCTAGTAATTGCTATCATGGTGCATCTCCGGCTTTCGAGCGCAGCGGTATGGCAATGGGACGAATGGGTGCAGCATCAGAGCCGCGTAGCTTCAGGGGACCACCGATAAAGGCAAACTCATAGACTTTATCCCTGGAAAGTTCTTCCAGATACACCAACTCCAGAATGGGTGCGCCTTGTTGCGCAAGTAGATAACTATGAACAGGGACATAGTTGTTTTCGACTTCAGAAGGGAATGCTTCAAAGCTAAGGTTGTCCGCCCCAACGATCATCGCACCACCTTCCTCAATAAGAAAGCGGGCAGCCGCCATACCCAGGCCCGGCGGATTTTTCATATAGGCGGCGGCATCTTCATACTGCTGCATGCGGCCGGTTCGAATCAGTACGACATCACCTGTCTGTAATTTAATGTCCTGTTTTTGCAGCGCCTGGATCAGATCTTCACGGCTAATCCGATAACCATCTGGCAACACATCGCCGCCTTTGGCCTCAGCCACATCGATTAACACGCCGCGGGCAATAATTGGTGGGATGTTCTCAGCACCAGCTATTGTCCAGCCACGATCACCGAGATGGTCTTTTGCTTTGAAACCGTTCCAGATCTTTCCGTTGAGACCAAAGTGATTAAGTGCATCGATATGCGTACCCATGTGGGTGTACATGGAAATGGCGGCACCGGTATAGCTGACATGCTCATTCATGGCCTGGCCAAGCTTGAGCGGATCATCGATCACCGTCCCATGGGGAGTATGCGTCATCCAGATCCGGTAGTGGGGATCACCGGCCGCCTGCCAGCTGGGCATGCCAATAAAATATTCGACTGAGAGATCGTAGATCGCTCCGCCTCGTAATCGGGCCAATATGGCCTGTTGCGTTTTCGGTGTCATCAGATTGAGCCGACCGATTTCATCTTTTGGCCCCCAGGGACTCTTGCCCACGGTCTCGCCTGCACCGGCATTTGTGATACCAGTGACGAAGATAATCACCAGCGCCAATAACTGGCTACCACTCGAGAATTGAATAAGCTTTTTCATCATCACGCCTCCATGGGTTGATTAGCTTGAAATGGAGGATAGTTGTTATGGATAGATTGATAATTAGTAATTTTTGAACAATACTGTTCACATATATTGACTAATCAAGTATCAGAATGGAAAACCTCACAGATATCGCCGTCTTCGTGCAAGTGGTGGAAAGTAGTAGTTTCACAGCTGCGGCCGAACGACTCGGCCTGTCACGATCTGTCGTGAGTAAGTACATTTCGCGCCTCGAAGATCGACTCGGTGCACGGCTTCTCAACCGCACCACTCGACGCTTGAGTTTGACGGAAGCGGGTCAGTCCTTTTTCACGCGCAGCCAACGTGGCTTACAGGAAATCGAAGCTGCAGAAGCTGAGGTTTCCCACCTGCAACAGATTCCGCGTGGAAAACTAAGAATCAACACGCCCATGTCATTTGGTATCTTGCATATTGCGCCAGGTCTACCCGGCTTTGTGGACCAACATCCTGAGGTATCTGTTGATATTAACCTTGATGACCGACAGGTCGATCTAATCGAAGAAGGTTTCGATCTGGCTATACGCATTGCCGAATTACCGGACTCCAGTCTGATTGCACGACGAATTGGTCCATGCCGACATGTTGTTTGCGCTTCACCTAACTACATACAGAAAAATGGTTCACCCCGAACGCCTGATGATTTAAGACGACATAATGCACTGACCTACCGATACCAGGACTCGCCTAATGAGTGGCGTTTTCTTACACCCGAGGGGCGGTATACATCAGTGCCGATAACAGGTTTAATTCAGATGAACAACAGTTTGGCGATCCGGGAAGCCGTATTGAATGGCGCTGGCATCACACTGACGCCAAGCTTTATCGTTGGGGAGGATATTAAAGCCGGTCGGCTGGAACAACTACTACCTGAATATCGAGCGCAGGAAATATCCATCTATGCGGTTTATCCCGAGCGTCGTCATCTTTTACCAAAGGTACAGGCGTTTATTGACTTCATGAAAAAACGGATTACCGAGACGCCTTATTGGGATTGATCAGAATAATGAATTTATAGTGCTCACAATATGCTGGTACGCTGTGCTCAAATTATGGTGACGTGCACA
>CAMYMU010000019.1 GCA_947259575.1 uncultured Ectothiorhodospiraceae bacterium | reverse complement strand
AGCCATGGACGGCGAGCCCGGTTTTGCTGAGCAGGGATGCGAATCAAAACCGGACAGGGCGAAAAACAGGAAAACTCACGGCTTACACCCGCAACGGGGGTGTCGTTTCTTTTGGATACTTTTCTTTGGACAAGCAAAGAAAACTATCTCGCTTCAGAGAAGCGAAAAAGGAATAAAATCGAAATAAGAAAAAAATCAACTCCCTGCTATCATCATTTCATTCAGCAACCACGACCCCGTACACAAACTACTCCGCGTATCTACGTCGTTACCAACTAAGGCAAGGTTTTTATACATGTCCGCCAAGTTACCGGCAAGCGTAAATTCTTCAATCGGATATTGGATTTCTCCATTTTCGACCCAGAAGCCGGTACCGCCACGTGAATAATCACCGGTGACAATATTTACTCCTTGTCCCATTACTTCAGTCACTAAGATACCGGTTCCCATTTCTTTGAGTAGACCTTCCAAATCTTTATCATCGTGCTGGATAAATAGATTATGTACTCCACCGGCATTTCCGGTTGTTGTTGTATTCAGGCGCCGAGCCGCATAGGAGTCGAGCACGTAACTCTGTAGCACACCATCTGTGACCAGGTCATGTGCTCTATTAGTCACGCCTTCACTGTCAAAAGGGGCACTACCAATTGCCTGTTTGATATGCGGACGTTCATCAATACGAATTCGTTCTGGAAAAATGGTTTCGCCTAGTTTATCCAGCAGAAAACTGGAACGGCGATATTGAGCACTGCCACTCACAGCTCGGACAAAGTGCCCTAATAATCCTCGTGCAACTTCGGCCAGGAATACGACCGGCACTTTTTGTGTCTTGGTCTGGGTTGCACCTAAACGTTGCAGTACACGCTTCGCCGCCATTTTGCCGATGTAATCAGGATCATCCAGATTTTGAGGGTTACGCGAAACACTGTACCAGTAATCACGTTCCATGCGCTCGGCTTGAGTCGCGATTACAGTGCAACCTGTGCTGTGACGTGTCGAAAAGTAGTCACCGCTAAAACCATGGCTATTAGCATAAATTCGATAATCCTGATGCGTGGTTACATAACCTCCTTCAGAATTATTTATGCGTTTGTCGACGGCTAGTGCAGTGTCCTCACACTGTTGCGCAATCTCGATCGCATCGTCGGTGCTGAGGTGCCACTCATGATTGAGATCAAGGTCCGGGTATTCCATCGCCAAACTTTCTTTATCGGCAAGCCCGGCAAATTCATCTTCTTCTGTATATCGTGCTATATCACAGGCGGCCTGAACTGTATCTGTCACGGCCTGTCTGGAAAAGTCAGTGGTGCTCGCCGAACCTTTGCGTTTACCAAAAAAAACGGTTAAACCAAAACTTCGATCACGATTGTGCTCAACCGTTTCAACTTCACCTAACCTGACCGTGACCGAAAGACCTGTCTCAATACTCAACCCTGCTTCTGCGGCAGTAGCACCTTTTGCCTTTGCTGCGTTTAGCATGGTGGCAACAATATCTTTCAATTCAGCTGTATTTAACGGCGCGGCGGCTTCACTGCTTACCTTTTTCGTTATCTGGTTCATGCGCTAGTTCCACCTACGGTTAAGCGATCAACCAGTAAGGTTGGCTGTCCTACCCCAACCGGTACACTTTGACCTTCTTTACCACAGACACCCACACCGGTGTCCAGTGACATATCATTCCCAACCATACTGACCAGGTTCATTGATTCTGGGCCATTACCAATTAATGTCGCGCCTTTTACTGGGTAGGTCACTTTACCTTTTTCAATCATGTAGGCTTCGCTAGCGGAGAAAACAAACTTACCGGAGGTGATGTCAACCTGGCCGCCGCCAAAGTTTACTGCATACAAACCTTTATCAACTGACTTGATAATTTCCTGTGGGTCATAGTTACCATTAGCAAGGTAGGTATTGGTCATCCGTGGCATTGGCATATGCGCATAAGATTCGCGTCTGCCATTGCCTGTCACAGGCAAGTTCATAAGACGCGCATTTTGTTTGTCTTGCATATAATTTCTCAAAATACCATTTTCGATTAATACATTCTGTTGCGTAGGCGTACCTTCATCATCAATACTAAGTGAGCCGCGGCGCGAGGCAATCGAACCATCATCAATGACCGTACAATACTTTGAAGCAACTTGCTCACCAATCCGACCAGAAAAGACAGAACTGCCCTTACGATTAAAGTCACCTTCAAGACCATGCCCAACTGCTTCATGTAGTAACACGCCCGGCCAGCCTGGCCCCAAAACAACAGGCATCGCACCTGCAGGTGCCTCTTTGGCATCTAGATTGACAAGCGCTTGGCGCACGGCTTCCCTGGCGTAACCCAAGGCACGCTCTTCTTCGAGAAAATAGTTATATGTCACACGGCCACCGCCACCAGCACTACCTTGTTCACGACGACCATCACGTTCGGCAATCACACTAACATTCATTCTTACTAGTGGGCGTACATCTGCACTAAGGGTTCCATCATTTGCCGCTACCAGTACCACTTCGTGTACACCTGAAATCGATGCGATCACCTGCTTTACTGCAGGATCGATTTTACGCGCAGCTTCATCAAGCGTGCGTAAGAGTTGGATCTTTTGCTCAGCCGTCAATACGGATAAAGGATCTTCTTCGGTATACAAGGCAGGTACCGCACGCTTGTCCCACGAACGTATGCTGCCAGTTTGTCCTTGATTAGCAATTGCACGTGCCGCATTTGCAGCAGAGGTTAGTGCCGGCAAGATAATTTCATCGGAGTAGGCAAATCCCGTTTTCTCACCACTGACTGCGCGAACACCCACACCCTGTTCGATATTGTGCTGCCCTTCTTTAACCAGACTATCTTCCAATACCCAGGATTCATGACGGCTGCTTTGCATGTAGACGTCAGCGTAGTCAATGTCATGCCCCATCATACTGTGGATGACTTTTGACAGGATCGTCTCATCCAGCTCAGCCGGGTTTAAGAGATTCTGTGTCGCGATTTGTAAGTGTTTATCTGTCATCAGTAGTTCCACAATTAATTCGTCGGTGTTGTAAAGAAGGAAAGTTTTGCCTCAAAAGACTTAATCGATCCAGGTCAATCTCAGCGGCAACAAACCCTGAGCCAGCTTGCAGGCGATCCATGATATTACCCCAAGGATCCACAATCATGCTGTCACCATGCGTCTCGCGTCCATTAACATGGTAACCGCCCTGATTCGGAGCAACAACATAACTCAGGTTCTCGATAGCCCGGGCTCGGAGTAGTGTTTCCCAATGAGCCTGTCCGGTGGTTGCCGTAAAGGCTGAAGGTATGGCAAAGATCTCAATATTATGTTTTATCAATTCTCTGAATAGCTCGGGGAAACGTACATCATAACAAACAGCCAGACCGATGCGCCCAAAAGGTGAATCTACCCAGACCAGGCTATCGCCGGCACTAATTGTTTCAGACTCGGCATACTTTTCCTGATTATTTTCTCCTTTCTGATCGGTACCATCCTCTATCTCAACATCAAACAGGTGAAACTTGTCATAGCGGGCAACTTGCTGACCTTCAGAATCAAAGACTAAACACGCTGCTTTCACATGGGTATTTTCGCTAGTCAGAATAGGGATGGTGCCACCAACGATCCAGATATTGTGCTGTTTGGCCTGATCAGCCAGGAAGGTCTGGATCATGCCATCGCCCGCAGCTTCAGCGATACCCAGCTTATCAGTCTCTTCTATTCCCATGTGCGCGAAGTTCTCAGGTAACACGACCAAAGAGGCACCGGCCCCGACAGCTTGTGAGATCAAGCGTCCAGCCTCAGTCAAGTTGCCTTGGATATTCGAGCCAGAGGCCATTTGGATAGCAGCGAATTTTGTCATAGGAAATGTTTACAGCGTGTCGATTACTATTACTTGGGTTGGATAATACTTATTTCAAGCTGATCGGTTTTCGCGGAGCCAGGTATGAGTTCAATATGATTAGAGCCAACCCCCAGGGATATCAACCAACCACGTAATTCATACGCCCAAAGCGTGCCCTCATCACCGCCAGGATACTTAATCAATAACTGACTGCCTTCTTTAGCCTGGTAGACTTGCATAGCGCTCTGTAATGCTGGCATCGACAGTACCGAGCTTGCTTGACGCGGGATATTCCACTGCTCAGAGGTCAATAGATGGGTCTTGCCCTGCTCCTCTGTGGCTAAGGCTAACCCCGATATGCTCAACAACAGGGAAAACTTAACCAGTAACTTAAACAGGTTATTGGATACATTTCTAAGTTTTGGGAGGGTATATATCATATCGGCAGATTATAGAGCAAAAGAGATTTAATCGTACTCTTCTTCTTCCTCATCTTCGTCAGTTTGACTTGCTTCCGGGATAATTTTTTCTATTTTTTTAATCTGCGGGTTGTCCCAACTACCCGTGATTTCATATTCTGTCGCAACCGAGCTGTTAAACTCATCACCAAACAACTGATCGAGCAAAAATGCCAGGGCACCAATTTGCCCACCCCATGCAAGCCAGGAAATTACTGGCAGGGTATCCGATATTCTGGGAGCAACACTGACCAATTGATTAAAGTCACGATTGGCCAGCCCGGTGCGCCCCTCGATATTTATCAAGGCAATCGGACTAATTATTTTCAGAGTGTCCGCGAAGGCATCGCCTTCCGTGATTTCAAACTGGCCGACAATCTGTTTAAATGCAAACCCTTCTTTTAGCTCACTAAAATCGAGTAACAACCGCCTAGGTAATTCTGTGAGACTAAATAATCCCAACAGTCGTCCTGCGCCAGGTTTCACATCACTGAGGACTCCATCATTGACAATAATACCAACATTGCCATTTAATTTTTCGAGGCTAAAGTTGTCCGGTGAATCGTACCAATTAGCCTGGATCACAGCCTTGGCTGTTCCCTTTTGAATAACTGCCGAAAAACCCAACTTGCTGAGCATAACCCCAAGGTCATCGGTTGCTCCGATAACCAACAAGTTTGTAAGATGCTTGCCATCTCTCAGCAGCCAGCTGCCTTCCCCTTCCACATGCATATAGGGTGTATCAATAAGGAGCTCCTTAAATTCCAGACCATCATCATGTCTATCCATTTTAAAATGCACATGACCGAGATCTGTGTCATTATAAAAAAGATTACGTATATCTGCATCAAACGCTGCAATTTTTCTCGGATCTTTTTCAGCCACTTCGGTCTGTTCATCTTCACGTGTAACCACTTTCAGATAGTCCATATCCAACCTGATCGGAATATTAAGCGTGGTTATACCTACATTTTTTTTGCCCGCATCCTTTCTAATCAACTTTAGCCAATCATCAATATCAAACTCGAACAAACTTCCACGTATAACCAATTCATTTTTATCTGGTAGTTTAGGCTTTTCAACAACAAACGTGGTATCTTCTCGTGCAAAAGAAAAAATGATTTCACCTCTATCGAGGGGCTGCGAGTCCAATTTATCTAGATTGATAACTAACGCAGAAGACAACTCATCGCCATACTTAATATTAACAGGCAACTTATCTTTCTCGGGAAACTGGACTAAAACATTAAACGATTTTTCAGTGTCGCTGACTTTTTCCAATGGCGCTGGTAACTTCAGCTCAACACCATTTAGTTTTGACACGAACTGGAAGTAACCTGGGCTCTCTTTGTTTCCTATGGCGAGAATTCCCTGCCAGTCTGTTTTGCCATTGATTCTAGACAACATCGATAGATCGACATGCTGAGAAATTTTACTGGCATCAATTTTTCCATGCATAGACAGTCGGTAATCTTGCAGTTTATTGATATTAGTAGTGTAGAGTTTGGCCCTGGACTGACCACCCAGTAAATCAAACTGTATGTCATCTGAAAAAACACCCTTTGGACTCACTCGTAAATCACCCGTAATGTTTTTAGCAACTAAGCTGCCTTGCCAGGCATTAAACTCGTTTTTGTGAAGCTGAACATTGATATCGTAGTTAAGCGGTGAACGGGCAGAAGTTGCTTTCGATAACGGTAATTGAAATGATCCTGAACCACTTACCTTGCCCAAAATACGGGTTTGATCAACCACTTTTTTGGCATCGGGGGCAATCGGACTCTCGATCAGGAACCTTACCAGGTCACTGCTTCGCCCTTGCATATTTGAGCTTGCCGTCAAGATAGGTGTTACAAAACTTTCAATGGCGACATCTACATCCAGTAAGTCACTATTATATATTCTACTCTTTTTTGATTTTGCCGAGAGTCCCAAGCCAGTCACTTCCAGGTTGACATCCTTGACCATGAGATTCGGCCAGCCAGCCTGATAGGCTAACTCAGCATCTTTCATATCAAAATCTGCTAATAAGGTGCCAGAATAATCTCTGTAGGGAAAATCATCCAGGCGCCCATTAAGAACAACACCGCCAGTGGTGACAGTGCCAGATCTAAAGGCATTATCCAGCCAACTGAGTAACCCCTTACTCATGATGCTGGCCGGGAAATATTTATGAGCCTGTGTAGCATCACCATTTTCATAGCTTGCCTGAAGATCAATATAGGGAGACGAACCATCTTCTGGTAATAAAAGACTAAATCCAAAGTCTACATTCATATCTGGCGACAAGACTACAATCTCATCGCTAGAAATATTCCAAACTTTATTTGCAAAAAACCAGTCGACTTGTCCATGAACTGAGCTTGCTTCGAATGGTGCTCGGAACATCTCTGGAATTAATAACCGAGTTTCTTTGCTAGCGAGTTCAATGCTACCAAATTTTTCGTTCAACCAAACCTTACCAGTAATATTTTCGATACCTGGAATTTTCTTCCAAGGACTTATTGTTAAGTCGGCAAAATTAGTCGTTAACGAATACTGATCCAGTTTTTCGTCAGAAAAAGAGTAACTCAGAAAAACGTCATTTAAATCACCCTTTGGATCTATTTTGACTAATGTCGACAGGAAAGTTTCGTCTAATACTTCGCCTTCGATCAGGGCCTGTTTGATATCATCTAAGCGTAAAAAAGTTGAATAAGCCCTGACTGTCTTGTCCTCAGAATAACGGACAGCTAATGATGAAGTCGGCCAGACCTCATTCTTACCGTTGTATATAAAATCTTTAACATTTAATTTCCAACCTTGTCCATCTTTACGCCAATCGACCAATCCCGTTAATTGTTGAACGCTGAACGGATTTTTTTGCTCACCAATATTTAAGATGAAGTCATTGGCCTGAACATCCGCCGTGAACGATGTAATCGCACCCTGTTTCCAGTCACCCCAAAGTTCCAGATCCAGAGTTCCTTGCTCTAGACTGGCATTCATAAACTCTGGCTTGACTCCCCAGTTCACCAGATTCAAGTCTTCGGCCTTGTAAAATACTTTACCGAACCATTCCGAAGGATTAAGAATATTGCCACTAAAGTCGAACGCCACTTCAAGATCTCGACCCAGTTCAGCCGGGAGTGTCACTGCACCGTTTAATTGATGCCTCTCACCATCATTCCTCAAGAAGAAGTTGACGTTATCAAACTGGACCGATTTGGTTTTTTTGTTTTTACCCGTATTCTGAAATACAACTCGACTATCTTTGATAGCTAGTTTGCTTCGTTTGAAAAACCAGGTAGCAAGTTCATCTGATTCCTCTTCATTAGTAGTCAGAGGGATTTGTTTACCTAGTTCATCAATATCCAGTCCCTGGATTGAAAAATTACCATCTAATTTTCGTTTTAATCCAAGGTCAACACCAATTATGGTAAAGCTATCTGGCACTACTTCCATTTTAAAAAGGCTGCGAAAAAGATCGATAGTCAAGCGAGCCTGATCAAAGTGGACGATTTCTTTTTTGCTATGCGTGTCGAGCAAATAAACTTCATCAAAAATAATCAATGGAGTGAAACCACTCAGTTTGGCATCCATAGACTTGATGCGTACATCCTGCTTTAGTACCTTACTGGCAAAGGCTTCGATTTCTTCACGGTGTTCTTTGATGTCGGGGAGATATACCCGGAATAAGGAAATAGCAATCGCAAGTGTGATAATCAAACCCACAACCGTGTACCAAAATGTCCGGTAACACCATTTAAACGTGGTTTTGATCCATTTCATCTGAGTTGTACTATATATAAGTATGATTACATTAGAACAACATCAAACTGCTCCTGAGTATACTCAGATTCAACCTGCAATTTGATGGGTTTGCCAATAAACTCTTCGAGTTCAGCTAAACTGGTAGATTCTTCATCTACCAGTGCATCTACTACAGATTGCGATGCTAATACCAGGAGCTGTTGTGCATCAAACTGACGTGCTTCGCGTAAGATTTCTCGAAAGATATCGTAGCAAACCGTCTCTGCAGTCATTAAAGAGCCCCTGCCATTACATGTTGGGCAAGCCTCGCACAAAATATGTTCCAGTGATTCACGCGTGCGTTTTCTTGTCATCTCAACAAGTCCAAGTGAAGATACTTCGCTGATATACGTCTTGGCATGATCACGCTCGAGATTTTTCTCCAATGCACGCAGAACCTGGCGGCGGTGTTCTAAATCTGTCATATCAATAAAGTCGATAATGATAATCCCACCGAGGTTACGTAAACGTAATTGACGCACTATCGTCTGGGTTGCTTCCAGGTTAGTCTTAAATATGGTCTCTTCCAGGTTGCGATGACCAACAAATGCGCCGGTGTTTACATCAATAGTAGTCATGGCTTCTGTTTGATCAATAATCAAATAACCGCCTGACTTTAGTTGTACCTTGCGTTGTATCGCTTTAACGATTTCATCTTCAACGCCATAGATATCAAAAATTGGTCGTTCGCCCGGATAGTGTTCGATGCGATTACTTAATTCAGGAATAAATTTTTCAACAAACTTGTTTACTTTTTCCGAGGTTTCTCTTGAGTCGATTCTTATTTTCTCAAGATCGGTATCACCGAGGTCACGCATGGTACGCATTACCAATGGTAAATCTTCGTGCAATAAGCTGCCGGTGCTTTCCGTTTGCATGCGATCTGAAATTGCCAGCCATAATCTTTGCAAAAACTGGATGTCCTTCAGGATCAATTCTTCACTCATACCTTCTGCAACAGTTCGCAGAATGTAGCCTCCCGGTTCAAAATCAGCTGCGTGTCGCTGAATAATTTCCTTTAGACGTTGCCGCTCTTCCGGATCTTCAATCTTTTGTGAAATACCAATGTGTTGCGCACCGGGCATAAAGACCAAAAACCGGGATGGAATAGAGACCTGGGTAGTTAAACGAGCCCCTTTAGTCCCCATCGGATCTTTGACAACCTGGACAACAACTTCCTGGCCTTCTTTTAATAAGTCGACAATCTGCACATCTGGTTTAGAATCACCCGCTCCAGTATCATCTGAATGGGTATCGTTCGGTTTCGAGCCATTCGTCCCCTCCTCGTCATCCAGCGTTCTGACAATATCCGAGGCGTGTAAAAATGCGGTTCGCTCAAGCCCGACTTCAATGAATGCGGCCTGCATACCCGGCAGGACACGACTGACCTTACCTTTATAAACATTACCGACCAAACCACGTTTGCTGGTACGCTCAATATGTACTTCCTGCAAAACGCCATTCTCGACGTAGGCGATGCGTGTTTCCTGCGGTGTTATGTTAATTAATAATTCTTCACTCATAAGTCAGCTTTGCCAAATTGGTATATTGAATGCGGAAAGGAGTCTTGCTGTCTCATACAACGGTAATCCCATCACGCCCGAATAGCTTCCATGCAGCTCGGATATGAAAGCAGCAGCATATCCCTGAATAGCGTATCCACCTGCTTTATCCTGCGGTTCGCCGGTATCCCAGTATGCCTCAATTTCAGCATCACTCAACTCACGGAATCTAACCTGACTGACATTAACACAAACTGAATGTTTGCCTCCAATCAGCGCTACCCCGCTCATGACTTCGTGCTGTTGGCCCGACAGGCGTCGCAGCATAGCAATGCCCTCATCACGATCAGCAGGTTTGCCTAATATTTCACCGGCTATAGATACTGTCGTATCTGCACCCAGAACAGGAAGACGATGCTGTTCAGACAGCGACAGCCAGATTGCGTTCGCTTTTTCGCTTGCCAGCCGCTGGACATACTTCTCAGCGGATTCGCCAGCATGATGGGACTCATCAACGTCAGCCACGCGAACGTCAAAACGGACACCGAGCTGCTTTAAAAGCTCACTACGACGTGGTGATTGCGAAGCAAGATAGATATCAACGTCCATGTTGGTCAATTACTTGTGGTAAGGATGGTGACTAAGAATGGAGTATGCACGATACAGCTGCTCGGCAAGAATAATCCGCACGATTGGATGAGGAAAGGTCATCGCCGATAAAGAAATACGCGCGTCTGCTTGCTGTAATAGTTCAGGTGTCATACCTTCAGGACCACCAATGAGCAGACTGACATTGGTCCCATCTTGTTGCCAATTGGCAATTTTGTCCGCCAGGTTTTCCGTTGACCAGCTCTTGCCTTCCTTATCCAGTGCAATGACAAAATTACCGCGTGGGATACTCTGGCGCATGCGTTCAGCTTCTTTTTGCATAATACGTTGCACATCGGCCGACTTACCTCTTTTTTCAGGACTGATTTCCATCAATTCGATCTGTAATCCCGCACCAATGCGTTTTATATATTCTTTATATCCGTGTTGAACCCACTCAGGCATGCGGTCTCCCATAGCAATGATCTGAACACGCATAATGGCTTAACTGATTTTATCTGTCAGGGTATCCGGGCTATCTTCACCCCAGAGTTTTTCAATATTATAAAAATCACGAATCGCAGGCTGCATCACATGGACAATAATATCGTCCAGATCAATCAGCGCCCATTCGCCTGCATCCACACCTTCGACACCTATCGGACTAATACCTTTTTCCTTACAACGTGACACAACTGAATCAACCAGGGCCTTTACCTGTCGATTACTGTTGCCCGTAACAACCACCATGATATCCGTTATCGTGGTTTTACCATGTACATCCAGCACTCTAATATCGATGCCTTTGATATCTTCAAGTGCATCAATTACCAACTCTTTTAATTCTTCACGCTCCATTCAGGACCTCTTACCGATATAGTTTCTTTTCATGGATAAAATTCGCAACACCTTCAGGCAAAAGGTAATCAATACTCTTACCCTCGCTAACCAGAACGCGTATCTCTGTAGCTGCAATATCTATTTGGGTTACTGGACAGAAAAAACAATGAGGCTGCTCCGCATTAACTAAAACCTGTTTATCTGTCGTTTGCTTTTCTGTCAGGTATTGATTCAGCTCAGGACTTGGAGTGGACTCAAGTTTGTACCCTGGTCGTTGCGTAACGACCAGGCTAACTCGCTTAGTAATTTCTTGCCAATCTTTCCAACCATCAAATTTTACAAAGGCATCCATACCTATGATCAAACAAAACTTCTCATCTTTAAAATCTTCCATCAGGCTCTTAATCGTATCTATCATATACGAAGCACCTGGGCGATTTATTTCGCGGTCATCGATAACAAAATCCGGTTGATTCTCTAATGCCAGTTCCAGCATGACTAGACGATCTTGACTACTGGCAATAGGCGCATCTCGGTGAGGTGGTTGACCACAGGGGATAAATAGAATTTTCGACAGTGTTAGCAGCGAATAGACATCAAGCGCAGGGCGCAAGTGACCAAAATGCACCGGATCGAAGGTACCACCGTAAATACCAATCATGTATTCAACAACATCAGTTCAAGAACGAATATGTCCATCGCCAATTACAATGTATTTTTGTGAGGTGAGACCGTGTAATCCAACGGGACCACGCGCATGAATTTTATCAGTACTAATACCTATCTCGGCACCCAGGCCGTATTCAAAACCGTCGGCAAACCGAGTTGAGGCATTCACCATCACCGAACTCGAATCAACTTCTGTTAGAAAACCTCGGGCCTTAGTAAGATCTTCGGTAATAATCGACTCGGTGTGCCCGGAACTATGCTTATGTATATGTTCAATCGCACAACCAATACCAGCAACAATTCTAATCGAGAGAATGGGCGCAAGATACTCTGTGTCCCAATCCTCATCTGTTGCTGCCGTTATCCCGCTCAAGATAGCTTGTGTTTCATCACAGCCTCTTAACTCAACACCTTCCTTGTTATAGAGCTCAGCTAGTCGCGGTAAAACTAATGGCGCCACAGTCTTATCGACCAATAAAGTTTCCATGGTATTACAGGTTCCATAGCGCTGAGTCTTGGCATTAAAGGCCACGTTTACCGCCTTATCTAAATCTGCCTTACCATCTATATAGACATGACACACACCATGCAGGTGTTTGATCACCGGTACACTTGCATCTGCACTCACCCGTTCAATCAGGCCTTTACCGCCACGAGGCACGATGACGTCGACATAATCAGACATGGTGATCAACTCGCCTACCGCCTCACGATCAGTAGGTTCAACAACCTGTACCACAGCGGCAGGTAAACCGGCTGCCTTCAAACCTGAGCTGATACATTTTGCTAAGGCCTGGTTAGAATAAGCCGCTTCAGAACCACCTCGTAAAATCGCCGCATTGCCTGACTTCAGACACAGAGCCGCTGCATCGATGGTGACATTAGGACGCGATTCATAAATGATTCCAATCACGCCCAGTGGTACGCGCATTTTGCCAACCTGAATTCCGGAAGGCATGTACTTCAAATCCGTAATCTCACCGACAGGATCAGCGAGTGCTGCAATCTGGCGTAGACCTTCGGCCATAGCCTCGATACGTTCATCATTCAGAGCCAAACGATCGAGCAAGGCATCATCTAGACCTTTGTCACGCCCCGCTGCAAGATCTTTTTCATTCTCTGCAAGTAACGCGCTGCGCTGCTCCAAAATAGCGCTAGCAATGTTCAACAGAGCCTCATTTTTTTTATTCGTGTCAAGCTTAACCAGCTCGCGCGAAGCCGCCCGGGCCTGCTGTCCGAGTTGCGTCATATACTGTTTAATGTCGAATTTTGCGTCCATCTGATTACTCTATATGTCAGTAGGCAGTGTGTCGTTAGACTGTCTCACCAGTTATTCACAATTGGCGAGTAGCGGTTGACCCGCAACCTGTAATGCTAATTCTAACAATTCATCCCACGCTCTGCCTGCTTCCTGGCCTTTTATTATCCTGTCGATTTGGCGGCTGTGTTTAAGCCAGCGTTCGGCCTTCTCTAATGAGCTACGTTGTAATGCCCCTTTAATCAAAGACTTACGTTTATCCCAGACCCTCTGCCCAGCCATTGCGCGGTCAATATTGCTGCCATTTTTAATTTCTGCCTGGATCAAACAAAGCGTGCGAATTTCCCGATGCAGTGCCCACAGCATCAAAATCGGCTCTACCCCTTCTGCCTTTAGCCCAAACAGCAATTTCGAAACCCGGGCAGACTCTCCGGCCAGGGCAACATCGGCAAAGCTAAAAATGTCATAACGGGCGCTATCGCTCACAGCAGAACGTATTTGCTCGGTGCTTAACTCACCCTCGCCATAGAGCAAGCGCAGTTTTTCCAGCTCCTGATCAGCCGCTAACAGGTTACCTTCAACTCGATCAGCCAGTAACTTGAGCGCCTCTGGACTAGCGCTCAACTTTCGAAGAGCAAGCCGTTGTTTAATCCACTGTGGCAGGCGCGCTGTTTCTACGGGCCAGACCTGGAGTAAGACACCGGCCTGCTCCAGGCTCTTTAGCCATTTTGATCTGGTTTGCGCAGCGTCCAGTTTGCCAGCACTAATTAATAAGCAGGTATCCTGCGGAAAGGCCGCGGCAAATTCTTGTAGAGCCTTGGTGCCTTCTCTTCCGGGTTTTGCATTTGGTATGCGTAGCTCAATCAGTTTCTTTTCTGCAAACAGAGACAGATTGTTGCTTTCGGCTATCAGGGCGGTCCAGTCAAAACCTCGTTCGACATGCAAAACCTGCCGTTCCGTAAAACCCTGCTGTTCAGCAGTCGTTCTGATCATGCGGCATGCTTCATCAACCTGAAATGGTTCATCACCGCTAACAAAATAGATCGGCGCAAGATTGTTGCTAAGCTGACTCTGGAGTTGGGCAAACGGGATCTTCATGCTGCTAGCATATCACGAGCCGGCACCGTCGAGCAGCTATCTATTGTTGCTCGGAATGTTTCAGGTGTGAGCGAATGCGGCGCAACATTTGACTAACTGCAAACCTGACCATATCCAGTCTTATCTTCTTTTCCTGAGCATCGGTCGCGAGTACATTGTCCGGGTCAAAACGAAAGTCGCGTGTCAAATTGATTACTTGTGCGGGTACCAGAATATTATCAGAGGGTTCTTTTCCCTTAGCTTGGCCCGACTTTTCCGTCACCGTTGTTTCGTTACCAATATCAATCGTTCCAGTATCAACCGATCCAGAGACAACCGTAAAGCTAAAAATATAATTCAGTTCGTATTCCGCCGCTCGCCCTTGCGCATCCACCGATAGCACACGCTTTTTCATTACTTCATTCGTGACTCTAATAATAGACTGTGCAGTTCCCTCGCTGGCAGTAATAACAGAACCTGAGCGTAGCAAGGTACGTCGTAGCTCCTGACTCAACTCTGCATACTCGGCAACCCCGGCGATATAAACATTTTTAAGTTCTGGCGGTGTTTCAACATCACCTCGCAAACGAAAGCCACAGGAAACCAGCAGTGAAATTAAACACGCAACAATGACTGGCTTGATAATTTTAGAATAATTACTTAACAACGATATTCACCAATTTTCCAGGCACCACAATCACTTTAACAATAGCCTTACCTTCGACAAAACGTTTTACATTTTCATCGGCCATTGCGGTTGTCTCGACTTCATTTCGATCCGCATCAGCTGGCACACTAACGCGTCCACGTAATTTACCGTTCACCTGGACAACCAGTTCAATTTGATCGCGTGTCAACGCGGCTTCATCAACAAGGGGCCATACTTGATCAACTACAGGACCTTTACCAGGGCGAAGCGCTTGCCAAAGTTCGTGTGTAAAGTGCGGCACAATTGGTGATAGCATCAGCACAATCGACTCAAATACTTCTTGCAAAATTGCACGGCTTTGTTCACTTCGATCCTCAAACTTGCCAATCGCATTCATTAACTCCATCACGGCGGCAATCGCTGTGTTGAAGGTAAAACGTCGTCCCATATCATCAGATATCTTTTTGATTGCCTCATGCAACTGACGACGTAATGCCTTTTGCTTGTCATCAAGCGCATCAACATCCAGCGGACTAACTGGTCCCTCCTGAATATGGTTATGCACTACCTTCCAGAGTCTGCGTAAGAAACGGAACGAACCTTCTACCGCCGTATCTGACCACTCCAGGCTTTGTTCTGGCGGCGCCGCAAACATAATAAACAAACGTGCGGTATCTGCACCGTAGCGTTCAATCAATTGCTGTGGGTCAACGGTATTGCCCTTGGACTTAGACATCTTTGAGCCATCTTTTAACACCATACCCTGGGTTAACAGGTTTTTGAATGGCTCGTTATTCTTAATTAGTCCAACGTCGCGCATCAATTTATTATAAAAACGTGAATACAATAAGTGCAGGATGGCATGCTCAATACCCCCGACATATTGATCAACCGGCAACCAGTAATCTGCGCGCTCGTCCAGCATGGCCTTGTCATTATTGGCAGAGGCATAACGGGCGTAGTACCATGATGATTCCATGAAGGTATCAAAGGTATCGGTCTCACGCTCAGCCTTGCCACCGCACTTTGGACACTTGGTTTTATAAAACGAAGGCATCTTCTTGATCGGTGAACCTACACCCTCGAACTTGATATCTTCCGGCAAAGCAACCGGTAAGTCTTTATCGGGGACAGTCACTTCACCACACTTGGCGCAATTAATAATAGGAATAGGCGCGCCCCAATAACGCTGGCGTGAGACACCCCAGTCACGCAAACGATAAGTCGTGCGCTTATCACCTTTTTTATTTTTTTTCAGATAGGCCGCAATCGCATCAAAGGCTTTTTGTGAGCTAAGACCATTGAATTGATCTGAGTTAATCAACACACCCTTTTCAACAAAGGCGGCTTCATTCAGATCGACCTCAGCACCATCTGACTTAGCACCAGCTTCCGGAGCAATAACCTGTTCTATCGGTAATCCATACTTATGTGCAAACTCCCAGTCACGTTGATCATGGGCAGGTACCGACATTACTGCGCCTTCGCCATACCCCATTAAGACAAAGTTGGCGATAAAAACTGGCACTAGCTTACCGGAGATTGGATGGATGGCCTTGAAGCCAGTGTCCATCCCTTTTTTCTCAAGGGTTTCGATGGTGGCCTCTGCGGTGCCAGTTTGCATACACTCTTTAATAAATGCTTTTATATTTGAAGATGTCTCGGCCGCCTTCGCCGCAAGCGGGTGTAACGCTGCAACCGCAACATAGGTTACCCCCATCAAGGTATCTGGTCGGGTGGTGAAAACTTTTAGCTTTTCCTTGCTGTCTTGTAGACCAAATTCAATATCGACACCCTGGGATTTACCGATCCAGTTGCGCTGCATGGTCACAACCTGTTCTGGCCAACCCTCTAACGTATCCAGTTCCTGTAGCAGCTCCTCTGCATAATCAGTAATTTTCATAAACCACTGAGGAATATCCTTGCGCTCCACTTCGGTATCACAACGCCAGCACTTACCATCGACAACCTGTTCATTGGCAAGCACGGTCAAATCATTAGGGCACCAGTTAACCGGTGACGTCTTTTTGTAGACCAGTCCTTTTTTGTATAAGCGGGTAAACAACCACTGCTCCCAACGATAATAATCAGGATCACAGGTCGCTAGTTCACGGTCCCAGTCATATCCCAAACCAAGTTGCTTTAGCTGGTCACGCATGTAACTTACATTTTCGCGGGTCCATTTTGCAGGTGGCACATTATTTTTGATGGCCGCATTTTCGGCAGGTAGACCAAAGGCGTCCCAACCCATCGGTTGTAGCACATTTTTACCGAGCATCCGCTGATAGCGGCTGATCACATCACCAATGGTGTAATTACGAACATGGCCCATATGTAAACGACCACTGGGATAGGGAAACATGGAAAGGCAATAAAACTTTTCCTTGCTCTCATCTTCCTCGACGGCAAAGGTCTTATTGGTTTCCCAGAAATCCTGTGCCTCGGCTTCAACCAATTTCGGTGTGTATTGTTCTTTCATTCTTCTCTATCTTGGCTTATAGCTTTTATTAAACAGAAATGGTTCTAAATTATGGCTGCAAGCATACCGCAAGCAACCAGGGTATTCATAGGATATTCAAACCAAATTCAGCGTCTAATCAGGCAACTGATTCGATTTCTTTTTATATAGCGCAAGTACTGTAAACACAAAGACCAAAAAAAGCACCAAACCAATTACCGGGTAGTTACCAAACCGGACGTAGGGTGTCGCACCACTGCGTGGCTGGACCTCACCTCTCAGGATCGTGCGCTCAAATTGTTGGGTCTGCTTTAAGAGCTGGCCCCGATGATCCACCAGCACGGAAATTCCGGTAGTCGTCGCACGAATTAACTGCCGCTCGGTTTCCAGCGCGCGCATCCGCGCAATTTGCAGATGCTGGTGAGGCGCCCAGGACTTCCCATACCAGGCATTGTTACTGCCATTAATTAACAGGCTGGCTTCCGGTAGAAAATCAATCAGCTCTTCACCAAAGGCATCTTCATAACAAATCGATGGTGCCATTTTCTGGCCGGCCACTATCAGGTGTGGCTGCTTTGCTTCACCCGAGCTAAACCCGGACATCGGCATGTCAAAAAAGCCTGCCAACTTTTTCATAAATTCGGGCAAAGGCACATATTCGCCAAAGGGCACAAGATGGCGTTTGTGATATACACCGGGTGTCTTACCTAAGACTAACAGACTACTATAATACTCTGTCTCTATATCGCCATAGGGCAGGCCCAAAACCAGGGTCGTGCCACTTTCGAGAGCACGTTTCTCAAGTCGCTGTCGATACGTTATTGGTGCCTCTCCCCACAGAATGGTCAAGGCATTTTCCGGCCACATAATCAGATCGACTTTTCCCCACAGTGGTTCGCTCATCTCCTCGAAAGTATTCATGCGATGCATGATCTGACCCGGGTCCCACTTGGTTATCTGTGGCAAGCTGGCCTGGACGATGGCAACACTGAGGGGCTTATCTTTTTCCTGAGTCCATGATGTCAATTGCAAACCCGCACCGATAATCCAGAAGCCCGTTACAAAAAACATCAGACTGATGGTGAGCAGATTCCGACTAGTAAATAATTTAAATAGTGCCGCCGCAGTAATAATCACGAGTAAGGACAAACCATACACACCCAGCACAGGTGCATATCCTGCAAGAGGTGAATCAATAAAACTATAACCGAGGTTTAACCATGGGAACCCGGTCATAAACCAACCACGAAGCCATTCGAACAACACCCAGACCACGATGAACACCGGTAAAAGAAAATATTTATTCAGGTAACGTGTTAACCAGACACTGAACAAAGCTTGCAAGGCGGGGAATAGAGCCAGAAAGGCAACGAATATATGTGTCAATATGATAGCGACGGGTGAAGAGGTGAAGCCAAAATCGTTAATAGCTATGTAGACCCATGAAGCACCGACTACAAACATGCCAAAACCAAACAGGTAACCACGTCGGAAGGCCGATGCCAGTGTATCGCCCTGCCAGATCCAGAACATGATCGCAGGAATTATGAGTGCTAAGGGATAAAAACTAATAGGAGCAAATGCAACCGGCAACAAGGCACCTGAAAAAAATGCGATCACATCTAACCATGGGCTTTTCTTTTCTAACCTAATATTTTTTGGCCTGCTTTTTTCCAGCCTGCTCATGGCATCACGCTGTCGTCTATTCGGTTTCGCTGGATTCATCGACCTCGGCGGTCTGTTCATCTTCGCTTAATTTCTTAACTTCCAGTAAATGTACCCTACGCGCATCAGCACGCAGCACGGTAAATTCATAACCACCAAGAATAGATTTTTCACCACGTTTGGGTAAGTGTCCCAGTGAGTTTGTAATCAGACCGCCAATGGTATCGAACTCATCGCTGATAAGTTCTGTAGCAAAGTGTTCGTTGAATTCATCTATAGGCGTAATCGCCTTGACCGTCGCCTTTTCCGGGGTATGCTCCATGATATAAATATCATCTTCATAATCATGTTCATCTTCGATTTCGCCAACGATTTGTTCCAATACATCTTCAATCGTGATCATCCCGGCAACACCACCATATTCATCTACCACGATCGCCATATGATTTCGACTGGCACGAAACTCTTTTAATAAGACATTAAGACGTTTGCTTTCCGGGATAAATGTGGGCGAACGAAGAATGTCACGTAAATTGAATTTTTCTTCACTGCCCAACTGAAAATAGGGTAGCAGATCCTTGGCAAGTAGAATTCCAATCACTTCATCACGTTTGTCTCCGACCACAGGATAACGTGAGTGTGCTGCGTCAACGACCAGAGGTAATACTTCCTGCAAGCTCATGTCACGCTCTAGAACGATCATTTGTGAACGCGGCAACATAACATCACGAACTTGCATCTCGGTAACTTGCAGGACGCCTTCAATCATCGCAAGCGCATCAACATCAATAATATCTTTGCCTTGCGCATCACGCAGTACATTAACTAGTTCATCCCGATCTTTGGGATCAACATTCAAAATGTTGGTTAGCCGCCCGATCCATGAACGCCCATGTTTATCTTCTTTATTTGCCTGCCCGTTAGGGCTGCTCGATCGGTCCTCGTTCATGAGCCTGTCGCTACCTCGTAGGGATTTGAAAAACCTAATCCTTGTAAAACTGCAATCTCTTTTTGTTCCATAATCTCAGCCTGATCCGCTTCAATATGATCATAACCAAGCAAGTGTAAAGTTCCATGTACAACCATATGCGCCCAATGTGACAACAGTGTCTTGTTCTGTTGTTTAGCCTCTCTTTCGACCACTGCGGCACAAATGATCAAGTCGCCTAGTAAAGGCACTTCCAGCGGTAACTCATCGTCAACAGGAAAAGACAGAACATTAGTACTACCCTGTTTTTGTCTGTATTGCTGATTCAGTTCGGCCACCTCTTCCTCACTGGTAATGCGCACTGTTAATTCCACATCGCTAGAGTTACCGTGTGGTTCTTGCATTAGCACAGCTTCAACCCAGTTCTGTATATCCTGTTCGGAGGGCAGGCCTTCACCTTCAACTGCCCACTGCACTTCAACCAAAGCCGTCATGCTATTGGTCGTTGTTTTCTTTATCAACGCGTTCATAGGCCGTTACAATTCGTTGTACCAGGGGATGTCGAACCACGTCTTTGGCTGTAAAGAAAGTAAAGCTGATTCCTTCAACATCTTTCAAAACATCGACTACATTACGCAAACCCGATTCCTGTGCCTTTGGCAGATCAACCTGGGTTACATCTCCCGTAATCACTACCTTTGAACCAAAACCGATCCGGGTTAGAAACATTTTCATTTGTTCCATGGTCGTGTTCTGTGCTTCATCGAGAATAATAAATGAGTCATTCAGTGTACGCCCGCGCATATACGCCAGTGGTGCAACCTCGATAACATTGCGATCGATAAGGTGGGCAACTTTTTCAAAGCCCAACATTTCATAAAGCGCGTCGTACAGAGGACGCAAATACGGATCAATTTTCTGACTCAGATCGCCGGGCAAAAAACCAAGTCGCTCACCGGTTTCCACTGCAGGTCGGGTCAAAATAATGCGTCTAACCTTATCCTTTTCCAGTGCATCCACCGCACAGGCAACAGCCAAATACGTTTTGCCCGTACCCGCGGGACCAACACCAAAATTAACATCTTGCTCGAGTATGTTTTTTAGATAATGGACCTGATGTGGACCACGACCACGAATCGTGCCACGTCGCGTTGAGATGATGGCCTCTTCCTGATCCTGTATTACATCCTCAAGCAGGGCATCAACACCAGACTCCTGTAAAGACAGGTTTACAAACTGGGGATCCACGGCACGATGCAAGGTCTCTTCATATAAGGCCTTTAGCATCTCGCTGGCCGCAGCTACTGAGCGTTGATCGCCAATAATTCGAAAAGTATTGCCGCGGTTATTTACTTCCACACCCAGGCGTCGTTCTATCTGGCGCAGATGCTCATCGAACTGGCCACACAGATTCGCCAGCCGTTCGTTATCGGCCGGTTCTAAAACGATGTCAGAAAAATTAGCTGCAGTGCTCAAGATAGGTATCAGTAGTCGAAAGCGACAATCGGTTTAACGTGCGCCAATGTTAGACACGTTAGTGGTGGGCGCAGCAGACTCGACGAGTTCACCACGCAAGGAATTAGGAAAAGCTTCGGTTATGTTCACGTTAACAAATTCACCCAAAAGGTTTGAATCACCTTTAAAGTTTACCACACGATTATTGGCTGTGCGGCCTGAGAGTTGGCCCGGATCTTTCCTGGAAGGACCGGTCACCAGCACGTGCTGCGTTGTCCCTACCATTTCTCTGGAAATAGCCTGAGCATGCTGGCTAATGCGGGTCTGTAAGATTTGCAGGCGCTGCTTTTTCACATCCATGGGCACGTCGTCAGGCAGGCTCGAAGCCGGTGTGCCTGGACGAGGGCTGTAAACAAAACTATAGGAGTGATCAAAGCCTACCTCGGCAATCAAATCCATGGTGTCGGCAAAATCCTGATCTGTCTCACCTGGAAAGCCAACGATGAAATCTGAAGAAATAGTGATATCAGGTCGTACTAGCTTGAGCTTGCGAATAATGGTCTTGTATTCAAGCGCCGTATGCTTGCGTTTCATCTGGGCCAGGATGCGATCAGAGCCGGTTTGTACTGGCAAGTGTAGGAAGCTCACTAGCTCAGGCACCTCGGCATAGACCTGGATCAGGCTATCGCTCATTTCGATTGGATGTGAGGTGGTAAAACGTATCCTGTCGATACCTTCAATTGCCGCGACGTATTGAATTAAGAGCGCCAGGTCAGCAACATCACCATCATGCATGGTCCCACGGTAGGCATTCACGTTCTGGCCTAGTAGGTTAATCTCACGCACACCCTGCTCCGCCAGCTGGGCCACTTCCGCCACCACATCATCAAACGGGCGGCTAACTTCTTCGCCCCGCGTGTAAGGGACAACACAAAAAGTACAGTACTTTGAGCAGCCTTCCATGATGGAAACAAAGGCGCTCGGACCCTCTGCCGTGGGTTTAGGCAGGTGATCAAATTTTTCGATCTCTGGAAAGCTAATATCAATGGATGGCTTATGTTTTGCCACCACATCATTAATCATCTCAGGCAAACGATGCAGTGTCTGAGGGCCAAACACGAGATCAACATAAGCAGCCCGTTTCAGGATAGCCTCGCCTTCCTGACTGGCGACACAGCCACCGACACCAATTATAAGTTTTGGATTGGCCGCTTTGAGTGGCCGCCACATGCCCAGCATGGAAAATACCTTCTCCTGTGCTTTTTCACGCACCGAACAGGTATTCAGCAGCAACACATCGGCCTGTTCAGGCAAATCGGTCAATTCCAGGCCATGGGAGGCCTCGAGTACCTCGGCCATTTTCGCCGTATCGTACTCATTCATCTGACAGCCAAAGGTCTTGATGTGGAGCTTTTTCATTACTGGTTAATCATTAGTCATATTTTGTTCAGGACGCGCAAGTCTAGCGAACGGTCCCGATTAATTCCAGCGCAAACCACTATAAATTAGCGAAGTGAGCACTTCGCTGTTGAATAAGCTTATGACATCTATGACGTTTTCCGGCATACCTTCAAAAGCCATGAAAAAAAACGGGCGCTCAATTGAAATTAAGCGCCCGTTATATTGCTTAGCGATAGACGTGATTAGATGTCGTTATATCCTGTCTCATCGTGACAGACGTGGTCCAGACCTTCCGTCTCTTCTTCCTCACTGACACGGACACCGACCAGCAGGTCGACCACTTTAAGAATGATCCAGGTCAGGATTCCACACCATACCGCTGTCGCGATCACACCAATGGCCTGGGTGCCCAGCTGGCTCATCATAGGCCCGACAACATCCGCCCCTTCAGCAGGCTGGTTGATACCTCCGGCGGTAAAGGCAAACACACCCACTGCCATGGTACCCAGAACACCGCCGACACCGTGTACTGGGAACACATCCAGTGAATCATCGATGTGTAGCTTGCGCTTGATCAACTGGGTAGAGAAATAACAGATAACACCCGCACTCAGGCCAATAATCAGCGCCCCCATCGGACCTACATGACCCGACGCTGGGGTGATTGTGCCAAGACCTGCGACCATACCAGTGACGATACCTAGCACGCTCGGTTTACGATAACGCATCCATTCCAATGCCATCCAGGCTAGCGAACCTGCAGCGGCACTTATGTGGGTAACCAGCATGGCACTGCCCGCATCACGGAACAGGTCATCACCCGAGGCAATGGCGCTGCCTGCATTAAATCCAAACCAACCAACCCAGAGCATACCGGCACCGGTGACGGTCATGGTCAGATTGTGTGGCAGCATTGGTGAAGTAGGAAAACCTTTACGCTTACCCATATAAACAGCAGCAACCAGGGCAGCAACACCGGCATTAATGTGCACCACCGTACCACCGGCGAAGTCGATCAGGCCCATTTCCAGTAACCAGCCATTTTCGCCCCATACCCAATAGCAGACCGGGATGTAAACCAGCAGCAACCAGACTGCACTGAAAATCATCATCGCAGAGAATTTCATACGCTCGGCAAAACCACCGACAATGAGCGCAGGGGTAATAATGGCAAAGGTCATCTGGAACATTACCCAGACAGAGGTGGGAATTTTTCCAAATGTCGAGTCGCGTGTGATGCCATCCAGGAACATATAATCCAGGCTACCCAGGTAAGAGCCGCTACCATTAAGTGCCAGACTATAACCAACGGCTATCCAGATGATGGAGGCCATACAAGTAACAGCGAAACACTGCATCAGGACGGAGAGGACGTTCTTTGAACGAACCAGACCAGCATAGAACAGTGACAAACCAGGGATGGTCATAAACAACACCAGGGCTGTGGCGGTGAGCATCCAGGCGGTATAACCAGAGTCAAATCCCTCTGCAGCAAATGCGGATGTTGGTAGTAGTAAGGCTGCGGCCAGCAGGCCAATTCGCGCTAAAGTAGAGCCAGGTTTGCGTGAACCAGCTCCAACAGATGTAGGATTCATAACTCCTCTCCTTATTATTTTTAGATTTTTAGTAGGTTTTTTATAAATTCTTATCTGGGATGTTATACCACGGCTTGCATTGGAATGGCGCATTTCGAAAAAATATTTGGCCAAAATTGCGCCTATCGAGTGCAAAAAAGAGCGAAAAATTGGTTCACTCAGAAATTTGCACGATCATGATCAACACTAGCTTGCGTGAAAGGAGAAGCTGCACTACCTCGGTACTTTGATTGATTTTTTTCAGGCCGAACGTTTAGCCCGCTGCCAGAGTAACTCAAGTTGAGCTTCTGACAGGCTTTCGAGTGACTTTGCATCCTGTTGAGCAGTGGCTTCCATCGACCGAAAACGTTGCTCGAATTTGTTGCTCGCCTGACGTAGCGCCTGTTCTGGATCGACACCGGCATGACGACTCAGATTGACACAAGTAAAAAGCAGGTCACCCATCTCTTCGGTTCTCGCCTGCTGATCATCCCAGGCTTGTTGCAGTTCTGTTATTTCCTCCTGCACTTTTTCATACACCCCTGACACATCGGGCCAGTCGAATCCGACCTGGGCGGCACGTGACTGTATTTTCCTGGCCAGGCTCAAGGCCGGTAAAGCACGAGCAATGTCATCCATCTGGCTGGCCCGACGGGCAGCTGGAGATTCATTTTTCGTCGATGCAGCCTTTGCTTCACGCTCCTGTTGCTTGAGTTGTTCCCAGTGTCGAGTCTGTTGCTGCTCGTTCTCAAAATGGGCATCGGCAAAGACATGGGGATGGCGGCGTTCAAGTTTATCTGAGATGGCCTTCACCACATCGGCAAATTCAAAACGGGATTCTTCTTTAGCCAGTTGCGCGTAAAAAACAATTTGAAACAACAAATCACCGAGTTCATCACATAAGGCGTCGAAGTCACCTTGCTCTATCGTATCCGCCACTTCATAGGCCTCTTCCAGTGTATGCGGCACAATGGTTTTATAAGTCTGAGCCCGATCCCAGGGACAACCTGCATCTGGATCACGCAAGCGAGTCATAATAGTTAATAAACGATTAATATCAGTCATAATATTGTCCTTACACACCCTCTTAGTTCAAACCTATTACAATACATTTCCGGTACAATAGCAGCTCAGTACAACCAGTTCAGTACAATTAGAACACGACAATTGCAACCGTTTATAAACCAAATAAAAACAGCATGACACCAGAACGATTTCATAAATTACAGACCATTCTAAAACGTCGACAACTGGACCTGACTGTGCTGATGGACAATGTCCATAAGCCGCACAACCTGTCTGCGATCATGCGCTCAGGTGATGCTGTAGGTGTACATATGATCCATGCTGTTACCCGAGAGCGATTTATAAAAACAGTCAAGGATGTCACTCAAGGTACTGGTAAGTGGGTCAATGTAGAAATTCACCCAAGCCTGGATCAAGCGGTTAACCATTTAAAAAACAACAAAATGCAGATACTCGCCGCGCACCTGTCTGATACTGCAATTGACTTTCGTGAGATTGATTACACTCAGCCAACTGCTGTTATGCTCGGTACTGAACTCCACGGAGTCAGCGAACAGGGTCTTGAATTGGCCGACAAGCATGTTGTGATTCCTATGCTAGGCATGATTGACTCGTTGAATGTCTCGGTTGCAGCTGCGATGATTCTATTTGAGGCACAGCGTCAACGCTTGCAAGCAGGTATGTATGACAAACAACAACTCCCTGACGAAGAATATCGTAAAATACTATTTGAATGGTCTCACCCAAAGCTCGCTGAGTTTTACACACGCAAGGGACTTGCCTACCCTGAGCAGGATGAAGATGGCCAGGTAATAGAATCAGATATACACAGTCAGGCGCGGCTCGGGCAATAATCAGATAAGATTAAAACCGAGTCTCACTAACATGTCACGATCACTACCGGAAATGCCAGCTTGTTTGATTTTGTAGTGTGAAAATTCCCGACGCCTGGGATAGTTTTTACGGAGCTGATCAAATAAAAGCGCACGCTCACTCGCAGCCAATGCCATACCTTCTCGTAGACGTGCACTGTCTTGTTCAATGCTATAAACCTGATTAACCAAATCCCATAGTGGGTAGTCGGCATCAGGATTAAATTGCACGATGTTTTGCATGTCTTTGTCTTCGAGCACACTGTCAGGATTCCAGCGTGTCGGCTGTCCAAAATGTTCGCAGGCCGCCTGATAGATCATCCAGGTACCACGACACTTACCATCAAATGAATAACCTGCAATATGGGGTGTAGAGATCAGGGTTTGTTTTTGTAGGTCGATATTTATCGAGGGCTCATTCTGCCAGACATCCAGAATAAGACTTAATTTTTTATTCTGTAACTGCGACAACAATGCCTGTTCATCTTGTGTCCCGCCTCGAGAGGTATTAATAAACAAACTGCCTGCCGCTAAACTTGCAAAGAAGTTTTCGTTGAACATTAATTTGGTTGGGTAATCGACATTGACTGTTAGCGGCACATGACCGCTCACTACATTACACTCAACTACTTTCTGCCAATCAACATAATCAATATCCTTGTGCAACAAAGCACGAGGTGGATCATAGACGCAGGTGTTAATCCCAACTGCATTTAAGCGCTGAACAACGCGTGAACCTACATTGCCATAACCCACGACAGCGACATTTAATTCGGACAAAGGAATATTTTGTTGCTTTGCGTACAGCAAAATACCACAGAGTGTATACTCAGCCGCAGAGATCGCATTACAACCAGGTGCATTCGCAAATTGAATATTGCGTGATGCTAAATAATCAAAATCAATATGATCGGTACCGATAGTGGCTGAGGCGATGAACTGAACATCACAATCGACTAGCAAGGATTGATTCACGGCCGTAACGGAACGAACTAATAAAACATCCGCACCTGGCATATCAGCAGCACTTAACTGACGCCCATCGAACAACACAACCTCATCCTGCTCGGTTGCAGAAGAGAGTGAATTAAATGCTTCTGTTACGAAGGGAATGTTTTGATCAGCAAGAATTTTCATTAGCACAACAGCTTTGCAGTGGATCCTGCAAATCTATCATGACTAAGGTGGATAAACAAAGAAACAGTAACAACGGACCGTTAACAAGAAGTGGAGCTACTTAAGATAGTAGCTATCAATATGGACGATAAGTTCGGGGAAGAATTGACTCTAGTGCTTCGGTAAATAAATTACCGGCATCCTGAAAAACTTCATCCATGACAGATGGTTCGAGATTAGTCGTTTGCCATGCGTAAGGTGATATTTCATTTTTCGCGGAGTCCAACTCAAGACCACTTTCGGCAATAAGTGTCATGCTATTCGCGATATGGATAAGACAAACATCCATGATGGCATCATCGGCCTGGTCTGGGAAATGATGATGACGTACCGCCTGCTCCAATGATTTGGGCATCTGCCAAACCTTTAAAAGTTCTCCACCTACTTCAGAGTGATCAAAACCAAAGACTTCCTGTTCAATTTCAAAATCAGGGCGATCTTCCAGTTTCGCTCTGGCCACCACTTCGCCCATCTCACTGGGAAGGCGATGGCTCAAAATCAGTTTGCCGATATCATGCAGCAGACCAGCAACAAACAATCGCTCGCTATGTAAAACATGGCAACGCTCCGCAAGTAATTGCGCAACCACACCACAATAGACACTGTGACGCCAGAACTTAACCATGTTCAGCAAATCGTTGGGAATCTTTGAAAAGGCCTCAACTGCAGACGCCGCTAACACCAGGCCACGTAACTCGCGCAAACCAATGACGGTGACTGCTCTGGACACTGTTTCTATTCTGGAGGGAAATCCATAAAAGGCACTGTTGACGATTTTGAGTAATCTCGCAGTCAGGCCCGTATCCTGACTAATAACCTTGCCAATATCATTGGCATTAACCCTGACATCCTCAAGCATCTCGTTAACCCGGATACAGACCTCGGGCAAAGAGACCAGGCGCACAACACCTGAGACCAGATCATAAGGAGTAGTTTTTACTTTTTTGGAGGTGTCATTCTTGGCGGTTTGCATGCAGATACGGTCTCACTTAAATCGTTATTTTTAGGCCTACTCCCCTCGCGGGTAGCACCTTATATAACGACAGCTAAGCGACAATGCTTTAGGCTTCTTAGAACAAGTCTAATAGATACTTAGATTACAGTGGCTTAGCAGCGGGACAGCAAACGCAGGACTGAGCAATGCTCAATCAACAATTTGCTTATTCTTCCGCCAGCCGCTGCAAGCCAACCAGGGCAGTTTGTGCAACTTCTGGTTGTTCATCCTTACTGAGCAAGACCAGGGTAGCCTTGTCTGTATTCAGGTTACGAGCGACTTCCAGGCGTATATCCACATTCTTATCTTTCGCTAATACTGCAAGTGCCTCTGCGGGCACATATTCGAACCTGGCCACCACACTGCGCACCTGAGTATCGGTATCCCTTGCGAGTTTCAAAAATATGGGAGTGGTCGTACCCAGATTGGTTGAAACAGCAATTCGCACCTGATGGTGTTTGTCGCTGGCTAATTTGTCTAATAAATCGATAGGTGACTTACGATTACGTCCAAGATATTGTCTCACTCGCCAGTCTGGATCATCTGAGAGTTTCCAAAGCTGATCGATGGATGTCTTCGGATGACCCGCCATGCGACGTCGCTGATCGACATCGTCCAGGGCCAACACCAATTGGCTGGTTATTAATAGTACAAGCAGTACACTAACGCGTGTTATGAGCATTTTATGTCCTAGTATTCGCACAAACAGAAAGAGTGACTGAAATTATTACTTAATGCGCTATCATTAGTAAAACTATTTAAATAACAACAAGATCAAGCGTGTCCGAAACTACAAATAAACCCCGCATCCTGGCCGCCGACGACTCACGCGTTATGCGTGTCGCCATGCGCAAGATCCTCGGCAAAGAATACGATGTCATTGAAGCCGAACATGGTGAAGATGCCTGGACCTTACTCATTAACGACAACACGATACAGGTATTGTTCACCGATCTCTCCATGCCCTACCTGGATGGTTATGGCCTATTGGAGCGCATGCGTACCAGTGAAGACCCTCGTTTACAGGAAATGCCCGTCATCATCATCACCGGCAAGGAAGATGACGACAAAGCCAAACAGGAAGCACTCGACCGTGGTGCCAGTGATTTCATCAGCAAGCCATTTGAATCGATTCAACTGCAAGCTAGAGCTAAGGCCCATGTCCAGTTCAAAGAAACGGCCACTAAACTCGTTAATACCGAGGCAAAACTCGAACGGCAGGCTGCGGTGGACGAAGTCACTGGCCTGGCCGGGCAACGATACTTCTGTAAGGCCGCTGACGAAGCTCTTGCATATATAAGGCGACATGGCGGCCAGTATGTTCTGATTCGCATGGACCTGGATAACTTTAACCAGATGTTTATCAAGAATGGTAAAGAAGCGGCCGACGCAATTCTGGCCACATTTGGTCAACACCTTTCCGCCCAGGTACGTAAAGAAGACATGTTGGCCCGTGTCGGTCTGGCTAAGTTTGCCATGCTGTTACGCGACACACCGCTGAGTCAGGCCGAACAACTGGTGCAAAGAATTACTGACAGTGTCTCGGAGCTGCCGATAAAACAAGCTGATGGCACAAATATTAATCTCACCGTCAGTACCGGTATCTACGAACCAGATTATCGTGTATCTGAAGATATTAAAATCCAGATCAGTGCCGCAGAAAGCTTACTAGAACAAGCTGTTGAGAAAGGTGGTAACCAATTCTGTGTCTCTTCAGATTTACCACAAGTTGAACCGATTAATTTAGAAACCGCGCTTAAACATATCGAACATGGCAATACCAAGGTCATTGAAAACCAGGTCGGGCAGTTGGTAAAACGTGTCTTTCCTCTAATCGATTTCCTGGCAAAGCGAATTGGTGGTGATGCAGTTGAATTAGCCGATAAGCTCAAACAGAAAATGTGGCCCTGATAAGAACGATATTAGTCAGTTAACCACATCCGTAAGCGCAACCCCCAACCCGTTGTATAACCAACTTCGCTAGACGTTATCTGATTGTCACTATTAACAACAAAACTTGCCGGCACGCCCCTGACACCATAAGCACTCACCCATCTGTCGTCGACATCGTTAATTACCTTAAAAGTTAATTGATGTTCATCAAGATAGGCCTGCACTTCTTGATCGCTACCTGACTGCATTGCCACGGTAATAACATTGTAATCTTCACTCAAGGCCTGAATACTATCCTGTTCAAGTTTACAGATGCCACACCAGGTCGCCCAAAAATGGACCAATACCGGTTTCGGAGTGCTAGTCGCAAGATCGAAGGGTTGCTGCTGAATCGTAGTCGCCTGGATCGGTGGCGCGCTACCTGATATGACATCACGCTGCATATAAGCACGTAAGGCTAAATAAAGCAGGATAAAAAACAGCACCTCCAGTGTTATTTTTACCCAGCGCTTGGCCCAATATTCAGATACGATTTGTTTGATATTCATACGACGTAGACCGTTTATTTTGACTAAAGTTTTATTTTATCATTCCGACAGAGAGAGTAACCATTTACTGAGTGACTTTTAGTAGTAACCATCTAAATAAATTGAGGAAACATTAGAATGATTCATAAGCTCAAAGCCTTTGCCGTTCATATTGGCATCAGCCTTGTTATCTTTTTCGCTTTATTGTCTTTTATAATTTATTTCTGGTATCCCCAACCCTTCTTCACCAGCGATGGTGGCTGGCAGGGAATTCGAATTATTGCGGCAGTGGATCTGGTGCTAGGCCCATTGCTAACCCTCATCGTATATAAACCAAACAAACCTCGCCTCAAAATGGACCTGACCATCATCGGCATCATCCAGGCAGCTGCCCTGGGTTGGGGACTGTGGGTGGTACATCATGAACGACCGATCGCCACTGTTTATGCAGAAGGCGCTTTTTCTTCAGTCACTGCCAACAAAATGACCATACTTGGCATGACCGAGGATAAATTGAAGGCATTTGGTGAACGTACTCCGGTCTGGATTTATTCAAAACTACCCGATGATCTTGATGCCCTGCAAGAAATTCGTATCCGTGCGGCACAGTCCGGCCGTGGAGTTCATTTTGAAACCGAATTTTATACGCCAATGGATAAGACCGCGCGGGATAAAATAACTTCGGAAAAACTCAATGTTGAAGCATGGATACAGGACAGACCTGAATTTAAACAAACTTATGAAAAATTTGTAAAACGCTATGAAGCACAAATGGACGATATCATTTTTATACCCTGGCTTGCTCGCCACGGCAGGAATATTGTAGCGTTGAGCAAAGAGGATCTAAGTTATATCGCGACCCTGGATATCAGACCACCAGAAGTCGATGAAGAAAAGCCCGAATATAGAAGTTAAATACGCAGGGAACGAGCAACAAGGTAAAGACTAAATAGCTAATGCTTTATTGAAAGCGTTTCATTGCTCATGCTTGGCAAACACAAGACTGGCGTTAGTGCCACCGAAGCCGAAGCTATTGGACATAACACACTTGAGGTTAGCGTTATCGACACGTTCACGAACGATTGGGAATCCCTCAGCCGCTGGGTCGAGACTCTGAATATTGGCAGAGGCACATAAGAAATCATTTTTCAGCATTAACAACGAATAAATCGCTTCATTCACACCCGCCGCACCCAGGGCATGCCCAGTTAGTGATTTAGTCGAGCTGACTGGCGGAATAGCATCGCCGAATACTTCTTTGAGCGCTTCCAGTTCTTTGATATCACCCACGGGGGTACTGGTACCGTGTGCATTAACGTAATCGATCTTGTGTTCGGTTGTAGCCATCGCCTGTTGCATACAACGGACCGCGCCTTCACCTGAAGGTTGAACCATATCGCTACCATCAGAGGTTGCACCATAGCCAACCAGCTCAGCATAAATCTTTGCACCACGCGCTTTGGCATGTTCGAGTTCTTCTAAAACAAGCACACCACCACCACCACTGATCACAAAACCATCGCGGTCAGCATCATAGGCGCGCGAGGCCAGAGTCGGCGTTTCATTGTATTTTGAAGACAAGGCTCCCATGGCATCGAACAAGACGCTCATGGTCCAATGTAATTCTTCACCACCTCCGGCAAACACAATATCCTGTTTACCGAACTGGATAAGCTCTGCACCATGCCCAATACAGTGTGCACTGGTAGAACAGGCGGAGCTGATGGAATAGTTAACGCCTTTGATTTTAAACGGTGTAGCAAGACAAGCCGAGTTGGTGCTCGACATGGTTCGGGTCACCATATAGGGACCTACTTTGCGAATACCTTTGGCACGCATTAGATCCGCAGCATCAACAATATTCTGGGTTGAAGGACCACCTGATCCCATTACCAGTCCAGAACGAGGATTAGAAACATCAGACTCTTGCAGACCTGAGTCTTCAATCGCCTGTTGCATGGCGATGAAATTATAGGCCGCACCATCACCCATAAATCGCTTGAGTTTGCGATCAATGTGTTCGGCCAGATCGATATCTACCGTGCCATGAACATGAGAACGAAAGCCCATATCGGCATATTCCTGTGCAAACTCGATACCGGAATCGCCATTCTTCAAGGCGTTTAAAACTTTATCCTGATCTGTCCCGATACTGGAGACAATTCCTAAACCTGTAATCACTACTCGACGCATGGGCTTATTATATTCTATCTTCGTTTTGTTATTAATCTTTGTCTGTAAACAGACCTACACGCAAATCTTTTGCTGTATAGATAATTTCACCATCTACTTCAACTGTACCATCGGCAATCCCCATGAACAGTTTGCGCATGATGACCCGTTTCAGATTGAGGCGGTAACGAACCAGTGTACTGGTCGGCATCACTTGACCGGTAAACTTCACTTCGCCAGAACCAAGCGCACGGCCATGGCCTGGACCACCAAGCCAACCGAGGTAAAATCCGACCAGCTGCCATAAGGCATCCAATCCTAGACAACCTGGCATCACGGGATCATTGATAAAGTGACACTGGAAAAACCATAACTCCGGATTAATATCCAGTTCGGCAATGATTTCACCTTTACCAAAATCACCGCCGCTGTCGTTGATGCTAGTAATGCGATCAAACATCAAAAACGGAGGGGCTGGTAACTGAGCATTGCCCGGACCAAATAATTCACCACGTCCACACTTCAAGAGTTCTTCATAGCTGAAACTGGATTTGCGGTCTTCGACTTTAACTGTAGGTGTGCTAGTGGACATTATGATTCACTTTATCTCAATATAATCTTATAACCGCCTGTTTTTCTTGGTTAAATTCAAGGCAGTCCTGAATACGAGGGGCTATTTTACCCGTCTGCACGCACTAAAACAAAGGCATCCGCTAAATATTTCATTTTAAGCGATGAAATCCTCGTTCTGATTGCTGAATAAATCTGCACAATTGATGGGACAGGTCATGGCCCAATGATTCCACCTCGGCTAAGTTCTGCTCTAAAGCGCCTGATTGGAAAAGCAACCGATAGGCCTGCTTGAGTAACTTGATATCACCCAGCTTAAAGCCAGCACGTTTTAGCCCCACCAAATTTAAGCCACGGACACAGGCAGGATTACCATCGGTAATCATATAGGGCAGTACATCCTGGGTAATCTTGGTATTACCGCCGATCATGGCATATTCACCTATATGCACAAACTGGTGGACCATCACTCCACCGGAGATAAATACCCGGTCCGCAATCTCGACATGGCCACCAATCCCGGCAGAAGGGGCAATCGTAATGTGATTGCCGAGCTCACAGTCATGGCCGATATGGGCCGAATACATTAAATAGTTGTTGTCGCCTAGAATAGTACTCTTACCTGCATGATAGGCACGGTTCACAGTTACAGATTCGCGAAAGACGTTGTTGTTTCCAATCTCCACCCAAGTCTCGACGGACTCATCGGTAAAACCCGTGTGTTGAGGTGTGCCACCTATCACTGCATGCTCATGGACAACATTGTCATTCTGCATCCGGGCACCTGACTTAATCACGGCATGTGAGGCGATGCGATTATCGTCACCCAACACGACTCCCGGTTCGATAATCGCATAGGCTCCAACCTTATTGCCTCTGCCCAGATGAGCATCAGAAGAAACAACGGCACTGGCATGAATGTCGTTTGACACAGACTAATCCTGACTCATTTATTATAGTGGGTTCTACTTTAGCATTAGCTATGGATCAATTTCGAAACTTTTTACTTATTTTTGCTGCTCGTACTTTTTCTGTTCATACTTTTTTAGGAGAACTCCCTCGTCACCGCAACATGATGCAGCACATTTCTTTACCTGGTGAATACTTTGCGCATCGCCGTCTAAGTAATGGCTCACAGTTAAGTTCTCATCTGCACAATCACAACCCTTATCGTCATACATGTATGCATGAGTCAGGCCTTGTTCGATGGCCATATCATAGACTTGTTTTAACAGTTTACTTTCCGTTGGCGGTAAATGAGATAGCTGGTAGGCCGGAAAAAATTTAGTGATATGCCAGGGACTGTCTTCACCCAGGTTATCGCGAATCCAGCGTGCTATTTCTCTAAGCATAGACATGTCATCGTTCTTGGTTGGAATGATGTTAGTACGCGTCTCCACATGCATGCCAAGGGCTTGCGCCTTTTTAATCGCATTGAGGATGTCATCGACTTTTGCCATCCGACAGATGTCTGTATAAAAATCCTGATCCAGACTCTTAATATCAGAACACAACACATCGACATAAGGTGCCATTTCCTCAAGTGCCTCGTCAGTTATAAAACTGTTGGAGACATAGACCGTATACAAACCCGCTTGACGTGCAAGTTTTGATACATCGATAACATATTCCAGCCAAACGGCTGGCTCAGAATAGGTAAAGGCAATTCCCTGGACCTTATGCTTTAACGCGGCCTCAACCATTTGTTCTGGCGACACATAGGCTTCAGTCGACTCACCTCGAGCGAGGCCATCTAAGGCAGAAACGCCCCAGGAAATATCGAGGTTGTGACAACCACCACAACGGAAGCTGCAGCCATAACTACCAATCGACATGACTTGTGTCCCCGGCTGAAAGTGCTTAACCGGTTTTTCTTCAATCGGTGAAATATCAATTGCAGAGATGATGCCATATGAAAGGTTATATAAAGTCCCATCACGATTAACATGCGCCTGGCAAAAACCTCGCTGGCCATGACGCAGGCGACAACGCCAGGAACATAAATGACAACGAGTCGTGCCATCATCCAGCTTTTCCTGCAAACGTGTCTCTTGTAATCGATACTGTTGGGTATCTTTTGTTAAATTATTTTCAATATCTTTCATCTAAATATTACCTGGCTCAACTCGCTCGAATTGATTCATTTTGAGAAGCATTAATACGGTGGTCATGATCTAGCTTTCCGGCAATCTTCCACAGCGGTGCAATTACAAACTTTAATTTAGCATGGGCGTCTCGCAAGGCCTGTTCAGCTTGTTGTGTGCTGGGTGCATAAGCAAAGATAAAACCAAGATAACTTGATCCCTCTGGTAAAGGTATCAATTCGTGTCCTTCGCGGATCTGAATATTCACTTCATCAACAAAAGGCACTCGTTGTGCCTCTAGTAAACCCTCTACTCTTTTTAGCACACCGGCCTTGGGAATCGGAATCATTAAAACACCTGCTGCCTGGTCCGTTTTTTCCAGAACAATGCTTTGCCCCATCGCCTGCTTTAATACTAATTCCTCAAGACTGAAGCCCGTTCCAAAACTCAACAGGCGACCACACAAACCACCAATCGTGCGCGCAGCGATTTCGATAATAAACACCTTGTTATCACGAATTCGGCACTCCGCATGAACCGGGCCTTCGGACAAGCCATAGGCCAAACAGGCGGCCTGTAATTCTGACTGCACTTGTTGTTGCAGACTCTGATTAAGTCCAGTCGGTGTGATGTAATAACTCTCTTCAAAATAGGGGCCGTTAAGCGGCTCAGGTTTATCAAAGATCGTCAGGATACTTAATTCGCCATGACTTAACATCGCTTCAACTGCGACTTCATCACCGGCAATAAATTCTTCGATTAGCAAATAGCGTTTAACATCTTCATCAAGATCATTCATTGACAGCAAGAGACGCTGCACGCGCTCAATGGCTTGTTGTAGTTCAGTGTGATCGTTGGCACGGATCACGCCGCGACTCGCTGACAGACCCACTGGTTTGATCACAACTGGAAAGACAAGGCCATCAAGCTGTTTATTTATATCTTCATTTAGATCAAGCCGCCGATGTGCTGGCTTAGTCACGCCGTGTCGTTGAAGGCACTCTCTCGCGAGATCTTTGCGTTGGGTTAGCTGCACCGCATCCGGATTGTTATGCGGCAGTCCAAGCTGCCGAGCTATTTTTGCCGCCAATCCTGTCGTGTAATCATCCGTGGCGATCACACCCATAATGTCAAAATCTTTGAGCGCCTGCTTTAGCTCTTCAAACACGATATCACTCTCGGCAGTAAAGTCGAGATGGATACCTTGTGCGTAAGCACTAATAATGGAATGTTTACCTTCAGAGGCAATCAGGGTTTTGATGCCGAGCTTCTCAGCAGCCTGGATGAAGTCAAAGGTTCGATAACTTCCATGGGGGGCAAGAATGAGCACGCAGGGCGTGTCATTGTCGTTAGTCTTCATTTTTGAAATTTAGAGCAACTTGTCGCTCTATGTAGCTTGCTTATGCGCAACCGCCACCACCGCCGCCGCCAGCACCACAACCGGAACAACCACCGCTGCCACCGACACTCTTGAAGACATTGTTGAAGACAAATGACTTGTTCAACCCATTATCGGTGAAATCGATATCGCAGCCATGCAGATACGCCATGGCATGGGCATCCACCATGATTTTGAATCCGTCACCTTCTAAAACTTTATCGGTCTTGCCAACTTCTTCGGCATAGGTCATACCGTAGGTCATGCCACTACAACCACCGCCGCTGACAAAAATGCGAATTCCAGCAATGTCTTCCTCGACACTATCGACCAGATTTTTTAATTGCTCCGCTGCCTCTGGGCTTACTTTCAGCTCTGACTCAACGATCTCTGTTTGATATGCGACTGCAGACATATTCTTTCTCCGTTAACTTGATTACAACTTTACCAATAATGTATTAGTCAGTCATAATACTAGCAAATTTAGATCAGACATACATCTAATAGGAGTTGTCACACCGTGCGCATGGTTATATGTAAGGTATTGAAAAGAGAAGCCGAAGGACTAGAAGCCCCTCCATACCCAGGGGAAATTGGCCAACGGATTTATGAAGAAATTTCTCAACAGGGCTGGACCGACTGGCTAAATCGACTCACCACGATCATTAACGAGAATGGTTTGAGCACAGCCGATCCCGCTAACCTGGATATCATCGAACAGCATATGCTGGGATTTTTATTTGGCGAAGGTGACATGGGCCAGGCGCCAGAAGGATTCCAGGCGGCAGCAGGTGGCAAGAAGTAAACATGAAAGCGCTTTCAGAATACGCCATCTCAGATCTGAAGTTAATTTATCAATTGCTTCACGAGCGGTTACCCACCGATCCAATGTTGATGGACAGTGACTTACTCCAGGATCTGCAAACCTATTTACAACAGCAGGCAAGCAACGATGGCGTTGATGTCTCACTCCATGCCCAATGGTCCAGCTGGTTAAACGGCGGTACCACACTCAGCAGTATTTAATCCTGCCAACCCGACAATGAAATTTTGTAGCCAATGCGGTCAACCAGTTACGCAACGAATACCGGATGGCGATAACCGACCGCGTTTTGTCTGTGATAACTGTGACATCATTCATTATCAGAATCCCAATATCGTCGCCGGCTGCCTCCCGGTCTACGGCGACAAAATTTTACTCTGCAAGCGTGCCATCGAACCGCGTTATGGGCTTTGGACCCTGCCTGCCGGGTATATGGAAAACAACGAGACCGTAGAACAAGCGGCGATACGTGAGTCGCAAGAAGAAGCCAATGCCAATGTTGAGTTACAGCAACTCTATACGGTGTTTAGCCTGCCACATGCCAACCAGGTTTACATGATGTTTCGGGCCCGTTTGCTAGACGAAAATTTCTCGGCCGGAATTGAGAGCCTTGAAGTTGAATTATTTGATGAGTCAGAAATACCCTGGGATCAATTAGCGTTCAGTACGATTGACTACACACTGAAATACTTCTTTGAAGATCGAAAACGCGGCGAGTTCTCTTTGCATTCGCACAAAGTTGATCGTAAGAAATAGTTAGTTTAAAAACGGATCCTTCCAGCTCGCACTCACCACAAACCAGTCATCATCTATCTTTTTCCAGACCGATTTTACCTGTAAGACACGTGCGTTATCGGGCAAGGTCTTGTTCCTACCTGCCATCACGACATCACAGGTCACCTCCGCCTCATCATTGTTAAGCACGACCTCGAGATCATTAACAAAAACGTGGACGTTCTTGTGGCGGCGAAAGTGGATGAGCACCAGTCCCCTCAGGTTAGCCTTACGAATACGTTTGTTACCGAGAAAATCCTCTTGCACTGGGTCCATGACCTCACCCAATTCTTTGGCCTCAGTCGCTGTCACCATCTCGGCGACGCGTTGACGGATTCTGGCTTCATCGTCGACAGGCTCAGTACAGGCATTCAGCATCAATCCCAGGCCAATCAGCCCCAATAAAAGGAATGTGAACTGGTTCACATTTTTTGCTCTGCCGGTCCAAATGGGAGCATCTAAGAAATTGTGTAAATTTCGTCTAACTTTGAACACATCGTCACCATTTTATGTAACAGATCTGTGATAATCATCGCTGAAATTGCTCAAAATTTCATTAATCTGGCACTTAAACCGATCGATAAATAATCAATAACAATCACTAAACAGGAAAGTGAGTTATGAAGAGTTTAGCAAACCCCTTTCGCCTTGAACGAATTAGCCAGGCGCTAGGTAATCTCTACCAAAAACAGGAAAAAGTGTACCTGGCACTGGCCGCTATGATGACGGGCCTGGGTTACTTTTTACTGGCACTGCCTCCCATTATGACCCTCGTCGGACTCCTGAATGTGCTCGGTGGTATCAGCAGTGCCTCAACCTTCACCGCCTGGTTGTCGGTACTATTCTGGATGCTGGTCACCGCCGCCGCGGGCATCATTACCTTCAGCATGTTACGCAGCAAGACCCAGATGCCCAGCGGTCTGGGCCTAAAAGAAGACAAGGCGCCGCGTCTGCACGATTTGATCGCTGAAATTGGCGAGGTCTACAAACTACCAAGTATCGATCGCATTATTGTCCACGATCACTGCACGCTAGACATGATTGCGGTGCCACGTTTTGGGCTGCCAGTGCTTAAGACCAATGTACTTTATATCGGCCTACCCGTATTGCAAAGTCTGTCGCCAGTGCAATTTAAGGGATCACTCGCACGTAAACTGGGGCAATTCACCGCCGAGCACAACAAACTGACTCATTGGATATACCGCTGGCGAAAATACTGTGCGCTTTATCAACGCAGTTACAGCCGCATCAAATCTCCACTTTATATGCCGATTAAACTCTTCTTCAAAATCTATACGCCCATTATGGAAGTCTTTACCGTCCATGCCGCACGTAAAGATGAGTTAGAGGCTGATATGTATGCCTTACAGATCATGAATGACAATGAGCTGGCTGACGTCATTCTGCGCCAGGAAGTCTGCAGCGAGTTCTTAAAAACAAAGTACTGGCCAAAAATCTTTGCCATGTTGCGCAAAAATCCCAATAAACCAGAACACTTGCCCCATATCAACATGCCTACCGTGATGCGCAAGACACTCACTGAAAATGAGTTTGCGCAGATCATGAATGAGCTGATCAATGCTGAACCAACCTGGAAAGACGGTATGCCAGACTTGCACGCGCGACTCGAGCATATCGGCCAGACCAAACTGGATATGCCCCCGCCTGTGATGGAGACTGCCGCACAACGTTACCTGGGTGATGCCTTTAGTGCCGTGATCAAGCTACTTGATAAGCAGTGGCTTGCAAAAAATGGTAAATCGAAAAGTGCTTCTGGTAATGACAAACAGGATGTTGACCCCGCGGCAGTTAAACACAAAGTAAAGAAAGGCGCGCCGATTGATAACGACTCAAGCATGCTGGAGACCACCGAGGTGGATGACAGCCTGCCGTTAGAGGAACAGAAGTATCAATCATTGCGGAACAAGGCGCGTCAAGCGAGCCTGAATGAAAACGAGGCCTTTGAGTTGGCTACTTACTCCGAGAAATTTGAGGGCAAGGCAGCGGCTATCGCCATGTACCAGAAGATACTCAAGAAAGACCCAAACCACGCCAAGACAATTTTTGCTGTGGGCAGAATCCTGCTTAGTTCCAACGATCCATCGGGAGTTAAGATTCTTGAGAAGGCAATGCAGTTAGACAAAGGTTGCATTGCTCAGGCCTGCTGGATGCTAGCCAAGTATTACAAGGCATTGGGTGATGAGGATCGTTCGAAGGAGTATTTAGAAAGAGCCGCTAACGTTAGCGCTGCAGCATAAACTTAAGTCCTTAAGTCGCGCTGACTTACGTAAGGATTTACAAGGTTGATTTTGAGTCTGCTAACTTTGTCACTAATGGATCTTGCTCTGAATGCAGGAACCATTTCTCAACCACATAATTCCTCACAAACCACTGCGTCGAGAGCAAAACGCCGGCAAGCGATTGTTTGAACCAGCCGGGCAAGTAGTCCATGACCTCTTTAGTTTCTCGCTTACCTAAACGCGCCTCCAGCTCGGTTTTATATTGCATCAAGCTAGTCTGGCTGTAATCACCCTTCACCTGTTGAATCACCTGAGCGGCCAGCATAGCCGACTCTACCGCAGGCCGGATACCTTCGCCGCTCTCGGGATAAGCCAGGCCGGCGGCGTCACCGATGATTAGAACGCCGTCCTGCAATAGTGGACGGGTGGCGCGAGGATATAAAAGGTAGGCATGGCCATGGAATTTCTCCGGGGTGTCTTCGGGAATCTTGCCTTGCTCGATCAGCATCTTTCGGAATGTAGCAACATGTTCAGATAGCTTGTGATTATCCTCACGTCCCAAACCAATGTTCAGGAAGTTACCCTTACGCACTACCCAGCCATAGCCCTTTAGATCTTCACAAAATAATAGCTCAGGCACATTCGCCTCAATCGGGCTAGCAGCCGCCTGCTGTTCACTCATTTCAAACTCAATTTCCTGCGCAGCGACAATGGTCTCACTGCTGCCCAGCCTGGAACCCATCTCACGAACCACAGGGCAGAAATGGCCGCCGGCACCAACTACCAGCTTTGCCGGGTACTTATCGTTAACTAACCAGCCATCCTCTGTTTTCGTCATACCCTTGAATTTTTCGCCTAGAATCATCTCGGCACCAGAACGCTCTAACAGGTAATGATCAAACTCTGAACGGCGAATGCTATAACTGGCAGGGCTATCTGTTTCGCTATAACTGGCTTCAACTTCACGTTGACCAATGCGGCTAACTCGAAAACCATAGATGGGCTGCAGGGTTCTACCTTGCTGATAATCATCGATATCGAGACCAAGCTCTTCGATTACCGCCGGGGTCACCCAGCCGGCACAGACTTTATCACGGGGGAAAATTTGTTTATCGAGAATGGCGATCTTGAGGCCGCTGTTGCGTAGTGACCACGCCAGGGTTGAGCCCGCAGGGCCACCGCCGACTATCAACACATCATAGACAGCGTTAGTCATGCTCAGTGGCTCTGATCGTAGAGGTGTGAACGTGACCAGGGGATCGTGTTGTTGTGTTCGCGAGAGAAGACCACCTGGAATAACTGTAAGTGCGCTGCCGTAAATGCGGATAGTGAACCAGCCAGATACAAACGCCAGGCACGAACAAAGTTGTCATCGAACATTTCCTTTACTTTATCCTCATTAGCATTAAAGCGGTCCAGCCAGTGCGCCAAGGTCTTAGCGTAATGTAGACGGATGTTTTCCACATCCAGTACCGATAAGTGATTGGGCTCGAAGATATCCATCATCTCTTTTAACGATGGAGGATACGCACCTGGGAAGATCCGTTTTTCAATCCAGGCATTCATCAGACCCGGCTTATTTCGACCAATGGTATGAATCAGGCCCATGCCCTCTTCACGTAGACAGCGATCGACGACTGCGCCCAGGGTTTTGTACTGCTTTCTGCCGACGTGTTCGAGCATGCCGACCGAGACAAACACATCGAAGGTGCCATCGATATTTCGATAATCATCTTCAATGTATTCCACCTGATCCTGTAGCCCCATCTCCCTGGCCTTTTGGGTGGCAAACACCACCTGTTCGTGAGAGATGTTATAGGCCTTCACATTGACGCCATAGTGCTTGGCAAAAAAGCGGGCAAGGCCGCCCCAGCCACAGCCTGCTTCAACCACAGTCTGACCGGGTTGTAGACGCAGTTTCCGGGCCAAGTGGTGTAATTTGGCCACCTGAGCCTGCTCCAGGGTCATACCCTGTTCCGGGTAATAACCGCAGGTGTACTGGGTCGCTTCGGTGTCCAGCCACAGGTTATAAAATGGGTTACCAATATTGTAGTGGTGATGGATATTTTTCTGGGAACCACTCAGAGAGTTCATCCGCGGGGGATGGCGTAAAAACTGAAGCACTCCAGCCCAGCCAGTGCCAGGACCATGGCTATGGCGGTAGGCAGAATCGAGAAACTCGACCAGGTCACCCTGTAAGATGATGCGGCGGGTGGAATAGAGTTCGCCAAAGTAGAACTCGGGATCATAGGCCAGTAGCCACAGGGCGGCTCTATCCGCGAGAAAGATCTTGTGAGTGATCTCGTCCCTGGCACTAAATTCTCTGCCATCCCAAAGTTGGAAGCAAAATGGTGGATTTCCAATCATGGAAATCATCTTTTTGACTATCCAGTGATCCAGCTTATTGGACTTACTGGAACGTCTTATCTTTTGTGAACCCGATGCAACGCCATGGTTGGTGTTAACAGACATACCTTCCATGTCATCATGGGTCGACTCGTGCACACCCATCTTCTCCGCGCCCCCTTCATTATGTTGCGGTCCCTCTATCCTACGAAATTCGCCCGCCTTGCTCAATACGGGATTTTCTTAAATTAGATTAACGACTTAGCATCGTTTGTGGGCAAAAACAGTGCTCAGAACCAAATAGAAAGCGTCGCCTGAATGACTTCGGCCTCGAATTGAAAAAATGGCTCCTCTCCTGGATTAGCGGTAGTATCATCAGCAGCTCTGAAATCTTCATATTCGAAATTAATTAAATCATAGGACAGGTTGACGCTACCTTTGTCGATCCAGCCCCAGCCATTTTTGGCAAATTTGTAGCTACCACTTATACCAACGGCCATGCTGGTATATGTACTCAATTCCTTGTCCCGGCCCATATAGGTAAACTGGTTGGCAAAATCGAACATGTCACGATAAAAGTCTGCTTTGTCTTGCGTGTAATAGCGCCAGCGAAAATCCAGTTCCCAGTTCTTGACGGGATGGACGTAACTTAGACCAAGCGAGTTTGACTGAATTCCCCATGAGTCCTGGAACCAGCGATACTCATAGTGAATCGCCGATTTAAAGGTATTTACAAAATAACTGCCACGGATTCCCAGCGCATTACTGGTCCGCGTGTTTGGATATATTTCTCGTGCAAAGAATCTATTCACCCCTGGGGTACCGTAGCTATACGAGCGATAAGGGTTATTTAATGTTACTCCAGATCCGCCCTGCTCAGTAGCCTCGTCAGTAATGGTTTCCCAGCCAAGGGAAATAGTCGAATTCTTAGTAAGAATTTGGCTGAATCCTACTCGATAGTTTGTCCGCTTGATATTCGACAGCTCACTAGAAAATGTCGTAGGATTATTTCCGGTTCGCTGAGTTACACTGTCTGTACCTTGTGAAAACCCCATCGAGAGGGTTGAGAGATCACCAAAAAAGTCCTGACTGATGCCAACACTGAAGGTCCCGGCCTCATAGTCATTTTCGCTACTGTCTGTATAGGACAGGTTCATCGTGGTCTTACCATTGAGGTAATCAACGCCCACAGAGTTTTCAGTACGAAACTCTTCGTATGGGCTACCACCGACCCTCACATCGATCGAAGCACTGGTGATGTTATCTTCATAATATTGGTAGAAAACCGAAGTGCTAGCACCCACGTTTTTTCTGATCAGGATCGCAGGTCCGGTAACTTGTATCTCGTCACCATCATATGAATGGTACATTGCGTCAGCTCGCTCATCGGGTAGAACTGCTGCTCGACTCGTGCTGCTAAGCAAGAGTAGACAGGTCAAGATAAACAGGTAAGCGGTTTGTTTAAGCTTCATTACGTATTGCTACCAACTCTTATTATTTTAGTTACAACCACAACCACCGCCGGTAACCGCACCCGCACCCCTGGCCGATTCACGTGTCTCAAACACGTGATGGTAGTAGCCCGCAGATATAGGGTCGCGCGCGACATTCATGATCGGATCAGACAGGTTCTCTCGCTCATAGGGTTTCACCCAGGGCTCCCATGAGCTGCAACCCGAGAAAATATATACTGTTGTAATAATCAATACGAAACGTTTCATAAAAATTTCCTGATTAAATTATTCTCGAATCAGCTTTTTGATCTGTTTTTTATAGTCTTTTTCATAACCGGATTTATAGCCTGCATGTAGATAACGCATCTTGCCATTGCGATCGATGATCACCGTGGTCGGCATGGCCTGAACATTATATGTCTTGCTGACTTTGCTAGTGGTATCGTACAGGATAGGGAACGAAACTTTAATGTCGCGCAAATAGGCATTCGCCTTGCTTGTGTCCTGCTCAGTATTCACGCCGAGAATCACAAAACCCAGTTTGCCATAGCGCTTAAACATCTTTTCTAGAATTGGCATTTCCTGACGGCAGGGACCACACCATGAGGCCCAAAAGTTTACCATTACAACCTGACCACGGTAATCACTCAAGCGCAGGTTCTTTCCGCTGCGACTCTTCAAAGTAAAGTCTGGTGCAGGTGAGCCATCCAGGGTCTTTTGCGAGGCATTGGCAACATTACTCATGCCAAACGAGGCTGAAATGACAAATACTGTAAGTGCTATAAATCTTGCTAATTGTTTCATGTACTGGCCCTCAATCTAAAAGTAGAAGGTTATATTAAGTGAAGCTTCCAAGTTGTGACTTGTTTTGTCTTCTCCGGTGATATCAATGTCAAACATGTGATCACGAAAATCCATGTGTAACGCAAACCAGTCTGAGGCTGTCACGGCATAACCTGCGCCCCAGACGATTGTAAAAAAGTTGTCCCCTGCAAATTCAGTATTCCCTGCTCCGGCGATGAGATACAGCGAAGTGTTATAAGTCGTATTACGTGTTATGAAGGCCTCACCCGGTAATAAGTTATAACCCAGGGCCACATCGTAGTAGATATATTCTCTATCCCCCAGTAAGGTCACACCACCGCCAAGCCGTTCGAAACTGGTAGTACCCGCTTCTGAATAACCCAATCGGCCTTGTATAAACAGATCTTCAGTTACATGGTAGTCAAGACTGACACCGTAGACAGGGTTGGTCCCAAAATCTTCGATACTCAATAATCCTGCAAACACACCTATTTCAAAGTTTTCTGTCTCGACATCGGCCTGTTTAACTTCACGGCGCTTAACCTCCGGCTGAATAACCGGGTCCTGCTGGATCACTTCGTTAACAGGGTTATCACCGGCCTTTTGTTCTGTTTTTTCAGCTGGCTTTTCATCTGCCGCTGCTGCCATCGGTACCAGCGCAGGCGAAGCCAACAGAGCAAAGGCTGTAATTAAAAGAAAAACCCGAAACCTGCTTTCCATTCTGCTATTTCCTCGTTGTCATCTCGGCTGGTGAAGATTACGTAATTTTTGTATTCCACCCGGAGTAAAAATCGTTTGGTTATGTGCATGCGCACACCAAGCCCGTAGTTGGCGTATTGATCGGTGCGATCCCGGGTAACGGCCAGGGTCGATTTGGGTTCGGTTCTGATCCAGCCTGTTCCCAAGGTAAAAAATGGTGAAACTTTCCATTCAGGAAACGGCTCGTGAATGATATTGAGTAAACTCAAAACCGTTTTGCTTGATACCGTGCCCGAGGCCTGTGAGATTATAATTTCGTTGGAGATATTCTCAGTGAAGTGATAACCACCATAAAAGCTGATCACGGATAATCCTTCGAAATCACCGATCGAGGCACCATATTCCCAATCACGGACCACAAAATCTTTTTCATTCGGATCACGTATATCGACACGTTGACCCGAGGGATTCAAGGTCATCGACAATTGCGCCGCACTGACCCAACCTTCCTTACCATCTTCAGTCTTGACCCTGAACCAGTCTGTCTTTCTATATAATAGCTGTACCCACTCACCACGGGCAGCAACGTAAAAGATGGGATAACCTCGACCTGCCCCCGTGTGCATTTCGATGTAGGGATCGGCCACTTTGACAAAATGCTCTTCTGGTTCATCGGCATTGCTTAACGGGCTAACACTTAGCGAGCTAACAAGGAGAAACAAGCTGATGAAACATTTTCGCATAGTGTAGGTAAAACAACTTTTACTATTATTTTTTTAAAGTGAATTCTAACGCCCAAATTCTAACCCTCGGCGCAGCGCAGCGCCAACTTATTCTATTTTTATTACGCTTTTTCAGTACTAGGGGGTGAATTTAGAATCAGTTTACAGGGCCTGCAAACGGGCTGTTATAGTACTGAGCACCGATGTCGATCCACTCTGATATTAATTTTTGCTCACCTAAGGTCAGCCAGGGTCTGCCAATTCCGGCGCCACCACCGTTTGGATCCCAGTGCGGCATGCGGTTCACATCAGCAATATTTGCGTTGTAGTAAGCCTCAGTAAAGATCTCAAAGAAGGGGGTACTGCCATTGGCGCTACCACGCGTCATTACACTACCAATGCCTGTTCCAAAGAACACAGAGCGTGTCACGCCACTTCCAGCCGGGAATTCCTCATCTACTAACGCCGCACCGGCAACCTCAAGAATGTTGTCGCCCGCAACCAGTTCAATATAGGATTTATGATAATCTGGGTTCTGGGTATCAACGGAATTGCCCATTGCATCCGGACTATTCTGAGTCAAATCCAGCTGGTACTTACCTGCAGGGACCTGTAAGGCGGCTGCATACGTCGTATGGCAGCTAATACACTGGATATTGTTTGCCCCACTATCCTGGCGAGCAACTTCAAAAATCGGCTGTATATGGGCAGGATAATTCACCGTAACCCGGCAGTTTTCATTCCAACCATTGACCGCACCATTGTCGAGGCAGCCGCCCAGGTTCACTGGTTTGGTCGTGCTGACGCCCTGTAAAGCGGTATTGTCATAAGTGAATACGATAGGATCATCTATCGTACGATCATTCGGGTCTGTCCAGACATCGGCAGCTCTGATATCAACGCTTGGTTTCAGGCTAGGACTACCGAGAATCGTTGTCTTAGCCATAGCCATGGTATCTTCATTATTAGCCAGATTCACAATCGCCGCATTGGTGTTTGGCCAGGTACCACCAACGGAACCCACATTTAATCCAAGACGCGGTACAGCGGTAGGGTTGCCATGAGGATTACCTGAATTATGCACATGACAGCCATGGCAGGTCACCTCTTCGTTAGGGCGCACCGTAATCCAGTTGTTATGACGAGATGTACCTGCGACACGGCGTCCATTTTTATCCAGAATACTGAATGACAATGGCACATCCGCAGGAACGTTAATCCGAACAGAACCGTCCGGCTCGATAGGTGCATATCCAATGATCTGGCGCATTAACTGTCCTGAGCCATTTAAACCATAAGCGGCTTCATCGAAGTCACGCACATCGTCATCAGGTAAATAGGTACCTTTCACGATACGTAGGAACATCGCGGGGCGTTCTATCAAACCTGGATTATTGGCCGGATCCCCTGTCGACAAGGTAGGGTCCATCAATTGCGCAAGGCTGGTCGAAGTACTGCCCATAGGATCGAAGGCGCCATCCAGGTCATAAACACTGCGGATATGCAGAGTGCCTAGCTTGGGTGTCGAAAGGTTAAATGTATCATCGATAAAAGTGCCGTTGTCTGTGTAACCTTGGGCTATCGCAACATCAGTGTAATAAGTGTCTGGTTGGGCAACGGTAATCGGTGTAATCGAGTTCGTACTCAGGTCTAGTATATAGATACCGTAGCGTGGTGGGGCGACGACTGTATTCACATCGGCCAGGTTAACCAAGGGGTCTGAACAAATCCGGGTTTCAAGCACCATCATTGTATTAGGGTCAAGGATGTCGGCGAGACACAGACTGTAGCTGGCTAGCGCGCGATTGGTACCATCCAGTAAAGGGACAACCGAGCCATAACGGCCCATTAATGAAATAGCATTGGCATCGGTGAGAATCGCACCGCCAGAGACTGAGGTCTGGGCTGGGCCAACACCACCGGCATTGTTTGTTTTTGGGACAGTATTATCTAAATAGCCGCTAACGTTGATAACCATGGGGTCACCACCGTCCTGGGTGTTCGAGAATGCTCTGGCGACTACGACAACATCACCACTGGAATTTTCTCTTGGGGTAGAAAACTGAATCGTACTGCCACCTGTCCCGGTCTGGTGACTATGTCCACCATACAAATGGGTTACTTCCGTACCATCTGGTTTCATCATGTACAGGCTCATCTGATTTCGGCCCGGTGAGTTTTCCCAGCGGGTAAACATCACATGCCCTTCATAACCACTGATATTACGAATAATACTGGGGTCCAGGTCATGGCTCATATTGAAACTAATCTGCTTGATATTGCCACCAGTCGTCGCATCCATAGTATGTATATTGAATGCATGTATATCGCTATCTGTCGCTTCGATAGTCGGAGAGAACGCGCCGTTACCCTCTGCTAGTGATATTGAGCCGGTTCTTGCTGCACGAGTGGAAGAGAAAATAATTCGATTACCGGGCATATAAGACGGAGCGATATCATGGCCCTGAATATCATTGTCCACAAACATAACCCGTCTGGGGTTCTCGCTGCCCGCGACCTGACTAAGCGGACTTGTCAGATCATATTCATAGATATCCCAGTTAATCTGCGGGTCGTTGTTATTGTCTTCCATATGCAACGAGAACAGTAATTTCGTGCCATCAAAATTGAACTCGGGGTCACGCACATCACCCGTATCGCCAATCAGTGCCTCAGTGACATCGATTGTTGAGGCGCCCTGTGAAGCCACGTTCTTAACGATGAGGTGAGCGCCTGGTCGAAACTCAGCAGGGTCCTGCAAATCGTTTTCGATCAGATTGTTGTTGTTGTCTATAGGAGCGGCACGCTGGACATAGGCGATAGGCTGTTCATTCACCGTAGGGTCAGGGTCGCTGGCACTGCCACCGCCACCACAGGCCGACAGGAGTAACAGACCTCCCAAAAGTCCCGCAGCCTTGAAAAAGGTGAACTCGTTCTCACTATTGAACCTAACCATACATTTCTCTCTTAATAGGTAATGAATATCTTAACAATCACATCGTCAGTATTGGTATATATGTGTAACATCTTTAATCATAATACTGACGCCGTCACAAAATTGGTATACAGCTCTCATAAATAGGCCTTCTCCGACCGAAAAGAAGTATGAACGCGATTTTCTGACGGATCTGTGAACAAATTCATGAAAATTTATCTGGTTTCAGACTAAATTAACGTTATGAAACATTCGTGCTCTGCTTTGTGATGTAGTTCACATCCAAATGACGGAGCAATTTTTTAAATGTACGAATAAAAACAACTTTGGGAAGAAGCTTATGAGCATTGCAAACTTGCTTAACAAACAAACTGGACGGTTAGCCCTGGCGGCAGCGAGTGCGGTTTGTGTGTTTTCACTGGCAATCAATACCGCATCGGCGGGTGATCGTGAAAAAGCCAAGTTCATCCATGACCGAATTGCTGGGGTTCCTCCTCAAACAATCGCCGGTCCAAATAATGATGTCCTTGATCAAATGGAGCAAGACATAACCGGTGGTAATGTCGCAGCCGCTGTAACCAGAGCGATGAATGATCCCAACTTCCTTAACGTAAAAGTTAAAAACATGGTGATCCCCTGGACCAACGAAGACCAAACAGTGTTTGCGCCGTTGAATGATACGGCTGCAACCATTATCGGTTATATCCGTGATGGCAGGGACTTCCGCGGCATCCTGTCAGACGACCTTATTTACGTCGGCGTTGATCCTGCTCTTAACTCATTTCCTTATTCCAACAGCAATAACGACCACTATATCCAGATGGAACATCAAAACCTGAATCTGCGCACTGTGTTACAAAGCCAGACTCAGTCTACCACCATCGGCCAGCCTCCTGAGGCCGTTGCAGGTATTACCACAACTCGCGCCAACGCTCGTGCCTTCTTTTATGGCGGTACCAACCGGGCAATGTTCCGCTTCACCATGATGAACTATCTCTGTACTGACCTGGAAGAAGTGAAAGATATTACCCGTACTAATAACTATGTCCGTCAGGATGTATCACGCAGCCCAGGTGGCGATAGTGAAATCTTCCTGAATAACTGTGTTGGTTGTCACGCAGGCATGGATGGAATGGCCGGTGCTTATGCTTATCATCAGTGGGGCCCGAACATCTTTGATGACAATAATGACGCAGACACTCAATCCATGTTGTATCAAACCACCCCGATTACTTATCAGGTCGATGGTGTTGATATTACTACGCCTACCCGTGTTACTCACAAACACCGCATCAATCCAACCAACTTCGAATATGGATGGGTAACACCAGACGACAGATGGACCAATTACTGGCGCACTGGCCAAAACGCTAAGTTAGGTTGGGCTAATAACACACCACAGGCAGTAACAAGTGTCCCAGCAAGTACACCAGGTGCAGCAGTAGGTAATGCAGCACTGCTCGGACAAGAATTGGCTAATACCAATGCCTTTGCACGCTGCCAGGTTCTAAAGGTTTATCGTCATGTCTGTTTGAGTGACCCAGCTGAGGCAACCTTACAGACCTTGACTACAAATTTCGTCAATAGCACTTACGACATGCGTACAGTGTTCACTGACTCTGTGATTAACTGTATGAACAGTAATCCTAACCTGTAAGCCGTACACAAGTTTCTGGAGACGAAAAAATGAAGCATAAAAATATTAATTTCAACGGGAAAGGAGCAACGATGCGTAAGCTGATTCCAATGTTAGTGTTGGCCGGTGCATTCGTTGTGTCGGCTTGTGGTGGCGGTGCGAGTAACACTGAAAACACCAGCAACAATCCAAATAACAACAACAACGGCGGCGGCAGTGGCGGTGGTGCCACAACCTATACAGGTCCTGCCCCAAACAATGCTGATATTCAGGCATTCCGTATTCAATTCTGGGATAACGTTCGCGGCGACAATCGTTGTGGTTCTTGTCACGACGTGGGTGGCCAGGGTAACTCTGACTTTGCAGACGAAACAGACGTAAATGATGCTTACCTGGTTGCTAACGGTCTGGTTAATCCCGCAGATATCGCCAGCTCAACCTTTGTAACGAAATTTACCAGTACTCCAGCAGGTCACTTTTGCTGGGAAAGCACCCAATCAGCTTGTGCTGCTCAATTAGAACTCTGGATAGGTAACTGGTTAAATGACCGTGCTGGTACAGGTGGACGTGGTATACAACTTAGCCCTCCTGTAGATGAAGATCCCGCGCCAGTTATCGTCTTTGATCCAAACGTCAATCCTGCCTATTACACAGGTAATGGCGGACTCACAATTCACGAGCTGGTTACTGCTAACTGCGCAGGTTGTCACGTACCTAACCCAACCCAAAGTGCTCAACCTATATCACCACAATTTGCAGTTGCAGATGCACAAACATCTTATGACACCGCGAGTAGCGTTCCGCTGCTGAACCTGAACACTGCGGCGTTATCACGTTTCTATACCCGTGTCACAGGTGGTCACCAATGTTGGCCTTCACCACGTGACACCGTGCCTAACTCAGGTGACTGCTCTGGTGCAGCCGCCGATATGCTGACCGCGATTAACTTCTACATCGCAGCAGTAAATGCAGTCGCACCACCTGACACCGCAGAGCTTGACAGCATGGTCAAGAGTCGTGCGGTTACCCTGTTCGAAGATGGTATTACAGCTTCTGGTGGTAATCGTTTCGAGGCAAGCCAGATCGCCTTATACGAATTCAAATTGAACGGCGGCGACACTGTCATTGACCGAAGCGGAGTTTCACCAGCGGCTAACCTGACATTGTTCGGTAACCCAGGCACTGATTATGAGTGGTTGGGTAGCTATGGAATTCGTTTCATCACATCCTCTGCCAAAGCGCAGGCCACACCGAGTGACAGTGACAAGTTACACCAGATGATCACTTCAACTGGTGAATACACGATTGAAGCCTGGATCTTACCTGGTGACGTCGCTCAGGCGAATGCCAATATTGTTACATATGGTCGTTCAGCAACTGAGCGTAACTTCCTGCTTGGTCAGACTATGTATAACTACGAGGCGTTCAACCGAAACATTTCTACTGAGACAAATGCAGATGGTACACCTCTGCTGACGACTGACCCTGATGACGAAGATGCACAGGCAGCACTGCAACATGTTGTCCTGACTTATGACCCAACCAATGGTCGTCGTATCTATGTAAACGGTACCTTCCGTGATGATATGGACCCGGTTGAGGCTGAAGGTCTGTCTAACTGGGCAACGGGTTCGGCTTTGGCACTGGGTAACGAAGTTGACTTCAGTCGCCCTTGGTCAGGTACGATTCGTATGCTGTCTATCCATAACCGTGCCTTGACTGACCCACAGATTCGCCAGAACTTCGATGTTGGCGTAGGTCAGAAATTCTATCTGATGTTTGAGGTAGGTCAGCATCTTGGGCCAGAATGTCGCGGACCTGATGCAGATGGTATCGAGAACGATCCAGTGCGTAACCCAGATTATGCGCCACTATGCTACATCTATCTTGAAGCAGCACAGTGGGATAACAAGAGTTTCTTGTTCGCCTATCCACGCTTCATTAACCTGGATCCAAATGCAGACATGACAGGTACCCAGATCCAGAACATGCGCATCGGCATCAATGGTCGTGAGGCATCGACTGGCCAGGGCTTTGCTTCCATGGATGTAACGATTGATGGTACTTATGACTCGGCAACGGGCCAGCTGCTATCTAACATCGGTACTGTCTTCGCCCTGGAAAATGGTCCAAGTGGTACACCGCCGGATTCATTGTTCCTTACCTTCGAACGTCTGGCATCGACTACGCCGACCAAGGATTACACTGAGAGCTTCTCAACCACGCCGGATCCAATAACTCCAACTGCGAAGTCAGCGGTAATGATTCGCAGCTTTGAGGAAATCAATGCCACAATGTCGAAAATGACAGGTGTCGATAGGACCACTGATGTAATCGGTCAGGATGACACCATTGATAACACCGGTGCGGCTAACGACGGTACTTACGTGGAAGTAAAACAGGGTCTGCCAGGCAGCTCAGATATCCAGACCTATGTACCTTCACAGCAAATGGCCGTAACACAGCTGGCTATTGAATACTGTAGCGCACTGGTTGATGACAATGGCACAACCATCCCGCGGGCGACTTACTTCCCGAACATTACCTTCAGTGGGTCATCGCCACAGTATCCATTTACCGGTGCTGAGCGTGATGATGTTATTAACCCGCTGTTAGAACGTGTGTTTAATGTCGATGGTGCAACCGAGCTAAGCACTATGCCAACTGCAGCAACAGTACGTACTCATCTATACACTCTAATGGATGAACTAAACAACACTTGTAGCGGTAACTGTAGTGTTAATCGCAGTCTTGAAATCATGAAAGCAACCTGTGCAGCGGCCATTGCCAGCTCGCCCATGTTGTTACAGTAACGAATTGATGAACCTAAGGTGATAACAAATGGCTAAAAAACAGAAAATAGTAGATCCAGATGCTCCATTGTTACATGCGGATCATCCTCGTCCAGTAACACGCCGGGACTTCATCCGCCAGGGTTTCATCGGTGGTGGTGCAATGGTCACAGGGAGTTCCTTGCTTAACATGTTCTTGCACCCTGAAGCGGCTCATGCCCTTTCAGCAGACGTACAAGCAATGGATACAGGTACTAACTGCGTCGTTGGCGCAGGCGGTGCATTAAAAGTACCTTTCTTGTGTTTCGATCTAGCAGGTGGCGCTAACCTGGCTGGTTCCAATGCCATGGTCGGTGGTCCTGGTGGTCAGCTTGATACCTCTGCGGTTACAACCGCAGGCTACAGTCGCTTAGGATTACCTGGTGATCGTCTGCCTAATCCAAGCACACCTGGATTGAACACCAACAGTGCTATTGGACTAACCTTCCACTCAGAGAGTGCACTGCTCGCAGGTATGTTGGATAAAATGTCTGTTGGTGCACAAGCACTAACAAATGGCGCAATTATCCCCGCCCGTTCTGATAACGATACAGGCAACAACCCACACAATCCTATGTATGGCATCGCCATGGCTGGTGCAAACGGATTGGGTGCGCGTGGCAGTCTGTTAAGCCTGGTAGGTTCTCAGGCATCTGAATCAGGTGGCCGCTCTATGGCTCCAGCGATTTACATTAATCCAGAAATTCGTCCAACCAAGGTTGATCGTCCAAGCGATGTAACCGGCCTGGTTGACACGGGTGAATTGCTGTCTATTTTAAGTCAGGCTGATGCTACCAGTGTGATGGAAGCCGTTGCACGTATCAGTAACTCACAAGTTGCTGGACTCGATCCTAACCTTGGTGGTGCAAATGAAGATCTCAGAAGGTTAATCCGTTGTGGTTATGTTAAAGCTGCAGATGTGGCTGAGAACTTTGGTAACCCACAGGCCCTGAATCCTAGCACAGACCCATTTATCGTTGATGATGCAACCGGTATCTTTACCAACGCAGAGTTCAACGCTAATAGTCGAGATGGCTCTGAGTTCCGCAAAGTTTCATCTGTCATGAAGCTGGTCACCAGCACATTGTCAGGCGCAGGCTGCGTCACCATGGGTGGCTACGATTATCACACTGGTGACCGTATTGCCGGTGAGCTTCGAGATATTCGTGCTGGACGTTGTATTGGTGCTGCCATCGAATATGCACACCGTGTCGGTCGCCCATTAATGGTTTATGTCTTCAGTGACGGCTCGGTATTTAGTAACGGTAATCCAGACGATACGGCCATTAACTCGGGCACCATAGCACTTCCTGGTGGTAAGGGTCAGTGGACAGGTGATAACTCGGGTGGTGCTGCATCACTGATCTTTGTTTATGACCCACGCGGTAGAACAACGATTCGTGGTGGTACTCAAGCAGCTCAGGACAATCGCCAACAGCTCGGCTACTTCCGTGCCAACGGTGCGCTTGAGACAGGTGCTAGAACTCCAGGTGGCTTCCCCATCCAGGCAGCCAATGGTGTGACTTCACTCGTGAACACAGTGCTACTCAACTATATGGCGCTGCACTATGACACCGTGAACGATTTCGGTACCTTCGTGAGCGACTTCAATTCTGCCTTCCCACAACATGGTTTGGGTGGAACTACTGCGTTGGATGAGCTCACCATATTTAACGGAATGTCATCTGTTAATACTGGGACTCATCAGATTTTAGCGGCACAACCTGCTTAATGACGTATGTTTCTTAATAGCAGTTCCTAAGTAAACTCTTCACACCCGGCTTTGACCGGGTGTTTTTTTATCTGCATTTTATAAATCATGGCTCTGGGTTATGATGCCATGATGAAACGCGTTGCCCTTCTCCTACTAGTTCTGCTCAGTTGTAGCCCAACTCACGCTGAGTGGTATATACAGTCTGAAGCCATTATGGGTACACCTATTCATGTCGAGCTCTGGTCACACTCAGAAAAGTTGTCAAAAACGTGTACTAGACAAGTCATGCAGGAAATGAGGCGCATAGACAGCTTGATGAGCCCATATAAGCCAGAAAGTGAGCTGGCGATCCTCAATGCTAAGGCTTCCCAACAGACAATTAAAATTAGCCCTGAGTTATTTAAGTTGATAGAGCGTTCCATGCATCTCTCAGAACTCTCTGATGGAGCATTTGATATCACCTTCGCCAGTATCGGTTATCAATATGATTACCGGAAAAGCCAGAAGCCATCGGATCAACAAATTCAAACTCAACTCGACCGCATCAATTACCTGCATATTATCCTGGACAAAAAAGCATCGACGGTACGCTTTGCCAAACAGGGTGTACGCATCGATCTCGGTGGCATCGCCAAAGGTTACGCAGTCGACAATGGCATTCGCATCATCAAGGATTGTGGTATTAAACAGGCCTTGATTAGTGCAGGCGGCGACAGCCGCATCATTGGCGATCGCAAAGGTCGTCCCTGGATGACAGGCATCCGAGATCCACGTAAAAAAGATAAGTCCATTCTTGTGATTCCCCTGAGTGACACAGCCGTATCCACCTCCGGTGACTATGAACGATACTTCATCAAAGATGGTGTGCGTTACCACCACATCCTCAGCCCAAAAACGGGCAAATCAGTAAGCAAGACACGCAGCGTCACCGTCCTGGGGCCCGATGCCGTTACAACAGATGGCTTATCCACTACTCTTTTTGTACTAGGGGCCGCTAAAGGGTTAGCATTAGCAGAGAGGCTAGAGGGAATTGATGCCGTGATTATCGATGCCGCTGGTAAGATTCATTACAGCTCGGGGTTAATGCCACCCTCGCAAGCTAAGAAAACGAACCCTCCAGCCTCAATAAGGTGAACGGAATGGTGATTTTGTGACCGATTCATCAAACAGTCGACTCAGCACTGTATTGTTGAGCTGATCCTCAATATCATTAAGGCCTCACAAGCAATTGATATTAGACTAAAAATAATCATCTCGGAGACTCAAAAATGAGTAAGTTAGCGCCCACTCTGTTCAGCCCGTTTTTACTGATGCTGACACTTTTTGTAATGCAACCGGCCTGGGCCGCCGAAGGGGATACACCTGAAGCAGCGGGCGATCAGGGCACTGTGACGACACTCGATACCCAGATCCAGGACCTGAAAAAGGAAATCCTCGACCTCAACCGTGACCTCTTTTTGCTTGAAGAAGATCTCCTGTTTCCAGCCAATACACAGTTCACTGTTTTTGTCTCCATGGATGTGGGTATTACCTTCGACCTCGACTCCGTACAGATACGTTTAAATAATAATGTCGTTGGTAATCATCTTTACACCGAACGAGAACTCAAAGCATTAAAACGTGGCGGTGTACATCGCTTCTATACGGGCAACCTCACCTCTGGTGAACATGAACTGGTCGCCTTCTTTGTCGGTAAGGGTCCTAAAGACCGTGACTATAAGCGAGCAACTACAGTAAAAGTCACCAAGGGAACCGAACCACAATTTGTCGAACTAAAGATCAGCGACAAGGAATCGAAGCATCAACCAGAATTTAAAGTTAAGGTCTGGGAAGCAGAATAGTTATCTTAAACAAAGCTACCAGCAAATTTAGCCACATCATGATCAAACGTCTCTCAGTCAGCCTCTTGCTTGCCTCTGCTGTGCTCTATCAGCCCAGTCAGCTTGTCTACGCCGAAGAAGAAAAAGAAACCCTTGAAGCGACTGAAGTCTATGATCTGCGCTATGGCGAAACGCTATTTAATTTCTTTCAACAAAAATACTTTTCGGCTATCACTAACTTAATGGTGGCTGAGGTGCGTTCACCGATTAAGGTTCAAGGTGAAGACCCAAATTTGTTACTTGGTGGTTTGTACCTTGCTTATGGCATGCATAATGATGCCAGTAACTTATTCCAGGGCTTACTCTCCAGTGACACCCTACCCGCAAGTCACGATAGAGCCTGGTACTACATTGCGAAGTTACGTTATCTAAAAGGGTATACCCCTCAGGCTGAAATCGCCCTAACAAAAATCAAAGATACTCTACCTGAAGAACGTGAAGCCGAACGCCTACACTTGCTTGCTAATGTTTACATGAAACAGAAGAACTACCCCAAGGCGATCGAGGTATTAAAAAACTTTAGTGGCAGCTCCGAATGGGAGGCCTATGCACAATTCAATCTCGGCGTTGCTTTGGTTAAGGCAGGGCAACTGGAAGAAGGCACCGAGTTACTAAATGAAGTTGGTGATTTAAATCCCTTCAGCATTAGCCACGAACTCAACGCATTACGTGATAAGGCCAACCTTGCCTTAGGTTTTGCCTACATGCGTAATAACCGCGCAACGGATGCAGCCTCACATTTTCAACGCATACGTCTAACCGGCCCCTTATCAAACAAAGCGTTGTTAGGACTAGGCTGGGCTTACACTAATCAAGAACAATACACAGAGGCACTGACACCCTGGCTCGAACTTCAAAATCGTAAAGCCCTGGATACCACGGTACAGGAGTCTTTGATCGCGGTACCTTTTACAATCGAAAAACTAGGCAAGCCTCGACTGGCTATGCAGCATTATCAAACTGCCATTGGCGCCTATGCAGAAGAAATCAATAAACTCGAAGACGTGATGTTGGCTGTGCAACGGGGCGAATTAATCGAGGCTATGCGACCAGCAAATATCGATGATGAGACCTCTTTACCATTAGGTAGCTTTGGCTTACCGAAATCAGTAACCGCCCCATACCTAAATCAAATGATGGCGACCAATACCTTCCAGGAAGCCTATAAGAATTATCAAAGCCTATTACATCTGAAACATGTGCTTAAACACTGGCAGACCCAGTTACCCTCCTATGAGCTTATGTTATCGGAACGCCGCAAGGCCTACTTCACACGTCTGCCTGAAGTCGCCAGCGATGAACGTTTGCAAAGCATTACGCGTATCCAAAAACAACGTGATGAGTATGCAGCAGATTTAAAACGCATTAAAAAAGAAAATGATGTGTTTGGTCTGGTCACCGAAGACGAAGATGATCTGCTGTTGGTATTAACGAATGTTAAAAAGAAAATTGATAAATTATCACCCACCCAGGATCTGAGTGAGGAACTGGAGAAATATAATTTTCTAAAAGGTATTCTCGCCTTTCAACTGGAAAGTGAATTTATCCCACGACTCTGGGCGGCGAATAACAATTTAAAAGAATTGGACCGTGCGCTCAAAAAAACACGTAAAGCAAAACGTTCATTGGTAAAAGCCGCCAATAATGCACCAAAGTTTTTTGAAGGCTATGACAAGAAGATCACCTGGTCTAAGCAACGCATCCGCAACCTGATCGCAAGACTGGACTCTGCCATCAGCAAACAGGAACGTTATATTCAAAAACTAGCACAGGCCGGTTTAATCAAGCGTCGTCAGCAGTTAGAAAACTATCATGTTCGTGCTCGCTTTGGCATCGCCCGTCTTTATGACAGCCTGATCCTCGAAAAAGACAAGAAAGTCCAACAAGAAGGTGCTGAACAAGGAGAGGAAAATGCGCAGTAAACATTTTCTTATCCTCTCCACTTTGTTAGCTATTGGTGCCTGTTCAAGTAACAGCAAACAACTGGAGACCATCGCCAGCATAAAAGCACGCGATATTAATCTCGAGGAACCCAAGGGCGAATTACCGATCGATGAAGATACCGCACGTAAGTATTATAGTGAGTTCCTCTCGATTACCACTGATTACCAGATGTATAGCCAGGCCTTGCGCCGGATGGCGGATTTACAATTAAAGATTGGTGAAGAACAACTCTCAGGTGAATCCGAACAGGAACTAGAAGAAGGCCAACGTGATACTCAGGCATCAATACGCTTGTATACCACTTATCTGGAATCACACCCTAACCATCCTAACAATGATCAAATTCTGTATCAGTTAGCAAAGGCCTATGAACTAAATGGTCAGCCCAAGAAATCATTAGAAGTGCTAGACCGGGTTATGCACTTCTACCCCAACACGTCTTATCGTGATGAGGTTCAGTTCCGTCGTGGTGAAATGCTATTCCTGTTAAAGCGTTATAAAAGTGCGAGACAGGCCTATTCTGATATCATCCAACACAATCAGGAATCATTGTTCTTTGAAAAGGCCATGTACAAATATGGCTGGACTCTGTTTAAGACTAATAACTATAAAGAGTCGCTAAATAGTTTCTTCGCGATCATGGACCGCAAGCAACAGCAAGGCATGTTGAAGATGGATGGCGCCGCTGACAACCTGGTCGGTACCGAGCGTGAACTGATTATCGATACCCTGCGCGCCATTAGTCTGAGCTTTGCTTACCAACATGGTGAGTACACTGTTACTGACTACTTCACTGAAAGTGGTAGCCGACCATACGAGCCATTAATTTACCTAAGCCTTGGTCGCCTACACATGGAGAAGGAACGCACCAAAGATGCAGCGGACACTTATATGTCTTATGTGCAACGTTACCCTGCTTCACCTTTAGCGCCTGAATTTCATACTGAAGCTATCAACGCTTACCAGAAAGGTGGTTTAAATACGTTGGTGCTGCCGGCTAAAGAAAAATTCGTGACCTTGTATGGTGTCGGTTCTGCTTACTGGAACCAGCAAAATCCAGAAGCACATGAACGCATCAAACCTTTGTTGGCAAAACACATCACCGAGATCGCAACTTATTATCATGCAGTTGCCCGCAAGAGCAAAAAGTCAAAAGAATTCTTGAAGGCGGCAAACTGGTATGAAATGTATATCAAGAACTTCCCGACTGATACGAAGACAGCCAATATGAACTTCCTGAAATCAGAGGCCCTGTTCGATGGTCGCTATTATGTTCAGGCTGCAAAAGAATACGTTAAGACGGCATATGAATATCCAACACATGCCAAGAGTGCCGAGGCAGGTTATGCTGCACTACTCAGCTATGACGCAGTGCAAAAGTACCAACCCAAGGTATTCCTCGCTTTACATGAGACACCAAGTAGTTTCACATCAAGCCAGGCAACCAAAGAACTCAGCATGCAGGAAATATCCATTCTCAGCGCCCTGCGGTTTGTTGAACAATTCCCAAATGACAAGCGTGTTGTTTCTGTCATGGCGAAAACGGCCGATCAGTTGTTTAAGGCAAAAGATTATTTACGTGCAGCCTCGGTTGCCGAGAAACTGGTTAAGAAAAATATCAAAGATCCAAAACTTGCCAAAACAGCCTGGACCGTACTTGGTCACTCGCAGTTTGAATTAACCAATTACAAAGAAGCTGAAACGGCCTACCGCGAAAGCCTGCGTCGTACCTCGAACAAAGACAAAAATTATCGTGGCATTTATGACCGACTTGCAGCAAGTATATATAAACAAGGTGAACAGGCCCGCAGTGAAGGTAAGCTGACTGCCGCTATTTCTCACTTCCTGCGCGTCAAGACAACCACGCCTGGCTCAAGCCTGCGAGCAAATGCAGATTACGATGCTGCGGCAACCATGATCGAGCAAAAACAATTTAAGCGTGCCTCGAAGTTGCTCGAGCAGTTCCGCCGTGACTACCCAAAGCATAAGTTGACTAAAACAATTCCTGAAAAACTGGCGGTTATCTATAGTGAAACAGGCCAGCCGGGGCGTGCGGCGAGAGAAATGGAAAGACTCGCTCAGGCAAATGCGCGCACCAACAAAAAATACAGCGCCGACTTATTATGGCAAGCAGCAACATTCTATGAGAAAGCAAGAATGTCTAAAGATGCGACACGTATCTATAGCCAATTTATAAAACAACACCCCTACCCGCTTGAACGGTCAATGGAAGCACGACATAAACTTGCCGAGCAGGCACGCCTCAGCGGTGATAGCAAGACCTGGGGATTATGGTTACAAGATATTATCCGTTCCGATGCCCGCGGTGGCGCACAAAGAACGGCGCGCACCCAATTCCTGGCAGCCGACGCGACACTTAAATTGGCCGAAGGCCATCATCGTGTTTATAAACGTACGCGTATTACCCGCCCGATCAAACAGGGTATCAAGCGTAAGAAACAGTTAATGCAAAACACCATTAAAGCTTATGAGACGGCGATTAAATACCGAGTCGCTGAAGTCACCACCGCCGCGACTTACCAGATTGGTGAACTCTATAGAGACTTTGCCAAATCGTTGATGAAGGCACCAGCACCGAAAGGGCTGTCAGGTGAGTCACTGGAACAGTACCGGTTGCTGCTAGAAGACCAGTCGTTCCCAATTGAAGAACGTGCTATTGAGATTCATGTTGCTAACGTGAAACAGATCAAAGATGGCATTTATGATAAATGGGTCAAAGATAGCTTGAAAGAGTTAAGAAAATTACAGCCGGCCCGTTATGCAAAAGATGAAAAGGTACAAAGGTATGTGGAAACGATACACTAATCTCATTCCTGCATTAGTTTGCAGTGTGCTCATCGGCTGCGCTAGTGGTACAGGTGGTGACAGTGAGTCAACCGTAGCTCCGCCTCCGGTCGATGTCGATTCATCAACACTGGCTGCCTATAACAAGGCCGTCAACGCCATGAAAAATGGTCGAAACGATGCCGCTATCGCTCAATTTTCAGCCATTACGAAAACTCACCCGAATCTAGCCGGGGCGTTTATTAATCTGGGCTTACTGCACCTCAGCAAGTCTCGCTATGAAGATGCCGAAAAGAACCTGCTACAAGCCACCACGATTAAACCGAATGACGCCGTTGCGCAAACCCACCTGGGACTCACCTATCGCTATCTCGGCAAGTTTAAACAAGCTCAGACTGCCTACGATATGGCCCTTAAGGCGGATCCTAAATATCCAATGGCGCATCTCAATGCCGGCATTCTTTATGATATATACTTAAGTGACCTGGCTCGTGCACTGAATCACTATCAACAATATCAAGCATTAACTAATGGTAAAGATAAAACTGTCGACAAATGGATTGTTGATTTACAACGACGTGTAAAAAAACAGAGCTAAACGATAAGGTAATAGACTATGAGACATCTACTCACTCTGCTAACAATAATCTCCTTCAGTAGCCCTGCGCTCGCTGAGGAAAGTCTGGAGATGGAAGGCACACGAATTCGGGGTAACCAGGAATTACCTAAGGTCCTCTATATCGTCCCATGGAAACAGGGTGAAATACCAGATTTGAGCCAGCCACCACTGGAAAGCCTCATTGACGAAGCCCTGGCCCCAGTTGATCGCGATGTATTCCAACGCAAGATTCGTTACTACGATTCCTTAAGCGTACAAGCAGTAGGGGAAAATGAGAACTAGTTTGCAGTTCGTCAGGGACGATTCATCTCCCAATACCGAAATGCAGAGAAATAACATACTATACGTGTAGAAAGATTATTTAAAAATCATAGACATGCAGATGATTGAGCACGTAATTTTTTAGATTTTAATTTCAGACTGACACTACTCAGGAGGTCACATGGATTACTATAACGCCATTGTCAGCTTTTTCCAGGCTGGAGGCGACTTTCTTGGCCAGTTTTTTATGGCCCTGATTGGATTAGTGCTCGCAATCGGTGTTGCTATAGCACTGGAGCGCTATCTCTATTTGACAGTAGCGCGGAGCAACAACCGCCGCATAATGTCGAAAATGATGCCACTGTTACAACGTGGTGACTACAAACAAGCCTACGCGATAGCAAGCAAATCCAATCATGCTGCTAGCCGTATGCTTTCCCAGGGCCTGTCACGATATAAATCAGCGAGCAATCGGGATGACATCGAGACAGCGATGGAAGAAAGTATGATGGAGACCATCCCTCGCCTTGAGAAACGCACACACTACTTAGCGACTTTCGCCAATATTGCGACCCTACTCGGCCTACTTGGTACCATTATGGGTCTGATTAAAGCCTTCACCGCAGTCTCCGCCGTGGATCCTTCTTTAAAAGCTGAGATTCTTTCAACCAGTATCTCGGTAGCAATGAATACGACTGCCTTTGGTTTGATTGCTGCGATTCCTTTATTGCTGATGCACACCGTCTTACAGACAAAAACTACTGAGATTGTAGATAGCCTTGAGATGGCCACGGTTAAATTTATCAACCTGATGATGCAACGTAAGAGCATAAAAGACGCGTCATGAGAGTACGCCGTAGCCGGGCACGGCAACAACAAGTTGTAGAACTCAATGTTACTGCCTTCATGAATTTGATGGTGGTGTTAGTGCCGTTCCTGTTAATGACTGCCGTATTTACACACATATCAATTCTTGAGTTGAACCTGCCCTCTCTTGGTGATGCCAAACAAAATAAGAAAGACAAACCCTCTTTCGAATTACATGTGACCATTCGACCGAAAGCGATTTTAATTTCTGATAACAAAGGAGGCCTGATTAAACGTATTCCTAAAGTAAAAAGTGGACACAATTATCAGATGCTGCGTTCAACCTTGAAACAGGTTAAGGCCCGCTTCCCCGATAAAAAGAACGCGACCATTCTATCTGAGCAAAATACAAAATATAACGACCTCGTCGCCACCATGGATGCAGTACGACAGTACCCTGCCCTTGTCGATGGAGAACTAGTGTTAGCCGAGCTATTCCCAGATATTTCAATTGGTGATGCGCCTAGACGCGGACGACGTTAAGAGTTTATAGAGATGAAAGAATCAAGTCGCACAAGACGCATGCAACGTCACCATAAACGAAACAAGTCTCCTGCTTCGTTAAATATGGTGTCGTTGATGGATATCTTTACGATCCTGGTTTTCTTCCTGCTAGTGAGTTCGACTGATCAGGAAAGTCTGCCGAGTATGAAAGAAATAAAACTCCCTGAAGCAACCTCAGAACAAAAAATTAAAACCAATATCGTTATCCTTGTTAGCAAGGATCGGATCATGATTCAGGGTCGTGAGGTTGTAAAAGCATCAACTGCATTAAGAGATAAACGCTCTGTCATTCCAAAACTGTTGACTGAGCTCAACCGAGAAGCTGAGAAAAAGACTAAAAAAGTTAGAGATGCGAAAAAAGTAAAAAAACGTGGTGTCACTATTATGGGTGACCGCGAGATTCCCTACGTGCTACTGAAAAAAATAATGCTTACTTGTGCAAGCACCGAGTTCACCAATATATCTCTAGCTGTTCTTACCAAAGAACCTGCTGCTGAGGGAGGAAGCTAAATGGCATATAGTGGCATTTGGCAAGATAGACTTCCCTGGTCCGACGATGAACGTGATCGTAAGCTGGTTGGTTATGTTGTTATTTCGGTAGCAATAACACTGTTCCTATTTGTAGTAGTGAATTTACTCCCCATATACGAGACCGAAGAAAAAGAGCTGGAAGAAGTTGCACCACACCTTGCAAAATTGATTGTGGAAAAAAGAGCGCAACCAAAACCAGTACCCAAACCTAAAGCGAAGAAAAAAGATAAGAAAAAGCCGAAGCCGAAGCCTAAAGAGAAGAAGAAGGCTGATAAGCCGAAGCCAAAACCAAAGCCCAAGGCTAAACCCAAGCCTGATCGCTCTGAGCTAGCACGTAAAAAAGCACAAAAGCATATCACCGAGGTGGAAGATGTACTGGCTGACTTACGTGACTTCGATGTTGCTTCACTCGACTCCAACAAACCAGTGAAAAGTGGTGCCACTAAAAGTAAAGCCACTGATAGCTCGACAGCTATTATCGCCGGCAAGGCCAAACAAGGCAGTGGTGGTATCAACACTAGTCGTCTTAGTCGCGCAACTGGCGGAGGTGACTTAAAGGGCCGCTCAACCACGGATGTTAAAAGCAGTCTAGGATCTGGGGGGGGGACAAAAGGTAAACGCTCTGGCGGTGGTAGCGGAAAAGCAAGCCGCCCTTATGAAGAGATCGAACTGGTCTTCCAGAAAAACAAAGGTCGAATCTTTAGTCTCTATAACCGTGCCTTGCGCAAGGATCCGTCGTTACAGGGAAAAATTGTGCTTGAACTCACGATCGCACCCAGCGGTAAAGTGCTAAAAGTCCGCATCGTATCCAGTGAATTGAATAATGCTGAATTGGAAAGGAAGTTACTGGCCAGGGTAAAAGGATTCCGTTTCAAAGCGCGTTCAAACGTTGACACGTTAATCGTTAAATACCCCATCGACTTCTTGCCAACCTAATCAAAGCAACAAAACATGCAGCAATCATGGTCCATACCGTCTTTGTCAGGCATATTATTACTGCTATCGTGCTTAGCCGTGCACACCAACGTACATGCCAGAGCTACCAACATTATTCAGGGTGGCTTTCATCTCCAGTCAGTAGAGATGGATTTGGAGGTCAACGGCTCAATTCGGCAAACCCGTTTCAACTCTATCGATGTCATCCTACGTGAGAGGCTCAGCCCAAATCTCGACGGTGCACTTAAGTTTGGTTACTTTGGCATTTCACAAAAAACTAATCCTATTTTCGCCGGACAAAACATCTCAGGCGAATATGTTGGGATCGATTTTCGTCTGCATCTAATCGACACCCCAAGTTTCAAGATGCTGACAAACCTGGACTATCGCTATGCTGTCGCAGATGCCGAAGAAACCGATCAAACCGTTGAATGGCGATGGCACCAGGTTAGCATCGGTTTAGCTACACTGACCCAAGTTAGTAATCACTTACATTTGTCTCTTGGTCTTAATTACCTTGATATTAATGGGGTAGAAAAGGCGACGGGAACCATCGATCAGAGCCTTGATTTTCAAGCAAAAGATAGCCTTACTGGAATAATTGGATTACAATTGAGCACTGAGGATTCAGGCGAAATTGGCATTGAATTCAAAATGGGCTCTTCGCAGGGTGCCAGGTTGATTTTTCAGCGCTCTTTTTAGTACTGAGTAACAAAAGACGGAAACATGTTTGCCTGAGTGTGAAGGCACTCACAACTTGAAAAAAAAATACCGTCTATCCTTAGTTAGGGTCTTTTGTTGTAACGTTTTTGGCCGATTATACATATAGAAATCAAATAGATATCCACACTCCATTAAGGGGCTTGGATACGTGACTGACCCATAATGCTGGTGGCGAAATAAAAATGAGTGGCGCAAAAGAATATTTGCAAGTTAAGTTCTTGAAAACACTGGAACCTTTAGGTTCACTGAGTGTTGATAAGCTAGAGGAAATCGCGAACAAATCCCAGGTGGAAGAGCTTCCTCCCGGTCGCGTCGTCTTCCGTCAAGGAGAAAGAGACTCTCGCTCCACCTACCTGCTCTCAGGTCAGCTCGAACTTCAAGTTACCGGTAATCCTCGTACAGAATCCTTAAAAGCAAAGACAGTCGAAGCACGTTATCCAGTAGCTCAGGAATGGCCACGCCCCAGCACCTGCCGCACCAAGACAAATGCCGTGCTCCTGCATATCGACAGCAACCTGCTCGAAATCCTGCTCAGCGATGATCCTTCCGGTACCTACGAAGTCACCGAAATTGGTGTAAACGAAGACCCCGAGAGCGACTGGATGCTCAAATTCCTCCAGTCACCTGCATTCTTACAATTACCAACCGAAAACATTCAATCGATTCTCGTCCACCTCGAAGAAATCACCAAGCAGGCAGGCGAGACTGTCATCAAGCAAGGCGATAGCGATGACTGGTATTACATTGTTAAATCAGGTAAATGCACCGTCTCTCGCCGTCCGGCACCCAAGGCTGAGGAAGTTCGCCTCGCACTCTTAGGTCCAGGTGATGGCTTCGGTGAAGAAGCCCTGATCACCGATGGCAAACGTAACGCCACTGTGACAATGAAAGAAAGCGGCGTGTTAATGCGTCTAAGCAAAACTAACTTCCATAATCTACTCGTTGATCCCATGCTCCAGCAGATTGATCACGCTACCATGATGGACAAAGTCAAAGCAGGCGCTGCTCTGATTGACGTCCGTACTAACAAAGAATTCAACGAAAATGGCATCAAGGGTGCACAAAATATCCCACTCTCGATGCTACGGGTTAAAGGTAAAGACTTAAACACAACCCGCGAGCATATTGTTTACTGCAACGACACCACCCAGAGCCGTGCTGCTGCATTTCTTATGGCACAACAAAGCCTGCAGGTCTTCATTCTCAAAGGTGGCCTGGCTAATCAGTCCAAGCCCTTTAGCCCCGCTGCTAAACCAGCTAAACCAGCCAAACCAGCCGCAGTCGTTAGCCCCGCTATTCCTGAGCTAGAAGATATCCAGGACAGCACCCTAAAAGAACATAAGATCCACGCTGAACAACAAGTTCAAAAAGCGAATGTTGCTGTCGAAGTAAGCAAGTCAGCATCTGCTAAATCCAACCAGCTTAAAGAGCAGGCCGATGCACTGCGCATGCAGGCAAACAACCTGGCCCAGAAGACTTCAAACGCTGAAGAGTTAAAGCGCAAAGCAGAAGAAAAGAAACGAGCTGCACAGGCCGAAATTGATGCGCTCAAGAAAGAGACGCTCAAAGAGCGCGATGAAATACTCGCCTCCGTTAAACAAGAAGTCGCTCGCGAAAAAGAAGCCGTCAAACAAAAAGAACAAGAAGCTAGCCAGTTGCGCACAGAAGCCGAGCAAGCTCGCCTCCGTGCTGAACAAGAACTGGCTCGTATCAAAGCAGATGCAGAGAATGTTGCCAAGCAACAAAACGAACTGGATTCAGAATTTAAGCGCGCAGAAGAAGAACGTAAGAAAGCTGAACAAGCCGCACAAGTTGCACGCGTTATTGCTCAGCAAGAAGCGAAACAAGTTAAAAGTGAAGCCGAACAGATTCGCCAAAAAGCCCTGGCTGAAGCTGAGCGCATTCGCAACGATTTAGAAGCACGAAAAGCAAAAGCTGCCGAGGAAGAAGCATTACAGAAAAAGACCGCACTACAAGAAGCCCGCCGCCAGGCCGATATGTCCGTTGCAGAAGCCACCAAGGCTGCAGAGGACGCCCGCAGGCAGGCTGCTCTTGAAGCAGATGCTATTCGCAAGCAGGCACTAAAAGAAGCCGAACAATTACGTAACCAACTCGAAAGTGAAAAGCAACAGGCCGCTGAGCAGCTAGCAAGAAGCAAAGCCGAAGAGCAGTTACGCCGTCAGGAGATCGAGACGGAAAAAAATAAAGCGATTGAGGAAGCCCGCGAGAAAGCAGAGCTGGAAGCAGAGAATATTCGCAAGCGTGCAATTCAAGAAGCACAAATTAAAGCCAGAGAAGATGCAAGACGTCAGGCCGAAGCAGAAGCCGATGAAGTTCGTCGCAAAGCTATCCAGGAAGCCGAAGCAGTTCGCAAGAAAATGATTGATGAAGTCTCTCGCAAAGCAATGGAAACTGCCCAGCTTGAAGCAGATGCCATTCGCCGTGAAGCAATCGAAGAAGCCAACCGCTTACGCAGCGAAATGGAACAAACACGCCAAATGGTGGAAAGCGAGGCCAAACGTGCCCAAGCGAAAATTGAACAAGATGCTGCACGCCGTCTAATAGAAGAAAACGAACACGCCCGTGCTGCACAAGAGGCGGCAAGAGCTGCTGCTGCAGAGGCTGAACGCATCAAAGCAGAACAAGAAGAACAGGCCCGCTTGTCAGCACAATTAGAGGAACAACGTGTTGCAGAAGAACAGGCTCGCTTGTCAGCACAATTAGAGGAACAACGTGTTGCTGAGGAACAAGCCCGCATTGCAGAGCAGGTTGAACAACAGCGCCAGGCCGAAGCAATCGCTGTGGCCGCCAGGCAAGCAGAACAGCAACGAAATGAAGCTGAACGCTCTCATAAAGCAAAGCACATGGCCGAGCATTTGCGTAGCAAGCTCGATCAGCACGAGTCTGAAAAAGAAGTTGATGAGTATGAGCTCAACATTGGCCGTGGTCCTAAACTAGCCAAAGCAAAACTGCATGTTGTTAAAAATAAAACCATCCTCGAAGGTGAAGAAGATATCTTTGTGTTCAAGGCTCCATCCGAGCGCCCACCCAGCAGAGAGGAAGCAGAAGAATTACTAAAGAGTGCAGAGAAGCAATTTGCTGAACAATCACGCAATGAGTTGCCTTCTTTTGACATAGAGTATGCAGATGACGATGAGCCGGCATCAGAATTTATGGTTGAGCAGGAATCCGAGTTCAGCGACTCTATTCTTGTCGAGCTCGATAACATTACAGCTAATTCAGCACCTGCACCACGTGCGCAGCAGTTTGATGATGATTTTACACCTGCCGGCAACAGCAATGTTGCTGCACCCGGCAAGACAAAACGCAACTCACTGATCGCATTGGCAGCCAGTGTAGTAGTTATGATTTCGATTAGTATCGTTGCTATCACCAGACCAACATATGATGGTGATAATTTAGCAGAAGCTGATAACGAGGCTCAACCAACTAGAGGTCTTGCTGCGATTCGTACCCGCACCGGCAACCATAAGACGATTCTTGAAGAACGTATGAAGTCAGAAGCTGAAGAAGAGTTTAATCAGATGCTTTCTGATTGGCGTGCTGACAAGAAAAGATAGTCAAAAAACCCTCGGTCACTAACGTAGTTTTATAATGGCCGCCCCGCCTTGGCCGGCCTGTACATATTGGAAAATAACAGCCTTTAATGGGCAACCTTTTTGATCCGTCACCACAACTGTCCAACGCCCAAGCATTTTATTATCTATTTTATGCTTTGAGTAAACACGCCAGCGAGCACCTTTCACTTGAAACTTTTTCTCAGTCACGACACGCCCTTCGTACTCCCAACGATGTGTTACGGTCTGTCCTTGTAAATGCCTTAAATCACTAAAGAAGTACAACTGGTTTGTATTGTTTTCAAGAATAAGAACTCGATCCCTTGGCTCGCGATTATCAATGGTTGTAGTAAACATAGCTCGCGCCACTTTGCCTGAACCTGGATCGCACAAGTCATCAACCGCATAAGAAACCGATGCCCAGAATAGCATCACAAGCATCAACACAGGCTTGAAGCTAGATAAGAAACGCATATTTTCACTCTTGAACATGTTCACCTACTGAATAATTCCTGACTTATAGCTCTAACTGCCTTTGTTATACTCTACTAACGCTTGGTGTCTCGCCTGGATGAATTCTGAATGGCTCAAGTATAACAGGTCCGCCACCTTTCTAATCAAATGCTCTTCATATTTGTCTTTATGATCATCCGCAAAAGCGATACACCACATTGCAAACACAAGCTTACGTTTTAGTTCCTGATCATGCTGCTCGTTGATAATACTCGTCATCTCATGCAATGAGACCAGGTTTTCATGCCGCTGCCGAGCTTCATCAATCAATATCTCAGTTTGTCCTTTCTCCACTCCAAATAATGTTTCCAGTACTTTTATAATCTGAGCTATCTCTTCGTCTTGCACTTCATGATCGGCCATCATCACTTCAACTAGTAAAACAGCCGCAGCCAGATGTATCTGCTCTTCAACTGTTTTTGAGTCAGAGGCAGTCTCGCTACTGAATACCATCAATTTTTTAATATGGTGCAACATTGCTATTACTTAGCACTAACCAAGGGGCGCCAATGGCACTGCACCCAGATACCACGCAGCATAAACTACTGCTAACAGACCCAGCACCAAACCAATCGCTAGTCGTTTTTTATCGCCAGGGCGGTACAAAACTGCCTGTTTCATATTTTCAGCGACTGTTGCCTGAGCAGATAAAGAATCCCATGCTTGCTTTATCCCTGGGTTAATCTCTTGATCTGCATGTTCATGCCCCATGTCTTTAAGTTCCTGATAAGAGCGCACGCTTTCTGGTTTGCCTTTAGGAAAACGACAACCCTTTGCAAACACTACCATCCCATTAATCGGCTGCTTTGGTACCACGGCACTCAAGGCTTGCAGATCATGTTCCTGCTGATGCAAAGGATTCGAAAATTTGTAACTGCGTTGGCCTACCACCTGGGTCCACAAATCAATCTGTTCAGCAGCGAAGATATTACCGCGAAAGGGTTTAATCGTAACGAGCAAGAGTTCAGATGGTCTGAGCAGTAACTGTTCAACGTAAATCACATCACCCAAGCCATCAGGAATGTATACATTCCTTAACGATGCTTTTCCTAGTCGGTTAACCAAAGAGTGTAAGCGCCAATGAACTAATAACTGTTGTACAGGTGACCAGCTCAAGTAGAGCGAAAACCCGATGAGTACTGCCAATAGCAAGCCGGGGATAACCGGATGTTGTTCAGCAAAAAATTCGTTTATTAATTCCATGAGTTATTCAGTATTTACTAACATAGAAATCTACGCGACCTCTGACAAAAAGTCACAAACTTGTTCACATCTTATCCTATTTAAGGCTCGCACCAAGCTATCCATATATACAACCATGCTAGAATCGCAATAATGGATCAAGTCGCAATTGATAAAAAAATCGAGCAGGCCGAGAGTATCGTTAATACTTATGGTGCTCTGCTTAATAATTTGAAGCACGTCAATACAGCTTTATCCGTTTCGCTATTGCCCGAGAAAAAGGAAGTCATTAAACAGGCAATTCAGACCTTGCTTTGGGAATTGGAAGGACTCGACGACATTACCCGGAATAGTCTGGTGCAAGGCTACGTCTTTCTAGAACAGTTCCTGCCTGAGGATCAGGTAGAAATCCTCGCTCGGGGACAGGCTGCTATCCAGTCAGCTGACCCTGAGCATGAAGACTGGGCCTACGCCGACCAGGCCAACAACATTGTAACTAATATCAAAGTCGCTATGGAAAACGCCTTGCAGGAAATGAGTATTTATTTACCGCCGAAAACCCACTAACACCTTGTCAAAACCTACTAACGATATATCAGGGCATGAATCATACTCTCTACCACCACTCTGAATATGACATAGCCGAAGATAGCGGCGCCCTCACTATGATGATGGCCATCACGATGAGCAAAACACTCTTTCCGTGCATGCGAATTGAAAGGTAGCGAATCACAGTCTTTAGTGTATTGACTATGCCCGGAGCCATACTCATCGACATTAGAGTGTGGATGGTGGGCACAACCTGCCAACAACCCCACCAAAGCAAGGCTGGCAAACAGCTTTAAAAGAGTGTGTATCATTTTTTCAGAATAAGCTCACTGAGCTGAATCCTAGCTGAACGCGGCTAGTGGAGCTTATGGTAAAACTTATTTGAGTTTGTTTTGGGTCTTGATAGCTTTAATTAGATTTGGAATAACATCAAAATCAACGGCAAAAATACGAACCGGGTCGCGCTTACCCTTTACCCGAATTTTCTGCTCCTGATCTTTCCAATACTTCTCTGGAAAATGTCGATAGGCCGATTCACTCAAGACAATATCTTTGTCTAGCATCTTGGTGGCACTCTCCAGGCGGAAAGCCACATTCACGGCATCACCTAGCGCCGAGTTATTCGCTCGGTTACTAACAGAAGCAGCTCCCGTGTTAATGCCGACCCCTATATGCAAATCCTCGGTTATCTCAGCGAAGTTTTTATTGAGGTTCTCGGTTACCTGGCTAATCCCTTCAGAGGCCTTTAGCGCATTAATAATAGTAACTATCTCATCAGAGTCTGCTTCCCAACGTGCAAACACACAATCACCAATAAACTTATCAACGATACCGTCGTTCTTGATAATGACGTCGCTTACTTCGTTAAACCAGGTATTCATCAAACGGGTAAGACTGCGAATAGGAATCTGTTCGGAAAGCGAGGTAAAACCACGAATGTCTGCTACCACAATCGTTATTTTTTTTATTTCTGGGGTGTCGTGGACGATCGTGTCTTCGAGTACAACGGACTCTTCTTCTTCCTGCTCTTCCCTGGCTTCTTGCTCAAATAAAAAGTCGATACCGCCTATCGTGATCTTGTCACCGTGTTTTAGCAGCTTGGGCATGCTGACACGTTGCTGATTGACGTAACTACCGTTGGAGCTCCCACCGTCGATCAGGTAATAATCCCCGGAACCGATGCGGCGAATCATGGAGTGGTTACGTGAGACCATCAGGTCGCCGAGCACGATATCGCTACTCTTGTCGCGGCCGATTGTTAATACCGATTTGCACGGTATCGTCTTACTGAAATCTTCCATTGTGTAGCTTAGTGAGGCTGACACATTACGCACCTAATCTGTGAATTTCTGACTAACAATAGTATCCCACTGAGTATCTATTCATAGCGTTTACACGACAGATTGCTGAACTACCCAGATAACTGGTTTTTGCCGAAAATAGGCATTACTAATATAGCAGTAATATCAGGCACATTCCCCAATAAACTGCTTATTGACCGAACTCGCATTCATAGGCCGTAAAAGCTGTACCGTTTTTGCGGCCCGCATACCGGACAGAATCACATCGTAATCCTTTGACTCCGGATCTGCAGGGTCTCGCTCAAAATCGACTGGCTCACCGTACTGATCCTTCACGTAAGCCTCGATGGCCTCGTCATTCTTGGAATCAGTCGAGAACTCTGCCACGGTCTTGGCAATGCTAAATAGCCAGGCCTGGGCAAAGACATTGCCCTGGCGTCTTTGCTCAGCCTTATCCTTTATCCCGAGCTCATCCATATATTGGCGCCTACTGCGGCGTAGCTGTCTGAACAACACTGTAAAGGTGTAAGCGGCCACCGTAGCGCTGTAATCCACGCCCATAAAGCGGAATACCGGGCGTTGCTCTTCCCGGCGGGAAATATAGGCACGGCACTCAAACGACTGTGCGATTAGCTCTGAGAGCGCGACAGCCCAATATGGTGGATTGTAGTAACCGCCACTGTTAGCCGAGGCCTCGCGGATATCCTGGGACTGGACGTCCTGCTCAGAAATATTGTACTTCCGCATCATCGCCTGGGCCTGGCGCAAGGCAGATGCGGCCTCATTCGGATTACCCGATTCTGACAATCTGAGGCATTTGTGGATTTTGTCTATTATTTTTTGTTTATCCATTTTCAATTCCATTTTCTCTGACAAAGACCGAAACCCACTGATCTGATCAAATATTGGCCAGTTGACTCAGTTCTCATACCAGAATTTCCTATAAGTATACACGCCAAGTTCATGTAATTAATATATTTTATCTCAAATATCAGAGCATTGATGCTCTTTAACTTTATATTTAACTATAGTGAACCTATATCTCTTATGTGAACTTTTCCTAATCACTTAAATTGATTAGCCTACTCAGATAATACAAAGCGGCTGTAACCCAGCAAAGATTGGCTATACAGCGCGCAGGGTGGAGAACGACGTGAGCAGTACAGACACTTTAGCAACAGCGACCGCTGTAGAACATGACCAGATCTGCAAAATGGCAGATGCGGTGGTGGTGCCGCCTGCGCCCGAGAAAAATCGCCGCGACGAGCTATTTGCCCGTGCCAAACAGCTGCTTAAGGAAAAAAATGCGGTATTGGTGGCACACTATTATACGGATGCAGACTTACAGCGCCTCGCAGACGAAACGGGCGGTTATGTCTCCGATTCCCTCGATATGGCGCGCTTTGGCCACGAACACCCCGCTTCCACCCTGGTGGTCGCTGGCGTCCGTTTTATGGGCGAAACAGCCAAGATTCTCAATCCGGAAAAGCGTATTTTGATGCCAACCCTGGAGGCTGAGTGTTCGCTGGATCTCAGTTGCCCCATCGAGGCCTTTAGCGAGTTCTGTGATGCCCACCCCGATCGAACCGTGGTGGTCTATGCTAACACCAGTGCCGCAGTGAAGGCTCGCGCCGACTGGGTTGTCACTTCAAGCATTGCCACCGAAGTGATCGCTCACCTGCATGCTCAAGGCAAATCCATAATCTGGGCTCCTGATAAATACCTGGGCAACTATGTGCAAACCGTGACCGGTGCAGACATGCTCATGTGGCAAGGTAGTTGTGTAGTACACGAGCGATTCAAGGCCCATGCCCTGGCCAGCCTCAAGCAAAAGCACCCGGAAGCGGCGGTGCTGGTGCACCCAGAATCACCTGCTGATGTTGTTGAGCTGGCCGATGTCGTCGGCTCTACCACCGCCCTGATCAAGGCGGCTCAGCAAATGGATAACCCTGCCTTCATCGTCGCAACTGACAACGGCATCTTTTATAAAATGCAGCAGGCGGCACCGGACAAGACCTTTTATGAGGCCCCCAATGCTGGGATTGGTGCCAATTGCGAAAGCTGCGCCCACTGCCCCTGGATGGCCATTAACACTTTAGAAAACCTCATCTCTACTCTCGAAACTGGCGACAACGAAGTGCATGTGGATCCAGAGACAGGCAAGCAGGCCATGGTGGCACTGCAACGCATGCTGGATTTCTCAGCAGCCACACGCAACAAACCCGTAAAAAACTAAACGAGAAAAGCTAACTGGGTCACAGCTCACCTTTTCCTGAAGATCTACATCACAAACTTGTAACAAGCTGCTTTAGCTGAACCACCGTTTGGTCGCCAACCTTTATATCGTTGCTATCCATGGATAAATTTTGTGCCCAGCATTCACACGCGACGCATTTTTCTTGCCATTCTGATACCTGGCTGCAGCCTGCTATTGTTCCTGTTTAGCCAGGACGTGCAGCAGTATCTGACATCATTTTATGCGCCGTTGCCCTACCTCCCCTATTTACTGATCTTTGCCGGTGCATTTTTAGCCTGGGGTTACAACAACGGCCGCGAATTTCATTTGTTGATAGTGATCGGTCTGGGCTACTGGGCCATCCGCCAATATATCTGGACACCTAACCTCGCGATTGAATCGCAGAGTATGTTGTTCGCTGTCGCCTGTGTGTTCATACCACTGAATTACCTACTGCAAAACATATTGATCGAACGTGGTGTCTGGCGCTGGCAGATGTTGAAACGACTTAGCATAAGTCTGGTTCAGATTACCTGTGTAATATTGTTGCTCAAATATCCTGATGCAGAAGTCAGTCAAATTCTACGGACTGTATTGTGGCAAAACCCCTGGCCTGGGCTGGTCACGGTGACCCAACCCGGTTTAATTGTGATTGCCCTCAGTGTAATTATTATAGTCATCCAGCTATTTAAGAAGACAACCGTACTGCGTAGTAGCGATCTGATGAGCCTGCTTGCACTTGCGATGGCATTGAATTCAGTTTCACAACCCTCCGTCGCCATGATCTTTTTCAGTATTGCTGCCGCATCATTATTGATGGGCGTGATCCTTAACTCCTACAACCTCGCCTACCTTGATGAGTTAACCAACCTGCCTTCACGTCGCGCCTTAAAACAGGATCTAATGGGGTTAGGCAAACGTTATTGTGTTGCGATGCTCGACCTCGATCATTTTAAAAAACTCAATGACAAGTATGGGCATGCCGTAGGGGATCAGGCGTTACGAATGGTTGCGGCCTGTCTTAAAAAAATATCGGGGGGCGGTAAAGTCTATCGTTATGGTGGTGAAGAGTTTACCCTGGTGTTTCGAAATAAGGAAACCCATGAGGTGTTGGAACACGTAGATCGATTACGTAAGCTGATAGAGAAAAACGCCTTCCACATTCGCAGCAAGAGGCGCCCACGTAAAAAACCGGAGCAGCCACAACAGATTAAAAAACGAGGCAAGGTATATAAAATCAACGTCACGGTAAGTATCGGCGTTGCCCAACGATCGGAGCATCACAACAGCCCGCAGGATGTAATCAAATCTGCCGACAAAGCGTTATATACAGCCAAGCGTGCAGGTCGAAACTGCATCCATGCTATCTAAACCTTAATCAGTAAGACTCTTCGACACCACCTCATAAACATCCTTGGATAAACCCTTGTGATCGATAATTCTTTGTAGTTGTCGCTGCATTAACTGCTGCCGCTTCTGATCGTAACGCCGCCAACGTGCCATCACCTGCACCATGCGTGAGGCGATGGACGGGTTGATCCCGTCCAGGGTCAGAACATTATTTGTTAAGAACGCATAACCGGAGCCATCCAGGGCATGAAACTGATGCAGGTTGGCACGACAGAAAGTACCGAGTACGGCGCGCACCTTGTTTGGGTTGGTCATTGAAAAACTTTCATGCTGCTGCAGCGCTTCGATACGCGGCAAGGCATTGGCTAAACGCGAACCGGCCTGTATCGCGAGCCATTTCTCAACAACTTGTGCATCGCTATGCCATTTGGCATAAAAATCTTCAAGCGCCTCGTCTCTTTGCGGAAGATCATAATTAGACAAGATACTTAATGCCGCCTGTACCTCCGTCATGTTATCGGCTGATTGATATTGCTGATAACACAAATCGAAGTAATTCGGTTGTTCCGTCTCGGCTAAATAACCCAGGCAGACATTCTTTAAAGAACGGCTTGCCATGTCTTTATCATTAAACTGGTAAGGTGACGCACACTGTTGCGCATTAAATAATTTTTCAAATTGCGCTGTTAGGTTTTTGGCCAGGTAGCGTCGGGTAAATAAACGCGCATGATAGATGGCGTCTGGATGAACGACCTCGCATTGATCAGATAAGTAAGACTCTGATGGCAGGATCAACATCTTTGCTAATAGCGCCTTATCTATTTGATTATCTGCCATCGCTGCTGACAGGGCTTCGGTTAATGCAACCGGTTCGGGTAATAGCTCGTTTTTCTGGTGTGCATGGATCTGACGTAACAGTTCTTGCAAGGCAAGCGACTGACCGGCATCCCAACGATTAAATGGATCACTATCATGCGCCAACAAAAAAGCCAGCACACCTTCACTGCGATCCATTTTTATTTTCACAGGTGATGAGAAACCGCGTAGCACTGAGATAACGGGTGACTGACTGACATTTTCAAATACAAAGGTCTGCTCTTCCCTGGTAACACCGAGCACCATTGTTTCAGCAGGGGTACCTAGTGGTGTTCCTTCATGTTCCACTTCACCTGCAACCTGCAAGTCCATATCGTTACCATCACTATCGATCAGACCCACAGCCAGTGGAATATGAAATGGTTTTTTATGCTTCTGACCAGGTGTCGCCGGTGTCTGCTGTTTCACATTCATGCTATAGGTCTTTGCGTTACTATCGTATTCACCACTTATCGTCAGTTCCGGGGTTCCCGCCTGGCTATACCAGTTTTTAAATTGGTCTAAGTTAATGTCATTGGCATCTTCTATTGCTTTCACAAAGTCATCACAGGTGACCGCCTGGCCGTCGTGTCGTGAAAAATAAAGATCAGTCCCTTTACGAAAACTTTCCGGTCCCACAAGGTTACTTAGCATGCGCACCACTTCAGCACCCTTGTTATAAACAGTCACCGTATAGAAGTTACCGATCTCGATGTAGTGATCAGGACGTACCGAATGAGCCATCGGCCCACTATCTTCGGCAAACTGATGTATACGCAATACGTTGACATCATCGATACGCTCCACTGAGCGTGAATTTAAGTCGGCGGAGAATTCCTGATCCCTGAATACGGTAAAACCTTCTTTGAGACTTAACTGAAACCAATCACGACAGGTGACGCGGTTACCCGACCAGTTGTGAAAATACTCATGCCCGACAATGCTTTGAATTCGATAGTAGTCATCATCGGTTGCTGTTTCCGGAGATGCTAAGACACAGGAAGCATTAAAAATATTTAGACCCTTATTCTCCATTGCGCCCATGTTGAAGTCATTAACAGCAACAATCATAAAAATATCGAGGTCATACTCACGACCATATGTTTGTTCATCCCAAAGCATGGATTGTTTGAGACTTTGCATAGCGTGATCACACTTATGAATATTTTCTTTCTCGGTAAACAATCGCAATACGACCTCACGGCCTGACATGGTGATAAAGGTATCTTCGATGTGCTCCAGATCACCCGCTACCAACGCGAATAAATAACTCGGTTTTAAGCTGGGATCTTGCCAGATAGCATAGTGAGAATTGTTCTCGAGATCGCCTTGTTCGATTAAATTACCGTTGGATAACAACACAGGATAACGTGTCTTGTCAGCAATCATCTTCACCTGGTAGCGACTCATCACATCAGGGCGATCTAAAAAGTAGGTAATACGACGAAAACCCTCTGCCTCACATTGGGTACACAGCATGCCACTTGAGGCATACAACCCTTCAAGTGCGGTATTTTTTTCAGGTTCGATTTTGGTTGTAACTGATAATGTGAATGCTTCCGGCACTTTGTTAATCGTTAATGACTCCGCTGTTACTACATAGTCATTTTGTGATAATGCTTTGCCATCTAGCTCTACAGAAACTAATGCCAGATGCTGTCCGTCCAGCACGAGTGATTGATCCTGATTGACTCCTTTGTTACGTCGCACCTGCATGACATTACTCACTACAGTGTTGGCCGCATCAAGTCTGAACTCGAGATTGAGCTCCTCGATTAAATAAGCAGGAGCTTGATAATCTTTCAGATAAATAGCATTGGGTTTGGTTTCAATACCATCATCACTTGTGAGGTCGGTCATTACGTATCTCCAAAATAATTTTACTCAAGTGTTACTTATTCTTGCTGCGGCCACGTTGTAACGTGCTGGCACCAAAACGGGCATTGATATTATCCGCTAGTTGATCAATTCTTGGATCCACTGGCTGTTCAAATAAATCTGCCTGTTCGGAAAGGTCTGCCAACTCACCGTGCTTATGCAATCCAGAGACACCCATGCCAATCAATCGTATCGGATTCGCGGCACTCCAGTTGTTTAAAAATAACTGACGTGTCAGCTGCCATAACTTGTCCGTGTTATCGGTTGGTTCGATCAGGCTTTTCGAACGGGTTATGGTTTTGAAATCGTGATACCGTAATTTCAGGTTAACAGTTTTACCTTTCAATTCATGTTTACGCAAGCGCCAGGCAACCTGCTCAGTTAAATGTAATAACCATGCTTCAAGCTGGTCTTTATCTGTGAGATCTTCGGCAAAGGTTGTTTCGTGAGAGATTGACTTGGCCTGACCATCAGTGACCACATCACGATCATCAATGCCATTGGCCAGGCGCCAAAGATGTTCACCAAATTTACCAAGATGCGAATGCAGCCAGACCTCTGACTGCCGGCGTAACTGGCCGATGGTTTTAATCCCCATGCGTTCAAACAGCGCAACCGTGACCTTACCCGCCCCCCAGATCCGACTCACGGGTAAAGGATCGAGAAATGCCTGCACTTGTTCATGATCGACCACCACAAAGCCACCTGGTTTACGTACGTCCGAGGCAATCTTGGCTACAAACTTACTTGGCGCAACCCCCACCGAGGCAACCAGGTCCAGCTCGTCTTTGATTGCATCACGAATACACTGACCGATGTGTTCGGCGCTGCCAAATAATTTTTCGCTCGCGGTGACATCTAAGAAGGCTTCATCCAATGCCAACGGCTGTACTAGTGGTGTGTAGCGATAAAAGATGTCGCGTATCTGTTGGGACACCTGTGCATAAAGCGGCATGTTGACGCGTAAACAAATCAAATGGGCACATCGACGTTTCGCCTGCATCATGGGCATAGCACTGTGAATCCCAAACTTACGCGCCGCGTAATTGGCGGCCGAGACCACACCACGCCCCTGCTCTGATCCCCCTACTACCACAGGTTTGCCTTTCAGGCTGGGATCTTCACGCTCTTCAATCGACGCATAAAAAGCATCCATATCGACGTGCAGGATTTTTCGAGTAGTGGATGCTGAACTATTGGGCATAAGGTTGTTTTGATTAAGCAGATTGCTTTTATCAGTATACAGGAGATTTATTTTACTTCGAGGTAGAGATGAGCTTTCGCTATATCCCATCGATATCAAACGGAAATATTAAGAAACTATTTAATTGATGGTGCGATAGAACTCGCGGTAGTGAAGTACTTTACGCACGTAGTTGCGGGTTTCTTTGTAGGGAGGTATCCCGTTGTAGTAATAAACTGCACCTTCGCCCGCATTATAGGCCGCCAGTGCATATTTAATATTTCTTGGGTATTTCTTTAACAGGTAACGAAGGTGTTTGACGCCTGCTTCCAGGTTGGAAGTTGGGTCATGCAGATCGCGTGCACCGACACCGTATATTTTTGCCGTTGCAGGCATCAGCTGCATCAGACCTGAGGCACCCACGCGAGACTTGGCTTTGTGATTAAAGTAGGACTCGGTATGAATCACGGCCTTTACCAACGCAACTTCCACACTATGACGTTGTGATACTTCAACAATGAGGCCGTCGTATTTATTCAGAGGCTTGGGACGTTTCTTGTAACGCGCAGCAGCAAGCTGGCCCGTACCTTCAGCTTTGCGGCTGCTGGTAATCAGTTTGTGAGTACTCTTGTGGATCGGGCGATTACTGATTACCCGGGTACCATCCGGCAGCTGGTAGACAAAATACTTTGCTGCCATGACCTGCTGGCTGGGAGTGAATATCACAAGAGCCAAAAGGAGTAAACCGAACTGGTATCCAACACGTAACAAACAAACCACCTAAGTATTCTTTATCTTCTATTTATTATTTATCGGTTCTAATGCTTAGAAGTTTAAATATACGATCATTACCTTATTTTTTCGACACTTGCGTGCCTGCTGGAAGTAAATAAACACACTCATGCAGGCCGGTCAAACCTCGCGCAGCAAAGTGTCCGTGGCCGGGCAAGACATCTATGTCCACATCCGGGCCGATTATCTCGCCATAGGCCACTTGATAAAGTGCATTAACCTCACTGTTCGAAACAGCAAAAGGCGGCCCCTCCATCTCACGTTGATCGTAGCTCAGGGTAATCAGAAACTGCGGGACCGGACCGGTTAGTGTGAGTAATTGATGAACATAGGCACGACGCATCTCCTCTGGCAAAGCAATTAGAGCGGCCCGATCATAGACAGCGTCAATTGGGCCAATTTGTTCTTTACTCAGTTCGAAGAAATCACCACACCAGATACGTAAGTTGGCTGCTTTAAAACTTAGCCAGCCATCAGACTCATCACGCTCACAGTCCAAACCCTGCTCGGCAAAAAATTGCTCAATAGCCAACTCCGAGAGCTCAATCGCCTCGACCTGATAACCCTGTTCCTGTAACCAGCGCATGTCGACACTCTTGCCACACAGGGGGATAAACACCCGTGCACCTTCCGCGATTGCCAATCGAGGCCAGTGTTCGATTAGATAGGGATTTACCTCTTCAAGATGAAATCCAATCTTGTTCGCCTGCCAGCGTTGGCGCCAGAATGCTGGTTCCATTTAAAATCCCATATTCGTTAGGTTAAGAACAAGAAGTTTACACTAGCCTGTTATCGGCATTGAGTTAAAATTAGATCCATGAGTCCAATAGACAAAGCTGGGAGAATCACATGAGTGACCGTCCATATAAGATTGAGAGTATGGAGCTGGGACCGATGGAGAACTTCATCTACCTGATCCAGGACCTCAAGACCAATCGCGCGGCGGTCGTCGACCCGGCCTGGGATGTACCCACGGTCTTGGCAAAGGCAAAAGAAATGGGCGTGACCATCACCGATATTCTGCTCACCCACAGCCACCACGACCATATAAATGGTATTGAGCAGGTCCTGGCCAAATATGACGCCCAGCTGCATCTATCGAAGGCCGAGGCCGAATTCTGGGGCAAACACCTGGATTTGCCGACCCTGCACCACGGTGGCGATATCATCCGGCTCGGTGACACCGAGATCCAGATGCTGCACACGCCAGGCCATACCCCTGGCTCAGCCTGTTACCACCTTGGTGATGACCTCATCACCGGGGACACCATGTTTGTCTATGGTTGTGGTCGCTGCGACCTGAGTGGGGGTGACCCTGAGGTCATGTACGACACTTTGCAAAAAATGGGGCATGATCTGCCTGGCAACACACTCATCCTACCGGGGCATAATTATTCAGTGATCCCCTCCACCACACTCTCAGAGCAACAAGAGGGCAATCCCTTCATGCACTTCCACCAAAAGGCCGATTTTGTCGAATACCGGATGCATATCCACGACAAAACCCGTGATGCCCCCTACGGGCCCGTTCCAGATCACCCGTAATTTTTTCCCACAAGCAGTAACAAGCTTTTCAAGACAACATAGATTTTAATAATCGTACTGGCGAAGAATCAGAGTATCACCCCGTTGGGTGAACTCGATTCGTTTTAAAAAGCTCATACCAAGCAGAACGGTGTCATCATTAACATTGGGATTGATGCTGGCTTCGAGATCGGTCAGTTCTATCTTACCGATCCTGGTGCTATCTATTCGTGTCGCATAACCTTTCGCCATCCCATTGGCCGTATCGAATTGCATTTCATATAAACGTTGCAAGCCGATCTTATTGGCAAGGTGTGCCGGCACAGAGATGGTGGTCGCCCCGGTATCCACCAGAAACTCAACCTCTTGATCATTGATGTAGCCAGTCAGATTGTAGTGACCATAGCGGTTGCGCTGTAAGACAACTTCACGCATCCCATCGGCAACCCGTGTCTCCAGAGCAGTATTCGGGTTTTGATCAGACTCCAAAACCCGCTGAAAGAATACTGCGGCAAAGATTATCAGTAAGATCCAAAACCCAACCCAAAAAAATAGCTTAATGCTGTGATGTGCTTCAGGTTGTTGTTGCGACATAAAAACTAAGACCAGCTTCCGTTACTTTTATTTTTCAGCAACGATATAAACCTGCCAGGATTCCTGGTTTTCAACTACAGTGGCCTCGAAGAATTCACCGGTGCCTTCTAATTCTTCATCATCATCTTCGTCTTCTTCAAAGATTTCCCAGTAGACGCGTACCTTACTATAGCCTGCTTCTTCTAATAATTCTCTGAGTTCCTGTAGTGACCATAAACGCCAGTCATAAGTAAACGCCTTATCCATACGTGAGCCATCGGGAAATTCAAAATGAATATGACAAAGGATATCGTTATTAATTGGATTAAACGATTTATGCTCCCAGATGTAGGTTGCATCCACTTCATCCATCTCAGTCTCTTCTTCCAGCTCGTCCAGACACTCGGTGCCACCGAACATATCGAGAATCAACATACCATCGTCTTTGAGACCTTCTCGCGCCTTTTCAAAATAACCACGCAACTCATCACGGGTTTTGAAAATACAGAAGCTGAAATTCATTGCACAGGTAATATCAACCTTCGGCTCGGTAACTTCACGGACATCCGCCTGGAAGATCTGCATACGGCTGGCGACATCCGGACCGGCAGGATCGATATTGTGCTCTTTTCCCCAGGCCAGGGTGTCAGCACAAAAGTCCACACATACGGCCGAACGCTCTGGATCGGACTTACACCACTCAACCGAAAGCAGGCAGGTACCAGAAAAGTCTTCTTTCATGGACAAGGCTTTCTTACCACGCAGCTTTTGGTAGGTCTCTTCAAAGAATTCAACCTCGGTCTCAGGTGCCTGTACGGCATGTTGGTACATTGTATGCAGATCAGCTTGTTCCGCCTGTGTACCTGCACCCTGAGCGTTTGTGTTCTCGGCTCCCATCTGGACTCCCCGTTAATTTAGTGGACTAAAACCGACATTATATGTCTTTTTGAAATATCAATCTCGCCTGTTATCGCCATTGCTGTGCTAAAATTCGGGCCTGATTAGAATCCACAATCCTCTATATATCGAATGTTAAAAGCAAAGCAGACAACAACCGTCCAGATAGGACAGGTCAAGGTTGGCGGAGAGTCCCCAGTAGTCGTCCAATCCATGACCAACACCGATACCGCGGACGCAGAAAAGACAGCACAACAGATTGTTGAGCTGGCTCGCGCCGGTTCTGAGCTGGTCCGTATCACCGTCAACAGCGATGCTGCTGCTGAGCAGGTACCTCACATAAAAAACCGGGTCCAGCAACTGGGTAGCAATGTTCCTATTATTGGCGACTTCCACTTTAATGGTCACAAGCTGCTGAGCAATCACCCTGAATGCGCTGAGGCCCTTGATAAATACCGAATTAACCCTGGCAATGTCGGTAAAGGCAAGAAAAGGGATGAACAATTTGCGCAGCTCATAGAGCTGGCTTGCCAATATGACAAGCCAGTCCGTATTGGTGTGAACTGGGGCAGCCTGGATCAGGCGGTACTGGCCGCCACCATGGATGAAAATGCCCATCGGGATGAACCGTTGGATGCTAAAGAAATCATGTATCAGGCCATGATCCGCTCAGCACTAGAGAGTGCACAACAGGCACAGGACATTGGTCTGGAAAAAAACAAGATCATCCTCTCCTGCAAGATGAGTAATGTGCAGGATTTAATCGAGGTCTATCAATCCTTGTCTGCCGAGTGTGATTACCCCCTACACCTTGGACTCACAGAGGCTGGCATGGGTAGTAAAGGTATTGTTGCCTCCACTGCCGCCCTGGCAGTACTGCTACAACAAGGTATTGGCGATACGATTCGTATCTCCCTGACTCCAGAGCCAGGCGGTGATCGTACTCAAGAGGTGATCGTGGCGCAGGAAATTTTACAGACGATGGGGCTACGATCATTTATCCCACAAGTGGTTGCATGCCCAGGCTGTGGCCGCACTTCCAGCACCTACTTCCAGCAACTGGCACAAGACATACAATCCTATTTACGTCACAGCATGCCTCAATGGAAACAACAATACCCTGGGGTCGAGGATATGACCGTGGCGGTGATGGGGTGCGTGGTCAATGGACCGGGTGAAAGTAAACACGCCAATATCGGTATCAGCCTGCCCGGCACCGGTGAAAAACCCGTGGCACCTGTCTATGAAGATGGTGAGAAGACCGTGACCCTGAAAGGTGACAAAATTGCCGAAGAGTTTCAGGACATCATTAATAACTACATTGAAAGCCACTATACCCAACAAGAATCATAAAAAGAAAACCCGCTTCAGCATGACGACCAAAGCGGGTCAAAATGGTTGTCTAATTAAATAAGCCTAACCGTTCTAACTATCTTTTTAAGAGAGAGTGTTAACTGACGGGCTACAACGACGGTGGCGTTTTGCCAGCATACCAACAGATCCTTTGCCCCAATAAAGTCCATTTACTCTGCTCGCATAAAAGGTCAAGACTAGAAAACGGGTCTCCCCCTGACTACATGCGAACAATCCCGGTTCTGCCGATGTTTTCTGGCAATATCGTATAAGCCCGCCAGCAACACATTGTTAAACGTGAGTTACCGAAAAAGGGTTTAGAAGCACTGATCTTTTTTTATCGAGTGTTACTGGTGACTGTGTTGTTCGAGGACTTGGTGCAATATATCGTGGTAATCACGAATCCGCTGCACATAACGCACCGGCTCACGACCACGAGCATAGCCATGTTTGACGGTCTTATAATATTTCTTACGGGTTAAGAGTGGCAGGACTTCACTCAGGTCGGCCCAACGATCCGGGTCTTTGCCGAGGCGTCTTGCCAGGGTCCGTGCATCATACATGTGACCCATACCGACATTGTAGGCGGCCAGTGCAAACCAGGTACGATCAGGTTCGCTTATAGATTCCGGAACACGTTTAATCAGTTTCTTCATATAACGTGCACCGCCCTGGATGCTTTGTATGGGATCGGTACGGCGCTTGATACCCATTTCCCGAGCTGTAGTCTGGGTCAACATCATGATGCCACGCACTCCGGTAGGGCTTTTGGCTTTGGCGCGCCAGTGTGATTCCTGATAGGCCTGCGCTGCCAGTAATAACCAATCCAGATTATGTTTGGCCGCCTCTTTTTCGAACTCTTTACGATATTTTGGTAAGACTGACTTTATGCGACGAACAAACTTGCGCGTATCAACATAATCAAAGACTTCGATGAAACCATAATACTTTTCCATTAAGGCCTCGAGCTTACCCGCATCCTTATAATCTACAAACCAATGGTTTAATTCAGCATGCAAACGTTCGGCATCTTTTGGAATGGCCCACGCCAGGGACTCCGGCTTAGTCAGGTTAAAACGTACCTTTAGCTCAGGATAATAACGACGATTAATTGCCACAATGTTAGAGTCTGCCACGGTACAGTCAATGTCCTTCAACCAGACTTTCTCCAAAAGCGTTTCTGTATCCACGCCTTCCTCTATACGCCATTGTAACGAAGGATAGTCTTTTTGAAGCGTAGCCATTTTTTCTTCGTAACTTGTGCCGGACGCGACCACGAGCTCAAAACCATTCAGGTCTTTCACCTTTTTAGGATTCGGCCCACCTCGACGGCAAACAATTTGCTGCTCTACTTCCTGATAAATAGGACCGAATAAAAACGCTGATTGACGTTCATCGGTTTTAGTCAAGCCTGCGGCAGCAAGTTGTGCCTCACCTGACTGTAAGGTTTCCAATATTTCACTAGTGGTGTCTTTGACGATGAAGCGTACCTTGACATCAAGGCTGGCGGCAAAGTCATTGATCATTTCAAATTCCAGACCCGCTTTTTCATCGTGTAGATCGTAATAGGTGGTCGGAGCATTACGGGTTACGACGACAAGTTTGCCCTTATCGAGGATCTTCGAGATGTGATCACCCTGCTGGCATGCACTGAGACATGTCAGCAGGGCTATAAAGGGCACCCATCTTGAGATTTTGCCTCGTGTCATATGCACAATCATGCGTACACTATAATATTAATACGCCGTATTTAGAACTTATTTCCTGGCTCGTAGCCAGGCAGGCTGCAATAAATGTGACCATTGATAGATGGCCATGCCCGCTATAATCATCGCACTACCAACCCAGGCATTGACCCCAATCTGTTCATTATTCAGCAAGCTCCCAAGCCAAAGCGCTGTGACCGGGGTTATTAACGTCAACAATGCAACCTGACTTGCCTGCAAATGTTTGAGAATATAAAAGTACAGGTTAAATCCGACTGCAGTTGCAATGACCCCCAGGTAAATGATTGACCACAAGGCATACTCCGGGATCACCGAAGGCAGTTCGCCATCGATCAACAACCAGGTAATGATATACGTTGGTGTTGCTACCAACATCCCACCCGTAGTGACCGTGAGTGAAGACAGTTGCCCATGCAATTTTTTTACAAACACCGCACTCAGTGAATGAATAAAAACTGAAACAAATACCGCAGCAATACCATAGGCCGCAACACTACCAAAGTCGATGCTCTGACTAAAAATCAACATCAGGCCAGCCAGTGAGAAGATCACACCAAGTAACTTAACCCGGGTCCAACCTCGCTCGCGCAAAACAAAATACGCCAGGCCACCGGTAAGTATCGGGCTTAAACCAAATAACACGGCAATAAAGCCAGACTGGATATACTGTGAGCCCCAGTAAACTAACAACATCGCCCCATAGATGCCGGCACCGGCGGCAAGATAAGTTAGCAATGCGCATTTATGTAGAGGAATTGGTACACGTTTAACAAATGCCAGCACGATCAACACTAGCATGCCAATCACCATACGCGCTGATACACCAAATATAAAATCGGTTCCCTCAGCACTCCATTTAACCGCGAGCGGTGTGGTGGACCAGATCGTAATAACGATGACAAAGCCTATAAAGAGACGTAACGGGCCTGGTGATATTTCTGACGTCATTGTCGGTGGCATTTAACTAGCTCCATTGCTATTGCGTAAGATTTCCCAATAAATTTTTTGGGGTCCATAACGAAACGGGCCGCAGTGTTTGTTCACTGCGGCCCGTTTGAAAAAAAATGTTTGTCTAAATTATTAAATTCAATCAGGCGCACAGCACACTACATGCATCCATCGAATGCAGAGTGCGGTTGCCACATATTTAAATTTAACGTTCATGCCTTGAGTGTGCCTTTGACCAAACTGACTGTCAAGAACAGTCTTTGTTATTTTACCTATTAGATTTTTTTTAGGGCAAGGGTCCGTTGAAATAGAAATAATCCCACTCAACATCAGTCAGTTTAGCCAACTGACTTAACAAGTTGCCGGATGGTATCGTCTCTTTGGGATAAGCATTGACAATACTGACCATGGTTTTTGCACAACCACCAAATTCACGCCAACCAAAATCACATTGCAGAGACGATTCTCTACAGTGCGGACAAGTCATATTGGCCTTGTCGATATATTCTGACCAACGGGCAAAACGTTTATTACAGGCCGGACAGATGGGTTTGGCCATATCCAGGTCGGCCAGCCAGCGAGGGGTGTCAGCAGGCTCGGGTACGTGCACAAATATAAATTGTTGCAGCTTAGCGATGTCAGAGAGATCGCCCCCCTGTTCTGGGGCAAATTCAATCGCCGGGGCACAACCCATGAAGCTGATATGCTGTAAAAAGTGTTCACCCACTAAAAATTGTTGCTCACCGCTCGTGACTAAATGGGTATCAAGGCGGGCGCCGGTTAGCCCAAGCTGAGCCAGAATCGCCAACAAATCTGAGGATTCTATGCTGAAATCAGCATCTTTGGGGTGCAAAATCATTTGTCGAAAGTTAATTGTCATACCGTTCGCATGTCATTACATCATCTCAAATCAATCAAAAGCTTAGCATGGCTGGCACCGTCTCAGGTACAATGCCCATATATTGGCAATTGTATGAAAGAAAGTTGGAGAAAAGCATGTCTGAACAAGAGATGAGTAAAGAACAACAAGTCCTAAAAATGGTGAAACGGGTCCTCACCGATGTAGCTAGAGACACCCATGTCAAACCAGGTCTGAAACACCCTCTCTCTGACAACACGATTATGGGCATCCGGGATAGCCTGGCCTTAATCGCGGCACGTGAAAAAGAGTTAGCCGAAGAAGCAGGTATCGACATGAACATGCGACCACGCTTTATTGATGAGCCACAGACCTCTGTCGTAGTATCCATCGACAAACTACAACGTCCGTCTTCTGACCCCGATTCTGGCGAAGATAAATAATCGCACATGACAGCCAACAGGCCCGAGCCTGATCAGATCATTCCACTGCTTGAGCAAATCCTTAGGCAACACCCAGCCGGACTCAGCGAATATGAGTTACTAAACCAACTAGCAACTAAGTTGCCGTTTTTTTCCAGTGCCTCAAGTGACAGCGACGGCCATACTGAATCATCGGCTGACATGCAGCTTTTTCAACGCCATTTTTTGCTCCAACATTGCTTGTGTAAACTAGAGCAGCAATACCAGTCAGATCGAACAGGACACCTGAATATATCGGCACTGGAGATTCGGCTCAGCCCCTACCTCCCCCCTTGTCTGCCCGAGACAAGTGCCCAAAACCAAGTTACGGTTGAAACGGCTGATGAGGCCGAAGCCACCAATCGAATACGTGAGTACTATCTTGATATCAATAATTTGCACAACACCAGTCAGGTCGAACTCGATGAAATGTTGGGAAAATTCTGGGCCGCGCTGGCACGGCATGATTTGCGAGATGAGGCGCTGCAACTGTTAGATCTGAGTGACCCGGTTGATGATGCGACGATCAGGCAACGATATCGTGAAAAAGTGATGCAGCACCACCCTGACCGAGGTGGTGATAGCGACATGGCCCAGCAACTGAACGCGGCGATATCGAATTTGTTACCCAAGTCACGCTAAGAGGTGACTAGCCGTGCGCAGATAAGTGGGTAGGAATTTGCAGCGAATGGCGTTCTCATCTATCTTTAATAGCAACAAGCGGCGAAACTATATGTGGCCATCTGTTAAACTATTTAGAATTAGCTGATAAACAACTGGAAATAGCAAATCTAGACATGATCGAAGAAATTGATGAGAATGATATCGAAGCGATCAAACAGCGCCTGGATGAATTGCGAGTCGAACACCGCGACATGGACGATATTATTCACCGCCTAATAGTTGATCCCATGGTCGATCAGCTACAGATACGTCGCTTAAAAAAACGAAAACTGAATCTGAAAGATATGATTTTGAAACTGGAAAGCAAGCTGATTCCAGATATTGAAGCTTAACAACAAAGAATACTGAAAACGTAGCTTATGAGTGATAAACGAAAAGATAGTCGTTTGGGGATCAAACTAGAAGTTGAACTGCATAGTGAAGAACAGGATCTCTCGCTAGAAACACGTGATCTTAGTCAAAGTGGTGTGTTCCTGTCAGCACAAGAAAGCAATTTACCTTCAGAAGGCAGCATTGTTGAATTGAGAATCAAGCAAGCACTTGGTGAAGAAGAACCACCTCTAGTAAAAGCTCGGGTTGTGCGTATTGATAATGATGGTATTGCGCTAGCATTTATTACTGATGAATAGTGCTACTACCGGGCTAAATCACGCCATTCTATTTACCTCGAAACAGTGCCCTCATTGCCCTTCTGTTTCTAAAATCCTCAAACAATTAAATCAAGAAGGAAAGCTTGCTGGGCTAGATATCTTTGACATATCACAGGAACAAACACTCGCGGAAAAATACCAGGTACGCTCCGTGCCCTGGTTCAAGATTGCCGAGCTTGAATTTCAAGGACTACATAACGCAGGTGAACTAAGTTACTGGTGTAAAAATGCCAACACTAACGAAGGCATTCTTCGTTATTTGATCGAGAATCTTGAAGCAGGCAAGCTGGGACAGGTGGAAACTCTAATTAAGCAACACCCCACCTGGTTAAATATCGCATTACAAATTCTCGCTGATGTAACAGCGCCGATTCAGGCGCGAATAGGTTTGGGTGCAGTCATCGAAGGTTTGGCAAATACCGAGTTACTCGAAGGCGTATTGCCAACGCTGGAAAAACTAACACAGCATGAGGATCATCGAGTACGTGGCGATGCCTGTCATTATCTTGGCTTTATCGAGAACGCAAAGAGCAAAGAAATCATTGAACGCTGTCTAGGCGATGTGCATACCGAAGTGCGTGAAATCGCTGAAGAATCCCTCGAGAACTTTTAATCATTCACTGTTAGATATGTTTTGCAGAGCCGTTTTCAAGCTAGCTTCCTCAATTGGAAAAGATAGCACCGTGTTGATGGGATACTGCGCCGTAAGCTTTTCCAGTTGATGTGCAAATTCTTGCTCGTAAAATACAATCACCTCACATTGCTCCAGCCGTTGGACCGTCGACAAAAGTGATTCAAGACTACTGGTGCGATCACGAAAGTCAGATTGATAATTGAATTCAGCAACAACCACCTGCGGCTTTATTTTCTTGATTGTTCGAATCGCATTCCTGACAGAATTGGCCATAGTGACTTCGAAGCCCATAGACTCATACAGGGGAACGAAGTTTGGGTAACCACCCAGCTCAATAACGGCAAGCAATTGTTTTTTCATATTAAATAAATCGATTCTACTCGGTGTGACAATTTTTGGTTATACTACATAGATTAAAGCGTTATAAATAACCCTTTGAAATACCCAGTTTAATCAGCCAATTCGTTAGCAGGTGCAGCAATATGCCATACTTCATTTACAGCATCAAACAAGGCCCAACCGCCCTTATTAAAAACCTGGAACTCCTCAATGAGTTTGAATCCTTCAAGGAAGCGAAAGAATTTGCCAAGCAGGCTCGTATTGACCAGGCCGATGGTGAAGACGCGCAAATCAAAGTCATGTTTGCAGACAATCAGCTACAAGCCGAAGAGCAAATAATGGAAAAACGGGATGAGACGATCGTCAGAGAGTGGGAAAAATAATTCCCCTTGGGTTTGAGAACTAGGTATCGCAAGCTGGATATTTGGATCAGTCGTAATGGAAGAAAACGAATATCGCGAGACGTATCAAAACTACAACGAACAACGCTGCCTGTTTGAAAAAAGTATTCTATCTCGTAAGACCATGTGTGAACATGCACACCGCTTCTGCCTTGCTGACCGGGAAGGTGTTGCCTGCAACAATCAACCTGCCTTCAAGCAATGTGAAGTTTTGCTCAACCAGCTGCGTAATAATGCCCGATTTGCCTTGAAGCAAACTCATGTAGATGAACCCCTGCCCCATGCAAAAGAAGTTAAGATCCAGACGGGTGGCTTACTTGGTTTGAGATCGATCGTGGAAGGTGAAAATGCTCAGGAACAATCTATTGAAAATATTTTTGCCCTGATCCAGCAAGCCATAACTAAGTATGGTGAACTAGATAGTTTACCCTATGACGAGATCACTCGACAGATAGTGCAGTTTAAAGGTAAAACTAGAAGTCGTTCAAAGAAATAAACTGGTCGAGCTTTATATCAAGGATTAATTTCCCAGTCATAAGCACAATCCAGATAACTTCGTACTGCGGACAACCCATCTAATCCTTCAGTAACGATTTTTTGCAGAGGGGATACATCACCAAAGCGTTTGTTTGATTGCTTCATCCATAAATTACCCATTGGCGGATTGAGTGGGTAAGTTGTCCGTAATGCTTCAGCAATACCAATGATATGCTCGACTCTTTCATACACGCCTTTATCTTGTGGGAAGGGAGTGCCATCTCGATATTTTCGTAGTGCGCGTGTCGGGGTCCCTTTTGGCAGTGCCAGAATAAAGGCCAGCTGCTTGGCATTTAACCCCCAGCTATCCAGAATCGCCATGATCGAGCTCGCCAATTCGACACATTCATCATGATCCATATTTTGGTACTTGGTTGAGGTCATTACCACTATCCAGGATTAAACAGCACGATAGTGTATATGGTAAAATACTTATGCACAAATAAAGTACAGCTTTAAATATTTTGTAAAACACTAAGCTACTGTTATTAAGAGATAATTTAATGCCAAACAAATATCCAGTAACCAATTCTTCAAGCATCAAACCAGGCGAAATGCGGTGTTTTGATGTCAATCAGCAGCGCATAATTGTCGCTCACATTGAAGGGGAATTCTTTGCCTTTGATGAAATGTGTAGTCACGAAGACTACCCGCTTCTTAACGGTGCACTGCGCAGTGATCATGTCGAATGCCCATTACATGGCAGTCGGTTTTGTCTACGCACAGGTAAACCAATGGAAGAACCGGCGACCGAGGCCATAAAAGTCTATCCAGTAGAACTACAAGACGACATGATTGTCATTGAGATTAATGATTAGAGTTTGATGAAGGCCATTGAGTAATCAAAACTCATCATTTGTTGTTCACGTATGGCCTGAAATACGACATGTAAAAAAGTATGATTGTGATCAATGCTGCGCGCATAGAGATAAACAATCTCGACAATTTTTTCATTGAAGTGATTAATTGAATCTTCAAATGAGATGTCACTGTTGACCATTTCAATAATTTCAGGATGGCTGGTGATCAAGAATCGGAGCACCGCAACTCGTATAGTCAGCATATGAATATACACAAAAGGATCGGGCATGCTGATAAACCACTCGCGTTGCAAACAGTTGATAACATAGCGAGCCAGATACTCCTCAAGAACCGCGCCGTAACGCGAATTTAATTTATCCCAATGTTGTAAAAAGGATTTTGACAATAGTTCTGGTGGGATATTTTCACCATACACATCAAAGTCTTCTGAACGCTCATAGTCGACCTTATAATTCTCTAAAATTCTCGCCGCTAACTGACTTAGTTTATCATTGCCTTCGTGTTGGATGCGTAGTTGTAAGATTGCCTGGATAACAATCACCGCAACCGGCTCGGTATTACTAAACTTGAAAAAATAGTCATCTAGCTGGTTTTTAACATCTTTGTTCTGGAACCGTTTTATTTCTTCAGCAACTGACTTGGTTGTTTCACAGCCATAATGATAATGAGAAGCAAGTCGAGAACTGAAATTAGCAAGAAAATAGAGGCGGGTCTCAAATGCATAATCATTGTCTGCCATCAATAAAATCATTTGCTCACGCACCTCGGTGAAGTGTTTCTGATATCCGTCTTCTGGCGCATCAATTTTTCGAGATACAGGATATTCTTCACGTGGCAAAACAGCTGGACTGATTTTAGTCATTGCATATAAATCACTATCGTCAAATAAACACAGGCGAACAACCTCTGGACAAGAAAGCGCTCCGGTTAACTCGGTTGAACTATCATATTCAGAAAGGACACGCGGAAAAAACGCACAGACATCACTCAGTGGTTCTACACCATAGTGATCGTGTAAATGACAAAGTCCAGCTGTATTAAGAAACGGGCAATAACCAGATTCGTTAAGTTTTATATAAGCGTAGTTGTTGCCGGAAGAGGCAGACTCATCGTGCAAGCAAGTATATTTATCAAATAGTTCTTTATCGTCGGGGTTAGAAATGACTTTCTCAGCAAGAAGATCATAATGCTTTTTATCCAGGTTGATGTCCCATTTCTGACAACAGGTATCTTCGCAATCGCCACCCAGACATTGAAAGTCATGCATGTAACCTGGTGCAATAATTTTTTTCTGCATATTTAGTGTTTACGGTGGTTTGCTTACAATGAGGTATCGGCTTGTTGCGAAGATACTGCCGCAACTGGACGTTGTGAGAAATCGATCAAAACCATCCCACAAAAATAGTGATCGCGATAAACCTCAACACGGAACAATTTTCCCTGTTGATCAACCGAATAGCGTCGAGCAATATCAGAACGCTTAATCATGACCCCCTGCTCACTACGCAAACCAGGTCGCGTAAAACCAATGACGTTCACCCGGTAATCTTTGCTAGTGTTAACCTGGAATTTTTCCTGAACAGAAATAATATCACCTAGCTGCACTTCCCGTTCGGTACCATCGATAACTAAATTGATAGCTTTTAGGCTATTATCGAAATCAAAGTATTGCGGTAGCAGCTTAGTAACGGAGCGATTACCATAACGGACATTGTAATAACGATCCTTATCCAGCACTGCAATTAATGGGTTACTCGCACTAAAATCAATCGGCTCCCCTTTTTTCATTGGCACATAGCGTAAGCGATCTCTGACATTGCGTAGATCGAAAAACATCTTCTTTTCATAGAGCGCAACTTGAATATTATTATCAATCCGATGCTTCACGCTATTGATAGTTAGTTCAAATTCTCGTTGATAGTCGATACCCAGATATTGCATAAAGCTCTCTATCATTTGTAAGTGATAATATGCACGATAGTGGGTACCAAATGACTTGCTCGCCTCAACTCCAAATGCAGCCTTATTATTTTGGATCGCGTAATATGTTAGCGTTTTTTCCATTTCCCGATTACCGAGACGCGTTTCAGTATTTTTAACATGATAGCGGTGTTCCTTATTTTTAATATAACCGTTGGCATGAGCAACAATAGCCTCAGCAATATTTTCTAGCTGGCCATATTGAATCGCTGGCAGTTCAGCTTGATCGATAATAAGACTTTGCCCCCAGCGTTGAGGTCCATGCAGTCGGTCGTAATATTTGGGCCGATAAAAACCACTACCATCATGTAAATTTAAAATCACATCAACTTGTTCATCTCGAATGATTTTTTTTATTTTTTGTACTAACTGATATTCAGGATCTTTTTGAGTAATATCCTTGAACTTTCGATTCATATCACCATGCACACCACGCGAACGTTTGATAATGCTCTCGAAATTAAGGTTTGGTACAACCCATACCTCACCACGCTGAATTGAGTAATCGGTTGTTAATAGTGATGCTGCATTGAAACCACCAGGCTCATCGCCCTGGATGCCACCAATAACCAATAAGGTCGGCCCTGGCATACCTGATTGGTGCTTGTGTAATGTGAAGTCCCATTCCTGAGCGCTTGCTAGCAATGTGACCAGGAATAAACTGATTCCAATAGTTGCCCTAAACATTGGTTGCTACCTTAATATGCCAGGGCTCATGCCGCACACCATAGGGGTTGGCAACAGGATAACGCATAGAGATATAACCTAAATCGGTCAATTGTTTATAGATTTCAGTTTGCGCAAAGGAATTTGTAAAGTTTGCAGCCCCCAGACCACGCTGCCCGATATCAAAATCACCAATACCATGAAATGAATGGCCAGGGGGTGCCAAAGAACGTGCTGCTCGCGAAAGATTACCCCCCGTCTTTTCGACCTTGGCAATAAACAAGTGCAACTGTTTAACCACACTGCGAATACCCGAGGTCAGAATCAAATCATCACCCAGTTGTTTCCTGAGCTTTTTATAGAGTTCCAGGGCATCGCCCTGGTAAAGGTAATGGCCGCTACCACTAATCTTTTTTACGTCTTTACGTTTAATCGCTTCTGTTAAGGTGGTCGATACCTTGCGGCCGAAGAAACCATAGTTGCTTGCATCAAACTCGAAAAGGGCTTCAATCAGGGTAATCTCGTGCCGGGTAAATGCCCCAATGCGGGTGTAATGCCTGGCATAGCGCCGTGCCGTATCCAGATCAATCAAATTAAAATTGCCATAACCCACGGTGCGCTGCAGGCGTGTCATACGCGCTAATACTGAACTAAGTAAACGAGACTGTTTGGCACTTATATATATGTCATCCTCAAAGTCATGCTCAAAGTTTTCTGCCTTGCGGACCGCATCTTTTATCGCACTATCAGGGATATCATTGCTGGCTAGTGGCTTAGAATGGTTAGATATATCTTTAAGTCTCTGTGAGGCGGCAAACAAATCGCCACTCACGAAGCTTAACCCGCCTAACACTACGGTTGAAATAAAATGGCGTCTGCCGTTATGGTGTCGATTAAAAGCCATATTCTCAATGTATCAATTCTGCACTATGATTACAGCCTGAATCTTCTGAAATTTCAAATACATGGCACGACAAATATGGAAATAGCTTCATTCAAACAAAAATTAGCCAACTCAGACCGCGATTTTGAATGTTTAAGTCGATTAAATGGAAATTATGTCCATTTTCGTTTTGTTGGCGATTTCATGGGCGAGTCCATTATTTGGGATGTACATTTATATACACTTGCCTATTATGTTAATGAGGTTGCAGAAAACTCGCAGCCGGGTACTTCGATTCGCCAGTTTATCCATGTGGGTGACATGGACAAAGCGGGTCGTAAGATTGAAATTGGTTTAAACCTGCTGCATATTGATGAGCCAGCAATCAGGAAAACGATGGTCATGGTACGGCAGTACAAACGGCTTGCTATAGGACGCCATGAGTATGGCGAAACAATAAGTGTTTAAAGTAAATGTCTAGACTTGTTACGGTATCACGGGCAGCCAAGTTAGCTGGCATTTCTCGCGGCAATTTACAAAGACAGATTCGTGAGGGTGCCATTACCAGCTTTGAGGGGATGGTGGATCTTGAGCAATTAGCCCAAAAGTACCCCTCGGTTAATTTCGAAGCCGACTCACTGCTGGAAAAACTCGAACAGATAATTGAAAACGCTTCTCTGCGTGCACGTTCAGGTAAAACCACTACCCCGCCGGACATGGAAACCCTCGCAGCGCGGGTTAATATTCTCAACGATGAGCTTGTTGAGACAAAACTCGAAATCAGTATTTTTTACAATATTTTTGACAAACTCAAAAGTAAATTAAAAACACTCGCTAGTAGTGAGCCTGAAGCCGCGAAGGCAATCCGCGATCTACAAAGCTGGTTGTTAACAGAAATAGACACTATTTCTGAGAAAAAATTTGAACAATACCCGATACTCGCAACCGATACTTTTTTAAGAATTATGGCCGCACAAGTTAGACTGGAGCCGACCGGGCACGAATTTTTTGTTGAGGGATCTGACAGCATTCTTGAGTCTGGTTTAAGCTCGGGGCTTGCACTCAATTATGGTTGCAGCAACGGTAATTGTGGGAAATGCAAAGCTAAAATAATATCTGGTGAAGTCAAAAAAATACGTAACCACGATTACGTACTCAATGAAAAAGAAAAGATACAGGGTTATATCCTGACTTGTTCAAACACCGCAGTCACCGATCTAATACTTGAAGCCGACGAGGCTGGTAGTGAGAAAGATATCCCTGAGCAATCTATCACTGCCTGGGTTCGAAAACTTGTCCCCCTGAAAAGTCATATGCTGACCCTGCACGTAAAAACCCCGCGCACACAACGACTCCGATTTTTGGCCGGGCAGTATGTCAATGTTGAGATTCCCGGGGTTGCCAGTAAAAAACTGCATGTCGCCAGTTGTCCTTGCGATGACATGAACCTGCAATTTCATATTGATAGTCGTTGTGATGATGTATTTACAAACTACATAACGACAAAGTTGAAACCTAATGATGCTATTGAAATCGAAGGGCCGGCCGGACATTTTGTCTTACATGAGGATCAGCCTAACCCAATTGTGTTCATAGCCTTCAACAACGGTTTTGCACCTATAAAGAGCCTGGTCGAACATGCCATGACACTGGATGTAACCGAAGATATGCAACTACACTGGCTGGTACCTAAAGAAGAAGATTTATATATGCATAATCATTGTCGCTCATGGGCAGATGCGTTTGACCGTTTTGCCTATCAGCCTGTAAGTTATGGAAATAACGACCCTGTGCAATTATTGATCGAATCTCTTAAAGATAATATGAGTGAACACCATTTTTATATCGCTGGTACAGACTCGCAGATCTCTAAAACAAAAAATGCCCTGCAAGCACAGGGCATTCCTGATGAATCCATTTTTACAGAAACCGCTTAGTTTTTATTCTTCGGTGTCGTCTTCAGATATCCACTTGTTCAAAGCCTCAACGACATTTTTGGCCTGCTTTACATTACTAATATTGAATTTTGATTTAGGGCGGTAGCTGCCTTCACGTTTCTGGTAACGGCGAATAGAATATTTGATCGGACCAAATTCCTCAGCCGATTTATTCCAGTCCTGGTACTTGAACATGACCGTTGACCATGCTCCCTTGGTAAGAACGACCTTATCTAACTCTTTTACTAACTGTTGGCCATTTTCTTCGTAATTCATTGTTATTTCGTCAACGGTCGCTGCCATTTTTTACCCCTGTTGTTTGATACTTAATTTTGATGCCTAGCTTACCTCAAATACAAGGTAAAAATCTGCCACAATTTGCAGGTTAAACATGATCGATTTTGCTGGGATGAGCGATAGAGCTGGTTCTAAGTTGTCTAATTAGTCGCCCATTGTGGAAAAGAAGCAGCATAGCGTTCAATCCATTCTTTTGCAGCCTCTTCTCCAGAAAGGTGTCGGCCCTCTTTTTCAGCGATGGCACGTTTATAATGTTCTATATGGCAGACCTGCTCGACCATACGTGCGACAAAAAAGCTGTCTTTGCTGATGAATTCAATCCCGATGACGTAGTGCTGCCCTTCTCGACTACAGTGCGTAACTAGCCCCTCTGCTTCAAAGGCGGGTTGTACTGAACTAATTTTCAGGGTGATCACTGCCCCCGTCTCAAGTGGGCGCTCTGCATTGAAGGCCAATCCGCCATGGCTAATATTACTAAGCTGTTGGCCCTGAGTCTGATCCGAAGTCTCTGCACTGACATCCTCCGACGCAGCTTTACCCTGCATGTTTTTTTCGGTAGCAAGGTCTACCTGAATCGGGATATCAGAGGGGTGTCGTATATAGCTTCGCATATGGAGTCCTTTTTAATATTTCAGCAATATCTGGCCATATTTGCTCTCAAAATAATGCATAATCTGCGCCACACAAACTGCTCACTATAATGCTTAATGATAGACCAAAATAACAAGCCACTCCTTAGCACAAAACAACGAAAGGCCATAATTATCTCGCTCGGCCTGATTGCGGCTTTCTACCTGAGTGCCGTAATTCTGACAGGGTTTGATGACATCCAGATGGCATTTCAACAAATAGGGTTAATGGGATGGGGCCTATTACTGATCTGTTCATTTTTAAGTTACATCGTCCGCTTTGTCCGCTGGCAAGGTTATATAAAACTTAGTGGTGCGAGTATTCCCATGCTTCGTCACTTCATTTACTACCTCGCTGGTTTTGCCTTAACCACAACCCCGGGCAAGACTGGTGAGACTATTCGTTCAGTGCTATTACGACCTCATGGTGTCAACTATCCATCCAGCCTGGCCGGTTTTTTCACTGAACGCTTTCTTGATGTAATGGTAGTTGCCTTGTTAGCCAGCCTGACGGTCATTGCCTTTAAGGATTACATCTGGTTTGTAACGATCGCGACCATCGTGATTTTATTATTACTACCTCTGGTGCGTAGCCCTCTAATTATCTCAATCCTCGGTTTCCTGAAAAATAAAATTTCAAACAATAAAATTAAAACCTCATTTGCTCATCTAATCACCTTGATCGATTCGGCACAAATGTTTCTCGCCTGGCGTTTAATTGGTTCAGGTATGTTGCTTGGTATTATTGCCTGGAGCATTCAAGGCCTGGCGTTTTATTTTATTGTGACGGCACTTAATCTGGAAATAGGATTACTGGCAGCAATGGGTATTTATGCGATTAGCCTGCTGGCGGGTGCCGTTTCATTTATCCCCGGCGGAGTCGGTAGTACCGAAGTGGTAATGGGCCTGTTACTCTCAGCACTAGGCGCAGACACCTCGATCGCAGTTTCCGCGCCACTCATTAGTCGGCTTAGTACACTCTGGTTTGCAGTCGTGTTGGGGCTTTTGTCCGCTGCCTGGTTGAGCAGCCATCGTGAATAGAAAGTGTGGCAACCTCCATGGTTGCCACACCCTGTGCATGTCAATTAATAAAGCTCGAGTGAACCGCAGGCAACACGTTCGGACTGGAAACCTGCAAGAGCCAGTGTTGGGCTAGCTGCCTTTGAAATCACCAATGTCCGCTGACTCAAATCCGTGAGACGTACATTCGCTATCTCCACTGACTGGGTTACCTGTCCATCCGCGGCGACTGTTAGGGTTGGCATTTGCCAAAGCGCCTTGCCTGCAGCCAGTCCTGGTATTGCAGTGTCAAAGCCTGTGATCTGTCCATGACAACCGACGTTTTCATTTATGCTAAACATAAAATCACCGGGTTGCATATTTGACAGGTAAGGCGTCATACGCAGCCCGTTACCTGTATCAGTCACAACAATGACACCAATTGAATCGCCAACACCACTTGCTGTTAAAGCATGCATGGTGACCGCGATCTCTCGAGCATGCCCCGTTGAAAAGGGTAGACATGCAACAAACAACACGATAAGAAATTTTTTCATGTGACACCTCCTGACACAATTAAGGTTATCAAGCGGTTTGTATCAACTGTGAGTTACAAAAATTTTGTTACGCACTTTACAAACTCAGCTCTGGATACCTCCCTGCCAGTACTGCACCCCATAAAACATGCTGACTAAATCGATTGTTACTAACATGATTCTGGTTCAAGTCATGGCGAAGTCAAGGAATGGCAATTCAATTTATTCTATGAGAGGACTATTAAATCAGCTTATAAAAGAGCATAAGAAGAATTAATAGAATTATTCTGTTACGGCTAAACAACCTTTTGCAAAGCTACAATACTAAAGCTGCTGGCTCACTATTGTTTTCGATTCCGTTCGCGTAAACGCTCTTTATATATACGTCGTTGTTCAGGGGTTGCATTGCGCCAGCGTTCGCGCATGCGCTGACGTTCTTCCGGTGAAGCCTCTCGCATGCGTCGCCTAATTGCACGTCGTTCTTCAGGCGAGAAGTCTTGCAAAAATTCTCGGTAGTTACGTCGTTGTTCGGGTGTCAGGTTCTGCCAGCGTCTACGTATGTTTTCCCGACGTTCTGCTGGTTGGGATTTATACCAGTGGTACAGTCGACGCAATTCTTTTTGACGTTCAGGTGGTAATTTGCGGAAACGCTCAAAGCGATCACGCATGCGCGCACGTTGTTCTGGCGTCATGGATTGCCAACGCTCATACCTGCGTTTGACACGTTCACGGCGTTCTGGGCTCATGTTATCCCAGTTTTGTGCACCTTTTTGTAGGCGGGACTGACGCTCTGCCGGTAACTGATCCCAGCTGTCTGCCAGTGGTTGCAAAACACGTTGCTCATCTTCGCTCAAGCTCTCCCAGCTAATACCGTTTTGGGCAAGCACATCCTGTGCCTGAAAAGTCAAAGTCAGACTAAATATCATTAATAAACTAAGTAAAGATTTAATCATCATCTTTTTGCATCTTTTCGTTTTCGGTTTTGTTTACCGAATCGGACAGGGAATTAGTTTCAATTTCGTCATAGTTCATTGGGTCAAGAAATTCTTCATCAACCGTAATACCAGCACCTAAAAATTCAAGAAACTCTATCGATGGGATTTCTTCGTCACTGGTAACATTGTTGGCGTATGTTTGTTGATTCAACATTGTCATCAAGAATCCCAGAACCACAGCACATTTAACCCGCGCGGTCTTCAAGCTCCAGCCATTGGTAAAATTCCAGTTCTTCATAAAACTCCAACTCTTCAGATGCACTTAGTAATGGCAAGTCTTCTACTGAGTGAGCCCCTACTTCATAAGAAGGATCAAAACTAGCAGTTTGTATCCCCTGAAGTCCAATCACAATCGCGACTACACTTGCAGCAGTTGCCACCGCTGCAACAGGCCGCCAATAAAATTTACGCCTGTTTAATGTCTCGATAGCATTAGCACGTGCTAGTCGTAGTGAGCGTAAATCTTCAGCCGATAGCGATTGTTCTGCTTCATCCAATTGTTGTTTTACTGAAGCTAGAACATCTTCAGCTCCTGTTAGCATCTGCCTAGAATTATTATCCTGGGAATTATTATCCTGGGACTTATTTTCTAGTGGCTCAGTTCCTGGAGGCTTAGCATCCTTCATATTCGTTCCTCAGTCATACATGTTCTTCAAGTTGTTCACGTAATCTATGCACAGCGCGAGAGTAGTGAGTCTTGACACTACCTTCGCTAATACCCATTGCCTTTGCGGTATCGGCTACATTCAGTCCTTCCCATTGCCGTAATAAAAATGCCTGTTGTTGTCTTATTGGAAGTTTGTTCAACAATTCATCCAGTTTCTTTATAGCATACTCTTGCTTGACCATATCATCCGGTTGATGTGTCCCGGCCTGTTCTACCTGTTCCAGTGCATCACCTTGATCTTCATCATCACTATCTCGATGAAACCATTGTCGCCAACGCCTGCGGATCTTCTCGCGTCGAAACCAGTCAGTTATCGCATTCTGCACGATACGATGAAACAAGGCAGGCCATTCCGTTTTTGGTTTACGCGCATAACTTCGAACCAGCTTTAGCATCGCTTCCTGCACGATATCAAGTGCATCTGCCTGCTCACCGGTCGCGATCATTGCCATACGAAAAGCCCTTCGCTCGTGTTCGGCAAGGAACTGATCGAGATCGCTCGCTATTGTCCCTGACTGTTCTGCCAAACACCTGTTCCCATGTTATTATCTACCCAGCAATTCGCTTCACAACTAGGGTGAAGTAAGCCCCGCACAGACTTTCACAGTTTGTACAGGGATCTAACAATTATCATATCCTAGTTTGCACGTCGTTGTTTGCGATCAATCCTGCGATGTGCTTGTTCTCCCTGACGGTCCAGACGCCTGTCTGCACGCTGTCCGCGATGATCCAGACGATTATCGATGCGGTCACCTTTTCGATCCAGACGTGCGTTGATACGATCGCCCTTTCGTTCCAACCGATCTGCTCGACCATCGCGACCATTTTCACGGGCACGGTCAGCACGTCGCTCCATTCGTCCCTCAATGCGATCACCCCGGTTATCCATGCGCCTATTGATGCGGTCACCCCGGTTATCCAAATGTTGCTCGATATGATCCCCGCGTCGATCCAGTCGGTCTTCAACCCGCTGTCCCAAACCATCGTCAGCAAGGGTCTGTAAGGGCAGCGTAACTGTGGCCATGACAGTAAATACGCCTAAAATCGCTTGTTTGTGTATTTTCATGTTTACTCTCCTTAGATTGGTATTTAAGTGCTGCATTTTCAGGTACACAATTTGTGCTTCTCTACCTGTTACAACGCCTTAATCCAGGTCAGGTTGACATATAAACGCAAAAATATTGGGCTAATTGGTTGAAAAGTAGGGAGCCCAGAAAAAGAAAAACCCCGCATAGCGGGGCCAGTGTTTAGACTTATTATAATTATTATTCTAATCAGTAGTTACATCCGTCGCTTGCAAACCTTTAGGGCCTGTCTCAACTTCAAATGTCACATTTTGACCTTCATTCAGAGTACGAAATCCCTCTGACTTGATGGCACTGAAATGAACAAAGACGTCATCTCCACCATCTTGTGGAGCAATAAAGCCAAAGCCTTTAGCATTATTGAACCATTTCACTGTACCTGTCGCCATGATAATTACCTCAAATTGCAAAAACACTATCTCTCCTGTTTGTCACCCTCCTCCTCCAAGTCTGATGACACACAGTTGGGACTAAGTATACCGATCGTCATTAACATTGCCTATGAATTAACGCATAAAATTAATCAAGTATACAAACGTATCAGTATATACTTAAATAATTGATAAGCAGTATATTTGTAAGTTTGCCGCATAAACATATTAAACAGGCACGTGCCTACGAATTAATTCGTACGTCACCGCTTAAATGAAGTTTTAATTGCCCGAGACTATGACGGCAGATTTTCTTCGAGGAATTGGCCGTAGTTTTCGGCACTCACAATTTGAGTACCATCACAGTTGAATTGAATACGCACAATAGACTGCACAATATTAATTGTAATATTGCGCATAAAGTAGATTGGCATCTCTCGCATGGTCTTAAGTGTGGAGACAACTGAGACGATTTCAAAAACCTCCATCGGCTCCCACTGCTCACCGCGGCGATTCATGATATTTTGCCAGTATTGGGGGATGCTCTTGTAGTAAGAACTCTCACGTACGCTCTGATAAGTTTCTTTAATCAAGCCAATTTTGTCATCATAATTGATCTGCGGGAATTGGCGCTTAACATAATTAGGATCGGCTATTTTTTCAGCCGAGTGGATTTCCTGGCGCATGGGATCAAATACTGAGTTGGTCCTAATCTCGCCATTATTAAAGCCTACAAACAGCTGGTAGGTGCTACGGTTTAATAGCAACTCCTGAAATGAAGGCACGAGCTCGTCAATGCGTGCATCTACATCCGATGTATAACGTTTGCGCTCACCGGTTGTTTCACGCATAGAGGGATCACCACGGATTCCGATCTGTAAGCTCGAGGCATTCAGACCGGCCGCACTGACTAAACTCTCTTTTATGACGAGTTCTTCAATTTCTTTATCACTTTCTGACATGTATTCGTTTCTATACTTCTGTATTTGAATATTAGATTATACTAACTTACCTGCTGATGTCACGACGAGAACGGCCCCGCACTTTTTTCTGCTTACCCTTACTCTGTGATCTAATTGGCATTCCTGCCTCTTCACCGGTACGCTGAGTGGTAAATCGATTGCCTCGCCTGATTGCTCCCGAACCGCTGGTACTAGTGGTACCTTTTGGTTGCCAGCTGGGTACCAGGTGCTTTTTACCATTACCGATTAAATCCGCTCGCCCCATTTCCTTTAACGCCTTGCGCAGAATCGGCCAATTCTCAGCATCATGATATCGTAAGAATGCCTTATGTAATCGTCGTTGTCTCAGACCTTTGGCGGATAAGACAGTCTCACTAGTATGGCTCACCTTCTTTAAAGGATTCTTACCGGAATGATACATTGCTGTGGCAAGCGCCATTGGCGAGGGCAAAAATGTCTGTACCTGATCAGCACGAAAACCATTTCGTTTTAGCCATAGTGCCAGATGCATCATATCCTCATCGGTTGTGCCAGGATGGGCCGCTATGAAATACGGGATCAGGTACTGCTCTTTGCCCGCTTGTTGTGAATACCGTTCAAATAATTTCTTGAAACGATCATAGGTTCCCATCCCTGGTTTCATCATCTTTGATAATGGACCAGTCTCGGTATGTTCTGGTGCAATCTTCAAATAACCACCGACATGATGCGTCACTAATTCTTTCACGTACTCAGGTGATTCAATTGCCAGATCGTAACGCAGTCCCGAGGCAATCAAAATTTTCTTTATACCTGGCAAGCGACGCGCGCGACGATATAATTTAATCAATGGATTATGATTTGTATCCAGATTTTTACATATTCCCGGATAGACACACGACAAACGTCGACAGGCAGATTCTATTTCTTTGCTCTTGCAGGCTAGACGATACATATTAGCCGTCGGGCCACCCAGGTCTGAGACAATACCAGTAAATCCTGGAACCGTATCCCGGATGGTTTCAATCTCTTTAATGATCGAATCCTCCGAGCGACTCTGAATAATGCGCCCTTCATGTTCGGTAATGGAACAAAAAGTACAACCACCAAAACAACCACGCATGATATTAATTGAAAACCGAATCATCTCGTAAGCCGGGATATTCTTATTTTCATAGACTGGATGTGGCTGCCGTGTATAACTTAACTCAAAGACCCTATCCAATTCTTCCGTGCTCAAGGGAATCGGTGGCGGATTAATCCAGACATCACGCTTACCATGACGTTGCACAATCACACGCGCGTTACCTGGATTGGTTTCCAAATGAAACACCCTGGAGGCATGGGCATACAATACTGGGTCTTGTTTTACCTTTTCATAATCAGGCAAGCGTATACAGGTTTTCTCTCGAGGGTGTTTGGAGAGGTTACGAGTAAAACGAACCACGGTCTGACCGTCTTGGCTGGTTTTATTTTGTTCGCTTTTTTGTTTAACACTTGTATCAATATTTGCATAAGGGTCTGGATGAGGATCCACAGCGCCGGGTTCATCAATCTCGGTTGAATCTAGCTCTGCCCAGCCTTCGAGTGAATGCTGACGTATAAATGCGGTACCGGGTAAATCAATAATGTCATTAATCTGTTCCCCATCAGCAAGGCGATGCACGATATCCACCATCGCCCGTTCGGCATTACCATAAAGCAGCATGTCTGCCTTACTATCTAGCAAAGCAGATCGACGCACTTTTTCAGACCAGTAATCATAATGCGCGATACGCCGCAAGCTGGCCTCAATGCCACCTATCAGGATCGGCACATTTTTAAATGCCTCACGACAACGCTGCGCATAGACATTCACAGAACGATCTGGACGTAGACCACCTTTACCTTCTGGGGTATATGCATCGTTACTGCGAATCTTTCTATCCGCAGTATAACGATTGACCATGGAGTCCATGTTACCGGCAGTAACCCCAAAACAAATATTCGGCTTGCCGAGTCGCATGAAGTCATCGACTGAGCGCCAGTCAGGTTGGGCGATGATTCCAACCCGAAACCCCTGCGCTTCAAGCACCCGTCCAATCACCGCCATCCCAAAGCTTGGGTGGTCGACATAAGCGTCACCGGTCACAATTATGACATCGCAGCTGTCCCAGCCTAGGTCCGCCATCTCTTCCTGGCTCATAGGCAGTACTGGTGCCGGGCCGAACTTGTGCGCCCAGTGTTTGCGATAGGAAAAAAGGTCTTGTGCTGCGTTCATGGAAATTGTGAATCCGGGTGAGTAAACACTATTGATTATATCATAAGCACTAAATAGCGCTTACTGAATCGCTGTGCTAACTGATATATGGTATAGATATGGTGGTTGAGCCGCTTGTTTTCAATATGTTTGTGTTATGTCAGGTAAACTCAAGGGGTATTTACGGCCAATCCTGATCTTCTATAGTTTCACCATTCAAAATATCCAGCATCATCCGACTACGTGGTTCCGCATCTTTTTGATCAGAATTGGCCTCCAAATAATACTGAATAGCCGCCTTGATATGGGTCTTGATACGACGGCTAATGATGACTGGGCTTTGATTCCGGTTTAGCTGCTCACTAATTTTCGCTGCCGTATCCGTTAAGCCTGAGCGTGCTGCCTGTGCGCATTCAGATCCGCCACGCGGGTAAGCGGCATCCGCATACAAACAGATAACTTCGCTCATTTTCTGTAATGCTGGAGCAGGACCTGTCATCGAAATCGTTTTCATAATCTTCATAGTATATAACCTACGGCACTATAATATTCATTGCTGCTAATTTATAATCCCGCCCAATTTCAGCATCGGTCATTCTGATATGTCTAAAGCAACCCACACATCAGCAATCAACACCTCGTTGGAGACTTTCCAACAAGATGTTTTAGAGGCATCAGAACAGAAAGCGGTTATCATTGATTTCTGGGCAGACTGGTGTTCACCATGCAGAGTCATTTCTCCTATTCTTGACAGGATCGCTAGCGAATATTCGGATGAGGTGGTTGTGGCAAAGCTGGAAGTCGATGACGGTGAGAATATGAAACTGGCCGGACGCTACAAAGTAAGAGGATTTCCTACTGTAATTCTGTTTAAAGATGGGAAAGAAGTTGCCCGTTTTAGTGGTGCCAAATCAAAACAACAGGTAGAGAGCTTTATCGAAACAAATATTTAATCTACTTAACCTAAATCGCTTCCTGTAATTGCTTATAAAATGGAAGCCAGTAAATAATCAGACTAATCGCTAAGAAAAGATTCAAAAACACAATTCTTAAATAACGCGCTTTGACTTCAACTGCTTTATCACTACGATATACCATCGCCATGATCGCATCAAGCAACAACAACATGAACAATATCGGTGTGGTAACTGGAGCTAACAGGTCCGTGACCATATGCCATCCTTCATAAGATAATTGCACACCTAATTCAGGACGTAAAATAAAAACAAGAACCACAGCTGTATACAAAGCATAGCGCAATGGACCTATGGCACGAAGGGTAAGAAGAAATTCGTTATTATTGTTGCTCATAATATTAATGCTTTTTGTTAAGTCCAGAGTTAAATTGGCCAGCATCAAACTGAACCGCGACGTTGTTATTATTATCTTCATTAAAGACTAAATCCATTGATATATTTTCACCCTGTTCATCGGCTTTAATTTGTTTTAGATCTGGTAAGCGTGTTGCGAGATAGGCGCACATTGCAGATATCATAGAGTCATTATCGCTGTTAATCGCTTGTATCAGGTGCATAGCAATATACTGTGCACGCATACCCAGGTCTGGGTTTGGTGTCAACTGACCATTCATCTCCAAGCCCTTGTCCATATCCATATCCATTTTATCCAGGAACTGACGTTGGTGGCCCGGTAGCCGAATATTACGGTCATACTCGATGACAGGTTGTCCATTCATGACAACAGTTAGTTTTGTATTCATATCAACTAATCTATTACAGGTGTAAAGGCTGGTAATCTAGTTATGCTGAAAGACGCCACCAGCGGTATAGGATTCAATGTATTTTTCAAACTCTTTAATGGGTAAAGGGTTACTTATATAAAAACCCTGCGCCTGATCACAGCCCCAGGTCTTTAACCAGCTCCACGTTTGATCCGATTCTACTCCCTCAGCGACAACTTGCAAACCCAGGTTATGCGCTAATTCAATAATTGAGTGTACAATCGCCGCGTCACTCTCATCCCGCATCATATCAATCACAAAAGATTTATCAATTTTCAACATCGACACTGGTAACTGCTTTAGGTAAACAAGCGACGAGAAGCCCGTACCAAAGTCATCAATAACAACACTCAAGCCCATTGCTTCTAGATTGGTTAGTACCTGCCTTGCCCTTTCAGGTTCAGCCATCATAACGCGTTCGGTAATTTCCAGGGTGACATACTTTGCAGGCAGCCCCCACTTTTCCAGTTTTTCTGTAATATTGAGGTTTATATTTGGATCCTGGATATCCCAGACAGACAGGTTAATCGAGATATTTATCTTATGGCCCTTCTCGTGTAAACGCTGACAATCTCTAATCGCCGTATCTAAAACCCAATTAGAAATTCGTTTAATTAAACCCGTTTGTTCAGCTGCACCGATAAATTCATCAGGCATGATCAGACCATGCTTGGGATGTTGCCAACGAATCAAGGCCTCTGCGCCATGAACCTTATCATCAGTAATCGTCATTTTCGGCTGGTACTCAAGAAAAAATTCTTCATTCTCCATCGCGCCACGCAAGTCAGATAACACTGATAACTGCGATAAGCTGTGTTCGTCCTGTTCACGGTCATAAAGTTTAATATTTGTGTTAGAACGTTTAGCTACGTACATCGCTACATCAGCGTGCTGTAATAACGACTGTGAGGATTCACCGTGCTGAGGGAAAATGGCGACACCAATACTAACGCCTACATAAAGCGAGTGTTCATACACATCGTAGACTTTCTCAAGTTGCTCGTGAATCGCGGCTGCAATCCGTAAGGCATTCGTTTCATTAACATTCGATAGCAATACAGCAAATTCGTCGCCACCTAAGCGTGCGACTGTATCTGAATCGCGCAAGACATTTTTTAAGCGTACACCTACTTGCTGCAAAAGCGCATCACCGGTCTGATGCCCAAGGGTATCGTTGATTTCTTTAAATCGATCCAGATCAAGCATAAGTAATGCCAAAGAACGTTTGCGACGTTGTGTGTTTAGAATTGATTGGTTGAGCCGATCCATCAGTAAAGCACGATTCGGTAATGAAGTTAAAGAATCATGCATAGCGATGTGTTCTAGTGCTAACTGCCTGGTGTGCACCTGTTGGCGCAATTCCAGGAACGCATCTGTTAAATCGCGAATCTCCGCAGCTTTAACGTCGGGCAACTCACTGACTTCATGTCCCTTCGCTTCAGCCTTCAGGCTTGAGGCAACTTTGGCAATCGGGCGAATAAAATTAACCTCGAGAACGATGTAACTCAGCAGAGTTAAAAACAGGACAAACAAAGACATCGCCCATAAGGAGTTAATCACCGTGCTTGACGCTTCAGTTTGATCAACCAGATCGGCATCTGCAAACTTTTTTAGTGAATCATCAATAGCAGCAAGCTTTATATAAACTTCACTAAACAGTGGTGTGATAACCTCGATCACCAATGGGATATCGCCACGCCATTGCCCGTCGGTATGTATTGCAACAACCTGTTCGAATCCTTTTTTCCACTTTGGAGCCAGTTCCTCGATCGTTTCGATAGCGATCGTGACTTCTAGATCAATTCCGCGTTTATCTTTGAAGGCCGCTAAGTTATCAACTTTATTTTGAAACTCACCATAGAGCAGTTCAACATTACCAATCTGATTGTCGACTGCACTTTCAAACAAGTACCCCATACGATTAATTAAGAATAAGCGGTAGGCGGTAATGATTCTAAGCCAGTAGTCTCTCACCTCGATCATCGCAAGCATGGTTTTTAGTTGGTTGTTTGACATTCTGCGAATATTTTTTCGCTTAAATATCTGAATCGCCTGATCGGTCTCAGTTAAGATCTGCTGATTGGCTATCAACATATCGCCATTTGCCAGTCGCATCGCTGGGTACATCAAGTTAGCGGTCTGTCGTACTTCCATTATTTGTCCGGCCGCGGTCTCGATATTTTTCAGCACTGACTTTAGACCATGCAACATTAGTAGCATGTCATTATTTTTCGCCCAAGGGCTTCTAATCAGTTCATCAATCTGAGCTTCGGCACGCTCTAATTCAGATTCAAACTGGATGCGAACATCAATACTTGGTGAGAGTAAAAATAACTCCAGGGTGTTATCGGCATCAATAATAGATAGACGGATACGATTGGTGATCTCTGCTATAGCGATGCGTTTTTCGATATTGTTAACCCGCGTCTGGCCAGTGTCTTGGATCCAGGCACCGGTGAACCAGGTATAAGCGACCACCACACCTGCAAGCAAGACTGCTAAGTACAGGTACTGCTTGCGGATACTCTTATTAGCTATAAATTTTTTTAATGCCTGCATCGAACGCCAAAGTAGAAAGGATAGTACTGACTATAGACAATATATATTGCTATCAACCAGTTATTCTATCTAAATCTGACATTTAGAGGCCTGAAGTTGCTTTGAGGGGACGGATTGGCTTGCCAACCTGACTATTTTGGTGGTTTTTTGACTAAGCTCGGCATTTCGCACTTAAATAAAGGCAATAACTATTTTTTAGCCGCTGTTTCAGCCAGCTTCTGCTCGATGAATTCTTCAATGAACTCAGGTGGAACAGCCCCAGGTTGAGCAGCTAACAACTCCCCTTTTGGGTCATAAACCAGGATGGTCGGTGTGCCCACCCAGGGACCACCCGAAATAATTTCATACATGGTCGCGACCTCTTCGAATTCTCCAATGAGATTAGGATAAGTCACACCGTGCCGTTTGATAAAGGCTTTTGCCGCATCTAGCTCTTTTTGACCATCCATGGAGATACCTAGCATCTGAATGTGCTTGTCCTTATAGGCTTCATGGAACTGGATATATTGCTCCGCCTCGACGTTGCAAGCATGGCAGTCTGAGCGCCAGATGATAACCGTAGTCCATTTGCCATTGCCCACAAAAGCACTAATCTCACTTGGCTTGCCGGAGAAATCCTGAAGTTCTGCAGTAGCAAATCCCGGTAATATCGTACTGGCTAACACCAGCATGCCTGACAAGAATAATTTCACACTCTCACCTCAATGTTGTCTTTATTTTTTTACGCCTTTGATAAAATATGACTATCAATACCACCTGTTAGTTCATTCTTTTGTCGGTAATATAGAAATAATTCTGGCCGTCTGGTTAACAACCTCAAACTTAATATTGTAATCATATAGTCGCATACCGTAACTTTGTTGCACCATTTCGGAACGATAAGCAGGCCGAGGGTCCTGACTCACCAGTTCTGTTATTAATCTCGACAAATTCAATTGATGTTCACTTTCTATTTGCTGACATTGTTGCTGCGCCTCTGCACTGAACTCGACTGGTAGCACTGGTCTCTCGACTGTTTCCGTATATCCTGATGTAACGTCTAGCGGCTGATCTGCATAGGCGATATAAGGTTTGATATCGATTACAGGTGTTCCATCCACAAGGTCCGTGCCAGACACGTTAAGATAAAGTCGATCAGACTTACGTTCTATTTCATGTAGTTTAAAAACGGATAATGCGATCGGGTTGGGCCGAAAAGGCGAACGAGAAGCAAATACTCCTACCCGATCATTACCACCCAGCCGCGGTGGCCGGACTGTCGCTTGCCAGTCCTCACGTTGTGCCTGATGGAAAATACTTAGCACCCAGATATGTGAAAAAGTTTCGAGTGACTTAAAGGCCTCATCACGATCATAAGGCTCAATAATTTCTATCGTTGAAAACAATGCGGGGGCTAGACCCGACTGGCGAGGTACTGCGAATTTTTCCTTGCAAGGTGAATGTATATAACCAACAGCCTTAAAACACCAGTTTGATTCACTTAACTGATTCACTTTGATTGGCTCACTCTATTTTACAACCGTAATTCCAGAACGCGTTTAACTTCCTGATCCGTCAAGACGATGGGATTGGTTTGCATACTACTGCCACGTGAATGCATTACGACTTTATCCAGCTGTTCCTGTTTGATGCCGTAAGTTGATAAGCGAGGTAACTGCATCGTCTCAGTCCATTCTGCAAGCAATGCATTCAAGGCCTGCCATGAGTTTTGTTTTGAGCTATGTCGTTTCTCAGATAAAACATCGCCTAAACGTGCATACTTTGCTAGTGCCGGGTTGGCAGGCTCCCGCTCCAGCATCGCCTTAACGTTCATCTCTGTGGCCGTCGCCACCAGGGTGCCGCAGACAACTCCGTGTGGTATAGGATAAAAAGCACCTAAAGGTGAAGCCAGACCATGCACGGATCCTAGTCCTACCTGAGCCAGGGTAATTCCCGATAGCATAGCGGCATAGGCCATTTTGTCCTGGGCCTCAGATGCTGCTGCGCCATCTTGGTACCAGGTAAGTAAACCATCCCTGACCGCGCGTAAACCACTTATCGCCAGCGCATCAGTCATAACATTTGCACGTAACGAGACATAAGATTCCATAAGTTGTGTCAGCGCATCCATTCCGTTTGCGGCAATGAGTTCTGGGTTGCAACTTGCCAACAACGCCGGATCTACAAGAGCATACTCAGCAACTAATTTGTCATCGCGAAAAGACTTTTTAAATCCATCTTGTCCCTGTACGCTTAATACGGCATTTTTGGTTGCCTCACTGCCTGTTCCTGCAGTTGTCGGCACTGCGATGAATGGCACTGCCGGACCTTCATACTGTAGCTCAGGGCCAACACCTTCGAGGAAATCCATCACGCTTGATTTAACTTTCAGTAAACCTGCAATTGCCTTAGCCGCATCCAGGACACTCCCCCCTCCTATACCTAACACGACATCAATGTCCTGCTCTGAAAATTTTTTCACAGAGTCATCAACATATTGTGGCGAGGGTTCGCCCGTGACTTGGCAATGAGAATATCGAATCGAATGTTGCTCAAGCGCATTTAACAATAATCGCCAGTGTTCTGTTGCTTGCAATGAACCTGCACCCGTTACAATCAACACATGTTGACCATAACCAGCAATTATTTTATCCAGCTTAGAAAACACACCCCGACCAAACTCAATCCGGGGTAAGCGTGCAATCGAAAAAGGAGCAAATGAATTCATAACTATTCACGCCTCGGTTGGAAACAGGCCGTGATACTGCACACCCTTACGTGGTTCGGCCATCCAGTCGGCAACTGTCTCGCGCCAGGTCAGGTAATGTTGTGTTTGCTTGTGCGCGGCTGCATCGGCTTCACTTGCATAAGCTTCATAGAGAACAAAATGATTGTCATCCTCGGCCAATTGCAGGACATCAAAACGACGATTACCTGATTCCTTAACAGAAGCAAGATGATTTTGTTTTGTAGCTTCGATGAAATCATGAATGTGTTGTGGCTTTACATGGACATGCACAATCGTAATTTGCATATTACTTTCCTTTGTCTGCTATCCTGCATGGCAGTATAGCAATAAAGACATAGAGACAAATAACGAGTATGTTTATTTACCTGCACGGTTTTAACAGCAGTGGTGAATCAGCCAAGGGCAAGTACTTTGCCGAACAATTGTCCGAGTTCCCATTCTATCGGCCAAGTTATCCTGCCGATCCTGATGCGGCTATTGAATATTTGAAAGACTATATTACAGAACGGCTCGAGCCCGAAGGCAAAAATGTACTGATCGGAACTTCACTCGGTGGCTATTATGCTCAATACCTTGCACGTCACTTCAGTTCTAATCAATCAACTTCAACTCAAAGTACTTGGTCGGTTGTCATGATCAACCCAGCTCTCGATCCGGCGACCACACTGACACCTTATTTTGGACGACAGACAAACTATTACACCGGGGAAGAATACTATTTCGCAGAGCCCGAACTACAACAGTTATTGCGCTATGATGTATCCAGTCCCTGCGACTCACCCCTGCCCACTTTGCTGCTGTTGGATCAAGGTGATGAGGTTATCGATTATCAAACTTCTCTGAATGTTTACGCCAACTGCGCCCAGTGCCACACATTTCCAGGCGGCGATCATCAATTCCAACACCTGGATCAAGCAGTGAGTCTGATTCGAAACTTTTTTGATCAGAAATGTTAATAAACCTACAAAATTTGCATACTTTTACAAATTTTTAGCTATTAAAAATCAATGTGTTACAGGTTTTGATTAATTTCATTTGAGACCATAGAGAGATAACTTATTGTTTTTATTATATTTTTTAAAACAGTTTCGTTTATTAGCATATGTTGTCTTATTGAAACCATTCTAGCTAGAATTGCGTGTAAGAGTGTAATGTACATTTGATGGGAGCAGTAATGGATCTTAAAAGTTTGTTTAATCGTCGTTCTGTAAGTAACGAGCGCCGCGCAAAGCAAAGGTTACCCAAAAGTAGAGTTATCAAGGTCCTGGTGGTCGATGATTCCCGCACTGTGGTACACGGATTACGAGCTGTTTTAGAGCAAGATGGCTACTACGTCATGGAGGCCTATGACGGTATGACGGCCATTGAACTCGCAAAAGCACATCAACCCGATATCATCCTGATGGACGTGATTATGCCTGGCTTAAATGGTTTTCAGGCAACCCGCAAGATACGCAAGGATCCATCAACCCATAGCATCCCGATTATCATTATCAGTGCCACCGAACAGCCAACTGAACAGTTTTGGCTGACCAAGCTAGGTGCGAATGACTTCTTGAGCAAACCCATCATCCGCAGCGACCTTTTCACCAAGGTAGAAACCCAGCTGTACCCCCGCCAGGTTGTTGCTTAATCATTTAAGCAACTGATTTTTAAAGTAAAAACGCCAAGTACATGCTCTGTATTTGGTATTTTCCCTACATTTTTTATACCCTATGGCATATTGTCATATGCGCAATAAAAGCGCATCCTATATCCGTATTAATATTAGAGAAATCAATGAGGAATATCATGGGGTTAGCGAGAGTTGTACATATGTTGGTTGCTGTATTTGTTGTCGTACTCGCGTACCAGACACCAGCCCAGGCGATCGAATCTGAAAGTATTATCAATTGGGCTGGCTGTGGCATCACTAAAAAGGCCTTTATGGCGGAGCTTGCCAAGGCCTATGAAACAAAAACCGGTATCAAAATACAGCTCAAGGGTGGCGGCGCCACGCGTGGCATCCGTGATACTGTCAAGCACAGCTCGGACATGGGTGGCAGCTGTCGCATGAGCCTGCCGGGTGAAGATCGTTCCGAGCTACATGCCTCGTTACACCCCGTTGCCTGGGATGCACTAGTCATAATCATTAATAAAAAGAATCCCGTTAAGAACCTCTCGCGTAAACAAGTACAGGATATCTATCTAGGTAAAATTACCAACTGGCGTCAGGTTGGAGGAAAGAACATGCCCATCCAGCTCTATGTACGTCGCGGCAAGATCTCTGGTGTCGGTTATGCTATTCGCCAATACCTGTTTGCTGATTCAAACATTGAATTTAAAACCTCAAAACGGAATATCAAACGCTCCTCTGGACCCATCGAACGATCAGTCGAAAAACGAGTTGATGCCATCGCTATTACCGGTGTCAGTTCGGCACGTAAACGCAATGTGAAAATTATCAGCATGGATAACAAGTCACCAACATATGAAAATGTTAAGAACGGCTCCTATGGTTTATATCGCCCACTCTACCTGGTGACGACACCAACACCATCACCAAAGGTTAAGCGCTTTGTTGCCTTTGCCCGTTCTAAAGAAGGCCGCAAAATTATTCGCGAGAATGGCACTGTGCCTTATATGGATGCACCACACCTGATGTCTAAAATGTTGATCTATGGTTTTGATGTGCGTTAATTAAAAAAGTCAACTAATTTAAAAAGGAAGCAACTCGCTTCCTTTTTTTATGCCCCTAACTTTATGGTCGATGCGCCATCGCCAAATAATCATGACTGGCCATCTCGATCAACCGACTCACCGTCCGGTCAAACATGCCAACCAGCATATTGCCTTGATATAACTGCTCTGGAGTTTCCTCCGCGGTAGCAATTAATTTCACCCTATGATCATATAAGGCATCGATTAAATGCATAAAACGTTTTGCGGCACTATCTTTAGCAGGCAACAATACCGGAATGTTGCTAACGACCACACTATGAAATTGTTTGGCTATCTCAAGGTAATCTTTAGCGGCACGTGGAGTGTCACACAATTCTGAAAAATCAAACCACACGACATCATCAGAAAGAGCGATAGTTTGCAAGGTCCGATTATGAATCTCAAGCTCTGCAGAATAATTAATCGAAGTGGGACATAGTTCTGTGAACCGCTCTTCTAGCCAATTTTTATTATTGTTATCTTTATCAACCAGGAATGTCCCACCCTCCTCCAGATGCAACAAGCGATAGTCAATTCCCTTTTCAAGATCAAATTCGGCCGTATAGTCTTTTAACAAGTGGATCGCGGACATAAACCGTTCACGTTGTAGTCCATTTAAATATAAATCATCAATATGGGTATTGGATGTCACCACCAGGGTCACACCATTTTTAAATAGCGTATTCAACAACCCAGTTAGCAGCATAGCATCGGCCACATCAGTGACATGAAATTCATCCAGGCAGAGTACTTGTGTTTGATCTGCGATCTCTTTTGAGACAATTAAGAGTGGATCCGGTGACTTTGGCAGGTGTTTTAATTTTTCATGGATATCCAGCATGAAGCGATGATAATGCACTCGCTTTGCCTTCATCCCTTGCAGACATTCGTAAAACAAGTCCATGAGGTAAGTCTTGCCGCGCCCAACTGAACCAACTAAGTAGATACCAGGAGTGGTTGTTGCTTTACCCAATAAGCGTTGTAAAAAACCAGGTGGGGTCTCTACAGACTGGCGTAAAGTGTTGTATAGAAAAGAAAGTGACTCTACAGCGTGCTGCTGGAGTGGGTCTTTCTTGAAACCAGGTTTAATTAAGTCCTCGTTATATTTTGTTAGGGGCGTTATGGATGCCTTAATAGCTGACATGGGCGAGTCACAGTACCATGATATTGAATATTATTGTTTAGTATAGCTGCTCCCAATAATATTACTTATTCCGATAATAATACTTATCTGATGATTTTATGCCCTATTCGATGACCGCAGCTTCATCAAAGGACAAACGTGGACCTCTTGGATAGAGCTTACTAGTGTCACCATAGCCAAACGCACAGATGAAATTAGATTTTATCTTACCATCAGGGAAGAAAGTCGCATCTAATTTATCACTATTAAAACCCGACATCGGCCCGGCATCCAGCCCCAGGCTTCTGATAGCCATAATAAGATAGGCACCTTGTAGTGAACTATTTCGAAAGGCAGTTTCAAGTATTTTTTCATCTTTACCGACATACCAGCTTCTTGCGTCACCATGCGGGAACAACACCGGTAACTGCTCATAAAATTCCATATCCATGCCGATAATGACAACCACCGGGGCAGTCATAGATTTTTCAACATTACCTTCGTCCAGGCATCCTTTTAGCTTTTGCTTTGCTTCATCTGAACTCACAAAGACAAATCTGGCGGGGCATGCGTTGGCACTAGTGGGCCCCATTTTAGTCAGCTCATATAACTGTTTTAGCTGTTCTTCGCTAACTGGTTTATCTAACCAACCATTGTAGCTTCGTGCATCAAGAAAAAGTTGTTGTATGGCTTGTTGATCGATCGCTTGTGACAAAATTAACTCCTTTATATTTCTGATGGCCGAGTAATGGAAAGTAACTCAGCTTGATTCTGTAATCCCTGATTCTGATCAGGAAGTTTAAAACGCGCAAGGCAGCCGGTTGTCATTAGTTTACCCTGATTCGTCAATGGCACTTCACTACTAGCAAGATATGTCACCAGCTCGTCCATACCAGGATTATGGCCAACTAATAATAATGGTCCTGGCTTATCTCTGTTATCGGTAACGGTCGTTAACAACCTGTTGAGACCGGCCAAATACAACTCTGATTTATAATGAATATCACTGTCTGCAATTCCTAGTTGTTGACACACTATCTGGATAGTTTGTTGAGCACGCACAGCTGTCGAGCAGAGAATATAACCGGGTTGATAGCCTTGCTGTTTCATCCAGGCCCCAAGTTTTGCTGCATCAGACAAGCCACGCTCAGAGAGAACACGATCGCTGTCCTGGGAAAAGCTACCATCCCAGTCCGACTTGCAGTGTCTTAATATATAGAGTTCACTCATAACATGAACCACCCTTGGGAAAGCATCTGTGAAACAAATTCTATCTATTTATAAAGTGATCTTACGTGTTTAGGCTACAGCTTTCCATTGGCATTTTATAGCGAAATTTAATCGGATAAAATTTATGGTTATTTCTACAGGGTAGCTCATTGAACTCTTGGTATATTTAAACAATACAGATATATTGAACACAAGTATAACTAGAATGCGGCGGTTTATAGTGGCGTTACCCAACTGTTACAGTATGCGGTTACTCAATCCCTTCACTGGAGTTGCTCAAGTGCTGGAAACAGAAAATGCGCGAGCAGTCAGCACAGACGGAATTAACTGGCGCATCCAGATCCAAAGTGAAATTTACCACACGCCATGGCAAGAACTTGCCATCCCAAGCAATTACGATCGTTATTTCATGTATGGTATCTGGTCCAAGACCGATGAGCTGGCAAAAACCCCCGTTCACCCAACACTCTACCAGGAACATGTCGAACAGTCAGTACAGGATCTGGTTGAGCTCTTAACCACGCAGCATGAACAGGTCCCCTTTACGGCAAGAGATGACTATGAATGTTGGTTGCTCGATGCCAAAACATATCGTCCTCTGGTGCTAATCGACAGCGCAACCGGGGACGAAGAACCTGTGTTTGCACGAGTCCCGAGCTGGTATCCCTGTGAACATAATGACAATAGCTTTAGCACAACAGCATTCTTAGCTCGCCAGCAAAATGTAGCTAATAGCGTGCATGCAAAAGATATTTTGAGCAATGTGATTAAAGACCAGGTTGGTACTAATGCAACAGCAATTTGGGTTAAACGTGATGATGCTGGTACTGGAGCTGGTAAAATAGTCGCCGTGAATAGAAAAAATAGCAAACTCGAAAATAAACTACTAGCTGCTGATGAATTTCCAGCACTCGGCATACAAACTACTTGGGGAGACAGTGACCAAAGACTGATCACGTATGACTACATCTCCTGGTTATCACCGGTGTTATTAACACTTCCGCACCTTAGTCCTGATAAAAGAACTCAGCTTGAACAAGCGGCACAAAAACGACCATTCGCGGTTGAAAAACATTATCGACTCTATCCAGAAATATGCGATAAGGCCTTATTGAAAAAAATATTAGTTGAGGCGGCTATTCGAAAGGTATCTGGACACAAGACAGAAAGCCAGTACAACAAAAGAAAGCAAAATTACTAAAAGGCAGGATTGGACAGCATACTGAGATAGCCTATTATTAATAAGATAAGCCTGAATCACGAATAATAATTATACTTGACGCTGTTGATGAACCACTCGAAAACCCACCTCATCCTGACCATTGCTTACGCATGTATCTTGATTGTCCTGTTCTGGTATCTATTTAATCCATTCAAAGATACAACTCGCCTTGAAGAATTAAAATATCTCGGTCCTTCAGCCGGCAGGCTAATGGAAAGACACATGTCCTTTTATGAAGGCTATGAAAATACCAATATCGTCGAACGGGCTCTACATACCTTTCTTTTTGGCAGTCAACAACAAGTGCAGGACAATGCGATTGCCGCCTATGCAGAAGTGCTCGAATTTCTGGAAAAAAATCCAGATACCACAGAATCCTGGGATATCCTGAACACAAAAGCACGTTGGTTAATTACTATCGCTGAATTACGCGACAAGGAGGAGTTAAATGCCGCCTTGACTCGCTTTGATAATAACCCGGAAGAGGAAGTCATTGCAGCTGCGGTGCGCTATGCCTACTTTGATAATTACCAACAACTCTTTTCACCTGAGGTGTTTACCGGGGCGACCATGGTACCAACTGGCTGGGCCAAGGATCGATTGCGCCTACGTATCAACACTCGTTTGGATAAACCCTATTTTATAAAATTATTCTCTGATCGTTTGTTAGAAAATGGTCAGCGATTGCGCCAGCATGTCACAGAGATGGCACTCTCGATTGCCTTTGTTATCCTGATCGGTCTTTATATTATGATTCGTTATCGAATCTTTTATATCAAACCACCATGGAACAACGACATTCTTGACAAACCCTGGTCATTCTATGATGGCATAGCAGTGGCGATTAGAGCTGCGGTCTATGGCATGTTGATATGGTTAGGGCTTCACCTGCTTTCCAGTCACTTTTTCAAACCCAGCATCCTTACCTTATGGAGTACCTTCTTTGCATCATTGCCAATGTTATGGCTCATATATCGCCATTTATTAAAACCACGTGGGTTAAACCTTATTTCGGCATTTGGTCTCTCGCTTGGCGAAGTTAAATTCCGTGATTTTTTCGCCCTCACTGGTGCTCTGCTCGCACTAGAACTCATCGGGTTAATGTTAATCGGCTGGGGAACCTGGCAGCTTGGCCTCGGCAGCCATTGGGCACAGGGAATACAAGAACGTCTTGTCTTCGGGCCAACCGAGACTGTCATTTTTAGCGTCATTAATATAATCGTATGGACACCGATCTTCGAAGAAATCGGTTTTCGCGGTCTAATCTATACTTCGTTTCGACAAAGACTCTCACCAACACTTGCGATAGTGATCAGCGCTATGTTGTTTAGTGTCCTGCACCTGAAATCACTGAATGGTTTTCTTTCGATTTTCTGGAGCGGCCTTATTCTTGCCTATGCCTATGAAAAGTATCGCAGCCTGTTACCTGGCATCCTTATCCACAGTGTTGGCAACTTGCTCTACCTCAGTACCATTTTACTCTTTTATCGATAAGCAGCTTTGGGCATAATAGCCGCCTCAATAATTAGCATTAAGAGATAACCATGGCACGAGTAAAAATATTCAGTACCGGCACTTGCCCTGTTTGTGACAACACTAAAAACTTGTTATCAAAATGGGGAATCGATTATACAGAGGCACGTGTCGATCAAGACCGGGCTGAGTTAAAAGAAATGATTGAAGTCACTGATGGTGCGCGCATGGTTCCACAAATTGTCATCGATGGGAAATGGATAGGTGGATTTACTGATCTTACCGAGTTACATATGGAAGGCCAGTTAGATAGTTTAATGACAGGCAGTGACTAAATATATACGTTAATTCTTTTTCAGCAATGAACTTATCAAGGAATGGGTGACAGAATGGGCCTGTGCTTGTTTGCTGGCTCTTGGTCCGGCCACATTTAAAGATCTGACATTGTTTTCCTGTATAAACTGATGCAGCACGCTCAAAGCATGTTCTTCATCAAGTGAGGACATATCAAGTAGCAAAAAAGGCTTACCTAATTGCTCGCAGATGGCTCTGGTCTTTTTGGTACCACCTTCCACTTTATCAAAATAAATTATCAGGCTTGCATCACTGTCCTTAACATTCAGACGTGTACGTTCAAGATAGTCACTGGTTTTTGTTTCAGTTAGTGGGTAACGACTATCGATGGGGCCATCTTCGGCTCGACGACCAGCAGGACACCAACCACCACATGATATACCCAGCTCCAGTGCAGCATCGAGTGCGGCACGATCAACACCCGTTTGTCCCCCTGAGACAATTTTCAAGGCTGGTTTCATAACAATTAAATTGTGATTGGCTTAATCAGGAGAGAACCTGTTAATCCTCAAAGACATACTCATATTCTTCTTCGTCTTCATCTTCTTCCCAATCACCACTTTCATAATCATGGGTGATTTCATCTCCAGGATAAATGTCCCGCACAGCGCACACTTCCAGAGTGTCATACAGAACTACATTAGGTTCATCACTATGATTGATATATTTGAACTTACAAAGCATGCGAACGGGATAGTCTTCAGTGACCCATAAGGTATAAGCACCATCTTCATTGGTGCGAATCCCCTGTATTGTTCCCAGAATATCACCTTCGGGTATAAAGTCCTTAGCGAACAGACCTTTACCGTGAATAGGACTTTGGGTGATACTTAATTTAGCTTTATTGGGCGTGAAAAAGAGCATATTTGAGTGTTCCGAAATAGACAATAAACTTTTAGCTAATAACTATATCTATTTATAGTCGGTGTTAATTATAACCAAGCACTAGTCTGATTTCACTAGTTTATTTTTTTAACGATTAACCTAGAAAAGCCTCTTTTGATTTAAGGTAGGCGATCTCCGCTTGGGTATTTTTTCTACCTAGAATTTCATTACGATGTGGAAACCGACCAAATCGCTTAACTATGTCGCGGTGATGGTGGGCAAAGCGAATATTGTTGGTTAAGTTTGCCTTCTCAAATAGTTCAACTGAACGTTCTTGATCATCCAGATTTTCACTATGCATAAACGGCATGTACAAAAAGGCTTTCTGTTTGTCCTCAAGCAACTGATCATAAGCTTGGCTTATGGCATGATCCGCGACTTCGCGTGATCGTGCCTCTGTCGAAAAACTTTCCTTTGTGCCCCTGAATATATTCAAGGGTATTTGATCAAATAAAATCACAAGCGCCAGACAACCTGTTGCTGTGTCAAGCCAATGATCATACTTACCCTTGACTGCATCATGATAGACGGGCTGATATTGTTTTCTTAATTCTTGATCAAACTCAGCCGTTGAATTAAACCAATATTTTGTGACAGGTTCTGAGAACCAATAGTCAACGAAATCCTCTGCATTGATTAGATTGTCGCTATTCATCAGCAGTTAACTTTTCGTTTCTGATTTTTTAGCTGGTAAGATTTTACAATGTGGCCAACCATAGCCCCAGCGCCATGGAAGTCGACTACAGGGTTTACCGCCAACCCTGACCGCCTGGAACATCAGTTGACTTGTATTGCGAAATTGTTTTTCGATCAATTCCTTATCAATCCCAAACTTGTTAGCTAACCTGGCGCTGTTCTCTTTACCATACTCAAGTACACATTGACGCAAGACACTATCGGCTTTCAACCGTTTATCATAGCCATCAGCTACTTCGCCTTTCCAGTAGTCACGATCGTGTACGACACAGCATGCCTCCCAGGGTGGCTTATCACCAAACTTGTCTTTAAATGCCGGGATGACATTTGCAAAAGAGTGCCAGCCTTCAGACAAACCGCCACTACAGCCATCACTCGTGAAAGGTTTTAACTCTGCATCTGGGCTCTTCTGTACATCGGCTAAACGACTCAGATTCCAATTTTCCAGGTCCCGATCCATGTCCTCGACCAGATTGGTTTTCATCGTGGCGGGCATTAGCAAGGTCATCAGGAAAACCAGCAGTGCCTGCAGTTTCATATTTAGAAAACTTGAGATCATACTGACGTGTACGCTACACCGGTACCTCCGAGCCCACAGTAGCCACCGGGATTTTTAGCCAGATATTGCTGGTGGTATTCTTCTGCAAAATAAAACTCAGGGGCGGGAATCACTTCGGTGGTAATCATACCCATGTTGGCACTTGATAACATTTGTTGGTATTGCTGTTTACTTTGTTCGGCAGCTTGCTTCTGCTGTTCTGAGTAATAGTAAATACCGGAACGATACTGGGTACCCCGGTCATTACCCTGACGCATCCCCTGGGTTGGATTATGGGATTCCCAGAAAAGCTGTAATAAATTTTCGTAGCTAATCTTGCTTTTATCAAAGACTACAAGCACAACTTCGTTGTGCCCGGTCATGCCCGAGCAGACTTCCTGATACGTTGGATTCGGTGTTAAGCCTGCGGCATAACCCACGGCAGTGAGATAAACACCCTCTGTCTCCCAGTAACGGCGCTCTGCACCCCAGAAACAGCCCATTCCAAACATTGCTTGCTCACAGTTATCTGGATAGGGGGGCAACATTGTGTGTCCATTGACATAGTGTTTCGCTGGCGGCACTATTTTCTCATCGCGCCCTGGTAATGCCTGTTCCTTGCTAGGCATACCCGTCATTTTATCCATCCCTAACATGGCCTGTTTCCTTTAGTTAAGAAAGAAATATAGATCTGATTCTATTTTAGAACTCGCACAAAGTCACACCGAATGCCACTAATAAAGCAATTCATGAGTGTTGATCGCGTAATCTTCGGAAGGTTATTTTGTGGAAACGGCAAAAAGTTTTTTCTTGGCCTGCTCATAGTCGGCCTGTTTAATAATACCTTCTTCGGCCAGGCGCCGTAACATACGCATTTCACCAGCCACCTGGTGTTCAGGTTTCAGATTCCAGAACTGCCGTGCCTGATCCAGGCTGTGATTGATATTTTTTAAAAACGCCTTATAGGCACGATGATGTGGATTACCGATCAGAATATCAAACAGGGGTACCTTAGCGAGTCGGGAAACAAAGACCCGTTTGCGTGAGAGTTTAAGCACAAACATGACCAGGGCCAGAATAGCGGTTAGACTAAATCCCGCGACATAAGAAAATTCATAGGTGCCCAGTGAAAATCCACTGACGGAGCCTGCCAACCAGTAACCCGCCAGCGCCAGCAAACTCGCTATCAACAACCATAACCAACGCCACGCCAGATGCAGCCTAACCTGACTCTTATCCGCCAGTGCCAGCAACTGCACAGAGTAAGTTTGCTGCCTTGGTTTGTTGCCAACAATGACCCGGATTTCTTTACCATCAACAATCTGTAGTTCTCGCGGCAGCGCGATACGGCTTTGTTGTTGAAGTGTTGCGTTAATTTGTGGAGGCATAAATCTTGATTAACCGGTCAGCCGTTGTGTCTCTGTTGTTTCGGCGACATTGACTAAATCTTTAAGCATCACACCAGAAACGGCTCCTATTGCCGCCGTTGAATAGCGATCATAGAGCTCGTCGACACCAGGATTCCTCGGTAGACGCTTGATCTTGATGATGTCGTCTTCGCCAGTGCGGCGCACAGCACGAAGAATATCGACCACAGGCAAACTGTCAGGGGCCTGGCCGGGCAAAAATCCTGCTGGGTCGGCGTCAGTACGAATCAACAGCCCAGAATCAATCAGATTTTCGAGCATAGGGGATAAAGACTCTGAAGCAATATTAAGTCTGTTGGCCAGCTGTCCCACATTGAGCGGAGCCTGTTTGTTATAATAAGCCTCTGCAATCTTGGTCATCGCAACCAGAGCCGCCTTTTCTTTCATTCGGTTACTTAGACCCATACGACGACGGTTTCGAGAGCGATACTCCGGATTCTGATAATAAAAAGCAATACAGCCCCCAGTCAGCATAATCAACCAACTGATGTATAACCAAATCATAAAGAAAAACAGCGCGGCAAAAGCCGCATAGATAGCCGTATAGTTCGCGGTTGAAACATAACTTGCGAACAACCAGCCTACTGATTGCCAAATTAAACCTGTAATCGCAGCGCCTACTAGTGCTGAGGTGAATTTAACTTTTGTATTGGGAATGAATATATATAAGAGTGTAAAGGCCAGCACAATTAATAAGTAAGGCACGAATAGCTCAAATATTCCAACGATGGAGGCAAACACAGAATAGGATAGCGCCGCCTGATACAAAGCACTATTTGCCACTGATGCGGTTAAGCCTAAGGCACTAAATACCAGTACCGGACCAATAATAATCATGCTTAGATAATCACTAAACCTTCTTGCAAACGATCGCTCTTCATTTACATGCCAGGTAAAATTAAAGGCCGACTCAATCTTTTGCATTAATGACACGACGGTATATAACAGCAACGCAATACCTAAGGAACCAAGTAAACCGGAATTAATACCCTCGACAAAGGTGATAATATTTTCGCTGATTTCTTTACCACGATCGCCCAATGGCATTAGAAAATTCTCTAGGGTGGGTTCGATCTGACTGTGCACCCCAAAGCCTTTTAAAAATGAAACACTCACAGCCAACAAAGGCACGATGGATAACAAAGTCGTATAGACCAGGCTCATCGCCCGCAGGTTCAACTGGCCGTCGATAAACACATCACGAATCGTCAAATAAGCAATGCGCAGTGCATTAATACTAAATCTCAACGGTAACGGAGCATCGGTAACATCCGTATCCCAAATAAAGGAGATGATTTTTGCCTGAGTGTTAGTAATTAATGCGATCATAACGGTGGTAAAGGATTTATATAATTCTAATTCAATAAATATAGCAGCTTAATGCTCGCCAGATAAGCTAATCGGTATATAGATCACGGATATCAAGCTGCCTAATACCCAATGTTGCAGTAATAGCGTCGTTATTCTTCAATTTTGACAACCACGACAGCCTGATCATCCATCTGTGGTTGATCAGCCTGGTGTGCTTTAACACTACTGACGATTACATCACAATAGTCTTTGGCCGTCCCCGTACATTGGATAACAACATCCTCGAGGCGCTGCTGACCATACTGTTGTTGTGCAGGTGACAAGGCTTCCAAGATTCCATCTGTAAAGGCAATAATGACAGATCCCGGTTCAATCTGGTGCTCCGCATTTTGCCACTGCCAATCTGGATCCACACCCAACGGGATACCAACATCTTGATTCAAATATTCCAGCTTGTTTTGCGGGCTGACTACAATCGCTGGTGGATGACCTGCATTTGCATAGAACAGGCAACCTTCGTCTGGTCGATAGCCCATCACGATGGCAGTGATGAAAGAACCACGCGAGGTGCGCGTAAAAAAATGTCGATTTGCATAATTAAATACATTTGCTGCTCCCTGTTCCCCAGTACCAGGATAGGTTCGTAAGATTGCATCAAACATTGCAACTTCCACCGCTGCGGCAGCACCATGCCCTGATGCATCGGCAACAATCACCCCCCAGGCATCATATTTACCCTGTGACGTGATTGGCGGAGTTAACTCGGATAAATTTACAATATCGTAATAATCGCCGCCGGCCCGGTCGCAGGCAGCAAAAAAAGATGCGATGTCCGCTCCAGGGATATTAATGTCCTGCTGCGGCAGCAACATGTTTTGTAGGCGTCCAATATCGTTTAGCTCTTTTTCGATCCATTCGTTTGCTTTTGATAGCGCCTGAGTCTCATCAATTCGGACCATATAGGTAGCCGCTAAGTTGGCGAGTAATGTTGCCTCTTCAAGATCAACTGGCGCAAACTGTTGTGTTTCTTCGCCCAGGATTAATACCCACCGTTTGATTTCACCATCCAGGTAGAGAGGAATAGCCATCATGCTTTGCACGGGGAGATCCAGCGCCTGGAATGAAGACTGAAGTTCAGGGCTAACTTCTGTAATTGTGGCTTGTTGTCCATGAGTAATGAGATCCAGCTGCTCGCCGCGGATTGCGATCGACTGGTCGACAAGATTATCGACGTGGGCTTGGGCTTGATGGTGGTCGCTGAAGACCAATCTGACCTGATAGGCGTCACCACCTGGCACAGGCTCAAAGCTGACAAAGGAACATTTGCCATAGACCGAGCGAAGACAATGCGCGAAGGTCTCTAGCGCGCTCAAATGACCTAACTTACTATTACTTAAGGCCTTTATTTGTTCGAGTAAATCCTTTTTCATTCTTCTCTGGCCCGATTCACTAAAAGAACTTTGTGTTATAATGGTTAGCTATTGAGCACAAAATTTATAATATTACCCATCAACAAATCATCTCCCGGTGATAGATAATTGTCAAAGGAATCTAGAATGCAAATAAGCGCGAACAAAGTTGTCACAATCAATTACACATTAAAAGACAATGATGGACAAACCATCGACGAATCTAATGATGGCAAATTTGCCTACTTACATGGTGCAAGCAATATCATCCCCGGGCTGGAAAATGCACTAGTCGATAAAAAGGCCGGCGAGAGCATTTCCGTCAGCATCGAACCCAAAGATGGCTATGGTGAGCCGGAGCCAACCATGGTGCAGGTTGTTCCAATTGATATGTTCGATTCAGCCGACCAGGTCAAAGTCGGCCAACAGTTTCATGCCCAGGGCGAAGACGGTCACGATATTATGATTACAGTAACCAAAGTTGAAGATGATCAAGTCACTATTGATGGCAATCACCCACTGGCCGGTATGCAGCTTAACTTCGATGTCACAGTTATCGAAGTACGTGATGCCACTGAACAGGAAATGGAACACGGTCATGTGCACGCACATGGTCATGATCACTGAGCAAAATTAAGTCACACATCTCGCAAGACACTCTATTTGGGGGGAACTCTTCCCCCCTATCCTACTCAGATAAACAATACCGTATAGCAGCAATTACCCATTGTGTTGGTAACTGCTGTTGCGCAGTATTTAGTCATAAAAAATAAATGGATCTTTTTTAAAATAAAAAACAGGAGGAATCATGAACATATATCGTTCACTAATAATTTTAGCCAGCATGAGCCCCACCCTATTACAGGCAGCCAATTTGTTTGTTAACAGCGAGAGTAACGGTGCTAACTGTATTGCAACGGCACCCTGTGCAACGATTCAGGAAGCCATTAATCTGGCTGAGTCTAACGACACCATTCATGTTGCCGCAGGGACCTACGTTGAAAACATAGCCATCCCTAATTCAAAAGATGGGCTAACCATTCGTGGTGCAAAACACCGAAAAACCACCATTGTCTCAGCAGGTGGCGATGCCGTTCCCAAACAGGCCCCTGCGGGTGTCCCGGTCGATATTATTGTTGATATTTTTGCGCCCAACGTAACCATTGCTAATCTAACCTTGATCCATCCAGCCGATGAGGCGTCAAAACGTGACATGGGTGTCTTTATCCGTCCGCCCGCAAGTGATACAACTATCCGCAACTGCCATGTTAAACGTGAACGAGTGGGTGCTGTACTGGAACCGACAGCACCGGGCTCACGCGCCGTTTTTGCGATCCGTACTTCAGGTACCGCTGTGCTTCACAATACCTTAAGTGGTAATTACCAGGATCACATTCATTTCCCAACCAGTGGTAGCACGATCAAAAACAACAAAGTGCTAAACGCAACAAGAATTGGTATTACGATCATTCAGGAAAATGCCACGACATTATCAGAAGACAACCTTATTATCGCCAATAAGGTTCTTAATAGTGGTGGTGACGGTATTCAAATCCAGGGTGATAGCAACGTCGTGTTCGCCAACAAAGTTATCGGTAGTGGTGGCTATGGTATTCATCTTTGCGGTGAAAGCTCAAGCCCCGGCTGTGTTCCACCAGGACAAGATGCAACGGCAAGTCAAAATATCGTTAAAGCTAACCGTTTAAAAGATAATAGTCTTGGTAACCTGGCAGACGCTGGTAGTGATAACATTGTTAAATAATCTGTAATAAAAAAGGCCCTCTTTAACAAAGAGGGCCTTTTTTTATCCTAACTACCGCAATAATTATTTTATCGATTTCAATGCCTGTAAAATGGCTGCCGGTTCCATTCTCTGTTTGTAGTCCAGTTCTGCATGCACCGCAACGATCTTTGCATCCTTGTTAATAACAAAGGTACCAGGTACGGGTAAACCGAGTCGCCCTTTACCATTATAAACTTCGATGTCGAGACTAAACTTCTGCTTATAGAACTCATGTAACTCTTGTGGCACATCAAAGTGTAACTTGTAAGTTTTCGCGACTTCATATTCAAGGTCACTTAGGATCTCAAATGGATATTTATCCTTATTCACCTGCCCCAATGATTTATCGGGTGTCTGTGGTGTAACTGCGACTAATTGCGCACCCTGTTTTTTAAAGGCAGGTAAACTCTCGTTTAGTGCATGTAACTGTATATTGCAGTAAGGACACCAGGCACCGCGATAAAAGATCAACACGACGGGCCCTTCTTTCAGTTTGCTGTATAAACTAACGGGTTTTCCATTCGCGTTTCCCAGCGTAAAATCAGGCGCCGTATCACCCACCTTTAAACCAGGATCTGGAAGGTTTTTTTCAAGATCATCTGCGGCCTTTTTCATCACCGCCATATCTTGCTCTGTCAGCTTCGCTGCATCTTTATTGCTACTTATTTGCTGGTTAAATTCATTGACCCGTTGTTTAATATTGGGTAACCCGTCTTCAGATGTGCAACCGCTAATAAACATGGCGAGACTTATGCTTACTAACACTGCAAATTGAAGTCCCACAAAGTTTTGTTGAACTCTTATCATTGTTCCCTCCTGGGCTGCCGAACACTTCAGATGAAGATGTGACACTACGTGTAGCTTAAGTTCACTCTATTGATAATGTTGAGCCTAAACCATTGCCTTGCTAATAAATATTTTAAGCTAGACAAATTCTAAAACGGTACAATTCAATTACAGATAATAATGCTAAACTTAAAAGTGGTTATTCAGATGAAGACTATGCTGCTAGAGCATACAATAAACAATACAACTAGTTACCATGGCATGTTAAATGCATCGTTTAAGTTTACATCAACAAAGTGACGATATCTTGACTGAAGCGTTACTACAGGAGTATGTACCATGAAGCCCATACCTCTACAGCTAGTCACCGTAAAACTGGACAACGGTCAACAAGGTATTTTTGTCGGCAGCCCTATATTTGCCAGTCAAAATGATATGCAAGGCAGTCAGGTAAGTGAGATCTGGTTTTCGGATGTACGCGACCTACCCGATCAACTCAAACTGGAAGAGTTGATGCAATTGGTTCGAGAACAACTCAATCATTGCCAAAAAAGTCTGCACTAAGAACACAGGTTATAATAGTTCGTTAACGACGTCGAGCAAGTGTCAGCCCATCACCGATAGGCAGTAGGCTCATGTCTACACGGTCATCTTTATGGATGTGATCATTTAATTCTCGAATGGCGCGAGTATCTGCACTGTCATCAGACATATCTGCAACTGCCCCACCCCATAATACATTATCAATTGCAATGACTCCCCCAGGTCTGATTAACTCGAGGCAACACTCATAATAATTTTTATAATTTGTTTTATCGGCATCAATAAATGCAAAATCGAATTTTCCCGCCTGCCCCTCTGCAAGCAGGGCTTTGAGTGTTTTGAGAGCAGGCGCAATTTTAAGTGTTACCTTTTTGGCGACACCCGCTTTTTCCCAATAGCGTCTGGCCATACTGGTCCACTCTTCACTCATATCACAGACAATCAACTCACCATCGGTGGGCATCGCCATGGCCACACTCAGACTGCTATAACCGGTAAATACGCCAACTTCTATGGCTCGTTTTACGCCTAATAACTTAGTTAACAATGCCATGAACTGACCTTGCTCAGCTGAGATCTGCATAATACTCATTTCAAGTTCACTGGTCTCGCGACGCAGTTCGGCAAGCAGCGCGGGTTCACGCAATGAGTGATCTAAAAGGTACTCGTAGACATTATCACTAAGGTCGAGAGTTTTGTTAGACATACTGATTAGAACTAGAAGACAGATTATCGAACAGTCTAAGTGCCGTCATCAACATACTCTTTCTTGAGCATATCAACACGTTTAATTTTGCTTTTCAGAATTCTATAGGTAAAGGTGCCACCATAAATCTTACGCTCAAGCACAATCCGACTCTTGGTCAGTTTTATCAAGATACCTCGATGCTGCGAACCGGATTTAGTCGTAATAATGAAATAACGTCCCTTATAGTTACCAATTTTACTGACACTAACCTTCACCGAATCCTTAGGTGCAGGCTTTTTCTTTGTGACGAGCGGATCAGGTTTGACTTCACCGCGTCTTGGATAGTCGTAATATTCCTCTTCTTCTTCTTCAACAATGACCTCAGGTTCGTCTTTACCCGCTGTGCCTTCCTCAGTTGCGTCACCGGCGGGCTTACCCTCTGCTGCCGGATTGTCAGGGTCTTCTCCAGCATCAGGAGTATTCGGTATTGGTTCCCCATACTCATTAAGTACGACACCATCATCGGCAAGCCCCTGTTGTTCAAGCTCGTCGAGTTTTTCTGGGTTCATGACGTATTCCATCATCTCGTTTTCCTTGATCTCCCCTGACTCGACCTTTTCTTGCAGACGTAGCATGAACTCTTCGTCAACTGAGCTGGACATGTTCATGAAGGGAATGAAGACGAGAATAGAAGTAAGCAGATAGGCGAGAAACGGTTTTTTTGCATCAAACCAGTTTGTGACTGCAAAGATGATCGCCGATAGCGGTGAAAAGAAGAAGATCAGCAGTCCCCACAAGACACTACGTTTGAATCCGGTAATGACTAACCATATAAAAGCCGCGAAGTTCAACAACAACGCAATCACTAACATCAGGATATTTGTTTCCACGTACGACTCTCTTCTATGATTCTATTTAGTTATTATATATCTGCCGGTTACCGTACAAATTTTAGCGATTACCGATAAAATAGCAACTAACTACCTGAATCTAGACGTCTATTTGCCAAAACCATCAGGAAATGGCGCTATTTGTCGAGTTGCCCTTTGTAAACTGCTTTCCAGACACACACAAAAAAGGGGCCAAAGGCCCCTTTTCAATCCAGTGCAAACAGCGACTAATTTGCCACTTGCAGGATCTGCCTGGCACGATTGAAATCGCCAAGATTGTGTACATCGCTGATGCCGTGACTCTTGAGTTTCTCACTGGCAATATGGCTACGGGTACCACTATTACAGAAAAGTAAGCAGACTCCCTGTTTGAACTCATCAAGGAAATGATCTAGATCTTCAAGCGGCAGGTTAATCGCGCCTTCCAGACTCTCTTTAGCAAACTCATTCTGGCTGCGTACATCCACTATTTTGGCGCCATTGCTCAGTAACTGCTTCGCTTCAGACTCATCCAGAGGTTGCTGCCATTTACCCAACATGCGTAGTACGCCTTCGTACATCCAGGACAAGGTACAAAAATGCGTGAAAATCACGATGGCCTGTAATACCAACAGGCTGACCCCGACTACGACCGCGGCAATTGGCATCTCCAGTAGAAACAGGCTGCCGGCAATGATATTCATCATTCCCGCCGACAAGCATGCCAGGCGACGTTGAAAGGGATTCGCAGGCAGCTTCACTGCCCCAAATAATGGGCGAATCATGTGGTTGTAAACCAAATCCATCGGGTGGGCAGAAGGAAACATAAATGCCCAAAAACCCAGTACCGCTACAGCAAACAAAATCATAGGCTGTTGTGCATAAAGTCCGTAGGCCGCGATCAGGGAACAGGCTGCTGGGGTGAAACGCAGGCCCCACTCAAGCTGTTTGAGCTCTTTCGGGGTAAACTTCTGGAATCCTTGTTGAAACAAGCTGCGCTGTTGAAATGACATTGAACACTCTTTAGCCACAATAAAATCCTCATATTTATCTGGAATATCACCAATATTAGAGAATTCTAATATTGATTTCAGTGTCTGTAAAGCCTAAACGAGCATTCTTGTGATCATGGCCACCCCTTTTCCCACCTAACAGCTTGTTTTGTATGCCTATAAACCAAAGGAGGTCTTCTCTGAGTTGAACGTGTCGGTAAGTGAGTGCGTTGGTTGCCTGCATCTAAATAGGCAGACTGGCTTAGGTAGTTAGATTAAAGGCAATTGAATTTGCTAAAGGCCGTGCTCGACAAAACTTCTTACCACTGCCGTCCAGCCCCTGGCCAGATTTTCCAGGTTATAACCACCACCACCCATAGCGACAACGCGTCCGTCACAATACTCATCTGCTAACTGACACAGCCTGCTCGCGGCATGAGCATGCGCTTTTTCAGAATACTGCATGTGAGTAATGGGATCGCCATTGATGCTATCCGCGCCACATTGAAACAATATAAATTCAGGATCGGCTTTTCGAATAAAGGCCTCAGCTTTTTCCCAGACCTTTAAAAACAATTCATCATTGGCCCCCATCGGCATGGGAATATTTAACTTCGTACCCTGCGCTGTTCCTCTGCCGGTTTCTTCAATTGCCCCGGTCCCAGGATAGAGATAACGACCATCCTCGTGCATATCGACAAAACAAAGATCCGGGTCGTCATCAAAACTATAAAATACACCATCACCATGATGCGCATCGATATCGACATAGGCGACTTTGTTTATCCCATATTCACTGCGTAAAAACTCGATCGCTACACCGCAATCATTAAACACACAGAAACCCGCGGCAGAATTTCGCCGTGCATGATGAAGGCCTGCGATGGGTATGAATGCCCGTTTGTATTTTTTCAACATTACCTGGCTGACAGCATCCAGTGTGGTACCCACCACCCCCATCGCAATTTCATAAACACCAAGAAAGGCCGGTGTATCCCCCCCATCGAGATAGCCGACCCCCGTAGCTGACATGCCTTTAACACGGATAAGATACTCGGGGGTATGAAAAAGCGTTAGCAGTTGCTCAGAGCCTACAACCGGAACACATAGATCGACCTGTTCATTAAGACCCTGGCGATGAAACTCGTCGACAAAGGCAGCATGACGCTGTGGCCCGAAGGGATGATCCTCACCGAAACTGTATTTTGCTAGCGCTTCACCAATGTAGACACAAACCGGATGGGACATAGATTAAACAAATCGTTGTGAAATCAATTTTGCTTGCGGCACATGCTCATGGATCATGGCCGCGATTTCCACACCTAAACCCGGTCTGGGTTTATGACTGACCCATAAGGTATTCATGCGTGTATTGACTTCAGCCAGCAGAATATCAGCGTCATAGGTTTTTAATATCTGATACAAGGTATCGTAGACTTTTTGTTTTTGAACCGAGCCCAGTTGCTTGAGTCCAGAGAGAATCATAATAAAGTCAGCCGCCATCTCACCTGCATCGGTACGCGTTGGAACCCGCTGCCATAAGGGTACGGCAGGATCGGAGGAAAGGCATTTCTTAGGAATGCTATTTTGCTGCACATTCTCTTTAAGTGCATTTTCGTGTGCTGATTGTTTCGACTGAGGCATAGCACCACTCTCCCGTTCTCATTATTATTAAAAATAGACCAATCATGCAGAACTTGATATGTAAGTTAATATTATCGTGAGAAGGCACTGTAACGTTCTGAAATTCTTCACAATAAAAAATTATATAGTAGTATGCAGTCTAGTATCTCCTTGTAATTAGGAAGTTAATAAGGCATAAGAGACTGACAATGAAAACTACTAGTTCAAATCAACAGGAAAAGCCGGAGCGTTATGAAGCAGTTCGGTTACCTATATATATATAGTTAGAGGTTTTCAAATTATATGAAGTCCTTCGATCGCAAAGAAATGTCACCTATTTTCCTTATTGGCTTAATCGCGTTCATAGTACTAGGATCAGCAGGTGTACTTTTGAAAGTGTATTTTAGAAGCGGCCAGTCTGAAGAAACTGTTGGACCCTATTTGATAATTGCCATTGTTGTTGGTACTGGTATAGCAATTAAGTTTTTCCTTGATTATTTGAAATCTAAAAAACCATACATTTCTATAGCTGATAACTGTTTGACGATTAATAACAAAGGTCTTGGTTCAGCATTTACATATAAAGTTGATGGTGTAAGCTCTATACGAGTACACAATGAAGAAAAAAGAGCCTCAATTAAGGTGGAAACCACCTCTGGAGAAAATGATTTTATTCAGTTTAGTGAAAACTTGGATGTTCCATCTATTGTGAATTTTATTCGTGAAAATACAACTATTGATGCAGCTAAATGGGAATAATCACCCTAACAATGCACCCAAGTATGCCCGCTATCGCGGGAGGAACTCCCAAACCGCGGCTTTCGCCGCGCTTGTTGGTGCGAGTACGCTTAAACGTTAAGTACTGACAATATTTTATATAGATAAAAATACATATGGAATTACCGTTACCACAGGATAAAAAATTGACTGTTCTATGTAGAGTCGAGCCTGGATGTCTTGGGCCAAGAGGTAGCGACCTTATTGAAGAATTTTGCAAACATGCGCAAATACAGATAGAAGGTTTTGATGCTGACTTTATTCATTGGCAGATTATTCCTCGACACGATAAATCACTCGCTGAAATAGAGTACAAGATAAACAATAAAACCATAACTCAAAATCAAGCAGCAATATATCTTGACAAGTTTTCAAGAAACTTAGATGAGTTTGAAGACTTTTTTCATGAAATTCTTATAGAACTCATTGAAGAATTCACTAAAAGTTAATTATGTTTTTATAAGAGCATCTATTATATCAAACAAGTCGTTCAAGTCCGTGGCTGCTATACAACTTCTCAGTTTTTAGCGCTACTTAACTCAACTGTTTTCAACCTATGCAAATAAGAGAAGCAACCATAGATGATGCGAAAAGCATTAAGAATGTGCATCTCCAGGCCTTTGACAAATCAGAGTCTAAGTTGGTATCTGAACTTGCAGTCAATCTGCTAAAAGAAAATACTCATGTAAAAATAATTTCACTTGTTGCCATAGACAACAATCAAATAGTAGGCCACGCTGCCTTTAGCCCGGTCTTTTATGAAAACACTAATGAGCATTTAGGTTATATTCTAGCTCCTTTAGCGGTATCTCCAAAATTTCAAAAAAGCAATATAGGCTCCTCCTTGGTCAAGTATGGTTTAGATATCATTTCCAATCTGGGTTCATTTATTGTATTTGTTTATGGTGATCCTCAATATTATTCCAGGTTTGGTTTTAAAACAGACTTAGCGAATAATTTTATACCACCTTATACTCTACAGTTTCCTGATGGCTGGCATGCCTTGAAATTAAGTTCTGCTGTTTTATTTGAAGGTGGATCAATAAGGTGTGTCGATTCTCTTAACGATCCAAAACTATGGTAGTTCGTGCGGCTCTTTAACTTACCCATGAAACATTAATATCCATGGAATATTTTACAGAACTTGGTTATATCGGCCTTTTTGTTGCGTCATTTTTAGCGGCGACAATTTTACCTTTAAGCTCTGAAGTTGTATTAAGTACTCTGCTGCTAAACGGTTTATCACCGGTAACATTAGTGACTATCGCAACAATTGGCAATGTGTTGGGCTCACTTACCAATTATGCATTAGGTTATTGGGCGAGTTTGAGTGTGATAAAAAAGTGGTTAAAGATGTCAGAAGATCAATTTGTACGTGCCGAACAACGTTTCACTAAATACGGCCTATTCTCTCTCTGTTTTGCCTGGGTGCCCATCATTGGTGATCCATTGACAGTTGTGGCGGGTGTTTTACGCATTCGCTTGTTGTGGTTTCTTATTTTGGTCACCGCAGGAAAATTAACACGCTATATCGTTATCAGTTATTTAGTAACAGCAAATGCTTGATAAGACGCAACGCCCAGCTGTTCCTGTAATTTAGCATGGCATTTTGGTCGACATAATATAGAAAAATTGTTTCCACACACCTGTGTCAAGTATAAAAAAGTGTCGGTCGGTGGCTATAATATGATTAAATAGCAAACTAGTATCAATTGTCCTACGAACTATCAAGATTAGAGGATAGGTCTATGTTTACATGTTGTTTTGGCGGTTGTGATATCCCCATAGATTGGGGTGGCGATATGTTACCCCCTTATATTCCCAACTCTCATCGCAACCATATTATCATTGAGAC
>CAMYMU010000018.1 GCA_947259575.1 uncultured Ectothiorhodospiraceae bacterium | reverse complement strand
CCAGTATCTTTTCACGATTTTTATTCCCACATACAATCGCGCGCGGTTGTTGCCGCGTGTATTCGACAGTATCGAGCAGCAGACATATCGTGATTTTGAGGTGCTGATTGTCGATGACGGCTCTACTGACGAAACACTAGAGGTTGTTGAGCAATGGGCAAGTGCGGTCGATTTTCCCGTCAACTATGTCTGGCAGGAGAACCAGGGCAAGCCAGCGGCTTACAATGCCGCATTAGATAGGATTAATGGTTATTTCATGCTCGTGCTGGATTCGGATGATGTGCTGGCGCTTGATGCGCTGGCCATTCTCAAATCCAGCTGGGAGCAAATTCCACAAGATCAACGTAGTCACTTTGCGGGCGTGGAGGGGCTAAGCGCCTTTATGCGAGATCGGCGAATCGCCGGGGATAGGTTTCCGCAAGACGTGATGGACTCGGATTTCCTTGAAATTTCGTACAAATACAATGTCAGAGGCGACAAAAAACATGCGATGCGTACTGATGTTGCCGCGCAGTTCCCGTTTCCCATCTACCCAGGTGAAAAGCATATGCGCGAATCCGTGATCTGGTGCAGGATCGCGCATCACTATAAATTCCGCTACACCAACGAAATTATTCAGTATATTGAACAACAGCCGGATGGTCTGACCGCAAAACCATTCGCGCGCAGGGTGAGTAGCCCTAACAATTTTCGCATCGCGTTTCAGGAAATGGTGAACGACCACTGTCGTTTTTGTTCGTTTAGTCAACGTTATAAGTTTATGCTGCGCTACATCAGATATTCATGCTTGGCAAAGGTGGGTCTTGGCAGGCAGTGTACTGAGATAAAGAGTCATTGGCTCTGGCTGCTGGCGATGCCGCAAGGTTTGCTTGATGCCCTGAGGGATAATATCAAGGTTCATTATTCTGATGCAGGTTGAAAATCGCCAGGAATTCTTGAATGAAACGGATAGTAGAGTCGAGACGCTTGGTATCTCCGGCTTGTATATATTCGCGCTGTTCGCATGGCTGGGTAGCGCAGGTGCCTATCTTGGTTTGTCCCTTATGCTTGTGGCGTTTGTGTTTGATTGGCGCAATGCCTGGCCGGTTATTAAACAGGAGCGTCTTTTTGTTATTTTTCTACTCTTTGTCATCTATATCTATACGAGGGTAATGTTCGCCTCGGACGAAGTGCCTCAAGGTTCGACAGCTCGGTGGGAAGCTGCTAATGAATGGGCTACGCTGTGGCTGTTCCCTCTTGTCGCGTGGTGGGCTCAAGGAAACGTTAAACGTCTCATTAATCTATTGGGCCTGGCATGGATAAGTCTGGTGCTGGGGATTCTGCGGAAAGCGGACTGGGCTCGATGGGAGTCATTACTTGAGGGTGGGAGAAGTGGTTTTGGAATGACGGCCCTCGGCACCGCGTTGTTTAGCGGTGTTGCAGTAATGGGTTTGATATTGCTCGCGCCTCGCCTATGGGGTGACCCGCAAAAAAGGACTTTTTTTGCGCTTAGAATCATGTTGTGGCTAACGGTGTTGTTTGCCTGTTTGTTTGTTCTGATTGTTACGCAGTCGCGTGCCGTATGGATATTAGTGGGTATTGTGTTGCCTTTCACGCTGTTATTGCGTGTGCGTGGTTCAGTTGTTACAGAATACGTGCATGATCATAAAATAACAGCCAGTGTGTCGCTGCTGGTTGTCGTCTTGATGGGGGGGGTGCTTGCGAATTATGCAGGACCGGTCAAGAAGCGCCTGTTAAGTGAGCAAAACACAATCGAGAAAATTTTGGCGCGAGATTGGGGTAATATTCCTTTGACTTCAATAGGTGCAAGAGTCCACCTTAACCGTTTTGGGTGGCAGCGATGGTTAGAGCACCCCTGGTTCGGAAGGGGGCCTGGCATCAATTCGACCCATGATTTGACTCAACCTGAAGAACTGTCTGCAAATCTTCTGCCCTCAATGGATAGGTTGGGCACGAATAAACAAGAGGGTGTTTGGCGTCTGGGTAAAGCGGCGAGTCTTGAACCGCGAAGTCCAGCAAATAATGAAAAAATTTACCGCCTTACTCCTACTAAAAAAATTAACCGCGTAAACGTAATTTCTATTGTTAATATTGGTAAAGAGGACGTGCTCAATTTTAAAGGGCAAGTATGGGTGTCCGATGATTTTGACGGGGAAATTATTGCGTGGGTTTCGACATTGGGCAATAAGTCGGGCCGCACTATTTCAAAGTTTGGTCGTAATTATACGCTGTATAATCGTATCCCGATCGAAGTACGCAACCAATGGTATGATATCGAGGGTTTTTATTTCAGAAATAATTTCGCCCAGAAGGGGCCTCACCGGTTTATTTACGGGGTTAAGGCAACACAGGGCTATGTTCGATACAAGGATTTTCAACTGCAGCGCGTGCTGGGGAATCCACGCGTAGTGCGCTTGAAGCCGTATGTGGATCTACATAACAGCTATCTCGAGGTGTTAGTTCGTTTTGGTCTTGTGGGGGCGTTATTGTTCGGGATAGCTATATTCTTTGTGCTAAGGGCATTATGGTTTTCCTATAAAAAGGGGATTACGCCGCGCGATCTTTTTTTGTTCTTCTCCGGTGCCTTTGCAGTGACTGCAGCATGGGCATTGATCGATTTCCGGATGATACATATGGACTTCCGTCTTTACACGATATTATTTGGCGGTCTGATGTATACATTCTATCTCACTGATCTTCGCGAGCGGTTGACGCATAAACGGCATGAATAAATCTTCGTGCCATTTATGTATGTAATTTGATGGATAGTGCTTCCGTGAACCCCAGGGCAATTCTTGTTATACGCCTCAGCGCTATCGGCGATATCGTTATGTCTTCTCCAATTATCGCCACCTTGCGGGCTCGGTATCCGGAGGCGCATATTGCTTGGCTGGTGC
>CAMYMU010000017.1 GCA_947259575.1 uncultured Ectothiorhodospiraceae bacterium | reverse complement strand
ATTGCGCCGATTGCGATGGAAGATGGGTTACGCTTCGCGATTCGTGAAGGTGGTCGTACCGTGGGTGCGGGCGTTGTAGCCAAAATTATTGAGTAATCAGGTTTATTTAAATAGGTGTTAAGTTAAATGGCAGCGAATCAAAATATTCGTATTCGGTTAAAGGCTTTTGATCATCGTCTAATCGATCAATCAGCTAAGGAAATTGTTGAGACCGCTAAGCGCACAGGCGCGGTAGTTAAGGGTCCAATTCCATTACCGACGAAAAAAGAGCGTTTTACGATATTGATCTCTCCGCACGTCAATAAAGATGCGCGTGATCAATATGAGATTCGCACCCACAAGCGTTTGTTGGATATCTGTGACCCAACTGATAAGACTGTGGATGCGTTAATGAAGCTCGACCTCGCTGCTGGCGTGGACGTACAGATTAAACTCCAATAGGTGAATTAAAATGACAATTGGTGTAGTCGGTCGCAAAGTAGGAATGACACGCGTCTTTACAGACGAAGGTGCTTCATTGCCTGTGACCGTCATTGAAGTTGAGCCAAATCGCATTACCCAGCTTAAAACACTGGATACTGATGGCTATCGTGCAGTGCAAGTGACTACCGGTTCTCGCCGCGCAAGTCGAGTGACCAAGCCTATGGCTGGGCATTTTGCTAAAGCAGGTGTAGAAGCAGGTTCTGGTCTTTGGGAATTTCGCCTGGTAGATGGCGAAGGCGATGACTTTGCTGCTGGCGGTGAAATTAAGGTTGATATCTTCGAGGAAGGTCAGAAGGTTGATGTTCAGGGCACAAGCATTGGTAAAGGTTATGCGGGTGTTATCAAGCGTCATAACTTCCATATGCAAGATGCGACACACGGTAACTCACTATCACACCGTGCCCCAGGTTCGATTGGTCAGAACCAGACCCCAGGACGTGTTTTCCCGGGTAAGAAAATGTCTGGACATATGGGTAACAAAAACCGCACATCAATGAATCTTGAAGTGGTGCGTGTTGATGCAGAGCGTAACCTGATTTTGGTTAAAGGCGCCGTACCTGGTGCGAAAGGCGGCAATGTTGTCGTCCGTCCTGCAGTTAAAGCTAAGAAGGAGGCTAAATAATGGAGCTGGCACTAACAACAGCAACCGGTAAGGCCTCGACCAAGAAAGTTGAAGTTTCTGATGCAGCATTTGCACGTGACTATAACGAAGGTCTCGTTCACCAGGTGGTAACCGCGTATTTAGCCGGTGGCCGTCAGGGTACACGTGCTCAAAAGACACGTTCTGAAGTGCGTGGTGGTGGTGCTAAGCCATTCCGTCAAAAAGGAACAGGCCGTGCACGTGCAGGTACTATCCGTAGCCCATTATGGCGCAGTGGTGGTATTACCTTCGCGGCAAAAAACCAGGACTGGTCACAAAAAGTAAACCGCAAGCAATACCGTGCGGGTATGCAGGCCATCTTGTCTGAGCTGGTTCGCTCTGAGCGTTTGGTTGTGATTGATAAGCTTGAACTGGCTGAACCAAAAACCAAATTACTGGTAGAGCAGTTGAATAAATTAAGTCTGAATGACGGTGTCACCATCGTTGTTGATGACATGGATAACAACTTGTTCCTGGCTGCTCGCAACCTGCATAAAGTAGGTTTGAGTGAAGCGGGTGTCATCGACCCAGTTAACCTGGTTCGTTTTGACAAAGTGCTTATCACTGTTGCGGCACTCAAAAAACTTGAGGAGATGTTCGCATGAGCCAGGAACGTTTGATGAAAGTGTTGCTGGAGCCGCATATCTCTGAAAAGAGTACCAATGTAGCTGAGCAAGGTAATCAAGTTGTATTTAAAGTAATGCCTGATGCAACTAAATCTGAAATTAAACAAGCGGTAGAAAAGCTGTTTAAAGTCACCGTAGAAGGTGTGCAGGTTTCGAATACGAAGGGCAAAGTAAAAGTAAGCCGTGCAGGTCGTGGTAAGCGTAAAGATTGGAAAAAAGCTTACGTGCGTTTGAGTGCCGGCGATGACATTAATTTCTTAGGAACAGAGTAAAATGGCTGTTGTAAAGGCAAAACCAACATCTGCTGGACGTCGTTTTGTAGTCACTACAAAACGCGACAACTTGCATAAAGGTGCACCCTACGCAGCGTTAACCGAGAAGAAATCTAAGTCCGGTGGACGCAACAACCTGGGTCGCATTACTACTCGTCATCGTGGCGGTGGTCATAAGCAGTTGTATCGCATTATCGACTTCAAGCGTACTAAAGACGGTATTCCAGCCAAGGTTGAACGTCTGGAATATGATCCTAACCGTAGCGCCCATATTGCATTGATGTTGTATGCAGATGGTGAGCGCCGTTACATCATTGCAACCCGTAACATGAAGGTTGGTGATGAATTGTTGTCGGGTCAGGACTCGCCGATTAAAGAAGGTAACTGTTTACCGCTTCGCAATATTCCTGTCGGTACCGTTGTTCATGCGATTGAACTGCGTCCTGGCAAGGGTGCACAGATTGCACGTAGTGCGGGTACGTCGGTACAGCTAGTTGCGCGCGAAGGTCATCACGCCACATTGCGTTTACGCTCTGGTGAGATGCGCAAAGTTCACGTGGATTGTCGTGCAACCGTTGGTGAAGTTAGTAATAGTGAACATAACCTTCGTAAGCTGGGTAAAGCGGGCGCAACTCGCTGGCGCGGTATTCGTCCGACTGTTCGTGGTGTTGCCATGAACCCAGTTGATCACCCACACGGTGGTGGTGAAGGACGTTCTTCAGGTGGTCGTCATCCATGTACTCCATGGGGTGTGCCGACTAAAGGTTATAAAACTCGTAAAAACAAACGTACAGACAAGTTGATTGTACGTCGTCGAAACAAAAAGTAAGGGATAGATAAACGCTATGCCACGTTCGATTAAGAAAGGCCCATTTATTGATTTGCACTTGATGAAAAAAGTGCAGACAGCTCAGGCTGAAAATAACAAGCGACCAATTAAAACCTGGTCACGTCGCTCAATGATTATTCCAGACATGATCGGTTTAACGATTGCTGTCCACAATGGTCGTCAGCACGTTCCGGTTTTGGTTAGTGAAAATATGATTGGCCATAAGTTAGGTGAGTTTGCTCCAACGCGCACCTATCGTGGTCATATTGCCGACAAGAAGGCAAGGTAAGAGGGTTATACGATGGAAGTTGCAGCAAAATTAAAGCATGCGAAAATTTCAGCACAGAAAGTTCGTTTGGTTGCTGACCAGGTACGAGGCAAGCCAGTAGAGCAGGCTTTACAGCTCCTGTCTTTTAGTCCAAAGAAAGCAGCTGCCATTGTCAAGAAGGTTTTGGAATCTGCGATCGCAAATGCAGAACACAATGAAGGTGCTGATATCGACGAACTGAAAGTTAGCACTATATATATTGATGAAGGCCCAAGCATGCGTCGCTGGAGAGCACGTGCAAAAGGTCGTGTTAACCATATTATTAAGCGCACCAGTCACGTTACCGTGATGGTGGGAGATAACTAAGAGAGTAACTTATGGGTCAAAAAGTCCATCCAACAGGAATGCGTTTAGGTATTGTCACTGACTATACCTCGAAGTGGTATGCAGCTTCCCGAGATTATGCAGATTATCTGAATTCAGATATCGAAGTCCGCGATTTCTTAAAGAAAAAGCTGTCTCAGGCATCTGTTAGCAAGATCACGATCGAGCGTACAGCTGGTAATGCCAATATCACTATTAATACAGCACGTCCTGGCCTGGTTATCGGTAAGAAAGGAGAGGACATCGAGCGTCTTCGTAAGGAAGTCACCCAGATGATGGGGCTGCCTGCCATTCATATGAATATCGAAGAAGTTCGTAAACCTGAGTTAGACGCGCAACTGGTAGCTGAAGGTATTGCGCAACAGCTAGAACGCCGGATTATGTTCCGTCGTGCAATGAAGCGTGCAGTAACGAATACATTACGCCTGGGCGCACAGGGAATTAAGGTAACAGTGTCTGGACGTTTAAACGGTGCAGAAATCGCACGTACAGAGTGGTATCGCGAAGGACGTATTCCTTTGCACACACTACGTGCGGATATCGATTATGGTACTGCCGAGGCCTTGACCACATACGGCATCATTGGTGTAAAAGTGTGGATCTTTAAAGGCGAAGTCATTGGTAAGAAAGAAGAGGAAGAAGTCAGCGCAGCTTAAGCTGGGTTGAATAGGAGTTGAATAATGCTACAACCGAAGCGTACAAAATACCGTAAGCAAATGAAAATGCGTAACCGTGGTCTCGCTAACCGCGGTAACAAAGTTAGCTTTGGTGAATATGGTTTAAAGGCAACGGGCCGTGGCCGCATTACTGCGCGTCAAATTGAAGCTGCTCGTCGTGCCATGACACGTCACATTAAGCGTGGCGGAAAAATCTGGATTCGTATTTTCCCAGACAAGCCAATCACCAAAAAGCCTTTGGAAGTTCGCCAGGGTAAAGGTAAGGGTAGCGTTGAATATTGGGTTGCGCAGATTCAGCCCGGTCGCATGTTGTATGAGATGGAAGGTGTAACTGAAGAGATTGCACGTGAAGCTTTTCAACTTGCTGCAGCTAAACTGCCAATTCAAACCACATTCGTAACTCGGACGGTGATGTAATGAAAGCCAGTGAAATGCGAGAGAAAAGTGTTGATGAGTTAAACAAAGAGCTCATGGCGCTTTTAGAAGAACAGTTTAAATTACGTATGCAAAAAGGTACGGGTCAATTGGCGCGTCCTCATCAGATGAAAGACGTGCGTCGTAACATTGCGCGAGTTAAAACGATTCTGACTGAAAAATCAGGTAATAAGGCATGAGCGAAGAAAAGAAGAAAATTGAACGTAAAGTCCAGGGTCGCGTAGTAAGCGATAAAATGGAAAAAGGCATTACGGTGCTGGTTGAGCGTCGTGTCAAACACCCTGTTTATGGAAAGTTTGTGCGTAAGTCTACTAAGTTGCACGCTCATGATGAGAATAATGAATGCAAAGAAGGCGATGTTGTTTCTATTGTTGAATGTCGTCCTATATCCAAGAGCAAGACATGGCGCTTGGTTGAAGTGCTTGAAAAAGCCACCATTGTATAAAAATAGTTTAGATTTGGAGTAAGACACCATGATTCAGATGCAGAGCATGTTAGAAGTAGCGGACAACAGTGGTGCACGTCGCGTGCAATGCATCAAGGTTCTAGGTGGCTCGAAACGCCGCTACGCAGGTATTGGTGACGTTATCAAGGTTAGCATTAAAGAAGCTATTCCTCGTGGCAAGGTTAAAAAAGGCGATGTATTTAATGCCGTAGTTGTTCGTACCCGTAAAGGTGTGCGTCGTCCAGACGGTTCATTAATTCGTTTTGATTCAAATGCAGCAGTATTGCTGAATAATCAAAACCAGCCTATTGGTACGCGTATCTTTGGACCAGTTACTCGCGAGCTGCGTACAGAGAACTTTATGAAAATTATATCTCTTGCACCAGAAGTGTTGTAAGGGGAGAACGAGAAGATGGCAAACAAATTTAGACAAGGCGATGAAGTTATTGTTCTTACCGGTAAAGATAAAGGTAAGCGCGGTACTATTACGAAAGTTCATACCGATACAGCGCGTGTCGTAGTTGATAACGTAAATGTCGTTAAAAAGCATCAGAAACCTAACCCCAATGCAAACCAGGCGGGCGGAATTATTGAAAAAGAGATGCCGATCGATTGCTCTAACGTTGCAGTATTTAATCCGACTACCGGTAAGGCAGATCGGGTAGGTTTTAAAATCCTGGATGACGGCCGCAAGGTTCGTTATTTCAAATCTAATGGCGAAGTTTTAGACGCTTAAGGTAAAGAGTAATGGCACGTTTACAAGAACATTATAAATCAGCTGTCATCAAGCAATTGATGGACAAGTTTGGTTATAAGAGTGTGATGGAAGTTCCTCGCATCACTAAGGTCACCCTGAATATGGGTGTAGGTGAAGCGCTTGCCGATAAAAAGGTAATGGAACATGCTGTCTCGGATATGGAAAAGATTGCAGGTCAGAAAGCGATTGTAAATCTGGCGCGTAAATCTGTTGCGGGCTTTAAGGTTCGTGAAGGTGTGCCCATCGGTTGTAAGGTGACATTACGTAGCAACCGTATGTATGAATTCCTGGATCGCCTGATCAGTATTGCGATTCCACGTGTACGTGACTTCCGTGGTTTGAACCCGAAGTCATTTGATGGCCGCGGCAACTACAGCATGGGTGTTCGCGAGCAAATTATTTTCCCTGAGATTGAGTACGACAAGATCGACAAAATCCGTGGTATGGATATCACCATCACCACAACAGCGAAAACAGATGAAGAAGGTCGCGCTTTATTAGAAGCGTTTGATTTCCCGTTAAAAGGACGGGCTTAAGGAGTTTGTAAATGGCTAAAAAAAGTATGATAGAGCGTGAGCGTAAGCGCATTAAGACTGTTGCAAAGTACGCAAAGAAGCGTGCTGAACTTAAGGCACAGATTAATGACCTGACGTTGTCAGCAGATGTTCGTATGGCTGCACAACACGATCTCCAGAAACTGCCTCGTGATGCGTCACCAAGTCGTGTACGTCGTCGCTGTCGTGTTACTGGTCGTCCTCATGGTGTTTATCGTAAGTTTGGCCTTTGCAGAAACAAATTACGTGAAACCGCAATGCGCGGTGAAGTTCCTGGTTTGCGTAAAGCAAGCTGGTAAGTAGGAGATTATCCGATATGATGACTGACCCAATTGCTGACATGTTAACCCGTATTCGTAACGGGCTTTCAGCAGGTAAAACAGATGTAACTATGCCGCTTTCAAAGCTTAAGCTATCAATTGCTCAAGTTATGAAAGATGAAGGTTACATCACTGATTTCTCAAAAGGTGAAACTGATGGTAAGCCAACTCTGAACGTTGAGTTGAAATACTACCAGGGTAAGCCAGTTATCGAGAAAATGGATCGAGTTAGTCGTCCAGGATTACGTATTTATAAGGGTAACGACGAGATTCCTAAGGTGTTAAATGGCCTGGGTATCGCAATTGTTTCTACCTCTAAAGGCGTCATGACCGATCGTGCTGCACGTAAAGCCGGTCATGGTGGTGAAGTTTTGTGCTACGTGCAATAAATTTTGTTGCGTAGAAACAGGCAGTAATTAAGGTAAATTAATATGGCAAGATTAACACCAGTTCCAGTACCAAAAGGCGTTGAGATCAACTTTAGCGGACAGCATGTTAACGTTAAAGGATCAAAAGGTATCATGGAGCATGACATTCACGACTCGGTTACTGTAGAAAACAAAGACGGTGAGCTGAACTTTGCTTCAAAACAGGAGCCAGGTGCTGCTGCTCAGGCAGGAACTGCACGTGCGTTACTGCGTAATATGATTATCGGTGTTAGCGATGGTTTTGAGAAAAAACTGGAGTTAGTTGGTGTTGGTTATCGTGCACAGGCACAAGGCAACAACCTGAATTTAACGCTGGGTTTCTCTCATCCGGTTAATTATCCGGTTCCTGAAGGGATTACGGTTGAAACACCAAGTCAGACAGAAGTGATTGTGAAAGGAATAGATAAGCAACGTGTTGGTCAAGTGGCCGCTGAGATTCGTGCTTATCGTCCACCTGAACCTTATAAAGGCAAGGGTGTTAAGTACTCTGATGAACATATTGTTCGTAAAGAAGCCAAGAAGAAGTAACCTGGCATAAGTAATTAGGTAAATACTGATGGAAAAAAAGACTAGTCGTTTACGCCGTGCACGCAAAACTCGCGCAAAGATTCGCGAGTTGGTTGTTCCGCGTTTAACAGTACATCGCACTTCTCGTCACATCTATGCACAGGTGATCGCAGAAGGAAATGACAAAGTATTGGCTGCTGTTTCGACAGTTCAGGCAGACGTAAAGTCAGGTGTAAAATATTCTGGTAATAAAGATGCCGCAACTGCGGTTGGTAAGGCGATCGCTGAAAAGGCTAAGGCAGCCGGTGTAACGAAGGTTGCATTTGATCGTTCTGGATTTAAATATCATGGTCGTCTGAAAGCACTTGCTGATGCCGCCCGTGAAGCTGGACTGGAGTTCTAATATGGCAGGTTTCGAATCATCACAGAGTACTGACGGTATTCAAGAGCGTCTTGTTAATATTCGTCGAGTTGCCAAGGTCGTTAAAGGCGGTCGTATTTTTGGTTTCTCTGCACTAACCGTTGTTGGTGACGGCGAAGGGCGAGTTGGTTTTGGTACTGGTAAAGCTCGCGAAGTACCTGCAGCCATTCAAAAGGCAATGGAAGCGGCGCGCAAAAATATGGTGAGTGTTGCTCTAAACGATGGAACTTTACAGCACTCTATGATGGCTGAATATGGTGCTGCTAAGGTGTTCATGGGACCAGCATCTGAAGGTACTGGTGTTATTGCGGGTGGTCCAATGCGTGCAGTCTTCGACGTTGTTGGCGTTCGCAACGTACTAGCCAAGTGTGTTGGTACAAATAATCCTATTAATGTAATTCGTGCGACGATTAAAGGACTGACAACAATGTCATCGCCTGAGATGGTTGCGGCGAAACGTGGCAAAACTGTTAAAGAAATTTTGGAATAAGACCAATGGCTGATAAAAAGATCAAGGTGACATTGACGCGCAGTATGCACGGTCGTTTGAAATCACATAAAGCTTGTGTGAGTGGCCTGGGTCTGCGTCGTATGCATCATACGGTTGAAGTAGAAGATACACCCTGTACCCGCGGCATGATCAATAAAGTGTCGTATATGGTGAAGGTTGAGGAGAATTAAGATGCGTTTGAATAGCATTAAACCTGCAGAAGGTTCCAAGAAAGACGCGAAACGCGTTGGTCGTGGTATCGGCTGTGGCAACGGTAAGACATGTGGCCGTGGTCATAAAGGTCAGAAGTCACGCTCGGGCGGATTTCATAAAGTAGGTTTCGAAGGCGGTCAAATGCCTATTCAGCGTCGTTTGCCAAAAGTGGGTTTCCGTTCACGTCTGGCACGCGTTACCGCAGAAATTCGTTTACATGAATTAAATGGCCTTGATGCGGACACAATCGATATCAGTGCACTACAGGCAGCAAACCTGATCAGCCGCAATATCGAGCGCGCCAAGGTTATGGCTTCTGGTAAGATTGAGAAAGCTGTAAACCTGAAAGGCATTAAAGTCACTAAAGGCGCTCGCGAAGCTATTGAAGCTGCGGGCGGCAAAATCGAAGACTAAGGGATAATCCGTGGCCACACCTAAGAGTGCAATTGCTGATGCTATGGCTGCGGGTCGTTTTACCGAGCTGCGCAAGCGCCTGTTTTTTGTGTTGGGCGCAATCATCGTATTCCGTATTGGATCATTCATAACCGTTCCCGGTTTGAATACGGTTCGTCTGGCTGAGTTGTTTGAGCAACAGCAGAACACGATACTGGGCCTATTTAATATGTTCGGTGGTGGTGCGCTAGAGCGCTTGTCGATTTTTGCGCTGGGTATCATGCCTTACATTTCAGCATCGATTATTATTCAGCTGCTGACCAAGGTACATCCCAAGCTTGAGCAATTAAGTAAAGAAGGTGCCGCTGGGCGACGCAAGATTACCCAATATACGCGTTGGTTCACATTGTTGTTAGCTACTTTCCAGGCGTTCGGTGTAGCTCGATATATGATGGGTGATACGGGTGGCCTGGTAACAATGGCAAATCCTTATGCATTCTACTTCTCAACCATCGTCACCTTAGTAACTGGAACGATGTTCCTGATGTGGCTGGGTGAACAGGTAACAGAACGTGGTATCGGTAACGGTATCTCCATGATTATCTTCGCAGGTATCGTGGCGGGTATTCCGGCAGCGATAGCCAATACCTTAGAGCAGGTAGGTTCAGGTGCTAAAACCTATGGTTTCGTCTTCCTGCTAATTGGCATGATGATTCTGGTTATTATGTTCGTGGTCTTCATGGAACGAGCACAAAGGCGTATTACAGTAAATTACGCCAAGCGACAGCAGGGGCGTAAGCTCTATGCTGCACAATCGCAGAATTTACCGTTGAAGATAAATATGGCTGGTGTTATTCCACCTATTTTTGCCTCAAGTTTGATTCTGTTCCCGGCAACACTGGTGCAATTCATCGGTGCGAGCGGTGAAGGTGGTGTTTGGGGTAGTTTTGCCAACATTTCGCAATTACTGCAGCCTGGTCAACCACTATATATATTGGTTTATGCATTACTGATTATTTTCTTCTGCTTTTTCTATACAGCGTTGATGTTCAACCCGAAGGAAACAGCAGACAACTTAAAGCGCTCAGGTGCTTTCATCCCCGGGATACGACCTGGAGAGCAGACAGCTAAATATATTGATACAATCCTCGGCCGCCTGACCTTTGTCGGTGCGATTTACATCACGGTTGTATGTTTGTTACCAGAATTTCTGATTTTGTATGGTGACGCCCAGTTTTATTTTGGTGGTACCTCATTACTCATTATCGTGGTGGTGGTGATGGATTTCATGGCTCAAATGCAGTCGCATCTGATGTCACACCAGTACGAAGGCCTGATGAAAAAGGCGAATTTGAAAGGTCATGGTCGCTCAGGCATGTTGCGCTAAGCCGATAGTGACGAATTTAGGAGATATCGCATGAAAGTCCGTGCATCAGTAAAGAAAATTTGCCGAAACTGCAAAATTATACGTCGTAATGGTGTAGTTCGCGTGATTTGTAAGGATCCACGCCATAAGCAGCGCCAGGGCTAGAATGAGTCCCCAGGGACCTAGTTGGACAGCTTGTAGCTGGATATTTGTAGGTATTTTCGCAATTGATCGCCTTTAGAGGTTGCCAGTTGCGGTTTTGAGAAGTAAAATGCCCCGTTTTACGCGTACTGCGTAACGGTCGTCTTTTGTGTTAGGAAACAGTAAGTTATGGCTCGTATAGCAGGTATAAACATTCCAGACCATAAACACGCTGAGATTGCGTTAACGGCAATCTATGGCGTCGGTCGAACACGCGCCCGCCAAATATGTGGTGCGGTTGGTATTGAGACCTCTACCAAAATCCAGGAACTGGACGAAGATACGTTAGAGAAGATTCGTACAGAAGTGGGTAAATATGAGGTTGAAGGCGACTTGCGTCGTGAAGTGTCTATGAATATCAAGCGATTGATGGATCTAGGTACTTACCGTGGTATTCGTCATCGTCGTGGACTGCCTACTCGTGGTCAACGTACCAAAACAAACGCGCGCACCCGTAAAGGTCCGCGTAAATTAGTTAAGAAATAATCGGATTTATTAAATATGGCAGCTAAAGGTTCTCGTCCTCGCAAGAAGGTGAAACGCGATATATCAGATGGTATTGCGCACATTCACGCTTCTTTTAATAACACTATTGTGACTATCACTGATCGTCAGGGTAACGCGCTTTGTTGGGCGACTGCTGGTGGCTCTGGTTTCCGTGGTTCACGTAAAAGCACACCGTTTGCGGCTCAGGTAGCAGCAGAACGTGCTGGTGAAAAAGCCCAAGAGTATGGCATGAAGAATCTAGAAGTCTGTGTAAAAGGTCCCGGTCCAGGTCGTGAGTCAGCTGTGCGCGCACTGAATGCTAAGGGTTTTAAAATTACTAATATCTCGGATGTGACACCCATTCCTCATAATGGTTGTCGTCCTCCGAAGAAACGTCGCGTGTAAGCTGGAGGTTTATTTTGGCTCGTTATACTGGACCTGTTTGTCGTTTGTGCCGTCGTGAAGGTGAAAAGCTCTTCTTGAAAGGCGAAAAGTGCTTTGGCAGCAAATGTGCAATTGAGAATCGTCCCACACCACCTGGTCAACACGGTGCGAAGCGTGGTCGTTTATCGGATTACGCAACTCAGTTACGTGAGAAGCAAAAACTTCGTCGTATCTATGGCCTTCTCGAGAAGCAATTCCGTTCTTATTATAAAGAAGCGGATCGTATCAAAGGCTCAACCGGTGAAAACCTGTTAACTCTTTTAGAGTCGCGTCTTGATAATGTTGTATTCCGCATGGGTTTCGGTGCGTCACGCACAGAAGCACGTCAACTGATTCGTCATAACGCAATCAGCCTGAATGGCAAGAAGGCCAATATTCCTTCTATGCAGATTAAACCAGGTGATGTCGTTGCTATTGCTGATAAAAGCAAAGATCAATTACGCATCAAAACTGCTTTAGATATGGCTGAGCAACGCGGTATTTCTGAGTGGCTGGAAGTAAACAGCAAAAAGATGGAAGGTACATTCAAGTCCGCACCAGAACGTAGCGACTTACCATCAGATATCAATGAACACTTGGTTGTGGAACTGTACTCTAAGTAACACGCAAGTAACGTAAGTGACCGATATCCCTTAACGGGACTGGTCAGATTTTTTCTAACCTAATAAAGAGGACGATTAATGCAGGGCTCAGTATCAGACTTTCTGAAACCACGTATTGTCGACGTCCAGCAACTGACTGACACGCATGCGCGTGTTGTGCTTGAACCACTTGAGCGTGGTTTTGGTCATACGCTTGGAAATGCTTTACGTCGTATCTTGCTATCATCCATGAATGGTTGTGCAATCGTTGAAGCCGAGATCGAAGGCGTATTGCATGAGTACACCGCGATTGAAGGTGTACAAGAAGACGTAGTTGAAATTTTATTGAATTTAAAAGGTGTCGCTATCCGGATGGAAGGCGCCACTGAAACAACTCTAACATTGAATAAGAAAGGACCTGGTCCAGTAACGGCCGGTGATATTTCTGCGGATCACAATGTTGAGATTATTAATCCTGATCACGTGATTGCCAATCTTACTAAAGCTGGCGCACTGAACATGGTATTAAAAGTACGTGTTGGCCGTGGTTATGAGCCAGCAAGCATTCGTCAATCAGAAGAAGATGAAGATCGTCCTATTGGCCGCCTTCAAATTGACGCAAGCTTCAGCCCAGTAAGCCGCATCGCCTATGTTGTCGATAGCGCACGTGTAGAGCAGCGTACTAACCTGGACAAATTGATTATCGACCTGGAAACCAATGGCACCTTAGAGCCAGAAGCGGCGATTCGCGCAGCAGCGACTATTCTACAAGATCAGCTGTCGGCCTTTGTTGACCTGTCAGGTAAACAGGAAGAAGAAACGCAGGCACAAGAGCCAGAAGTTGATCCAATCTTGTTGCGTCCTGTTGATGATTTAGAATTGACTGTTCGTTCTGCGAATTGTCTAAAGGCTGAACAAATCTACTATATTGGTGATTTGATTCAACGTACCGAAGTAGAGTTATTGAAGACACCAAACCTGGGTAAGAAATCTTTGACTGAAATCAAAGACGTACTAGCTTCACGTGGTTTGTCGCTCGGTATGCGTTTAGAAAACTGGCCGCCTTCGAGTCTACGTGAAAAAGACTCAGCGGCTTAATTGAAGTATTAAAGGGTTAGTAAAATGCGTCATCGTAAAAGTGGCAGACAATTAAATCGCAATAGCTCGCATCGTAAGGCGATGTTCAAGAACATGGCATCTTCTTTGTTTGATCACGAGTTGATTAAAACAACCTTGCCGAAGGCGAAGGAATTACGTCGTGTAGCAGAGCCTTTAATCACGCTAGCAAAGACTGACAGCGTAGCTAACCGTCGTTTAGCATTTGATCGACTGCGAAATCGTGATGTTGTGAGCAAGCTTTTCAACGAGCTGGGTCCACGTTACGAAGCCCGTCCTGGTGGTTATTTACGTATTCTTAAGTGCGGTTTCCGTACTGGTGATAAAGCACCGATGGCTATTGTTGAATTGGTTGATCGCCCTGTAGCTGACGATAACGAAGCTGCAACAGAAGAATAAATCGAAACTAAATCTAAACGTTCAGATTGACTAAAAGGCCGAGCTTCTATGCTCGGCCTTTTTTGTTTAAGGGCTAAAATATGGCTCACTAGTGGTTAAAGATTGCTGTAGGAACCACATTTATGGAAAATCGTTTCACTATTCTCAGATCCAAGTGGGTCTTTGGCTTCATCTGCTTATTATTGTTCTATGGGCTATTTATTATTAAGCCGGATCTAGCGGTTACACGCTTGGAAAAAGAGCTCTGGAACTTGCTACACCTCTTTGGTTTTTTTATTGCGTGGGTGTTTCTGCTGAACCTAGTGCCTCAATTCGCTCCAAAAAATCTAAAGCGACTTGGTCTCGTTGTGCTGGTAACAGTGGTAGTAAGCGGTGCAATTGAATTCGTGCAACATTACATTGGACGATCCGCTTCAGTAAAGGATATTGGATTAAATCTAGCTGGAACATTAGTCGCGTTAATAATCGTAATATTTACTAAAAAGTACTTGCGCCCGTGGCAACCTGTTGTTATTGGTTTTTTGCTTGTGACCATCCTAGGCTTATTGTGGCCAAGCACAAAAATATTCATTGATGAGTTGTATATAGCAAAAAACTTTCCGGTACTAAGTGATTTTTCATCGCCCTATGAGTTAAGTCGGTGGGAGCAATGGAAGGCTAAGTACAAACTTCAAGGTGGCGAGGGAAAGAAAGTACTGCATGTGACATTTGAAAAAGACGCGAGGTATAGTATTGTTGCACTTAATTCATTTGGACATGAGTGGATTAAATACAAACAACTTGTGTTCCTTGTGCACAATCCAGGCAGCAATGCATTTACAACCTATATAAGAGTGCATGATAGAAAACATAGTGAATCCAATGATGCTTACCGTGACCGGTATAATCGTGAGGAAAAAATTCAGTCAGGTGCAACTGAGATAAGTATAGAATTATTGGATATCTACAAAGCACCAGAAGGGCGGCGAATGAATATTAATGAGATTGAATCGATTATGATGTTTACGCTAAATTTGGAAGAACAACGTGAGCTCATTATTGAGAAAATTTTCCTACGCTAATTATGATTTATTTATTCACAGATTTTGGTTATGACGGACCTTATGTAGGTGAAGTAAAGGCAACGCTTGCCGAAGCTTTAGACTCGAGATTCGACATTATTGACCTTATGCATGACGCCCCTATGTTTGATCCAGAGTCTTCGGCATATTTGCTTGCTGCACTCAGCGCAAGATTTAAACCCGGTGATGTCTGCCTTGCGGTAGTTGATCCTGGCGTTGGTAATTCGCAACGTCGTCCGATTCTGGTGAAAGCAGATGGTGTGACTTATTGTGGGCCAGATAATGGTCTGTTTAGTCAGGTCATTAATAGGACAAGTGATGTTGCTGTTAATGAAATTACCTGGTGTCCGGAAAATTTATCAAGCAGTTTTCATGGGCGTGATTTATTTGCCCCTGCATTGGCCGCAAGTTTGAATAGCCAGAAACTGGCACTCAATTCGTTAGATGGAAAAAGTCTTGTTGGTAAAAGTTGGCCCAGAGATTTAGATAGAGTGATATACATAGATGGTTTTGGTAATCTAGTGACTGGGCGTAGGGCAAATACCATGACAAAGACAGACAATATTCGAATCGTAAACCAGAAAATAGAACATGCTGAAACCTTTTCCTCTCGCGAAAAAGGTCAGCCATTTTGGTATTCAAACTCAATGGGGCTGGTCGAAATTGCTGTAAACCAATTATGTGCAGATGACTATTTCGATGTAAAAATGGGCGAGAAGCTTTCAGTGATAACGTAAAATAGATACAATTATTCAAACAATATTAATGAAGTAGTATTTAGGTTTTGTGGGGGATTTATGAATATGCGTATTACATTATTGGGATTCTTTTTACTTTTGGCGACTAAGTCGGCTTATGCGGAGGTAGATTTTATTGCTTCTATAGGTCTCCATTCAGGCGGTGATGACGTTGTTGAAGTGTTGTTTACCGATGGTAGCTCAGAGGACATAAAAGCGGGCGAATTTTTAACACTTGAATTTGGTGCGGCCTGGGATATGGGAAATATTGAAGCGCGTGCGACCGGTGGTTGGAAAATCGACTCCATTTCAGCAACAAACGGTGATCTGGATTTTTCACGTCTTACGGGACAGTTGCTGTTCCTGTACGCACTAGATGAATGGCGTTTCGGTGGCGGAGCAACCTATCATTTTAATGTTGAATTAGATGGTGGTGGTGTCGCATCAATTGCGAGTGCTGAGTTTGATGATGCTTTGGGTTATGTCGCAGAGGTTGATTACTATTTCAGTGAAAAGGCTTATGTTGGTTTGCAGTACACCGATATAGAATATGATCGCACTACTGCTTTTGGCCAAAGTCCAGCCACATTCGATGGTAGTTCAATCGGTATTGTCTTCGCAGGCCGCTGGTAATAAATTTGTATTTAATGGGTGTCAGATACTAAGAATTAGTGTGTGACACCCATTTTTTATGCACTGCGTTTTTGCCTGGATTTTACTTGCTTAGATTTTACTTGCCTGGGTTTTAGTTTTTGGGCTTTCTCGAGCAGAGGTTTGAGATAACGGCCGGTATATGAAGGCTTGTGATTAGCGACCTGTTCCGGTGTGCCGGTTATTAAGATCTCACCGCCTTTATGCCCCCCTTCCGGACCAAGATCAACAATCCAGTCACATGTCTTAATAACATCCAGGTTGTGTTCGATAATTATTATCGTATTTCCATGATCACGTAAGCGATGTAGAACGTGTAACAGTTGTTCTATATCGTGGAAGTGTAATCCAGTAGTTGGCTCATCAAGAATGTAAAGTGTTTTACCGGTATCACGTTTAGACAATTCTTTTGACAGTTTTATGCGTTGTGCTTCACCTCCTGACAAAGTGGTCGCATTCTGTCCGAGACGAATATAGCTGAGGCCAACATCCATAAGGGTATGCAGTTTACGGTTTATCACTGGTACTGCACTAAAGAACTCCAGGGCATCCTCAACCGTCATAGCTAGAACTTCGTAAATGTTTTTACCCTTGTAACGTATCTCAAGGGTTTCCCGGTTATAGCGTTTGCCCTTGCACACATCGCACGGCACGTAGATATCGGGGAGGAAGTGCATTTCAACTTTAAGCACACCGTCACCCTGGCAGGCTTCACAACGGCCACCTTTGACGTTAAAACTAAATCGGCCAGGTGTATAACCACGCGAACGAGATTCCTGAGTGCCAGAAAACAATTCACGAATTGGAGTGAATAAACCAGTATACGTCGCTGGGTTTGAACGAGGGGTACGGCCGATAGGACTTTGATCAATGTCGACGATTTTATCGAATTGTTCCAGACCTTCGATCTCATCATGCTCTGCTGCTTCATGGCTTGCACCATTGATTTCATTGGCGGCGCTACGATAGAGCGTGTCATTGATCAAAGTAGATTTACCTGAGCCAGAGACACCGGTGATTGCCGTCATCAGTCCCACCGGTAGAGAAACATCTACTGACTTCAGATTATTCCCTCGCGCACCGAAAATACTGAGTTGTCGCTCCGGATCTTGTTGTGTTCTTTTTTCTGGAATGTAGATCTGTTTACTACCAGACAAGTATTGTCCTGTTAACGATGCAGGATTGTTAATGATTTCTTCAGGTGTGCCTTGTGCAACAACCTGTCCACCATGCACGCCGGCGCCAGGTCCGATATCAATCACATGATCGGCCATAGTGATTGCTTCTTCATCGTGCTCAACGACGATTACGGTATTTCCCAGATCACGCAGGTAAGTGAGGGTATTAAGCAGGCGTGTGTTATCGCGTTGATGTAATCCGATCGAGGGTTCGTCGAGAATATACATAACGCCCACCAGACCGGCACCGATTTGGCTGGCAAGACGTATACGCTGCGCTTCACCACCTGATAGCGTGTCAGCGCTACGGCTAAGCGTTAGGTACTCGAGGCCAACGTTAACCAAAAAACTAAGCCGGTCATTAATCTCTTTAACAATCTTTGTTGCGATCTCACCACGTCGTCCTGGTAGATCTAGCTGCTTGAAAAAGGTCTTGGCGTGCTCAATCGGAAGCTCGGTTAATTCTGGCAAGGTTCTCTCATCAACAAACACATGCCGTGCGGCCTGATTAAGACGAGTACCAGAACACTCAGGGCAATGCTGATGCGCGAGATACTTGGTTAACTCTTCACGTACGGCAGTAGATTCGGTCTCACGGTAACGGCGTACCATGTTCGGAATAATGCCTTCGAAGGGCTGTGTCTTAGCATGTTTACTACCGCGATCATTAAAATAGGTAAACTTGATCTTTTCATCACCACTGCCATGCAGAATAATCTCACGAAGTTTTTTCGGCAGTTTTTTAAAGGGTTTATCCATATCAAACTTATAATGCTTACTAAGTGAAGTCAGCATCTGGAAGTAATACATATTGCGTTTGTCCCAACCTCGTATTGCACCAGCACCCAGGCTTAATTCAGGTTGTGCTACAACACGGTCAGGATCGAAATATTGGCGAATACCCAGGCCATCACAACTCGGACAGGCACCCGCCGGGTTATTGAATGAAAACAGTCGTGGTTCCAGCTCGGTGATGGAATAACCGCAGGTTGGACAGGCAAAGCGTGCAGAGAAAATAATATCGTCCTGCTCACCATCCATAAAACTAATGCGACAACGATCTTCGGCTAACTGTAAGGCGGTCTCGATCGAATCTGCGAGGCGTTGTTTGATGTCATCGCGAACCTTGAAGCGATCCACGACTACTTCAATAGTATGTTTACGACGCAAATCGAGATCGGGTGGATCATCCAGTTCATAGACCTCACCATCGATGCGAGCGCGAATGAATCCATCTGCACGCAGTTGATTAAATACCTGTACGTGTTCACCCTTGCGATTTTCAATAACAGGTGCCAACAACATAAGCCTGGTGCCTTCCTTGATCGTCATGATTTGATCGACCATCTGACTGACGGTCTGGGCATCAAGCACGGTGTTGTGGTCAGGACAACGCGGTTCGCCGGCGCGTGCAAATAGTAGACGAAGATAATCATAGATCTCCGTGATCGTGCCAACCGTCGAGCGAGGATTATGTGATGTCGACTTTTGTTCAATAGAAATCGCCGGCGATAAGCCTTCGATATGATCGACATCCGGTTTTTCCATCATCGATAAAAACTGACGGGCATACGAGGACAGCGACTCAACATAGCGACGTTGGCCCTCGGCATAAATGGTGTCAAAGGCCAGCGATGACTTGCCAGAGCCAGAAAGCCCCGTCACCACGATTAGTTTGTCCCTCGGAAGTTCAAGGTCAATATTTTTCAGGTTGTGGGTACGTGCCCCACGGATCAGGATGGTGTCCATAACAACTCTTTTACTCAGGCAAATCCAAACCTGTTAATATACGCCTCCTGACCCGTTAGTTGCAAAGTCAGTAAATAAATAAAAATATCACCACTAAGTGACTGTTAATTCTGGTTTGTAAAATTGGCTTGAGCAAATCCGTGAAAAATCCTGATTCCATGACTGCTAGCGAACGACGTGTAGCACTGGCCCTGTCCGGGGTGTTTGCGACACGTATGCTGGGCCTGTTTATGGTCCTGCCAGTCTTCGCCATCTATGCCGAAACACTCGATGGCTCAACTCTGTTACTGGCCGGCATTGCCGTCGGTATCTACGGCTTAACCCAGTCTCTGCTGCAGATTCCGCTAGGCCGTTTATCCGACAAGTGGGGCCGCAAGCCCATTATCATTGGCGGATTGGTCGTCTTTGCCCTGGGCAGCGTGATCGCCGCGCTGTCTGACAGTATTAGCGGTGTGATAGTGGGGCGGGCTTTGCAGGGCGCGGGCGCAATAGCCGGTGCAGTGATGGCCATGGCGGCTGACTTAACCCGGGAAGAGCATCGTCTCAAGGTTATGGCCGCCATCGGCATGAGTATCGGCCTGGCCTTTTCGATCGCCATCATTCTGGGCCCAATCTTGGAAGGCTGGTTTGGGGTATCGGGGATATTCTGGACAACCTCGGTACTGGCTGGCCTGGCTATTCTCATTGTCCTATTTGTGGTGCCAACTCCGGTTACCACAAAATTCCATCGCGACACAGAGGTCGAGTTTAACTGGCTCAAGCGCGTTCTGAGCCATTCACAGCTCCTGCGACTCGATATTGGGGTACTTATACTCCATTTTGTAATGACCGCGACGATGTTCACTCTACCCCTTATATGGGTCAAACAGCATGGCTTTGATCTGGAAAATCACTGGTGGGTTTGGTTGCCTGTGCTGCTCCTGTCGGTGTTGCCTGTCCTACCGCTTATCATCATTGGTGAGAAAAAAAGGCAATTAAAACAAATAGTTGTGATTGCTGTGTTAGCGCTTGCTATCGCCTGCCTGCTGATCTGGCAACTACACGCCAGCTGGTGGTCACTGGTGATGGCCCTCTGGCTCTTTTTCGTCGGCTTCAACCTGCTGGAGGCCAGCTTGCCCTCTCTAGTGGCCAAATTTGCACCAGCCGCACACAAAGGCACGGCAATGGGCGCCTTTTCCAGTTCCCAGTTTATGGG
>CAMYMU010000016.1 GCA_947259575.1 uncultured Ectothiorhodospiraceae bacterium | reverse complement strand
CTTCAGCTCAAGGATTTCGAACGTTTTTGTCACCATCTCAAGAGTCAGTCTCAGGTTAAATATCTTGTCCTGGGCAACAGTGTGCCATTTATCTATATTCTGGATTTTATTGAGTCCATTGCAGCAGAGTCTGCAATCGCTGCAACAGACACGGGAATGAATATGCGTGATGATATCCGTGATAGCTGGCATTCCCCGGCCAACCGCAGACAATTGAGCAAACTAATCGATATTCTGAGGGATCTGCATAATGCCAGGAATGACATTGAGATTATTAATATTTCAGGTGATATCCATCTGTCCAATGCGTTTAGATTCCAGCCAGATGGCTTTAATAAGCCGCTGTTTCAAGTTACGTCGTCTGCGCTCACCAACAATCCACCGAGTGTAGAAGGGCTGTTAAACCTGCTAAGTGTTGATGGGCCTTTAAGCTTTAACGCAAAATCTGACTTGTTTGGTGAAATAGAGCGGTTGTGGCATGAAGGCGAGGCGCAGAATTTTTTAACCATAGATGCAAACAATAATGCGGCTGAATTGCATTTACATTTGTATGATTCAAGTAATTTTGAATCTCAGGAAAATGACAGGCTTTTAACTATTCGACCATCGCAAGGCTATACTTTATCATAAGTACAATACTTGAGGTGATTACAGAGAGCACACGGCTAATTCACGCTAACCTCTAACCGACTGAAATTTGATTGGAATTTCGAGTCATCTTCAGGAAATCAAAAACTGCCCGAGTGTTGAATGTTAGTTTTTTCATCATTTCGGGAATTGTTTCCCTGGTTTTCTTTCTTTTGAGCAAACCAATGGCGAATCGCCTCAAGCGAGTCACATTTTCCGGACCAAACCCCGTACGTATCTGACTCCTGTCTTCGTCATAATTCCAATCTATGATGTAGTGGCAGCTTTCTACAGACCAGTGCTTACGATTGTCCTGGAGTACCCGCTCAGGTGTTGCTTGATCGGTAGTTGCGCTAGTAATGCCGTAAACAGTTTCACTACTGACCTTGCCTGTTTTTTTGTCGATAGATTCTCGGTTGATCATGAATACCTGACCCGGGTGAGGAAAGTCAATGTACTGGTTTAATTTTGTTGTTGTCCAGATCTTTCGAGTTTCAATTCGTCCATGCTCACCACTGCCTGTGTGGACAAAATCAGCATTCAACTCAGTGCCTTGGAAGTAATAAGCGATATCTTCCAGTAGTTTTGGCTGGTTTGCTTTTACGGTCAGATGATAGTTCGCTTCGCGATCTACGAGGTATTGAGCAAATTCACGCTGGGTAAGTAACGCATCCGCCGTGATGGTTCTGCCCTTGATCTCAATGGCATCAAGCATGGGTGCCGCCATTTTAATTTCATTGGTTTGTTTTTCTTCATCACTGCCTTTTACGGGAAGTTTACCGACTTTTTTTGAGTGTAGCAGTGTCCACTTTCGTGACCAATTGCACTCATGATATGAATCTGTCCGCCTGTTTCGTCAATGGCGTTACACATGGTTTTACCGTCAATAGCCAGACTTTCATCGAGGCTGCCATATTGCGCATTCCATGCGGCTAAAGCTCGATCCAGCTGATCTGGGTCAATACTGATTAATACATTACGAATGACACTGCAGCTGGGAACAAAATATTTACCCTCGCGTTTTCTGCAACGGAAACGACTACGTGCTTTTTGTCCGAGTGATTGTGACCATAATGCAATATCTTTGTAGCCGCGCATTCCACATAAAATAGCCGCTGCCGCCAGTGCAAGGACCGTTGGTAAATGATGCTTTTTCCCTTGAGCTCTACGAGGATCGTCAATTTCTTTGAAAAAATCGTATAATGATAGCATTTGATTAGCGGTTAGTTTCATTCTGGGTTTTCCTGTCTGGTAACGGTTGTCGAGTGTTGACTGAGAGAGTAATGCGCGAGCATTGCGCTGCAGGGGTTGTATAAAAACGAGTTTGCAAGAGCTTGTTTTCTGACTATACCCTTAATTCGCTGATACCCTTTAGTTGATCCGACTAAAATCCAATTTGATGCGCGATAAATGATGCCTTGATATCTATCCGGATCAACAAAGGTTTCTAGCATTAATAATGGATAATCAAAACGATCTAACCAATCTTGCTGAATCCTACGCCGGCACAATGATAATATTTGTGAGGCCAGATTCTGATGATGGCACTGTGGGAGTATGAGAAAACGTGAGTTGTTGGCGACAAGATTTAGTCGGTCATACTGGTGACGATAACCCCACCCAATCCATTGATCCCGAGCCGCACATTTGAGAGCTGGCGCTGAAAAGCTTAGCAATGCCAGCCAGTGGTCACCTGCTGTGGCAACATACCAAATTGTATTGCCAATCTTTGGCAAGGCACCAAGATCAGAGAACCTGACCTCCAGGATTTTAATCTGACCTGAGTTTGAAAATCATGCGCAGATCTGTATCTGGAAATTTTGATTCAGCCGCGTTGAGTTCTTCACAGAGTTTCCTCAGAATATCATCACTTTGATGATTGGCTATGTGATGCAAACGAACTGTTAGTGTGCCATTCTCTTCATCTGGGTACAAATCAGCTTCGGTGGTATATAACGATTGAAGCAGTGTTCGTGACTCATCCGGGCGAACAAGATGCTCACGGATAAGATTGGCCATTGACGTTTCTGCACGGTAGGCGATCATCTTGATAGTATCGATAAAGCCTTTGCTTTTGGTGCTGAGACGCTCGAACTTATCTTCTTCAGGAAGTTCTGCAAAATCAATATGCTTGTCTGTCATTTTACGTTGTTGCTTTAGGTCATCGACCTGCTTTTGTAGTGCTTCAATATCTTCTAGCAAGACAGCTTTTTTCTTCAAGAAACGCTCAGTGTGTTGTTGGGCGTCAGAATCTAGACTCATCGCGCCAAATTGTGCGTGTAGCCGTGAAAGTTTTCCAACAGCAGATCGGGTCTGTCCATCCAATTCACGGTAATGCGGATTCACCAGCTGGATGGGATCAGAAATCGTTTCTGTCTGATAGTCGATAAGCCTATCTAATCCAAAGTGTTCACGGGAATATTTGAAGAAATTTTCCTGACACCATCGAGCAAACATTGACCCGGCCATGGGTGTAATCTCTGAACAGTAATCGGTACAAATGATCGCCGTTTGATTACCACGTTCACTGAGCTTGCGGATTTCCCGCACCCATAAACCATTGCTGAGCTGGGTTCCCCTTTCGGCTAATCGCAGTTTTACCACTTCCTGACTGACCAGCGTGACATCATGGCAGGTGAACTCTTCGTCAGGCCAAGGGCCTTTGGGGAATTTGTGGTAGCTTAGACAGGCAATGCGCTGCTTCTTCAGCCGGGCGAAAAAATCAGGGCTATAACCTTCGCGGTCAAAGACCAAAGTAAAGCGATGGAGTAGCGGATTATCATCCAACTGCTGTTGATCGGGTTGTTGTGGAATATCATCCATCAAGCGCGGCACGATGTCATTTTCGATAACGTTGATTAATCCCGGATCAACAGCGGTATTGACGACAAAGAATGGCTGCCCGTCCATAGCATTGACCCAATAGTCAGCCGTCGCCCGTAAGCACAGGCGTTGCCGAGTCACATAATGCCGAGGAAGTTTCGTTTGAGATCCATTATAGACGCGAACATGACCATCTATATATAATGTACCAGCTTGCTCTGGCGCTGAGTGCATCCATTGTTGACAAAGTTCCGCACCCCATTGCTGGGATTGATCGACTTGACTAAGGTGACTGACTTTTTCACGCAACGTTTTGACTTCAGGAATGCGATCTAAACCCAGTAACTTCCCCCATTCACCCGGTGCGCGATAACGTAACGCTTCCATGGATTTCAGTCGGGCTAAGGCCATAAAGGCAAGTAACAGGAAGATGCTTTCAAGACGGTAGTAGCCTTTCGGCAATTCAAAATACTTATGAATTGAATCGAGTAAGCCGACGCTCAGCAGCGCCGGTATCGCAAAGAGTACGCCGCCATAGGGAACATCCACAACTGATTGGAAATTCGGGGCAACACCATTTATTTCACCTAAACTAGCCGCTACACGATCTAATACATTATTTGCACCAACGCCCATTGGCGCGGCTTGGTCTTCGGCACTGCGATCACTTTTTGTGGTGGCTAACGGGGAGGAATCTTTTTTTTAACCGGTTTGTGTAAGCGTCCCGCTTTCACCGCTTTAGATAAGGTATTCGGTTTAATCCCTAATTCTCGCGCTACCTCAGGCACTTCGCCCCCTTTATCAAACAACTGTTGTGCTTGCGCTATCACATCGGGGGTCAGTATTGCAGTGCCGCGGGCTTGTCGTGCCTGGAAAAATACAGATGGACCGTGTTCGCGGTAGCGTTTTACAGCGCGTTTGACGCTAATTGGGGTGACACCAAACGCACGAGCAATCTCCGCTTGCTTGACAAAACCGTTGGCACAAAACTGCGCGGTAATCATTTGAAAAGAGGCGATGTCTTTTTCATCGTGGACAAAGACCGGCATGAGTCCATTGAAATACGTTATTTTTCCTTCCTGCTTGGTAAATGCGAGCACCGATGTGATATCAGTGGAGCCAAGCGGGAAAAAGGGAAGTTGACCTTGTGGCATCGAGAGCCTCCATTGGCGACGCAAATAGGTTGGATTGAACAAAAATAAAGGGTTACTGAGTTTAACCTGGGTCAAATCAAAATCCAAGCTGGAACAACGGAGAATATGGGCGATTCGTGACCAATAGCAATGTTACTTATTGATTTTACGTAAGATGTAACCAACTGGATTGTCCCATTTCTTATGCTAGAGATCAGGTTCTCTGAAGTTGGTGCATGTGCATTTCTGTTCTATCCATATTGCTATTAGCAGACGGGGCAATCGTTATGATTGCGCGAATCGGGCTTGGCTACTTTTTGTCCGGAATTATGTTGTACTTACCATCTGTGTGTACATAGATGATGCTGTCTACTCCAGCTTTAGATGAGACTCGATGCACCGACTCTCCCTTCGAGCTGAAATAACTACCGGGCTCTAATGTCTTAATGTCTGT
>CAMYMU010000015.1 GCA_947259575.1 uncultured Ectothiorhodospiraceae bacterium | reverse complement strand
GATAATTGTTGCAATGGATGTTCGACCAGATGGTAGTTATCCAATGGTATATCCAGATGCAGTGCCGTCGTTAAAAATCCGGTGTGCTTGCCTGAGCAATTATGATGAATTCGGCAACCCTGTTGACCGGCAGCCAGTAGCTGATGGGCACTCTCAGTATGCTCGGGTAGCACCGCACCGCAGGCTAAATGCTCCTCGGTTAAACCCAGGCGGTTTAGCCACGAATTCACAAGCTCCTGATGCATTTGCTCACCCTGATGAGACGAACAGGCGAGTGATAATTCTGCATCACTCAGGGTATATTGATCACTGGCACCACTCTCAATCAGGTGAATCGCCAGCATGGGCTTTAGCGCTGAGCGCGGAAATATCAGAGTTTCGATGTCTCCCCAGCTTTGTACAACATTACCCTTGAAATCACACACCACAGCCGCACCAAAATGCCGACTTTCCACCGTGCCATTACGTGTGACTTCGACAAACAGCTCATACGACATGGAACGGTATCTCCTGAATTAAAAATAAACTGTTTATACAGCAGCAATACGTATGTCACTGATTTCGTCGTTTATAACAGGCGGAGTGACAACAGGTATATGAAATGCCGCCCTGCTCATCCCTTTTTCCACAATAAGCTGTATCACCTCATCGTAACTTAATTCATTCGCAATTTCACAGGCCTGGGGGAAATAACTGGTACTGAAAGTCATCCCCGGTACCAGGTTGGCTTCCATGAAATAATACTGTCCACTCTTGTTACTTTTAATATCAATTCGCGCAAAATCCCATATCCCCAGTTTGGCAAAAACATCCACCGCCAGTTTTGTTACCGCGTTTAGAATTTTTTGATCTTTAATTTTCTTAATCTCTTCTGAATCTTCCTTTTTTGCCTTTTCGCCCAGGATCCGCAGACCATTGGTTGACTGTGGCGGTACTATTTCAACAGGCGAAACGATGAGCTTACTGTCTTCTGTCCTGATTATGGCCACTGAAAACTCCCGGCCATCAAGATATTCCTCAGCCAGCACAGGCTGATTAAAGGCCTCGTACAGGGACCGGGTTTTACTTTCGAATTCTGCAAAATTAGTCACCAATGACAAGTCATCAATGCCATTACCATTGGCTGCGTCCAGTGGTTTAAGGAACAAGGGAAATTTAACAGGCAATTCCGCTTCGCATTTATACTGCCCAGGGATGGCCGTAAAATAGTCTGCGGTTTTTATGCCTTTTTTCCTTAAATGTGATTTGGCCAGTACTTTGTCAGAATCAAACCTCAACACGGCTCTCGACGAGCCGGAGTAATTGATTTCATGTTCTGCAAAGTATTCTGACAACCAGATATCACTTCCATTATCTATGGAAATATACTTCACGGCCAGAATAACCAGATCCGGTTTCCTGTTCACAACCATCCTCAGATCGTTCAGGCTACGGCACACGTTCAACTTCACGTCATACCCCAGCTTGTTGATTGATTCTAAAAGACTATGACAAGACTTTAGCGTGCCAAAACCAGTCTCTTTTAATACTTCGTTGGGTGTCGTGACGATATCTATTTTCATTTCTAACAACCTGTTTGGATGAAATTGGGTGTCATTCGGGAATGCTCTACAAAACACCCAAACACACGACACGGTATGCATCTGGTTATCGCTAATCGATCAAACAGAGAAACACACATGCACATGACATCAACATTCCATGTCACGAGGAAAATGCACGGTTCAAAAATGATAGAGAAGCCCATGCCCTTTAACGGCAGAGGGGAAGACTGGCCCGAGAACTCAGAATACATCAACGGCCAGCGTGTAAGTATAACATGTCCATGCTCTGGACAGGTTTTTAATTAAATGAACGAAATGAAGATGTTAGCCGAATAACAGGCACAGCCTGCTCTGAACCCAAACATCATTACCTCAATACCGAATAAAAGGGCAAATAAGGATAAAAAAGTGCAATATTGGGATAAATAAACACGATTTGCCTTGTAATACTGCTTTTCGGCCATATACTACAATGCATATGTAATCTTTATGGTGCAAACCATCTTATTACATAAAGATACATTCTCTCCTGGTTCTTGTCAGAAGTTCTCTTTCGTTTTCTCCTGTTGATTGCCTCGTAAGATTTGTAACACGTTTTTATTTATTAATACTTTAATGAGGTAATTATTATGGCAACAGGAACCGTTAAATGGTTTAACGACTCTAAAGGCTTTGGCTTTATCACTCCAGAAGATGGCAGCGCTGATGTGTTTGCTCACTTTTCTGCTATCAAAAGCGAAGGTTTTCGTTCACTGGCTGAAGGTCAGCAAGTGACTTACGATGTAGAGTCTGGTCCTAAAGGCCCACAGGCAGCAAACATTCAGGTCTAAACGATCTCAGGTTTATGCTTTAGAAAACCCCGCGAATGTTCGCGGGGTTTTTTACTTTGGGAAAAGGGAAATTAGTATGTTATCTCTTCCGCACCCACCAACTCGCTAACACGGAACCAGAGATGTTATGCCAGATTCCGAGCGACTATATTTCTATTTGTTCTTAATTAATTTCATTTCTCGATAATACTTAATAACACCCGGGTGCAGTAATTTTCTGTCCACGTTCTCAATCGTGTTCTCTGCTGTTATAAAGCGCCCTTGTTTGAGTTCATTGGCCATCATCGTTTCACTCTGGTGTATCGCCTTTGCCAGGTGATACGCCGTGTCTTCAGAAACAGAAGGACTAATCAAAATTAATGACCACAAGCCGATGGACTGAATGTCTTTATCCTGACCTTTATACGTTCCGGCGGGTACCGTCATGCGTGTCAGGTGTGGGTGTTTTGTTAAGATGGTGTTGATCTGTTTTTGCGTGGGAGGAATAAACCGTGCCCCACCAGACGCGTTGGCCACCTTCACGAAGCCAGGCCATCCGATACCGGCGCCCCAAAGTGCCTCGGCTTTTTTCTCAAGCACCAGCTTCGGACCTTCCGCAGCTTTGTTAAGAATAATTTGCTGGAAGTCTTTTTCAGGATCCAGACCGAGACCGTTTAAAACATCATTCACCAGTATTCTTAATCCAGATGCCCTGGTACCAAAGGCAATCGGT
>CAMYMU010000014.1 GCA_947259575.1 uncultured Ectothiorhodospiraceae bacterium | reverse complement strand
TAGCCGCTGTATAAGTTGATGTAAGAGTTGTTGGAGTTGTTCTTCTTTAGGGGGTGGAACCGACTCAAATACCGTTTCACCGTCGACTTGACGATACACCCCATCCAGAAACAGGCAGTGGAGATGAATCTTGAGCAACGTTGCCTGTAAATACCATGGCGCTGGACACGACAGTCCATTATCCTTTTCATCCACTATACAATAAGACACTCAAAGTCATTGCTTGGCCAAAAATTCAAGATGGTTCAGCAACTGTTGAACTGCCTAATGGCAAAACACTTAAGATACCGATTTGGATGCTAGAAGTCGATGCTGCCAAGATTAAAATCGTCGACCAACCCATTTTTCCACTTCCCAATTTAGTCACATTACTTGATTTAATTCGTTTAAATAACTTCACTTTGGATTGTTCAATTCCGAAGGAGAAATTTGACCGTGATACAAATCAAAATGGAGCAACAAACACAATTGACAACTCAAACGATGATGCAAAATGTTCTGACTCGCACACGGGAACAGCAACAAATCATTGAGTGGATGGCGCAAGCCATCAAGATGGTTGTGAGAAGTCAACAAGGAGAGAAAAATGAATGGCCTTCAAACGAATCAAAAAATTAGTGCTGCACATCTCGCTCGAAAAGCGATAATCTATATTCGACAATCGTCACTCAAACAAGTGAAGGATAATATGGAAAGCCAACGTCTGCAATACGCTTTGACTGAGTCCGCAAAACATTTTGGATTTGAACAAATTGAAGTTATTGACTGTGATCTAGGGATTAGCGCATCAACCAGTACAATAAAACGAGAAGGATTTAAACAGCTGCTAGCTGATGTCGCCTTAGGGGATGTCGGTTTAATATTAAGTCGTGAGGTTTCCCGTTTGTCACGCAATGACAAAGATTGGTGTCATCTAATGGAAATCTGTAAACTATTTAATACACTCATCGGGGATGCAGAGACAATATACGATCTCAATATGCTGGATGATCAATTGATATTGGGTATCAAAGGAACCCTCAGTGTCGTGGAGCTAAGCGTACTTAAAATGCGATTGCTGCAGGGCCAGGAAGAAAAAGCGCGACGAGGTGAGATGGTGCGCATACTTGCACCAGGATATATTTGCGCTGATGGGACTAAAATTGTCAAAGATCCCAATCTGCGTGTTCAAGAAGTCATGCAGTTGGTCTTCAAAACCTTTAGTCGCCTAGGTAGTATTAGACAAACCTATCGCTGGTTTCACGAAGAGAATATTGAATTACCGGTTAACAAACCCGTTAATGGTAGACATCAATTAGTTTGGCAATTACCCGTACAATGCTTTATCAGCTCAGTGTTGCATAACCCTTTATACGCAGGCGCCTATGTCTATGGACGTTATCCAAGGAAAGTCAAAATAGAAGATGGTCAAGCCATTAAACGTCAATCGCGTATTACTTCATTTGAAGAAGCCAAAGTCTTCATTAAAGATCATCACGAAGCCTACATTGACTGGGAAACCTATGAAAAGAATCAACGTATCATGAAAAATAATGGCGGCAATTTTAAGGGTGATGAAGATACCATGAAAGCCGTAAGAGATGGCCATAGCTTACTCAATGGACTACTACGGTGCGGACATTGTGGTAAAAAATTGACAGTGCGTTATTGGGGCAAAAAAGGTACAGCTGCCCGTTATTTATGTCCAGGTGATTTTGACAGTGGCGGCAAATACTGCATAGGCTTCGGTGGGGCCACCGTTGATAAATATTTTTCATCAATCGTTCTTGACGCTATTACACCACTGAGCATGGAGGCTAGCCTTTTAGCGATTGAACAAATGACACATCAACAAAATGACAGTCGCAATGCTTTAACAAGGCAATTACAACAAGCGGAATACGAAGCAAATCGCGCCTTTACTCAATATGACGAGGTCGACGCAACTAATCGCTTAGTCGCAGAAGTCCTTGAAGCGCGCTGGAATCAAACGCTAAAATCCGTTGAGCAATGCAAAGCAAGATTAGTTGAATTAGATGCACAATCAGAACCTATCAATGCCATCCAACGTGCAAAGATTCTTGAATTGGGAAGCAATTTTTCATCCGTCTGGCAAGCCCCCGCTTGCCCGATGATACTCAAGAAAAAAATTGTCCGTGAATTAATAAATGAAATCATAGTGAGTTTGGATGAAGAGTCTCAACAATTGAATTTCATAATTCATTGGCATGGCGGGAGTCATACAAACTTTGAAATGCAAAAACCACTCTCGGGCGCCATCGCACATAAAACGGCACTGGAAGATATAGAAGTTATTCGAAAAATGGCCATACGTTATCCGGATGATGCTATCGCACGTGTACTAGGAAAACTCAATCGGAAAACAGGTAAAGGTCTACGATGGACACAATCTCGAGTTGCTTATGCACGGAAAAAATATCAAATTAACGCGCCAAATCTAGCAACACTTGACCCAAATATACTAACATTAGGTCAGGCAGTAAAATACAGTGGCGTAAGCGATACAACCTTAATGCGTTTAATTGAAGCCAATATTTTAGCGGCAAAACAGCTTGTTCCTTATGCGCCATTGGAGATAAATCGGCTTGACCTGGACGCTGAGCCTGTGATTTCGATATTAAATCAGTTAAAAAAGACCGGAAAACTCAATCTAAAAAGGGACACTTTGAAAAATGAAACACCAGAATCCATATAAATCAACAACTTGCACAACGGGGGTATTATGAAGCTATATTCAGATTAGCCGCCGAGCCAAAGCGTTGAATCAGCGTCACTGCACCGGTCTTGTGCCTCACTCACCTTTAGTCCAGCTTGTTTGATGAGAAAAGTGGATATCGCGCGGTGAATGATTTTGATTACCGGTGTTAGCAGTTGCGGTTGTGACGCAAACAGAATGCGTAACGGAATGGGAAACGAGATGACCCTCGGCAACTGCTCCAAGCAGGATCTATTGAGCCTTCGCCCCTCCATGGGCTCGTCCTGCGTCGCCTAATGCGCCTACTGTTGGTGCTCTACTACACGCCTTCCATGGCGTAAACTGCCGTATTGGTTGTCTAGGAATGACTTCATCGACTAAATGCGCTGCCGATTCGGCCATACGTCGTGC
>CAMYMU010000013.1 GCA_947259575.1 uncultured Ectothiorhodospiraceae bacterium | reverse complement strand
ATCGATTATTGCGCGGCGCCGCAGGGTCATGGAAGAGATGGGGGTAAAGTTTCTACTGAATACTGAGATTGGTGGCGAAATCATTTTGCAAAACCTGCTGAATGACTTTGACGCTGTATTTCTCGCGATGGGAACTTATACGGCCGTCAAACCTGATATCCCGGGGATTAATCTACCTGGAGTTTATGAATCCTTACCCTACCTTGTATCTAACACCAAGCAACGCATGGAATTGTTAGCTGAGGAAAGTGATTTTATTAACTTTGCCGGGAAACGAGTTGTCACCTTAGGGGGGGGGGATACCGCGATGGACTGTAATCGCACCGCGATTCGTCAAGGTGCCCTCTCCGTTACCTGTGCCTATCGCAGGGACAGAGAGAACATGCCCGGTTCGAAACGAGAAACGAACAACGCTATCGAAGAAGGCGTGCAATTCTTATGGAATCGACAACCTGTCGAGATTATGGGTAACAATAAGGTAGAAGGCGTAAAGGTTGTGACGACAGAACTGGGCGAAGCAGATGCACGTGGACGCCGTCGACCCATTCCCATTGACGGTTCAGAGGAAATCATACCAGCCGATCAGGTCGTTATCGCCTTCGGCTTTCGTCCCAGTCCGGTCAGCTGGTTTGAAGCAGTCGATGTTCACACTGATGATAGAGGCCGCGTGATTGCGCCCCTTGATGGTGAGTACCCTCGGCAAACGGCTAATCCGAAGGTATTTGCAGGTGGTGATATGGTGCGCGGCTCCGATCTGGTGGTAACTGCAATCCATGAGGGCCGAACTGCAGCCGATGGGATTCTGGATTACCTTGGCGTATAGTTCTGGTCTGTGTTTACTCTATATATAGTGCATTAGAAATACACTTAGCTCAGGTTATGGTCTATCCAGTCTGCGCCAATGCTTCCCTGTAAACTCTGCAAATATTCATCGCTGTGAAGGTAATCCAGCTGGTTTTTGATTTCGGAACGCTTTCTTTGCAGCTCGTGTTGTTCAGTGTTATCAACCGTACTATCAGCCTGCATTAGTGCATCAAAATAGTCGGCGTGACGTTGCCAAAGCTGGATGTCACGCATCTGCTTAGTGATAAGACGTTGTTTGTACCAGTCACTATTTAATAAATACTCAGCGCTAAACATGCCCCGAATATCCGGATGATTAATATCCTTAGCGTCTCCTTAGCGTCATAGTGACCCTCTGCCATAATATATAAAATAGCTTTTAATGGCGGACAGGCATTTTCCACTGAACCATCGGATATATATTCTCGTGCCACACGTTGCTGTGCCTCGACAATATTACAGATACCATCTGCATAGGCATCAAGATCCTGCGTTTCCGGTTTTAATAATGCTTCATCAAATACAACATTTGGATTATCAAAAATTTTACCCATATAAGCATGCACAAACCGCTTTGTAATCCGATATCCAAGGCGACTGGCCAATATCTGTTTGCCCTGATAAGTGAAGTCGTCCAGCTTTTTTAAATAACCATGCTCACGCATGTATTGCGCATTACGCTGGGCAACCGGAATTCTGCACCAGATTTCAGGTATCAATAGGCTGACATCATGCTCCACCTGGCAGTCGGGACCGACATATCCTGCGGCAGAACTAAAACCATCGTAACCAGATAAAATATAGGAAACCAGCGCATTGTTAAGATCCGCTGTCGGTGTCAATGCATTAAAAGGTCCTTTAGTCAGCGCACCTTCTGAACCAGCGCCTGTTGTCGAGGGTGATTTACCGGTTAAACTGCTGATGTAATCCATGAATAATTCTGGTAATTCTTGATAATGAATCGGATTGTAAACGGCTAAAGGTCGAATTTTTTTGGCAAGATCTCTCGCATTATTACGCCGTCCGGGTAGTACTGCATTTACCGGTAGTAGCACACGCTGTTGCTTCGGGATACGACGATATAGGCGTACCCCCATCTCAGCAAGATACTTGTCTCTTGCATTGACAAGGTCAGGTCGGTTTTGCAAATAACGTACGTTGGGGGTTGGTTTACCATCTACCAGCCGTGGATGTGCCGATGACACAAAATAGTTTCGCTTATCTTGTGCCGCACGCTGAATGAGTTGTTGCATATGTTCAGAGTATTCGCTAAACCCGATCGCATCTTCGATCAGATCAACTGCGAAAGTATGCTCATACGGTTCGAAGTTAGATAGAAAGTTATCTTCGCCGGCAAGATCCGCCTCCGCCTGGATATCCAGGCCACGATGAATAGCATCATCCGGCCTTTGAAATAATTTTTGTTCGCAATTGACTACCAGCTTTATACTTGAATTGTTGTAATCTGGGTTTAAATAATCCAGTTGCTCAGCAGCGACTGTCGTCGATACCGTAATATCGTCTTCCATTTGTACCTTGTCTGCACCCACATAATCTTGTCGTAACTTATAAATTCGCCAGGAACCATTGGGATCTTCGCCAACCCTGAGATAGTTTGCTACCAATGTACGATCATCGAACTTTAATTCATGACCCGGATAACCATTAACAACATCAACAGTGAAATGCTCGCGCCAGCTTTGCCCCCACTCTGGACGGAAAAATCGCTTAATTATAAAGACAATAGCAAGAATATGCTGTGGTATGGTTGCCAGCCACTCGTTATATTCATCAGTATATTCTGTATTTGAAGGTGTAAGCAGCTTGATACTAGAACCAAGCGATCGCTCTTCGTCTAGAAAAGACCTGGTATCCGTTTGGGTTTTATCTCTAAATCGTTGTGAGTAGTCCTTTTCGAATATCGTTTCAACTCGATCCAGGTCGAGATTGATTTCCTCGACAAACAAGGGACCACAGATCAACGTTCCAGAGATTGATTTGGAAATTTCAGACTTGCCACCGCCGGATACGGTACAAGGTTTATGACAGAATGTCCCTTCTGCTTCTGTCCCAATCAAACGCCAAGTTGGGGAACGTGGGTGTTTTTCCATTCTTACCTTGTAACCAAATGGATAAACATAGGTGTTTCTTGCCAGTAGCTTCAGCTTGACCGTATCACTGCCCTGTTGCCAAGAAACAGTCTGTTCGAATAAATCGATGCGTGTATCTTCCGGAACGTATATTATGTTCGGATAATGTTTATCGATAGCATATCCCCCATCCTTAAGCTGCATGACCGTATCGTACGATTCGATCATCTCGCTAAAGATATGACCATTCATGCATATTCGGTCATCGGGTTGAAATGTATCTCCGAGGTTATAACATGGGAAGGCGATGGCACCACCAGAATGTTCTTCTTCACAGCCACCGTAAAGATTAGCGGAATAACTAATTTGTGATTTCACTTCCTTCTTGCTATAGCCAAAATAATTATCCGCAATAATCGTGACAATGACACCGCGCATGTCTCGGCAAACGATCTTGAAAGCTTGCCCGTTATTGTACAAATCTTCTTCCTGCTTCCAGTACATGCCATCACGACGCTGCCGTTCATTTGCATGATCATAATGCGGCAGGCCGAGATCCTTGGCGCGACATTGCACTAGCTGCGGTGCAAGAATCACACAGCCAGTATGACCGGTCCAGCTATGTATATCCAACGCGGCATCATTCTCAGGTAAATAGGGATCGCCTGCGTTGCCAAAAATACGTTCTACAAAATCCAGGTTGGACACCAAGCTGCCTGGGGCAAAAAAACGTATCTCCATACTTTTGCTTGAAGTGATACCTGGAATCTCTGGCGAGACCATTGGTCGCATTAGCAGTGATACCCATAGCTTTGCCTGATCTTTTTGCGTGTGCGTAAAGGGCAGGTACATAAGTTCATCCGGTGGATTCATCGCTTGCTGATACAAGGCATGGAAGACATTAACCGGAACCGATTTTTTTCCTTCTGGAATGGGCAGACCACCTTCTACAATATGGAAAACACCTTGGGTTGTACGGCGGTCTTTGACAGGATTATTCAGTATGCCCTGTACCAGTCGAAAAGAATTTATGTAGTTAGATGAAAAATGATTACCATCCGGAGGTAGGGCTAATTCCCTTGCCAATTGCGCTTTATCCAGTACAAAGGTCGTACCAGGCAAAGCAACAGACTGCTCGACACCGTTCTGCTTAAGATAATCATTAATAAAATTCTGAATTCGACGATCAACCGGAGACCGATAGTCAGCTAAAAGCTTTTTTTGCTGTTGGTAGTTACGCAACAGATCCCCTGCAATGCCCAGGTAATCCTCATCACTACCACGGAATATCGGTTGCTCCAGTGCGGCAAGCTGCAGATTAATATGTTTGATTATCCGCATCCGCTGTTCGGACAC
>CAMYMU010000012.1 GCA_947259575.1 uncultured Ectothiorhodospiraceae bacterium | reverse complement strand
ATGTTGTTTTGGCGGTTGTGATATCCCCATAGATTGGGGTGGCGATATGTTACCCCCTTATATTCCCAACTCTCATCGCAACCATATTATCATTGAGACTGGTAACCGTAAGAAACGTAAAATCGACTTTGGTGGTAAAAAATATACGCTTTACGTTCCAGAGAAAGTTAGCCTTGGTATCGATTAAGGGCGCATTAAAAAAATCATAAAAATTGGGTTACCAACATGCTTTATTTAATACTGGGGATTTTTGTTGGCTGTTTTCTACTTGAACGTGCCATTCCCGGTTGGCCTCTGCCTAAAGTAAAGACCTGGCCGCTTAGGGTACTGTTAATCAACGGTGTGCAACTGGGTGTTATTTTACTGGCTGGTATTACCTGGGAGGTTTGGTTATCTTCCTGGTCTATTTTCTCACTCTCCAACTATGTCAGCCCTGTCATCGGCGGTCTACTCGCCTACTTTATCGCTACCTTTGTTTTTTATTGGTGGCATCGTTGGCGCCATGAATATGATTTCCTGTGGCTTGCCTTTCATCAAATACATCACAGTCCGCAACGCCTGGAAGTGATTACATCTTTTTATAAACATCCGGGTGAAATGATCGTTAACTCTGTATTAGGTAGCCTCCTGGTTTACACCACCTTGGGACTGTCTATTGAAGCCGGTCTGGTTTATACCTCCTGCACCGCGCTTGGTGAGTTTTTCTATCACACCAATGTTAAGACACCGCAATGGATTGGTTACTTTTTTCAACGCCCAGAAATGCATCGCATTCATCACCAGTATAATCGTCATAAAAACAACTATGGCGATATTGTCTGGTGGGACATGTTATTTGGCACTTACGAGAACCCAAAAGAGTGGAAGCACTCATGTGGCTTTGATGATGAGAAAGAACAACAACTACTCGGAATGCTGAAATACAAAGATGTACACGGCGATCACTAGTTTATATAGTTTGTAGTATGAAATACTGTCCTGAATGCGGGAGCCCTGTCTTATTTAAAGAAAAGAACCAGTGAATAGTTTTAAGCATGTGTATTTCCCCTTTTAATATTATTCTTTAATTTCCATATTTATTGTCGATGACAATATACGTTGACCGCTCTAATTAACGCAAGCCAATTACGATTGGTTTAAACGAAGTGAGATATTTGTCTCATTATTTTAGGCGGGCAAGTAAATAAGGGGAATAAACATCTCCTGTTGACTCACTCCACCATGTACCCCGTAGTGGAAAAAACGTTTTTCTGTCGCAAGCCAGTCCTTGATAATAAAATTCTCTTTCATCAACAGGGTATAGTCACCGATACGATTTTCCAATTGTGGATGCGCTACGCCGAGTCCAAACCAATTATCTTCCAGCAGCTCCTGGCTCGGTACACAATCAAGCTTAGATGCAAACTGATTATTAACATAATCGACAAAGACCTCGCGTTTATCTTCGTGCAGGTAACAATAAGCCGCCCGCGGTTCACCACTCAAAGGCATGCTCAGACACGACTGCAATACCGGGTGATCATTAACGGTAATGCATTGCTCAGGCTGGGTGTCGATAAAACCGTGATCGGCAGTAATCAATAATAGTGTGTTCGTGCCTTTGACCTCGGCGAGAAATTTTTCTGTGGCCTGTTGGATCTGAAGGTAATGCTCTGCCACCGGGTCACTCTGATTGCCGTGTACATGTGAAAGATGATCAAACTCCGGCCAGTATGCATAAATGTATTGCCGATCCTTTGTCGCTTTCACACAATTTGCCATTTGTGCAAACATCTCATCCAGGCCTTCGTAACCACAGGGTACTGCGGTACCCAAGTGGCACTGATTAAACTCTGAATCCAGAATCCAGTTGGGTGAGACCACCGCACTTGTGACTCTGTCATTGTCCGGCGCAAGCTCGTCAAAAAACGAAGGATGATTATACAAACGAGCGATATCGTGCCCCTGCTGACTGATGCTCTGCTGACTACCACGTAACATGCAGGGCAACACGGCGGTGACACCACCTGTTTCTTTTAGATAAGTAAACCAACCGGTCAGCCCATGTTGTTGAGGTGCTTGCCCAGTTAAATATGCGGTAATGCTGGTGGCAGTCGTGGATGGGAAAACAGAAGTTAGGCTGGCGTGGCAGTGATCTTTATAGAATCCGGTCGAGGCCTGCACATAGTCATACCCCATGCCATCGACTACGAGCAGGATCAGGTTATCATACTCAGCTAAATCGATCCCCGCCAGGCTACGACATCCAGGATAGTCCTGTGCCTCTCGTCCAAAAGCCTGGCCAATGCTAGTCATGAGGTTGACCAGGCTGCCACCCCGATAATCAGGTCGACTGGCGTTCAGTTTAGTCTGAATTTCCATAAAATTCTTTTATTTATCCTTTCAGAACAAGAAGTTAAAAGATTTACTTGTTCAGTTTTGGTTCATTCATGTAGGCGTATTCTAACCCCCAATGAAAACTCATCCACAAAAACCGGAGGTGGATAATGCAAAAGACAATTCGTACAACTGCAATCATAGCGGCTACCCTGATTGGTATGACCGGCCTGTCCTCGCAAGCCTTGGCTTCAGGCAATGACCGTTCATTGAAACAACAATACGCCTCTGAGCGTAGTGGTGACCGTCATGATCGTGGTGGCCACCGCCGTGATCGCGATAATGATCGTCACGAGCGTGGTGGACATCGTCGTGATCGTGATCATGGCCGTCATGAACGTGGAGGCCATCGTCGTGATCGTGATCATAGCCGTCACGAACGTGGAGGCCATCGTCGTCATCACTATGGGCATCACAGGGGGCATCATTATGGTCGCCACTATGATAGAGGACACTGGGATCGTGGACACAGGGGTTATGGCCATCATCATCGTAAGCACAAGCGCCATCATCGTAAACATCACCGCGGACACCATGGCTATGGACACCACAGCAGCATCCACCTTGGTCCACATGGTCTGAGTCTACATCTTCATTAACCAGCGTAAGCATACAGGGTCGGGACAGGGCCGCATTTTGCGGCCCTGTTTGATTTACCTGACAGGTCGGTCATTGTATGCTTATGCCTTTACCCGGTTAAGGGAACAGGTATGAAAACATTAGTAATTCTTGCAACACTCGTATTGAGCTCGTTTTTTATCTCCATTCCCAATTCATATGCGGCAGGAATCAATAAACAGCAGGCAGCCAATATTGCCAAATCGAAATACCCGGGTCGCGTAATTGATGTAAAACAGATCAAACAGGGCGACACGCCAGCATATCGCGTTAAGGTTCTCGACGGCTCCGGTGGAATGCATATCGTCATCATCAACAAGGACTCAGGAGCGGTAATCTCCGCACACTAATCATGCGCATACTTATTATTGAAGATGAAACCGAAATCCGCCAACAGGTTGCCGGGCAACTAAAAAACAATGACTACATGGTGGATGAAACAGGTGAAGGTGAAGAAGGTCTTTTCTTCGCAGAGGAATACCCTATTGATGCAGCGATTGTTGACATCGGTTTACCCGGTATGTCGGGCATCGACGTCATCAGAAAACTTCGCCAGCAGGGCAAGACTCTGCCTATACTGATCTTAACCGCGCGTGACCGTTGGCAGGATAAAGTCGACGGGCTTGAGGCCGGTGCCGACGATTACCTGGTGAAACCTTTTCAGATGGAAGAGTTACTTGCTAGAGTCAAGGCCTTGCTAAGACGTTCCAGCGGTAAGACCCAGGAGGTCATCGAATGTGGCCCGATCAAGATTGATATTAATAGTCAGCAGGTTTACCTGTCGGATCAAATCGTCGACTTCACGACCTTTGAATATCGCCTGCTCGAATACCTGATGCGCAATCATGAAAAAGTGATATCAAAAGATAAGCTGGGGGATTACCTCTACCCGCACGATGAAGATCGTGACAGTAATGTTATTGAAGTGATTATGGGACGGGTTAGACGCAAACTGGATCCGGATAATTCACTACAACCCATTGAAACCCTGCGAGGTCGTGGCTATCGTTTCAAGCTCTGTGATGGAGATGCATGAATTCATTACGTAGCCGATTAATCCTGGCGGCCAGCCTGGTCCTTACCATCTTTATCTTTATCGCCGGTTATACACTTGATCGCGCCTTTTATGAGAGTGCTGAGGCCAGTCTGCAGGAAAACCTCAATACCCAACTGACCTTGTTACTTGCTGGCACTGAAGTCGAAAACCTGGAAGACATCGACATGCCAACCCGATTGCTGGAAACCAAGTTTAGTCTACCCAGTTCAGGTCTCTATGCGTTTATTGTCAGCGATAAAGGTAAGACGCTCTGGAAATCACTCTCGACCGTGGGTGTTCGTTTACCAAAACCAATACACCTACCCTCCGGTGAACAACGTTTGCAACGGCTCGCAATTGAAGATGAAGAATTCTATTTAAAAAGTTATGGCATCGTCTGGTATACCTCGAAGGGTAAGGTACCGCTGACGTTTAATATCATCACTGATCTTGCTGACTTCCATAAGCAAATCAACGAATACCGACAAACACTATGGGGCTGGCTGATAGGATTGGCAGCCATTTTATTGGTGGTGCAAGTAGTGATACTGATCTGGGGATTAAAACCATTGCGACGCGTGGTCACTGAGCTTAATGCAATCGAGTCAGGCGATCAGGAGCGTATTACCCAAACCTATCCCACTGAAATTCTGCGCATGACCGATAATATCAATGGCTTACTTGAGCACGAACACACGCAACAGACACGTTATCGAAATGCCCTCGCCGACCTGGCGCACAGTCTGAAAACACCACTGGCGGTTTTGAATGGCGCCTTGCTGAATATAAAAGATGAAGAGCAAAAACAAAATTTTCAGGAACAGATTCAGCGTATGGATCATATTATCGGTCATCAATTACAACGCGCTGCCACCGCAGGTGCATCGCCGATTCGAAAAAGTATTGAAGTCGAACCCGTGGTCAGCAAAATCTGTCGCGCACTTAACAAAGTTTACCAGGATAAACAGATACAGTTTGATGCACACCTGCCCGAAGGCTTGAGTATTCGTGTTGATGAAGGGGACATCATGGAGGTCATGGGCAACGTCATAGACAACGCCTGTAAGTGGTGTAAGCAAAGGGTGCGCATCAGTGTCAGTCTGAAAGACAAACGTGCCCGTTTCACGATTGCCGATGACGGCCCAGGCGTCGAAGATTCAGAAGTCGGACATGTATTACAACGTGGCGGTCGAATCGACCAGAATATGCCGGGTCAGGGAATCGGGCTATCTGTGGTCATGGATATTGTCACTGCGTATAACAGTGAGCTCACGATCACGCATAGTGATCTTGGTGGTGCCGCCTTTACCTTTGATTTTCCTTCTGGATAAGCAATTTGTTTAAGCGCTTAAATTCAAGCGCCCGGGTTTTACACACTCAGACCTTTTTCCAATAAGTCGTCAATTACTTCTCTTTTTTGCAGACCGTCACTATCACCACCGCGAAAGATAAGTGCACCTGAAGAAAAACTGGTGCCGTAATTGCTGACCAGATTTACAACCTGACCGACCCCAACCAGGAATTCCCGATCAGATAACGACGACAGCGGATGAATAAAGGTACTCCACAGGACTTCTTTTGCCACCGCATATCGAGCATCAAGCGCACTATCAAAATTAGCCTGCATAATTCGATACAACTGCTGCTGTGTTAATTCGGCACTAGCTGTGATTGGAGAGATGATGCGCATACGATCTGCCTTTTCATCTGTAATCACTAATACCTGTTTACCCTCTACAAGCAAGGTCCAGTAACCCGGATCACCTTTTGCTTTTTCATCGATACGTTTGATCAGCTCACCCAAACGAGCATTGTCCATCGCATCTGAGTCCACCCCTCGCTTGTTCTTATCGTCTGCGGCCTGGGCTATATTAGTCTGCAAGCCCGCACTACTTAACGTTAGACCAATCAACATCATTAAAAATAATTTAAACAATTTCATATTGCTGCCCTTCCCTATCCAACTAAAATTCCGTATATGTTAAGTTAGCACGCTAGATTAAAAATAACCAAAGCTACGGAACATTAAGACTGTGATAATGAAACCGATCCGAATTTTCCGTCATATAGATTGTGAAGGCCCCGCATATTTCCAGACCTTGCTGGAACAGCAACGGATTCCTTATGAACTGGTACGCATCGATGCAGGTGAACCAGTAAATTCTGATCTGGATTCCACTAGCGGCCTTATTTTTATGGGTGGTGACATGAGCGTCAACGATCCGATTACCTGGCTCGATGACGAAATAGCACTGATCAAAGCCGCTATGGCAAGCGATATACCCGTGATGGGGATATGTCTGGGAAGCCAGCTGATGGCAAAAGCAATGGGATCGCGCGTTTATCCTGGTCCTTGCATGGAGTTGGGTTGGTGGCCGGTGAATAGCCTCCCTACCAATGAACGTGATTCTGGATGGACAAATGCTTTACCTGATACCTTAATGGCTTTTCACTGGCATGGTGAAACCTTTGACTTACCCTCTGGCGCTAGCGCAATTTTTGGCAACGATCTTTACAGCAACCAGGGCTTCGTCATTGGCCCTCATCTAGCTTTACAGTTTCATCTTGAGATGGAAGCAGAAGTTATTAAGGAATGGCTGGATCGTTATCCCGAGGATCTGGCAAAGCGTTGTGATCAAACACACGATAAAGATATGATCTTAGAAATGACAATACAACACATCACGCAATTACAAGGATATGCTGAGCATCTTTTAAATCATTGGTTAGCCAACATTAAAAAGTAGTAAGCTAATTTGTTTCAGTTAATGCGTGTTTGGCGTTTCAAGGCGACTTTGAGTATTTCTGCTTTTTGACTATCAGACATCAACTTCAGAGCCTACATTGTTCTGTAAGTAAAACAATGCGACTAAAGTTTTAGCATCAACAACTTCACCGGCTGTCACCATCGACATAATTTGATCCAGTGATAGCCAGTGCACATCAAGGACCTCTATCTCTTCGTGAGCTTGCTCGGCAGACGTCAGGCCCTTCGCTAGGTAAAGATGTATCACTTCGGTGAACACACCGGGTGAGCTCAAGGTCTTGCCAAGATACGCCCAGTCCGAGGCATCAACCCCCGCTTCTTCTATTAGCTCGCGCCTGGCAGTCACGGCGTGGGCTTCATCGGTTTCGATCTTGCCAGCGGGTATCTCCCAGATCCAGCCACCCGCCGCATGACGATACTGGCGCAACATACAAATTTCATTCTGCGCGTTGATAGCAACGATCGCGACACCACCAGGGTGCTGAATAATTTCCAATTCACATTGGACACCATTCGGTAACTCGACTTGCTCAAGCTGCAAATCAATAACATTCCCCGAATAAATTTTTTGTACTTTGTCAGACATAATCCCTTTCACTCTAATCAACATATTACCCCGCTGGCCAAGCAGATGAATGAGCCAAATCGGCCCAACCTTTGAATGACTCCAACCAGTCTATGTTATGTTAACGCACCTGATATGCCAGCTGTAAAAGGAAAAACGATTCATTGCTCTGGTACTCCTTTTTCGCTCCGTCCCGAATCGACTCGAAACTCAGGCCTTCTCGGGAATGATGAAATTATCCTGCTTCACTCCCAAGGCTCTGCCTAAACACCTCAAAATCGTACAAAATGGCGTCAGATAAGGCTATTAGCGCAACATCGCAAATACGGGAACGGGCACAAATCGGCTTAATTTCTTGATGTAGATCGGGGAATAGCCGCTCGTGCGTGGTAAAATCTGCCTACTATTTCGGGGAAATTAGATGGGTCAGACAACGACAATTCTGGATGCACTACACGATAAGCTCATCAGCAATGCTGAAGTTCGTTGGCGCGCACTCACAGAAAATTCCCTAAACCAGATCATGATCCTGGACCCGGAAGGCACCATTCTTTTCAGTAATCGGCCGTTAGTCATACTCGACAGTGATGATGATCTTATCGGCCAATCATTTTATGACCATCTCTCCGAACGTCATGCCGAGCAATTCAATCGGGCGTTTGTCAAAGTACTCGAAAGCGGCAATGCGGAACATATCGAACTGACACTCACGGGACTGGACGAGCAAATAAGGGTTATCGAGACCTGGATTTACCCGGTCAAAGAAAACGGCAGTGTAGACGCCCTGATTACTGACTCGCGTGATATTACAGAACAATTCCAGAGACTGCAGTCGATGGAAGAAAGTAATGCCTTGTTAAACACGGTTATCTCCAATTCTCCCATCATTATCTGGGCAGCAGATAATAAAGGTGTCTTTACCCTGTCCGAAGGCAAAGGACTCGAGGAGCTAGGCTATTCGGCAGGAGAAGTCGTTGGTCAATCTGTTTTTGATATCTATAAAAATTTTCCACAAATCATCAATGATGCGGAGAAGGCACTCAATGGCGAGGCGGTAGATTCAGTTGTAAGAATTAATGACAGGACCTATCAGTCAATCTATCAACCCATCCTAAATGACAGAGGTGAAGTCAGCTCGGTAATCGGTGTAGGCAATGATATTACCCGCTCAGAACAAATCGAAACACAGATGTTGCTGATCTCTGCTGCACTTGAGCAAACTACTGATGTGGTCATGGTCACCAAATCCGATGGCAGCATTGAATATGTCAACCCAGCCTTTGAGGCCATCACCGGCTATAGCCAGGATGAAGTCATTGGTCACAACCCGAGTTTCTTAAAGTCCGATAAACATGACCAAAATTTTTACCAAACCATGTGGGATACATTATTAAAAGGTGAAAACTTTAGTGATGTATTTATTAATGCTCGTAAAGATGGTTCGATTTATTACGAAGAGAAGACTATTACACCTGTGCGCACACATGGCGATGAAATAACTCACTTTATTGCAACAGGCAAAGACATCTCAGAGCGCATGCGTACTCAGGAACGCTTGCACTACATGGCTCATCACGATTCTCTGACTAATTTACCAAATCGAACACTGTTTTTAGATCGACTACGCCAGGCGATGGCACGTGCACACTGGCACAATCGTCTGATCGCCGTGATCTTTATGGACATTGATAACTTCAAGGATGTGAATGACTCATTGGGACATGACATTGGTGACTTGTTGCTTGTTCAAATTACAGAACGTTTAAGTAAGGGGGTTCGCGCTGGCGATACGGTTGCACGCTTTGGTGGTGATGAGTTTGCAATCTTGCTCGATGACGTGGCCTCGGAAAAAGATGTGTCACAGCTTGCCAAGAAAATGCTGGATACCATGGCACCTGCCTTCAAAATAGAAAGCCAGGAAATCCTTACTACCGCCAGTATCGGTGTCAGTATTTATCCTACCGATGGCGATGATTCAGAGACCTTACTACGCAATGCCGATGTTGCCATGTATCGTGCTAAACACCTCGGCAAAAACAATTATCAGTTCTTCTCAAACGAAATGAGTGCGCGAGCCTTCGAACGCTTGACCCTGGAAAACTCACTCCGTCATGCACTACAACGTGGTGAGTTCTTCCTACAATACCAGCCGCAAATTGATTCTCGCACGGGTAAAATAACCAGCGTAGAAGCCCTGTTGCGCTGGCAACACCCAGACCTTGGCGTCGTATCACCGACAGACTTCGTGCCCATTCTTGAGGAAACTGGACTGATCGTAAGTGTTGGAGACTGGGTGTTAAGAACCGCTTGCCGACAGGCGGTTGAATGGCGAGAACAAGGCTACGACTCAGTCAAGATGTGTGTAAACTTATCGAGTCGCCAGTTTAATGATCCCGACTTTATCCAGTCCTTTAATGAAATCATAAAGGAAACGGGTATTGAAACTAATAAGCTTGAACTAGAACTCACTGAAAGCATGTTAATGCGGAATGCGAGTAAAACGATTAGCGCACTGAATTCATTAAATCACCTGGGAGTCCAGATTGCGGTTGATGACTTCGGTACAGGCTATTCATCATTGAATTACCTGAGACGTTTCCCCATCGCGACCTTAAAGATTGACCGTTCCTTTATTCGCGATGTGTTAGAAGATAAAGATGATGCAGCGATTACTACTGCCATCATAGTTATGGCAAAAACTCTGAATCTGAATGTAGTAGCCGAAGGGGTGGAGTCAAAAGAGCAATTGGCCTTTTTACAAAAGCATAATTGCCATGAGATTCAGGGTAACTATTATTACGCCCCCTTGTCGGTTGATGCGATTAGTAAAATCCTAAACGAGCAAAAGTAAACAAGTTAATCTACGTTTAGTCTGAAGCATATTCCGTATATTTCTTTGCACTTCCTCGCACCTTATCTACAGGATATTTTTCTTCATTTATTTTTATCTTTTTCTCGACCAGATCAGCCAGGTCAATCCCCATCCGGTCTGCTAGTCGCACTGTGAAAAGAAAGACATCGGCAACTTCAAAACCAACCGTCTGCAATTGCTGTTGATCAAGATTCTCACTCTGCTCTTCACTTAACCACTGGTAGTGCTCCATGAGCTCACCAGCCTCGACGGCAAGCGCCATCGCCAGATTTTTCGGTGCATGGAACTGTTCCCAGTCACGATCAATGGCAAATTGGCGTAGGCGAGATTGTAAATCCTGGAGATAGGTCTCTGATTCTTTTATCTGAGGCACGGTTGGGTACTCCTTATTCTGCCCAAATTTTTTTCACTAGACAGGTATTATAAATCTCTGGACATAAAAAAACCCGAAAGGACACCTATCCTTCCAGGTTTTTCCTTCCCCTGGCGCAAGACCTTATAAGGCCTATTTTATTTGTTACTGATTAAAGCGTACCGTACCACCACGACTGATGTGACGATTCAGCTCAAGGCATGACCAGGCCTGCATATCGATCACCTTGGTGGTGCCATCGAGGTACTCAATCATCGCCTTGACCGGAACGCCTTGTAGCATTTCCAGTAGCTTCACTTTAATCAATTGCCCTGTGCGGTTGACATACCAATTCCCAACCACAGGAATATTGTTACTCAACATAATGACCTCCCCAGATCACCGTATAAAAAATGATATTGTTAATTATGGGGTCATTTTATCAAACCTCGGGGAGCCAGGCGATACAAACGTGTCACATTGTTAATATTAAATTTCTTATATTATTTAACAAAGAGTTACAGAGATATCTTAAGACCGGCTCTTAAGATCTCTCTTTAGATCATTGGTTTATCACTCGTCTGTGACGCAACCTTGAGAGGCATCTTTGACATTTTTGATGTATTTGTAAAGTGTTCCTCGTGTCGCTTTATAAGCAGGCATTACCCAGTTCTCCCGACGAGCAGTCATCTCTGCATCGGAAACATCAACTGAAAGTTCCAGGGTATCGGCATCGATAGTAATCACATCACCTGTCTGGATCAGACCAATTGGCCCGCCTTCCTGTGCTTCAGGAACAACGTGACCGATGATGAAGCCATGCGATCCACCAGAAAAGCGGCCATCGGTTATCAATGCAACATCCTTACCCAGGCCCGCACCCATGATGGCTGAGGTCGGGGTCAACATCTCCGGCATACCGGGGCCACCTTTGGGGCCTTCGTAGCGGATCACCACGACCTCACCTTTTTGAATTTCATTGTTTTCCAATCCAGCCAGCATGTCTTCTTCACAATCATATACCCGCGCCGGTCCGACGAATCTCAGACCTTCCTTACCGGTAATCTTGGCTACCGAGCCACCTGGGGCAAGATTGCCTTTCAGGATCTGGATGTGACCACTCGCCTTGATGGGCTTGTCCAGCGGCATGAATATATTCTGGCCCGCTTGCAACTCAGGCAAATCAGCCAGGTTCTCTGCGATGGTCTTACCCGTCACGGTCATACAGTCTCCATTGATGAGACCCTTGCTAAGTAAGTACTTCATAACCGCCGGGATACCGCCAACATTGTGCAGGTCTTCCATCACGTAGCGACCGCTGGGTTTCAAGTCGGCCAGGAAGGGAATCCGGCTCGAAGCGGCCTGAAAATCGTCGACAGTCAGATTTACGTCTACCGCACGCGCCATGGCGATCAGGTGCAGGACCGAATTGGTCGAGCCACCCAGCGCCATGATAATGACCATGGCATTTTCAAAGGCCTCACGGGTCATGATATCGCGAGGTTTAATATCATTTTCGAGCAGGTGCTTAATCGCCTCACCGGCACGCATACATTCATCCAGCTTGCCCTGGTCAACGGCTGGGGTGGATGAACTATAGGGCAGACTCATACCCATCGCTTCAATGGCTGATGCCATGGTGTTTGCGGTGTACATGCCGCCACAGGCACCGGCACCGGGACAGGAATTTTCGACAATCTCCTGCCTCTCCTGGTCATCAATGGCCCCAGCCAGGTATTCGCCATAACTCTGGAAAGCTGAGACCACATCCAGCACCTTGTCACCCAGATGACCGGGTTTGATTGTGCCACCGTAAATCATCAGTGAAGGTCGATTAATTCGCCCCATGGCGATAAGAACACCCGGCATATTTTTGTCACAACCCGGGATAGAAATATTGGCGTCGTACCACTGTGCGTTCATCACGGTCTCAACTGAATCGGCAATGATGTCGCGAGATTGGAGAGAATAGCTCATGCCGTAGGTACCCATCGAGATACCATCGGAGACACCAATGGTATTAAAACGCATACCAACCATACCGGCCTTTGCCACGCCTTTTTTCACGATCGCGGCCAGGTCATTCAGATGCATATTACAAGTATTACCTTCCCACCAAACGCTGGAAATCCCCACCTCAGGTTGAGTCATTTGCTCGGCGGTTAGACCGGTTCCATACAACATGGCCTGAGAGGCCCCTTGTGACTTGGGTTCGGTGATTCGTGAGCTGTATTTGTTGAGCTTCTTCTCTGACATGCTGCTAACTCTCCTGCGGCGGTAACATTAGGCTCGGTAACGATTCTTACCATGCCTCGTAAAAAAGACGGAGAGTATACATTTTTGCGCCACAAAAGTGGTGGCCAAAGTGGGGCTGTATAAACGTGTGTAGGTCAAATTTACCCCAATTTTTATCAAAAGCCGCTCTGATTAGCCGATACAGTGTAGTGGAGACATAAAATGCCTAGTGTTTGGCACATTCTATGCAAATACAAAGGCTTAGCTAGCGCAGTTCAGACTTCCGTTGTATAGTTTCAAATATGAGAGAAGGATGAGGGATGCGTTCAGTCCAGTTTTCCCTAGTAATACTAGGGTCAAGGAGACCGTCCCATGTTAGATGGTGGTGTGAAAAAATTAGTTAAAAGGATTTTTACCGTAAGTGTCCTTGCTATAGTGGCCTGGCCCGCTGCAGCGAATGTGGACCGGCGTACCATGCTGCAAAGACAAATGTTTGAGGATGCGGAGCATGCGTTAAAGAAAGGCCGCCTGAAAACTTACCGTCAACTCGAACAAAAACTTCGTGATTACCCGCTGCACTCCTATCTAAAGTATTACGAAATCAAACGAAACCTGGGAACAGCCAACTATAAAAATATTCACCGTTTCTTGCAGGAGCAACCCGGCACACCACTGGCCACACGTCTGCAATATAGCTGGTTAAAATCACTTGCCAGAAAACGCCAATGGCAAACTCTAATCGATAATTACTATTACACCACTGACAAGGCGCTCCAGTGTGACTTTGCCCGTGCACTACTGATTCACAAACAACAAAAGCGTGCCTTTGCAGTGATAGAAGGTGCCTGGCCAACAGGCTCTTCCTTACCCAAAAACTGCGATATACCCATTAAGAAATGGCATGCTGCTGGTGGTCTCACCCAGGAACTGGTTTGGGAACGTATTCGACTTGCGATGCAATCCCGTCACGCCCGTCTTGCACTTTACATAAGTAAATACCTGGCCAAAGAAGATCAATTCTGGGTTCGTATCTGGGCAAAAGTACGTCGTGATCCAGACTTCGTAATGAATATTTACGATCGCTTTAAAGGTAAAGACTCTCAACCGCTACGTTGGGTCATTAGTGATGGACTCAGTCGCATGGCCAGAAAAGATGCCGCTTCTGCCGCACAGCTATGGAACGAGTGGAAGGGACAATTTAATTTCAGTAATACCGAGATAGGCCGCATTGAGCGACGCTTAACTCTCGCCTTAGTCAAAGAAGATCCAATTAACAGTAAGGTCTGGTTAACACAACTGAAATTGGGCGAGGATGATCAACGTGTTCAGGAGCTTTATATTCTTAACGCCATTCAAGATCAGGACTGGGAGATTGCCCTGGACTGGATGGATCGTTTAACCCAGGAAAAACAACATACTGAACGCTGGCGTTACTGGCGTGCGCGTGCCCTCGAAGCCATGGGACGCTTAGAAGAAGCGCGTTCAGTATTTTTACTTAACGCCGACTCACGCGGCTATTATGGATTTCTCTCAGCCGACCGCGCAGGTATAAGCTACCAGTTTGCACATCGCCCCGTTAATTACTCCGCAAAAGATCTTTCTAATATTGAAAAGATGCCTTCGATTGAACGTGCACGCGAACTCTATGCATTAAAGCGAGTAGTTGATGCAAGACGTGAGTGGAACCATGCGCTCCAGCAACTGGATAAATCGCAAAAGATGGTGGCGGCACAACTTGCACACCAATGGGACTGGCATGATCGTGCCATCGTTACTTTTGCGCAGGCGAAGTATTGGGATGATTTAGAAAAACGTTTCCCACTTGCACACCAGGAAGTCGTTGTTAATCATTCGAAACAACAAAGCATTAATCCGGCCTGGGCCTTTGCGATTATCCGCCAGGAAAGCGCCTTCACCCGTGATGCACGTTCACACGCAGGTGCGATGGGACTCATGCAATTACTACCTCGCACAGCACGACAAGTTGCTCGTTCGTTGAGAATTAGATTCCGTCGCAATGATTTATTAAATGCAAACACGAATGTTCGTCTTGGTATTAACTATCTAAAGTTAGTTAAAGATAAGTTTAAGGGTAATAATGTACTTGCCACCGCTGCCTACAATGCTGGCCACAACCGCGTGCGCCGATGGCTACCTCAAGACGGTATCGTGCCCGCTGATATTTGGATCGAAAGTGTGCCCTTCACCGAGACACGTGATTATCTCAAACGTGTTATGACCTACACTGTGATCTATGAGCAACGTCTGGGCAAGCGACCCACACCATTACTGGAAAGAATGTTGCCTGTCTCATCCGGTGTCACTGTACTCTCCTCAGAGACTAAGACTAAGTCTAAAAAAAGTGGCGTCTGACCGAGTTCACACTATGCGCATCAGATCGCAGGTGTTAGTTGAAAGCGTGATCACGCTCATAGTTTAAACCCCCTCTTTTAGCGCATATATATCAAGCTAGTGGTGCGGACCACCGATACATAATGTATCTAGTTATTAGTTGTTAGTTACAGGTATTGATATGACAGAATTACTTACTTTAGCAGTTATCTTTGCAGGCCTGTTCGGCTTTGGTTACTACCTCGGAAATCAGTTCGGACGTACTGCGCATATTCGTGAAGACATGCAACGCGCACGTGAAGCCAACGTCACATCGCGCATTCAAAATAACTAAGTGTTATAAACTGCCACGCAGCAACAAACCCTCTCCCTCTGAGAGTGACCGAACTAAGCATTCTGTCTCAAGAAATATATTATCGAGACGATAACAGCAGTATATTCATAACATTAGGACCTTTTCCCAGATTAATACTTAATGTATTTCCGACAGTGGTTTTTCTATTTCTGATTAACATCTGCAAAATCACTCTCTGAGAAAATAATGCCTGGGAAATCTAGTAATGGAAAAGATTACACTGGATCAATTATCCGTGCTGCTGGTCGAACCTTCATCCACACAGCAACGTATTATCATTAACCATCTAAATGGTTTTGGTGTAATGTCTATCGATCGTGTAACTACTGGCACCGATGGCCTGAACACTATGAATAAAGATAAACATGATCTTGTGATCAGTGCTATGCATCTTGAAGACATGACCGGCACCGAGCTAGTGCAAAACATGCGCATGGACTCTAATACATCAGACATCCCATTCATGTTGATCTCTAGTGAGACTGACTTTCGTTATTTAGAACCGATTCGTCAGGCCGGCGTGATTGCCTTGTTACCAAAACCGTACGAGATCGGTCAACTAAAACGCGCACTATTTTCTACAGTGCATTACCTGGATCCTAGCAGCCTTAATGCAAACGAGATATGTCCTGAAAAACTTGAAGTGCTCGTGGTTGATGATAGCTTCACTGCACGCAAACATATCAAACGCGTGTTGAGTAATATGGGAATTGAAAAATTATCAGAGGCTGAGAATGGTCTCGAAGCAGTAGAGATAATAAAAGATAAATCGTTTGATCTAATTGTAACAGACTATAACATGCCCGAGATGGATGGTAAGCAACTGGTTGAACATATACGCAACAACAGTACACAAAAAACAATTCCAGTACTTATGGTTTCAAGTGAGTCTGATGATAATCGACTGGCGGCAGTACAACAGGCGGGAGTTTCAGCTATTTGTGATAAGCCATTTGAACCGGGCACAGTTAAGGAGTTGCTGGTACAAATGTTGGCGTGAGGTTATTGCCCAGTGATGTTATATCCTAGCCATCTTCCAGGATGTGTTTCTTCTTAAACTTTCTATCGTAGATTACCAGATTATATTTTTCCCCGTTGGAACTATAACTGCGAACATCAAATACACCTTTAAATTCCTGAAACTGATCGATCAAATCAACCAGTTCTTTTTCTGTTTTCGGAAATTCTCCGCGCCTTGCATAATACTGTTTCATAATCCGCTTCAGACTTTCAGCATTTTGTTGTGAGGCAATGCCCTTGGATTTTTTTAGATACTTAACTGAATTCAGGATCTGTTCTACCTGCTTCATGTAAACCAGTCTTTTGGGATGATTTTTAAGATAGCCAATAACCGGCTGAACAATTGTGGTAACTTTAACTTCATCATGCGCTTGCAGATAATACCTCGCCTCATCCAATGGCAGCTCGATATTTAGTTCATCCTGAATAATCTGGTATTCGTTTTCACTTTTATTGGTTTGCTGTAGAGCTAGTTGCAGTTTAGCTCTCGCCTGCCCAAAGTTCTCCAGCCTTTTTTGCTCAAGCCCCTGCAGATAAAAATCTGTTGCCTTTTTATTCGTACCTACCACACTGGCTGTTGTCCTCCTTGGCGTCTCAGCGTCAGTAGCATTTTTGGCAGCATCGATGATGTGAGAAACATCGCGCTCTTTTTTCAGGTTTAGCGAATCTAATGCGGAGTCAATCGGTATCAAATAATTCACATTAAGACTCGCACCGGAGCGAGTAAAAACACCAGCAACACTAATTGCAACTAGTTCGCCATGATCATTAAACACAGGGCCACCTGAGTTTCCTGGGTTAATCGCTGCATCGGTCTGGTAAAAGGACAAGCCATCATGTTCGCGGTGAGCTGAATAGATACCTTTGGTAATCGTGTTACTTAACGATTCATCAAGCGGTGTACCAATGACATAGATCGTATCTCCTTCAGTCAGTTTTGCTTTACTGATCACCGCATTTTCAGCCGAACTTAAATCATTCAGCTGGATCAGCGCAACATCTCTGCGTCTGTCGGCACGCATAACTTTTCCGGGTAATTCAAGATTATTAACAATCACAATAACTTCTTTGTTGTCACCTACAACATGTGCATTAGTCAGCACATATCCCTTCTTGTCCAGTATCACGCCACTACCATGGCCATCCCCAACACGAATAGTTACAGCAGCTCTTTTCAACTTTACTACTTCTTTTTTAAAACTTGATCTCGAATCACCATATTTAAGCGCCAGTTTTATTTCAGAATAGATCGTAACCTGTTGCTGGAGTTTTTTATCTTCCGCACTTGGTGTCATGTGCTCAACAAAATATTGATCGGCTAACAGATTCTTCGCCGCCATCGCTATCGCTTGAGACACCGCATCTTGCATGCCATTTTTTCTGAAGCGATCAAATGCATTAACCGCGCCTGCGCTCGTGCCTTTGTATAAGATCTTTTTCGTCACACGATCGGAGAGAGTCCATTTAATCTTTACATAGGCCGCAGCTTTCTCGTAGCCTTTGGCTTTTGAGTAGCGCTTTATCGCCTCACAATAATCGAGTCTGAGCCTGGTCACGTTTGCGGTCAGAATCAAACGACTTGAAGCATTCGAGACACTAAACATATTGCCAGTAATCATCCGGTAGTTTTCTTTTTTGAATGCCACTATCACGTCACTCATTAAACCACTCTCGGAAATATCTTTGAAACCGGCAACCCAGACCAGGCGTTCAGGTTGGCTGCACAAACTTCCCTTGGCTTTGGTGTAGCTACCGATTTCAAGATCTTTGTGTTCAGAACGTTTTAACTTGATGTGCAGTTGCTCAAACAGAATCAGCCGTGATTTCTCTTTGCCGCTATAACGAATCGGTCTTTTCTGATCGACCGAGGAAAATATTTTCGATCCATCAACATCCACCCGGTCATATGCTGGAGTGCGTTTATTGTTCCCTTTGCCTTTATCTTCAGGCGGCTTATCACCGTAGTGTGTCCTGCCCTGGTCATCGACCCAGCGGTAAACCTCGCCAAAAGTGCTTGTCGAGAAAAGCAAACTGCAAATAATGACAGGGATGAGTGTCTTCATAGTTATTAGCTTATCGGATAAATACAAACGTGTGGGAATACAGGGAAAGAGTCTGTGAACTATGTCGACATCATCGTCCTAGCTCAATACACCTACTTTAACGCCCAGATCCAGGTGGCTTGAGGGCACCAACAGATTGGTTGTGGCTTCAGTGTCATAGGCATAAAAATCCTTCATGAAGCGATACAAGTGTTTGCGGTGGTATTCCAGGTGATCTTCAATATCGTCGATCACTTGACGGGCCTTTACACAGGCCTGGTGCTCAGGAAGGTTGATCGTAAAACGACGGCCATCGCACTTGAAGCCCGCCTGTAGCATGCCAAGCTTGATGACATTCCACAGCTCTGAGCAAATCTCAGGTGGATGATTTTCGTAATCAAGATTGATCACAATTGCGTACGCCAACGATTCCTCCTCCCTCGTGCATAACCCTAATAATTGTGTAAATCCGCCACGGATTTGGGCTGCAGCTATTTTTATAGTATTTCAGGGACAACAGAATATATAACCTTTTGCCCTCCAGTGCCAAGATCCCTGTGAGAAAAGATCACCCTTGCTATTATAAATCAATAAGTTATACGTTTTTCTTGATATTTGATCTAAGAAAGGCTATATAACTATCTAAATACTATAGAGATCACACTGGAGAACCGTATGGACGAGACATTACCTAACTATGAGGTCAAAGAAATTAGCCTTGAAGAAGCCGTCTTGTTGCTGGCTACGGAAGAAGAGAAGAATAAAACGGACTACAGCAAGTCATCTGCCAGAATCGTTGAGTGCCTGGCTGCTTAATAATCAATCAATAATAACGTGTTAAATGCTCTGTGTAATATCGGCAGAGTGGTTAGTTTTACCTCCCCTGCCTACTCATGGACGGTGGGCAACCCACTATTTAGCTAGCTAGGCCTTCAAGCTGGGCTTAGCGATCGACGGTCAGGGCTGCAATTACCTGGTCTTCATACAAAATTCTGTCTGCCAGGATCTCACCTAATTTTGACAAATCTGCATCCAGATTACTCAGATTGTCACAGTGATCTTCACAATCGTATTTTTCGTTGAAGTCGAGAATCTGCTGGGTCGTCTCAGCAATGTTTGGATAGACTTCCTTGGAAAGTTGTAGGACATTCTGACGACGTTCTGTGCCTTCGTCGATGAAGCGGTAGAGCTGAAAATGGGCGCTTGCGGTGTAATCCACCAAAGCTTCACAAAACTCCTGAATAACGAGCTGTACGCCCTGGTCAGGCTTAAAAGGTCTTAAGGCTGCGAGCTGACTGTAAAGAGAAAGCGTTGCTGTACGTGACTCCAGCAATGTATCGTGTTTAGTCTGCGCAGCGTAGCGACGCTCCGCGGATGCCTGACTTGATTGCATCCCTAACCTCCTAAATGTCTCTTCGATTTGTTCTACCCCTACTATCCTGATTATTACAGTATGTTGTCAACCCTATTCTCCGTTTGTGACACTTTTTTTAAGGGATTACGGCCCTGGGCGGGGTGTACACCTATAAGGAGAGAGGCCGAAAAGACCGTGACTTGCTAGAATTAGCCCCTTAACTGCGCTACGAGTATTAATGAAAGTATGAAAGCACCTGAACTCCTGCTTCCTGCAGGCACCCTCAAGAACATGCACTATGCCTTTGCCTATGGGGCAGATGCGGTCTATGCCGGTCAGCCACGTTATTCCCTGCGCGTCAGGAATAATGATTTTAAACTTGAGAATCTGGATAAGGGTATCGCAGAGGCCCACCGCCTGGGCAAGAAATTCTTTGTCGCCAGCAATATTCTGCCACATAACGCGAAAGTGAAGACTTACCTCAAGGACATGGAGCCGGTCATCGCACTTAAACCGGATGCCCTGATTATGGCTGATCCTGGCCTAATCATGATGGTCCGGGAGAAATGGCCCGAGGTCCCCATCCACCTCTCGGTACAGGCCAACACGGTGAATTATGCCGGAGTGAAATTCTGGAAATCGATAGGCCTGGAGCGCGTCATTCTCTCCCGGGAACTGTCACTGGACGAGATCGAGGAGATACGCCAACAGTGTCCAGACATGGAACTCGAGGTATTTGTGCATGGCGCGCTTTGCATTGCTTACTCCGGGCGTTGTCTATTGTCAGGTTACTTTAACCATCGTGATCCAAATCAGGGGACCTGCACCAATGCCTGTCGCTGGGATTATAAGATGCACGATGCCCAGGAAAATGAGTCCGGCGATATCCAGAAAATTGATTTCGATGCCATGAAGGCGATGAAAGACCACGAGTTATTCCCCGAGGCTCAACCTCGCCACCCACTCGCCGACAACGTTTACCTGATCGAAGAAGGTAACCGCCCTGGTGAATATATGCCTATCATCGAAGATGAGCATGGTACTTATATAATGAACTCGAAAGACCTGCGCGCCATTCAGCATGTCGAGCGACTCGCCAAGATAGGTATCGACTCTCTGAAGATCGAGGGTCGCACAAAGTCACACTACTATGTTGCCCGAACCGCACAACTGTATCGTCAGGCGATTAACGACGCCATCGCCGGCAAGGAGTTTAATCCCGACCTGTACAGCAAGCTCGACAACCTGGCCAACCGCGGCTACACCGAAGGATTTTACCAACGCCACCCCGATCAGGATTACCAGAATTACCTGGAAAACAATTCCATTCATACGCAACAACAGTTTGTCGGTGAAATCACCGGTTTTGATACGGCAAAGGGTATGGCCGAGATCGATGTGAAAAATAGATTCCAGATCGGTGACAAGCTGGAAGTCATTGCACCATCAGGCAACCAGGAGATCCTGGTCGAACACATGGAATCACTCAAGGGTGAGCCGATGGATGTCGCCCCCGGCAGTGGCCACCATGTACGCATCCCATTACCCAGAGCAGATTATGAAAAAGCCCTAATCGCCAGAAACCTGGTCTAAACAGCCTGTCTCTAAAGGCAAAGCGCTTTTTACCGATATATAAGGGAAGACCTAATATTCTAATTTCATAAAACAGGCAACGACGGATCGTGCACAGCAGCAAAAGTCTTTTTCTTAGCATCGACCAGGGTGGCCACGCTAGTCGCGCGGTCGTCTACGATATGCAGGGCGATATAGTCGCCAGCCATCAAGTACCCATAACCACACACCACCCACATCCGCACTTTGTCGAGCATGACGCTCAGGCCCTGATTGACTCAGTCCAGACCGCGCTGACCAGGGTGATCGAGGAGTTGGGGGAGCGGGCCAGCTATATCGAGTCTGCCGGACTAGCCACGCAACGCTCAAATATAGTCTGCTGGGACAAGCATAGTGGCGAGGCCTTGAGTCCTGTGATCAGTTGGCAAGATACCCGTGGTATTGAGCTGATGAACCAGCTTGCCCTCGACCGGGAAGACATCCATAAAAATACCGGGCTATTTCCATCTGCTCATTACGGGGCCAGTAAGATTCGCTGGTGTCTTGATAACATCGAGGCGGTAAAGCAGGCCCACAGGGAAGGCAGACTGTGTTGCGGACCGATGAGTAGCTTTATCGTACATCACCTGATCGATAGTCGACCCAATCTGGCTGACCCCGTCAGCGCCTCGCGAACCTTACTCTGGCACCTGCATCGTAAAGACTGGGATCAGTATCTATTAGATACCTTCGGTATCCCCCGTGAGGTGTTACCCGAGTGTGTGCCAAGCCAGTATGGCTTTGGTGAGTTAAAAATTAGTGGCCACACGATCCCGCTCAGCCTGGTAACTGGCGACCAATCAGCAGCCATGTATGCCTATGGCAACCTGCAATATGACACGGCTTATGTGAATATCGGCACTGGTGCCTTTGTTTCACGTCCGTCCGGATATGCGCTAATGTATGCCCGACGTTTATTGACCAGCATTATTCATTCAAATGAGGACGATAGTCAGTACGTGATCGAAGGCACCGTCAACGGTGCTGGCAGTGCGATTGAGTGGTTGCAGTCACAAATGCCGGTGGACGACCTCTGGGAGCAACTACCCAAGTGGCTGGATGAAATTTCAAATCCACCCCTGTTTATGAATGGCATCTCGGGCCTGGCCTCACCTTATTGGTTGCCTGAGTTTGAAACTGAGCTCGATCAGCAAGCTGAGCCCGCCGCCAACTATGTTGCTGTAATTGAGAGTATCGTGTTCCTGATTCACGCAAATGTGCAAGAGATGATGAAGTTTGCCTCGCCGCCCGAACAGCTACAGATCACCGGTGGCCTGGCCAAGCTCAATGGGCTCTGTCAGCGCCTGGCGGACCTCACCCGACTACCGATTTACCGCCCTGTAGAGTGCGAAGCCACTGCCCGTGGAACAGCCTACCTAATAGCTGAGAAGCCTACACACTGGCCTGAAAATGAGCATGGAGTCTGGTTTCAACCCATTAAAAATAACGTGCTCGACACCCGCTTCCTGCTCTGGGAACAAGCGATGCTTCAACGCATGCGTCATCCAGAAGAGAGTGATTAACAGGCCGGTCCCCAGCTCTTTTTTCCCCATATTTAGCATATTGGATGGAAATAACCAGCTCATAGAGATAAAAATCACCTAGCAACATTAAAATTAGTACCTGGATCACAAAATGCGGGTACTCGCCACAGTATGAATGCCGATACGCGCTATATGTGGAAACTGGCTTATCAAGGCGCTGAAGATCTCAGCGACGGACAAATAAAACAAATCCATCGAGCGTCTGCTTATGAGATGGCTAAACGTAGCACCCCGGCGGCGGCGGCGTATTTTGTAGCTGTTGTGGTTTTAGCATTCGGCTCCCCTTACGTCACCGATCACCCCTATATCTTACTTCCCTCACTCGCCATTTTCGTGGTGGGTCTGCTGATGCGGGTCTTGTTGCTGGTAAAATTTGATGCCATCTATGATAAAAATCCGCGCCTATGGTATGCCCTAAAAATTGGTGCCATCGCCTTAACCTCTGTCGTGTGGGGTGTAGTGAGTAGCCTGGCCCTTTATTTTTACCAAACTTCATGGACACCACTATTAGCAACTGCAGCCACCGCAGCCATCTGTGCAGGGGGGCTGCTGAGTCTGGCCATGACGTCATCTTTGTCACGCATACACGTTATTGTGATATTGGTACCCAACATTATTGCGAGTGTAATCGTCGGTGGTTACGGAATGGCTGCCTATTTTGTCACTTTCCTTATTTACTGTATTTTTCAAAGCCGTTACATCAACCGGGAGTTTTGGGAATCCAGAATCAATGCGATCCGGCTAGATAGCAAAACAAAACGTCGGCTACATGAGCTCACCTATCATGACACCCTTACAAATTTACCTAATCGCGATCTATTCTATGACCGCGTTCAACAATCGGTTAATGATTCAAAACGCAGAGAAATGATGAGCTGTGTGATGTTTGTCGGTCTGGATCGATTTAATAAAATTAATGACACCTTTGGTCACCACACCGGCGATAAACTACTTATTGATGTGTCCGCTCGCATTAGTAAGATCATACGTGAAAATGACACCCTCGCACGATATAGCGGCGACACCTTTGCCATTGCATTGAGTCATATGAAAGACGCACGCGATGCAGCAAGAGTTGCAAACAAGATTATCAAGGAGTTCGCTCAACCCTTCGAACTGGATGGACTCGAGGTGTTTGTAACCACCAGTATTGGCATTACGATCTATCCTAGCGATGCCGATTCGGCAGAGCAATTAATTAAAAATGCCGAATCAACAATGTACAAGGCCAAGGATCAAGGTGGTAATAATTACCAATACTACGAACATAATATCAATAGCGAATCGATGGAGCAGCTACAGCTGGAATCAAAGCTACGACGCGCTTTGGATAGAAAAGAGTTTAAACTGTTTTATCAACCCAAAGTCAATTTAACCACTGGCACATTGTCTGGGTTTGAGGCACTGTTACGCTGGTGTCCATCTGAATCAGAAATGGTATCGCCGGCCAAGTTTATTCCGATCCTCGAAAGCACTGGCCTGATCGTACCTGTAGGTGAATGGGTATTACGCACCGCGTGTAAGCAAGTAAAAGAGTGGCAGCGTTTTCTCCCGGATGATGCAAAGATGGCAGTCAACCTATCAGCTAGACAATTTAAGGATGAAAATCTCTCTGAATTGGTAGCCAATGTACTAGATGACACCGACCTCGACGCAGAAAGACTTGAACTTGAAATCACAGAAAGCATGATCATGGAAGATACCACTGCAACGATTAAAATTCTGCAACAGCTTTATGATATGGGCGTGCACCTGTCAATCGACGACTTCGGTACGGGTTATTCGTCACTCGCCTATTTAAAACGCATGCCGATTGGTACTCTCAAGATCGATCGTTCATTCGTTAAAGATATTACGACTGACAGCAATGATGCCGCGGTTGTGCAAACCATCATTGCCATGGCCCACACTTTAAAACTCAATGTCATTGCAGAGGGTAGCGAAACCGCCGAGCAAGTACAGTTTCTCCGTGAGCAGCAGTGTGATGAAACACAGGGCTTTTTCTTTAGTAGACCTTTGCCCGCCAATGAACTGCTTCCAATGCTAGAGCATGGTCAGGAGTTACTCTCATATAAGTTTGCCTCAGAACAAACACAAACTAGCAACTGCGTTTCTATTACGAAAAAACGATCCTAGTTTTTTAGCACCACTAGAAAGTTAACAGCACCGCAATAAGCCCAGTCATAAAAATCCCATCAAAAGTCCCCGCTCCGCCTATCGAAGCAATCGGGGTATTCAATGCCTTTATATCTTTAATCCGTAGTAGATCCGCACCGATCACAACGCCGAGACTACCGCAAATATAAGCCAGTGCTGGTGCATGCTCCTGTGACAGCACCATGGCGGTAAAGGCAGCACTAACCGGCGCGACAAACAAAGGCATACCAATTCCCAGATTAGAGATCGGGCGACTAAACAAGTAACTGATGGTACTCACTATTCCGACCGCCAGGAAAGTGATAATAATTGGAATGCCCGATGTCAGGATCAAATAACTCGAGAACAAGACAGGAATCAATGCCCCGCCGACGTTAATTGCTATTTGGGTGTATCCTTCTTTAAATTTATACCGTAACAAATTTTGGTGTAAGGGGTTGTCTTCATCATAATGAAAACCTGAGCTTATTTTTACTACCGGTAAATTTAGAGCACTACCAACAAATGTCGCAATCAGCAACAGGCTAGCGCTAGCAGGGGACAAACCTAATTTAGAGAGCACCAGAGAAAAGACTTCTATCTGGATAAAAATAATAACAATGGCAAGAAATAAGCCAAGGAAAATTAACTGAGGAGGTATTTGCTTGGGCAGCATTACATCAAATCCAAATGTACTTCATCGAGAAGCGGTTCACTAACTTCCACCACAACCCCCACCGCATCCTGAACCACAGCCTGATGAGCCATCTGTATCGCTCGATCCTTTAAATATACCACCTGAGTTAGTCTCTCGAAATCCACAACCTCCACAGCCACCGCCACCGGCGTTGCCGCAACCACTGTGCGTATACCCCTTACGATCACGGTATGCACGATAACCCAGTAAACCTAACATGCCCAATACGGAATACAGAACCAGGCTAAAAATAACCGGCGGTTCATCAGTACCACCATAATCAAAACTTAAAATGGTAACCGCATAAGCAACCAATACAATCAACACCGTGATCATAACATCAAAGCGTCGCCGCTTGAGTTGTATCATCTCTGCTGTATTCACACGCCGAAAGGCCGCAGCATCTTTAAAGCGCTCCGAAGAACCTGGCCAGATATCACTGGGTGGGCTTTCACCAAAAATTTGTTTATAGGTAAACAGAGTCTTACTGTACCAGTTTTTGTATTTATTATTTTCTTTGGTGCCACCTCGGGTCGGACCGTGGTGCACAACATCACCAAGAAAATTAGGGCAGAAATCATTAAAGTACTCATCTGAATAAAGCAGATGTAAGTGCCAGGCCTGATCGACCTGGTCAGATGGCGTCACCGAATGACCGGCATAGCGTGTCAAAAACATAAAACGTAGATATTCATCAAGCACGCGTTGAGTGTAGTGTTCGTCCCAACTATTTTCACGCTGCAGACGTTTAGAGAAGCTCAATTCTGATTGTGGCGCATCAAATTGATAAGTGCTTAACTTATCCCAGACTGCCTGCACTTCTTGTTTCATTTCATTAACCTAATCAGCCATCTATTCAGCTTCTGCTTGCGCGCGTGCCTTGTCCTTGAACTTTTTTAGCATGAATAAGGTTTCAATAATTTCCAGCGCCATAATGATAAGGCTGCCTAACGCTAAATACTTCAATAAAATGTTATCCGAGGAAGGATAATCATTTACGTACGACACCAGAACCACGGCCATAAGCAAGATAAAAACAATGGCTTGCGTAATCAGGTACTGCCGTTTGGTGAAATTAATTATGCCATATGCATTGACTTTGATTTCGCTCATTAAGCTTCCCCTTATTAGAGTTCCATTATTTCAACATCTACATCGGTAACTTTATCTAACACGATGGGCAGTCCCATACCTTCAATCATTTCAAACAATAACACATGAGTATTGGCGACTTTGCCATCCAGAGCATATCTTGCCAGTTCTTTTTCAACTAGACGATAAAACTGACAGCTACTGCCAATCTTTTGGTAATACTTTTCTGGTTCCGTAACTGAATAATGGACAACAAACTTTCCTCGCGCCAACTCTAGCGTATCTTTTTTATTGATAAATTTAACCTGTTCAAAAATAAAGCCCTTCTCAATAGTCGCTGGACCTGACACAGTTTTTTCAATTCTCCCCATTTTCAAAAGCAGGCCATATTTATCTTTCGGCACATCAATGGACTGAGAACAGCCCACCAATAAAAACATAGCAATAAATAAATAATAAATTTTCATAGAAAGCATCCTGAAACGATATTTAATTCGTTTTTAACCATGGCCGTGGCACTATACCAACAACGACAAAATCCAGTATAAATTTTTCATCTGTGTATTCTTGAAAAAAAACATTGGCTTGCTTATAAAAAAGTAACTTTGCCGTATAAATTTTTAACTTTTGGTACCCCTTCTGAAACAATAACCTTCAGGGTTTCCTCAGATTTTGATGAGGCTATAATTTTCCCGCCCATTTTAATCGTTTCCAATGTTAAATCTTTAACGGTCGCGCTTTTTCCATTTGCTGATATTTTTATTTCGATATTTTTAACTTCGTAAGTGTATTCAACATCTTTTATCGCCCAACCCAGTTTCAGCATCTTAATATACTTCGGTTTATCCAGATTCATAACACCTCCCATATTGGCAGGCATTTCTATATTTATTTTTGCGTCATCCGTAAAATAAGCAGCAAATTTTTCCGCATCTTGTGCAAGGACTGTTTTTTGAATCTCATTTATCATTTGAGTCACCGACTCAGTTGTTAATTTCGTTTCAGCTGAGACACTAAAAGTAACGAGAAACAAAACCAACATCAACGTCTGTTTAATATAATTCACTGACTTCTCCACATACAAAGTACAAAATAAGATGGTCGCAATTAAACTCAGAGCTTACAATGTAGCATCAAACTTTAGAGTCTGACTACTAATTAGACGGGGAATTAAAACACTTTAGCCTGTTTCGTCGACTGGCTTCAATCGAAGCTCACGTGTATCGGCAACAGGTGTTTTCTCTGACAGATAGGGTTTTACTTTTTCCATCGCCTTTTGCGCAGTTGCACGATAACCAGTTAGCTTACCACCCATAAGTGCGACATAACCCGGTAATTGAGGGTCGGTGAAATACACGGTATCCCTTGGCCGATTAAACATGCTCTCATCGCCTTTTGGCAGGACGCGCGCGCCGGCAAACGAATGCAGTATTTCAGTGTCATAACGTGGGAAATAATAGCGAACGATATTTTGCAGGTAATCAATCTCATGTTCAGTTGGAGTAATCTGATCAGGGTCACCCTCATAGTGAGTCTCTGTAGTACCTACCAGGGTGTGTTCATACCAGGGCATGATAAACACCGCACGTCGATCGCTTGGTGACTCGACGTAATAAATGCCTTTTGGTGCAGGTTGCTTAATGACCAGGTGAGCACCTTGTACTAACTCAATCGGCATTTCTTTGACATTGACGTTGGTACCTTTAGGTCTGATATTTTTCTGAACGGTATTAATCCAGGGACCACTAGCATTCACTAAAACTGAACAATTTAATTCCAATACTTGATTATCTATTTCATAGGCAACTTTATAGCGTTTGTTATCATAGGTAGCACTGACAAAACTGGCTGGGCAAATTAACTCAGCGCCCAATTCCATCGCAGAGTGCATCACTGCACGGGTTAATTTGACATCATCGGTTTGAGCATCGGTGTACTGATAAACACTTTTGAGTTTTGTAGTAGACAAACCATCCAATAAAGACCAGTCCTGTTCAGCAATATGCCGAAAACATGCCGTGGCTTTTAGGCGCCCGAGTAAGGCATATAGGCTCAGACCGATGAACACCTTCCAGGATTTTCGGCTAGTGTCTTTATATATTGGTATATAAAAAGGCACTCGCTTGACCAGCTCAGGGGCATTTTTAATCAGCAACTCACGCTCATAGAGCGACTCCGCGACCAAACTAAATTGCGCCGATTCAAGATAACGTAGACCACCATGAATAAGTTTGGAGGAACGACTTGAGGTAGCATTGGCCAGTCCTGACTTTTCCAGCAACACAACAGAATAACCGGCAGCCGCAGCGGCTTGCGCTACCCCTACACCCTGGATACCGCCACCGATGACACATATGTCAACCTGTGTTGTCATGGTTTATCCTTTAAGTAATTCAGTGCTGTTAACATTTCTTTTATCTGGAATGTCTCTACAAGCGCAACACCTTGCTGATGTACCTGGATCGCTTTTACAGGATCGATACACTCATACACCGCCAGTTGGCAATCTGGATTTTCCGGACAAACAAGCCGCCCCGTTGCCGGTAAGTCATCTATGTCCGTAAACAGATAATGGGGTTTTAGTTGTTTAATGAGCGGACTATTTCTTTCATCCCATCGATCAAACACAGCACCCAATTGATAGTCAGATCGTTGTTTGATTGCTAGCAATGCCTCCAATGAATAAGAAATTATCACTACTTGCTTCTTGATCGGGCTCAATGCCAATAAGACTTTGTCTAAGAATAGATCTATTCCATGCACATCCAGGCCCTGGCGCTTGAGTTCAACAAACACTGTTACTTCCGGTACAGTTTTTAAATATGACACCACCTGTTCCAGGCTCGTAATGCTAATATCTGCAAAGGCGTCCCCAAACTTTTCTGGCTCAGAGACTGGCAATGCCTGCAACTGAGCTAAGCTTTGCTCATGAATAGTACCCGGCACGCCACACATGCGTTGCATATCCCGATCATGAAATAATACCGGTACTTGATCAGCGGTCATCAACACATCGAATTCAATAAAGCGGGCACCCGCCTCAACCGCCGCCTGGACAGCCAGCAAGGTATTCTCAGGATATTTATGGGCATAGCCCCGATGGGCTACCAGTTGCGGAATCGATAAAGGCATAACTATCTTGTAGTTTTAAAAATTAAAAATTGAATATTATAAATATCTATAAAGTCTAGTGGCTAAAGAGTAAAAGAAAAGTAAAATTAGCCCATTAACTATCACATCGCAAAGAGAGACATTATGTCCGAGTTACCCGAAACCGCCCAGGCTGAGTCCATTATCAAAAACTGGCTGACTGCCATCGTCGATACCGCCAGTGAACGCGATCATAGTGCGCATATGGATCTGATCTCGAAAAAAGTTAACCTGGTCGGCGTGCCGGGGTTTGATAGTATTGGCTTTGATGATTGGTCAAACCAGTGTAAGCATGAATTTGAAATTGAATTGATAAGCGATATTCAGTATCAGGGAGTTAAGATCCGTGCCGCAACTGACTCACGTATTATGTTTATCACCCATGAAACGATTATCGCCACTGATGGCACAAAAAAACAGCAGGGTGTTGAATGCCTGCTTGAGTTAGAAGATGGTGGTATCTGGCGTTTAACACAACAGCGCATTATGAGTAACGAAGAAACCGCCCATTACTTAGCATAAGTGTGAGTAGCGTGGTCTATAATTTTAGATATATCTTTTTGATTTTATCATTCCTTGAATAAAATGCTTTTATCAGAGTAGTTAAATAATGACGCAGACCCTTCCTGTAGTAATGTGCTTTTCCGGACTGGACCCCACCGGTGGTGCCGGCATCCAGGCCGACATTGAAGCCATTTCAAGCATGGGCGCTCATCCTGTTCCGATCGTAACCGCACAAACTGTACAGAACACCCAGGATATTATTCGTTTTGAGTGTACCGATCCCATGCTTTTGGTTGAACAGGCACGCGCTGTTCTGGAAGACATGGAAGTGAGCGCATTTAAACTAGGCATGCTCGGTGATACCAGTGTTATTGAGGCCGTACACAGTATTCTGAACGACTACCCGGATTGCCCCGTGCTGTTTGACCCAGTGCTGGCAGCAGGTGGCGGCAACGAGCTGGCTGATGAGGATAGCATTCAAGCCATGCACAGTCTGATCTTACCTCTCACTACAATCCTTACGCCAAACAGTATTGAGGCGCGCAAGCTTGCACCAACAGCCGATACCCTGGCAGCCTGCGCAAGTGCCTTACAAGATGATGGTTGTGAGTTTGTACTGATTACAGGCACACATGAAAAAGACGAAGATGTCATTAACACCCTTTACAATAATCACCGCGTAATGGAGACGTTTCACTGGGAACGTCTCGAACATGAATATCATGGCTCGGGTTGTACCCTGGCAGCCAGTATTGCTGGTCTGCTTGCGCATGGGCTTGAGCCATTCACTGCTATCAATGAGGCGCAAAACTACACCTGGCAATCACTGGAAGCAGCTTATCCACTCGGCAAGGGACAGTGGATGCCTAACCGTTTTTTCTGGGCACGTGATGATGAACAAGACTGATCACCTGAAAGGTCTGTATGTCATTACGGATCGCCCAATGTGCCTTGAGCGTTCTATGTCAGTCGACAAGCTTGTCGCGCTTGCAATAACAGGGGGGGCACGGATTATTCAATACCGTAACAAACAATCCCCTCATGCGGTGCGACTGTATGAGGCGGAGATCTTAGCCAGGCTCTGCAAGCAACTTGATGCACTGTTATTAATTAACGACGACGTTGATATTGCCATTGAAGTAAATGCCGATGGCGTACATCTTGGTCAGGAAGATATGGATATTCAAGAGGCCCGTGCACGCCTTGGTAACGATAAAATTATCGGCATAACCTGTCATAACGATATTGAACTGGCCCGTGAAGCCGAACAGGCCGGCGCCAACTACGTCGCCCTGGGACGATTCTTTGGTTCAAGCTCCAAGCCATCTGCCCCCCCTGCCTCGCTGGACACTTTACAACACGCGGTCAATAAACTCTCAATCCCGGTTTGTGCGATTGGTGGTATTACTCCTGAGAATGCTCCCAAGCTCATCGAAAATGGGGCACATATGTTAGCGGTTATCAACGGTGTATTTGGTACCTGGAATGTCACACAGGCCGCCAAGGCTTACACTAAGTTATTCGAAAACTGAAACCATTGCCGGCCTATTAAACAATTCGGCCTCAGAAGAGAGTCGCCATTACGCGCCAAGATGGTTTATGATCACCGCCTTAGCAAGACACAACCAAGCTACAACACAGACACTTAGTAAATAGGAAAAGTCAGGTACGCACTATGAGCCGATCAGAAGAATTATTTCAACAAGCCAAAATTAAAATCCCTGGTGGAGTTAACTCACCGGTTCGAGCCTTCAAAGGCGTCGGTGGTGATCCCATATTCTTCAAACGTGGCCAAGGTGCCTATTTATATGATGAAGACGATAAACAGTATATTGACTACGTTGCATCCTGGGGCCCACTCATTGTTGGCCATGTTCACCCAGAGGTAATCACTGCTGTCAAAAACGTCATGCAAAATGGTCTAAGCTTTGGTGCACCGACTGAACTTGAAATAAAAATGGCCGAGAAAGTATGCGAGATTGTGCCATCAATGGATCAAGTGCGCATGGTCAGCTCCGGTACCGAAGCCACCATGAGTGCGATTCGTCTTGCCCGTGGCCATACCGGACGTGACAAGATCGTCAAGTTTGAAGGCTGCTATCACGGACATGCTGATTCATTGTTAGTCAAAGCTGGGTCCGGTGCATTAACGTTAGGTGTACCTACTTCACCAGGCGTCCCCGCCGATTTAGCACAACATACCTTAACGTTGCAATACAACGATATCGACATGTTACGTGAGACCTTTGCGAGCATTGGCGATCAGATAGCCTGCATCATCGTCGAGCCCATTGCAGGTAACATGAACTGTGTACCACCCGTACCAGGATTTCTTGAAGCACTGCGAGAAGTCTGCGACCAACATGGCAGCGTCTTAATCTTTGACGAAGTCATGACAGGCTTTCGTGTTGCCCTCGGCGGAGCACAACAACTCTATGATGTGAAACCAGACTTAACCACCCTCGGCAAGGTTATCGGAGGCGGCATGCCCGTCGGCGCCTTTGGCGGCAAACTGGAAATAATGGAAAAGATTGCCCCCACCGGTCCAATCTATCAAGCAGGTACACTGTCAGGTAATCCCGTCGCCATGGCCGCAGGACTAAAAACACTTGAACTCATAAGTGAACCCCACTTCTATAGCCGACTATCGGATAAAACCCAACAACTGACCCAAGGCCTAAAAGAAAAAGCAGACAAAGCCGGCATCCCCCTGACAACCAACACGGTCGGTGGCATGTTTGGCGTGTTCTTTAGTGAAGAAGAAAAGATCACAAACTTCGCACAAGTCAGTGAATGCAATCTTGAACGATTCAAAAACTTCTACCACGGCATGTTAGATAACGGCATTTACATGGCACCCTCTGCATACGAGGCAGGTTTTGTCTCCAGCATGCACACTGATGAAGATATTGAAGATACGATAGCGGCAGCGGCGAAGGTTTTTGCTACTTTATAAATTTTTTATGCTTCTTTTTCGCTTTGCTATTTATTTCTATTTCGTCCCGCTGGATTTGAGTTTTTTCGCCTCACTGAGGCGACCTACTTTCTTGTATCGACAAGAAAGTAGGCAAAGAAGCTCTTCCCCTGCACTCGCCAATCATTCGAGTCTTATTGGCTTACTCAGTGAAACTTTATGATTCGCCCTCCCTGGCTCATCACAAAGGCTCGGCGTCCTGCCTCGCCCCGTTGGGTTTCACTTGCGCTTAGCCAAACGCCTCTCACGGCAGCGCAAGGGGTTTTTTCACTGAGCAAGCACAGTGTGAGTAACCAGGAAATTGTCTCTACCTTTGTTGTGAGCAAAGACCTCCATGCGCTGGCTACGAGAAGAAATTGGCTGTAACGCAAGTAAGGCCCGTCAGGGGCGAGCCAGGGAAGGCGAGCCTGCGCGTTGAGGCAGGAAGCCGAATCGCGCAGCCTTACTGAGTACTGCCAATTTATTCGAGTGAAAAGTCAGCGACGGAGTGTCTTTTTTCTTTCGTCTCTTTCTTTTTGGACAAGCAAAAAGAAAGGGACTCGTCCTAGTGGGACGAAATAAGAATAAAATCATAAAGAATGAATTCCCTTGAACAAGGGGATAACAATAAAACTAACCAACTTCCGATTGCCGCACCAACGAACTCAACTGCTCAAGTCTTAAGAACACATCTCCATGCTCTAATAACTCTTGTTTGAAATCCAATGGCATGGGCAGGAGTTCAACTAGTCGTGCGCTGATCCATTCGAGGTCGTCATAATGGGCAGGCATGGTGGTGTAAGGTGGTTCAAGTTGGCTGAAGATTTTTCTGAGTAAGCTGGCCATACCCTGGTATTGCTGTTGTATCTCTAAACGTGGGGTCTCTGGCAGGATATCGACGGTGGCCATTATCAGCTGATCAGCTAGTACTTCGGTGTCGACTATTTCAAAACGTCTTGAGCCTCGCAGGGTGATGCCCAGCAGGCCATCGCTACGTCGATTCCAGTATGAAATAGTGCTGAGCGTTCCGATTTGATAAGTGTGCGCAGCTTGACCAATTTCATTTCCATCTTCGATCAGGATTACGCCTATCTCTGTATCATGTTGTAAACAGTCAGAGACCATGTCTAAATAACGTGGTTCGAATATACGAAGCGGCAACACACCACCCGGGAACATGACCGTGTTGAGGGGAAATAATGGTACGCGCAATGACATGATTTTCTGCTGCTAAAAATTCTACCTAGTTAATACGACCAAACTGGCCAAACAATTCCGTGCATGGGGCTAAAATGCTATCTTCCCGCAACGGGCCATTTTTTCAATAGGTAAGTTTAGTTTTAGACCCTGATTGCGAACCGATCAAGGTAATAAGGTATATAAAACTGACCTTAGTCTTTCTCTTCGCCCCAGCGAGGCATAAGTTCATGTTCTACTTGAAGTTGATCCAAGATTCTCGCCACAACAAAATCAACTAAATCATCAACTGATTCTGGTTTGTAATAGAAACCGGGGTTGGCCGCCAACATTGTGACGCCTATTTGTGCCAGTTTCTGCATGTTTTCCAGGTGAATAGCTGAAAAAGGCGTTTCTCTTGGGACCAGTACCAACTGCCTACCCTCTTTAATCATCACATCGGCTGCGCGTTCGATTAGGTTATCACTCATGCCATGGGCAATCGCGGCCAGAGTACCCATGGTGCAAGGGCATACCACCATGCTCTTTGCCGTATGCGAGCCGCTGGCCATTGGTGCCATCCAGTCTTCACGCCCAAATACCCTTACCTGATCTTGTTTTGCTTGATAGCGTTCAATAAAAAACTGAGCTAACTCGGAAGGACGTGTAGGGAGTTTAAGATCGGTCTCCATAGCAAATACCATCTGAGCTGCCTTGGAAAATATCAGGTCGACTTTATTGTCCGCGGCTAACAGACATTCGAGCAGGCGAAGACCATAAAGTGCACCGGATGCACCGGTAAAGGCAAGAATCATATGTTTCTGATTAATACTCATAATTCGTTTTAGCTGGCCTCAATGGCATCGACCAGGCGTTGATGAAAATTCTCAAAACCACCATTACTCATAATAACAATATGATCACCTTGTTGAGATTCTGCTTGAAGCTGTTTAATCATAGCTGATGTTTGGTTACTAACACTTAGTTTCTTCTCGATAAGCTTTAGGACTTCTTGCATCGACCAGTCTAACTGCGCCGGTTCAAAGACAAAGACTTTATCAGCCGCCACCAGTGAATCTGCCAGAGCGGTGGCATGTACTCCCATGCGCATGGTATTTGATCTTGGTTCTAGTACCGCAATAATGCGCGCACCCCCTACATGCTCACGTAGTCCTTGCAATGTTGTTTTAATCGCTGTTGGGTGATGAGCAAAATCATCATAGACGGTGATCCCCTTCGGTACGCCGCGTATTTCCATACGACGCTTAATCCCCGTAAAGTCTTGTAAACTCTCTGCAGCATATTCAATCGAGACACCAACATGATGCGCCGCCGCAATCGCTGCTACTGCATTACTCACGTTGTGATCACCTAACAGGTGCCAGTTTACTTTTACAGGGGTTTCATTCCTAAATCTGACGTTAAACTCGCTACCATCAGAATTAATTAATTCGACAGACCAATCGGCTTGGTCCCCGGTGGTTTGCCCACCAATAGTCTGCTGGCCAGACCAAAAACCTTGTGCAAGTACTTCCTTTATCGCTGTTTCGTTCTCGGGATAAATCAGCAGCCCATTTCCCGGCACAGTTCTAATGAGATGGTGAAACTGAGTTTGAATAGCCTTGAGGTCAGTAAAGATGTCTGCATGATCAAACTCAAGATTGTTCATAATAAGAGTACGCGGATGATAGTGAACAAACTTGGAACGCTTATCAAAAAAAGCCGTGTCATACTCATCTGCCTCGACAACAAAAAACGGTGTTTCACCCAGACGGGCACTCTGTCCAAAATTGGCAGGTACACCACCGATTAAGAATCCAGGTGCCATCTTATTATATTCAAGCATCCAGGCCAGCATGCTTGCCGTACTCGTCTTGCCATGTGTCCCTGATGCGGCCAACACCCATCGGTCTTGTAACACATGTTCGGCTAACCACTGCGGTCCTGATGTATAAGGCAAACCTTTTTCTAACACATACTCGACCGCGGGATTGCCGCGCGACATCGCATTACCTATGACAACTATGTCTGGAACATCATCAAACTGGGAAACATCATAGCCTTCAAATAACTTTATGCCTGCTGACTCAAGTTGTGTGCTCATTGGCGGATAAACATTCTCATCACAACCCGTGACACGATGACCTTGTGCTGCGGCAAGTTGAGCAATACCCCCCATGAAGGTTCCGCAAATACCAAGAATGTGTAAATGCATTATGTCGTGCCTGCTGGAATCAACAAGTTGGAGATAGAAATACTCAACACAAATAACACCAGAGATAGCATGCCCGCATGCAAAAATGAAATTCCCAGACCAAACCGGAAGATATGCATATAAACGCTTAAGTTCCAAAAAATGAGAAACATAATAAACAGTATACCTATGATGGCCAGTCCAGATATTTCGTAGTTAGAAGCAAATATCAGTAGTAAATGAACCGGAATAGAGAGTACCGATATCATTAGATCGATGCCATACATTGTCGTGATGGATTGTACAAATCGATTTTGATGTCGATGCATAAAAAATATCAGGTAGACCATCAAAAATGACGCAACATTAACGGTCAGTAAATATCGAATAATGATGCTGACTGCTAGTGGTTCTTCTCGTGAACTCGGTAGTAGGTAGGTAAGTAAATCAATCGTAAAGGTAGCCGCAATAAGAACTGCTAGCAAAAATACGGAGTATGGGACATCTTGCGGACCTTTTCTAAAAAGTGCAATCGAGATAAATAACCGTACAAGCTCCGACATGAAACAACAACCCAGCAGTAAAATATCTTGCAATTATATAAGCAATTACGTCATCATGGTATGAGCATCCAGCCAATATTCAATTAAATTTACATGCCATGTCACAAGATCAAGACTCAGCAGCATTATCTGATAACCAGTACATCGATACTCAGAAAGATTTGCAGGAATTTTGTCAGAAAATTGCAGACGCCGAGTATATTGCAGTTGATACAGAATTTGTTCGCGACAAAACCTATTACCCAAAGCTTTGCCTGATTCAAATAGCCAGCCCAACTGCAATTTCATGTATCGATCCTATTGCCTTAACTGATTTATCAGCACTCAAACCGATACTGGCAAACCCGACACAGGTTAAAATTTTTCATGCCGCACGACAGGATCTGGAAATATTATATGCAGATGTCGGAGTAATGCCGGATCCAATTTTTGATACACAAGTCGCAGCAACCTTACTGGGACTGGGCGAACAAATCGGCTATGGCAATCTGGTGAAAGCTTGCCTGGATATTAACCTGACCAAACAACATGCACGTGCCGATTGGGAAAAAAGACCGTTGAGCAAAGCCCAGTTGGATTATGCAGCCGATGATGTTCGCTATTTAGTACAGATGTATCCAGGCATCATTGGAGATTTAGAAAAGCGTGGCCGTCGTGATTGGCTAAACAAAGACTTTGAGGCATTAACCGACCCTGCTCTATATCAGGTTGAACTATCGGCGCAGTGGCAACGTGTTTCTGGCAATCAAAAGCTACGGCGCAAACAATTGGCCGTGTTGCAGGAACTCTGTATCTGGCGTGAACAAACCGCGATGGATAAAGACAAACCACGTAAGTGGATTTTAGCTGATAACAACCTAATCGCCATCGCCACACAAATGCCAAGCTCGAAAGATAAGCTTGCCAGCATTCGCGGATTGAATAGTGCCATTATCGATAAACAAGGCACGGCGATTATTAATGCTGTAAAAAAAGCGTTAAATAAGCCAGAGGATGAATGGCCAACGCCCAAAAAGCGCAGACAATTAACTAAAAATCATGAAGCCACGATTGACGCACTGATGGCCATTGCAAAATTAAAAGCCAACGAACACAGCATTAGTGTCGGGGCATTGGTCAATAAAAATGAGCTTGAAAAACTTGTTCTTGGTGAAACCGGTTTATCAATCCAGACTGGCTGGCGCTATAGCCTGGTAGGTGAATCTCTGGTGCATTTTCTCGAAAATAAAGTATCCTTATCCTATATCAACAGCGAGCTTACTATCACTTAAGACGCATATGACAGCCAAGCTTTCATTTCCCTGGCGCAATCACAACGATTTTAAATTGTTGGTTGATAGCGACAGTTTTATCCCGGAAATGCTACATGCCATTGATCAGTCTGAGTCTTATATTTTACTCGAACAGTACCTGATCAAGTCAGGTACCGTTTTTGATATGTTTATCAGCTCTCTGACTATGGCAGCAGAGCGTGGAGTAAAAGTCTATATCTTGTTTGATGATTACGGTGCAAAAGGTGTAGTAAATGAGGATATCCAGAAGTTAAGCCGAAAAAATATCTACCTCGCACACTACAATCCTTTCCGCTGGTCGCATCTATATAAAAGTATGCGAAGAAACCACCAAAAATTATTACTTATCGATGGTCGCACCGCCTTTGTCGGCGGCGCCTGCTTAAGCGATGATTATCAATTTAAACAACCTAATACCATGAGTTGGCACGACATCATTATTAAGATTAGCGGTGAGGTCGTCTATGACTGGTATTTAAGTTTTGAGAATATCTGGATAACCATCAGTAAACAGTCTCTACCGGTCATAGAAAAAGAAACTTATAATACGTTTAATCAGCATGGCCGAGTTGTACTTGCACAAGGGCCAGGTAGAAATCAGATCATCCGCTCAGCGATAAGAACAATAAACAAAAGCCAAAACAAAGTCTGGATAGCAACCCCCTATTTTCTGACAACACGCAAGCTGCGACATGCACTAATCAAGGCAAGCAAACGCGGCGTAGACGTACGCTTGTTACTACCGGGTGCGATAAGCGATCACCCCTGGATCTCAAAGGCCGCACGTCGTTATTACATGCGCTTATTAAAAAACGATGTGAAAATATTCGAATATCAACCCAGGTTTATACATGCCAAGTTAATACTCTGTGATGACTGGGTATCAATTGGTTCAAGTAATCTGGATCGCTGGAATCAATTTTGGAATCTAGATGCAAATCAAACTGTAAGGGCTGAGGCCCTATTGCAGCAGGCCAACAACATGTTTGTAACTGATTTTGCAGCAAGTAACCAGATCAAACTGGGACAATGGCAAACACGCCCTGTGCTACAACGTGTTTCAGAGTGGTGGTCGAGTTATATTGTAAGATTTATCCAGTGGCTGGTATTTTTTTCCACTCGTATAAAGAACAAATCTCGCTAAATAAAAAACGGGTTAGTATCTCAACTAACCCGTTCTCTTATTGCTTTAAAGGCTACCGCCAATCTTAACGGCGACGACGCGCCTTCTTCTTGGCTTTTTTCTTGGCTTTTTTCTTGGCTTTTTTCTTGGCTTTTTTCTTGGCTTTTTTCTTTGCCTTCTTCTTGGTCACCTTCTTCTTGGCTTTTTTCTTCGCCTTCTTCTTAGTTACTTTCTTCTTGGCCTTTTTCTTCGCCTTCTTCTTAGTTACTTTCTTCTTGGCCTTTTTCTTCGCCTTCTTCTTGGCTTTTTTCTTCGCCTTCTTCTTAGTCACCTTCTTCTTGGCTTTTTTCTTCGCCTTCTTCTTAGTCACCTTCTTCTTGGCTTTTTTCTTCGCCTTCTTCTTGGTCACCTTCTTCTTGGCTTTTTTCTTCGCCTTCTTCTTGGTCACCTTCTTCTTGGCTTTTTTCTTCGCCTTCTTCTTAGTCACCTTCTTCTTGGCTTTTTTCTTCGCGGCCTTCTTCTTCGTCTTCTTCTTGGTTACTTTTTTCTTAATTGTTTTCTTCTTGGTCGCTTTCTTTTTAGTAGCCTTCTTCTTTGTAGTTTTCTTCTTAGCTGCTTTCTTCTTGGTCGCTTTCTTCTTCGTAGGCTTCTTGGCTGGTTTTTTCTCTGCAGCAGGCGCAGCTTCAGTATCTTCTGAAGGAAGACTATCCAAAACCTGACAAACGCTGGCAAAAATAGAATCAATATCGCCAACGCCCTGTACCGAACGCAATTTACCCTGCCCACGGTAATAATCGACTAGTGGTGCAGTCTGCGCCTCATAGACGCGTAAGCGATTACTAATCGTCGCCTCGTTGTCATCCGAGCGTTGTGTTACTTGACCGCCACATTTGTCACAGACACCATCCACACGTGGTGGATTGGTGTGGACATTGAACATTTGACCACATGATCCGCAGGTACGACGACCGGTCAAACGTTGCATTAAAATATCAAAATCAACATCGATTAAAAGCGCGGTTTGCAGCGGCTTATCCATGCTGTGTAGTAAGATATCCAGATCTTCTGCCTGAGGGATATTGCGCGGAAAACCATCGAGGATAAAACCTTTTTGTGCATCAGGGCGTGACAGACGTTCCTGAATCATACCTAAGACGATATCATCGGACACCAGTTCTCCTGCATCCATTGCGGCCTTAGCACGCATACCTAGAGCAGAACCTGCAGCAACAGCTTCGCGCAGTAAGTCACCGGTAGAAATCTGGGGAATGCCATACTTCTCGATGAGCAATTTGGCTTGCGTGCCTTTGCCCCCACCCGGGGCACCAATTAATACGATTCTCATTTTAATTATCACTCCATTCCGGTTATTGCTGATGTCTTTGACATTCTTTATTTATCGGTGCGACTTGATCGCACAACATTCACGATGTCACAACGCAGAAGCGTAAAACTAGTCCCTCATGTAAAACAAGTCAATGCTGTGCATCGACTAATTAGTTATCAATTTCATAATTGCACCTTGAAAGTGCGAAAAAATTAGTATCAAAAAAAATACATGTTGCAAATTTTCACAACATATTTTTCTAATATAGATTGCATGATCTCAATTTGTGACGTGTATCAAACCTCTAGCGGCAACAACTCACTAGATCAATACAGCTTGAGAACCTCGCATCCGGATATGAGACCCTGGCTCTCCGCTTTACAGAAATACAGTGGCCCAATTTGTCTCCTTACAGCTCCGGCTGAACCAAGCAAACCACATTTGGCTAGCCCTGGCTTTGTACACCCAAGTCCACAAGGGACCGAGGCAGTGAATTGGGCCATTTCTGGGAAAATGACTATATATTATTATCTTAGAAACTGTCTGGGAGGGGCTGGACTAGCCACAAGGTGATATTGTGGTGAAAAAATCAACGAAATCCATTTACAAGTCACCTATGACTGTTAGAATACGCGCCTTTTCAACCACCCACCCGGAAGCATAAAGGTTAATCAGCTATGAATCTCGATCGCGTCGGCCCCGGCAAAGACATACCCAACGATTTCAACGTCATCATTGAAATTCCATCACATGCAGACCCCGTGAAATACGAGGTTGATAAAGAAACCGGTGCCATGTTTGTGGACCGCTTTATGAACACAGCAATGCATTACCCCTGTAACTACGGTTACATCCCACATACGCTTTCAGAAGATGGTGATCCGGTTGATGTACTGGTTGTTACCCCCGTACCGCTTATCAGTGGTTCCGTTATCCGCTGCCGCGCTGTAGGTATCTTAAAAATGACTGATGAAGCCGGTCCTGATGCGAAATTACTGGCTGTGCCCATCGACAAACTCTGTGTCCTGTACCGCGAGGCAAAAAAGCCGGAAGATATGCCACAGCAACTGCTCTCACAAATCCAACACTTCTTCGAACACTACAAAGATCTCGAGGAAGGCAAATGGGTCACGATTGAAGGTTGGGGTGACGTCAGCGATGCAGAAGCAGAAATCAATGGCGCAATCACGCGCTTCAATGACGCACCTGAAAAACCCTTCTTCTGATTCATGAAAGTCTGCATCGTTTCGGATAGTCACGACAATCGTGCACTGCTTGCGACAGCCGTGCACGATGCAAAATCCAGAGGTGCAGAAGTGGTTCTGCACTGTGGTGATGTGATAGCCCCCACCACACTGCGTGGTTTGCCTCCGATTGGTCTACCAGTCCATGTTATTCACGGTAATAACACCGGCGATCTGGTGAACATGCACGCGTTGATGAAGACCTTCCCTGACACTATTCATTACCACGGCCAGGATGCGGTACTGGAAATGGCGGGGCGTCGCATTTTCCTGGTTCACTACCCGCACTATGCCAGTGCTATGGCACTCACAGGTGACTACGACCTGGTCTGTTGCGGCCATGACCATCGTTTTCTAGTTGAGCAAATTAAAACGATTAAAGACACCGAGACTACGCTGGTCAATCCAGGTACCGTGGGTGGTATTGGTAAGCCGCCAACCTACGTCATTGGTGATCTCGAGAAAATGGAATTCGAGATTCACAGCGTACCTACCGAACATCCTGTTATTAACAATACCGATCCAGTCACGCCGCATAAGTAACTAACCGGCGGCTCTAGCTTGTGCATCATACAGGCCAGGATTACACTCTAGATACAAACCCGTTTTCAGATTCAGGCAGGTTATGCGGATAACGAGACTTCTAATTATTGCCATTATCGTTGGCAGTATCTATTTCTATGTAAAACAGCACTCAGGAGTTTCGAGCGGCTGGCAAACGATCTCTATTGCAACACCAAATACGATACCGTTAGCAACAGTACAGTTCCCTCAGCGACCAGTCTCCAAGACCTTCCAAAGAAACATTAGCTCGTTAGGCAAGATCGAATTTACAACATACCAGGCCGTCTATGACAAACACCTGTTTATTGTGCTTGCCGTATCCAGCATTGAAAAAGATATTCAGCAAAAAAATATTCAAGCACTTGAACCGGCTATTCATGCGATTAATGACACAAGCCTGTCGACAATAAGCCATAAACAGGCCTTCGTTCAGCAGTCACATCAGGGTATAGAATATAAAGCGAGCAATGATAGTGGTGGTGAAGCATGGTGCCGAACTATTAAAAGTGGCAACCAGTTACTCTCGGTGATTTATACAAGCAGCACGTCCGTCATGGACATAGAATCACGCGACAGGTTTTTTAGATCGCTTAAGCTATGAGTTTCAACCTTGAACTTTACCCGGTGTATTTTTTTCAACCCAACGGGTTTTGCCATCTGTCAGGGTTTCTTTTTTCCAGAACGGTGCCTTCGACTTAAGCGCTTCCATGATGAATTGATTTGCCTCGTAGGCATGCGCACGATGTGCAGCCCACACCGTTACCAGGACAATGGTATCTGCTAGTTTAATCCGCCCGACCCGATGCACGACCAGGACATCAAGAATATCCCACTGCTGCATCGCCTTCTTAGCAATGCCGTCTAAAAATTTTTCCGTCATACCGGGATAGTGTTCCAGCTCCATTTCAGATACTGATTCCGATTCATTGAAATCACGCATCCGACCGAGAAAAACGACGTTGGCGCCATGCGCACCGGCAAGCTCGGGATGGCTGTTCTCGTACTCTTTGATCACGGTCCAGGCATCGATAGTTTTATCGGTCACTTCGATATGCATCTTAGCCACCTGTCACGGGAGGAAAGAAGGCAACCTCATCGCCATCACTGACCAGCTGATCTTTATTGACGTATTCCATATTCACGGCAATCAACACATTGCTATCGAGTTTCTCCTGGCCGGTTGCTTGTTGCCATACTTTTAGCGCAGTTAGGCCAGCATCTTTAGCATCAACCAGAGCCTCCGGCTTGCCGACTTGTTCTCTCATGCTGGCAAAGAATTTAACCTGTATGCTCATGCAAAATACGTCTCTAATTATCTCGTTGGCCTGTACGGCAGGATTTTCAACTGTGTTAGTATTATTTTAACCTAGCCAACCTGGTGTGGATACCAGGGTATTCTCAGGCTTTGCTACCAACACTTAAAAGAGCGGCTATGAGCAAACTCACTCACTTCAATCAAGACGGTAATGCCCACATGGTGGACGTGGCCGCTAAAGACATCAGCCACCGTCGCGCCATCGTCGTTGGCCAGATCCAAATGCAGGCATCGACGCTGCAAATGATTCAAGCCGGCGAACATAAAAAAGGCGACGTGTTGGGAATCGCCCGTATTGCCGGAATCATGGCTGCGAAAAAAACCTCTGATCTTATTCCGCTTTGCCATCCACTGATGTTGACCCATGTCCAGGTGGATTTCGAGACTAATGAGGCTAAACAGGGGGATGGTATGGCCAGCATTGACTGCCGGGCCACGGTTGAGACTGATGGCAAAACGGGGGTAGAGATGGAAGCACTCACCGCCGTGCAGGTCGCCTTACTGACTATATATGACATGTGTAAAGCGGTAGACCGCGGTATGGTGATAACCGATATCCGGCTGCAAGAGAAGCTGGGGGGAAAATCAGGCCACTGGCAACGGACCGACTAGCGCCCGGACCTGAATTAGCCCTTTCGATTACGCCCGTCTGTGCTCAGAACTAATAATGAAGGCGCGTTTTCGCCGATCGGTATTACTACCACGTCGATCGATCGTTACCAGCTGATTATTTGCATCCTGAAAAGGCGTGGCAGGCATCATCCCGCCCTTGCGACGGTCCATACGAGAACGCCGTTCAAGGCTGGATTCTGGCGAGAGCAAAATCTTGACCAGCATAGCGATGCCAATGAACAAGGCTATTGCCAGTAACACAGGTAAACTTATAAATTGTTCCATAATAGTGTTTTCCATTTCATCTAACTGCTTACAGATAAACGCGGTTGTCGTTACAATCCTGGTTATAACTCTGACGTCATTTCACTGTATTGATTGTAACATTAACAATATAGAACAAAATTTGTTCTGGAGAGCGTCACATTTCGCATTTATTAACAATTTCAACTGCTCTAGAATTCAAGCATGAATAACGTGTCGGCTCCAAAAACACAGGAAGAACTGTTACAGCGCATCCACAATATAGCCGGGTCCACGCTTACTGAACTCTCTGAGCAGCAAAACCTGACAGTCCCAGCAAACCTCCAGCATGCCAAGGGCTGGGCTGGCCAACTTATCGAAAACTGTCTCGGTGCCAGTGCAGGCTCCAGGGCCGAACCCGACTTCCCCGAACTCGGGATTGAACTGAAAACCATCCCACTAACGGCAGCAGGCCAACCCAAGGAAACCACCTACGTCTGTACCGTGCCTTTAAGCGGCGAGATGACCCTCGAATGGGAAAACTCCTGGGTAAGACGAAAACTGAATCACGTACTATGGTTACCCATCGAGGCTGACCCCAATATCCCCATAGGAGAGCGGCATATTGGTAGCGGTCTGCTCTGTCATCTGACCGAACAACAGGATCAGATCCTGAAACAGGACTGGGAAGAGCATATGGAGTTGATCGCAACCGGGCGCGTCGACGAAATAAGTGCCCACCATGGGACCTACCTGCAAGTGCGTCCCAAAGCAGCAAATAGTCATGCACTTAGAGAAACGACAAATGAACAAGGTGAGCGAGTACAAACACTGCCCCGTGGATTTTATCTCAGGACCGCCTTCACGGCCGAGGTGTTAGCTCAACATTATATGGTCTAACCATTAACCAGACAGAGGTCCTCGTTAAGTTTTCAGTTTGAAAACTCTGCATCTGGATACAACTCATCAAGTCCGACAGAAAGACCATTCTCCAAAACGATACGTGCATGAAACCGTCTTAGCTGCCGGGGTTCATGCACACCACACGAGTGAGCAATGATCCCTACTTCATTTTCTATATTATTTTGATAGTTGCATACGCGTACCGATTTGTGTGCAGGGTTGAGACCTTTTTGTAGTCGTGTATTGTGTGTCGTGATGCCGGTGGGACAAGTATCTTTATTACACTGCATCGCCTGTATACAACCAAGTGAAAACATAAATCCACGTGCAGAGGTTATGAAGTCGGCCCCCATGCATAAGGCCCAGGCAACCTCAGTCGGCGTAATCAACTTTCCTGAACAGACTACCTTGATGCGTTGACGAAGACCATGTCGCGTTAATGCATCGATGACTCGCGGCAAACTTTCTTTTAGTGGCAAACCAACATCATCCATCAACGACATCGGTGCTGCGCCCGTGCCGCCGTCTGCACTATCGATGGTAATAAAATCCGGTGCTACTTTTTCTCCACGATTATTGATGGCCTCACACAAAGAATCCAACCACCCATAGGCACCAATCACGGCTTTAAAGCCAACCGGTTTTCCGGTGACACGCCTTATGCGTTCTATCATGTCCAGCAAATCATCAACCGAGTCAATATCAGGATGGCGGTTAGGACTTATAGAGGCCGTATAAGGTTTGATCCCCCTTATCTTTGCTACCTCTTCCGTGACTTTAGCTGCCGGTAATATACCGCCCTTGCCAGGCTTAGCCCCCTGACTTAACTTGAGTTCAAACATGCGCACCTGAACATGTGCTGCGACTTCTTTTAACTTGTCATCATCTAACTCCCCAGTCTGGTTACGTACGCCATATTTTGCAGTCCCTATTTGGTAAACAAGATCAGCGCCGCCTTCCAGGTGATAAGGCGACAATCCACCTTCACCGGTATTCATCCAGCACCCTGCTTTATATGCACCTTGCGATAGTGATAGCACGGCGGGTCGTGATATCGCTCCGTAACTCATGGCTGAGATATGAAAAAACTTATCTGTCGTATAGGGTTGCTGACAGTATGGACCAATCTCGACAGAATGCGTCGACGTCGCATCCGCTTCTAATGTGGGAAACGGGCAATTTACAAATAACACGGTACCGGTCGGTCGCAGATCACGGGTAGAACCAAATGCAGCTGTATTAGAAATACCTTTCGCGGCACGATAAGCCCAGCTACGTTGCGCCCGGTTAAAAGGTAACTCTTCACGGTCCATCGCGAAAAAATATTGACGAAAGAATTCACCTAGTTTTTCAAAACCGTAACGAAAATGACCAATGACGGGGAAATTTTTTCGAATAGCATGTTTGGATTGGGCGATATCAAAAATGAAAATGATCACCACCACTAACAACACCGTGCCAACCACAAAGATAAACAGGGTGGACATCACTTCCAACCCGGTTAACATCCAACCAGAGAAACCTGATTCAGCCATAGCTCATTCCTTCCGTGATTATCTCGCCATCAATGCAGCAGGCTATTTATCTGACCACAGCAATGTTTAAAGTTCCAGTCAAAAACTATTACAATTGTAATGAATCAAGCCCCGACTCCAACCAGATTAAGTCGCACATCGAGGTCATCTTTAACACCGTTGCTGGTGTTTATGAAGGATAGGAAATGCGTAACTTTTCGTTCGCTCGGGACTATGTGGTTACTCTTGCAAAACCCAAATAGGATAAATGGTTGCTCGACATTGCAACGGTCACAAGCCAGGTAGAAACTCTTATTAAATTAACTCTTCTTAAAAAAGCGCAGAGCATTATCCAGACGCACTTTTTTCTCGACGTCCTTGGGTAATTCTTTCAACCACTTGCGGTGGAAGGAAATAAACTTATGATAATGCAGCCAGCCTTCATCTGCTTCGTACCAACGGTTAACCTGATGGGCATTCCAGACGGGATCGGTCCCGACCATAAAGCGGTCCGGGTAATTAGTAATCACGTTTTTCCAACCAGCTCTTAACTTTCCATCGTCGTCCAGGAGCCCACCGTAGTGGTTAGGATCCCGTGCCGATAACTCGATCCAGACATTGGAGCAGGCCTTGAGAATTCCTTCAGAATGCTCTGGACCTAACACACCGCCAGCATGTGCCCAGAGAAAACGCACTTTACTATGCTGTTCACATATTGGTTGTAAAAAACGATAGTCCGAGGTCTCGGTGTGAATATTAAAAGGCACATCAAATTCAGCGGCCAGTTCAAGCAAGCCTTGTAGCACCTTGTTATCTCGGCGCGGGCCTAAACCAGAAATCACATGCAGCTCACCAATACCTTTATAACGTCCTTCCTCGAGGCCCTTACGAGCGAGGGGCAAAACATGTTTGTCGTGAAACCAGTTACCGCGACTATGTCCGGTGATATAGGGTGAGAAAAATGGAATAACCCGCCCATTGCTTATGTCACTTAGTTTGAAGGCATTGGCTGAGGGGGTACTGAATACGACTGCAAACTGCACATTGTTTTTTTCTAAGACACTTAATGCCTCATTCGCAGACAACAGTTCTTCCTGATCCCAGTTAAAATGTAGGTGGACATCCGCAAAGGGGGGTGGCGTCTCTACCGCACTCGCCGAGATACTGACGACACCAAAGGCTAGTAAAATGTAGGTGATTGTGTGTTTTATCATTCTCATCGTCTTCAGCTAAGCATATACAATAAATCCCAAAATACCATGAAAGGACGCTTGTGAAGTCCAACTTCAACCCTTTAAAATGCCCGCCTGTCTAAAACCGACCAAATTGAAGTAGATATGACTGATCAAGACAAAGATGCTAAAAATAAAGCCCCTGGCGGTATTGCAATCGAAGAGACGTTCAACGTTATTGAAAACCAGGACACCGAAGCCTTATTGCGATCCCACCAGGCAGCATTAGCTAATCTAGCGGACAGTGCCCCTGAGCTTGAGCGTTATAACATAAGACTCGACATCGCCTCGGCACAACTCGCCCTTGAGAAAAAAACTGAAGCCTGGAATGAGGCAAGGGCCTGCTTTGATTTTTTTGTCGCACACTCTGAATGGCAAAAAGCCGTCGAGGCCTGTGATGTTATGTTTCAGTGTGAAAGCGATGACTCAATTGTAGCCCTGGCAAATGGACTTTGGTTGGCAGTGACCTTCCCAATTAATCCGGGCACCACGATCGCCATGTTACAACACGTGATTGATGAAACTCCCGATAATTCTGACGGTGCGGCAGTGGCGGCGATCACGGCTCACTACATTGCCGATATCCGCGCCGAAGGTGAGAAATCCGAAAGTCTGAAATTCCTGGCGACGCAAATGATTGCTGCCGTCGCCAAACGACATAGCCAGGTCGATGACCAGGAGATGCTTGAGTTCTGGATTGAACGGATGGAACTAAAAGACCCAGCGATATTTTTACCCAAGCTTGCCAAGGTGCTGGACATTATTGCAAATGATCAGTGGTGGTATGATCGCGATCAGCTACGTAAACAAATTCCTGATAATTGATTGCGGTACAATCGTGCAAGTGATACGTTGAATCGAAACAACACACCGGGCATGAAATCGTGAGCAGCAAAACAAGAAAAGACAAACCTACTAAGTCTCGTTTTATTAGTCGCGCACAACGGAACATTTTCGCCGGTATACTTACCGTCATTCCTATTTGGTTTACCTGGACAGTCTTTGAATTTATTGTAAAGCAGTTATCACAGGTAGGCTTACCCTCTGCCAGAGCATTGGCAAGGGAAATTGAAAAACACTCTCCCAACCTGGCCGAAATGATCCAGGCTCCCTGGTTGCTAAATACCCTCGCCGTTATACTAACGATACTAGCCTTGTATTTTCTCGGCTGGATTACTACGGTTGTGGTCGGTCAGAGACTGATCAAGATATTCGAGTACTTCATACACCGTATTCCGATCGTACAGTCAGTTTATAGCGCGATTAAAAAGTTTCTCTCCGTTTTACAAACTAAACCGGATGAAGTTCAACGTGTTGTACTTATCGAATTCCCATCTGAACACATGAAAACTGTCGGTTTCGTAACACGCGTTTTCACTGATGCAAATACTGGCAGGCAGCTTGCTGCTGTCTATGTGCCAACAACACCTAACCCGACATCGGGTTATCTAGAGATCGTACCGTTAGAAAATCTGGTCTCCACTGACTGGAGTATGGATGAAGCGATGACGTTTATCATTTCAGGTGGTGCCGTGGCGCCCGATCATATCCAGTACGAAAACGCTCCGCAACCAACAGAGTAGTGGTTAAGACTTTTTAGGTTTGGGGGTTTTTTGCCTGGATTTAGGCTGACCTTTCTTGGTTACATAAATTCCCGGGAACCAGGTCTTGTGTAATTGGGTTGTGGCTTCCAAGTCGCTTTCCTGATCATCGACAAATTTGAAATTGTTTTTCCCGATTCGAATAACGTCGTCCTGACTGAGTCTTCTTATCTTTACCCGCTCATCATTCACGAAACTAAAGTTCGTGCTATCCTGATCGTGCAGGTAATATTCCACTTTCATCTCTTCATCTTCCTTGACCACCGCCTCTACCGCAGCATGAAACTTGCTCACGAGTTCATCCTCCAGACAAATATCATTGTCCTTGCCACGACCAATTGTCATCTTTGGTTTGTCGATATGGAAACGCACACCAGAAGAGTCATCTTGCAGAAGTATTAATAAAGCCATTTAGCACCAGCTAGCTACGATAGAACTGATAAGTATATTGAATATGCTATATGCTGACGAGTATTACATGCCTTATCGGTCAACTCGCCGCTCTCGGGCGTGACCGCCAAGGATGGCGGGAATGCAAAAGGATTGTCAGGAACAATCCTTGCCCTGCCCACGACTGCTTGTTCCAGACGCAGTCTACCTCGCACTTCGCTATGCTCGTCCGCGGCATAAGCACATCCATGTGCAAAAAAAGGCCAGCATCTAGCTGGCCCTTCTTTGACATTCACTAAAACGTTATTTTGCCTTTTTCGGTTTACTCGCTTTTTTGGGTTTCTGCGCATCGAGGCTTAACCGCCCTGCACCGAGCACGACAAACAATAACAAACCCGCCGCTATCGCTATATTTTTCATGAACAGGATCGTTTGCACTTGTTCGCTAAAGTCTGAGTGAAACACCAGTGCTGTCAGAACAGTAAATGCAGCCAACAACCCAGCGATCATTTTCAGGCGCCAGCCAATCAGTAAGGCGATGCCACCGCCGACTTCGAGCAGGATGACCACCGGCAGAAACAGCTCGGGGACACTGAATGCCGACATATAGATAGAGGTGTCAGCGTAATGCACAAACTTATCCAAGCCGAAATAGATGAAAAACAGCCCCATCATCCCGCGTGCGCTCATGAGACATATTTCTTCTATTCCACCGAGTCTTGTGACCAGAGGCATCAGCGTGCTGTGCAAGATGCGCTGCAGCGAGTGCTGGGCGGTCGCAAGCCATTTACTAGTGTGCTGCAAAATATTTTCCATGGTGACTCCTCACATTTGAATGATGAACCAGGCGCTATTATGCACCCTATTTATTAGATAAAAAAGCCGATTAATAAGGTGTATATATCTAATTTTTTGATATATTTACTCTATGTCGCAAACTAAGGCCAATTTAGACGCATGGCATGTCTTGCGGACGGTGATTGATGCGGGAGGATTTACCCAGGCGGCAAACCAACTGCAGCGTAGCCAGTCCGCGATAAGCTACAGCGTCAATAAACTCGAGGAGCAGCTCGGCCTTGAACTTCTCACCATGCAGGGCCGCCGAGCCGTCTTGACCCCAAATGGCGCCCAGTTGCTCGCCCGTAGCCGTGATTTGCTGTCCGAGTATGACGACATGCTCGAGCTGGCCAGTGAACTGCAAAAAGGCCATGAACAGGCCATATCTGTTTGGGTGGATGGATTATGCCCAGTGCAGGCGCTTAAACCTGCTTTGGGGGAGTTTCAAAGCCATTACCCTCAGACAGAGGTCTCGATTTCCCAGGGGCTAGCTTGTCAGAGTAAGGACTCGCAGCAAATAGAGCAGCCAGCAGCTGATTTAGCCATTACCACCCGCCCCATTGGGATGACCAGCCTCACCAATCTTGGCGAATTGACCCTGGTCGCTGTTGCCCACCCCAATCATCCCATTCTGGGCTGTACTCCCCCGATCAGCCAGGCGGTACTCAAAAAGCACCGACTGGTGAGTATCGAGACCGCCCAAGAGATAGTAGACAACCAAAACCAATCAGTCTGGCTTGTTGCGGATTATCATCAGTCGATCGAGGCGGTCTTAATGGGACAGGCCTATGGCTGGTTGCCTGAACAGAGTATTGGTAACGAATTAGCCATGGGCAGGCTTAAACGTCTGGAATTAGAGCAGGGAGAGCACTATCAACTTCCCGTCTTTCTCCAATATGGCGAGCAAAAGCCGGCTGGGCCAGCCAGGCAGGCGCTTGCTAAGTTGCTGACTAGATACTTTACTCAGTATCTATGACACTGAGGCGACGGCTGAAATTCCAGGTTTGAGACTGACCCTGGGTTGGCAATTCCAGGTCCAGTTCGACCGGATCCAGGTTCGGAAAGCCTTCAGAATCATCAAATTTCATGGTATTTCGACCTATACGAAGTAAATCGCCTTGCTCGAGTTTGCAACGGCTAATAGGTTCTTCATTAACGTAGGTATGGTTGGTGCTGCCTAAGTCTTCAACATAAACATCGAATGAGCCCGCAGTAGTGATACTGCTAATCACTTCAATACGAGCATGATGTTTGCTGACGAACGAACAAGGTAAGCAGATGTCATTTCCTGCACTTACACGTCCAATGGTGAGATGTCGTTTCTCGAGACTGTATTTAATGCCAGGTGCTCCGCTGGCAAACTGTATTAACGCGGCCATTCTTCCTCTCTTTACCCTAAGTTTTGTAGGGGGGCATATCTCTTAGGGCACTAGCTTGAGAGGATAGATCAGATTTGATTTGTAAAATAGTGAAATACGTCACATTTTTCTATCTATCAGAATATAGCCAGTTACTTATATGCTTCAGCTCAAAGGCACGGATTCATCACTTAGACAGCTTTACTTGAACAGCTTTTGGAAAAACTCTGTCATTTGCTGCCAGGAACGCTTGTCGGCGTCAGCATTGTATTCCAGTGGCAAATTGAATTTTTTGCCATTTGCGGTCGCACCCGGATTGGTGAAAGAGTGTTTTGCACCCGGCATAGTGACAAAGGTGGAGTCGACACCGGCTTTCTTCATCTCCTGCTTGAAACTCGATATTGCTTCAGGTTTAACAAAAGGATCGGCTGCGCCATTGAAGACTAAAACCTTTGATTTAACTTTGCCCTTCTGTGCAGGCGAACTAGTACCTAAACTGCCATGAAAACTTACAACCCCTTTTGTCACTACCACGCCGCGCCATTTCCAGGACGATGCCGCCACCAAAACAATAACCAATTGCAGCCAGTTTATTTGAATCCGTATAGGGACTAGCAACTAATTGTTGCCTGGCAGCATTAAAACGCGCTTCAGCAGTATCCATATTATTTTTTACCTGGCCCGCAAACCGCCCTGCATCCTTGGGGTGATCCGCCGTTTTACCATCACCATACATATCCAGTGAAAATGCAACATAGCCCATTTCGGCAAGTTGACGTGCGCGATCACGGGCATAGTCATTATGTCCCCACCACTCATGTACAACCAAAATACCAGGGCGCTTACCTTTGATTGCGTCATCATAAGCAATGAAGCCGACCAGGTTCGTCCCACCCTGTTGGTATTTGACTTCTTGTGTAATTACCTTGGACTGCGCAGTAGCCGAAAAAATAAATAATCCCAATAACCAAATAATCTGTTTCATGACCGGCTCCTTAAAGTAAATCTGATGGGTTATATAGATAGCATAGTTTTCAGTTTCATGCCTTATTGTATTTTTCGATTTATAACATGCTGCTGGCGTAAATACAGATAGCAGCATAAAATCAAACCATGGCAGATCCTATTAAGAAACTTGATAACTTCAACCTGGCACCTGGTCGAATATTAGCCCGCAAGTATGAGGTCATATCCTTATTAGGCGCCGGCTGGGAAGGTGAAGTCTACCTGGTGCGCGAAGTTGCAACCGGCATCGAACGTACGGCAAAGATCTTTTTTCCACAGCGCAACCCGCGCGACAAGGCGGTTAAATTTTATGCCAAGAAACTGCATAAACTGCGTCACTGCCCCATCGTTATTCAATATAGCGCCCAGGACCACATCACGGTAAAAGGTGCTCCGGTTACTTTGCTTATCTCTGAATACGTCGAAGGAGAATTACTAAGTCAGTTTATTGATCGCCAACCGGGTAAACGGCTGCAACCCTATCAAGCTTTACATGTCCTACACGCCCTCGCCTGTGGCATGGAATGTGTGCATCGCATAGGTGAATATCACGGCGATCTGCATACCGACAATATTATTCTGCAACGCTATGGTCTGGGCTTTGATATGAAACTCGTTGACCTGTTTCAATCACCTTCTTCTAAACGCACTGCTATACAAGACGATACGGTTGAGATGGTACGAATTTTTCATGAAAGTATTGGCGGCCAAAAGCACTATGCAAAACAACCAAGAGCAGTAAAAGATATTATCAACGGCTTAAAGCGAACACTCATCCTGAAAAAATTCCGAAGCGCGTCTCAATTGCGTGAATATATTGAAAACATGCAATGGTAATCGGAATAAAACAAAAATCTATTAACAAGAGTCCGATGATTTGATCAATAGCTTTACCCAAACTGATCTAGATTCACCTACAAGACTATCATTGGTTAACGGTCAAGTTGTCGTCTACACACACCGCGCACCCAACAAAAGTACTGTGAACGAAGACTGTGCAGCACTGATCCCCTATAGCGATGATGCCGGGGTCCTGGTTATCGCTGACGGCTTAGGTGGACAACCCAGTGGCGAAACAGCATCAACAGCAGCGATTAAAGCCCTGTCCAGCACAGTAAGCAAAGCAGCAAAATCAAATATCCCTTTACGCGATGCTGTACTAGATGGCATAGAAAAGGCTAACCGACAAATATTAAACCAATCATCCGGTGCCGCGACGACTCTCGCGGTCGTTGATATTCAGAACAACTACATACGCCCATACCATGTCGGTGACTCTATGATCATGCTTTGTGGTCAGCGTGGAAAAATCAAACTTCAGTCGGTCGCCCACTCCCCAGTCGGTTATGCTATTGAAGCAGGTTTATTGGATGAAGATGAAGCCATCCACCATGAAGAGCGTCATCTCATCTCAAATGTCGTTGGCTCTGATGAGATGAGCATAGAAATTGGTACGCGTCGTAAATTGTCTTTACGCGATACACTCATCGTCGCCAGTGATGGCCTGTTTGATAATCTTTATGTAACCGAAATAATCGATATTATCCGCACAGGTAAGCTAGAAGATGCCGCCAGGACCTTAATCGAACTAACCCAGGAGCGAATGAAACAAAAGACCGACGATTTGCCCTGTCATCCCGATGATCTGACGTTTATACTATTTAGACGTTCATAAAGCCTAAACCAAGCATGCACAAGTTCTCCCTGTTACTACAAATTCTGCTCATTGCTTCTACATCTACTTTTGCACAACTAAGTTTTGCGAAGAACACAAGCATTGCCTCTGAAGTTGAAATTTCTTTTGAAGCAAAAGACGGGACCGAGATTATTGCTAACCACTACCCGGCAGATGGCGATACTGTGCTTATTTGGGTTGTTTCCAGCTATTCACCATCCAGTCGACTCCACCAAACCTTGCATGACCTGGCTGATCGTAACTATGAAGTATGGCAGGTTGATTTTTCTGAACTACTCTTCCAACCAAAGACGTCCAATTTTATGCGTAACCTGGACGCTCAATACATTGTGGATCTTATCGAGGCAACCCACAAACAAACGAATAAGAAGGTGATACTACTCAGCCGTGCCTATGGTGCTATTCCCGTATTACGGGGTGCCACTTTGTGGCAGCATCAAAATCCCGATAAAGACTATCTGTCAGGTGCGATCCTATTCTCACCCGATTTTTTTGCCTCGATCCCCGAATTAGGTATGGAGCCGGACTACCTGCCGATTACAGAGCAATCGACTATCCCCCTGTTTATCTATCAGGGTGGACGACGTGGTTCAGCCTGGCAGTTTCCACGATTACTGAAAAAGCTAACTAAGACCAATAATCATATCTATTTTAAAGTAATGAAAGATGTGTCGGGGGTGTTCTATAGCAACGACAATGACCCGGCAAGCACAAGCATGTTAGAAAGACTACCCGATGAACTACCAGGTATATTTAATCTTCTGCACAAGACTAAAAGAGTGAAACCAGCAATCGCGTATAAACAGGACACTACGGTTCACGATGCACGAATGGATATAGAGCTTAAGAAATTTAAAGGCGACTCAACGCCAATCCCCTTCACCCTAAAAGATGTTAACGATCAGGATATATCCCTGTTAAGTGAAGACGGGCTGACGGGAAAAGTCACGGTTGTCAATTTCTGGGCTACCTGGTGCCCTCCCTGTGTTGAAGAAATTCCATCGCTCAATCGCTTAAAGAATAAAATGCAAGGTAAACCGTTCAGGCTTATTTCAATTAATTATGCTGAATCGAAAAAGCTAATTACAAAATTTTTAAAACAGGTCAACGTTGAGTTTCCTGTTTTATTAGATAGACAAGGCACTGTCTCGGCACAGTGGAATGTCATCGCTTTTCCTTCCACCTTTGTGATTGGTCCTGATGGAAAAATTCACTACGGAATTAACGCTGCTATTTCATGGGATGATCCAAAAGTCATTAAAAAGTTAACAACCTTAATGCAAGAAAAAAAATAAATACCCCTTCATTTGCATGCTGCAAAACCATCATGCATTCTGCACGACCAATTAATATTCAAACACAAACACCTGAACAACAACTCATTGAAAAACAATCCATTACGTAATTGGCACGACCAATGCAATGTCATGTATGTCAACAACAATAAAGGAGACAGACATGAAAAACATTAAGTTCATCTTAAGCGTTGTGATTCTATCGATGCTCAGTTCACTAAGTTATGCAACTCAAAATCAATTGCCTGTTTGCGTAAGCAAACATTATGGGGGCGCAACAATAGCAGCAAATGACATTGACATGATCGCACCTGATATTGCTGAAAATGGTGCTGTTGTGGGTGTCGGTATCGATCAGATCAAATCTATACCCAAAGGTCGTTTTGTACAGGAAGTTAGTTTCTATAATGAATTCCGTGAAGAACCTGTCGCAAAATTTTTTCTATCTGAGCAAATGCTCAGTACTAATTTAAAAACACGAATTCGGTTAAGAGAAAGCAGTAATCTCTATGCCGTTGCGAAACTTGATAATGGCCAGTTACTTGGGGGGAAAAGCTTTATCAAGGTTACGATTGGTGGCTGTGGTGGCGGCGGTGGTAGTGCCGGCATGATCAGTAGCAGCAAAAAAGTGTGTGGGGATTAAAAGATTTTTGCGACGCCAGCATTGGAGCATTGCTGCGGCAATGCTCCCTTTTTCAATTTAGTTAATTGATATCGTGACAATAATCGCAACAAATAACAGCACCACACTGTAAAAAATACTTGCTGCAATATTCCCTTTTTTAATCTCTTCAATAAAATCGATTTGCTTATAAAAAAAGTGATCGATCATATAAAGCGTCGTCACACTAACAAGCAGCGTAATGATCGCGTAACCCAAACTAACAAGTAAATTTAACATAGTTTGAAATAAGCTGGTGACTTCCATTGACTATCTCCCCGCTGAGTAATTTCTAATTTTAAATGGTGTTTTTGGTTTGGTCTTGGTCAGACCAATTGCATAAGCAGTAATATCATCCATGGTACTTGCCGCCAGAACATTCGATGGATAATTCATAATGTCACGTACAGCATAGTATTTAGCTTTATCAATATTATAAAGATCATCAGCACCGAACAGATGCAGTGCCTCGTGTGCCTGTGCATAGCTCATTGATTGCCAGAATTTCGAATTTGGTTTTTCCATAAGAAAAACAAACTCAGCATCTGACTGGCAACTATACATACAGCGACTGGCAAATGAACGACCATCTCTGGCCAGGTGTAACATGAGGATAGCTTGATCAGCATCTTCCTGTTTTTTGATTTCTCTCAGAAAGGCCAGCATATTGCTAAAGCCAAAGTGTTCTGCTACTAACTGCGCAACCTTGTCCGCATTGGTAAAATTCATATCGTAATCGCCAACCTTCAGGCGTTTAATATGTGGATTTTTTTCGACTAAAAATAAGCGCTGTACAAAGGTTGGTTCTTCAGCATAATTTTTGCTATGAACCTTCATCCAGTTTTCAGCCAATGACCAGTTATTCATCACAAAATTACGTTTACGAATACTCCAACTTTGTAATGCACCATCGGTTAGGAAAACGTAGGCCACCGCAATTTTGCCTTTCAATGTGGCTGCAGGTCCAACATAAGGACTGGCCTGATAGTATGAACGCTGACTACGCTCACCACCTATATCATCGATAATAAGTCCACTAGCTTTAATCAGGCGAGCGAGCTTCTCGCGGTACCTAACGTTAGTGGTAAGTCCAATCGCCGTAGACCAGCTAGACTCAGCTTCGACATGCTGCCACAGCGATGAGTGAACGTGACCTTTTAAATGATAGAAGTGATAACCAAGCTCGTTTTTATCTTTAGGCAGGTTGGCAAAGGTTGCCTCATGCTCATCAATAAGCTGCAACGCTGTTAGATAGTCCTTGTCCTGATACGCTTTCTGAATTTCCTGAAAGGTGTCATTCTCATAGACTAGCGTGACAGTCTTATACTCTTCAGCATTACCAGTAGTTTGCAGGGTTTTACCGAAGTGGATCAGGGCTGTAACCAGTAGGATGAATCCTATCCAACCTGTTAAGAAAACAATCGCTCGTGCCATATTTCTTTCTCATGCCTTGCTTGCCGTTGCCGGGCAACTTAGGTGACAACTACATTTACCCACGAATCGTAGCATAAACTTGGCAGCAAATGAGGCTTCAACTGCGGGAAAACAGCCATAACCCTATTTGTCTTTTACCCGCACAAACACATACAATAGCCTGAATCAGGAGTACAACATGAAACTTGGCGTAAACGAATTTCGAAATTGGGAGCATAAATCCATCACCTTGCTAGGCATGTCGGGTGTGGGTAAAACGCGTCTGGCCGCAATGCTCCGTCAGCACAACTGGTTTCATTACTCAGGTGACTATCGTATTGGTACCCGTTATCTGGATGAACCGATCCTGGATAACATCAAGCAACAAGTCATGCAGATTCCTTTTTTGCGCGATTTGCTGCGGAATGACTCTATATATATATCAAACAACATTACCGTTGATAACCTGCAACCTGTCTCCAGTTTTCTCGGCAAGCTTGGTAATCCGGATCACGACGGTCAGCCCCTGGATGAGTTCAAACGACGCCAGGCATTGCACCATGAGGCCGAAATAGCCGCAATGCGCGACGTTCCGGCGTTCATTCAGAAAGCGCAAAGCATTTATGGCTATAAACACTTTATCAATGATGCCGGTGGTAGTGTCTGCGAGCTGGATGATCCCGCCACCCTTGAATTACTCGCGGAGCATACCCTGCTGGTATATATCAAAGCCCCCAAACAGGATGAGCAAGAACTGATACGCCGAGCCGAATCCGATCCTAAGCCTCTTTACTACCGAGAGGCTTTCCTCGACGAGCAACTTGACGTGTATTTAAAAGAAAAGAATCTTGATTATGTCGCAATGATCGAGCCGGACGATTTTGTACGTTGGGTCTTTCCCCGGCTGTTTAAGGCGCGTATTCCACGTTATGAAAATATTGCCAAGCAATATGGTTACACCATTCATACCACTGACCTGTGGAAAGTAGAGAATGATCAGCAATTTCTACAGCTTATTGAAAAAGCACTCTAGGAAGTAAACAGATGCCCCTGGTCGCTCATTCAAAATTACCCAGCTTTGCCCGGCTTCGTGCCGAAGGTGAAAGTGTGCTCGATGGTAATGATGCCCTGCAGCAGGATATCCGCGAACTTCACATTGGTCTGTTAAACATGATGCCGGATGCCGCACTCGAAGCGACCGAACGTCAGTTCTTTCGCCTGATCGGTGAAAGCAATCAGATTGCGCAATTTTATCTTCACCCCTTTAGCATTCCGAACCTGCAACGCAGTGACGAGGGACAGGCGCACATCGACAACTACTATGAAAGCTTTGAGCAGATCAAAGATGCCGGGCTTGATGCCTTAATCATTACGGGTGCAAATGTCACTGGCCCCGACCTGGCTAGTCAGCCCTTTTGGCAACCCTTGATCGAAGTTATCGATTGGGCTTATGATAATGTCACCTCGACCTTATGTTCATGTCTGACAACCCATGCGGTACTAGAATTTCGCTATCAACAAAAGCGTCGGCCACTGGGTTTCAAGCGCTGGGGGGTGTATCCACATAAAGTGATTAACCGCAATCATCCCTTAGTCGCCGGTGTGAACACACGCTTTGATGTACCCCACTCACGCTACAACCAGATAGATAAACAACAGTTTGAAAAATCGGGTCTACATGTCCTCGCCGAGAGTGAGGAGGCAGGAGTGCATCTTGCCGTGAGTGAAGATCAATTTCGACTGGTCTTTTTCCAGGGGCACCCTGAATACGATGCAATTAGCCTACTGAAAGAATACAAACGTGAAGTGATGCTGTTCTTTAACCAGGAAACGGATTCATATCCACCTTTCCCGGAGAATTACCTGACCAAGCAAGCTCAAGCGATTCTTAATGAATACCAGGCTCAGGTGCGAGCCGCTATTGCAGCCAAACAGCCATTGCCCGAGTTTCCCGAGCAAGTCATCGTACCTGATATTGATAACACCTGGCATGACAGCGCTGAGGCACTCATCAATAACTGGATCGGTCAGGTCTATCAACTGACGCATATAGAAAGAAACAAACCTTTCAAAGAGAGTATTGATCCCAATAATCCACTCAATCTTTAGGCAGTGCGGGACTACCGCCATTAGCCTCCTAAGTGGCCGCAATAATTGACCTATATCAGCTTTTGCTAATATTCTTTACACAGAACACGGCTAACTAACTATAATGGATGCCAAGTCATAAATGGATAAGCCAACCCATGAAAGCCAAGTCATTATTTGCACACTTGTTTGCTCTCCTACTGTTGCTCCCATTCAGCAGCGGTCACGCTGCTGAATCAGCCAAAAGTGTCGGCGAGCAGTTATATACTCAGCACTGTGCGGCCTGCCACGGTACTGATGGTGATGGTGGTGTGGGTATCCCCCTGGCACTTACTGATTTTCAGGCATCAGTATCTGATAACTATCTGGCGAAAACCATCAAGCTAGGTCGACCTGGGCGCATTATGCCTGCCTTCGCGACATTCACTGATCAAGAAATCGCTGCGATTGTTAAGCACATCCGTGGCTTCTCCAACGTTGCCTATCCAAAAGACAACAGAACGCCGATTAAGGGCAACCCAACGCTTGGCAAGAAAGTCTATGAGCAGAATTGTGCCAGTTGTCACGGCCAAAATGGTGAAGGTGGAAGCGGCACAGGCGTGACCTTCTCTCGTCCACGTCACCTACCGATCATTGCTCCGGCGCTAAACAACTCTGGTTTCCAGGCTGCCATATCGGATGAAATGATTAAACACACTTTGATGAAAGGGCGAAAGGGCACGCCGATGACCTCCTTTTTGAAAAATGGGCTTAACGAAAAGGATTTGGACAACGTGGTCGCCTATATCCGCCAGTTTAAGCAACAAGAGCAGACACTCACAGCAGAAGACCTCGCACCCACACTGACCTATGAATCACCCTATGGTCTACAGGAGACCATCGATAGTATTAAGCGTGCCGTGCTTGGTAAAAACTTTCGACTCATTCGCGTACAGACATTTGACGACGGCTATGTCGCCAAAGATAAACAACAGGCTAACAAGTCTATTATTTATTTTTGTAACTTCGAATTTTTGAATCGTGCCCTTAACATCGATCCTCGAGTGGGTATGTTCCTACCCTGCCGGATCACGGTTGTGGAGAGCAAAGGTAAAGTTCTTGTAATGGCCATTAATCCGCTTCGCCTAAGTCGCCTGTTTAACAATAACGAGTTGGACAAGGCCTGCATCGAGATGCGCGATTTGTATATTGAAATTCTCGAGGAGGCGACGCTATGAACCGCATAATTAAAATAACTCTACTGCTGGTTTTGCTGGCAATGAGTTCATTCCTGCATGCTGAAGATCTGATGATGCTACGTTCCACTCAGCCTTTCCCGGAGACAATGTCGAACCTGCAAAATATTATCAAACAGCACGGCTATGTTGTATCACGTGTACAGCGTGTCGATATCGGTCTCACCAAGATGGGATACAAAACCGATAAATACCGCGTCGTATTTTTCGGCAAGCATGAAGAGTTACAAAAGCTCACAAACAAATACCCTGAGTTGACGGCATACCTGCCATTAAAGATCGCTATCTTTTCCGAGAATACTGAGACGTTGCTGGTCACAGGTGATCCACTGAAGTTCGCAGAGATGTTTCCTGACAAGGAACTGCAAAAACACTTCAAGCAGTGGTCAAAAGATATGACAGCGATTTTTCATGACGTCCGCAAAATCGACGAGGACTAATCTAGCCACTAGTATAAAGTAACGCCAGCTTCTGCAAGGCGAGCTTTGAGTTCTTCCTGATCTTTATCGATAACACTTAGAATATTTTTCTTGTAATCATCAATTTCTTTACGTAGCTTTTTAGCCAACTCGGGGTAATTGAAGTGATGGCGCTTACGTTGATCAAACAACCGCTCAACCCGATCATAATATTGTAAGGTTCCACTAAGGATAATATTCGGTGTTTTAAGCGTGTTCGATTGTTCTTTCATGGTATCCATTACGTAACTCTGGAACTTCGGATAATTCTTACGATCGAAAGTGCCATACTTTTCTATTTGTTTGATGATTCGCTCAGTCACTCCAATATTGTAAACAATCTCATCCTTTAGGTTGGCACGTAAGTAATAGTTATCCTTATCTGAAGTTATTGCATCAAACTGAACAGCAGTTTTCAAACCTGAATGGGCTGCAAGGTAAACGCCCAGTACGGTTGAAACCATAATCAGAAAATGTCCGATCCAGAATTCCTTATTCAGGCCGGCAATAATCTGACGCGCATGCGCGAGACTTTTGATGCGTACAATAAGTGATTGAAAAAACATCTTTGATTTCCCCCTCTTCTTTTTTCTACTTATATAGAATCGACCATACTACGAAGCCACAACAGATTCCAACCGACCTTACTAACGCAAATTCCATAGTGATGGGTTTTGATCCAAAATTTCTTGTCTCCTTTGCTTGACACTCCAAGAAACCGCTACTATATTTAACCACATGGTTAAGTATCAGGATAACAATTTGGACGCAACATTCTCAGCCTTGTCGGATCCGACCCGCAGAGCCATTCTGGCCCGACTTGCGCAAGGTGAAGCACAAGTAACTGAGTTGGCAGAGCCGTTTGGGATCTCACTGCCTGCAGTGTCCAAGCACCTAAAAGTGCTTGAAAAAGCAAAGCTGATTACTCGCCATAAAGATGGCCGTATCCACCGATTTACTGTCAATCCAAAACCGATTGGTAGCGCAAAGTCCTGGATTGAAACCTATCAACACTTCTGGGAGCAACAGATGGATTCGTTGGCAGCCTACCTGGAAAAAACAACACAAAAGGAGAAGCAAAATGACCGTAGCAGCCGCAGCAACCGCAAGTGAAACACTTCAACTTAAGCACCACTTTAAGGCCAGCCCCGAGCAAGTATTTGCTGCATGGTCGCAACCAGAGGCGCTTAATCAATGGTTTGGACCACACTCACATAACAGCAAGGTGGAAAAATTTGAATTTAAGGCCGGGGGACAGTACCAAATTCGGATGATCCCCACCGGAGAAATCGAAGACCCCGATTGTCACGGTGATACTGCTCAAGACTCCGTATGTGCCGGTCAGTTTGTAGAGATCGATGAACCAAATAGAATCGTGATGACCTTTAACTGGATTGAAAACGGTGCCGACATGGGTGAGACCTTGTTGAGTGTCGACATCACGGCGAGCGACAATGGTACTGATTTAGTACTCACACATGAGAAAATTCCGACTGAGGAATTGCGCGAGGCCCATCAAGCTGGATGGCAAGGAAGTCTGGAGTGTCTGGAAGAATTCTTTACAGCATCTTAGTTACGGCAGAGTCAAACCTGAACAATACCCAGGTTTGACTCTGTTAATTTATATACTAGTTAGGGATAGGACTGGGGCTGCCAACGTGATATCCCTGAATGTAATTTACTCCAAGAGTTTTTAATTCATTCAATATTTTTTCATCTTCAACCCACTCGGCAATAGTATGTACTTGCATTACTTTGGCGATGTGTACGATTGACTCAATAATGGCCCTGTTCATTGGGTCGTCAAGCAGGCCACTCACAAAATGTCCGTCGATCTTGAGATAATTGACAGGGAGTTTTTTCAAATAGGCGTAGGAGCAGACCCCTGTTCCAAAATCATCCAGCGCAAAACAAAAACCCAGGCGTTTCATTTGCTCGATAAACTTAACTGCTTGAGTGAAATTAGTGATGGCAGACGTCTCAGTAATCTCAAAACAGATAACTTCTGGCGACAGATCATATCTTTTAAGCATTTGTTCAATGTAGTCAGCGAGACTCTCATTACCTAGGCTCAGACCAGAAAGATTAATCGCATACATTACATCTTTGCTTCTCAATCGATCTTGCTTGGAATAGTGACGACTGATGAACTGAAAACTGTTCTCGACTACCCATTTATCTAATGAATACATTAAATTGTATCGCTCAGCCGCAACGATAAAGGCACCAGGTAGTAATATCTCACCCTGTTCGTTCTTCATCCGTAATAGTATTTCATAGTGATCTTTGACTTCAGAGCTAGTATTCAACGCCTGAATAGGTTGCCGGTAGAGTACTAAATCATTTTCTTTTAATGCACGATTTATCTCTGTAACCCAGAGTAATTCACCTTTATGCGCGGCGACAGCAATATCATCCTCCTGGTATATATGTACCCTGTTTCTGCCAAGATCTTTGGCGACATAACAAGCGGAATCTGCTGCCTGAAGCAGCTCATAAATATCACGGCTATACTGATTAATAGGTACAACGCCTATACTCACTCCGATTTCAAAGACATTATCTTCCCAACTAAAACGATAATTTTTAATAGTATCAAGCAGCTTTTCTGCTACATCTTCAGCACGCTTTAGCGGACAATCGAGTAGCAACACACCGAATTCATCACCACCCAGGCGCGCTAATGTATCACTGCCACGAACAAACTCGCCTAAGGTAACAGCAAGCTGCTTTAGTAATTGATCTCCTGCACCATGACCGCATGTATCGTTAACAACTTTAAATTGATCGAGATCGAGGTAACACAATGCATGCTCTTCATGTTGAGTTATTGCTGAGTCCCATGCCTGTTTCATTCTCAATTCGAATTCACGTCGATTCACCAAACCAGTGAGGGAGTCATGGGTTGCCTGATACGACAGACTCCTGGCCATGACATGTAATTCCTCTTCTTCACGTTTTCTCTGCATCTCCAGAGCAATGCGATTTGCAAAAATTCTCAGGATAGGTCGTAACGCTTCTTCAGGATTCATTGGCCTGGTATCCATCACAGAGACCAAGCCCATCATTAAGCCATTTGGGGAAATAAGCGGGGCACCAAAGTAACTATCTATACCCATCTGAACTAACATCTGATCATCCGGATACTTATCAGCTGCCCCGTCTCCTATTAGTTCAACATCCAGATTAATGACATCCTGACACGGAGTACCTTCCAGCTCATATTCAAAATTATCGACAAATTTGTCACCTGCCCATACTGCATAAGTTTTGATCCGTGTTTTTTCAGGATTTTCGAATAAACCCACAAAGGCGAATTTAGCTGAGAACAAGTGTGATAAGTTTATAAGGCAATCGTTAAAAAAAGACTCATCTTTAGAAAACACAAGGCTTTGTTGTGCCAGTGAAGTCAGTACATGTTCTGCACGTTCCCGATTTTTAATTTCCCCTTGCAAACTAAGTTGAGTTTGCGAGATCCGTCTATTCATATTTACCATGATGAAAAAAGCTAGTACCAGTCCTACTAGCAAAACCAGTATGGTTGTTACGACATAAAAATACTGATTAATAAACTCATCAAACACACTGCTTTGTGAAATATGGTATGGACCAACTTTTAGCTCGTTCAACAACTCATCCACGGGTGTGTAATCCAATGGTGGTACCCAACCAACATATTTACCCTTCTTCGCAGCTTCATGTTGTTTCTCGATTGACAAGAGCGCAATAGCTACTTTTGTTTTTAACTCGTTAGGAACAAACTTATTTGCTGAAAATAGCCACTCAGGGTACAAATCCGTACTGTGCAAAAAAGGAAAACCCTCTGTTTGCTTTTGACTAATCACCTTAAAATCAGCCAAATTAATATTCCCTTTTGCAGCCATCCTCTCTAGCATGTCGGTCCTAACGGAACCCGCATCAACCTCGCCTTCCAGAACTGAATAGACGACTCGCTGTTGTATGCCACCAGCAAATCTTAACTCAGAAAAGTCCTTATATGGATTAACGCCCTGTTTTAACATCTCCCGCCAGGCAACTCGCCAGCCACCAAACCCCAACTCATCCGCACCAATGAATACCTTTCCCTTTAGATCTTGCACTATATTAATATCGCTACGATCTAAACGAGTAAAAATGACTGAGCCAAATTTTGAATATCCTTTACCTTGTCGTTTGTTTACCAAGGTAGCTAAAGGCTGATTTTTATAACGAATACGGTGTTCGACAGCCGCTGCTGGATTTGTTAAACAAAACGAAAAATCACCACGTGAAATAGCTTGGTTCAATGTGCTGTTATTTTCGAAAGGTATCATTACGAAATTATGCTCAGGAATAGATGTATTTAAATAATCTACTGTCGCCTGCCATCGTTGCAATGCTATATCTGCCCCCTTATTCGCCCTTACTGCAATTTTTAACTCATCGGCCTGAGCTACTGAGATTGAGGTTGGCAGGATTACGATTATGAAAATAAGAATCTGATTTTTTATAGTAAACTTCATCAAAAAAATAACATAGCAAACAAGTCAATTAGTATAGGCCATGATTTTGTATATGACACGTGATCAATGTTACATATATTAAGAGGCTTCTGGCTAAACAATCCCAGACATTTTTCCTTATTTTTATTGTTGATATTAATTGGTGACTTAAGCTTTCTAGTGTTACCAAAACCAATTTTAGTTATCACTTTTTCCTTTACCCTCAAAGCATCAAATTAGAATTAGACTCGGTATTACTGACGGCATATTCTGCTTCAGTGTTACTAATTGTTAACAATTAGCTGTGGCCAGTGTCTATTTGAACAATAAGATTCATCTTTAACTACAATTACGCCATAAAAAAAGGGATTAAAGACCTATGGCCCAATCGCAAACTATCTTATTGAAGTCTTACAACGAAAAATCGAATATCTCCAGCCAGGTAACTGTTAAGTTACTCAACAGATATGCGCAAGGGTAAATACGACATGGTGTTTGATGGGCTTCACTTTGTCAGTTGGCGTGTTAATCGTTTACAACATATACCGGTCATGATAATTCCCGGTGGCTTTGTTTTCCGTTTTGTCGCAGATCGCAACAATGCAAAAATAAGCAAAGTCGATGACCTGATAGAAAAGCGAGTCTGTAGTCATGCACCTCCAAACCAAGATACTCTACGACTCTATAAGGAATTTCAAAACCCAATGCGTCTACCCATTCTGGTAATCGAGAAATGCTGTTAACTGATAAAAGAAATAAACGTAACACAATCGAGACTGTCGCTACGATATGGAACTTCCTTGACCCAAGATTGGCATTAAATGATGACCGTGGTTTTTATATCCTCTCACCCGGATGGTAAAGGATGCTATAGCAGGTCTTGCTGGCAATGATATCTCAGGATACCGAGATTATCGTGGTGATCAGGTCTTTGGTACATGGTTATGGGATAAAGCACTAGGCTTTGATTTAACAGCAGATATTGATGCAGACGAAGCCTTGCAATCCTTTTATGAAACCCGCAATGCAATTATCATGATGATTCTACTATCACTGATTCTGGCTTCAAGTTTTGTCTTCATTAGTCGATATAAATTAGACTAAAAGCAGGTTCACTTTCTTATTCTACCTAGTGCATTAACATCAAAAGAATACTAAAATACCAATATGAAATTACAGTCTGCCTATTTTAGTTTTGGGAATGCATTTGAAACTTTAGACCGAAGGTTAAATCCTTGTACATATAACATTAATGTGCGATTGCATGAGGACAAGACCTAGACGCATAGTTTATTCAATTATGCCATACTCACTCGCCAATGAAGAAATTCAGCCAGTTTAACTCCCTTCAGTTTCGTTTCGCTCTCATGGCAATTGTCGTGTCGACCCTGATATTTTCTGCTGCCTTCTCATCTTTCTGGCAACTAGGTAAAGTACATGACCAAGCGACAATCAATCTTGAACGTAGGCAAAAATTACTTGAAACAACACATGCGATAAATATGCAATTAGTTGACGCTTATAAATTTTTAAATCTTTTTTTACTCGACCCCTCAAGACAAAACTATCGCGACAATTTATTTTCAAACCTGAGCACTGCCATTGAGTTCTGTAATGTAGTTAAAAAAACAACTTCTCCCTTAGACTCAAATGAGCATGGAGATTTTTATGCCGTCCGTAAAACGCTACTGATATTACAAAATGACCTTAAAAGCTTGGTAGAGGTGAAGACGGACCCAACACGCCAGTATCCTTCGATGACTGTTGCTAACGACAAAATGCAGCCTAACCGCAATAAAGCAAATAACGCATTTATTATTATTTTTAATGAGCTTGAGAGTGAAAAAACTGTCCAGACAAAACCAGCTGTTTACAAAAAGCTAGTCCAGTTAAGGCATCTGTGGACACAAACACTATCAAACTTCAGGCTTTATTTGGCAAATAGAGTCGGTAGTTTTAACGAAGCGTCATTATCTGTTCAGGAAGATGGAATAGATACACTTTCATCTGAACTCAATGAAAAAATCGAAGACGTCATCGCGCTTGACGAACAAGGAGTGCTTGGCTTTGAAACATTTACCGCACTTCTAGAACTTCGTAATGCGGTCAAGGAATGGCAAAACGGTTTTACTGAGGCCAAGTTGATCAATCGATCAAATCGCTGGAGAATGGACTCAGTAGTAATGCGATCAACTATTACACCGGCCTTTGAAAACATTACTAATCAGCTTGACGAAATCGAATCTAAACTCGTTGTCTCACTGGAAGCTGACATTGAAACGATTACAGGAATCGCTCGTCAAAGCTCATGGAGCTTACTTACGTTAGCTGCTTTTGCCATTATCTTTGTTATTCTACTTGTATTCCTCACTCATCGTTTTGTATTTCGCCCTATTACTACTGTTTCATTGGCAATGAAGGCACAAGCACTAGGCAAGTTGGGGCACGAATTACCAATGGCAAAAACTAAAGAAACACGCCAATTGATAGATGCATTTAATGAAATGCACCGGCTCATTAATTTACGCCAATCTGAGCTTGAGCACCGCGCCATGCATGATGCACTGACATCTTTACCAAACCGAGCCCTGCTCTTTGATCACATTGAACATGATATTCAACTTGCAAACCGAGCCGGTCAGGAACTTAGCTTAATGGTAATTGATCTCGACCGCTTCAAAGAGGTCAATGACACCTTAGGACACAATGTTGGAGACAATTTTTTAATTCAGGTCGGAGCACGGTTCACCTCTGAATTGCGTGAATCCGATACTGTTGCAAGGCTCGGCGGTGATGAATTTTCAATCTTAATCCCTGATATGGGTCGGACAGCGGCTAAAAAAGTGGCCGAAAAAATTCTCAAGGCATTGAAAAAACCAATCAAAATAGGCGAATTTGAACTGCCATGCTCTGCGAGCATCGGCATCTCGACTTATCCCGCTGACGGCGACAACGCCCATGCATTACTACAGCATGCCGATGTTGCAATGTATATCGCTAAGCGGAACCAGTCCGGTTTTGAGTTTTATGATATTAATCAGGATCAATATAGTATTCAACGACTCGCCCTGGTAAATGAACTACGGGCCGCCATAGAGGAAGACAAGCTTGAGCTTGCCTTTCAACCTATAGTAAATGTTGCTAAACATTCCCTGTTCTGTGTGGAGTCACTCCTGCGTTGGAACCATCCAGAACATGGCTATATTTCACCTGAACTTATTATTGATCTGGCTGAACAAACTGGAATCATTACACAGCTTACTTACTATGTATTAGAAAAAACCATGCAACAACAACATCAATGGGCCGCATCAGGTATGCCTCTGATGGTCTCGGTCAACTTGTCGATGCATAACCTCAGGGATAAGCATTTAGTAGAAAAAGTTCAAAACTATCTTGCGAAGTACATGCCAGATAACAATCAATTGATTCTAGAAATAACAGAAAGTGCGATGATGTCGAATCCGCATCAGGTCATCGACATTCTTGAAAAGCTCGCGGCCATGAACGTCACCATTGCTATCGATGACTTCGGGACTGGCTTCTCATCGCTAGCCTACTTGAAGAAATTACCCGTGCGGATAATAAAAATAGATCGTTCCTTTATAATAGATCTGGATAGTGATTTAAATGACCAGGCGATTGTCCATGCAACCCTTGGACTCAGTCATGAACTAGGCCTGCAAGTCATTGCAGAAGGGGTCGAAACACTTGCCACATCAAAACACCTCGAAACAAAAGGATGCGACGCGATTCAAGGCTTTTATATCAGTCCACCTATGAACTCTGATTCATTACAAGAGTGGGTTAGCAAGACCTACTCTGTCTAATCTTTCAAAATCAAGAGCTTACCTCAAAGACAATAAACCCGTCTGTTAGTCACATGCTAACTTCCTGATTTTCTAGAAAAAATTAATCTGTGAGTAGCTAAATATTCCCCAAAATAGACTATCTGTCTAATGAATTGACGAGAATTGCCGATAAAAAGCATAGATATTCACCAAATGGACTGCTGCTAGATAAGTAGCAGCCATCTAGCAACTGACATATTTATTGGGACAGGCAATTATAGATGTCAAAAGAAGAACTTCAACTCAGTTCAAAGCTCCTCATCATTGATGACGAGCCCATGAACATCAAATTACTCGAGAAATACCTTAAGCAAGCAGGTTACAAAAACATCTTGAGCACACAGGATTCAGGCATTGCGGTAGAATTATACAGCCAATACAAACCAGACCTGGTTTTGCTCGATCTCAACATGCCCACGATGGATGGGTTCCAGATTCTCGAATGCCTACACCGAATTGAAACCAAATCTTATGTGCCTGTCATGGTACTCACTGCAAACACAGACGATGAATCAAGACTACGCGCACTTGATGCAGGCGCAAAGGATTTTATCAACAAACCCTTTAGCAAGATTGAAGTGCTGACACGCATCAGAAACATGCTGGAGGTTCGCACTGCACATAAACGTCTACAGCAGCAAAATGAACTACTGGAACAGAAAGTTAGCGAACGCACTCAAGAGTTACGGGACAGTCAGCTTGAGATAGTACAACGGCTTGGCCTTGCGTCTGAATACCGCGATAACGAAACGGGGCAACACATTATTCGCATGAGTTATTACTCAAAAATTCTGGCTGAACATATTGGTCTGCCTACACACCAATGTGAGTTAATTCTGAATGCTAGCCCGATGCATGATATTGGTAAATTAGGTATTCCTGACTCTATTTTGTTAAAGCCGGGTAAGCTAACAAAAGAAGAATTCACAGTGATGAAGACACATACCACTATCGGTGCAAGCTTACTCGATAATGCCCGTTCCCCGATCACTGAAACAGCACAGATCATTGCTATGAGTCACCATGAAAAATGGGATGGAAGCGGCTATCCAAATAGTTTGTCTGGTGAGGATATCCCTTTAGTCGGAAGAATCGTTGCGATCGCCGATGTATTTGATGCGCTGACTTCAGTTCGACCATATAAGCCCGCCTGGTCAATCGATGAAGCCATAGCTGAAATCAAGAAAACTGCGGGCACACACTTTGATCCTGAGTTGGTAGCCCATTTCATCAAGGCCATACCTGAAATTATCGAGATCAGTCAGACCTATAAAGATGTACCTGATACCTCAGAAGATCATAAAATCTGTTCCTGACGCCTGTCCACGTAGTAGTTATTTTTGAATTAACCACCACCAAATAACGTTGCCAGATCCGTATCCTTATCAACCTCGACGCCTAACTCGACCGGTTTCATAAATAATACCCAAATAGCCCCACGATTGGCACCATTCACACTATCACCACTGGCTGTTACTGCTATATCGTTGATGCCATCATTATCGAGATCACCGAGGCTCACCAGCCCAGTTGCGAATTGATCACCATCTGCTAGAACACCGGCAAAACCACCCTGCAAGTCAGATATTTTCGATGATGAAATCACTTCACCATTCGACTTCAGAAAGATAACCCAGAATGCACCACGATCAACCCCACCATCATCACTGAGCTTTGCCGCCACACCGATGTCGGTTACACCATCATTATTATAATCACCTAGATTGCTGACTGCATTTCCAAATCCATCACCGTCACCAATAGAGCCATCAAACTCACTAAAGCTTTGCGATATTTTCCGCTCGCTTTTTACCGTGCCATTGTTATTCATATAGTCAGTTCCAGCATCATCATCACCTGGTGCCCCGACAATCAAATCTGTTACACCGTCGCTATCAATATCACCAAGGTTATCTATTGAGAAGCCAAATTGATCATTTGTAAATAGGTCGCCAGCAAAGCCACCTTCATCAAATGAGATCTTTTGCCGACCGGCAACAGTGCCGTCATTATTCATGAACAATATCCAGACTGCTCCAAAATCGGTACCGCCATCATCGTCAAAGGGTTCGCCCACCGCCAGATCAGTAATGCCATCATTGTTAAGATCACCAATACTCGCCACGGCAGTTCCAAATTGATCATTATTATTTAGTACATCACCAAAACCAGATAGACTATTCGCGATCTTCCGTTCAGTTTGAACACGACCATTGCTATCCATGAATAATAACCAAATAGCACCACGATCAGTTCCACCTTCATCATCACCCGGTGCACCAACCACGATATCAGTCGTGCCATCATTATTCAGATCACCAACACTGGTTACACTGCTACCAAAACGATCATCATTATCCAGAGTGCCGGAAAAATTGCCGTCACTGCTGGAAATTTTTTGCTCCACATCAACCTGGCCATTATCGTCCATAAACAGGACCCAAATTGCTCCCCGATCAGTACCGCCATCGTCATCAAAGGGCTCGCCTACAGCTAGATCAATGACACCATCGCCTTCGAGATCACCTATATTTGTAATCGCAGATCCAAAACGATCGTTATCTGTTAGCAAGCTATTAAAGTTGCCATCAGATTCATTAATTTTTTGCTCGGAGTCGACGCCTGTAGAAAAGGTTTGGGTGCAACCTGAGAACAACATCAGGCTAATGGTTACTAGCATGAAAAACTGGATTGGACTGGAGTGAAACCTGCACATGAATAACTATCCCTATACCGGTTTAATCAATTTACTCAGCACTAGGTAAATAACGTGCTGTCATTTCATACAAAGTTTTACGCTGGATGGGTTTGATTAAAAATGCATTGCAACCAGCCTGTTTACATAATTTCTCATCTTCCTCGCTAGCATTCGCCGTTAGCATAATAATCGGGGCTTCAAAATTCAATTCACGAAACTTTTTGACTGCCTCTTGCCCAGACATAACCGGCATTTGCATGTCCATGTATATTAGGTCAATTTTTTCTTTTTGAGCAATCGTCACCGCGATTTCGCCGTTTTCAGCAAGAAACACATCCACGCCCATTTTTTTTAGGTAAGCACTCAATAATTGCTGATTCATTTCGCTGTCATCGGCCAGCAAAACATTCCCCTTTAAATCTGACATAGCAGTATTTGTATTGTGGCTTCCCTGTTCCATCTGACATTACTCAACTTATACATGCATTTCAGTTACATAGAATAACTAAAATAACCTTAGCCTAAATGTACAGGACCATACAGTCCTGCCAACCCTGCGATTTAATAATTTATGGCCACTCGCTTCAAATATTATGCCTTAATGGGCTGGCAAACGCCTGCAAATGTGGTTAATCCTTGCTTAAAGCCCACTGTTACACCAAATTCTAGCAATTTTTGCCCAAAAGCGGTATGCTTGACGAATATGTACGGACTTTCTAAAAGTTGCAACGGCAACAAATTGAGCGCTTCATTCGAAGACCAGTCAGGTGTTCCAGGCCAATTGCCCCCTCCCCAACTCACTAAAACAGGCGACCAGTAATGGCAGAGACTACAGACAAGTTATTGAAACATGTCGAATACAAATTAATCATAGCTGGTACCGCTATGTGGTCAGCCGTGGCGATTCATCGCTAGAAGGTAAGAGACGCGGCACCCTGAAACAAGTCAGCGAACATGCTCAAACCCTGGCCGCAGATCTTAATTCCCGCCGTGGTATCAAAGTTATCCAGTATGGTCGACAGGGCAATAAAGCCAAATAGATATTAAGCGATCTTTTGTGATTTAGAGTTATTATCTCCCAGCATAAACTCACTGATAACCTTTGGCTTACCCAGGTAGTAACCTTGTCCATAGTCAACACCAAGCTCTTTTAGTACTGCCAGTACACTTTCATCTTCGACAAATTCTGCCACCGTCTTCTTTTTCATTTCATGTGCAATATCATTGATCGAACGTACCATTGCGTAATGTAGCGTATCGGTTGCACTATCTTTAACAAATGAGCCATCAATTTTGACTACATCGATAGGTAAGTCTTTCAGATATGCGAATGAAGAATATCCAATCCCAAAATCATCCAGTGCTGTTTTGCAGCCAAGATTCTGTACTTTGCCAAGCACCTTTGAAGCCTTCTGTAAATTACCTATCGCCGCCGTTTCGGTCACTTCAAACATAATGCTTTCCGGATTAACATGGTACTCACTAATAAAACGTTTTATTTTTTTGGTTAAACTTGAATCCTCAATTGATTTTCCTGATAAATTGATCGAAAGTTTAATCTGATTTCCCTGCTTACTTTGTTCGCTTATATACCGTATCGAGTTCTTAATAACCCACATATCGATCTGAGAAATAAGACTGAAGCGTTCAGCTGCGGGAAGAAATCCTGCTGGCATTATTAGCTCGTCTTTTTCATCAAGCATTCGAATAAGGATCTCCGCGTATTCGTGCTCGCCTGTTAGGCTATTGCAAATTGGCTGACTGGCAAGCACAAATCGATCGTTCTCCAGGGCATGTTTGATTCGTCGGGTCCAACCAATATCATTGCTCATATTAGTAACACAGTCATCATCCTCGGCACTGAAAATATGTACTCGGTTTCGCCCTAGCCGCTTGGCTTCGTGGCATGCAAAATCGGCTTTAGCTAGCAGTTGTTCTTTCGAACTAATCGTCTCGTCCAATACAGCGGCACCAATTGAACAGCCAATATCAACGACTTTTCCATCGAATTTAAATGTATAGTCATCTAACCGTTGTCTAAATGATTCTGCGACATCTTCAATAAGTGTAGGATCAGGACGATAGAGTAAGACCGCAAATTCATCACCACCGATCCTTGCCAGGATATCACCATCCCTGGCACGGTGATTGAGTATCGATGCCGCTTCAACAATAAGTTGATCGCCGGCAAGATGCCCCATTGTGTCGTTTATATACTTGAAGTTATCAAGGTCTATATACAATAAGGCAACATAATTCTTGTCACCGCGAATTTTTCGCATGACAAATTTATCCAGTTCTTCGGTAAAATAGTGGCGATTATATAAACCTGTCAAAGAATCATGCTCTGCCAGGCGTTGTAAGTTATCGATCATAGCTTTGCGCTTACTGATATTCTCGACTACAGCCGTTAAGTAGCGCTTGCCATCTAAGTTCATCTCACCAAGTTTGATTGACATCGGGAAGACAAAACCATTTTTAGCTTTTCCAACAATCTCACGGGTAATGCCTAAAATATTTTCGCCTTCACCCGTCTCGAAATATCTAATCATCTCAGGGCATTGATCTTTCTCATTTTCAGGAATCAATAAAGTAATATTTTTACCGATAACTTCCTCGGGTTCATAACCAAATAAGTTTTGTGATGCAATATTGAAAGTTTCTATCAAGCCATTGTCATCAAGCGTAATAATCCCTTCAGCCGCATTATTCAGGATTGACTCAAGTCGTTGTTGCCTTGAATGGACCTGTTCTTTCATGTTGGAAAAGGCTTTAATCAAGATGTCTGTTTCAGAAACATAATTTCGAATTGGAATACTCGATGAATTTCCTTTTGCTTCAGCATCAAGGGCAGTAGCAACTTGTAGTACTGGACGCCTGATAATTCGCTCAAACAGGATATAGCCAATCGCAAAAGTTAGAAATATTGTTGCACCGGTAATGATTACGAATATTGATACTGTTGATGCCGCAGATTGGGATTGGTGAATACTATATTGGTCATGTTTGTTTATGACTTCGTTAAAATTCCTGACAATGTTCCAGACGTTTGAGAAGCTCGGTTTCACATCTTGTTCTAGCAAAACAAGGTCATTTCGCCATTCATCCGATAAATATATTTTTTTTGCTTGCTCAAAATACGAATCATAATCTTCGATGATATTCGTCATTTCGTCGAAAGAAAGGGATTGCTGTAGATCCAGCTCGCCTCTTTTTTCATATACCTCTAGTTCGAGCAGGCCTTTTTTTACCTGTTCCATATAGATCTCTTTGTTCTGAAGACTATGTTCCATACTTTTTGCAGATTCACCAAACACACCATATCGATTCGAGACAAACAAACGCAACCAATTAGCCTGTTGTGACCAGTGATATCGTACATCAGTGAATAAAGTTAATATCTTGTCTTTGTTGGCACCATGCCTGTCACTTTGTTGAAGATCAATGATGGCAAGATCGACAGCTTCAATGAATTGATTATTGCGGGGTAATAACTCATTTGCTAATACAGGAATACCTGGGTAACGTTTTTCAACTTCAATTGCATTTTCGCAAAATGTTAAAACAGGCTTTTCCAGGTCTTTAACAGACTCCAACAGTTTTGTACTCAATTGTCCGAAGGTAAGATAGTACTGACCCTGTGAACCATCAACCGAAAGTCTTTGTGCGATTATCGCATAGGGTTGATCTGCTAATTCCTCACCTAGTTCAACAAGCTGATTTAGGTCTTGCTGCAATATCTGGCGAAACTTTGCATCAGGCAGAATCGCAAGTTCATAGACATCGCGCTCTGTCTTGTGTAATTGATCACTGATTTGATTCAACAAGCGGCTTGTAGTTTTCGAATTTTCAATCGAGGTGATATTACTTTGTGCGGTATGGTCGAGTAACTGGTAGACATATAGAATAAACGCCAGGATCAGGCTAGACAGCACGATCCCCGTGATCATGATTCTCTACCTTAGACTGCCCTTCACTGCCTGCATAGATGTTTTACTTCTAACTTAACTAACGATACTCAATGTATCGGTATTAGCTATACACACCTTTAAGAAGTGGTTATCTCAGACATTCTCTATCTTATTGATTTATATTGTTTTTCTTTGTTCTCTGATATAGCTGGGGACAATATATGTGATCTGGGAACGAATTAGCCCATTCGGCCATTTTTATGCTTATTTTTCGCGCAGCAATAACCATTTAGCACTAGATGCATGAGCTTCGAGTTTAGTTATTTTCAAATCATCCAGACGAGCTCTGAGACTCGTTGGCCAGGATCTTTTGCTGTTGCCAGATTATCTGTTCGGATTATGCTCGTCCAGATCAAGTCGTTTATCTGAATATGATTTTTATTATGTAGTATAGTAGCCGGAGATTAACAGGGGCATTGAATGATTAAAAATATTTATCCCAGGTTTCTGCGAGTAACCCTCTTTGCTTTCTTTTTGATCGCTAGTATCACGGGCTCAACTGCGCCACTGAAAGTGGGCGATCAAGCACCACTATTCAAACTGAAAAATTTAGAAGGTCAGGTAATTTCACTAACTGGATTGTTAGCTAAAGGGCATGTCATGTTAATCTTTTGGGAACCTGAATGTGTTTATTGCTATTCTCATATTAAGGATTTTAATGCATTACAAGAAAGATATGGGCACAAAGGTTTTACGATAGCTGCAATCAATTTTCTTGGTGAATACACAGAAGATATTCAGCAATACGCCAAGGATAATAATGTTCAATACATGATGCTGGCTGAGCGCCTCAACAACATTGATGTTGCTGAGGCTTACAAAGTAGTTGGCTCACCGACTATTGTGGTGATTTCACCTAAGGGGGAGATCCTGTCTTACGGTTATAAGATCCCCAAGCTTAGTCGCTGGTTGAATTAAGCTTAACTACTCTTGATGTTAGAACAGAATGTTCAACATTGTGACCGAGACAATAATAAACAAAATAGTCATGATACCGCCGGCCTTCATAAAGTCAGGTACACGATAACCACCCGGCCCCATGATGAGCGCATTCACCTGATGAGTTGGAATCAGGAATGAGTTAGACGTCGCGATACCCACAGTCAATGCAAAAACGGCCGGGTTTGCGTCTGCACCAATCGCGATGTTCACAGCTAGCGGTACAAGCAGTACGGTTGCACCAACATTAGACATCACCAGGGTAAAGAATGTGGCCAGTACCGCAACCGCAAGTTGAATCACCCAGATAGGCATATCACCTACGACACTAAGTGTTTGTTGCGCAATCCACTGCGCAGTACCTGATGTCTCTACGGCATAACCTAGTGGAATTAACGAGGCTAATAGAAAAACGGTTTTCCAGCTTATCGCTTCATAGGCCTCTTCAATATTGAGCACGCCGCTTAAGATCATCCCAATCGCACCGGTTAACAGGGCAACTGAAAGTTTTAAGTCAGTAAACAAAACCAGGAACAGGGTGATGGCAAAGAAGATCACCGCATGGGTTACTTTCTGTGGTCGCAATTCTTCGTGTGGATACTCTGTAGTTACCACAACAAAATCCCGATCCTTCTCTAACCGAGCCAGATCAGCCCAGCTGATATGTACTACGAGAACATCACCTGCCTCGAATAATTCATTTCGAATACCGCTACCAGATTCGTAATTTATTACTTCGTCACCACGATGGATCGTTAACAGGGAAGCACCATATTTTTTGCGCATCCAGATTTCCCGCGCTGATTTACCAATCAAGCTTGAACTCGGCGGGATTACCAGTTCGGCTATACCTGCCTTGATATTTGACAGCGAATCAACAAAAACTTCTAGCTCAGGTTTTAACTCTAGCTGTTTAGTCTCGACAACTTGCTGAATCATGTTAATTGAGCTTAATACACCTAACACTGTTCCTGCCTGGATGGGGGTTTGCCGATCCACACTTTCACCACCGACGCGTCGTCCATCACCTTTTTCAACTGCAATCACGCGCAACAGGTTTTCTTTTTCCAGTTCATCAACGCTAAGGCCGATAATCGGGCTACCTGCCTGTACAACGACTTCAAACAGGTCAAATGCCTTCATACCATAGGTATCTTTGAAATATTGCTGTGTATCGCCGCCTTCCAGTTGAGTGTTTTTATTCACCGGTAAAACGAAGCGGCCGAGAATAACGAAATAGAGGATGCCGGTTACAATCAGAGCCACACCGATAGGGGTGACAGAAAACAGGGAAAAGGTTTCCATTTGCTTGTCGGCGGGTAGCGCCGCGTTGGAATTCAGGATCAAATCATTTAACAAAATAAGCGGGCTGGAACCTACCATGGTCATGGTACCACCCAAAATTGCACAAAAGCCCATGGGCATGAGCAAGCGCGACATAGGCAGACCGGTACGTGCTGATATACGACTGACCACGGGTAAAAATAATGCCGCGGCACCCACGTTTTGCATAAAACTTGAGATGACTGCAACGGTGCCTGAAATGAGTGGAATAATCCGTTTTTCAGTCGAGCCCCCCACTTGCATCAGGAGTGCAGCCAGCTGGCCCATGATACCGGTCTTATCCAGACCCGCACCAATAATCATAACTGCCACAATCGACATCACCGCATTACTGGCAAAACCATTAAACAGGATGCTATTGTCGACCAGACCTTCGTCTAAAAGCATATAAGGGGCAAGTAAATCGGTCAGTCCCAGGATGACCATGATACAGATGGCAGCAACGTCGACAGCAACAATTTCAAACGCAAACAAATAGACCGTTAGGAGCAATATTGCACATACCCAGGCAACCTGTATGCTTGGTGCGGCACTGGCTACGTAAGCGCCAATCACAATAAATATAAGCAGGGCAATCAGTTTTTTCGGGGTGATAGCAATAGACATAGCTTGTTGGGCTCCCGCCACATAAAAGGCACAGTTAATCGGTCACGTTCGTGGGAAACCAGCTATTTTAGCAAATTCTAATATATCAGTACAGTTAATATGTGTACTCTTTAGCCACGATGGACACTGCCACTCAGCTGGAAAGGGCTAAACCCCCAGATCGGCGAGGAAGGATTTGGCGACTTCATGGCTATGTCGCCGCGGAGAACCTGTCTCAGTTTCAATGGCCTCACCCAGTCCATCGAACACAACCCAGGCAGGAACAGCATTGACCTCATGACGTAAGGCTCGCCAGTAATTAGCCTCATCATCAAGGTAAACCTGGCCTCCAATGTCACGGGCCATGTCATGTCCGCCATTAAAATTCCCCCAACCCTTGCCAACCACCACCATGAAGCCGGTCTCAGGATCTTGCTCAAGCATGTCCCGGACATAGGGCACAAACTTTTTCGTCGATTTGCAGGCCCCACACCAAGGTGCCAGGTAGACAACCAGGCAACGCGAACGCGCCACGCAGGGATGGTCATCAATATTCACGCGCCGCGCCATATAGGCCCGCAATTCCCCCCCCGGCAGGGTCGCTTGTGTAAATGGTTCGGTGCTTTCCGCTTGATTCAACATAAACCAGCCTACTAGCAACACAACCAGAACAGCACCAATTAACTTTAACGACATTTCACATCACCTGTATTCGAAACTGGGAAAAACCAGATTACCACTGATACTTGTTATTTATCGACACCATTATGATTTCTGTTAGGCAGAATTCTTCAAGTTAGAAGCCAACCTGATTAGACCTGAAAAATAGATTGGCGCCAAAATAAAGCCCGCAACAAAGCTGGTCAAATAGCCAATAAAGGAAATAATACCAAACACAATCAAAATAGGAATAGCGATAGCTAGCCCTTCAGCGCGGTAGGCGAGATACCCTTTTGCTTGGCAATCGGATTTAGATCTTTCGCTAATTTGCCGTCGGCCACAAAAATCCAATAATAGTTGAAAAAAAGAAGAACAATATCGACCACTAAGAGTATTGTGCCAAACGACAAAGGTACATTGCCAAACTAATAAAACTAGGCGAACCACAGTAGATATTGGCTAGATCATCATATGTAGTAAAGGTATGATAGATAAACTATTTATCGAATAATCAGTGAGGTGTTGCTTGGATATAAGCCCTTATTTAAAGCTCATGGTCGAACGAGGGGCTTCTGATCTATTCTTCACTGTCGATGCACCTGTGCATATCAAAATTGAAGGTATCACCTCTCCGGTCGGTAAAAATTCTCTCCCCTCGGGCACCGTAGCAACAATTTTGCCCGGCATATTGAGCGAAAATCAGTTAGCCAGTTTCCTTGAGAACAACGAACTGGACACTGCCTTTAGTCTGCCCGATGTAGGCCGTTTTCGAATTAACGTCTACATGCAGCGCGGTGAAGCGGCCATGGTTATCCGACAGATAAAATGGCAGACCCAGACCGTTGATGAACTTGGCCTGCCGGAAATACTCAATGAGTTGGTGATGGAATCGCGTGGCTTAATCATTATTGCTGGTGCAACCGGCTCGGGTAAATCATCGACGGTTGCCGCCATGCTAGATTATCGCAATGCCAACAAAACCGGACATATTCTGACTATCGAAGATCCGATTGAATTTATGCACAAGCATAAAAAATCTCTTGTTAGTCAACGCGAAGTTGGTCTGGACACCTCATCATTTTCCGAAGCACTACGCCGTGCCATGCGTGAAGCACCAGATGTCATTATGATCGGTGAAATTCGCGACGAGGAGACCATGAAACAAGCTCTGGCCTATGCCGATACTGGACACCTTTGCATCGCCACCTTACACGCCACGAATGCCTCACAGACAATGGAACGTATGATGAGCTTTTTCCCAGACAGCTCACGCGCCCAACTACTGATGGAACTATCACTTAATTTGCGTGCCGTGGTTGCACAGCGATTACTCAGATTATCAAACGGCGGACGCATCCCTGCGACTGAAATTTTATTGAACGAACCGGTGGTCAAGGCTGTTATTCGTGATGGTGAAACACACAAGCTTAAGGACATTTTAGAAAAGGCAGGTGAAGGCAGCAAACTTCACTCGTTTGATAATGAAATTATTCGTTTATTCAGAAACAAGCAGATTTCATTCGAGGAAGCCATCCAACATGCAGATGAACCTGACCATATGAAATTGAAGATCAAGCTGGGCGGACATGGCATCTCATCCGATGCCGGCGATATATATTCAGTTTAGATCCTAATTTAATAAGGCAATAACCCGCTTGCCTATGTAATGCAGACAAGCGGATTAAATTAGTCTCTAGAAAATATTTAGAATTTTGAATGCGCCCGCTCAATCGCTTCAGTAAGCTTATGCCAGGCTGATTCAACACCTACTTTCAGCTCTTCCCATGCCTCTTCACTAGACTCGACTAGCTCCATAGTCTTCTCTTTTACCGTGTCGCGTTGTTTACGTACAGCTTCTACTTCTTCTTCATATTTCTCTTTTACATCATCCTTTACGTGATCTGCTTTCGCCTCCAGCTTATCAATGTCTTCATTCCAGTCATCAAGCTTATGCTTTAGCTTCTCGACATATTCATCGCGCTTACTCATTAGTCGATCCTCCTTTTGCTATCTAAAAATGGTGAAAATTCGCTCTTATAGGGTTTGTTTTATGGGTTAAAAATTTAAATATCAAGACTAGAATAGTGTATAAATAAGGGTATTCCATTGAGAGAGATCAGCTAGAAGGCAATCGGTCTAGCATTTATCAGGTTTTTTTGCTCTATCTATTGGGATCTGGAGGTGACCTATGTCGAGATTTTTACCCTTGCTAGTCTTGCTGCCACTACTTGCCTGTCAAACCCAAACGTATGCGGAACATTCACCCTATTTTCGAATTCAAGTTGGTAGCACGGTAGAAGTCAGGCGGGCTCTAACTATTCCAGCAAACACCGCGAGAGTGTACATCCAGTACGGGAAAACCACACAGTATCAGAGACTCGATCAATATGAGGCGCACTGTTGGGTGCTCTCGTGGAAAGTATTGCCAGAAAACCAAACCATTAAACCGGGTAATTTTATTTTAACCCGACTACGCGAACTCGAAGATCTTGTCCGGTATGAAAATAATATGCAATTCGTTCGCACCCAAAACAGCCCATATCAGAATATTAATGGCGGTATTACTGCAGTCGAATACAAAACTGAGCTTACCATTCACTCAAGTGAGCAACCTAATATTAGGAAACTTGTTTGCAACCACTGGGAAGACCCGAGCGATGCACAGCATTTATCGCTGGCAGAGATACGTGCAACGCTAGGTGATCTTATTACGATAAAACTCAAAAAATAGTCACAGTGAGTTGGAAGTACTCAACAGCGAAATCAGGCTAAGCTAGATTGGCTTAAGCACTCATCGAAGTGATATGCTGTCACCAAACAACACCCTGTTCACCTCCGACGGGCTTACATTCTCATGTTAGGGAGAAGCAATTGTGAGCGCACCACTATTAGAAGTTCGCAACCTTATCAAACACTACCCCAAGGTCAAAGCAGTCAATGGGGTCAACATAAACCTGTACCCAGGCACCTGTTTCGGTTTGCTCGGACCCAATGGTGCGGGCAAAACTACCACGGTTGAAATTCTTGAGGGCATACATACTGCCACCTCTGGTGAAGTTCTCTACAAAGGTGAGCCGGTTGCAAGTAATTTTAAAAACGAAGCAGGCATAATGTTTCAGTCCACGGCTTTACAGGACTTTATTACCGTGCGTGAAACATTAATGATGTTCGCACAACTCTACCCACATAACACCGATATCGATGAACTAATTCGTCGCTGCAACCTGACCGAGTATCTCGATCAGGACAACCGCCAATTATCAGGGGGCCAAAGGCAACGCCTATTGCTTGCCATCGCCTTAGTCAATGACCCTAACATTATATTCCTCGACGAACCCACAACCGGACTTGACCCACAGGCACGCCGTAACTTTTGGGACTTAATTGACTCAATTAAGGCTGAAGGTAAAACTATACTGCTCACCACACATTACATGGACGAAGCATATACACTGTGTGATGAAATCGCAATCATGGACCACGGTAAGATCATTGCGCATGGTACTCCTGAAGAATTACTGGCCGCACATTTTAATGATGTGATCCTGCAAATGCCCGCCACCGATATCCCAAATGTAGAACACTTACCATTCGCTGTACAAATGAAAAAAGGCCTGATCGAAATTTCGACAAGTGATGTAAACAAAACAATTGAAGAACTCATTGCCAGCAATATATCGCTTGCCCACCTGCAAATCCGCTCCCGAAACCTCGATGACTTGTTTATCGAGTTAACCGGTAAAGCGCTGCGAGCCTAGAGGAATAAGGAGAAGAAAATGTTCCTGAAACGATTTTTTGCCTTGTTGAGTGCACGTAACAAAGAATTCCTGCGCGACAAGTCATCTACCAGTTGGAATATCATTATGCCGATACTCATTGTCGCAGGGTTTGCGGTGACGTTTACTAGTGATTTTTCCGATCAATACAAAGTTGGTGTTTTTTCTGGAACAGATTCTGATCATGCACAAAATACTAATGTTTCAACTTTTCTAAAGACTAAGCATATCGAGTTTGTTGAGATTACTGATATTGAAAAAGCAATCGTAAAAATTCAACGCCATCAACTAGATATGCTACTCGACACGAGCCAGCTACAATACTGGATTAACGATGAGTCGCCTAATGGTTACCTGGTTGAAAAAATTCTGAATGCTCATGGTGAATCTGGCTTACAGAAGCAATCGGTAACTGGAAAGGAAATTCGCTATGTAGACTGGGTTATCCCCGGTATTCTTGCAATGAACATGATGTTCAGTGCCCTTTTCGGTGTCGGTTATGTGATTGTTCGCTATCGAAAAAACGGCATGTTAAAAAGATTAAAAGCAACACCTGTGACAGCACTTGAATACCTGAGTGTACAGATCGTCTCCCGACTGCTACTAATCATGGCGATTACCATCTTTGTCTTCTATGGAACAAATTTCTTTATAGGTTACGCCATGCATGGGTCCCATCTCAGTCTATTATTTGTTTTCGCACTAGGTGCAGTGAGTATGATTAGTCTTAGTTTAATCGTAGCGGCGCGCATCACCAGTGAAGAAACAGCAGGTGGCCTACTAAATCTAATCAGCTGGCCTATGATGTTTCTATCGGGAGTCTGGTTTTCACTCGAGGGTACAAATCCGATAGTACAGAACGTGGCTGAGTTTTTCCCTTTGACTCATGTCACCGCTGCGGCGCGTTCGATTATGATTGATGGTGCGGGGTTATTAGAGAACACATACCACATCAGTGTATTACTTATACAAAGCACATTATTTCTGCTGATCGGGGCCTGGGCATTCCGCTGGGAATGATTCAACTAAATAGAGTTAAGGCCTAACCCGGTTTGTTGTCCAGTAAAGGAATAATCCGTCCGATTTTATCTGGGTTAGTCTGCATGTGTTGCAGAGATGCCTCATAGGACTCACCAATTGGAGTCAACGCTGGTCCTGCAGCTTCAACCACGACATACTCAGTATCATAGTAGAATATTGCCGTATCATCAGGCTTCCCTTCAACACCAACCGCAAGAAAGGCATGATTTGGGATTAATACCATTTTGATTTCAAGGTCAGGATAGAGGTTATGTAAAATTGCGGCCAGTGCAGTGGATTTTGTGTCACAGTCACCCTTGTTGATATCAAACAAGGTAAGCGGAGCAACAAAACCTATCTCACCATTGGCATCACGGGAATTCAGTGTATCGTAGGGAATGGACTGGATAAAATGAGCGGCATAATTCATCACTTCACGCCGGGACATGCCATGGGTATTCGCAGCTATTGCATCCGAAACAGGTTTCATTGCCCTGGCATGTAATCTCGCAATCTGGCCAAAATCAATTCTTAGGTTATAACTTCGAGCATCCTCACTAGCAAACGAAGCGACATAATACTCTTGTTTATAGGTATCAACATAATGGTCCTGGGTACGTCGAGCCACGTCTACCTTAAAAGCATCAAGATATTGCTGATTGAGACTCTGCCATTTAGCATTCATGCTGGCAAGAAACTCATCAATAATCAATTCCGCCCGTGCCTTTGGCATTGAACCATCTGATTTGGCTCGGATGTTCTTACCCTTGTTCTGGCTTTCAATAATTATACCCGCGGGTAATCGATTGGCCTGCTCACTGATGTAAGCATCAAATTCATCCCTGGCCTGCTGGATATATTCTACCTGTAAAGTATTGAAAAGATCCTCAGCTTTCTGTTTGGCTCTCTGATTTAGTCGGTGTTTATTTGTTTTGGTAAACAGACTTTTTGATATCTCACTCTGTTTTCTGTCGAGGCTAAAATGTATTTTATGGTGGTGGCCGGATGCAGAGGTGAAGGTATAATAATATTCAATATGATTTGCCTTCACCTGCTTTTTAAAGCGCAATTGCTTTGCATGCACCACTGTGCTGAACAACAATCCTGTGCAACACAAGATCGTAAGAGTTTTTATTTTGCTTGTAATAAAAGCTTTCATAGTCAGACTTCGACGAATCAGGTTCTATAGATAATATCGGCACAACCGTGTGACACATTAGAGAGCACAATAGTCTATGCAACCAGGGTTGGCCAGCACCGTTACATTTTGTTACAGAAAAGTGAGGAGAAACAGCAACCAGGCCTATTAATTTGGGTTACTAACGTTATCTTCAGGTGTAACTACAGATGCTATATCAGTTTCACCTAAATAACTCGTATCGATCTCGACCCGATTGCGTCCCATTTGTTTAGCTCTATACAAAACTTTATCGGCCCTTTCAATAAATTTGTCCATCGTCTCACCGGGGCGGTGTATCACAAGACCACATGAGAAGGTAGGTAAAGGTATCGTCTCATTTTCATGAATATAATACATACTCTCAACTTTGGTTTGAATCTTATTCAAAGCCCTAAGTGCACCATTTTTGTCGGTATTCGGTAGCAGTACAGAGAACTCTTCTCCACCGTATCTGGAGACCATGTCATAACGGCGAAAGATTGAAAGCACATCTTTCGAATAAAGCTTCAACATTTCATCACCAACCGCGTGACCATATTTATCATTAACATCTTTGAAAAAATCTAAATCAATTGCAATTAATGCTAATGTTGTTTTGTCACGGTCAGCACGTCCCATTTCATCTTCAGCTCTTCTCAAGAAGGCCCGACGGTTGGGAAGACCGGTTAAATCATCAGTCAAACTCAGTACTCTAACTTGATCAAGTTCTTCGCTTAATTTTTGGCTATTTTCATTGATAAGTGAAAGATATGACTGGGTATCATCCAGGATCTTTGCCAATTCAGTTTGATTATTTAATAAGGTCTTTACTCGTACCACTAACTTTTCTTTCGAGTCTTCAAACTCAGACTCATTGTCAACCTGCTCCAGATGACGCAAAGTAGTTTCAAGGATAATACCAAAGTTTTCATACTGTTCAGTGGTGTTATTAATCTTTCTAGACAAACTCCCCTGGAGATGTTGAATTTCTTTATAGTGCTTGTTCAGACGCTGTCTAAAAACGGAATTAACGTGCATTTCAACCGAGGGTGTCATAGTCTCCGGTGTTATTTTAATTGCCGGTTCACTATCATCTTTATCACCTTTACGGCGCCCATTATTTACAACCGTAGGGGGGGCGGGCTCCTTTGCCTCATTATTTAATTCCAGGGCAGGATCTTCCACAAGACCAGTTAGTGGCAACATTGCCTCTCTTATTAATGCTTCATCCGGCTCGAAAACATCTTTAGTCAGCTGAGTTACGTTTTTAATATAGGCATGTAAGATGGCTAATTCATTTAGAGATATGGGGGGCATCAGTCGCTTTTGTACCAGTTTCAGCTCTAGATACAATAACGATTCTTTAGGTAAATGTTTTCGGTAGCTTTCTAAAATAAGGTTAAGAATGTGAGCATAACCTAAAGAAATTTTATTCTGACTTGCAGTTAAGTCACGCAATGCATGCTCAACCTGCTGGAAAATAATTCTGCCGCGAGGGGTCGTTTGCAGTGCTTCGAGTAGGGATAAAATCCCCTCGACAACATCACAATTAAGGATTGTATACTTGTTCTTGTCTTCTGACTTACCAGTCACTTAGTTAACCCTCTCCCACTACTCAGGCATACACAAACTTTTTATTCAACACCCAATAAATGCTCACGTAGCTATGTATCAACTTTGTCTGGCATCCATGCAGAATTATTAGAATCTAATTTATTATTCGTTTGATCTGCTTACACATACTACTGTTGATGGGGGTAACAGCCGCACATACACCTGGACCCATTCTAACGTATTTGAGATCCAAATTTACAAACAAATAGTGAGGTTTAACGTATTTTTTAATTACATTTAAATCATATAGATATGTAACATATATAATGTCACACATTAAAAACCACTCGTATCTTTAACTAGATCACGTTCTATGACCCACAAAAAAGGCCAGTCAATGACTGGCCTTTTTGACGCTTGCTGGGAAGAAATTACTTCTTCTTTGCTTCTTCACGTTCTTTAGTTTCTTTAATTACATCTTCCGCTACATTCTTCGGACAAGGTGCATAGTGCGAGAACTCCATGGAAAACTGACCACGGCCAGAAGTCATGGTGCGCAAATCACCAATGTAGCCAAACATTTCTGAAAGAGGGCACTCGGCCTTAATACGAACACCGGTAGTACCTGCCTCCTGACCCTGGATCATGCCACGGCGACGGTTAAGGTCACCAATCACATCACCTACGTGATCTTCTGGAGTAAACACGTCAACCTTCATGATGGGTTCCATCAACTGTGCACCCGCCTTTGGCATCGACTGACGATATGCAGCAGCAGCGGCAAGTTCATAGGCAACCGCAGATGAGTCAACCGGGTGATAGCCACCATCCATCAGGGTTACTTTGAAGTCCAGGCATGGGAAGCCGGCAAGAACACCTTTTTCCATACTCTTTTCAAAACCCTTTTGAACTGCTGGCCAGAATTCACGAGGCACGTTACCGCCAGTAACCTTCGATTCGAACTCGAAGCCACTACCTGGCTCGCCTGGTTCAACAATATAATCAATTTTCGCAAATTGACCCGAACCACCAGTTTGCTTCTTGTGTGTGTAACTGTCTTCAATCTTCTGGGTAATAGTTTCACGATAGGCTACCTGAGGCGCACCAACGTCAACTTCAACACCATGAGTACGTTTCATGATATCGATCTTAATATCCAGGTGTAATTCACCCATACCCTTAAGGATAGTTTCACCCGAGTCTTCATCAGTTTCAACGCGGAATGAAGGATCTTCTGCAACCATTTTACCAATCGCGATACCCATTTTTTCTGCCGCAGCCTTGTCTTTTGGCGCAACGGCAATTGAGATCACAGGATCAGGGAAGACCATTGGCTCGAGTGTGCCAGGGTGTTTGGGGTCACACAAAGTATGACCGGTCTGCACATTCTTCATACCTACGATGGCAACGATATCACCTGCAGCTGCGCTGGTCAGTTCGATACGTTCATCAGCGTGCATTTCCACAATACGGCCAATACGCTCTGTCTTACCTGTAAAGGTATTCAGGATCGTATCACCCTTGTTCAATTTACCTGAGTAAACACGAATAAAAGTCAATGCACCGAAACGGTCATCCATAATTTTGAATGCAAGGGCACGGAAGGGCTCACTCACATCAACTGTAGCCACTTCACCCGTCTCATTACCTTCATCATCAGTAATCGGCTGTGGCTTAACTTCAGTCGGGTTAGGTAGGTAATCAACAACGGCATCCAGCACAAGCTGAATACCTTTGTTTTTAAATGCAGAGCCACAGTAAGTCGGGAAAAAGTCCAGGGCAATCGTACCTTTACGGATGCAACGCTTGAGGTCTTCAACTGAAGGCATTTCGCCTTCCAGGTAAGCTTCCATTAGATCATCGTCCTGCTCAACCGCAGTCTCTACCATCTTTTCGCGGTACTCTTCTGCCTTGGCAACCATATCCTCTGGGATATCTGCAACGTCATAGTTCTCTGGCAGACCCGAGTCATCCCAGATGTAGGCTTTCATATCCATCAGGTTAACCACACCAGTGAAGTCATCTTCAATACCGATTGGCAGCACCATCACCAAGGGGTTGGCACCCAGTACATTTTCAACCTGGTCAACAACACGGTAGAAATCAGCACCCATACGATCCAGCTTGTTAACAAAAATAACACGGGCAACTTCGGAGTCATTCGCATAACGCCAATTGGTCTCTGACTGGGGTTCTACACCACCTGAGCCACAGAATACACCGACACCACCGTCCAGTACTTTAAGTGAACGATATACTTCAATCGTGAAGTCAACGTGTCCCGGTGTGTCGATGATGTTGAAACGGTGGCCATTCCACTCACAGGAAGTCGCTGCAGACTGAATGGTGATGCCGCGCTCAGCTTCTTGTTCCATGAAGTCAGTCGTCGCCTCACCATCGTGCACTTCACCGGTCTTATGGATTTTACCCGTCAGTTTCAGAATACGTTCAGTGGTCGTGGTTTTACCGGCATCCACGTGCGCGAAAATACCTATATTTCTATACTTGTCTAAATCAGCCATTGTTCCTGTTACTCTATATAAATAGTGTTAATAACTTATCGATGATTCGATAATCGCGTGCGGCCTCACATCGGCCACGACCTGAAATTCACTCCGACAGCCCAGCTTTTTCAGCCATCGAAAAAATAGCGGCGAATTATAGCCCAATATGATATTAAATGTGCATGAAAATACGGGGTCATAGGTAATAGATCGATGATTTTTGACCAAAATTGGCCGTAGAGCGTGCAAAGGGCACTAAACCACCTACAAAAATGACCGTTACAGAAGCCTGTGCAAGCCGAAATACGTCAGTTGGGCACAATCATGTCGTATTGAGAAGAACGCGGCGAAGTCTGCTAGAGGGGCTTAAAAAGGCAAACACAATATTTATTAGTTGCTGACCTGACACCTTATCAAGATCAACGTCTATATCATCGATTTTAAGTGATTCATTTAATAACTTAGGAGTTAAATTGTGAAGAGAAATATAATCAAAATCATTTTGCTTTCTGTATTGTCATTTTTTGCTGTGGCAGGGTCTGCACATGCGGCAAAAGGGGATGCCAGATCTCAGGCTGAAGCGACAAGCAAGGCAAAAACTGCTGCTGGTCTCATTTCAGCCGGCCTGAAAAATAAAGACCCTTATGCAATCCTTGTTGGTGTACGCTATTTAAATCAACTAGGCACACCGCTTTTAAAACCAGGTTCAACCAAAAAAGGGGATGTCTACGACCCTGAAAATCTGCTTGATCAAGCAAAGGGCTTTGCAGGCAAGAACAGTCATCTCGTTGCCCTGCTTGAAGAAGAAAAAGACAATATCGTGAAATCACGAGGTAATTGTTACTACAGCTATTATTATGACTGGTACGGTAACCTTTGGTATGAATATATCTGTGACTAACAGAACTTTGTAACAATAAAAGGCAGCCGGCATGGCTGCTTTTTTTGCATGAGATTATTTCAACCATAGTATTTACATAATAAACACGAGTAGCTTGTCAGTAATTAATCAACTAAGCTAAGTATTAGTTAATGTCAAACAACACTGTTAATTAAGATAAAATCAAAACCCTGGCCACGTTCAATTAACGCCTATCATGCAATCGATATTTAACAAAAAAACACTGTCGTGGGCTTTTTATGACTGGGCGAACTCTGCCTATACGACTATTGTGATCACATCATTCTTTCCTATCTTATTTGGTAGCTACTGGTTTACAGAATCTGACGGCAATACCACGACGCCACTTGGTATTGCCAATGCAACAGCTAGCCTGGTCGTAGTGATACTCGCGCCAATATTAGGTGCCATTGCCGATCGAGGTGGATTAAAAAAACGTTTCCTGCTGCTGTTTGTATTATTAGGTGTTTTGTTCGTATCAACACTTTCGTTTATTGAAAGTGGTAACTGGCAACTTGCCATCATTGTCTATGTGCTTAGCTTTATCGGTTTTGCCGGTGCCAACATCTTTTACGACGCCATGTTGGTTGATATATCTGAGCAGGAAAAATTTGATATCGTCTCGGCACTCGGCTTTTCTCTTGGCTACCTGGGTGGTGGACTCGCATTACTTGGCTGTGTTGTTTATAGCCAGCCACAAAACTTCGGCCTGGACTTCATAACCCCAGCAAATGATATTGTACTTATATTTTTATTTACCGGCATTTGGTGGGCTTTATTCACACTACCTATGCTCTTCAATGTAAAAGAACCCAAAAGCTCTTCTTCCGCACCGCTCGGTGTAGCTATTAAGGAAGGGTTTGTACAACTAAGCAATACGTTCCGCGAGATTAGACAGCTTAAAGTTGTCTTTACATTTTTACTTGCGTACTGGTTATATATCGATGGCGTCGATACCATAATTGCCATGGCTGCCGATTATGGTAAGCGAATCGGATTTGAACAACATGACCTGATTCAAGCCTTACTTATTACACAATTTGTCGGTTTCCCCGCTGCTATTCTTTATGGAAAACTAGGCGAAAAAATTGGTGCTCGTGCAGCATTGTTAATTGCCATCGTTACCTATATTGGTGTCACTATTTATGGTTACTTTATGAATGATGTCAGAGATTTTTATATTCTTGCTATCATCGTCGGCCTGGTGATGGGTGGTATCCAGTCACTAAGCCGTGCCTTTTTTGCACGCATTATACCCAAGAATAAGTCGGCTGAGTTTTTTGGGTTTTATAATATGATCGGTAAACTTGCTGCCGTGCTTGGCCCATTGATAATGGCGATGGTATCGCAGATGACTGGAAATCCTCGCTTATCAATATTATCTATTGTTGTTTTGTTTATCGCCGGAGGCTTTATGTTATTAATGGTAGATGAGAAGGAAGGCATGGCGAAGGCACGCGAGATGGAAAAAATATTACCTGGAAAGTAAATCCAGCAAGAAATAATTGTAATTTTTACTATTCCTTTTCGCCTGTGGGTTTTGCTGCATTCAATGTAGCATTTGCAAAGTGTTTATTTATTTGTGCCACGTGTCGACTAACCCGCAGCATCCATCGTCTCGCTTCAAGTAAACGAGTAGCTTGTTGTACATCCAGCTCTCCTCTGCCAACCCTTTCCACGACCATGTGACGAAAAGGTCCATAGCTTTTTTCAATCTTCTCAACTAATTTTCGCGTCTCATTTACCGCCGTTGTCCAGTTCTGATGTTCAAGACCATCGAGTAACCCATCAACACCTGTAAGTAGCAAAAGCTTAGTTTCCTGTAATTCTTTTGCATCTCGTGCAATAACAGCACGGTACTCATCCTCTTCACAGCGTTCATGTAAACGTTGCATGTGATCAAGGGTATGAATAAGTTCAATCAAACGTTCCCAATCAGCACTCGTTTCATCACTAAGATGAATTTTGTCGATGTAGGCATGCACTTCGTCTATGGCACCTTGCAATTCACGCAAATTTACCCTCCGTCCTTTACCATCAGCATAAAGTATTGCCTGCAGGTGCAGTAGCAACGCCTTTAACTGATGAGCAATAACAATCTGAGCTTCAGTTAATGCCAGACCTGGATGTGCCATCAACTGTATATCCAATTTCTGCACATACTCAGGTAATCGCTCTGGAACAATGCGCGAAATCAACTGTGCAAAACGACGAGTGAATGGTAGAGCAATCATGACACCCAACGTATTAAAGGTAGTGTGAAAGGCAACCAATGCTATCTCGGCATTTTTCACCAGGCTTCCAAGCGCAATCGTTTCCCAGGCCCAGACAAAAGGATTAATCAGCAATAAGGCTACCGTGCCCGTCATTAAGTTATATATAACATGAGAATAACCTGTGCGCTTTGCGCCAACCGAACCACCAATCGTGGCAAGAAAAGCAGTGACAGTCGTGCCAACATCCATACCGATAACCAACGCTGCAGCCTGATGAAAATTGATCGTACCGGCAAACAAAGCAGTCAACGCGGCTGCAACACCAGCACTCGATGACTGGGTGATCAAAGTGACTAATATACCCAAGGCAACCAGCTGCAATCGCCCCATCCAGGTATCGGCGGGTAAAATGTCCGGGGTCACGATCCCCTCCAGACTCGCCATACCTTCTTGCATAACGGTGATACCTACAAAGATCACACCAAAGCCGGCTAGCGCATAACCTGATGCGGCCAATCGTCCCTTACTGAATAGCCTTAACAGGACACCTACGAAGATAACAGGCAAGACTACTGTGCCAAGTTTTAATTTGAAGCCAAGCGTCGCGACTAACCAGCCAGTGATGGTGGTACCAACATTGGCACCAAAGATGATGCCTAATGCTTCGGGGAAGGCCATCAGGCTTGCGCCAACAAAGCCGACTGCGGCAACTGTAGTTGCACTGGAAGATTGTAGTATTGCAGTACTCACCGCCCCGGTAACCGCACCACTGACTGGCGTGCGAGTAAAACGTAGCAAGGCATTTCGTATTGCACTACCCGCAAGCGTACGCAGGCCATCGGTCATTACGATCATGCCGAGCAAGAAGAGGCCTAGCCCTCCGAGGGTCTGAATAATTATTTGTAAATTATCTAAAATATTACTGTCTCTTTAAATAGTCGCCTTCAACCCGTTTCAAGATAATATCACTAATCTGCTCTACTACTTCTTTGCGACCAGGTGTAACGTGCATGCCTTTGGTCCAGATAATTTGCTTTGGCTGTTTTGCCGCATTATGTAGTGCTGCGACACTTGAGGCCGGGAATGTCTTATCATTTTCAGCATTAATCAATACCACTGGACGTGGGCTAATTTTGCCTACCCATTTCTCAGGATCGACATGCTGGCTACCAATAGCATAACCAACCATGTGAGTCATTAATTCGTCAACCCATGTTCGCCCTGCTTGTTTAAAGTAATTGTGCATCATCACTTTAATTGGTTCTGCGCCACCATGTGCCACCCAAACACGAGTAACGCGCTGATCAAGCACGGCCGGGATGCAAATAAAGTACGCGCCAAAACTAACACCAAGCACTTCTACTTGCTCATTATCGCTATAGGGCTGAGACAAAACATAATCAAGCGCTAGCATAAGTGCTGGTGGAGTGTCTTTAACTACCTGCTGAAGCTCACGCAGATTTTTCAGAAAACCAAGTCGCTCTATATATTTGGTGCCACGATAAGGATATGAGATGGAGACACAGACTACATACTTTATTTCTGGGATGACCCGGCAAGCATCACGGCCTGTACCAACTCCACCAAGCAGTAATGCAACGGGTAGAGGTTTTTTTCTTTGTATCGGTATTCGTATCTGTGCTTGTACAATTAAACCGCTATCCGATTCCAGATCAAGCTCATAAAAGTCACTATCTCGCTCCTGCCACTGCCTGGTGATGTTTGCTAATTTCACATTACCTTTTCTTGCCAGGTAGTTGTCCGCGGGACTAATCAGTACAGGAATATATACGTAAGCGAGTAAAGCAAGAATAGCGATGACTAGGCTGATGCTACCCCAGCGCAGTATTTTAAAAAAGATAGGTTTTGCATGCGGTTTAGTCATTTTAATATTATACCTGACTCATATTCGTAAAACGTAGTTAAGAGTGTAGCCTTATTCTTTGAATAAAAAAATCCCGGCAGGATGCCGGGAGTAATTTGGTAAGGAGGAGAAGAACTTATTCTGTTTCAATCTTGATAGAACGACGCTTCGCGTTTTCAATTTTAGGCAAGGTTAACTCTAGCAAGCCATCTTTGAATTTAGCTTTAACTTTTTCTTCATCAACCGGGGCCGGCAATGTCACTGTACGCAAGAAACTACCTGAGCTAATTTCACACCTGAAGTACTCATCTTTCTCTTCCCGGAATTCTTTTTTTGTTGCACCACGAATGGTGACTGTTTGAGGGGTTGTTGATACGGTCAAATCATCTTTATCAACACCGGGTAATGCTGCACGTACCAGGACTGTATCGTCTCGATCAATAACATCGACCCGTGGCACACCTTCTGCAAAAATAGTTTGTTCCTTTTTGAAAGGATGCAGCCAACCATGTGGAACAAAATTCTCAAGCATATGTTCCATTTCTTCAAACATACTCAAAGGCCGAAAGGGAACAACATTCTCTTTTTCAGATTTCTTCAAATTGCCCTGGGTTGCCATATCACTCCTCCTTCTGTTTTTTTAAAAGGTTAACCAAGATGAAATCACACAGACAACGCAACTTAAGTAATTACTTATGATAAACATCTACCATTCAAACAAAGTTTAATACATCCAAAATGAATAACATTGATGAAGATCAATGGAACGAATTATCGAATTTATCTATAACAGGCTCCTATCGATTTAAAGAATTTATAATGTTCACATTAGAAAGCCGGTCACCATCGATTTTTTTAGTGGCCTTAGTTTCTGTGAAATATTTAATGCGTATAACACTGAAGATTTTCTCGGAATTTACTATTTAGTAAATGTCCGTCCTCTCGCAGGCCAAACACTTTTATCATTACCTGCTCTGAAAACTTGTCCCTGAAAGGAGAAACACAGTGACTACCACAAAACACAATATTTCACCTAACATATACTGCGAATCTTAAACCCACACTAAGTGACTGATTATTTTACTATTTCGTCAAATCTAAAGAATCTCACAGTATTTGTCGATATCTATATATAGTTCAACTACTTAGACGAATAGCCATGCTTAGAATCATTACACTTTCTGGAATTATCGCACTTAGCACACTCTGTCAGCTCGCCACAGCCGAGGTGGTGGATGAAAGCTGGCGTCAGGTTTTTGAATTTCAAAGTAAAATGGCTGCACAGGGAAACAACAAGGCACAGTTTACCTTGGGTGAGATGTATCAAAACGGACGAGGTGTTGTAAAAGACTATGACACGGCCATCGAATGGTATACCAAAGCGAAATCTAATGGTCATGATGGTGCTTCAGATCGTATTGCCATGATCTATCAATCAAAAAAACAAGAAGCAGAAGCTAGACAGAAAGCGGAAGCTGAAAAGGCGGCCCAAAAAGAACGCGCTCGACAACAAGCCCTTGCACAAGAACGTGAGGCGGAGACCAAACGTAAAAAACGGGCTCACGAAAAGAAACAAGCAGCCAAAGCTAAAAAACAAGCACAGAAAAAGAAAACTGCACAGGTAAAACTTACTCCTGAAGAGCGGGCTAAAAAGATCAAAGAAGCACAGGAACGTGCCAAGGCTATTGCAAAAGAGAATGAATTAAAGCAACAACAGAAAGCCGATGCTGCCTTAGAGGAATATAAGCGTTCGCTTGCCAGCACAAAATCAGCTGAGGCCGCAAAAAAACAACCCCCCAAGGTTCCAGAAAAGTATATTGATCCGTTTGAGTAACAATAACTGATTCTAAGCAAACCCTGCTTGTTCGTAAATCCGCCGCCTACCTCGTAAGTTTACTGTGCATATGCTGGCAGTACGTATGCATGGAGAATAATTCCAGAAATTTACCGAAGCTTAAAATTAAACAACCAAAATTTAGATAGCTGGCAGCATTGGAAAACCCAGTTAAATAAAAGCCCGGTATAAACCGGGCTTCTTTTTCCTACATCACACATCAGGATTCCCTGATCGTGACCGGTATAACTTAATATACGATTGCGCGCGCGACCACAATCAGGGCTACGAACAGAACCAGCAATCCAGAAAAAATAGTTGTTAAAGTACGACGGCAAGCGGCGTCAGTAGTATTTGCACTCATGTTCTAACTCCAAAGTATTTTAGATATAAAAACGGCCCTCTCGGGCCCCCTAATTTCTCAGCAAAGTATACGTATTCACTCAGGTATTAGATATTTGATATATCTAATATGCCGATAAGAGAATTTATGAGTAAATTACTCAGGTATTTAGCAGGGTTATTGCCTAACTATAAGTGCGGCCAAATAAAAAGCCGGGCTGTCAGTGGACAACCCGGCCTTTGATTGAGCCCAAAATAGGCTCATTCAGGCATTTAAGTATCTCTTAGAGACCCAATTTTGCCTTGATGGCATCGATAACTGCATCACTTGAGGTCGCCTCGACGGTCAGCAGAGAGCCCTCTTTCTGGTAGAAACCAGCCAGTGGTGCCGTCATGTCATTGTAGACTTGCAGCCGATTGCTGATCGCTTCCTCGGTCTCGTCGTCACGCTGGACAACAGCGCCGCCACATTTGTCACACTTACCTTCTTCCTTAGGTGGGTTAGATTTAACGTTGTAAATCTCACCACAGTCTTCACAGGTACGACGTGTAGTCAGACGATCCAGGATAACTTCACGAGGCACGTCAATGTTAACAACCGCATCCAGCTCTTCACCCATATCAGCAAGCAGCACCTTCAGCGCTTCAGCTTGAGGAATGGTGCGGGGAAAACCGTCCAGCAAGTAACCATTTTTGCAGTCATCTTCCTTCAGACGCTCACCCATGATCCCCATAATGAGGTCATCAGAAACCAGATCACCCGCCTTCATGGCCGCCTCGGCCTGTTTACCCAGCTCAGTACCGGCAGCGACGGCCGCCCGTAAAATATCACCCGTAGAAATCTGTACAGAACCATCCATCTTGGTCAGCAGCTTTGCTACTGTACCTTTACCCGCACCAGGGGCACCTAACAAAATCAGTTTCATGAAAACTTCCTCGTTAAAAATTTAAAGACGCAACCAGCAATCACTGGCCATATGAGAATATTTTGCAGCGCGCATTGTGCCTGTTGGCCAGGCTTTAGGCAATTAAATACACCTGAGCAGGCAAAGAAATAATTAATGTTAGCCATAGTCGGCTGGAATTTAGTAATTAAAAGGTGTCTGAGGGGTTGTCCAACATACTGTCATCCTTACGGATCACTTCATTCGGTGGCATTTGAATATAAAATCCCTTCTCTTCCAGCGAGGCCATTACATCACCAGTCTCTGCACGGGCCAGCTTCCGCTCAGGGAACAAATCCAGCTCTATCACCTTTTCCAGGCGGCCCGTCAATTTTTTCAAATCTTCTGGCAATTCACTTAACAACTCATCATCAGCTTCTTTATGCGGCACATAAAGGTACATCTCATCTTTCTTACTGCAGCGAAAAATCACACACTTCATTATTTTTTATACTTTGCTAAATGTTTACGCATGAAATTCGCCGCACGCATAACCGCATCTTTTGATGCTAGATCATCGGCAAAGGTGCGAACATTCTCTGGGCGAAAGTCAAAACCTCGCCCAACTCCAGGGTAAATGATTAGGCGGGCATCTCGGTCATTATCCTGCATTACCTTAATACTGGTCTCGATAACTCGGCGGCGTTGGTACTGTTCTTGATCGCCAATAAACACCAGCGTCGGTAAAGTCATCTGATCTATTTCTCTGGCATATCCATAAACCTGCTCTGCTTCTGGTGCGTTCGGGTCTTGCAAGTGCGGATAATAAGAAACATAACAAGCGGCATCTTTTTCCTGGCGCTTGAAGGTCGTCGAAAGTTTCAGCGTGTAGTAGCCACCACGTGTGTGTGAATAAAAACAAGCTCGACTGGTACTAATATCCTTTCGCTTTAACAACACATCAACACCTGCATTGATATCTTTTTCCAGTGCATAATCATGCTCAATCGGGTGAGTACCCAAGAAGTGCGCTTTGTAGATATCCGGCGCAAACACAACAAAACCGCGGGCTGCCACTCGCTTGGCATGGCGTCGAACCAACTCACCCAGGCCACGCCGACCATGTTGAAAAAAAACAGCCGGGTATTTTTTATTATCATTTGGACGCACTACCATTACCGGTACATCTACTTCCCCACTCTGATAACTTTCCCAGGAAACTTTTAGATCGTGATTCTGTGGTGTTTCTATTTTGCCTTCATTCCACCAGGCATTACTCCACCACCAGCTATTGTCTTCTTTTTGCTGGTGCGCGAGTGACAGACTGGAGATCAGTATCAGGCAGGCAAAAACAACATACTTCATTTTGAAAATCCTTGGGAATATTGGGGAGAGGCATTTTAAACCACTTTGCCAAAAAAGCGAGTCTGAATCCCTTAAATACGGCTTTGTTTCCTTAATTCAACCAGGTCATAGATGACCAACGAACCCTTATTGTCGCTATCAGGATCGTTTTCAGCACAGTTTTCTACCCCACAAATCAACACGCCACCGGCCCGCTGATGAAACCGTATCCCCCAATCTGGATGAAACTGGTCACTCTCTCTTTGTCGCTCAACATATTGTTGTAAATCAGACCGGTCATATTGCGGAATACGGCTATATGCAATGGCGTATGAAATATTAAATTTGTCATAGGCCCTGGCCAGCATTCTTGTCACTAACTCGTCAGATAAGCCCTGTCCCCCCGATGTCCTGGCTACTTCGATATTCACCAGCGATAGCACGCCTTTACCAAAAGCATCAGGTTCCCAACTAAAGCGATTAACCTTGTCCCAACCAAGATCATATTGGGGTCTGGCTTTTATCTTTTCAGCTAGTTCATGCGCCGTCACACCGGACATCCGAGCTGCCAACAACTCTGTGAGCCATTCTTCATCTAACAGCTCAGTGTATTTACTCATCATATAACCGACCAGGGTCTTCTGGTCATTGGCCGAATCCTGGTACCACATGTATTCGAGTGTCAGTGGCAAGCGCGCGACCTTGTCCCTAAAGTCTTTAATCTGCTGGTCCGCATCATCAGGGAGTTGGCCCGCCTCTCGAAAACGAATCAATTGTTGATAGTTCGACTGTGTGGGCTGTTTGTCTCGATCAAAAAACTCAAAGGATAGCTTGTCTCGTGTTGTTTTTGCTTGCATTGGCTAGTGGAAAATCTCTGTTCGAGGTAAACGTGCTAGGTTATTTACAGGATCTGTATTACTTATGTCACTCTAAGGTAATCCGGTATTTAACCGCTAAATCGTTTAATCCTTAGAGCAGGCACCTTATTTAAACCAGTCATTGACCTCATCATCATCGAGCCCCGATAAATCTTCGTTACTTAGATCGACATAACCCGTTTCGGGCTCTGACTCGTCATTATTTTCAAACGCAGCAGCCGCTGTCATGGCTTCAGGGCTTGCGGTATTGTCTTCAATGGCCTCATCACGAAAAGCATCGAAGAAATATCGAAAGTCTTCTTGCTTTAGGCAAAGAATTATTTTTTCAGGTGCGGTCTCCATTCGTGCATCCCAAAATGAGGTAATGGCCCGGAAAAAACCACGCGCACATGTTTCTACCGGGACACTAAATATTCCAGTGCTAATCGCAGGAAAGGCTATCGACTGCCACTCATTAATTTCACATAGTTTCAAACTACGGGAGACGGCCTGTTCTATCTTGACCTGTTCATCTCCCTCGCCCATTTTTGGCCCTACCGCATGAATAACAGCTTTATAAGGTAATCGCCCTGCCGTTGTATACACTGCCATGCCACTTTCAAGTTCACCATGCTCACGAATAAACTGATCACTCTCAGCCTGCAGCTCATCACCTGCATGATGTAAAATTTGTCCAGCGAGTCCACCACCGTGCGAGAGCCCCGTGTTGGCCGGGTTAACGATCACTTCAGTTGGTGCTGACAATAGATCGCCAACCTTGAGCAATAACTCACGGTCACCAAATAAAAATTGCATTGTCTTATTTGTCATACACTCAATCCGGATTTTCCTGGCAGTGCAACAATCTCACAGCAATTAAACTCCACACTAAATCAATCATAGAACACTGAAAAAATTATTTCTGTTTAATTTGGTAGCAATAGTTTGATATATTACCGAATTCTGGCATTTAAATTGGTGTAAGCAGTATGTTGATTGTTGTATCCCCCGCAAAAACCCTGGATTACGAAACCCCGGCGAAAACCACAGTCGCCACTATTCCTGATTACCTGGATGATTCACAGGAATTGATTAATCGCTTGCGTCGATTTTCCTCGCTTGATATTTCTGAACTTATGAAGGTCAGCACCAAAATTGCTGATCTGAATTTTGATCGCTATGAGGCATGGAAAAAGAAATTTACCCCGAAAAATGCCAAACAAGCTGCACTCGCATTCAAAGGTGATGTTTATACAGGTCTGAATGCTGAGTCTTTCAATTCAAAGGATTTTAATTTTGCACAAAAGCACTTTCGAATTTTATCCGGCTTGTATGGCCTGTTACGTCCATTAGATCTAATGCAACCTTACCGATTAGAGATGGGTACACGCCTAGAAACAGATCGCGGCAAGAACCTCTACGAGTTTTGGGGTTCCACAATAACTGATGGTCTTAATAAGCAGTTAAAGAAAATAAAATCTAACTATTTGATCAACCTAGCTTCAAACGAATATTTTAAGTCAGTGAAACCCAAAGAGCTTAACGCAGAGATCATCACACCTGAGTTCAAAGAATTCAAAGGTAGTGATTACAAGATGATTGGCATCTATGCAAAAAAAGCACGCGGAATACTGAGCCGCTACATCATTCAAAACCAGTTAAGTGACCCTGAAGATATCAAGTCATTCAACGAAGATGGCTATAAGTTCAATAAAAAACTCAGCAAAGGTAATAAATGGGTTTTTACGCGTAAACAATAAACTAGAGTTTAGTTGCCAACGCCATCCGGTAAGATAAGAAAACGTTAGCTACTACTCAGAAAATAATCGTCGCCACCAACGCTTGCGCGATTGGGGTAGAAACGTATTTTGATCCAGCTGTTCTGGTTTAGTTGTGCTGAGTATCCAACCTGGTAAGGGTGGGTTGTCACTAAATCCACAGACCACGCCCAGATTATTGGGGTCATAGATTTTAATAAAACTCGGCTCAGCCTTATCGTCAACATAGACCACGCCACAAAAATCTTCCTGGTGTTCTTTTCTTAAGAGTGCATCGATCTCAGAGATAAAGCTTTCAAATTGCTCCGGACTTGCTGGTTGTTCTGGGACATCCTCACCGATGGCATAAATATACCAATCTGTTGCCGCCATCGATTTTAGGGTTTGCCAAAACTCATCTAGCTGAGGCCAACGTAAAATACTGGTAAAACTACCACGATACTGACGGTAATATTCATATGTCTGTTGCGGAGACGACTGTTTCATAAGATGTGGTTAATATTATTAATACCTGGTCATTATATCCAGAATTTTCATCCTGAAAAGTCATGTCCATTACTGGCCACTGTATTTAGAATGAACGGCCAGATTCAACTATAAATCAGTTACTTATTAGCAGACTACTTAATGAAGATTAAGCAACAACTCATTTGAAAGAGTAACATTACTCACATTCATGCAGCACAAGCTCGCTATATTCTTTTCTCTAACAAAATATTGTAGATCATCGGCAAGTATATAAACTATTTTATTCAGTCTCTTCAAGGAAGCTAGCGATAGCCTGTGAGTAACCTGGCTGACTTTCGATAAATCCATCGTTGTGACTACCATGTAATTCATAAAAGTACCTGGGTGAATTCGCCGCATTATATACTTTTACACCTAGCGGATATGGTACGACCTCATCCCCTGGGCTATGCAAGACAAGTAGAGGTGACTTAACCTGACTGATCTTATTCTCAGTATCAAAATCATACCGCAAGTAAACTAGCTTTGAGATAACAGGCATTACCATCGCCGCCATGTCTTTGACCGAGCTAAAAGTTGATTCAAGTATTAAGGCACCTGGTTGAACCTGGCTTGCTAAATGTGTGGCGACAGCACCTCCCATCGAACGACCAAAAATAATGATATCCTCTGCTTTATAACCTCGCTGTTCAGTGAGATATTGCCATGCAGCTTTAGCGTCGAGATAAAAACCCTGCTCACTCTCCTCACCCTGGCTATTCCCATAGCCACGGTAATCGATAATTAGAACATTAAGCCCGAGGCGGTGAAAGATTTCCAACGAATCACCCCGATGAGAAATATTTCCAGCGTTGCCATGAAAAAATAACACAACTTGATTTGAATTTTTCGCAGGTAAATACCAGCCGTGCACGGCATTATTATCAGAAGTCGTTAATTGAACATCTTCATACTCCAAACCCCAGTCGGCCGGTGTCGATTTCAGTTCTGAATAAGGATAAAATACCATCCCTGGCTGCTGAAAATAAAACCATATATTAAAAGCCAGCAGGCCCAACACGGACCAAAACAGGATAATGAGTGGGGTTCTTTTCATAGGGCAGATTCTATTAACCTAATTTATTTTATATCGCTAAGTATAACAATTATGCGTTACGATAATGACCAGGATAGAGTAGCAAGACTTACTAAAGATTAGAGCTTTGCACGCAATAAAAACAGGATTAAAAAATGGATAAAAAACTGATGGTATTACCCGCCCAGGATCATAAAGCAATTCGCCTGGTCAGCATCCCGGATGACTTTGAGGAACATGAAGTATACCGCTATGTGACAGGGCTGATTGCAAAAGCCGAAGAAGAGGATTCTGAATATAGCTGGGAAGATATATCAGACTTACTCGAGGAAAGAGGATTCGAGACAGTTGAGTTTGTGCTGGGGCCCGCATTGGACTAGCCAGCTGCCTGGAAAACAATTAGCTTGTTACTTTTTTCGAACCACGGCCTCTATTGAAAACTCACCTTCGCTCGGTAGATCATCACCCGGATTTACATAACCTTCATCGCACACTTTACAATAAACAACCTCGATATCTCCAAGTACACGTTTCATTAAAGGGACTAAGCCCAATGTATCAGGGAGATCTTCTTCTTCGGGCAGGAAGAAATGCATGTGATCATCATTAAAGCGTGAAGGTAAATGCTTTTTCTTTTCATAAAGATCACGATGCGGTAAATAAAGCAAGAGATAACCGCCTGGTTTCAGTACTCGCCACCAATTTCTCAGCGATAACTCTGGATCCGGTAGGTGTTCAAGAAGATGGCTGGAATAAACAAAGTCAAAACTCTCGTCATCCAGACCATTTATGTATTGTGCATCACCATGCTCAAAATCCCAGCCCCGAACATTGCTGACAATAGGATCACCACCGTAGCCAATGTCGAGCCCATAACCCTGACAATACTTTTCAAAGAAACCTTCTCTTTGACGACGCGAACGGGCTTTTGCCGTCTCACCCAGTGATTGCTTACGCCCAAGAAACGGTAAACGGCCAAATAAATTGTAACGAACCTTGCGGATGCGATCTTTGACCGGCAAATTTTTTCGCTCAGCCGGAATCGGTGAAAACAAGTTATAGCGAATACGTTTATAAATTTCTTTCAACATGGGTGTATTTCTACTTCTTTTGCTACTTCTGGGGTTTCTCTAGCTTATTGAATAAGATTTCAAACTTTTGATAAGCATAGTTTACCGGTATTTTGACAGTACCTGAAGGTTTTCCACAACTATTTATATTGTCTGGATCCTCGATAAAACAGGCAACATGCATACAATCTTCAGGCTCAACAATCTCGGGCCTGGTATCGGTGAACAGCACCATATTTGGCACCTTAACACCAAATGCCATATGCATAATTGACGTATCACCGGTTATCAAAGCGACACATCGTTGCATAATCGCACCAACTTCATTCAGGCTCAAGACTGGTAGTTTGATACAATCACCACGATATTGCTCTACAAACTCGGTCGATAGCTTTTCCATTCCCGGGTTGGTCAAGACAACGGGGATAAGACCATGCTGCTGAGATATTTTCTCCGCAAGCTCAGCAAAACTAGTTACAGGCCATCTTTTTACTTCTTTACCTGCGCCCAGGTTAATCGCCAGATAACGGGATTGTTCCGCTAACAGCTGTGCAGCACGTTGGCTCGCAGCCTCAGTTATATGAAAACTCGATCCCCTTCGAATTTGATTATCGCCTATACCTAAAGGGACTAGTTTTTTTCCCAGGGCCACTGTCCAGTGCTGACAAAACGATGGTGTTTTAACTAAAAGATTGTTAGACCAACGCAGGGCCTTAGTATGATCAAAACCGAGACGTATACGCGCATTAACCAGGCGAGTAATCGTCGTACTTGAACCGCCAGAGTAAAGATTGATAAATAAATCGAAATGCTGGCGGCGTAACCATATCAGTCTATTTATATTGTTGAAGAGATAGCGAACAAAAGGCCTTTTTTTTCTTCGCAGAATAATGACCTCATCACAGTCGGGGTGATTGCTTAAAACATCCTTAGCCGCTGGGTCGACAATGGCGGTTATTTTAGCCTGGGGAAAACGTTGTTTAAGCGCTTCGATAATAGGAACACGCATGAACACATCCCCTATTAAGCCTGAACAGAGTACGCCAATTTTTTTTATATCCTGTAACTCTACAGGATCAATTGAATAGCCAAAGTATTTTTGTTTTTTCAATTTTGTCGGCTTTGTCTAAATTAGTCGTAATATAAGACATAATATTCATTATAAACATCCTACTCTTCAAAAACCACTTTGTTCCAGTAGGAGTTCCTTTATTCACACCTCATGCTCACTCAATACTTCTTGTAGCTGGCTCTCAGTGAAACGTTCATCACGCCGCAATTTATTGCCCAGCCATAAAATACATATAAGAGTAAAAATTAGAAAAGGTAGCACCCCGATATTAATTACTTGCCAGCCAAAGTGATGTTGTAATGTACCTGCGGTTAGCGAGGAAATAGTTACCGTGGTAAAAATAACAAAGTCGTTCATCGCCTGGGTTTTTCCCCTTTCTTGTTGCGTATAGGTCTCCGTCAATAGAGTCGTAGCGCCAATGAACAGAAAATTCCAGCTAATCCCTAATAACGTCAAGGCCGCCCAATAATGTGAGACACTGGAACCCAGTAAATTTATAGCGACACACATAAGTCCCATCACCCCACCAACAAACATTATCCTCAAGACACCAAAACGATGAATTAAATGACCGGTAAAAAATGAAGGCGCGAACATACCCAGGACATGCCACTGGATAACAAAGGAAGTATCAGAAAATGAGTGGGCGTGATGACTCATTGCTAGTGGGGTTGCCGTCATCACAAACGACATTACACCATAACCCAACATAGCACAGATAAGTGCAACAATAAATTTTGGCTGGCTAGCAATCGTCACAAGCGAACGTCCCCGACTAGCAGTGTTCTGATCTTTTGGTTTTTGCACTGTCGGTAACTTTAAAAAGGCCAGGGCAAGCAAAGCCAATGCATAAATCACAATAATCGACATATAGCTGCCAGCAAAGGGCGCGTCGTCTATCGAGTCTTGAGTTAAGTTCGCCAGATTGGGGCCGACAATTGCCGCGACTACGCCGCCCAACATCACGACTGAAATGGCACGACTCTTGTGCTCGGTATCCACTGCATCGGCAGCTGCAAATCGGAAGTAATTACCAAATCCATTAAACATACCAACCAGCACGCCACCCGCAGTAAACAGCCAAAAATCTGCCTGGATAATGCCATAGGTGGCCACGGCCCCGCCGCCCATGCCAAAAAATGTCGCCAACATAAAACCATTTTTACGACCAATACGATCCATTAACAGTGCCGCAGGGATACTCGTAAACATAACAGCGATAAAAATAACCGCGACCGGCAAGGTCGCCAGTGATTTATCAGGAGCCAACGAAAATCCAACCAGTGCCGCAGCAGTGAGGATCAGGCTCATACTACTCATCATTAGCGATTGACTTGTCGCGAGTAAGGGAACATTACGCCAGAAGGAATTCATTTAAAGTTATATACCACTCTAATGCACTAAAAAGAAGAGACCAAGTTCTATCTCATCGTTGTGTATCATCAAAAAATACAGCTGTGATTATTAACAAGCGATGCTTATTTATAACCGCGCCCTGATGGGGCTGAGGTACCAGCGAGCTCGCCGAACTGGGGTGGCTGATAGAGTGTTGCTGGATCGATTCCAGTTATATTAAACTTATCGATCACACTATTATGAAGAAAAAATAGATTAGAACCATATAACTCTGTATAAATGGCCTGATAACCTTTTGCTTTGCCCAAGTTATAAAATGCCAATAAGCTTGCCCCTTCATCTTTAGTTGCACCAAGCTCAAATATTTTGTCTTCTGGAACAACATAGTCATCCGTCGGTAATTTTGACGAATTGTACTCAACGATGACTATTTTTGGATTAAACTCAGTCAGGGCTTCCCAGAGATAATAATCAGGTCCATCGACATCGATCGATAACACCTCAAAATCTTCAGGTACACCTGCATCTTTAAATAAACTATTAATATTCTCTTTGGTCACAAAACAGTTTTTTAGTACAACATTGCTATCATTGTTATATAAACTTTCAAGCTGCCGATAAAATGTTGGATCTGCCTCTATCAGTAGAGCTCTCCATTTTTTTTCCGTAATAAGATAGCGACTATTACTCATATTAAAGCCATCATGAGCACCAAACTCAACAATGAATTTATGCTTCACACCAATGGTTTCCAGCAATTTTTCGACAACACCATCTTCACCATGTTGTGAAAAACGACTCCATTCCTGTTGCTCAAGCTCTTGTATGAGTTTTGGTGTCTTTTCCCCGGCCCAACGTGCTGGTTGATAGGTCATCCCACCTGTACAACCTTTAATGTAGTAATCAGGGTATTGATCATCATGCGGCTGTATATGGAACAAGCCCTTTTCAATATTTATTGTGCAATTTTTTTCAGCAAAATATTCTGACCAAACTGGCAAGTCACTTCTATCAACGATCAATTTGGAGTTATCAAGTGCCAGAAGTTCTGCTTGTTTTGCAAAGACTCCAGATGCAGCAAGCAATGCCTTGAAGGGGGTGGAGAAATCTTTTTTTAAGCGCACTAAGCGTTTAAAGCTAAGTAGCGTAATTAACCGATTAATGCGCATCTATATTCCCTGTTTGAATCAAAAACACCTTCTACTCAAGGGCTTACGACTATATCAAATATATACAAGTGGTCAATTAAAAACATGAGTCACGATTAGGTATGGCAATATTCGAGAATCACCAGAGTATTTCTCCTTTGGCGCGCTAAATTAACCTCGAATACCTAAAATGGGCCATTGCGAAGCCTGACTCATATTGTGTACTCTATATATACATATATAGTTAACACCTGAACTTAGATCATGGAATCGATTAGTTCATGCAATGGATTACATTTTGACGTATGGATATGCGTATTTATCTAGGATATCCGGAGTTAATAAATGCACCGTCCTGAACACGAACTATTGTCACCTGTCGCAAAATCACTCTCACTCACAATAGCACTAATATTCTCGGTCAACGCGAATGCCGCTAGTGTAGAAACTAAGCCTGCTGAACTAACTGAAGCGGACTATTTTGCCGATATTCCAGTTGTGCTATCTGCTACACGTTTGCAACAGCCAATCGATGAAACACCCGTTGCCATGTCGATCATAGATCGTGAAATGATAGAGGCCTCAGGGTTTACGGAAATACCTGACTTACTACGCCTGGTTCCAGGCTTTCACGTCAGTTATGACAGCGGTCATATTGTAGCTGCTGGATACCACATGCTACACGATCGCTACGTGCGCCATCAGCAAATCCTGATAGATGGGCGTTCTGTATACTCACCGCTGCTAGGCGGAATTAACTGGTCTGAATTACCTATAGTCATAGATGACATAGAACGTATCGAAGTTGTTCGTGGCCCTAATGCATCGACCTATGGCTCAAACTCGTTCCTTGGTGTGATTAATATAATTACTCGTCATGCTTCTCAGGATGATGGGCATTTCATTAAGGCAAATGCTGGCACCAATAATTATGTCGATGGTGTTTATCGTTTTGGTGACAATATCGGTAATCTAGACTACCGAGTCAGTGTCAACTATCGCCAGGATGATGGTTTTGAAAATCGTTATGATGGAAAAAATGTACGAGTTATTACCACTCGTGGTGACTATTTATACGACAACAAAAATAACTTCACATTTCAAGCCGGTTACAGTGAAGGTCCTAGAGAAGAAGACAATGCTATAGCTATTGGCGTACCGAACCATCAGAAAAATACTAAAACACAATTCCAACAACTTAGCTGGCGCCATACAAAATCAAATACAGATGAATATCAAGTCCAACTTTACCATAACTTGGAAGATCTTAATCAGACATACCCTGGTGTCGACTTCAGCGCAAGAACAGACCGCACTGAACTTGAGTTTCAACATCGGTTTAAACCATATTCTGACTTACGCCTCGTGTGGGGTGCCAGCGCACGGACAGATAAAGTTGCAAGTGTCTTCTTCATGGGGACACCTGATTATGTGAAAAACAATATTTACCGAGTTTTTATTAACACTGAATACCAATTGACAGACGACACTTTAATCAATGCCGGTCTTATGTATGAAGATAATGATACGGCAGGAAGTGATCTGTTACCGCGTTTAAGCTTCAACCATCAAATCGATAGCAACAACCACCTACGCATAGCGGTCTCAAAAGCAACTCGCGCCCCAGTGCTGTTTGAGGAAGATCCATATTACGCTGGCTTATTTAGTGGCGTTATTGACCTTGAGCCAGAGCGCATAACCTCATATGAAATTGGTTATATTGCCCGTAGCTCTGACAAGTCAATCACTGCAGATACTAGAATTTATTACGATGATATCGATGGCTTAATTGGCCTAAGTTTTAATGGCAGCCAGTTTTATTATGACAATTTTGATCATGCAAATATTCGAGGCTTAGAAACCAGTCTCACTTTTAATCTATCCCGTGATACTAAATTTATTACCAATTATTCTTACACAAATATTAACAGCACGCGAAACACAAACGATAGTGAATATGATATTGCCTTTCCGAAAAATTTAATCAATGTGCTGGTTATGCACGACTTCTCAAATCAATACAAAGGTAGCCTGGGTTTTTATCATCGCTCATCGACAAAGCCACTGGCAAATAGAGCGGCTGATCCTGATGTTATACCGTCCTACCAGCGATTTGATCTTCGACTAGCCCGAACATTTAAATACAGCGGAACGAATTCAGAGTTTTCATTAACAATACAAAACCTGTTCGATCACGTACCGGAGACCAGGTTAAATAACTTTCCGGGTAGACAAGCTTATATTTCATGGAAGATGAATTTTAAATAACACGACATGAATCACAATACTATCAATCCTGTAAGCGTGACTAATATGGTATATCGTGCCGTATTGAAACGCTCTGATCGCTTAATGCAAAGAGTGATCGGCGGAGTTTTATTACTTATATTAATATCAGGTATCCATGCAACCACGCTAGAGATCCATGTAATCGCTGATAGCAAGCTTGCGCTGCATCAATATTTTATTAGCAAAATGAAATCACATCTCACTGTGGGCAGTAAAGACAGCCATCAATATTCTATATCGATAATAGACCATGACGATCCGAATTTGATATACGCAGCTAAACCTGATGTTATTCTTGTTCTGGGAACAAGATCTGCGAAAAAATTTAGTGAAACAGCAATCACTTCACATGTTATTTATGGGTTGGTTCCAAGCAAATTCTATAAAAATCGAATAGCCACATCTACTTCATGTAAACAAAATAATTGTACAGCGATTTTTATCGACCAGCCCTTGGCACGATCGATAAAATTAACTAAATTAGCCTTACCGAATACTAAGGCCGTTGGCCTGCTGGCAGGAGAAAAATCAGATATACCCGCTATTAAAGAAATTGCGAATCAACATTCGTTTACGCTGGATGCCCGGTTACTTACTAATCAAAAAGAGCTGGTTTATACGTTATCTGATATCTTAGCGAATGCCGACTCATTACTAACTTACCCTGATCCGAGTATATATAATAGCTGGACTGCACAAAATATTTTGCTAACAGCCTACCGTCATAAAAAACCAGTCATCGGTTATTCAAAATCTTTTATAAAAGCTGGGGCATTGTTAGGTGTTTACTCTACTCCCTCTCAATTAGCCCAACAAACCTCCGAGATGGTTATAACGATTTCAAATAAGAAAGAGAAATCCTTACCGACACCGCAGTATCCAAAATATTATACCGTGTCTGTAAATCAAATGGTCGCCAAATCTCTTGGTATTAACATTGACTCTGAAAATAAGCTAAAGGCAGCACTCAAGGGATTAGAACATGAATAATTTTAGTATAAAGACTAAAACTCATCTGATATCAGTGATCCCATTAGTGATTGCAAGCATTCTAGTCTCAAGCCTTTTTATATGGGAACATACTAAAGATATCAGTGAATCACTAAATAAACGTGGCCAGGAGACAGCCGACTTACTCGCGCCAGCCTGTGAATATGGCATCTTCTCTGGTAACCATTCGACCTTGCGAACGCTTGCGTATACGGCTGCAAACGATCCGGAGATTGCTTCAATATCAATACTTGATGCTGACCGACAGCAACTCGTTACCTCTAATCTTGCACCAAACAAAAACCGTGATGACAACGAAAAATTAAGAACCTTTACAAGCCCGGTCTATCTAAGCCAGGTGGTTGTAGACGATTTTAGTAACTCAACAGATCAACACGTTCAAGACGGCAATAACAAACAAAATTCAGTAGTGGGTTATGTGAATGTCACAATGACAAACAAACATGCAGCAGCGCGGCAACAACAACTTCTTATTAATGGCATTCTAATTACTATTATACTTATACTAAGCACTTCATTTCTGGCTTCATATCTTTCACGCGGGATAATTAATCCCATTTATAAACTTATTAGCGCTATTAAAAAAATCCAACATGGTAATCTTACTGGGCCAGTGAATATCAATGCCACTGGCGAACTCGCCATTCTTGCAACAGTATTGAATGATATGAACAGCTCACTAAATGAGATGAGGGAAAATGAGCGACAAATAAATGAAGACAAGCTTTTTATAGAAAAAACCAAGGCACAAATCACACTTGAGTCTATTGGTGAAGGTGTCATAACAACCGACTGTGAAGGGAAAATATCGTATATTAACCCTACTGCTGAACGACTAACAGGTTGGTCCTATGCCCTTGCACAGGGAAAATACCTTAATGAGGTATTTATAATACGTTCATCAACAACAAATGCACCTATAAAATATCCACTAGAGACCTGTGTACACCATGGTGCTACCGTAAAGCATGACGCCTTGTTAATATTGTTACGATCAGACGGTAAGGAATACATTATTCAAGATACTGCAAGTCCGATAAAAGATCGACAAAATGAAACCATCGGTATGGTCCTTGTATTTCATGATGTATCTAAAATTCAAAATATGTCAGACCAACTAGCTTATCAAGCTAGCCACGATGATTTAACCGGTTTAATCAATCGGCGTGAATTCGAATCATGCCTGAAAAAAGCCCTTACATCAGTACAGCAAAGTGACTCCTGCCATGCACTCTGCTATATCGATCTAGATCAATTCAAAGTAATTAATGATACCTACGGTCACCAGGCTGGCGATGAATTACTACGCCAGCTATCCAGTCACCTAAAAGAACAAATTCGAAAAGGCGATGTCTTTGCCCGACTTGGTGGTGATGAATTTGGGGTAATTCTCACCGATTGTCCAATGGACAAGGCAAGAGAAATTGCCAATTCAATTAAAACCGCCGTGCAATCCTATCAGTACAATTGGCATGGCCATAACTTTACAACTGGAGCCAGTATCGGCCTGGTACCAATCACTGATAACAACGATAGCCTGAATGAATTACTAATGAAAGCCGATTCCGCCTGTTATATTGCTAAGGATAAAGGCCGTAATCGCGTTCATATTTACCAGCCCAATGATGAAGATATTATTAAACGCGCGGGTGATATGCAGTGGCTACAAACAATTCAGCAATCTATTGAAAATAACCACTTTGTACTTTACAGCCAACCAATTCAGCCTATTTGTCCAGATACTGATCTGCCTGTTCACAATGAAATTCTTGTGCGCATGAAAGACGAGAATAACAATATTGTATTACCAGATGAGTTTATACCTGCAACTGAACGTTATCAATTGATGGGTAATATTGATCGCTGGGTCATCAGTAACACATTTACAACTCTAAGTAGTTATAATCAGGATAATTCACTACTTTTTAATATCAATCTTTCAGCTCAATCAATTTGTGACAACAACTTTTTGGATTACCTAATTGAGCAATTTGACGAACATGATATCTCACCAAAATCAATCACTTTTGAAATAACCGAAACTGCTGTGATGTCAAACATGTCTCGTGCTATTACCTTTATTGATACACTGAAAGACATGGGCTGCACCTTTGCCCTGGATGACTTTGGCAGCGGCCTGAGTTCATTTGGCTACCTGAGTAGTCTCCCCGTTGATTACATTAAAATAGATGGCTATTTTTCTAGTGAATTAGTCAACAATCCCGTGAACTACTCAATCATAGAATCCATCAACCACATCGGACATGTGATGGGCTTAAAAACTATAGCTGAGTCAGTCGAAAATGAGGCGATTTTGAATGAACTTAAAGCCTGCGGTGTCGATTATGTGCAAGGCTTTGGTATTAAGAAGCCACAACCGCTCGCCACTGTTTTCAATGCAGCTACGACAAATAACATTGCTCAGTTTCCAAAATCATAGCCGCTTGAAAGATTACAGTTAAAAGCATGTAGACTGTCACAAACATTTGACTGATTTATCGATAATGATTGTTGTTTTCTGAAGACAGAATGGTATTGTATGCAGTGTTGATACACCACTTAAATGCAACAATTACTTCCGTATGAATGCCGAATCGATACCCGGGTTTAGTGATCCTTTCAGCTCAATGAGTCATTTGCTTGGCGCGCTAGTTTTCCTATTTTTTGGTGTTAAATTAATCTTTCAGGCGCGTGGCCATGCAGGTTATGTGTTTGCCGTGAGCATTTTTGTCTTTTCGGTCGTATTTCTTCTATCAATGAGCGGAGTCTTCCATTTACTTGATCACGATACGATGGGACGAGCAGTATTACAGCGTCTAGATCATGCCGGAATCTTCGGGTTAATCGCAGGGACATTTACCCCTGTCCACAGTATATTGTTTAAAGGTTTCTGGCGTTGGGGAATATTATTCCTGATCTGGGCGCTGGCAATTACAGGTATGACACTCAAATCAATTTTTTTTCATGACATGGCTGAGTGGTTAGGACTTTTATTCTATCTTGGACTTGGTTGGGTTGGCATATTGTCTGCTTACCTCACCCACCGACTACATGGCTTTACCATCATAAAACCACTGTTATACGGCGCCATTGCCTACACTGCAGGTGCCAGCCTGGAGTTCCTACGTCTACCTATCGTTATCCCTGGTGTGATTGGTCCGCATGAACTGTTCCACATTGCGGTACTATTCGGTATTGCCTGGCATTGGCAGTTTGTAAAGAACTTAATCCAACTAAAGAGCACTGAAGTCTAGAAACTCAGTTAGAAATGCGCGCAAGAACTCGTTAAAAATATAACCTTATGGCTGGACATCCAGAAACATCAATAAATCAAATAGCCTTAAGGTAACTCATAAGTATTTCCTTAAATTACGTCTTTTCTGCACCAAACCTTAATATTTTCTACTATTCTATATAAGCAATACTTTAGATGTAAGGTTATTCTAAACTTTTAGCTGTGCCAACTCGATTTGGAGCGACACCATCATGCCGAAAATACGCTATTTATTAATTTTTGTTTTTAGTCTATTTATCCTTACCGGCGCCAATGCTGCAGATACGCAACCACAGGAGCCAGTCAAGCTAGGTATATTTCCTTATGTAAGCCCTGGGCAGCTTGTCAAGTTCCATACTGACCTCAAGGATATGCTTGCGACCGCCTTAGGTCGAGATGTCGTACTTGTAACGGCCCCAAGTTTCAAACAGTTTGTCGGTCGCACAAAAAAATCATCCTATGACTTTATTATGACCGCACCGCACCTGGGTCGCCTCGCAGAAGTCCGTGATGGCTACCGCCCTATTGCGCATACCATGCATGATGTTCAGGGTGTTTACCTGGTAAAAAAATCATCTTCCATTAAGGAGTTAAAAGATTTAGAAGGAAAAACTATAACCATAGTCGGTCGAACAGCAATAATAACTCAGATGGTCGAAAAACAACTCAACGAGCTAGGCTTAAAGAATGGCAAAAACATCACCTTCCGTTTTACCAAAACACATAATAATGCCATGTACGCTCCACTTCGTGACGAGAGTGATGCATCCGTGACGGGCATTCTGCTTTGGCGGAAAATCGGACAAGTTGACAGTAACAATAAGATACGGCTTATTGGTAAGTCGCCTGTTTCGATTGGATTTCAAGTAATGGCAGCAAAGAACGTATCCCAAGAGGATTATGACAAAGTCCAAAAAGCACTTTTAAATGTACATAACACCAAGCAAGGAAAAGCTTATATGGCAAAAACAGGTTTTAAATATTTTGACCGGGTTGATCAACAGGAGAAAAAAGAACTCGACCAATATATTAAAGTATTTCTTAGAAAGAAAAAATAACACTATATGATGCAAATATTTAGCCCCTTTTCTAATCTATCCCTGCGCCTAAAGCTTGTCCTTATCAGTATTACTGTAGAGATTATTATGCTTGGCCTGCTTGTTGGTAATAGCCTGCGGCTTATGAATAATGCTGTGCAGTATCATGCTGAAACTTTGGTAGAAGACGTAGCACCACTTTTAGATGGTGCCCTCAGTTTATACATGTTCGAACGAGACTTTGTCTCTATGCAGGAAATACTTGATAAATTAGTTAAACAAGGCGAATCAGATTTAACTTACATCATTGTTCTTGATGAGCAAGGGAAAGCCTACGCTGGTGCAGGAAGAAATACTAACCTGCAACTACCAGACATAGATAAAACTATTGATATGGCAATGAATGATGGAATATATGATTCGGCTGCAATCTTAAAGTTAGGCGAACTTAGTGTTGGTGAAGTACGTTTTGGTGTGTCATTAGAAAACATGGTTAATGCACGTTCCGATTTGCTGCAACAGGGTTTACTCATAGCTTCGGCTGAAATTATTTTGACTATAATACTATTGAGTATTGGCGGCTACTTTTTGACACGTCATATTTTTTTACTGGTTGATGCGACACGAAAAGTCGCCAACGGTGACTATACAAGTAATGTTAATAAAAGAACGAATGATGAAATTGGACAGCTAGCAGACAATTTTAACACTATGACAGTGGCAGTTCGTGATCGTGTCGAAGCCTTAAGAGAATCAGAGCGTGCCTTAACAGAAGAGAAAGAGCGAATACTTGTTACCCTTAACTCCATTGGTGATGGTGTCATTACCACAGATGTCTCTGGCCGAGTCGAATTACTAAACCCAGTTGCCCAGCAACTGACGGGCTGGTGTCAGGATGAAGCCAAAGGACTTCAACTTGAAAAAATATTTAACATCAAAAACGAAATAACCGGACGTCCGGTTCAAAATCCAGTTACCAAATGTATCGAAAGCGGAACCGTCGTAGGCCTCGCAAATCATACCGTTTTATTAAGACGTGATGGGCATGAGTTTGCAATTGAAGACAGTGCAGCCCCGATCCGCAATAGTGAAGGGGAAATTATCGGTGTTATTTTAGTTTTCCATGATGTCAGTAGTGCTCGTCAAATGGCGAGACAAATGGCGTATCAGGCTCGCCATGACTCACTAACAGGACTTGTGAATCGGACTGAATTTGAAGAACGGGTTAAAGTTGCCATCGAGTCAGCGAAAAAAGAGAACCGTCATCACGCACTATTATACATGGACTTAGATCAATTCAAAATTGTAAATGATACATGTGGCCACTTCGCAGGAGATGAACTCCTTAAACAACTTACGACGGCACTAAAAAGTAAAATACGTGATACAGATACACTTGCACGACTGGGTGGTGATGAATTTGGCGTATTACTGCAAAATTGTGATCTTGATCGAGTAGATTTGATTGCTGATGGATTGCGTAAACACGTTAAAGATTTTCGTTTTGAATGGAACGAAAAGCAGTTTGATATTGCAGTAAGTATTGGTGTGGCCCCGATAACAAACACATCTAATAGCATGGCTGAGATACTAAGTGCTGCAGATGTAGCCTGTTATATTGCAAAAGAACATGGGCGTAATCGCATACATATACATGTTGCAGATGATAAAGAACATGCTATGCGCCAGGGTGAAATGCAATTAGTAGGCGATATCACCTCTGCTATCGATGAGGGCCGGTTTACTCTCTACTTCCAGGAAATCATATCAACCAATGGCGCTTCAGAGGATGTTCACTTTTACGAATTTTTAGTTCGAATGATAAGCAAAGACAACGACATAATTGCTCCCCTTTCTTTTATCACTGCCGCAGAACGTTTCCATTTAATGCAACAAGTTGATAGATGGGTCGTATCCGAGATCCTTAAATACATAAAATCCCATCAAAGCCAGTTAGAGCATGATATTATTGCAGTTAATCTATCAGGGCAATCAATAAACTCAGATGAATTTATTTCATTTCTTTTAAAAGAGATCGAAACGTCCGGTATAAGAGCTAATCAATTATGTTTTGAAGTAACAGAAACTGCTGCTATTGCTAATTTAAATAATGCTTCTCACCTCATCGCTGAGCTTAAAAAACTCGGATGTAAGTTTTCACTCGATGATTTTGGTAGTGGCCTTAGTTCATTTGCCTATCTAAAGAATCTGAATGTTGACTACTTGAAAATCGATGGTGAATTTATAAAAGACGTATTATTAGACTCTACAGATGCTGCAATGGTTGAAGCAATCAACCAGGTTGGTCATATAATGGGACTAAAAACCATCGCTGAGTATGTAGAGAGTGAGGCAATAAACAAAGTAGTTACAAGTATGGGGGTGGATTTTGTTCAGGGCTTTGGTGTCCATGAACCTGAACCACTCGAGAACTTGTTAGACAGTTCGAGAAAACGTCTTGGTTAAACAATATCCGTCATGAAAAATTATATATTAATTCTAATTATTGCTTTATTGACAACTGCCTGTTCATACAAAGATGAAACCATCACCAGCAAAAGTGGAACGATGTCTGTCACTCAACCAGCCTTCTGGTTCGAGATTGACTCCCTCAATGACGATGCTGACATTAGAATAGGCAACCCCTTACTGGAGGCCTATTTTATAATAATAAGAGAACCACAAACTGATTTACCTGAAGGCTACACTTTAGAAGAATATTCACAAACCACACGTGAATATATTAAAGCCGGCTCCACTAGTTATACAGAGCTTCTGGATAGTTCATTTACTCGTATTAATAAACTCGCGGCCATTAAATACTCTATTAATGCAACGGTTGAAAATGTTGATATCCGATACTGGCATGTGTCCCTAAAAAGTGAAAAAGGCTTTTACCAACTAATAGCCTGGTCACTACCCACAAAATTTGAATCTAATCAGGAAAACTTTACGTTAGTAATCGACTCATTCCGCGAATTGAAGTAACCATCGTTCATAAAATAAGTCTTATTTCTCCATCTACACTTGTTCCTGACTGGCCCAGGTAAGTTTTTTGTAATCAAAGCCTGTCTCCAAGGTAGGCTTGACTACTTCAAAGTATGGCGAAAGGTCAAAATCACGTGGCGTAAATAAACTATGATGTCTGATGTGAAGGATCTCTTTCTCGGTATATTCACATCCACGCAAAGTCTCAACTTGCTCATGTTCTATGTGCGGCAGAATTGGATAACGAATACCTTGAAAGGCCTTGGCGATAAGTGTTGAACATATTGCTCGAGTGGGATCACCACTACCAAAGGCGAGCATACGTCGTCGCCAACTAACAGGAACTGGCGGTGTTGGGAATAAATAGCGCATCAGATCAATCACATTTTTTAAATCATACTCATTACCCAGGCTATCAACCATAAATTGAATAACGTTCTCCCGATCTCCACTGGTTAAATGCACTGGCCGACATATTCGTGTATTAAATTCCGCATAACTTGAAAGAGGCAACCCGATTACACCTTTGCTCAAATCAGCTTCTATTAAATCAAGTGCCTCACCATTTTGATCTTTCTTATCAAGAATATCACCGACATACATCGCGGCATGTGACCAGGTTGATTGGGTTAAATATTTAATAGCACCACTGATACGCAAATTGCCTTCAACCAGGAGGACATCACCAGGCTGCATACAACGCCGTAAGGTTTCGGTATCAGTGATGGCAAAAGGCCGGTAGGAGCGTGATGGCTGCTCGAGGAATCTTGCTAACCAGCGTCCTGCAAGTCTGCTTATCTTATTCATCTCTGTATTATCTCAGTCAAATTTATCTCTAGCAACGCGCCTAGCTCTTTAAACTGCATATTCTTTTTGATCTAAGGATTACAATTATTCTTCTTTCCCAGTATTATAGAAATCATGGTTCGACACGCGTTCAATTTCTAACCGGTGCGTTCAGGAGTGGACATCATGAAGAAACTCAAAAACGAAGCTGAACTAGTCAAAGCTGCAATCTTTGCCGGTGTAAAGTATGCAGAAAACAAGAAAGCCGCAGTATTTGAGGCAACTGACTCTCAAAGTGAAAAAATACTCTACATCTACCGTTTATTTGTTCACGACAAAATCATCCAGCCTCTACCAGAGGATCAGGTTTCGCAAAAGGCTATGCGCCATAAGCTCGCCATCTGGTTTTCTAAACAGCTGCCGAAAGACCATCCACTCCTAAAGTGATTCTGACCTAAGCAAGCTAGTTACTAGTTATTTAAAGGTACTTGGCCAGTTTGTCGCGATACTTTTCAGGAACTTCCTTTAACACAGAAGCAGTTAGTCCATTTTTTGTAATCGCTTCATCTACGGCTAGATCAACAACTGCCTTGGCCATTTTATTTGTGACATCATTGCCACCTTGCTTAGCTATTTCCAGAACTTTATTCGCGCCTTGGCGCTCTTTGTCTGTCAAATTTGCATCGTTGTTAAGTTTTTCAAGTTTTTCTATCGCCTTTGCCTGCGTACCATTGTAAGCATCTTCAGTTGCATCACCCATCTGCACCAACCAATCTTCATTTAATATGACACCGGCTTCACGTACTGCGCTGATGGTATGAGGAATATTGTTATCCAGAACCGCTAGTGCCGCACCCGACACATGCACCAGAACCAATACGTTTTTGTAGCGGTTACTGAAACCCTGAGTTTGTATCAAGGCACTGGCCTCCGTCGATTTCAAACTGGCAAGGTGATACCAGCCCTGTTCGTGCATCGCAAGTGACTGTAACGCCAATGCGGCATAACGATCTCTTGGGTCTCTCGCCTGGCTAAGTGCATAATCTGATTCTGCAAGCGCAAACCTGGGTTGCGCAGAGGCAATCCATATCAGGCCAAGTAAGGCATGGACATGTGTCTCTCCAATCTGGGCCTTATTTTCCGCAGCTAATTTTTTGTCATACTCTTTGACAACTGGCCTCATGGCCTTGATGGAAACCTTCTGGTAGGTCTTGTAAATGGTCCCTTGCTGCATTTCACGGTAGTGATCCGATTGCGTTTTTTTCGAGCTAGCACACGCAGATAGATGTGCAATCAAAACAATCAGTATCATTGTCTGAATCGACTTTTTCACATGCCCCCCCTTTTGATGGTTATTAGTATAGTTAAAGCGTTGTCGAATAAGAACTGGATAATGTCTATTGAATAAATCCGCTCAAACTATGGAGCTTGTTTAGACACGCAGGCATCGCTCATTCCCACCCTCCAATATAACCATATACTTCTCATGGTTTTTGACTACGAAACTGTTTCAAAGCACAACAATAATTCAAACAAATAAGCCGATTAACCGATATAAATGGTAGAAAATACAACAAGAGTCCCCATGAAGCTTCGATCTAAATTTGTCATCTATTTGCTACTCATCGCCTGTATTCCTCTATCTCTGGCAGTAACGGTCGCATTATGGCAAAGCACTGACCAGACTCGTGAGATGACGCTGGATATTGTCCAGGGGCATCTGGATGCAGGCGCAGAAAGCCTTTCTGGTTATTTTGAGAGTCGTAAAGCTGAAATTTCGGCTTATGCAAATTCCCCCTTACTAAAATCAATGGATTTTAACAAGATCGGACCGCAGCTTAAATCTGAATTGAAACGACATGAGGGTATTTACGAGAAATTCATTCTGGGTACCCCACAAGGGCACTTTTATAACACCGCAGGTGGAAACCCTGGTCAAAAGGGCCTGCGCACATTCGATGATAAGGATCCCAGGGCTAAGCCAAAGACCATTGCCAAGCGCGATTATTGGAAAAACACCGTTGGCGACAATGCAGAGCATGAGAGTCGCACCTTCGTATCGGACCCAATGATTTCCTATACAACTGGTGCCAAACAAATTGTTGTCGCAGCAAGTATTAAATCAAAAGGACATAACGTTGTCGGCATGATCGGTGGTGCACTACCATGGGATGCGTTTCAAACTAGAATTAATAACATCTTTAACAACGTAATTAAGCATCAGGAATGGAATTCTCGTTACTTCCTGGTAACCAGCAATGGTATTTATTGGTACCACTGGGATCCTGCTTACGTTGTACATTTAGAAAGAGATTCAGCAGGGCAAGTAAAGCTAAACGAAATAGGCGAAAAAGTAGCATCTGTCAAAAATATTTTAAATGAACCAATAGCAGAGGTTGCTCAGGCTGGCAGAGAAATGGTGGCAGGCAACAGTGGTTTCACGCTGTATAAAGATCCAAGCACTAATGAAGAATTTTTCCTGGTCTATGCTCCCATTAAATCAGCGAATTACTCAGTTGGTTTAGTTGTCCCCAAATCTCAGATGATGTCTTCTGTCTCAGACCTACAAGTTTTATTCATTATTATTTTACTCTGTGCCGCGTTAGCAGTAATAACTGCAGCATGGATACTATCAAAGAAAATTGTGGAACCCATTACTTCCCTTAACAAATTTGTACTGGCAAACATTGATGGGAACAGAAAATCAACTTTTACACCAAGAGGCAATGATGAGGTCACGCAATTAACTCATTCCTTCAATAATCTAATCGATTCAGTTAACCTGCGTGAGACATCTATAAAAGAATTAACAAATGACCTTGAGCAGCGTGTTGCAACCCGAACTGAAGAACTTGAAAAAACCACCCATAAAATTAAAGATATCGAGGTTCGGCAGCGTGCCATTTTGGAATCCGTTGTAGATTCCTTAATTACTATTGATGAAAAAGGTCATATTGAATCAGCAAATCCAGCCACAGAGAAAATGTTTGGATACTCACTCAATGAATTGCAGGGTAGAAATGTTTCGATGCTCATGCCAGAGCCTTATAGCAGCGAACATGACAGATATCTAGATAATTATTTAACCACAGGCAAAGCCAAGGTCATAGGTATCGGTAGAGAATTATTCGCCCAACGGAAAGATAAGTCGGTATTTCCGATAGAGTTATCCCTAAGTGAAATGGTTGTCGGCGATGTAAAAAAATTTGCCGGTATTGTTCGCGATATTAGTCAACGAAAAGAATCAGAAGAGGCGTTGCTGCGCGACACATTAGCACTAAAACAACTCAATGAAATTGCAGCCGATCCCAACGATAACTTTGCACAAAAACTACATAAGCTTATTAAGCTTGGACTGGAAACATTCAGGCTCGATCTTGGTATTGTTAGTAGAATCATCGATGGCGAATATACTGTAGAGTATATTATCGGGCCTGATGGTGCACCACCAACTGGGACTAAGTTTGAGTTTGATCACACCTACTGTGCACATACATTTGCAGCCAATGGCCCAGTTGCATTTGATCATGCCGGTACTAGCTCAATACGCAATCATCCCTGCTATGAGAATTTTAAGCTTGAGTCCTATATTGGTGCACCCATCGTTGTAAATGGGGAACGCTATGGGACACTAAACTTCTCATCGATGGAGATCCATCAGCACCCATTTTCCTCGAATGAACTAACATTAATCCAGCTCCTTGCACAGTGGATCGGTAATGAGTTATCACGAACACGCTCTGAGCAGGAGCTTGGCCGCTTCAAGACCACACTTGATTTAACCATGGACTGCGTTTTTATGTTTGAACCAGATACCTTAAGGTTCTTCTACTTGAATCAGGGCGCAATGAATCAGGTTGGCTATTCATATAAAGAATTAATTAATATGAAACCATATCAAATCAAACCGGAATTTTCCGAAGCAGAATTTAAAGAAATGATTAAACCGATGCTTTCTGGAGAAAAATCTGCAGTTAATTTCGAAACGATTCATCAACATAAAAATGGCACACAAATCCCGGTTGAAATATTTTTGCAATATATAAATCCTCCTGGCGAGAAACCCCGGTTTGTTGCAATAGTACGAGACATTACAGAACGAAAACAACAAACTCAGCAGTTAAATGAGACTCTAGAGGAAATGACCTCACGTACTCGCGAGATCACCTTGCTTAGCTCTTTAAGTGATCTATTGCATTCATGTCAGGATCTAAATGAAGCCTATGAGGTAGTAGCAAGATTTATGCCTATGTTAATACCGCAATTATCTGGCGCCTTATACCTAGCAAAAACACCCGGTGAAAATTTCGAACAGGTTAGCACCTGGGGGGAAACCCCACCATCTGAACCTGACTTCCCAGCAGATGATTGTGTCGCTGTACGCCGTGGTTTATCCTATTTAACAAAAGCAAATGAATCGGCTCTCTATTGTAAACACCTGCCTAGCCAGCGACCTGAACTTTCACTTTGTATGCCGCTTTCTGCGCAAGGAGAGACCTTTGGGCTCCTCCATTTACAAAGTAAAAACGAAATTCATGATATCGTCAGTGATAAAGGTAGTTTTATTGACTCATTAAAACAGGAGTTTGCTGCTACGGTTGCAAAACAGGTCTCTATGGCACTCGCCAGTCTTCGTCTTAAAGATCAACTTCGTGATCAGTCCATTCGTGATCCACTCACGGGTCTGTTCAATCGGCGGTATATGGAGGAGACATTCGAACGCGAAATCGACCGTGCATCGCGCAATAAGATTGCCCTGTCCTTCGTGATGATAGATATTGATCATTTTAAGTCGATAAATGATACGTATGGCCATGAAGCGGGTGATGAGGTGTTAATCGAATTAGGAAAAATATTACGCAACGTTACACGCAACGAAGACATTGCATGTCGCTATGGTGGTGAAGAATTTGTCATTTGCCTCCCTGGCGCTAATATCGCTGTTGCCGTCGCACGAGCTGAAGCTATTCGCAAGAAAATGGCTTCAACCAAATTCCGCCATGATGGTAAATCGATTGGTAAGGTCACCGTGTCACTTGGTATCTCTGAATACCCTGAGCATGGTGATGACGCAGCAGATCTAGTCAAGGCAGCAGATAAAGCGCTCTATCAGGCAAAAAATTCTGGCCGCAACCAGGTTGTTGCCACACCAACACAGCCGAAACAGGCAAACAGCCCCAAAAGTGTTAAGACCAAGAAGTTAGGCTAAATCCGGTAGTCTGCTGCTCATTTCTCCGATTCTGGCTCAATATCAACTCTTGTTTTATTTAGTGAGTGAACATATATATTGTAGTTATGTATGTAAATAGTCCCTCTTGGATGCATTATCTCCTCCTGTTTGGCCTCCTGTTACTACTGGTGACGGTGCCAACCTACGTTAATGGCAATCAACTGTTAGACAGATACGAGCAACTTGAGACTGAATTAGAAGAAAATGGCTATGGCATTCCCGTTTATATCTTGTCAAACGGGGAAAACAGTACCATGCAGGGTGAGATATATGGGATTATCGATCACCCCTATGAGACCGTACGTGCTTCACTGACTAGCTCACGTAACTGGTGTGACATTGTGCCACTACACTTAAATATCAAAGCCTGCACTTACCAGCATCTAAATGGATCAGATCGACTCACGTTTTATACGGGGCGAAAATTTTATGAAAAAGCCGATGAAGTCTATCAAATAGCTTATATTTTTACACTAATAAAAAATAGCGAGAAATTCTTTCAGGCAACCCTGACTGCAGATAATGGACCGATGGGAACTAGTCAATATAATATCCAGGCCAAGGCCATCCCCCTCACTAACTCAAAAACATTTATCTATTTTAGTTACTCTTATAAATATAATTTACTGACAGAAATTGGGATGAACACCTATCTCGCGACACTTGGCTCAGACAAAGTCGGTTTTTCAATTATCGAGGAAGATGAAGATGGGCAGCCAATTTACATAGATGGCGTACTTGGCATTATTGAAAGAAATTCAGTTCGCTATTATTTTTCTATTAAAAGTTATCTTGATACACTTACTGTAAACAGTGTCGATCGCTTTGAAGCCCGTCTTAATAAATGGTTTGACCTAACAGAAGACTTTAAGCGACAACTTTATGAATTAGACAGAAAAGACTACCTGGAGTACAAACGGCTTGAATTAAAAGATCAGCAACGATTACAAAGTATAATTGATAACCCCGGAACTATCATAGAATCTGAGCTAGATGACTAATTTCTTAATAAATCAGTAATACAATCGCCACGAAATTATATCGCGCTACATTTTTCTTTATTGTGTCCAATTGCTAATCTTGCAGGCTGGGCCTGATTTTGAGGCCATTACGTCATCAATATCAGGGTGATTTTGCATACGGGTCAAAATTTCGGAATAAATCGTGCTCGGTGTGTTACTGGCCATAATCAGATCAACAAAACCATTTTCATCTACTCGATAGCTGGCAAATTCGCTACCGAAGTCGTAATCAAATAATATATTAGCGACGGCTAGATCTGCCTTCGACTGTTTATCCTCTTCTGCTATCCCGCTTTGTGCAAACATAAGTAGTGCAGCTAAAAGAGTAATTAATGTGACAATTTTGTTCATTTTTTATACTCAACGTTTCCAATCCTGTCGTACAAGTATTAGTTAAGATCGCCTTTACAATAATTGACTGGACAGAAATATCACTGCAAACCCGACTGCTACAGCAAGAATGAATAAAATAATATCTTTTTTAATAACCAATTCCTTCATGTATTGAATATCGATAATGCTTCATATTATTCATCGCTATGTGCGTTCAACATGGTAAACAGTGCCTGTGTATGTTCGGCAGCCTCGTGACCTAAATTGGTTAAGTACCCACCATCGGCCTGAGTAATAAAACCTTTTTCAAACAAACTCTTAGCTCCTGCTATCACTGCCGGCTCAGCGGTTTTATGAATCTTAATACCTTCCTGGCTGTTACTCAGATCATAGAGCATCAGAACTTCTAGCTCAGCAACATTATTTTCTGTATATGCCACACTTGCCCCTTAAAATTTATCAATAAGTTCAATTAATATAAAAAGTCGTTCACACACTAAAACTAAGTACTACCTGACTAAGAAAGATAGCCTACAATTTTCATGCTGGCAACGACATCAATCTATTTTCGAGTTTCAAATAAATCTTTGAAACTCTACATTTTCTATCCTATTCAAAATATTTTTTTATTCCTTTTAATAAAACAGGCCCCAATCCTAATCCTGGCGGCTTTGTGGGGAAAATGTAACTAGAAGTAACAAAGTGTTACTCATATATTATAATCTAATTTTAAAGGTTAGAATAAAGTCTAATTATCAGTCATTTTTTACATGGATAGGGGGACAAAATGAGACGATTATTTATATTACTGGCACTACTCTTGCCATTACCTGTACAGGCGGGGGATCATATTCTAATCCCGATGTTCGGCTTTACCGATATATCAGATAATACCGGCCATACGGCGAGAGGTAATTCCATCAGCTTCGATGATAGCAACGAGGCTACGCTTGGCTTCAAGTATTTGTATATGGTGGAGGGGGGATTCGCCTTTGGTGCAAATACATATTTCTATGAAAAGGATCTAACCACAACTGCCCAGGCTTCTGACGCAGATATCATGCATGTTCATGGCTTAGCTGAGTATTATTTTAACCACAAAGGGGCCGTATCACCCTTCCTTGGCATAGGCCTCGGTTTTTCAGCGATAAGCTTTAATAGTGGAATCCTTGATGACGAGACTTCAGTGGGGAGCTCCTACGAATTGAATGGTGGTGTTAAATTCAAAGTGTCCGATACAGTTGGGATCCAGTTGGAATATAAATATACTGATTTTGATATTGATGAAGCGATTGATAGTCTCAGAACCGACATCGACACAGATTCCCATAGTGTTCTCGTGGGTGTCAGTATAACCCTCTAATAACCTAGACAATGTTTAAGGGCCAGAGGTAAACACCTCTGGCTTTAATTTTCTGCCGCATACTGTTCAATCCAGTTTTGAATTAATTCTTGCAACTGGTCAAATGGGCGATAGCCTTTGGCAATAAACTGATAATCATCCCCGTCTTGTAATATCAATGAAGGGAAACCCGTTACCCCCGCTTGCCTTGCAGCCTGAAAATGCTGTAGCGTCTTCTGTTTAGCAAGTTCACTCTCAAAATTCACTAGAAATTTATCACGGGCTATTCCCTGATTGCTTGCCAGTTCTGCCAACTTCTCACCATTTGTCACATCAATATGGTTGAGATAAAAAGCAGACTGGACCGATTTAAAAAAAGGAAATATCTTATCCGGAGCCATATCGGCAACGGTGACGACAGCCCGGCTTGCAGGTTCGGTATCATAAACAAACCCTTCTGGCAGTGCCTGTTCAAAATTGAAGGCCTGACCAGTCATTTTATGCACCTCATGCCAGTGGTGCAGAATATCTTCACGCAAACTTGCTGACATTGGTTCAGTTGTACCTGGACGTAAGCCACCGAGCATAAGCGCTATTTTTAATTTTTCATCAAATTCAGACTTAATCTTTTCAAATGTCGAGGTAAACCCCCAGCACCATGAGCACATGGGATCTGCAAAATACCAAAGTGTTGTAGATAATGACATTAACTGTTGCCCGTAAATCTCTCGTCAACAAAAGCATAGTCTAAATTAATAAACATATTTCAACATTTACTAATTTTTAAGAACCAGACTACCTACTACTTATGTTATTACTTCTAAATCAAACCATCACTCTTTACTAATAGCGTATGTAAAGTTTATGTAAAAGCAGACTTCAGCCTCTAACCTGATAACTCTAATTCTCTTATGCTTCGTTTTAGATAAAAATCGATTATCAACGGAGCGTTATTATGACTATCACTAAACTATTTCATGCATCAACCAAAGCACTGGCATTCCTCGTAGTCTTTAGTTTTTCTAGCCAGACGATGGCAAACAAATACCGCGTCAGCGGTCCATTCAGCCAAAGCAATCTCTCTATCTACTTAATTCATGGCGAAGATATAATTAAGAACCAACGCTATCTCACATTGAGCGAAGCAATGCAGCAGAAAAAGGTAAAAGTTCACGAGACCAGCAATGTCAATCAACTCAGCATTGAAAACCTGAGTAATTCCGATCATATCTATATACAAGCGGGAGATATCGTAAAAGGCGGTAAGCAAGATCGCGTCTTTTCAACTGACATGATCTTGCAACCACAATCAGGAAAAATTGATATTGCCTCTTTTTGTGTTGAACAGGGGCGCTGGAACCCCCGCGGCAATGAGTCTTCGAAAGAATTTCACAGCTCAACCAAGAAGCTATCTTCAAAAGAGTTACGCCTGGCTGCACGGCTCAACAACAACCAGTCAGAAGTCTGGTCAGAAGTAGCAAAGTCACAGCAAAAACTGGGCGAAAAAGTTGGTACCGATGTAAAATCGAAAGACTCTGCCAGTAGCTTGCAGCTAACCCTGGAGAACAAAAAACTAGCGGAAAAAATCTCAGCCTACAAAAAAGAGTTACTACCGCTGCTACGTGGCAAAAAACAGGTTATCGGTTATGCCTTTGCCATCAATGGAGAACTTAATACAGCCGATATCTATGCCAACCAGGCCTTACTGAAAAAACTCTGGCCCAGCATTATCGATTCAGCAGCCACAGAATCTGTCGGTGAACATAACAAGGACCTACAGTATAAAAACCCCAAAGCTGTAGCCGTTCTGGAATGGATAGATAACACTCAAAAAGGCAAACAAACTACACAAGAGTTAAAACCAGGACTGAAACAAGACACTATCGAGAATGAGACCGATGTGCGCTTTGACACTTATAGTGGTAGTGGCAAAGAGCGAAAATTGTATCGCCAAAATTACATCAGGAAATAACCACCTGGCGTGGGCTACTGGGCATCGACCTAGTCTCAGCTAGCCCTTGCCCGGGATGCAAATAGCCTTTTCTGGCTATTTTGACCCTGCATGGAGCAGCGCTCAGATTAATTCCCGCACTATGAATTAGAGCCGTTAAACCTCGTTATTTCATCGCATATAGGCCACTAAGGTATATCTGGAAAACAAGCTAAATCAACTAGATAGATGTGTATTATGTTGATATTTTCTAATTATCCTGTTTAAATTTAGGCTAAATTTAACAATTTGTAACAATACATTAGTAACCACTTATATTGTATGGTGGTATAAAGACGACTACACGGATACACCATTCCGACCAGGGGCGGTCATTTTCATTAACAACTTAATGCAGGAGATGACCAGCATGACGACCCTCACCGTCCTGGGCGAATCAAACAAAAAGCAGATTGAACTTGTCCCTGGCACCGTATTTATCGGCCGCGCCAAAGACAATGATGTGAATTTCGAGGATCAAATTATCAGCTCACACCATGCCAAAATAGTGACCTATTTTGATGCGTCCTATATTGAAGACCTGTCGAGCACCAACGGCACTTTCATTAATGGCAAGCGAGTCAAAATGCATACACTGCATCCAGGTGATGAGATCAAGGTTGGTCACCAGAGAATGGTCGTAAACGGCTGAGCTCAAAAGCTACTTTTCCTCTTCAAAACAAATAGATAAGCAGAAATTACAAACAGTTTAAGCCATTTCCTGAGTTGCACCTGATCACAGTTTTGAGACGCCGATTACATTCTAGCAGCGAAGCTAAGGTTGCTTTGCCTAATGTTTCTAAGTAAATTACCGATAGATATATTGAGTCGAATCTACCTATCGGGAATTATTATGAAAAATACCATCCAAGGCATCCTAATTGCGTGTTCTTTAGCTATTGCTACATCATCCTTTGCATTCGAAGTAGATAATAAAACCCGTAAGGAATTTTTTACGGGTATGTATACTGGATGTTTTGACGATGTAAAAAAATCACAACCCGCTGCTAAAGCAAAATCATTTTGTAAATGCATGGTAAATATTTACGAAACCAACATGAGTAATAAAGATGTTGGCAGAATCATGGACATCGCATTATCTACGAAAAACTTTACCGCTGATGACCAGTTTATGACACTGGCTACCCAGAGCGGCAAAGAGTGTACTTAATACTAAATTGATTTAGCATTTGAATAAATGTGGGCAGCCTCGGCTGCCCACGTTTCGTTTGGGGTGTCGATATTACTAAGCTGCAGGCTGTAAAGAATACCGCTCGATCACTTTTTCTCTTCTTGATAACACACAATAAACTAACCCCGACAGGAGAAGATCCTGTGTCCATTGCCTTTTGAGCTGGCGCGTGTATCCTGACAATCCTAGCTGGGCCTGACTGCCATTTTTTTATGATTTGCGGAGTAAAAGTGTAATAATGATATTACGTTTCCTCTACAAGCAGGGTTCATGATGACATCTAAAAGCGTTTCACTGGTCTTAGGTAGTGGCGGTGCCCGCGGTCTGGTCCACATTGGCGTCATAGACTGGCTAGTTGAACACGGCTATAAAATCGAATCGATCTCTGGCTGCTCAATGGGCGCGCTGGTCGGTGGTATTTATGCCGCTGGGAAATTAGACGCCTATAAAGACTGGGTGGTGACACTAGACAAAGGCGATGTGATCAAAATGCTCGACCTTAGCTTTAGTCCCGGAGGATTGTTCAAGGGCGAAAAAATTATTAACAAGCTACTTGAGCTCGTCGGCCGGCAAAAGATAGAGAAATTACCCATCAACTTTACTGCTGTAGCGACTAATATTGAAAATGGTAAGGAAGTCTGGTTTAGTGAAGGGTCCTTATTTGATGCGATTCGTGCATCAATCGCTGTGCCTCTCGTCTTTACCCCTGTCACACGCGGCAAACACGTTTTATTGGATGGCGGCGTTATTAACCCGGTACCGATTGCCCCGACTATGTCCGATATGACAGATATCACAATAGCCGTGAATGTCGATGGCGAATCTCTAGATGATCACCACGTAGAAAAGTTAAGCGCCACGATTGAAGAGCAAGATAAGGATGAAGAAAACTGGTTCTCTAAAATGTTCGATGAGTTGCAGGAACGTTTTAGCCTGGACAAGTTTGAGCGCAATGAGCAGCTAGGCTTTTATGAGGTCATGTCGCGCTGCATCGAGATCATGCAACAATCGATCGCAAAAATGAAAATGGCAGCCTATGCACCTGATATACTCATCGAGTTCCCAAGAGATATCGCTCATACCTATGAATTTTACCGTGCCGAAGAACTCATTAAGCTCGGCTATGAGAAAGCGGAACACGAATTAAGTAAACACAAGCTCTAATCTAAACCAGGCTGGCTAGACCAAAATGGCTGATTAGCTACTGCCTGGTATCTGGCCACACTACGCCTCCCTGAAACTTCAGACATTCTCCATAAAACATCCCAGGCAGCCGCAAGGAGGCGTAAAACTAATCAGATTTATTTTGTTTGTATCCCGTGATCATCGCTTTGATCAGATTTTCACGATGTACATAGCTTGAAAATAGAACTCCGGCAATATGTAAAAATACTAACATCAAAGTAATGTTTGCAAAAAACTCATGAATGTCTTCCCAGAATTCATCACCTTCATGTTCTGACTCATGTTCGTTTTCATCACTCTCATCATCGTCAGCAAAAACTGACTCTACTATATTGACTTGCATAGCTAGAGGACCATGACCTTCTAGCGCCTCTAATTCAAGTCCGGACCATATTGTTAAGCCGAGAGTGACCAGCAATGTAATGACCATCCAGGCCCCTAATGGGTTATGCCCCAGATAGTGTTTTGGCTTGCCTTCTACTATAGAACGCGCATAATTTATTGTAGTTTGAGGGCTATATATGAAATTCAAGAAGCGTGCATAATGGCTGCCGATAAATCCCCATAGAACCCGAAAGACTATCAGACCTAAAATCACATAACCTGCAAAATCATGTAACTCGCTTTCCTCTTCACCAGTAATATATGCAATGACGAAGAACACGACGAGTGACCAGTGGAAAATTCGCACCGCAATATCCCAGACCTTGATCTTTTTTACTTCAGTCATTTCCATCGCCTTACTACTAGTTATGATAATGAAACCTTAGCATTTAAAGCTTAAATTAAGATTAAAGTCCTGGATTAATCATTGCTTCAGGACAAAGCTGACTAAACTGGTGTGAGAATATCGAAATTATTGAGAGAATATAACACCCTAAAAAAAGGGCCACGTTCATGTGGCCCCTTATGCTTTCTTTGCTTTAGCTTATACAACTAAAAACTATACACCAGCGTCACAACACTTTCGGTATCGGTTTTATCAGTGCCAACAGGGACATCTGAGTTGTGTTTAATAGTATGAGAAAGCTTAGCGGATAGGTTACCCACAATTAGCATTTTCAAGGAAGTAACCGAACGACTAACTGTATTATCATCACCAATATCAACTAACAATTCCTGGGTGAAGGTAGAAGTTTTGCTGATGATCCACTCAAGATTACCTGCCCCAGATACGATTGCCTCACTATTGGAGGCACCGGTATTTAATTCTGATTGGCGTGCACCAACACCGGCTTCCAGATCTAGCTTTAGATTTTCTTTCCTGATCACGTGATAACCATAACCAACCTTTTCCGTAGCCTGATAATCATAACCAGAGAAATCATCATTTTCATAACTCACTGCCGCAAATAAATATGACACCTCATCCAACTTATAATCACTCTTACCCGTCAGGAACCAACGCTTTGCCGTAGTTATATCATTATCACTTTTATTGGTAACTTCCAGCGTTGCTGTGTGCTTCCATTTCTCACGCTCATTAACTACTTTACCTTTCGCGTGCAGTGACTCGGTATCTGTATTACCCGTGGTTCTCAAATAACCCAGTTCGGCTTCGCCACTCCATTTATTATTAGCGGGTTCTGCTGCCTGTAGAACTGCACTAATCGAAAGTAAGGTTGATAATAGTAATAATTTATTTAGCATACATATCGTTCCTAATGAATTTTTATTGTTTAAATTGCTCTGCTACGCAGCAGACTGAATCATATGCAGATCACGTTGGGGATACGGTATTGAAATACCTTCAGTATCAAAAGTTTCCTTAATGGTTTGCAATAAATCAGCACGCACGCCCCAGTAGTCACTTGTCTTTACCCATGGTCTGACCGCGATGTCCACACTACTTTCTCCTAATTCCAGTACCATGATGGTCGGTTCAGGATCCTTTAAGA
>CAMYMU010000011.1 GCA_947259575.1 uncultured Ectothiorhodospiraceae bacterium | reverse complement strand
CGACTCAGTGTGCCGATGAGGTTGAACGTCTCAGACAAGAATCCGATGCCAATCTACATTACTCCTCTGGAATTGGCCATTGGAATCGAGTCAATCAGGTATTCCAGGAATTTGAATATCAGAACCAACTCATTCTCGATGCAGTTGGTGAAGGTATCTACGGTGTCGATGCTAATGGTATTACCACGTTTTTAAATCCAGCGGCGGAACGTATACTGGGCTATAGTGCTGAAGAACTACTTGGGCGTAACATGCACAGTATGATTCATCATTCAAATCTAGATGGTAGTCATTTCTGTGCCAAGGATTGCCCAATATTCGCCGCTTTTCGCGAAGAAAAAACGCAGACCGTAGAGGACGATATTTTCTGGTCTAAATCTGGTGAACCTATTGATGTTGAATACACCAGCACACCTGTAAAAGATAATGGCTATACCGTTGGTGCTGTTGTCGTATTTCATGATATTTCACAAAAAAAAGCGGACAAACAGCGCCTGCTGGAAGCCTTGTCAGAAGTGCAACAACTAAAGAATCAACTGGAACTGGAAAATGCCTATTTACAGGAAGAGATCGATTCTGAATACAATCACCACCAGATCATAGGTAAAAGCGATTCGATTCAGCATGTAATCCAACAAGTCGAGTTAGTCGCAAATACTAATGCAACCGTACTAGTCACAGGAGAATCCGGAACGGGTAAAGAGCTAATCGCCCGTGCAATACATGATTTAAGCACACGCTCGAATCGTCGTTTAATCAGGGTTAATTGTGCAGCAATCCCGGAAGATTTGTTTGAAAGTGAGTTTTTCGGTCACGCGAAAGGTTCATTCACAGGCGCAACTGATAATCGCCCAGGTCGATTCGAAGTTGCGGATGGCGGTACCCTGTTCCTGGACGAAGTAGCTGAAATCCCATTACACTTGCAGGGTAAATTATTAAGAGTATTACAGGAACAACAGTTTGAACGTGTCGGAGAATCAAAAACTCGTCATGTTGATGTACGTATTATTGCCGCAACGAATTGTGATTTGAAACAACAGGTCGACTCAGGTAAATTTAGAGAAGATCTGTATTTTAGACTTAATGTTTTTCCCATTGAGTCTGTACCGTTACGTTATCGACTCGATGATATCGCACTATTGACACAACACTTTCTCAAAAAAGCATCTATTCGCGCAAACAAACCAAATTTGAAAGTTTCTATGAGTGAAATTGAGAGACTTAAAGCCTATCACTGGCCGGGAAATATACGCGAATTAGAAAATGTTATTGAACGCCAGGTTATTCTCACGCGAGGTGATATGGTTCGTTTTGATGAGCTCGCCATAAAAACAGAGCCGCAAAATAGTCAAATTCAGTTTAGCAAAGCACCCATAATGACCAGTCATGATATGAAACAGCATGAAAAAAACAACATCATTACAGCATTAATAAAATGCCATGGAAAAGTATTTGGATATGATGGCGCCGCAGAAATGTTAGGGTTAAAACCAACAACATTATCATCGAAAATAAAAAAATATCAGATAAATCCCAGGCAATACAAATCCAGCAATAAAATTTCTATAGGAACATAGTTGTTTATGAATCTCTTATCATCTCGTTGCGAGATTTACTGGATTACCTGGTAACAGAGGCAGACACCTGGAATCAGGACTATCCTGAAACACACATTTTTCTGAAACACTTCCGTAGAAAATGCTCAGCAAATTGGTTTATAACAACTTTTAAACTTGCTAATTTAATTTCAGTGACAAATACAGGGACTGTTAATAGAGGATATCGCGGGAATGACGTGACGCAAATAAAAAAGGCGGGCTACGAAAACCGTAACCCGCCTTTTTCATTTATATGGCGTCCCCAAGGGTGCCGCTCTCGGCCCTCCATGGCCTCCGCGGCATTTCTACTTCCTGTACATCAGTCGAACCATGTGAAAAACACACAAACATAAAAAAAGACCCGTAAAGGGTCTTCTTTTATGTTTGGCGTCCCCAAGGGGAGTCGAACCCCTGTTACCGCCGTGAAAGGGCGTTCTATCTCATTGAGTTATAGTGACTATTTTTAATGGTGTGCTAAATATGTGCTCAAATACAACTATTAAGGTTTAATCAGGTGTATTTTTCAGCTTCGTTGGTTTCGCTTGGCGTACCATTTCATGTCAAAGTAGAAAGACTAATGGCTCGCTTGTTGACTAACATTTGTAGGTTTATCGCTTTGCCCTGGAGTAAACGAAAGGTTGATGGGTCTCCCGCCAGGCATCCTGAGAACAACATGAAATTTTGTGTTGTTAGTCATCTTTACAGGTATCGTACCAATGATGTGGCCTTCTTCAGTCGGCATCATCTTGAATAAAACTGGTGATCCAGCATCATGTATTATAACCGTTGCTGAGGCTAAGCTAGTATCTGCAGGGTTATTCAAATCAGTTATTATCCATAATTTCGCGGTATTTTTATCTATTTCGAGAGAAAACGTAAATCTCTCCGCAAATGGTTTAATCCTATTTACTGAACTATCTGGTGTTGGTTTTTTGTATTTTTTCGGTTCAGTGGTGCTTAACGATCCTCCTCCTACTCCATGTGAAAATACTAATGTCACATAAGAAAGAGAAAGAAAAATTACCAGAAACATTTTAACGACCATCAACTTATCCCTTATAAGTAATTTTTATGTCCATATCTTCATACTAAAACTTGAAGCATATCATTAGTTTTTGCTATACACTTCTGTAGTCTTATCTTTTTTGATTAGCAAAACCGAATAGGGATCTTTTCTCGGACCTTCCATACCCGGTGATCCCATTGGCATACCTGGTACGCTTAAACCGATAGCATGTGGTTTTTCTTTCAATAATCGCTTGATATCTTTGGCGGGAACATGACCTTCAATATAATATCCATCAATAAGACCTGTATGGCATGACTGGTATTTTGGATTAACCCCGATCGTACGTTTTAGTTCCTGCATTTTTTTACTATTTATTGATTCTACACGAAACCCATTTTTTTCCAGGTGCTTAATCCATTTGGTGCAACACCCGCAGGTTGGGCTTTTGTAAACCGTTATTTGAGGAACTTTCGTAGAGGTTTTATCCGCATAAGCCAAGGCGGATATTATTAGAATTATCATTAGCATCAAAAGCTGCCAAAATCGACTATTTGATAACACCGGTTTAAAATAGGTAGCTTTGGCTTTCTGCTTATTCTGCCCGTTAATATCATATTTATTCATTGTTGAAACCTCATAATATTAGGATTAGTGTTCATGACTATGGCCATCGCTGTGTGACTTTTGTATATTGGTACTGCTTTTGCCATGGCCTTGGCCGTTCTCATGTTGATGACTTCCACCATATTTGCTAACAAGCTCTTCATAGCTTCTTTGATCCAGTTTTTGTATTTGATGTATAAAGGCCACCAATTCCCAGATTTCTTCATCACTATGAGAAGAGCCCCAGGCTGGCATTCCAGTCATTTTTATTCCATGCTTAATAACCCAGAAACTTCTGGCAGGATCTTCTAATGGGGACTGTGTAAAATCAGGCGGCTGCGGGTATAGGCCGGCATTAATCTCGCTCGATGTTGTTCCTGGTGAAAAGTGGCAGCTGCTACACATTGAATCATAATTGCCTGCTCCTTTTACAATTACTGCTAAATCATTAATATTTGGTGGAATCACAATCTTTTTAGTTTCATTTTGAATCGATCTATCTCTCACAGCACCTAAAAACCATTCCGTTACTTTCCAGTGTTTCTTGTCCGCAGCAATATCAATATTGCCAGACCAAGTATAAAAAGCTATACCTAATAGACCTACACCAATAGCGATATAAAAAATTTTACTTTTTTTCATTAAACTACCTTTTAAGTTATACATACGTGCTACTAATCATTATTAATTAAATCATCAAGACACGAACATCTACTTCGTGTGATTTGTTAGCTAGCCAACCCCTTCTCTATCAATGGACATATCATATCCTCTGTGGGAGTATGATCCTCAGTTGATTCCCACTGCGTTAAAGCAAGCGCTAGTCGTTTTTCCAGATTAAGTAATTCCTGGATTTTTTCACGAGTTTCTTGGTGACGTTTTTTCACCATCTCTTTGACAATAGGGCATGGTGATTCTCCTTGATGTGATCTCTTAAGTATTTCGTGTATCTCATGGATGGTTAACCCATACTCTTTGGCTTTTCGCACAAACTCGATTAAATAGATGTCACGCTCAGAGTAATAACGATAACCGTTTACCGAATCTCGCCTTGGTTCAATAATGCCAAGGCGTGTGTAATATCTGATCGTTTCTGCCGAGATACCGAGTTTTTTTGAAGCTTGTTTTACGGTATACATAACTATTCTCCAACTTCATTGTTTATGTAGTTGACAAGTACTCGAAAGTGCTCGTCTTGACCTGTTTTGCTAATGAGCGGAATGTAAATCAGTCTGCTTATTATCATGTGGTTCAGGTGAACCTTTTGGGGCACCACCGCATTTCGCTAACGTTTTCCGATCCAAGATAATTAAACCACGCGATCCTTTCGCGCAGAGATCGGCAAGTTTGTCCTCAGCTGATGTCGTTTCCATGGTATAACGATTATCAAACCCTGCTTCACGGCTTTTGCCACTTTTCGGTATTTCGGAAAGTGTTTCCAGGCCACTTTTTGGTTTACCGCTGGCATAACCGTTTTGAGACATGCTGTGTGACTGGTGTTGTGAGTGCTCAGAGTCCTCAGCCGAAAAAGCTGAAGCGCTAACTAAAAATCCGAGTCCTAGAATTAAAATAAGAAAAGATTTCATCATCATTACCTCATTTACTTAATGTAGCCGTGTTCAAGATTCAGGATTGAATCTCGTTCACCAATATTGTCGTTGTAAGTAGCTTCCAGGCTAAATGCGATACCCAGTTGAATCGTGGTATCGCTGCCACCACCTAAACCCGATCCGTAATCTGTGTAAACGGCTTGTCCGAGCAAATCCACACCTTGCCCCAATCGATACACTACATTGGGAGCAATACTCCACTGTTCTGCATCAGTCACGTCACTGTAATCCTTATAACCAAGGTTTAATGAAGTTTGCCAACGTGTGAGCAAGTTGGGTCGTTTGGTATAACGGATACTTGCCACTACAGAGTTTGATTTTGCTCGTGCTCGATTGATCGTGACATTGGCATTTGCATGTGCAATATCAGCAGATGTAATCGTGCCGACACCTTCATTAATAATAGTTTGCAATCTCATTGACCAGTTACTTAGTGGATTATCATTCAGATTGAACTCAATGCCACCAATAAAAGCAGTCATCCATTCATCGCCACTACCCAACGTTACTTTTTGTGCATCCAAAGCAATGCCTGCATGACGAATAGTTTTGAGATATTGATAAGGTTCAGGTTGTTCATAAACATAACTAATTCCATAAGAATCTAAACCAGCTGGAGCTGCTACACCTTCACCATTACGACGTGTGCCGCCCCAAATCCCTAAGGATTGTACTTTTTTGTCTACGAACCAATCAAAGGAAAGAAGATCGGCATATTTCTGATCAAACTCGTCATTTGATGAGGCATTACCAACATGGGTATAGGAAAGAAAGTCATCATCTTCTCGAATTAACGGAAATTCCATCAGGAAGTTGCGCAAACGCGTCCGCCCTAATCGAGTCTGAAAATCCTGATTCCAGTAAAAAGCATTAAGTTGATTAAATAACAACTTATCCTCATGTTCCTGAAAAGCGACAACCGTCCCCGCGACACCATCTTCAAACATACGTTTATCAAAACGCATCATGATGGTAGAGTCTTCGGTATTAATTTCATCGTCTTTGCCGGTATTCGAGTCCCAGTTATAGGTGTCCAATGTGGTAATTACACGACCTCCAACTGTGACACGAGGTAGCACCTCACGATCAACTTCAAGCGCAAAACTTTGTGTACTCATCACACCGACGACAGTGAGTGTGATGAGAGAGAGTAAATGTCTTTTCATTTTCATCACCTCGTAATCATTGGTCGACTGATACTGTTGGCATATAGGTAGGCTCAAAATCTTCATACGCCAGCACCGTTAACATGCCACCTGGATAAATACCGTTGTTCGTGACATGAGTTGTTTTATGATCATGAAATGTCCAAAACCCCGGGTTATCACCGTAGATCATGATGTCGTACGTCCCACCCGGTTCAACATGGATCGTATTTAGCTTACGAGGATCAGGTAAATCATTGCCATCCTGCGCGACCCACCAAAAATCATGACCATGTAGGTGCATGTGGTGTGATAAACCACTTGCATTAATTAAGCGAACCCGAATCCATTCACCCTGTTTTATGCCTATGCGTTTCGTCGCCGGATAGGATTTGCCGTTGATCCCAAAAAAATTGTGGTTGATGTGCATCCCATTCGAACGGCTTTGCAGATATGGCGCAATATACTCCTTAGAATCAACAGCCGTTTTAAATTCTTTATAGTCTTTAAAGAATCCATGAGTCTTGTAATCTAATTTACCCTTGGCCATTAATGAATTGACTTCTTTCATTCCATGTAAGATTTCATTAATTTCTTCGCGCGCGAAATCAATATCCCAGGCTTCAAGCATCAATGTGTAGTCGCGGGCATAGGGAAAATGCTTTTTAAGTTGTTCGTTTTTCCTGTGCACGATAAACGCGCCATGCATGGCATGTGAAGCATGCAAGGGTGTACCCCAATGACAGTGATACCAGCGTGTGCCCGAAGGTTTAGCTTGAAAACGATAAACAAAAGTTTGCCCGGGGTGTACTGGATCCTGTGTCACCATTGGTACCCCATCCATTGTGTATGGTAATACGATCCCGTGCCAATGGATGGTATGCATTTCTTCCGTATTGTTTGTGAAGTTAACCTTTACCCAGTCACCTTCATAGACATGAAACTCGGGGCCAGGGACTTGACCATTAAAAGCTAACATGTGGATCTTGATACCCGGAACAATTTCGTGCTCTACTATTCGAATATCGATATCGAATTCACGATAATTTACCTCCGAATCGGAGGGCGATCCAGGCGGCTCGATGGCGCCACCCATCATATGCCCACTATGGTCCTGCATGAACATCATGCTGCCGTATTTGTCCTTTTGATGTCCGGCATGTAAGCTATGATCAATTTCTTTGGCTTTTGCTATTACTGAAGCACCTGCAGTTAATGCCACCGTGCCGGTGCCAGCAATGACACCGCGCAGAAAACCACGCCGTGATAGAGTTTCAGGTTCAATACTTTCTTCTTCTTCGTAGGCCGTATATACATCTTCGGATACGTCACGATCAGAGTCTAAAGACTTGTCTTTCATGGAATTCTCCTAATACAGTTGATCGACGCCAATTCATACCGGCGGTCAATAGGTAATAAAAAACAGTATCAGACGAATTGAGGGGGGCGTAGTTGGGAATCGGATTCGAAGTTTAAAGCAAATTGTTCACGTAAATCTGAATAAATCTGACGTGCATTCGGACTGTCAGAAGCTTGTGTTGTGATGGCGACAGTGATGACACAATGACTACTACAATCACTATCACATGCGCCGTTTGCATGATCGCAACTTTGATTTTCGAGAGACATACTGCAATACATGCAGTTGCCCATCTTAGACGGTTGGTGACAATTTGATGAGGACGTTATATAAGTTTGTTGTTGTGACAGATCACCCCAATCCATCGTCTGTGCGACGCTATAATTCAGGACAGGTGCAAATACCAGCGCCAGGGCTAGTATTGCAACGATCCTGTATGTCACTGTTGTCTTCATGATGTGATAGTAGCTCATTTCAATTTATAATCAATAGACCCTGTAAATACTTGAAAGTTCTCAGTAAAACCTATGTGTTAGTCATAGGTTGTAACGCACTTCATTATATTTAAACTTTAAGGATTTCAGTGAGTTATCAATGTGCTAACTACTTTAACCTCTTTAATTTTTCGCTATGTAATTTATTAATCAAGATCAGCACTATACAAGTGTGGTGATCGCCGAATTAGTTCAAAGCAAAAGGCTTTGCGCTTTTTTAATACTTCATACTATTGGCTGACATTTGTCGACACGTGAACGACATATAGCGAACACTATTCAAGAAAAGTTCACTTTCTAGTGATTGAAGCTAAAATATAGTTATTACCTCTGGCTATATTAAGTAGTGCCTTGTATGCATTAATGCCTCAATAAGGTTCAAATATAAATTCTAATTCCTCACTGCCATTCTGATTAGGACGATATATCTTAATTTCTATTTCATATGCCTCTTTTGGGTATAATGTAAAATAGTTTCCATAAGTAATAGTGCCACTCGTGATCATTTTTTGCAGTGGCTTCTCTTCTGCACGTCCACCTATTAAAGTTTTTTTCCGAACTTCAACTATAACAGTCGCATCATTTATACGCGCATTAGTTTTCTTATCAAAAACCGCAATCATAACATGATGTGAATAATTACCCTGTTCCTTAATACCACCATGCAACTTTACATCGTTATCAACGAGGTATGGGTTCTCTTTTATTTTACTTGCTGGTACTACACCTAAATAAACCTGATATGTGTCAGATAATTTATGCCAATCTGTATCCGCTGCATTCGCATAAGCAGGAACTAATAAAAACATAAATATGATGGTAGGTAGTTTAATTAAATTATGCATTTCGAAACAATCTCCATTTTATTTAAGTTAAATTTAACTATGGGTATAGAATTATAGTTATTCCATCATATCGAGCTGAATATAATGCATTTGCATTGTATTAATCATATGCTGGTGATGGTGATCTTTCATCTTATCATTATCACTCTCATGCATCATACCTACATGCATACCTTGCATGCCTGATTGTTGCATTGCTTTGTCCATCATATCTCTATGTTCTTTCGTGAGAATTTTCTGTTTTTCAGGATCTTTTTCTTCCATTAATTTTTGCCAATGCTGTTCCATTGTCCGTGTTGCTTGCTGTGGATCAAAGCTTTCCTCTGCTGCTGCATTTAGACTTATACCAAAACTCAGTATAATTAAAGCGCTGATTCCAATAAATTTTCCGAAATAATACGTCATTGCTTTACTCCTAATCTAAGGGTTTGCTAAATGAAAGTGATAATATCCTATTAAAGTAATACAAACATTATAATATATTAATGATTAAAATATTCATCAATTCACTACTCGCATACTCTGAATGTATATTTACGTAATAATTCCAAAGTAAACCTATGTGTTACACATAGGTTTGGTTAATATTTCACTAGTTAATGAACGGCGTGGATTTCGGTTGGCTATCGTTATATTAACCACTCAAATAATAATTTAATCATGTTCTGCACCATATGAGTGCGGTGATGCCTGGAAGCGCTCAAAGCAACGTTTAGAGCAAAAAGCATAGCGCTTACTTTGATAAGCTGAAGTGAAAGGTGTTGTCCACTCATCAACCTGCATATGACAAACAGGACATTGCACCCAGGAATGCTTATCTTCCTTTCTGTCTCGAATCACACCATCCTCTAACCACAGGATGCGATCAGCAATATCTTCCACACGAGGGTCATGGGTTACAAGAATGACTGATCGATTTTCGTCCCTTGCAATATCGTGCAACACCATCATGACATCCTGACCACTTTGAGAGTCCAAATTACCGGTGGGCTCATCAGCCAGAATCAGTGGCGGTTGGTTGATCAGAGCGCGTGCAATGGCAACACGTTGTTTTTCTCCACCAGACAATGTGGCCGGCAAGGCGTTGCGGCGTTTGCCAAGCCCTAATCGTTCTATTAATTGATCGGCACGTTGATTAGCTTGTTTTATTTTGTCAGGAATGAGTTGAGCGGGAAAAAGAATATTTTCTCTCACACTCAACGCATCCAATAAATTGAAGGCTTGAAAAATAAAGCCGATCTTATGGGCACGAATATCGGGTAACAAGGATTCGTTAGCGGTTGATATATTAGTATCATCAATAACAATTTGACCTGATGTTGATCGTAACAGACCACCCAGCATAGATAACAAGGTTGTTTTTCCTGATCCAGATGGTCCCATGATCAGAATCAGTTCACCCTGTTCAATTTCAAGTGAGACATCATTGACAGCATGGACCTCTGTATGTCCACGACCAAAAGATTTTGTCAGATTCGTTGCTTTTAATAAAGTTTGATTATTCATCATTATGACCTAAAAGCGGTAAGCGGATCGATGTTGGCAATAATACGAGCGGGTACTAAAGCAGCAAGCACCGCAACAAAGACTGCGATCATACACAAACGGATTAATGCTGTAGTAGTGACAACCAGAGTGATCTGAGGTACGAGTGTTGTTAGCAATGGAAGCAAAAAGATGGATATCAATATGGCAACAATTAGCGCCAGCCCCGTTATAATCAATGTCTGCATCAGAACTGCCAGATAAAGGGAGCGATTCTGGTAACCTAATGCCTTGGCAATAGCCAATTCGCGTTTACGTCTGCTGACCTGTGAGTAAGCCGTAAAGGCTATGATTAATGCAGCCAATATCGAGCCTATTATGCTCATAAATGAAACCACCTCTACGCCCATTAGCATGGCAATCTGGAAATCGTTTTTTATAAATTGCTCATGAGGTATTGCAGATACTTTCTCAACTTGTTGCTCGATCAGTTTAGCGACGCTCTGTTTATCCAGACCCGATTCAATATCGACGAGGATAAAACTCACGGTTCCACTGGTTGAAATTAGCTCTTCCAGATCGTGAAAATTTACAAAGGCAATGGAGTTGGCCATGGAAAACGTTTCATTCGAAAATCCGGCTATTTCAAATTTCTTATCCGCTATCATGGCTGTGTCGCCCAGTTTGGCATCCGTCATTTTGGCAAGCACATGCGGAAGCACTATTTCACCCTGGCCAGGATGTGACTTTCCATACGCCATGGACCAGGGACCGGCACGCGCGTCATTCGGCATTAAACCGATGACGTAGGCAAACCAGTTGCGACCGCCTGATTTTAATGCTGTATTGACATACAAAATGGGCGTGGCTTTTTTGACACCGGGTAGTTCTGCGATACGCTTGGCTTTCCAGTCCCAGACAAAGGTCGTTGCCATATGCATATTGCTAACGCCTTTTTGCATTACCCATACATCGGCATTGACATGTCGTATATAGGAAACGATCTGGTTTGATTCACCGACGAATGCGGCTTCCATAATGACAACTAGGATAAAAGCGAATGCCACCCCACTTGCACTGGAAAATACAGAACCTTTTTGCCCCCATAATGTTTTCAAAATCCATTTAAGCATCGTTATTCCACCTGAAACGCCAGAACCGGATCGGTTTTTGTAATTAGCCGCAGTGGTAACAGACTACCAATTATCATCATAGCTAACACGCCGATCAGGACCTTTAGTAATCCGAATGGTTCCAATACCTGAACCAGGTATACTGGCATATTGAATTCGATTCCCATACTTGTCATATGAGCAAGAAAAACCCCAATAGGATAGGCCAGCAATACTATTATCATGCTGTGAATTAAAATCCCTTTTGCAATATGCGACAGTTTAAAGCCGAGCGCTTTCATTACTGCAAAGCTACGACGCCGCAAGCTGACATCGGAATAGATAATCATACCAATAACCAACATACCGATAATGTAGGAGAGAATGACCAAAACATTCATAATCGGACCAAACAATTCTTTACCCAATGCCTTGTCATTATTGGCAAGTGTACCAGGCTGAAAAACATCCACCACAGGTACAGCTTCTTCAATTTGCTGTGCAATTGACGCTTGATCCATTCCTTCATCTAATTCAACAAGCAAAAAACTCAATAAAGGGAAAGTGCTTATGTCCGGCGCTATTTCGGATTCCAGGAAAAGATCAATCATGCCATCATAACTAACATAGGCAAAAGTGCTAAATAAAGCCGAGCTACCACTGGTTATTCCACTAACCGTAAATTCAAAATCCGAAACAACGAGTGGCTCGCCGGGTTTTAGATTAAAACGTTTACTCAGGCCAATATCAATGACAATATCTCGCGAACTTCTAATTGGTTCACCCTCAATCAGATGGGTAGGTCCACCTTTCGTATCATAGACCAGTAGTAACAAGGGAAACTTGTTACCTTGTGGACCATAAATAGCCCAGAATCCGGTAAGAGGATGTGCTGTTTTAACACCTTTAATGGCTTCGACTTCACTGCGAGTCAATTGCGGCAAGGAAGATCGCACGGCTAGAAAATTAGAGACGCCGCTTTGGGTGAGGAACAGATCCCCTCCTCGATCCAACACGACGTTTTCCGACTGCGCGTACAAACCCTGTTCAAAACCACGTAATACCAGGATCATGGCAATCGCGGCACTGATAGCCAGTGCAGTAAGCAAGGAGCGACTCCATTCGTAAGTCAGTTGTTTAATCGCCAGTCGCCACATACTATGTCCTTATTGCTTAAAAATAATAACTAAGACCCGCCTGAATATAATCATCCTGCCGGTAAGAATAAAACGGATCATTAACAGATAGCCCTGAAAATACTAAGCCTTCAATATTAATCTTCAGGTGATCGGTCAGTCGACGACTACTCTCCAAGCGATAGATGCGAGCATCAGTAGAACGATCAAAAATAATGCCTAGCAATAATTCTGTACCCTGCACATCATTCGGTGTCAGTCGCAATCCTAGCATTACATCATCATCAAAGGGCGTTGTGGCATTACGACCACGATCATCGTACAAGTGTTCAACCACCGTGCCGATATCCAATCCGCGCTGGTTTATATTGTAGAAGGTATATTCGAATCCAGCGGTTGTGGCTGTAAAATCACCCTGACTGGTATCGCGATTAATCAGTTCCAGTTTCCATAACCAGGTGCCAACCGCACCTTGTACATCAACACCAAACTGACGCATTTGTTCATAAAAGGGTAACAAAATGGACTCCCCTGCCCCATTGAAACCAGGTATTAATCGAGGTTCGCGGTTTGTGCCATCAAAATACGATAAACCGACATCCCAGTTTCCAAATGTTCTCGACCAACGTAATGCCCAATCAATGTGCTTGTCGCGTTTTTCATCTTCATACAACGCCGATTCTTCGGTGTCCACATAGGGTATTGTGCGCAAACGCCCTTCTTTTCCAGGAAAGGTACGTTCACGAAAGTATGGGATTAAATAGAGCTCAAAGTTACCGAAACGTGTTATGAGCGTTGAAGCAATCATGGGCTGTCCCAGTTTATCTTCACCATCCGGGTTTTCTACCAAATCAGTCTGATTAATAACATCCACTAGATGTTGTGATTCGGTGGTTCCCCAGAAGATCTTGCGTACGCCGATGGATACGTCATACCACTCACCCGCATATAACCAGTAAAGCTCTCGCAAGTCTGCATGACTGCGTTGTTCATCATGCTGATCCCAACGATAGAATGGCGCAATAGTGATTGTTTGGCGGTTATTGTCCCAACCATGATTAAACTCCGGACTAACAACTATTGAGGTATAACCGTCATGTTGTTGAACTTCCAGTGGTGATTGTAGAAATTGGCGATGTTCAAGTGCTACGGATCCACGCCATTCAGCTGCAAATGTTGCACAGGCGAACATGCCAAAAATGATGGTTAGCGTGTATTTATATAGCGCCTTCAATTTAGCGGATTCTGGTTAGGCTACCAGGATTGAAATCAGCAGCACGTAGTGGTAGACGGAAACGATAATTTCCCCAGAAAAGTATCGAGGATTTGCCACTGATATGATTCTGCATCTTCATCTCATTTGCAAACCAGTACTTCTCCAAATACTTGCTAAACTTACCGGAGCGTAGGGTTTTTATCTTTTTATTTTTTTTATTGTAATAATCAAGCTTTAGCGCCAGGTAACGCCCCTTTTCAACCCAAACGCGTTGTCGGGAGTAACCTGAATATTCGTTCACAGGAAAACGATCCAGTAAATAGCAATCCACGCCATCGAGTTTTTCTTCGCCTATATATTGATATGTATAATTTTCTACTTCATAGGACGTGAGATCTTCATAGCTAAATTCACTGCCCATAAAGGGTGCTGTCTTGTTGCTGGGTGAGATACGCTTGACCCGTTTTAAAGAAGGAAGATACAGCCACTGGTCATCATCCCGGTTGATATGGGTATGAGTCAGAAAACCGGTTCCCTTGACATCGGCGGGTGAATCGAAAATCGCCAGAGACTGATTACCATCATTTGCGACTTCACGGGTGCGAACGTGTAATTGCCTAACAGTCTCTTTACCCGCGACGCTGATCAAAACCATTTTCATGTCTGCTATATAATTTCCAAAGCCACTTTCGCGGGCCTTCATTTCCCTGGCAATTTCCAGTCCCTTTTGTACATCTGCTCGAACAATCGGCAAATAGCAGAATATCAGCAGTGTTATACCTATTATATATAGCATATTCCGTTTCATTTTCTCACTCCGGTTTTGTCTGCTTTCTCTACTCTCCTGATTAAACCATGTTACGTCATTTCAATACTATATCTGTGCTAACCGGAAAAGATGTCCGGATGATAACCTTCTGCTTTTAATGCCTCTATGACTTTCATTGGCATATTGTGATGCTCATCAAAATCAATCACAAATTCATGCGGTGACTGCCTGCTGATCTCCACATCTTTGACATATTCTATTTCCATCAGCATTTTTTTGATTAGTTCGATATTTTTCTCATCAAGGTTTTCTTCAATGTATAGCTGGATTGAATTCATATTAACTCCTGTTTAAAATATATCTCAATTTAGTGATGGCAATGACCGCCACCACTGTGTTCAAGACTGTCAATCTCTGTTTCTTCCAGATAATGGATAAATCCCCTCTTCAACTTCTCTCCCCAACCGGTAGCCAGAAGGTTGCCGGTTGTTTCTAATGTTGTTTCGATCTGCTGCGCTGTCGCTTCCAGTAGATCATAAGTAATCTCGATCTTGACGCCTTCTATATCCACCTGTTTGACGCCCATCATTTCATCAAGCGATTGAATAATGCCCTGTTTTATATCTTCTGGAATTGTATGTTCCAGTTTAAATACGCGTCGTTTGATAACTCGTCTGCCCTGTTGTTTTGGCGATGGATTACCGGGCTTCCCGATATATAGGTGAGGTTTGGCTACAAAGCGGTCCTTGCATTGTTCAGAGCAAAAAACGAATTGCATACCAGCAAAAAAATGAGTTAGCGTGTCAGACTCAACATTCATATGACAAACCGGACATTGATTGGCGGTTAATTTTTTCAATGCTCATCACCCATACGACACCAAACACATTCACAGTCTAGATGACTGCACGCGGCATCATTGCGCAAACTTTTTACCCTGTGATCAGCCCAAGGATATAGAAGTGCTTTAAATAATGTCGGGTGATACTGGTGAAACAAAAAATCGCGCACATCCTTTTGCCGTGAGACATATTGCAAAAACCATTTAAAACCACGATTTCCCAGCATACTATATAAAGCTCGGTTCACAGCAGAGACTCTCAACATAGGCTTGAATTCACTATGCCAATTCGCATCATAGTCTGTGTTTTCCAGAATGCTCCTTGCAGCGAGTATGCCCGAAGTGATAGCATGACGAATACCAAATCCCCACAGCGTATCTTGAAAACCAGCCTGCTCACCAACTACAGGTCGTTTGCCAGCTATTGCACGTACCGGAATATAAAAATTACCGGCGCCGCCATGAGCCACAGGGTTGTTCATCTGAAGTCCCACCAGTCTTTGGAACCTCTCCACTGTACGTTGTACATAGTGTTTTTCATTTTTAAAATCGGAAAACATGCAGGTTTTAACTGTCCCTTTACCGTTCCATATTAACAAGTAGGCATAACCTCCAGGGGCCAGGTCATTGTCGCAAATCACCCAATAACCATTGGGCATGTTCGTTTCGAAGTGATAACCGACCGCAATCGCATCTGCAGCCTTAGGACCAGTAGCCAGTATAGCCGGATAGGCCAATTGCTTGACCCGGCTATTAAACATGACATCAACACCAAGTTCCTGTGCCTGCTCCAGTAATGCATGATCCAGAGATCCCGGGTTCGGTCCGCGTTCCACTAAATAAAATATCGGTTCTGTACTATTAATAGCTCTCGTTTGCCCCCAGGCATCTATGGTCACACCATTAGTACAGGGTAAAAATTCAAAATCCGTTGTAATATCTGCATCTTTCAATACACTTAGTACATCTTGCCGTGTTGTCCAGTTTTCCAGTCCCTGAAAGTCCCGTTTGAACCGCCAGCCCACGTCAGGCTGCGCCTCATGCACTATTACTTTGCATCCAGCATGAGCTAATGTAATAGCTGCCGCCAGACCAGCTGGACCTGCACCGGCAATTTGTATTGTGTTGTCTTTGTCAGCATTCATTTATATTTAATTACCCGTTGTTATTCATTGCAAAAACAGGAAGGTCGACGGTAATGTTCAGAATTGTAATATTTAACTAACTTTTCAACCAGACTAGCAGGATTATTTTCATAAATAACTTTTGCTCCGGTTTGTTTTGAAAACGAATCAACCAACCCCGGAATGAGCTCTGTAATGCCTCCACTTCCATCAAGAACCCCGATTAGCTTGCCTTCATCATAGGCAATAGCAAATTCACCAAGCGTACCAGACTGCCCACCCATGATAATGACCATATCACTGGAACGAATATTGGTGACTTCACGCCCCATCAGGCCGCTACCAGTATAGATAATCACGTCATAAACATCGGAGGGAGAAGCATATTTGTGAGTGTGCTCATCCAGGCTTAAGGCAGGTGAAATACCAATCGACATGCCACCATTCTCGTTGACACCACGTGCACATTCATACGGTAAACCAGGACAAGCACCTGTGATCAAAATATATTTTTTCAAGGCCAATGCTTTACCGAGCTCATAGGCGCTCTCTTTAATTGGCTCAGGTTCATTGAGATCCGCTGACCCCATAACTCCGACAGTCATATGCATGCCAGGTGCTTTATTTAGATAAATGGAAGGTTGTGCCTGAAACTTATCCTTACAGCTATCTGAACAGAAATAATATTTCCTGCCTTGATAGTCCAGCATTGCTGCTGCATGCTTCGGATTGATTGACATCAAGCAAACCGGATCCTGTGCCATTTTGCCTACTCCCTAAGTGTGTGCAAAGTCATAGTCGAAAGAGACCTGTATAGGCTTCTCGGAATTTCTAACAAAGACTTTGATATCAATTCGATAAGGGCCCGCAGTTTTTAATGAGAAATAGTTACCGTACATAAACTTCCCATTCATCTGCATGCCTTCCAGATCTTTGAAAGGATCAGGGCCGACACCAACTCGGTTACTCACTCTAATCTTCACTTTAGCGTTTTCTACACGCTGCCCTGTTTTGTTATCAAAAACAGCAACAGCCACATGGTAACGATGCAGACCAACCGGCAAGCCACCATGCATAGATTTAGCGGTATGACCTTCAATCATTTCTGCAGGTAAAAGCCCCAGGTAAATAGCTATTCCCTCTTTCACCTGGTAACGGGGCGTGACATCAGAGGCATATGTCTGTGCAATCACGCTAAAAAAAAGAAAAAGTACGAAATGTATCTTAATAAGATTTCGCGTTAAAAGGCTCATGGCTTAACTCCTTTGGGGGATTGTTCAGACTGACCAGCATGCGGCGGGACAGGACAGCAGGTCGCCTGATCGCCGAACTCTTCTTCCAGTATTTCACCTTTTTTCCAGGCAAGTAGCGTTTTGTTCAAAGCATCGAGTAACGCTTGCTCTTTGATAAAACCGTAAAAACGTAGCAGCTTTTTACCATCATGAGTGATCAGTATGCTTGCTGGCACTAGACTAATACCGAGTTGACTGACCAAGGCCGGCCTGGCTTGTTGGTCTACCAGAACAGGAACAAAACGCTTTGACAGTAACGCACGTATTGCTGGTTTTTCAAGTGTTTCTGTTTCTAATTTTCTACACCAGGAGCATAAATCTGAATAGACGAAAATATAGAGCGGTTTGTTCTTTTGTTGTGCCTCGGTAAAGGCGAATGCATTATACTCAAACCAGTTGATTTTACTGTTCTGCCTGTAATTCCATTTCTCGGCATGCACGGCAGACACAAGAAAAAGGCTAAGAATAACCATAGTAGGCTGCAAACATTTAATATACTTGTTTAGGTACATTGTTCCTGTCTCTTGCGTGTTAGTTGATTAGTGTCAGCGAGGTTTCTCCACTCAAGTAGTTGTTCACTCAATATTGCCAATGTTTGTTTTCTTGCATTAACTTGTAACTCCACACCTTCGCGACCAAATGGCCATGTCAGTTCAGGCAAATCCGGTTCCAGAACCACGATGCGTGCACCACAACCGCACGGGCAGAAATGTTCAGAAAATGGCTTATGAGATAAATACCAGGGACGTTCCTTGTAGAACTGCAAGTATAATAACTCCAGCATGCTCCAGGGCTGCCTTAATGCACGTGCCAAACCATCCGGGCCAGACCGTTCTATTGCGGCAGTGTGGTGGACAATCAGGATATCCAGGTTTTGTTTACAACAAACGGCATCAGTGGGTGCCAGTTCAATGGCCGCTCCATCACTAAACCATTCTCCATCTATTTCAACCGGCCGATACAGTATCGGAATGGCTGCACTTGCCATAATACGTGGAGCAAGATCACCTGTATCGAATAACATTTTACTGCCATAAGTCAGGTTGAAAGCCAGGCAGTAAAATGGCATCCGGCATTCATCAAAGGTCTGGGCTGCAATATGGCGACGGATGAAATCGATTGCGGTTTTGCTATCTGATATGCCCGTGTATCCACGTCCCTTGCGCACCACCATCTGCCACATGAACTTCCACCACGGATCGGGTTTCCAGTAATCAGCTGGGTTAATGTTTGCTATGGCTTCTGACCAATGTTGTATTTCAGCACCACTGGCATAGATTCCGCCGACCAGTGCTCCTGCGCTGCAACCAGCAACGGCACATACGTCGATATGAAGTTGTTCGATGGCTTGCATAAAACCTGTGTGTGCAAAAACGCCACGTCCACCCCCGGAACTTAACACGACACCGATACGGAGTTTCTTATTCACGTTATTTACACTCATACCCACAATTCCAGAACAAAGTGGCGCATTACAGCACCTAATATATCACTGCGCGTTATAATGCCCGTCAAATTGCCTTCAACCACGATGGGCATCGCCCCTACACGTCGTTCAACAAACAAGCGTGCTATATAACGTACATCTGTATCGGTGCTGGCAGTCAAAACCTGTGTTCTCATCAATTGTCTAATCTGATCATCAGCTCTCGCGGAACTCATATGCTGTTTAAAATCTTCTGTCACTCCACTTAGGTGGCGAAGTATATCCCGGTCTGATACAATCCCTTCTACAGTTCCCTCATTAGACACTACCGGAATATGACGTAACTGACGTGTATGAAAAAGTTTCATGGCATCAGTGATCGAGTCATGCGATCTAAAAGAAACAACAGGTGAAGTCATTATTTGGCTAGCCGAAAGTACAAGGCTATCTGCCGGCAAATGATCGATTTCCTGATATGACTGCATGGCAACTCCTGCTTGCTTTTGATCCTGGTTATTACCAGATTGGTGCCGTGTTGGATCAATACGGTTTTCTGCATCGATGCTATGCGTCTTTTCCACCATACCCTGATCAAAGAGATGTGTTAACGGCATGACTTCATGACCACTCAAGCCTTGTACGTAAAATGTCATTATTCCTTAACCCTTGACTTCTTTATCTGTAGATACTGAAAATAACAATGTAGGCACCTCCAAGTAGGCCAGCCTATAAATACTTCAGGTAAAATATATACAATTTCTCAAATATATTTTTTACGCCAATCAGTTTTTTAGAATGTTGTGGAAAAATATTCCAGAAAGGTGGTTTATTGTCGCTTGCCATATGTAGCCACATAGCATCATTTTCCATATTCATAATGCATGACAGTTCATATCGATACGTGTGTGATGGTTTCTTGCCTGAAGATATCATCCGCATGTTTTTTGCTACAGCTTGTGAACGCAATTGCGCCATATGTGCTTGGTGCGGCACCCATGGGGGTGGGTTCTCATGGCTGGCACAATCGCCTGCGGCAAAAACGTTGCTTAAGCCCTTCACCTGACCATATTTGTCAGTATCGATTTGACCGCCTTTTGATACTGGTAAACAGGACTTTTTAACAAGATCCGATCCGGTTATGCCAGGTGAATAAAGGATTAAATCGGCCTTTCGAAATGTGCCATCTTCATCCCGCATGCCGCCTTCAACAAACTCTGCCGGTTCATAACCATAATCTAGAATAATCCCCCGTTCCTGAAGCCTGTCGGTGATCATGCCTTTATCATCTTTATCCAGATTGGAAGAAAAAAAGTGAATTTCGAACTTATCCCGCACGCCTCTTTCCTTTAATACGTAATCAAGCAGGCAGGCACACTCATACATCTGTCCTGCACGACCGGCTACAAAGCCATCTAATTTATTTATTTTGAAACCCAGATAGATGACACCACTGTCCATAGTTGCAAGTTTTTCCATGAATGTTTCCATACTATCCGGTCCATCACAGGGCGATAAGGTGTGTTCTCTGGTGCCTGGGATGTCGTCTTTTAAAAAGGCCGGGCCGATACCCAGAAACAGGACATCATTTTGATAAGTTCCTTTATCGGTTGTTACTGTACGTCCTCCATCCTGGATGTCCGTCATCTGCGCATCTATAAACTTAATATTCCGCCTGTTCAAAAAGGGGCGGACATCAATGCTAATATCCTTTGTGCTTTTGTTACCGGTAATGAACTCCGGGATCGCAGGGAAGTAGATAAACGTCCCGTTACCAATCACCGTAATGTCATATCGTGAATGCAAGCGTCGCAAAGGCCAGGCAAAAAAAGGAAACATCGGTAACAACAAATATTGGATCAAAAACAATGAAGCAAACCCGTTTCCAATGATGAATATTTTTTTCTTCATAACTACAGCCTGACAGAACTTTGTTGATTCATAAATATGCCCTGTACTGATCTTTACTCAGCCCTTTTCATAACGCGTGGTAAAAAAGTTGTACAATGGCACCCATATCAGGGCGAAATACCAGCCGTATCCATAGGCTTCAACCAAACCAATAATAAAGCCCTTCCAACTTAGCCATTCAAAACCAGGCAATAATTTTTGCCAGGCTTCATACATGGCATGTTCGGGAAACACCAAATCGAATGCCACACAAAGTGAATAACTGATTACCAGAAACAGGCTGCTAGCATGTCCAATTGCCAATAGAGGAAGTCTTCTCGTCATATATCACCTCCACCATCATTAGATGAGTCAAGATACTTGTCCGGGGCACTCTCAAATTTATCCAGACAACTACGCGAACAGAATCGATACAGGGTACCTGCATGCATTTTGCCATACCCTTTGTCCACCTCGACTTCCATGCCGCAAACCGGATCGATATGTTTTACGCCCTCGTCAGGGTTGTGTTTGTCATGGCCACCATGATGTCCGTGTATCATGTGAGCACCGCAGCCATAGCGCATCATGACGTAAAACAGCCCTGCAAAAATAATAAAAGAAAGCCAATCATCCATTACGCATCTCCTGTACCAAAATTCCTGTTAATATCCGTCATTGTTCCTTTGAGTGTTTTAGTTTTTAAAAATGGGTAACATTGCGCAGCAACAACAATAGTGAATTAGCTTCTGATATTATCAAGATACTCACGCAGCTTCGCCTCTTCGATACCACCGGTAAATACCAATTCACCATTAATGACGATGCCAGGTGCAGACATCAGCATATACTGACCTGCCAGTTCCGGCTCTTTGGTAACATCATGGACAACGAATTCCAGATCCGAATAATCCGGTGTGACTTTATCAAGGACCTGTTTGGCATGGGCGCAGTGGGAACAACCCGGCATACTTAAAAAATCGATTTTTATCATTTGCGACTCCTACACTATATTAACTTGTATCATCCGGAGGCTGCCGACGCCTGCGCCAGTAGTACCAGACAATCGGACCAAAGAACAACGCTGCGAGGGTGACGAAGGCATACGGCGCGACGCGTTCTGCCATGGTAAACACTCCCTTGCCTTGTGCTAATCCGACCAGGCACTCCTTACAAACGTTATCCATACGGCCCTCTTCCATCATTAAACGACACTGGCAGGTATTGTTTGGGAAACGACCACTGGTCAGACACTCTTTGCACGGTGGCTCGATGCAACAGGAATACTCAGCAACACCAGGTGGAGTAAAGACACGTGTCCATCCTTCGTGGGCACCGGTCACCAGTAACCAATGATGACCATATATCCCCATGGTCAGGATGATTGCACCAACAGTGATAAGCCCCCAGCCGATTCCTTTTTCCACCGCCACCTTACGTTTTAATATCGCCTGGGTTGCATTCACACCCAGCAGACCTAAAATGGCCAGGAAAATAAGCGGCGTTGCCCGACCCAGGCCATGAATAGCGCCTAGATAAGCACCTTCGAAAATATCACCAACACTGGCGATATAGGTCAGCAACACATAGAACGCCGGATTAGGACAGGCCACACCAGCATTACCCAGGAAGAGCCCCATTAATAATGCCTTGAGGTAATCCTGGCGTTGTACTATGAAACTCGGAATACCTCCTGAGTAGCTAGGCATTTTTAATGTAAATAAACCCAGTTCAGCCAGACCAAAAATCCAAGCTGCCACACCGGCAATCACAAGCATAATACGAGTGGCCTGATCCATCCCTAACCAACTACCCGCTATGGCAATCGCAATGGCATATAACATCAAGGTAATCGTCAGCCCGCCACCGAATAACAGGGCCATGATAAATCCCTTGCGATAGTTCTCCCCCATACACAAAGGTACTATCACAAAAACCAAAGGCAAGGTGCAGGGCAATACGATCATCGATAACCCTGCTGTGTAAGAGAGTGTTAATCCAACCGTCTGAGATGGTGTGGTAGCCATATAGGCCAGGCCTATGATAAAGATTGAAAACAGGATAAACGCCAACAATACCAGGCGAGCACGTAAGCGGCGTTCGCTTTCAGTCAGTGTCTTGGTTTCTTGTGTTGTTTCACTCATCGTTTTGCCTTATTTATTCACCAAGCTTGATTTTCGCTTTTCGTAGCCGTAACGAGTTCAATATTACGTTAACTGAACTAAAGGACATCGCGGCCACACCCACCATGGCGTGCAGTAGCCCGACCGCAGCCAACGGGATAGCAACGACATTGTAAAACCAGGCCCAGAAATAGTTTTGTTTGATCTTTTTGAACGTGGCATGGGAAAGTTTGATGGCGGTAACCACAGAACTTAAGTCCCCTCTTACCAGGGTTATGTCAGATGATTCGATTGCAATGTCCGTCCCGGTACCGATGGCAATACCGATATTTGCCTGCTTCAGGGCCGGTGCATCATTGATACCATCCCCTACCATGGCAACAATGCCGACTTCATCCTGCAAACGCTTGACTTCAGCCACCTTGTCCTCGGGCAATACTTCTGCCAGTACCCGACTGATACCAACCTGTTTCGCAATGGCTTCACCGGTGCGTTGATTATCACCGGTGATCATGGCGGTTTCTATCCCCAGATTTTCGAGTTCTTTGATTGCCTGGATAGAATCATCTTTTAGGGTATCCGCCACAGCGATAATACCGGCGGCATTATTGTCTACGACAACTAACATTGCCGTTTTCGCTTCAT
>CAMYMU010000010.1 GCA_947259575.1 uncultured Ectothiorhodospiraceae bacterium | reverse complement strand
TGAGCTTGATGTCACTAAACTGAGTGACGTGAAAGAGTCGCATATTTCCAGTTATGTCGCGCAACGACACCGTCGCCAAATCAGTGCCAAATCGATTCAACGCGAACTCAGTGCGATCCGCAGTTTTTTCAATTTCCTAATTACAGAAAAACAGCTCAAGCTCAATCCGGCAAAAGAAGTGCGTGCACCAAAGATTGGACGCAAGCTACCCAAGACGCTGGATGCCGATCAGGTACAACACTTCCTCGCGATTACCGAGACAACACCTATCGCTAAGCGGGATATCGCTATTCTAGAATTATTTTATTCTTCTGGACTACGGCTTTCTGAGCTAGTTGGCCTTGATCTGGCGCAACTTGATTTAAAACAGGGCCTGGTGACTGTGACAGGTAAAGGCAACAAAATGCGTGTAGTGCCGATCGGCACCCAGGCGAGTCATGCGATCAAGGCATGGTTAAAAATTCGAAACCACCATTATACGCCCTCAGATGACGCGCTATTTATAAGCCAGACCGGTAAACGCTTATCAGCACGTAGCGTCCAGCAACGTATACGTTACTGGGCACAAAAACAGGCCATGCCGACCCATATTCATCCTCACATGTTACGCCACTCCTTTGCCTCGCATGTTTTGGAGTCCAGCGGCGACTTACGCGCAGTTCAGGAATTACTTGGCCATAGCGATATCAATACTACGCAGATTTATACCCACCTGGATTTTCAGCACCTGGCTAATGTTTATGACAAAGCCCACCCACGTGCTAAAGCAAAATCGAAGTGACGATTAATAATTTACTGTTAATTTATAGCCTGAGAATTTACGAATATTGAGCACGCCGGTATCAAGCAACAGGTACTGCCCTTTTATACCCATCAGCGAGCCCCCAACTTCAGGTGTTTTATCAAAATTAAATGACTTTACTTTTTCAGGATATTGTTGAACTGGGTATTTGATTTCAATAATTTTTTCATTGGCCAGAAAGCTCACCGCATCGTCACCGCTCTCTTTGAGAATTTCATTTATTTCTTTTTCACATTCCTTATGAAAACGATCACGTGCGGCAGCGATATCAATCGGCTCGGGCTCTCCTTTTAACATACGCTGCCAGGCTGTTTTGTCTGCCACATGTTGCTTCAGTATAACCTCAACCTGTCCGGACAATAATCGATCTCGGGTCCGATAAATCGGTAGCGCCTGTGTCGCGCCCTGGTCCATCCAGCGTGTGGGAATATTTGTTTGTCGAGTGATACCTACTTTCAGGCCGGAGGTGTTGGCGAGATAGACATAATGATCTTGAAAGCAGTGTTCTTCACCCCATTTAGGTTCACGGCAAGTGCCTTCGTGATAATGGCACAATTCCGGCTTAATTAAACAGGAATCACACTCTGCCAATGTCTGAAAACAAGGATAGCAGTAACCTTGCTGGAAACTCTTTTTGGTTTTTCGCCCACAATTAATACAATTAATTTCACCCTCAAAATTCAAGCTAAGCGACTTACCAATGAGCTCATTGACTGGCACTAATTCCTCACCAATCGGAAGTGAATATGAAATGGGGGAAACGAGCTCGGTCTTGAGTTTTTTTATATTGCCAGTTATTTTCATCCGCGCATTGTAAAATTATTCCTGGCTAAAAGAAAGATAATCCCTCTCCTAATATAGGAGAGGGGGTTGATGAAAAATATTGGTGTTGGGCTTTCATCAGTAAAGGAAGGAGAAATGAGAAGTATTTAGTCCACCATAGCCAACCATGAACTCTTTATAAGATGCTCATAGCCCTTGTCTTCGACTTGATATGTCGTGTGCCAGTGCTGTATTTCATCAAGACTCTTATTATCAACTGCTTGTATAGCAACATTGGCAAGTAATCGGGCATCACGCGGTGTTTTTTGCTGTTGCCAATGACGCCTGGCCCATTGCAGCGACTGTTCGAAGTCGGCACTAAAATATAAGTAATACTCCGCTAATAAATCATAATGCAGATGTCGGTTGTTATCTGTGTAGTTCAAAACACGGCGCTTTAACTCACAAAAATGATCGCTAGTACGCTTGTCACCCTGGATATTTAGAGCCCGAACATATCTAAGCATAAGTAAGTCATTATCAAGGTAATCCTTTGTTAAAGATAAAACCTCATCATAATTATTTTCCGCTAGAAGAATATCGGCATACGCAATACGGGATGGATGATCGTTGGCTTTAATCGTCAACGACTTTTTATAATATGATTTTGCAGCACCGAGATCATACTTTCGCTCTGCCATTTCTGCCAGAGTAGCATATGCCCAGGCAAGTGCATGTTGATCTTTGCTATGTATATGTTGTATCGCGGCCTTTAATACCTTGTACCCCTTATCCAGTTCACCGAGTAAACTATTGGCCTGAGCCATACAAGTAATCGCAAGCAAGTGATCGATTTCGCCAAATAATTGCTTACATTCGTGCTGGGCATCTTATTTTTTTCCAGGGTCTCTAGGGCTTTATCAAATTGATGAAAATATTGCAGGATTTCCGCCTTCAATAACCGTGCCTGACGTGAATGTCGTGTCATACCATCTAGCAGACTTTCCGCCTGAGTATAAAAATAAACTTTGTCGCCTTGTTCGGCTTTCTGCATTAACTGCTTTACTTCGTGTAACTGACCACTGCTATGCTCCATCTCAGGCTTTAAATGGTGGCCATGCTCTGTGTGCGCTAACACCGAACTCGTCTGTATTGACAGACTAAAAAATATTATCCCAACGAGTGTTTTCATTTTACTATCCTGTTCTAAGCTATGGGCCAGCTACTCAACTGGCCCATAATTTTTTTATAAAACTGAGTCAAATGCCGTTTCATCTTCAGTGAAACTAAAATCAGTCTCGTTAATATCTACCGGCTCACCTGTCTCTGTCGTTGAATTAACTTCATCAACGACAAAAGTGTTAAAGTCAACTTGCGTGTTGGCAGGTGTAGGTGCATCACCACCACCCCCGCAAGCCGCGAGACTAAGTAGCAATACGCTCAATACAACTAAATTTTTCATGATGTACTCCATTTAGGTTTGAACTATGTCTGTTAAGGAGTAACAGAGCCTGCTACTGGCGTATTTAAATATGGAAAGACGCCTTGAAACATCATCGCATCAACCGCAGCACCATCGGTGTAGCTCAGTAAACGATCCGGGGCTTCGGCATCTGTGAGTAACACACCCATCACAACACGTAATGCGATATCCACAACATCATCACCAGGGCGACGACCATTCGGGAAACCCGCAACGTCGCCATCAATGACACCTAAAGTCTTTTGCAATGCTGGGTCGGTTACCGGTGCAATGGCTGTATTGAGCCGCAACATTTCTGAGGCAACAACATTCTCGGGCTGATTCAGTGTTGGTACACCTGTTAGAAATGCCTGGACCAGATCATTGCGTGGAAATGCCGTTGGCGCTCTTACCCCAAATAGAATCTCTAGCAGAGCAGGTAAAGTTGGATTAGTAACATAGAGACCAAACCCATCAACTGGATCAGCGTCATTGACTGGCTCACTAGCATTAAAGCGATCTTTATCTTTAATACCGATCACAACTTCATTCACCAGCGGGCTACCTAAGCGTGAAACCTGTGTCCAGGAACCACCTTCAACTGAAGCAGGTTTTCCATTCGTAAAACGTGGGGCCCGATTCAAAACACGGGCCTGACGTAGACTGGCTGTAGTCCAGGCGCCGATAATGTCACCACTCGTCGCTAAACATGATTTTGGAATTTCAAGCGCAATACTGGTCACATTCTTGTCACCAATAGTATTCGTTTCACCATTTACTGGGCCAACCGGGTTAGTATTAACAAGGTCGAATACTTCACCCAGGTTAACTGCAAATCCTTCCCGGCGTTGACCGACAAACATACGTCCATCACTACAGCCTGGAATAGAAATATCGTGGATAAAACTATTGGCATAGCTGGCATAATCAGGCAACGATTTGTTACCGATGTTATCTACTGGTTTAGTAAATACCGAGGCATTATCCAAACTACTGGTAATAGCAGCACTACTTCCAGTACGTCGATCACCACGAACAATGTTTACGCTATAGGTTTCATCACGGTGCAGATTGCTTGTATCACTTGCTGTTATGGAACCGGTGTTAATCAGCGGAATCGACACGGATTCACCACCAATGTTCAATGCGACATCTGTCTGCTCGACATCAAAACGAAACTGGAAGGTAATATCTTCAACCGCATCACCGTTCGAATCCACATGGATTTCATACAGCGCATCTGGATCCATTGCAAAATAGTTAGGGCCACCGTAGGCATCTTGCAGTGGATGATAATTAGCAATGATCGTGACAAAATCTTCACGTCCTGTTTCATAACTGGTGAACATATAAAAGTCTGTACCGTCGACTTTTGGCATCTCAGTAATGAATGGTGCTTCACGATGACTGGAAGCATTTGCTGTGTTGCTGATTGCGGTCAACCCTGCTGATGTGGTCAGCACCACACCCATCGCTATCGAAATTGATTGTTTCTTAAAGTCCATATTCACGTCCCCGTATTGGTTTTGTTGTAAGTACAGGGGATACGCGACAGGGTGCCGTTTGGATTCAAAAAATTATAATTATTTTTCACCGCTGGGATTCTCCAGCAGTGATTAGGTGATTTTCCTTTTTAATCAGTTGGTTATGATGAAACCAGCCGATTGATCACAAAGATTGCAGGCCGCCTGAATAGAGAACAGGTCCGGTCGGGGCACCGGTAGGCGAGCCGCCATCGGGCTCAAGACTGACTGCCAAGCCTTTCGCATTTGCCAGCTTGGTAACAATGGCCTGGCTCAGGATGAGAGTCTTGTTATCCGACGGTGATATCAGTCCCATGGAAATAGGTGCACTGCCCCCGTCAGGCAACATCCATAGTTCGAATGCCTTGCCTAACGGTAGAGTCTGTTCATTTAATACATGGATCACAATCTGATTATTATTCAAGTCAGTCTTGGCTAACCAGGAGGCCTGTTGCTGACTATCCTGAATCACAGCGATGTATTGATTGACGACTAGCTTCGGTGCAAACAGGTTTAGGTAAACCGCAAACGCCAGCACCAAAGTTGCAACCACAGTCAGGCTACGCCAGAGTAATAAGCTGTTCCAGATAGAAGTAAATAGACCCACCTTCAGTTTTTGGTCTTGACCATGCCCCAGTCGTTTCTGCACTTTGTTCCAGACTTCTTCTGGTACCTCAACAGGCTTAAGCCCTTCATTCAACGGCCCGAGTTTTTGCTCCCAACTGGATACCACCTGGCGTAAGCGTGCATCTTGTTCGAGTAAACGTTCGAAGCGCTGGCGTGCACGACCATGCAAGGTACCAAGCACATATTCAGCAGCAAGGGCCTGCCTTAACTCATGGTCTTGATAATTCACCTTTCAAGACACCCTTTTACACTTTGTAGTCCACGTCGAATCCAAGTCTTTATGGTTCCTAATGGAGTCGTGGTCCGTTCGGACAGTTCGTCATGTGTTAATCCTTCATAAAATGCGAGTAAAATAGTATTGCGCTGTTTGTCGTTTAACTCTTGTAAACATTCCCAGATCAATCGGGCCATATCCGATTCAAGTAATTTACCCATTGGACCCAGCTCCGTATCTACCAGGCTGAGATCTATATCGTCCATGGGCTGTAGTTTCTTTTGCTTTCGCAGGATATCTAAAGCACGATAGCGAACTATCGTCGCCATCCAGGCCATCGGTGATCCTTTACTACTATTAAAATCGACAGCTCGATGCCAAATCTGTACAAATGCATCTTGCAGGGCATCCTGGGCAGCGGCATCCTTCTTTAATATACGTAGTGCAGCGGCAAATAGATTCGCAGAAGTCAGATCATATAACCTGGCAAAGGCCTGTTGATCTTTCCTGGCAGTGGCGGCGAGCAGAGTTTGTAAACGAACGTCCTGTTCCATAAGTATTTATTGTTATTATGATTTCGGGGTTAGAGCCCAGTAATTCCATTTAGTTTCATAAAGATCTTAAAGTATATTCAGATAATATTCAAAAACCATAATTTTAAGTTTAGACTGTGAGTGTTAATAATTTTGGGTGTCTGCACAAATGGCAAACCCAGGCAAAAAGTGGTCTAACAAAGTCACGCAAGAAAGTCGTGCTCTTGATCTTGAGGAGGGCATTTTTACCTGGAAAGACCCAAAAAAAATCGCCAGGTCATTAAAAAAATCGGCTAAACAAAGTAAAAGACGCAAAGCTGAACCCTTCCGCTCAGCGATGTCGATGCTGGTCTTCTATATTAATCGTGCAGGTAGAAAGCTGGATCCCGAGCAAAAAAGAATCCTTGAGCAAGCAAAACAGGAGCTAAGGCATCTTTATAACAAGAATTAATACTACTGATGAAATCTGACTTAGGCAGACTGAGGTGTTGGTAAATGTTGCTGAATATCCTGCACACTGTGTTGTGTCAGATCCTTATCAACCTCGGCACTAACCAGCTTTGAAGTTTCAGCACTAAACGCATCACGTAATAAACCCAACATACCAGGTGCAGCAATCACAACAAGATTAGCTAGCCTATTTTCTGTGCGCGCCTTATCAAGGTGATCTGCAACCTGCTTTGCAAATTCTTCCTTTTCGTGCTGCTTGGGTTCATGTTTACTACCCATCGCATGCCGGCCCTCACCACTACTATCAAAGGCACGACCAGGCAGGTCACTCGTTATATCCTGCTCATGCATACGACTCTCGGGATGGGTCAGGGTTTCTCTCTCGTGTAAGTCACTAGAAGACGCTTTTTCAAAAATTCGAGCACGACTTCCATCGGCAACGATTATCCAGGTTGAACTCATCACGCATTCTCCTATCTAGCTAAAAAACAGACCCTGGGCAGGCAAAAATCCCCAGCACTTAACAAATTACTAGCTTACAGTTTAGCTTGCCTGATAAAAATAATATTGATGCCGATCAATAAAATTTGACAGTTCCCTAGTGTTTTTTACCAATTAACTCAATAGGATAACCATCAGGGTCTTCGACAAAGGCAATTATGGTAGTACCCGCATTCATGGGGCCTGCATCGCGTATAATCTTGCCGCCCCGCTGCTTGATGTCATCGGTAGCCTTATAGACATCATCGACTTCAATCGCGATATGTCCATAACCATCACCTAAATCATACTTGTCGGTATCCCAGTTATGAGTCAACTCGATGACTGTATTCTCGGACTCATCGCCATAACCAATAAAGGCCAGGGTAAACTTACCGTCCGGGTAGTCTTTTTGCCGAAGTAACTTCATGCCAAGCACTTCTGTATAGAAGTTGATTGACTGTTCCAAATTACCTACTCGCAACATTGTATGTAGTAAACGCATATCCAGGCCTCTTTACATTATTTCCGTTTGATCTCTCTTATTTTATCTACAGTGATCGGTTTAAACTCTTTATCGCCTGACCACTCACTTTTTAAATACGAAGCCACCGCGGCAATATCTTGTTCTGAAAGTTGTTGAGCATAAGCGGCCATTGCTGTACCCGGCTTGCCATATGTAATAATTGATAATAGCTCATCCTGGCGGGCACGGTCACGAACAAGCCTACTACTATTCAAAGCTGGGAAAATACTTGCAATACCATTCCCATTTGCCTGGTGACAAGCAGCACAACTTCTCAAATAAACCTGTTTTCCCCTCGCCAAAAATTCTTCCTCTGTATAATTTACACCCGCAGGCGATACTCTATTTTTTTGTTGCTGCAACCAATGATTGAGGTTATCTCCAGCGACTGGTTTTAAAGCAAATTGGATGCGATAATTTTTTTCAGCACAACGTAATTTGAATGTTAAAATCGTTGCTACGGGGTAATTCGTGCTAGCTAGCAAATCGAGCTGATTTTTTTCTGCTTGACGTTGAATAATCTCGGGATGTGAAAGTTTCCACTGACGTATATCTCGATTGGCTGCAAAACGAAAGGGTTGATTTTTTTCAACATAAATCGGTGCTTTTACCCTTATATCTTCGAAAGATAAAACATAATCAAATAGTACATAGCTATAGGCTCCATTACATTCACGCATATCTGGCATTCTTCTGGGGATTTCTAATTGTACAGCTTGACCGGATTGTTCTAATTCCAGCTCCCAATTCGTGCCATTCATGATTAGAGTAATAGTAGATTTTGATTTCACATCGCTGGGCATGTTATCTAGGGCAAAGCCCGGGTATGTAACTGTGAGCAACGTAATAGCTAAAAGATGTTTATAAAATTCCATTTTTCGTTTCCCCATACCTTTATGCTTTTAGATAAGAAACTATACTACAAAAAAAAGGTGGGCCATGCCCACCTTATTATTGACTATGATAAATTTCCTAGTTTGCACTTGCCATGGTGGCTTCGGCTTTAGCGATACAACTTTTCTCGTAAAGGCTTTCAAGCTTAGTGTAGTTATCGAAGTCTTCCATTACAACATCAGCCATAGTTTCTGCTGAAGTCAGAATGGCCTGCTCAACTTGCTCATCGGTTTCGCCATTCGCCAGACGGGTAGACTCTCTGTAGAAGTATTCTGCTGCCATCTCATAGTCATCAGCCAATTTTTTATCGTCCGACATTTCCAGTAATGCGGAGGTTGTCATGAAATATGCTGAACACACTACGGCATCGTTATAGCTAAGCTGATCGGCAAATGCACTTTGTTGCCCAATAAATGCCAGCATTACCGCTAGACCAAGACCTTTAATACGTTTTACTAATTGTTTTGACATGATTTTAATCCTCTTTAATTAAGTTAAATTTGTTTAATCACTGTTGTCGTGATTTATACGACTCAACACAAAAAAGAGGGTTAAAATTTGATCAAGAATTCACAAGCATGCAGTGCCACCAGCTAATAGCCAGTAACTTGTTGTTATTTATATTGTTTATTGAGGCCGTTTTTTAAGAGCGGAGTGGCTTACTTGTGATAGGGCTTGCTGAGTTCATGCACCGCATCGACAAAGGCACCAGCGTGGTCAGGATTAACATGCTGGTGAATACCATGACCAAGGTTAAACACGTGGCCCGTACCGGAACCGTAACTCTTGAGGATCGCGGCGACTTCTTCACGAATACGCTCGGGTGAGGCATACAAAACAGTTGGATCCATATTGCCCTGCAGTGCAACTTTGTCACCGACGCGCTTACGTGCCAGGCCGATATCAATGGTCCAATCCAATCCTAGAGCATCGGCGCCGGAGTCGGCCTGGTCTTCTAACCACTGGCAGCCACCTTTTGAAAACATCACGACAGGCACTTTGCGCCCTTCGTTTTCGCGCTTGAGTCCGGCAATAATCTGTTGCATGTAACTTAACGAGAAGGCCTTGTAGTCGCGTGTAGTCAGTGCACCACCCCAGGTATCAAAGATCATGACCGCTTGTGCACCCGCTGCAATCTGTGCATTTAAATATTGGGTGACCGCCTGTGCCGTCACGTCCAGTAATTTATGCATGCTGGTGGGATCGTCATAGAGCATACCTTTGACCTTGGCAAAGTCTTTACTACCACTGCCTTCAACCATATAGGTCGCCAGAGTCCAGGGGCTACCGGAAAAACCAATCAAGGGCACACGACCATCCAGTTCTTTACGAATCGTGCGTACCGCATCCATGACATAACCAAGCTCTTGTTCCATGTCAGGTACAAACAGTTTATCAACGGCTGCTTTACTCTGAACTGGGTGTTTAAAGTTAGGGCCTTCGCCTTCGGCAAAGTACAGACCCAGCCCCATAGCATCCGGGATAGTTAAAATATCAGAGAATAAGATTGCAGCATCCAAAGGAAAACGATCAAGCGGTTGAATGGTTACTTCACAGGCCAGTTCTGGATTTTTACAAAGATCCAGAAAGCTACCTGCTTTTTTACGTGTTGCTTTGTATTCAGGTAAATAACGTCCTGCCTGGCGCATCATCCAGACTGGAGTGACATCAACAGGCTCACGCATTAATGCTTTTAAAAAGCGATCGTTCTTAAGTTCTGACATGTTTTTCTCTTTAAAGAGGAGAGATAAATTATTATTTATACTTCTAGGTAATCAAGGATACCTTCAGCAGCTTCACGACCTTCAAATACTGCGGTAACAACCAGGTCTGAGCCACGCACCATATCACCACCGGCGAAAATCTTTTCATTAGTGGTCTGATATTTGTAATCCTGATACATCGGAGCAGTTACACGCCCTCGGTCATCAAGCTCAATACCAAAGTCTGCAAACCAGCCAGCCGGGCTTGGGCGAAAACCAAAGGCAACGATAACAACATCGGCAGGCACGATTTCTTCTGATCCATCAACAGGCACCGGACTACGGCGACCACGTTCATCAGGCTCGCCGAGTTCAGTAGTAATGACTTTAATACCTTCAACCTTGCCATTACCGACGATCTCGACAGGTTGACGGTTCCAAAGAAATTGCACACCTTCTTCTTTGGCATTGGTTACTTCGCGTTTTGAACCCGGCATATTGGCTTCATCACGACGGTAGGCACAGGTCACTGACTCAGCACCCTGGCGAATCGAGGTTCTGTTACAGTCCATAGCGGTATCACCACCACCAAGTACGACAACTTTTTTACCTTCCATACTCACATAGTCAGCAGGATCTTTTTCGTAGTTCCAGCAGTGATTGACGTTAGAGATTAAGAAGTCCAGCGCAGCATGTACACCTGGTAAATCTTCACCAGGAATGCCCGCTTGCATATAACTATATGTTCCCATCCCCAGGAACACAGCATCATACTCATCCAGTATCGCCTGGAACTCGATATCCTTACCAACCTCAATACCAGTCTTAAACAGGATACCCATGTCTTCCAAGATCTTGCGACGTCCTTTGACTATTTCTTTTTCCAGTTTAAACTCTGGAATACCAAACATTAATAGGCCGCCTATTTCAGGTTGCTTTTCAAATACAGTGACATCAACGCCATTACGGGCAAGAATGTCTGCACAACCAAGGCCCGCCGGTCCTGCGCCTATGACTGCAACTTTTTTACCGGCACGTTGAACATCAGATAGATCGGGTTTCCAGCCTTGTGCAAACGCTGTGTCACTAATATAACGTTCAAGTGCACCAATCGTTACTGCACCAAAGCCATCGTTGAGTGTACAAGAACCTTCACAGAGACGATCTTGTGGACATACGCGACCACATATTTCCGGCAAGGAATTAGTGCGATGGGATAATTCTGCCGCTTCCATGATGTTGCCTTCTGCAATCAGCTTGAGCCAATTAGGAATATAATTGTGTACCGGACATTTCCACTCACAGTAAGGATTACCGCAGGCAAGACAACGATCTGCCTGTTGTGCAGCACTCTCTGCACTAAACTGTCCATAAATCTCACGGTATTCCTGAACACGCGCATCGGCGTCTTTTTTCACCGGGTCGATTCTGGGCACATCTACAAATTGAAAATTATTAGCCATGGTCTACTTACTTCTATTTTTTATGCTGCACGACGCTGCATGTCATCAATTAATGACTCAAGCGATGCAGCCTTGGGCTTAACCAGCCAGAATTTGGCAATCGCATCCTCAAAGTTGTCGAGTAACTCTTGTCCACGCGTACTTTCTGTTTCCTGAACAAATTCTTCGATCAACTCACGCAAATGATTACGGTGTGCTTCCATGTGTTCTGGGGCAATACGTACGATCTCAACGTCGTGATTGTAGTTGTCACCGAAGTTATTTTGCTTGTCATAGACATAAGCAAAACCGCCGGTCATACCTGCACCGAAGTTAATACCGGTCTGGCCTAATACGGCAACAACACCACCGGTCATGTACTCACAACCATGGTCGCCGATACCCTCGACAACCGTAGTACAACCTGAGTTACGCACACCAAAGCGTTCGCCCGCTGTACCCGATGCAAACAACTTACCGCCGGTCGCACCATACAAACAGGTATTACCTATAATAGTCGTTTCGTGCGACTTGAAGACACTCCCTTTAGGTGGATGAATTACTAGCTTACCACCTGCCATGCCTTTACCGACATAGTCATTGGCGTCACCTTCCAGATACATGTGCAGACCACCGGCATTCCAAACACCGAAGCTTTGCCCTGCAGTTCCTTTTAATCGCAGTGTTATCGGCGTTTCTTCCATACCACTGTCACCATGGCGTACAGCTATCTCACCTGAGACACGTGCACCGATAGAGCGGTGAATGTTATGTATCTCGTAGCTGAATTCGCCACCTTTTTTCGCTTCGATAGCAGGCAAAGTATCCTTCACCATTTGTTCAGCTAATTCACCTTTATCAAACGGTTCATTCTTTGGCTGAATACAATAACGCGCCTTGTCTTTATCAACACCGCCATCTGATAGAATAGGAGCCAGGTTTAGTTTATTTTGCTTGCTGGTATTCCCTTCGAGCTCATCAAACAAATCGGTACGACCGATAACATCTGTTAGCTTACGACAACCCAGCTGCGCGAGTAACTCACGTACTTCCTGCGCAATGAACTTGAAGTAGTTCATCACCCACTCGACTTCGCCCTTATAGTGTTCCATGCGCAAAATATTATTTTGCGTCGCAACACCCGTAGCACAGTTATTCAAGTGACATATACGTAGATACTTACAGCCCATTGCGATCATAGGACCGGTACCAAAACCAAAACTCTCAGCACCTAAAATGGCCGCCTTGATGACATCCAGACCGGTTTTTAAACCACCATCTGTTTGTAAACGGACTTTATCGCGAAGATCATTGGCACGCAGGATCTGGTGGGTTTCAGTTAGACCTAACTCCCAGGGACTGCCTGCATACTTCACAGAGGTTAATGGTGATGCACCGGTACCACCGTCATAACCAGAGATAGTAATTAAATCCGCATAGGCTTTAGCCACACCTGCGGCAATCGTACCGACACCGGCTTCGGCAACGAGCTTCACTGAAACCAGACCATCCGGGTTGATTTGTTTTAGGTCATAAATAAGCTGCGCCAGATCTTCAATCGAATAAATATCATGATGCGGTGGTGGTGAGATCAGCGACACACCAGGCTTACAGAAACGTAGCTTGGCAATGAAGTCATTCACCTTATGACCAGGCAGTTGACCACCTTCACCGGGCTTGGCACCTTGCGCGACTTTAATCTGCATAACCTCGGCACTACGTAAGTAAGCCGGCGTCACACCAAAGCGACCTGATGCAACCTGCTTAATTTTTGATTTGGTTTTCGGGTTATAACAGCGCTCAGGTAATTCGCCACCTTCTCCAGAGTTAGAGCGCCCACCTAAAGCATTCATTGCCTCTGCAAGATGCTGGTGCGCTTCCGGTGACAATGCACCCAGCGACATTGCCGCCGAGTCAAAGCGTACAACGATATCTTCGATGGGTTCGACTTCATCAATATCGATTGGTTGGATATCATCACGTAAGGCAAGCATGTCTCTCAATGCCAGAGGATCACGTTGGTCGATCAGACGTGAATACTCTTTGTGCTTGCTATAGTCACCGCTCTTAACAGCCGCCTGCAAGGCATTAACGACATCAGGATTATAGGCGTGATCTTCACCACCATGAATGAACTTGAGTAGGCCACCTTGATCGACATTTTTGCGCTTGTTCCACGCCAGCTTAGCTAACTTACGCTGATCATCCTCAAAGTCTGTAAAGTGAATACCAGAAACACGATTAGTTGTGTTCTTGAAACACAGCTCAACTACGTCCTGGTGCAAACCAACAGACTCAAATAATTGTGAACCACGGTAGCTGGCTATGGTGGAGATACCCATCTTTGAGGTCACTTTAAACAGACCTTTATTAAGACCTTTGCGATAGTTCACAAAAAGCGTATTGGTATCTTTCTCAGTAATCTCGCCACTGCGTTGCATGTCTTGGATACATTCATAGGCCAGGTAAGGATATATGGCAGTTGCGCCATAACCTATCAACACAGCAAAGTGATGTGGATCACGTGCGGTTGCAGTCTCAACAACGATGTTGGCATCGCAACGCAAACCTGCTTCAGTTAAACGATGATGAACCGCACCTGTTGCAAACAGGGCATGAACTGGGATTTCATCTTGCCTGATATTTCTGTCTGTCAAAATTAAAACAACTGCGCCTGCTTTTACCGCCTGCTCAGCTTGCTCAGCAATATCTTTAATTGCCAGTTCCAGGTTACCATCCGCTGGATAAGCCAACTCAATGTGGTGACTCTTGTATTCTTTTTGATCCAGTTTCAGTATTTGCTGGAATTTACTATGCGACAAAACCGGCGTATTAATTAAAACACGTTGGGCATGTTGAGGTGTTTCCTCAAACATGTTTCGTTCACGACCAATGCATGTCTCCAATGACATAACGATCTGTTCACGAATCGGATCAATCGGTGGATTGGTTACCTGTGCAAACTGCTGGCGGAAATTATCAAACGGTGAACGTATATTTTTTGATAACACAGGAAACGGAGTATCGTCACCCATAGAACCAATCGCTTCCTGGCCGTCTTCTGCGAGTACACGAATAATTTGATCGCGTTCTTCAAAGCTGACCTGGAACATTTTCTGGAAGACATTTAAGGTGTCTTCGTCCATACAGGCCTCACCGCACTCTTCTTTGAGCTTTGACTCCAGACGAATCACATTTTCCTTCAACCACTTCTTGTATGGGTGGCGTGACTTCAGCATGTTATCGATATCGGCGGGTAATAATAATTCACCCGTTTCGGTGTTTGCTGCCATCATTTGACCTGGCTTTAAACGACCTTTCATCACCACATCATCGGCAGCATAGTCATAGACACCAATCTCTGATGCCAGAGTAATATGACGATCTTTTGTGATCACCCAGCGCGCCGGACGCAGACCATTTCGATCCATGCTACAGGCAGCATGCTTGCCATCGGTCATTACAATACCGGCTGGACCATCCCAGGGTTCCATATGCATTGAGCTATATTCATAGAATGCCCTTAGGTCGGGATCCATGGTGTCGACATTTTGCCAGGCTGGCGGAATCAGCAAGCGCATCGCACGGAAGATATCCATACCGCCAGCCATCAGGGCCTCAAGCATGTTATCCATACTATTAGAGTCAGAACCGGTCATGGATACCAGAGGGCGAACCTTGTCCATGGGTAACTCATCAGTCGCAAATTTATGACCACGGGCAACAGACCAGTTACGGTTACCCTGCACCGTATTGATTTCACCATTGTGCGCGAGATAGCGGAAGGGCTGGGCCAGGCGCCACTGTGGCCATGTATTTGTAGAGAAACGTTGATGGAAGACGCACAGCGCCGACTCCAGACCACCTTCGCTCAAATCTTTATAGAACACCGGCAGATTGGCGGGCATCACCAGGCCCTTATATGAAATCACTTTGCTAGAGAGGCTAGGGATGTAGAACATCTCGTCCTCTGGCTCAATGAGCTTCTCACAGACGCGACGTGCAATATATAAGTGTCTCTCAAAGGCCTTATCGTCTATATCTGCTGGGCAATTAACGAAGACCTGCTCAATCAGCGGCAAGCTCTTCAATGACTCTTCACCGCAGGCTGATGGATCAGTAGGCACTTCACGCCAGCCAACAACCTCCAGACCTTCTTCTTTAAGGGCCTTTTCCAGAGTCTCTCTTGTTGTCTTTGCCTTGGCCTTATCTGTATTCAAGAACACCATACCGGCCGCATAGCGATCAGCCAATTTAAGGCCTTCGGCATCAGCGACCTTGCGCAGGAAGCCGTCAGGCTTTTTCAGGAGCAAACCACAGCCGTCACCGCTCTTGCCGTCAGCAGCAATCGCGCCACGGTGTGTCAGGCGCTCCAGGGCAGTGATGGCGGTCATCACCAGCCAGTGGCTGGGTGTCCCATCCATGTGCGCAATCAGGCCAAAACCGCAGTTGTCGCGTTCAAATTCAGGGCGGTATAAACCGCGCTCTGTCAGTGTTTTTGTAATGTCATTCATGATTTCTATACGCTTTAAAACCTGGTTAATATTTAATCAATTGCCAGGCAAAATGGCCTCGCAGTATACAGCCACAGGCTATACCGCTTCAATGCCTTGTTGACCAGGGCTATTTCTGGAAGTAGTTGATTTTGCTCACAAATTAATCGACACGCTGAAAATTATGTATCAGCTTGCTCGAGCAAGGTTTGTATAGATAAAAAAATCGCCAGAGGAAACTCTGGCGATAATTATGTAGTGTCAATTTTAGTTGTTCTTGAACTGCAACGTAGTACTTACTTAGTCATCATGACGTCCATGTTTACGCATGATAGCCCAGGTAGCATCACCATCATCCGCAGCAGAGTGTTGGATGTTCACATACAACGTCTTTGGATCGAATGGGCTGAAATAAATGCCTGTACCTTCTGCACCCGGATCTGTCAGAGAAGCAAACAGGTCAACATACTTAGCAGCACCAAACTTGTTTGTCTTCTTGCTGGCCACCCAAATATCTGAAGGCTTGTTGTCTTCAATCATCATCAAACGTCCATCTGGAGTTTCGGCCAAGTTATCAACACTATCAAAACCGGTTTGATGACCTTCTTCACCAGGCTTGCCAATTTCAACTGGGACGTTGACATCAGCTTTAACGAAGTTAGTCACTTTCAATGTATCGAGATTAATAGCAATCACTCGCCCTTCATAGTATTCCTTGTTGTTTTCATCACGTGGACCTTCTGTGATTGCGACATAAAGTGTGTCACCAATAATCTCCAGGTCTTCTGGACGCTGGTAGCTTTGCCCGCCAAAGGCAGTACCTGATTCACGCGCTACTGAGGCATCAATTGGACCAACCCACTCACCCTGGCCAGTACCATCTGGTCCTGTTACTTTGAGTACATAAAGTGAACCTGAAGAAAGATCAGCTTCATTATCTGGAACAAATTTATAAACACCACCACCACAAGGGGTAACGCCACTACAACCAACACTGCGACCGCGGTGTTCGTCAACAACATACACATTACCGTCAGTATCTAGATCAATACCTTCATGAGCCAGGCGACCAACAGCTGGTCGATCAATAATTTCAACTGCAGTTGATGGATCGTTTTTATCCAGGATAACCTCAAAGAAACGACCACCAGTCGTCTCTTCAGCAAATACCAATGTACCCCAGGCTGTCCAGCGAATGCCATCTAATGCTGTCCAGGAAACATCCTGTGCCAGAATCTTAGTTTCACCTGTCTCCAGATCAACGACAGAAACTGCACCACCTTCAGGTACTCCACGCACCTCATGGGTACGATACATGTAACGACCTTTGTCTTTACCGGTTTCGTTGACAGTATTCATGTCATGCCAATCATCACGACCGCCGTCGTAAATATTCAATGCTGTTTCGTCAGACACAACATACTGTGCATATCCTTTGGGTAGTTTCCAGGGTGCGTCAACATTCCAGTCTGCTGCATTCGCAGATGTTTCAAGTGGTTTAAACGCAAACTGTTTGCCATGGTTTGAGCGATCGCTGTCCGCAACGGCAAAAGAACCGGCCACAGTTGTACTTAAGGCAGTCACTAAGACTGCTGATAAAATTCTATTTTTTTTCATGTCCATATCAATATTACCTTCAGAAGTAAATTCAGAGTCCGGGTAATATGAAGTGTGGGAATGACAAATGTGTTTCATCTGGATTACAGATTGTTGATCGTTAAGATTATTATCATTTGTTAATTATACGAAAAAAAACCGCCTACACATGTAGGCGGTTTTATATGCACTATTCGTTAGAATTTACGCCTTTTCAGTTTTCTTTTTGCCTCCCTTTGCAGATGCAGAACCACCAGCATATGCATCGTTTGCAAAAACCCACTCTGGCACATTACGCGCCATAAGTGTCTTCTTGCATGTCTGTTGTGTCTTGGCAGCAGCGGCTGTATCACTATCAGCAAGATATTTACTATAGGTATCCATATGTTGTTTATAACAGATGTGGCCTAATGTCTCAGCAGCAGCATTCCCTTCCTTGACCAACAATGTGTCGAGCGTTTTTTTAACCGCGCTATCAGATTTTGTTACACCTATTGCAGCCTTCTTGTTCTCCAGGGCAGTGAACAGATCTGGCGCATCGGCAGTGATATTTAGCGATTTGAAGTTACGCAGTTTCGGTAATGCCAGTGCAATCTGCGCATGGCGTGCCGCATTACTATTTGGTAAACGCACAATCACTTCTTCCAATGCATGGTTAGCTTTTGCCAAATATTGACTACCACCATACGTCAGTACCTGACCGACATCCTTGTTAAACAGGTCCTGCGCACAAATTTCTTCATTATCTGTGCGCGGTGTTCCCACTCTAAGCTTTAATGCGTTTGACATGATAATTTCATCATCTATCGTCATCATTGCCTGTACCGTATAATTACCAGGTTCAGCGATATCCCAACCATTCTTACCCGCTGACAATAAGATTGAGTCATAAAGTGATTGACCGTGATCTATGGCGCTCATATTTTTGTTACGACAATAATGCGCAAACGGCAGCCACTGACGGGCAGGCATACCATCACGCTTAATGACGATAGTCATGTTTTCATATTCCTGTAACACAGCATTTTCTATCAGACGTGTCTGGCCAGAAATATTTGTCAGTTTGAGTTCAAGATTTATCATCTCAAGAAATTCAAACACCGAGTTCGCTTTGTTAGTACGTAACTCGAGATTAAATACCGATGACTGGTCCGGGATGGACTGTTCAAAACCATGATTGTCAAACCAATCCGCATTTCCCATTTGCACAAATCGAGACGGTGCATGACGCATGAATACCAGTTCGTTATCGCTGAAACGATATTCAAAGTCTGAGAAGAAACTTGTTTCTCCACCTGACACGTTATAGGGGTAATTCATAAAGCTTCGTGCCTCTGGTTCATCCGCGAGAGCAGGTAGCCAGGGTGAGCCATAGGGAGCCCCTAATGATTTTTGCCACGAGTGCGCAAGATTAAAACCATGTCCCATTTCATGTGCTGCTGTCCAAAAGCGCATCCTATCAACCCATGCTGCGGGGTTTGCATCACCTGCAGGAGCCTGGGAAATAAATGAATCGCTAAATATAGCTGTACCCTGGCGATGATTGGGACCAATATCGTCGAACATGACTCCACCAAGACCATTACCGTTGTCATGCTGGCGAGCAAACATAACCCACATTGACCATTGTGCCTTGTTGGCAAACCTTGACCAGTAAGCTTGCATGGCATCATGCATCTCTGCATCACTCCAGGTAGTATTTGCACCGGCATCATCAACCGGAATTGAGCTATCGCCGCCCGATTTCTTTACGTTAAAACCTGCACGGCGATAGACTGTTTCCAGCGAAAGGTTTTCACATGCAATCGTTGCCGGTCGGTTTGGATGGGCACAAGTCGCAACCGATGTAGTTGCATCAGCGGCTGGTACATCTGAGACACGATCATACTCAAACTCGACAGGATGGAAATAGGCCGACTTGAAGTTAAAGTGTCGTACCCGAGTTGGCGCACCACCTCCATAAAACTTGGCGATCAATTGGCGTTGATGAGGAAACCAGCTGCGTTTAACCTTAATACGTACCCTGGTATGGCGCATGGCATTCGCAGGCCCATCCTTAAACCAGATATTCCCGATCCAGGTATTAGGGCTTCTTGTGGCCTTGAGGCGCGCTATCCAATCTACCGAGGTAAAAAAATTAGTACGAATAGTTCCACTTGCCTGCATCTGTGGATAACGCCCATCCACATCTAGCCGGAGGTCTTCCTTCAAGAAACCCCATGGCAGTTTTTTCCCGGGAACAAAGCCTATCTCGTTTTCAAATTCATCACTGCTCTGCTCGGCAAATTTACTTTTAATGGGCAGCTTAATTAATCGATTGCTTGCCTTATATAAACCACTGGCTGACAGTTTACGTGGAAGTATGGGAAATGGTCTCGGCAAACCTACCGTGTCGATCGAAAGTTCATCCTCATCCAGCTCTTCTTCGAGAAGATCCAGATTTTCATCATCAATAATAAAGTCATCACTCATTTTAAATTCCTCCATGGCTAAGTGACTTGTATAAAATTACATATACTTGAAAGGTTCTCCTTGGAGTTTATTCTCCAAACCCTTTTGTGGTATGTATTCCAAACCCAAATACAGCGGTGAATTAATATCGATTGATATACTGGTACTTACCTCCTTTTCTGACAAATTAATTCGCAGCATGTGTTTACCTGAATCAAGTAGAATTTCTGTTGAACCGGCAAGGCCTGTCATGGTCCTGGTCGTTACATTTTCCTGTCGATAAACTTCGACTTCATCAACAACCACAACAATAGTGTCATTGTAAAATCCGTCTCTAAAATCAACCGTTAATGGATAAGTCATCTTTTCATTTCAAGCACACATTGACGCGAGTTTTCCTCATCAAAATTATGCATACAAAGGGTGGGGCAGGACGATAATCAAAACATCGTTTGGCTACAGTATAGGTGGCTTTACTTAAAAAACACTGACATGCTGTTTCTAAATTTAAATCGTAACAATCGTAAACATTTAATTTATATTTAAAGCAAAACAAGCACACACACCCGAGTGTGGTTTTAGGTTTAACTATGTTAAATCTGAAAAATTTAGACAGCAGCTATTAGATTTGTTTATATACTGACAACATGGCGCTAAACGTAACACTATAAAAAATAGGCTCAAATTAGCCTGTTTATTTTTCACACTAGGATTCTGGCTTACTTATTTGAATAAAAATAAGACAATAAAGCGATGTAAGTGTATTTATTCAGCGCGGTTTAGCTCGGCATGAATACTCCCAAAGCTACGAATCCATGGAGAGGCGGTTTGTAATTCTTTAGGTAATCGTTTTATGGCCTGTTGTGCTTGCTGACGATCTGCATAGACACCATAAACAACCGTATACCAGTCGCGAGTATCATGTCGTGTGTGAAAATATACAGTTTTACCATTTAAGCTACTGTACTTGCGCAGGAACTTTTTGATGCTATCAGATTGACGTGCACCCAGTAATTGCAATGTGTAACTACTTGGATTCTGACTCCATAACCAGGCCTCGTATTGTGCCGGGTCTGTGCCTGAAGTTGCCAGTGGTATCGGTGCAGACTTACTTGTCGTAGTTGTAGCTGGTTTCAGTTTCTTCTTTTGCACTACTTTTCTTGAAGCGTTTATATTTGCCTGGATGTCATCAAAGCGACGAACCCAGGGTTTTATTTTATTAAGTGATGCCGGTAATGTCTTGGCGGTTTGTTGCGCCGCCTTTTTGTCTGCAAATGCTCCATATATGACACTGTACCAGTCCTTGCCATTTCGTTGGGTATAGAAATAACCTGCATCCCCAGCAATTCGATGCTCTTCGATGAACTGATCGGCATTTTCTTTTTTATCCGTACCAAATAGTTGTAGCGTGAATCCTGTTGGATTCTGCGCAAGTAACCACTTATCTTTCTGGTTGCCCTGATCGACACTGACTACCTTAAACTCAGCGGTATTTGACTCGCCTGTCTTTGGATCGAATACGCGTACTGCCCAGTTGTCTTCGGTCAGGCCTACGTTTATTGAGATCTCAATCTGGTTTTCATTAATGATACGAGTTTGTGCCGCGCTGAGTTTTTTCTCTTTCCCGGTCCAACTGATCAGGACTTCGCTGTCGGGTGTAAAACCTTCACCGTTAATACTTATGGTTTGTTTACTGCTTGTTGTTGGTACCGGATTCGGTTCTATCGATGAGACCTTTGGCGTTGGCAGTTCAACTTCTGTTTTTTGTTCTGCTGTTTCACTACCTGCTGCAGTACTTTCTGATGCTTGCTCAACTGGCTGCTCTGGTTTAGGCGTGGCGGGTTCAACTAGCTCAGGCTGAGTGGATTCAGGTTCTGATAAAGAAATGATGCGTTCTTGAACTTCCAGCTCAGTAGTAACTTGCTCAGTATCTCGTGGTACCGTATCTGCATCAGTATCAATACCTTGGGTGATAGCATCATCTTCAATTAGGGTGACTTCATCGCCCTGCTCAGGCGATTCGGTGAAGATACTGTTAATTTGATCCTGGAATACCAACACTATGACCACAAGCAGTACTGCCATGGTGATGTAGATAGCCGGTTTACCCTGCTTGTTTTCCTGCCCGGCAACTAACATTTCATCTACCTGCTCATCCGTCTGCTCTATCTGTATATCGCCACTTTCTAGTGTCTGGTGAGCCAAAGTATTTATCTGAGCAGGAATACCGTGTGAGGCCTTGAAAATTTTCTTCACTAAACGCGGCGTGAAGGGTGAACCACCATTAAAACCGGCAACGGCCATACGATGCTTTAGATATTCTGCGGTGCTCTCTTCATCGAGTGGTGGAACCTCCATGGTATGTGTGACGCGCTCGCGCAAGGCCTTTACATCTTTGCTATTAATTATTTTTTCAATCTGTGGCTCACAGAATAAGATAATGCGTAAAAGATTAACGTCATATACATAAGCATCCGCCAGATTAAAAATCGCTAACAATGCATCCTTGGGTAACTCGTGGGCATCATCAATAATGAGAATAGGGATCTGATCGTTGTGGTGAAATGTCGCGACCTTCGCGTATAACATTTCCTGTAAATCACTAGCATCCTGTGGCAGTTGACGAACACCAAACCCCTGGGCTGCCTGGAATAATAACTGTTCGGCATCGATCATAGTATTGGCAGCAATCTCACATACCTGCCAATCTGGCTCTGCTGATTGTATAAAACGTTGCATCAGCGCAGTCTTGCCAACACCGTGCACACCTTGCACGATTAGTAACAAGTTACTGTATCGACACATATGCTGCAGCATATTGAGACGCTGTGCACGTTCAGCATCAAGATACATGAATTTATCGTCGTGGAGCGTAGCGAAAGGGGCCTCTTGCAGGCCGTAGTTTTTTAGGTAGGCCGGTTCTAGTCGATCGATATCGTCGCTACTATAGGCTATCATAATTCTTCTTCGCCAATATCCTCACCGCGCATGTAAACCACACGGAAGCCACGTTTTAATTGTGCATCGCGCACCTTTAACAGTGCATGCTGGGCATCCTCACGCGAAGGAAAATGATCCTTCTTAACCCGTCCCGATGATCCCTGTTTGCCCCACTCACGCACTAACGTCCAACCATTAAGCAGATCTTCCTGCAAAACAAGTTGATAAAATCGCGGCAAAGTATCCGCCCCAGCCATTGTTTGCATGTATACGCGCATGAGCCAACGTGGTTAGTGTCAGCCCCTATATTAACCTATTAATAAATAGCATAAAAAGCGCTTTTCTGCCGTGTATCAAATTAATCAATGCTAATCACTTTAGGTTAATTCACTGGGGTCAAAGATCCGTCGGTGTTCCATGATCGCATAGCGATCAGTCATACCTGCAATATAGTCAGCAACCGCCAGAGCCCTGCCAGATCCACCAAAATCACTTTCAAAACGGAGCGCCGTCTCCTGATGCTCGGGTGGCAATAGCTTAATATCCTGCATAAAACCTTCGAACAAATCACGAATAATGCGATCTGCTTTGCTGGTCATGCGATGAACGCGGAAGTGTCGGTATAGTTCATTACGCAAGAAACGTTTCAATTCAAGACTCCGCTCACGCATGCTGTCACTAAACCCGATCAAGGGAACCGTTTGCTCGCGAACCTGATCTACCGATTCAGGTGCGGCTTCTGTTAGACGTTGCTGGCTCGTTTCCACTAGATCAACGACTAACTCATTAATCATGCGGCGAATAATTTCATGTATTAGTCGACGCCCCTGCAGTTTAGGATACTGTGATTTCACGACCTGGTACTGAGTATTAAACAGGTTAACCTCTGTTAGTTGCTCAATACTAATTAAACCTGCGCGCAGTCCATCATCGACATCATGGTTGTTATAGGCGATTTCATCGGCAAGATTGACTGCCTGTGCCTCAAGGTTAGGCTGTTGTTTTTTTAAAAAGCGCTCACCCACATCGCCTAATTGCTTGGCTTTACTTGGTGAACAATGTTTTAAGATGCCTTCTCGTGCTTCATAGGTCAGGTTCAGGCCAGGGAAATCAGCATAGCGTTCTTCGAGTTCATCAACGGTCCTGAGTGACTGCAGGTTATGCTCAAAGCCACCGTATTCTTTCATACAATTATTCAAGGCATCCTGGCCCGCATGACCGAAAGGTGTATGGCCAAGGTCATGTGCTAGCGCAATAGTCTCTGATAAATCTTCATTTAAGGAGAGAATCCGGGCAATAGAACGTGATATTTGGGCGACTTCGATGGAGTGGGTCAATCGGGTGCGAAACATGTCGCCTTCGTGGTTTACAAATACCTGTGTTTTATATTCCAGGCGACGAAATGCTGACGAGTGTACAATTCGATCCCGATCACGCTGGTATTCAGATCGATAGTTCGGCGAATCTTCTTTGAATCGACGTCCACGTGATGCTTCATCTGTGGCAGCATACACTGCGAGTTTGCTCATAATCAGCCTGTTTAAGTCGATGCGTGGTGGGCGTTAATCGTTTCTTGGAGCAAAGCATCATCATAGCCCGATGTAATCACGGCTTTGCCAATAGCTTCAAGCAAGACAAAACGAATTGCTCCTGCCTCTACTTTTTTATCGACCGACATGTACTTCATAAATTTATCGTAGTCCATGTTAACCGGAGAACGAGTAGGTAAACGCGCCCCATCAATTATATTATCAATGCGATGAACATCCTGCTCCGTTAAATAGCCCATGCGTTGTGATAAGTCGCCGGCCATTAACATCCCCGTACCAACGGCCTCACCGTGCAACCACTTGCCATAACCGGTTCC
>CAMYMU010000009.1 GCA_947259575.1 uncultured Ectothiorhodospiraceae bacterium | reverse complement strand
AGTAAAGTTCCGCTTCCACACCCTAGCCCTAGAAATAATATCTGGCTTAGTAAAAATCCATGGTTTGAGACAGATTTACTGCCAGCGCTCAAAAAAAGAATATCATTGGTTGTCACACAATGAGTAGGGCTAACAAGTTAAAGAATAAATGCATTAACGGGGTCAGGTCTTGAGGTCTTGCATTGCCATATCCGTTGAAACTACATAGCGGGCCCATATCGCAGTTTCCTTGATATTAAAGAGCACGGAAAATTCGAACACTCTAAGCTTCCCGAAGGGAACACCAGAGATACAAAGGGCCAGAGTGTCTGGCGCCAGCATCAACTCCAGCCCTTTGATTGTGTTGCTTGCTCCTGATTTATTGCACGCAATCGCCTGTCGAATAGTGGAATACACCTTCAGCCGCTTCGATTGTCGCTTCCATTGCAGCCGCATCATAGGCATCGGCCAGTGCATCATTTCCCTCTGCTCTCGCCACTTCGGCCTGTTGGTGTAGATAATCTGCCAGACTGTGTAACTTTGACACGATCTCAGGAATTCGGGCACACTTGATCTTCGCCCAATCAATGTCTCTAATATAATCCGCTGCCAAGGCCGTATTGCTGGTAGCAAGAACACTGACCGCAACAAAAGCTGATACCAACAGGCGCCTCATCTGCTTAATTGAAGATTGTTTCAACATTGATGAAACAGCGGTTATGGTTGCTGCACTGCCATTAAATGATGTATTCATGGATCCCTCCTTGGTCATGTTTACGTGTATTCACTGACATCCCTGATCAACTACTGCAGCATCTCGTTTGAACACCATTTCTTCATGAGATTAACAACATAATCAGGTAGAAACAGATTATGAAATTCACTTTCGAATGGCCGTAATTTATTACACAAAATCTGTGTAATTTTATTCACTCATGATTATTTAATATATCTTATGTGATATACAAACCTAACACGTCAGACAAGACTAATTGAAAAATTTAGGTCAGATCAAAAAATTACGCAAATCAATTTCGGCTAAGACGAGTTAAAGGGATCTGAGCCACTGCTGTCCCACTAATAATGATGTTATCTCGTTTCAAGCTATTATTAGGGTATAAGGATTCCATGGTGGCTATCGACATGAAATCTGAAAAACAAACTGTCGTCATACCCGCGCACACCTACATGGAGGCAGGTGGTAGAGCGACGCAGGATGCCAAAACCGAGACAGGTATCCAGTAAACGATTGATTTACAGCCTATTCATATTCACTGGATTTCCGCCTACGCGGAAATGACGCGTTAATGGGACAGCAATGGGTCTGAGCCCTTTACAGCAGCTCTTCATTTCGTTAAATGGTGCGCTTGGAAACTGAATCCACCACTCGCTGCCTTGTTTTTAAGAACCGTGAAAGCTTTCTCGCATTGATCATCTGGAACCATGAGCCAGATTCTTCGTAGTGGCATCCTCTGTAGTGTTTTACCATTTGTATTTACAAATTCATCAAGCTTTTCAACAAATAAGGCGATGAAGTTCTCTAATCCAAACCGGCCATGCACATTACCCAGCATGGGGAGTTGTATTGACGAGATATTTTTTTCTATTGTTAGCGAGAAAATATTGTGGAGTGCTTCAGCAATCCAATCATAGCTCCAACTGGGGTCTTCATCCAGGTCATGTACGATAGCCTGTAACGTGCAAGGATGCTGCCCACAGACAACGACGCATCCGGTTCTCTTCTGTGGCTCACTACTGAGCTTATTGGCCAGGTACCAGACGGGCATGTCACCAGGGTCGCGAATTTCAGTGCATTCTCCCAGGACACGGTCGGTATCCTGTTCTTCGACAATAGCACTGACATTTAAAGGGGGTAATTTTGAATGAACGACAGAAACCTCGATGCCCGCAAAGTTGAGTCGTAATTTGTCAATATCCCAGACCAGTTCCGGTGCCGGGTTGCCGGATTCGTTCATGGTTGGCCTCCTTTGGCTTGACTATGGGCATAAGACCACCTTGGTAAATATTATAAACCAGCTTGGCGGAGTGCCCTATGGTTTTGGCGTATAGGGGCAGTCTGTATTTAAGAGGTGTACAATTAAGAGGTAGAAGTGAGAAAAGGGGTAGCCCCTTTATTGATGGCATGTCATCAAAACGCATAATAGCCCTGGTATTTATTCCGCTGGTTTTCATATCAGGTGGGCAGGCTGTTGCTAATGAATACCTGCAGCAGCGCCAGCGAATGATTGCCGACATAGAAGCTGATGTTCGAGCGACCGCTAGATACATCAACAAAAAATCATTCAGTGTGCACGTCATGCAAGCCATGGATACGGTTCCTCGGCATAAGTTTGTCCGCAAACGCTTGCGCTCGATGGCGTATGAAAACCGGCCTTTACCCATAGGGTATGGCCAAACCATTTCACAACCGTACATCGTTGCGCTGATGACGGATTTATTGCAACCTCAGCCAGAGCATCGTGTTCTCGAAATTGGCACCGGTTCCGGTTACCAGGCGGCCGTGCTCTCAGAACTGGTGGGGCATGTTTACAGTATCGAGATTATTGAAGAGTTGGGTAAATCCTCAACACGGAGACTAAGTCAACTTGGTTATAACAATATCGAAACGCGCATTGCCGATGGTTATACAGGATGGTCGGAGCATGCGCCCTTTGACGGTATTATTGTGACTGCTGCCATCAGCCATATCCCACCGCCGCTGGTTCAGCAGCTCAAAAGAGGCGGCCGCATGGTGATTCCTGTGGGTACACGATTCCAGACACAGTACCTGACACTGGTTGAGAAAGACATGCAGGGCGCTATCACAACACGGCAGATATTGCCGGTTGTATTTGTTCCGTTTACCGGCGGACACTAGCACGGCATGCATCCGCTGACTGAAAAGCGGACACTAACACCGCCGTTGATCTCTATTTTTATTCTATCTGCCGCAGCCCTGGCATATGAAGTGCTGCTGGTAAGACTGTTCTCGATTATTCAATGGCACCATTTTGCTTTTATGGTGATCAGTATTGCATTACTTGGCTACGGCGCGAGCGGAAGTTTTATTACTGTGTTTCGGAATAGCCTGCTTGAAAAATATCACAGCGTATTTATAACCAACATATTGTTATTCGGGCTTTCATCAATTGCTTGTTTCATTACAGTTCAGCATTTTCCATTCAATGCACTGGAAATACTGTGGGACAGATCTCAGTGGCAACGGTTGTTATTAAGCTATTTAATTCTGACACTGCCTTTTTTCTTTGTTGCCAACGCCATTGCGCTCACTATGATGCGCTTTCATCTGAAAATCCCGCTGGTGTATGGCATTGATTTAATCGGCGCAGGAATTGGCGCAGTCTCGATAATGGCGCTGCTGCAAATATTTTCGCCTGACGCAATGTTGCGTTTAATAAGTATTAGCAGTATTGCAGCAGGTTTTTTTGCCCTAAGTCATTTCAACGACAGGCAAAGGCAGTTAATAGCTTCGGTGCTTTTATTGTTCATGCTTGCTGTTTTCATGACACCTCAAAAATGGGTTGATTTGCGCATATCAGAATACAAGGGACTTGCCCAAACGCTTTTAATAAAAGATGCGTCTTTGCTCATGCGGCACACGTCGCCTGTCTCTCAGATTGATGTTGTGCAGAGTTCGCACATTCCCTTTCGCTATGCCCCTGGGTTGAGCTTACAGAGCCCCGCAGCCCCACCCGAGCAACTGGGCGTATTCAGAGACGGTGACGAAATAACAGTAATAGACCATGTTACGGATATGAGTTCACTGGCCTATTACGACTATATGAGCTCGGCCGCGCCTTATCACGTGCACAGCTCGCCTCAGAATATACTTATTTTTGGATCAGCTACCGGGGCACCGATATTGCTGGCACGTCTCCATGGAATATCTCGAATCGATGCAGTTGAACCCGATAAGCAACTCAGCCTGCTGATTACGGATCAGTATGCAGATTACTACGGCTGGCAGGCGCTGAAAGACAAGGTGACAATTCACACGATATCACCGCGCGGATTTGCCACATCAGATAAAAACTATGACCTTGTCGTTGTCGGCATGCCTGGTGCATCAACAGGTGGCGCGGCAGGCGTATATGCGCTATCTGTGTCTTACGATTATACCGTTGAAGCCATACAGTCATATTTGAAACTGCTCGCACCTGATGGACTATTGAGCATAACCCTATGGACCAGCAATCCTGCACGTGCAAACCTGAAGTTATTTACAACTGCAGTGACAGCAATGAAGAAGTCTGGGATTAATAACCCTGAAAACAATGTTGCATGGATACGGAGCTGGAATACCGCGACATTGTTATTAAAGAACACCTCGTTGACGGCAGAAGAAATAAATAATGTACGCGAGTTCAGTCAATCACGTGGTTTTGACCTGGCTTGGCTTCCCGGGATCAAACCGTATGAAGTCAACCGGTTCCAGCTTTTGCAGGAGCCTGTTTATTATCTCGCAGCCCAATCCATATTGACACAGGCCATTCCGAGAGGCTCGGAAAGCCGGTTCGTACAGGAATATAAATACGGCATTCAGGCAGCCACAGACAACAAACCTTATTTCAACAATTATTTCAGATGGTCAAGCCTGGAAGAGTTTTTTTCATTGCCTGGGCAAGCGGGCATATCCATGATCGGTGTTGGTTATCCAATTTTACTGGTAACACTGATACAGGCTTCTGTTGCCGCATTTATTTTGATATTGCTGCCTTTGTTTTTTTTAGGAACTGATAAACAAGAAGTAGAAGGACGTCGAAATATCTTCACATACTTTCTGGCAATAGGGCTGGCATTTCTTTTTATCGAGCTTGCGTTTATCCAGAAGTTTACGCTAATACTCAGTCAGCCACTCTATGCGGTCGCGGTCGCAATATGTGCTTTCCTGGTTTTTTCGGGACTCGGCAGCCTTTATGTCCAGCACCGCATGAAGATTGAATCAAACATAATTATACCGGTTGTATTACGCCGCTCAGTGACGCTCATCGGGCTGATCACTGCATTGTATATCGTGCTGTTGCCGCTGGTCAGCAGCACGCTTATAGCATTGCCTGAAAGTGCGCGAATAGTTTCAGTTTTCGTTATTACCGCTCCACTCGCGTTCTTTATGGGTATGCCGTTCCCGCTTGGCCTTGCAACGCTGCAACAAACCAGGCCACACCTCATGCCCTGGGCATGGGGAATAAATGGCTGCGCCTCTGTGTTGAGCGCAATACTGGCAGTGTTGCTTGCTATAGACATTGGTTTTAATGGTGTCATGCTATTAGCAGTAGCACTGTACTTCATTGCATGGTTAAGCCGGATAGAAAGAATAAAAGAGTGAAAAACTGGGTCAGTTAAAAGGGGCAAAGCCCACTGCTGTCCCACTAACGCGTCATTTCCGCGCAGGCGGAAATCCAGTGAATATGAATAGGCTATAAATCAATCGTTTACTGTTTTTCAGATTTCATGTCGATAACCACCATGGAATGCTTATCTCCTAAAATAACAGCTTGAAACGAGATAACATCATTACTAGTGGGACAGCAGTGGGCAAAGCCCCTAACGCGATAAAATTAGGTGAATTCCACCTCAAGTTGCACCGTGAAGTGCGTTATACATGACTTCACGCAGCAGAGCACAGGATCAGGCCTTTGAGTTATGATTCTTGACGGCGAACAATTATTCTCTAATATTAGAAACCATTGGGATCTGGCCCCACTTTGTTGCAGGAAACATTTACAGTAGCTAAATCGGAAATATGCGCATTTGCTGCACTGCATTTGTTTATGAGTAATATTTTGCATAAACTTGCTTTAAGCTCTCGGCGTCTCACTCGAACCTACTTCCAACGCTAGAAGGGGAAAAATGTCATGTCATTGAAAGAACTTGCAGAAGATACAACCACGGCGTTGATAAAAGTCATCGAAGGTTATGATTTTTCTGATGAGCAGAAAAAGACTTTACAGGGAATAGTCGAGAGTTCAATTGCTCACGCGGTGGAACAAGCACGTATAGCCCATAAGGAAGCCACAGTAGTTTGTTGTGGACCGGAGGCAGATATCGCGCACAAGATCGAATGGGAAGCACAACAGCAAACGAACGCTCTCATTGCCAATCTGAGCGCACTACGATAACGGGCTATGTTTTGTAGGTATATATTCGTGATCACATAATTAAGGGGTCACCCTGAACCTCTCCCAGTTTAACGAACAGCTTTAAGCAGAGACAAACATCTCTCAGTTTCATAAATCAGCATGAGGTCCCCCCAATTATATGATTGGTCCTATTGGGGGAACCTCAACACACATTATCCTTCCATCAGATTGGCTTCCACGATGTTGGTTGCGAAGTCTGCGTAAACACCGCCTACTTGTTTTGCGATGGTATCAGGGAAGACGTGGAATTCATTGTTTTTCAATGCCGCGAGTATTGCCTCTGGTACCAAAGAGGCCGGTTCAGCTATTTCTCCGAATCCCGCCTCATTTGCCATATCAGTGGCAATTGGGCCGGGATGCACACTCATGACCTGTGTGCCCTGTTCACTTAGTTTTTCGCGTAAGCCCTGGGTGATCGAGTAAGCTGCAGCCTTCGAGGCTGAGTAGGTGGCAAAATCGGCAAAATTTTTCACCGATGCAACCGAATTCATCTGCACCAAAACACCACCACCATTGGATTTCAAGACAGGGGCAAATGCTTGTGCAACGCGCATGAGTCCGTATACATTGACCTCCATTTCCGTTTGCAAGGCTGCAATTGCATCCTCGGATATTGGGGATTCTATTTTTAGCATGCCCGCATTATTCACTACCATATCGACATCATTCGCAAGTTTTGCGGCATTAATAATGGTTACCGGTTGATTTAAATCTATATGCACAGAAACAACACGATCTCCGTAGGTGGCCAGCAACGGGTTGAGTGATTCCAGATCTCTGGCTGCCACGTAGATTTTCGCTGCACCCTCTTCCAGAAACTTTTCAACAATCGCTTTACCAATGCCTCGATTTGCGCCAGTTATCAGGACTTTACGGTTTTTAATGCTGTTCATGACTTTCCTCCTAATGGTTAATTCATACTGTTCGGTACATAATTGACATTTTTTACCAATTGGTACAGAATGTCAAGTGACATTTTTCATATCAGGAAAAAATGAAAGTCGGTCGTAAACGTGCATTCGATAAAGCTGAGGCATTAGACAAAGCCATGCGCTTGTTTTGGGCCAATGGCTATTCGGGCACATCGCTAAGTGATTTGACGAATACCCTGGGAATCAACAAACCCAGCGTTTGGCAATAAAGAACAGTTATTCAAGGCATCTCTTAATCATTACATGGAATGCTATGGTGAGCGGCACCTGGAAAAGCTGCTAGAACCGGAAGTGGCACCCTTAGCGGAACGTCTCAAAGCTTATATGTTCTCGATAGCGAGCCAGGCTACAGATCCGGCCTTACCGAAAGGCTGTCTGTTTGTAAACAGCACCTGTGAATCCGTGAGTGAAGCTGTACCTGAAGAAATCACCCGTTCACTCAATGGTATGAGGAACGAAAATGTAAAAACACTGATTGCCTTTTTCAGTAAGGAGCAGGAACGAGGCGCATTACCGCAAGATACGGATGTTGAGCAACTCGCTTCCTATGTTCTTGCCGTTCTGTATGGTATTGGAGTGTTAGCCAATAATGGTGCAACCATGAAAACCCTGCAGCCAGTCATAGAGTTGGCCGTAAAAACTTTATTTTGCAAGTAATTCCGGTTCGGAGAACAACGTGATCAGGCCCTACTTTGCAGCATCAGGAAAATAGAACAGCATGGAACCAAGGGGCTAGAGCGTTTAAAAAATCATACACTCCATATTTTCAAACACTCTAACCCCTTGATGCCTTTAGGCGGTATCGCTCGATAGACTGTTTGCCATCGACTGAAAACTCGGGTTCTCAGCAACGAACTTCTGAAATTCGTCAGGAAATTTTTTGTTGGCGAAACCAATCATGTCCACGTAGCGCGTGATGGTATGTGGCAGATCAGACATCAGTCTGGCCAGGAATGCAAAAAAGTTACCTTTAACGTCCCGGTTCTGCTCAACGATACCGGCTGGATTTACAGAGTAACCGAGTGCGCGGCCTACGAGCAGCTTATTCATCACAGACACCGCGACCGAAATATCGCCGCTGATGCATGCAAGAGCAACGCGATCACCGGTGTACGCTGTTGCACGCTCATAGGGCATCAGAAACAGATTGAAAATTATTAATTTCTTGGCGAAGGATATTATCCAACCTAACATATGTGTCAGTTCGCGCGAACGTATACGTCCGAGAAACCGGCTGATAAGCCAGCGCAACTCATCGTCGCTTACACCTTGCTCCAGCAGCTCAGAATTCAGGAAAATCGCGCGACGCCTGAAAAATCGTTTGAAATACGCATTGAATTCCCCCTGCTGGTAAACGAACATATCAACTTTCTTGTTTGTGCCGATCTGTTGTTTCATTTCGACAAGAAGGCTTTGCAGGCGTGGGTAATTTGATTCAGACACGCGAATCGCGTTGGCAACGAAATTCGCATAAAAGATTTCATACAAAATCCAAACAAACAATATTACGAAGCCTATGATAAGCAGCAACAATCCATAAGATGCGAGTACTAAAACAACCGCTCCGAGCAACAGGGGAATGGAAAAAACCAGTGCGAGAATGAATCTCGACCGCTCGCGAGGGTGCACGTATTGCTTGAATTCCTCTCGGTTCATTAGTCTGCCCTCCTTGTACATTAACGCCTGCAAAGGCGAAAGCAGGCGTGTAAGTGATATTGTGGCTCTATAGTCAACTTTACCGCTTGTACTTGTACGTGCAAATAGTACCATAAGTGGGAATCTGGTCGCTCATGACTAAGCGGTTAAGAGGCGGAAGAATTGATGGCTGACGTATTCCTTAGTTACAAGAAGGAAGATCGCCCCCGAGTCGGCAGCATCGTCGAAGCCATAGTGGCAGCGGGTTTCAGCGTCTGGTGGGATGATCGGATCACTCCACAGGGAGAGTGGGACGAAACGATCATGCGGGAAATCGAGGCCGCAAAAGCGGTTGTCGTGCTGTGGACTGACCACTCTGTGAAATCAAAGTGGGTACGTACAGAGGCACACTATGCGAACGAAAGGCAGAAGCTCATTCCCGTACGTATCGACAACTGCGACTTACCCATCGCTTTCATGTTAAACCAGACTGCAGACCTCTCACAGTGGAAGGGCGATCAAGCCGATTCCAAGTGGCATAAATTGCTCGAATGGATCGAGGAGTTAGTTCGCGGCGCCCCTTTTTCTGATTCAGAAGATTCGAGCGTTAATAAATCGAACCTCGCAGCCAGGCAATGGCGCCGAACCTACGGAAGCACCGCCGCTGGAGAGGTTATCTTTGATGGTGCCACGATTTCACGACGAACTGCTGGTGGCACGTTCTTCAAGGATGCTGCAAATCTACCGTTAATGTGTGTTCTTCCAGCAGGAAGCTTTGCGATGGGTTCATCACGTGAGGACGCTGATCATCGCGATAGCGAGACGCCGCGACATGTAGTCGATTTCAAAAGACCCTTTGCGATCGGTGTGTACTTAGTTACTTTCGATGATTGGGACGCTTTGTATGAGAAGGATGTTCTGGCTCATGCGCCTTCAGACAGTGGATGGGGCAGAGGCAATTACCCGGTAATTGATATCTCGTGGATTGATACGCAGGCATTCGTCGCTCGCTTGTCAGAACTTGGCGGCGCTTCCTATAGACTCCCGTCAGAGTCGGAGTGGGAATACGCATGCCGCGCCGGATCAACCGGACAGTTTTCGATTGGTGACTCCATGAACACTAAGCTCGCCAACTACAATGGTGGGTCGGATGCCGACAGTATCGGGTGCACCACAGCAGTAGGCAGCTATCCGGCGAATGCATTTGGACTGCACGACACCCACGGCAACGTTCGTGAGTGGGTGCAGGACTTATGGCACGACGACTATACTGGTGCACCGGCGGATGGGCTACCCTGGACATCAGGCCACGGTGGCATGCATGTGTTGCGTGGAGGAAGCTGGTTGGATGCCGCCTGGTTTCTGCGATCTGCTGCACGCGGTCGTGGTGGTGAGAGTGATCGTACGAATTTTATTGGTTTCAGAGTCGCTCGCGACATCGCGTGAGGAATTATCGGGTCCAGAAAACAATTCACGCAAACATTAGAAACAATTGTCCTTTGCTGGTCAACTTAGATTAGAGGGGCCAGATCATGTCATGTGCGCAAGCAGCAAAGCCGGCTCATCACAGCAGCGATTTGCGGCTTGAAAAGCGTCGATGTTTTCATTGACGGATGAACAAAGAAGGCACAACATAGTTTGACATCCATACTAGCAAATAACCAAGTTTCAGGCACTACCAGGTTTTCCTATTGCAGATACCCCATACGAATTCCGTGCTTTCATCAATAATTGGGCTCAGAGAAGAATTTTCGCTAGTATTAGAAATGATTGTTATCTGAACTCAATTATTTAAGGTATGTAGCCATGAGAATAAAATCAATAATGCTGTCCATTTTACTACCGATGACAATGCTGCTGGCGTGTGATTCAGGTGGTTTGCCGGAAACGAACAAGCCTCAGGATAACGCCGCACCCCTTACCGGCGAGGCCTTATATACCAGCGACAAGGCGCCAGACTCGGTGCTTTACGATAAACCACAGGAAGTGATTGACGGGGTCTGGTCGGCGATCGGCGCAACGGCACCCGGCACGTATGAAAATTCGGGACATAACAACAATCTTTCTTTCGTGATTACCCCTGATGGCGTCCTGGTCGTCAATGCCGGCGCCAACTATCTGCTGGCAGAGGCCTTGCATACCGAAATTAAAAAAATTACAGATCAGCCCGTCAAATATGTTGTGCTGGAAAACGGCCAGGGCCATGCCATGCTGGGTTCGAATTACTGGCAGGAGCAAGGTGCCGTAGTAATCGCGCATGAGGATGCAGCACATGAGATTGAAGAAAATGCCTTCGCAATACTTGAGGCCATGAAACGACGGCAGAAGGAAAAATCGGCTGGGACTAAAGTGGTCATGCCCGACAAGACCTTTAAAGACAAAATGGTTATTGAAATGGGCGATATGCGCATTGAGCTGCTTAACCTGGGCCCGGCACATAGCCCGGGAGATATCGTTGTCTGGCTACCAGAAAAGCGGTTAGTGATCTCAGGTGATATGGCTTTTCATCAGCGTATGCTACCGCTTTTCGAGCATACTGATACCGCTGCCTGGATAGAGACCTGGGATAAGTTCGCAGCCCTGGGAGCAGAATATATCATCCCGGGACATGGAGGGCCGACAAATATGGAGGAAGTCACACGCTACACCAGAGATTACCTGGTTTACCTGCGCACAAAGATGGCCGAGCTGATCGAAAATGACGGAACACTTCAGGATGCCTATGAGATCGATCAGTCTCCGTATGCGCATTTACCGACTTCCGAATTTTTGGCCAAGCGAAATGCAGGACAAGTTTTTCAGTCAATGGAATTTGAATAACCGTGGTAAAAAATCGCTGAAATGCTCTTGTAAGTCAACGAGCCAAACTTACTGCTGGCCCATATATTCGGGCATTTTCCAGCAACTGCTTGGTAATTGCTCATGCATTACCCTACCACCTACATTCATGCAGGCATGCACCGCCCTAATACCTGCATCTCTATAGGTAAGCACTAGCATGACAATACATTGTTTCTATTCTCCCATACGTATAGTCATGACAGGAGTGCTTATAGTCTAATATATTCGCCTGAAACAGGACAACCTCATTATGATGAGAGACAGCTGCGGACCAAGATCAATTGATTCTGAATGGCGCGCACGCTGATTAATAAATTCGAAGAACCAACTAATTCAATAATAAAGAAATGTGAGCACACGGGAGGAAGCCATGTCGGATATACAAGAAACGCGCAGCAAACGCACACCCTGGCATCTGTGGATCATAGGTGGTATCGCACTATTGTGGAGTGCCATGGGTGCATTAGACTACGTCATGACGCTGACAAAGAATGAAGCGTACATGAGCAATTTCACTCCGGAGCAGCTCGCGTTCTTTTATGGCCTTCCTGCCTGGGTTGTCGCGACCTGGGCGGCCGCCGTCTGGGGAGGCGTGCTCGGATCGTTGCTATTACTACTGCGACGGCAGCTCGCCGTGTGGATATTTCTCGCTTCGCTAATTGGGATGGTGGTGACAACAATTCACAACTACATCCTGTCTAACGGAATGGACGTTATGGGAGATACGTTTTCTCTGGCTTTCACTGCCGTGATTTTTGTTATCGCGTTAGCGCTATTTATCTACGCACGCGCCATGCGCAAGCGGAGGGTGCTTGTCTAGCCGGGACCAAGAAGGCCGCCCTCGCGCGTTACAAAGTTAGAGCATCACAAGCAGCATCTGGTTTTACAAAACGAATAGGCATCCAGAGAATCGAGGTGCGCGATATAATCCGCGCATGCCAACATGAGTATTGAACAATTAATTACCAGGCAGTTATATTCCTATGTTATTTTTCCCATTCAAAGTCGATATATCTCTATCACGCACGCCGTATCTCACAATTCTAATTGCTATTGCATGCTTAGTAATTTACTGGCAGCAAGAAAATATAAGTCGAGATATTGTCGCGTATGCCGATACATTTTGTGCAGCTCAGAAAGGGCAGCGACACAAAACCGTAATGAAAAAGTTATACGAGAAGTCCGAAGCGGATGAGAATTCTATTTGTATATCTGCCATCACCTCGATTCACTTTTCGGATGATCCAAATAAAACCATTAGCAAATTGGTTAGCCAGACCACCAGGTTTTCAACCAAAAGCCTGGAAAGGACCCACACATACATAAACGATCACCTCCACAAGAAATACGATGAATTCAAAAAAGATGCCCCAGAAGATTTGACACGAAATCTTTGGTACAGCCCGGACAGCTTTAACATCGTTAAAATGATTTCTTCCACGTTCTCACATAGCAGCTGGTCACATGTTATTGGAAATTTGTTTTTCTTCTTTGCATTTGCCGCCTCAATTGAAATAATTTTAGGGAGCGTCATATTTTTTATAGTCATAGCTGGATTGGCGGTTGGCACTAATGCAAGTTACGCATTAGCTGTATACAGCGCTCCGGAAGTCATACCTACACTGGGATTATCTGGCGTAGTAATGGGCATGATAGGTATGTTTATATACTTCATACCAAAAGAAAGAATTCTTTGCTTCTTCTGGTTTATTATTATTATAAAAAAATTCAGCATCCCCGCATGGATATTAGCCATCTGGTATTTTGGTTGGGATGTCTACGGTCTTTATTCAACCGGCACGTCGTCTAGTGTCAATTTAATAGCTCATGTTAGTGGTTTTATTTTAGGCTACATCATAGGCATGACATTCTTTAAATGGAGGAAGCAAGAACTAATAGAGGAAATAAAACAAATGCAATACAGCAAGGACATGGCAGCGGTAATGAACAAACCTTAACTCAATATGATTCTGAGTATTTTCAGCAGCATATTGGCTACTGCTGCGGTTTGCAGCCTATTTTGGCGTATGCGCCACTAGCAATTTTGGTTACTTAGCAATAAATTAAAACCTGCTTAAGTACCGTGTACATCACGGCATCTATAGTCACGCCATACACCCCCTCCCGTAGTCAGGTGTGAGCCGCTAACAGAGGGCTGTTGTCTAGGCCTGCCGTGAATTCAAATCACTATGTTTCCAGCAAACATCTTTGCGGCCGCCCCGTGGGCAGGCAGCAGGGTTTTCAATTCAAATACGACATGAGATAAAAATGCAAAACCCCTTTATCCAGACTGTATGATAACTTCGCCGCTCCGCGGCAGCGTTCAACGGCGGACCAGTTTGTGCATACCCCAACCGAGCGCGGCATAAACCAGCAAGGCAACACCTATCGAGGCATCCAACATGAGCTGCTGTTGAGGCGGGACCATGGCATTGTGGCCAAAGCCGAAGGCTGTCCACACGAATAATGCCACCATACCGTAGCTGAGCACGATCCACACTAACAGCACACCGCCCGCGGCGAAGCTGCGTATGCGCCACTCGCCGATGTAGACAATGATGCGAAATACGTAATCAATGGCAAAACCGGCCGCGATCGCGATGCCAAGTATAGACAAAAACCAGAACAGTCGCACACCGTGACGGCGGGTATCGCGCACACTATCTACAAGGGCCTGCCAAGTATTACGCGTGCGCACATGAATTATATGCAAGGTACTCGTGGCGCTCTGCTGTAGTCGCGGATCGTCGCTGTGGGTATACTGCTGCAACAGCGCAACAGCAGTATCGGAATCTAGTCCAGCAGCGCGCAGCTTATCCGACGCGACAGTTGCTACCTTGGTATCTTGATCTTGAAGTCCCTGCTCCAATCGCGGCAGCAGGTCCTGCTCGCCCAGCTTGAGCCTCAACAACGCATCCAGTGCCTGTATCCGCACCTCGGCATCACCATCTTGCAAGGCCTGGTCTATGTAAGGCAGCAGCTTGTCCGTTCGATCCCGGTAGTCGGGATGCCGCAATAGATAAGGCAGGCAATACACCGCCTTCGCGCGCACTACGGTATCACTGTCGCTACGTAACGCCAGTATCGCCTCCATCTGGCGCTGTGCATCGGAATAGCCCAATATCGCCTTGTGCAAGGCGCTAGCGCGCACCGCGCCGGGCTCGTTCGTATCGTGTGCGGCGGCCAACAGGCGAGCCAAGGGGTCGCCACGGCCCTCCTTGATTTGGGCAATGAAATAGCTCGCCTTGTCACGCAGCCTGGGATCCGGGTCTTGCAGCGCGGCGTATAGCGCGGGGGGCGCCTCACCGTGATGACTGGCCTCCGCCGCCAACGTCAATAATGCATTCAAGCGCATCTGGTAATCGACATGTTCTGTCAAGGCTGTTACGGCCGCCGCATGTACCTTTGGCGGCAAAGCCCGGTGCTGAGCACTGTATTGGTAGAGTACAGCGACCTCACGGTTAAGGTAGTATCCGTCAGGCTCACTCGTGTAAATTTGCAGCAGTGCATTCAGCATGGTATCCGGTAACGCGTAATATTGAGCGTAGTCTTTTAGCGCAATAAGAATCGGCCGCCGCGAACGGGGCTGCGTGCTGACCTCGAGTAATACCGCGATGTCGGTAATTGCGTCGCTGGGCCGCTGCTGCCAGCGGGCGGTGTGGCCGGCGAAATACAGCAGCGGCTCAAACAACTCGGAGGGTAACTGTTCGTCACCTAGCAGCGCCGTGATACGTTGGATAGTCTCCAACGGCAAAGGTGGCGAGCGGTCATCGGCGCGCACTAACATCGGATCGACACTGCCGACAAGTTCTTTCATAGCCTGCGCACGCAGCCTCGGTTGTGTCTCTTGAAGCGCCATTTGCGCCAAGGCTTGGCGGATGTCTACATCCTGGCGAAAGCGGTAATTGTAAGCCTCAAGCCCATGCCGTCGTTCCTCGACATCGCCGCTCGTAAGTAACGCCACCATATTTTCAGCGCTCGGCACGCCGGCCTGGTCGACATAATTCTGGACGGAGTAAGGGAGTCTCGAAAGCAATCCGAAACCCCACCATACGATGAGCACAGACAGTCCCAGCAACGCTATATGTTTACGTGTCATTGATGATCGGACTCCCTATTCCTTAAATGTGGCAGTTAGCGCACCGACTCATTATTGCCCCATAGGCACGGGATGAAAAGGCTTAAAACCCAACGAATTGTTACAATAGATGTGCTATCTAATACGCTAATAACGAGGGAATTTTTACCATGGCCCATCATAGTACGGTTTTCGCGCAACTGCTAAACTTGGTGCCGAGACATGAATCCGGGCAGTTTATCAGCGATGGCGCGCCAGCTCTTGTATAGCCACTCCACGCAATGACGAATAAGGAACACAATGGATATTCAGACACTAACAACATTTTTTATGTGGTGCACAATCATAAACGGATCCCTGTTGGGTTTCTGGATAGCGATGTGTATTTTGGCCCCGGACTTGATATACCGCACACAAAGCAAATGGTTTCCCATTCCCCGAGAAAGCTTCAACGTGATCATTTACTCATTTTTAGGATTATTCAAAATCATCTTCTTGGTATTCAATGTCGTTCCCTACGTCGCACTGCTGATTGCCGGGTAAAGACGAGCGGAGTCAAAAAAGGCCCAGGCTCGATCAAAAAAACCTACAATTACAACAATGTACGGTTTCAATCATGCCTCATCCCATTGATTCTATATTCTGCTAACATTACGGATATCGTAGAATTACATGGGCTTTGCCACATCATGAACATAGCAGCGGGATAATTTGTAGGGAACCCTGAGCAACGCTCGCGTTAATTAATTCTGGAAAAATTGACACGGACTAACATGCAAAAGATAACGGCATCGACAAAAGTTTGCGAGGTTCTAAACGAGCACCCAGAGCTCATCGATTACCTCATGGAACTGAGGCTTTGCAGAGCCGACACCGGTCCTGACAACATTATGAGCTGGGAGCTTTCACGAGCAGCCGCCGAAGAGGGACTGAACCTACAGTCTCTACTGCTTGAATTAAACAAGAGAATACAAGAATAATGGACGCATCCACTTGTAGCTGGCTTACTGCATTTCACATACGCACTAGTCAATAGATACAGCAGTTATTAGATGTGAATATCGGGCAGCCCGGATGATATCGAACCAGGATCGAAGATGGGTTTACGATTTGTTATTTATATGGATTAAATGCATTTGCCTCTCCCCCTTTAATGACAGGAAAAGCGGAATGATCCACGCATTTCTAATTTAGTGACAAACCCTTCTTATTCCATTCCTGCCAGCCACCCTTCAACCAGTAAACATGCCTATAGCCCGTTGCCGCAGTTTTAGCCGCCGCCTTGGCAGCAACCACACTATCACTGTCGCCATAAAAGATTACTACAATGGACTTTCTTTCCAGTTTTTCAGCCAGGAATTCCTGATTTAACTGTACGCGACTCAATGCCTCGGAAAACTGAATGTTACCTCCCTGCCGTTTTGATTCAGGACGGACATCAAAAATGACAGCATCTTCATCGTAATTTACGAGCTCGACAAGCTCTTCTCCAGTTATGGCATGTACGCCGGGATACGCCGAAGCCTTACCTATGAGGCTCAATGCTGACGAGCGTTCCGCAAGCGCGACATTACTATCAAAAACGACCAGCAGGAGGACAGCGAGCAGTGTCGACTTGATAAATCGCGGGAATGTTGAATGGTGCATAGGTTTCCTCAAAAGGCTATACATTAGTAATATTTAATATTAATGGATGCTAATATATATAGGCTAATGCGACTCTCACCGTCCCACTGAATGGTCATTTTCCAGGCATAAACGGCAGTACCTGGCAAAATATCTCATTCGGTCAAACCGCTGGTAATGCGCGGCCAACGATAAATAGCTATGTTAGCCTAGATCACCAGACCTACCCTGCAGATAATCGGGGCCCGAGAACACTTGTTCCTACTGGTAACTCGATTTGTTTCATGCAGGAATACTTTTCGAATTAGAGGTTATGGACATGGAAAAACTAAGCTTAGAAATGCCCGATGAGAAAGGATATTTTGGCGAGTACGGCGGACAGATAATTCCTCCGCCACTGATAGATATCATGAATGAAATCAATGATGCCTATGATTCGGTCGTTAATACAAAGATTTTTCAAGAAGAATTACAACAACTTTACACTGACTATGTAGGCCGCCCCAGCCCTATTTACTTTGCGAAACGTTTAAGCGAAAAACAAGGGGGTGCGCGCATCTTCTTAAAGCGCGAAGATTTGAATCACACGGGCGCACATAAGATCAATCATTGCCTAGGTGAGGCATTACTAGCCAAACACATGGGTAAAACTAAAGTGTTGGCAGAAACAGGCGCGGGACAGCATGGTGTCGCGTTAGCTACAGCTTGCGCATTGCTTGGCATTGATTGTGAAATTCATATGGGTGAGATAGATATTGAAAAAGAGCACCCCAATGTAACTAAAATGAAGATCTTAGGATGCAAGCTTGTTCCTGTATCGCGAGGCACGAAAACGCTTAAAGATGCTGTTGATAGCGCATTTGAAGAGTATTTAAAAGACCCTGTTAATTATTTTTATGCCATCGGTTCGGTTGTTGGTCCGCACCCGTTTCCAAAGATTGTGCGTGATTTTCAAAGTGTTGTAGGCAAAGAAGCACGAGCACAATTTCTGGAAATGGAAAACAAATTGCCTGATATTCTCATGGCTTGCGTAGGTGGGGGTTCCAATGCAATGGGGCTGTTTACTGCATTCTTAGAAGATGAATCAGTCAAGATGATCGGTATAGAACCTGCCGGAAAAGGCCTGGATACAACCGAGCATGCAGCCACGCTTACCCTCGGAACTAAAGGCGCAATTCATGGCTTCGAGTGCTATAACCTACAGGACACTAATGGGAATCCTCTGCCTGTTTATTCTATCGCTTCCGGTTTGGATTATCCTGGGGTTGGCCCGCAGCATTGTTACCTAAAAGATATTGAGCGTGTTGTTTATGAAACCATTGATGACAAAGAGTGCCTGGATGCCTTTATGCAACTTTCACGTTTAGAAGGCATTATCCCTGCATTAGAGAGTGCACATGCTGTTGCACATGCAATGAAAATAGCAAAAAATATGTCGGATGATGAAACGATACTCGTCAACCTATCCGGCCGCGGAGATAAGGATGCGGATTTTGTCGCAAGCTGTTTATCGCTTTGACGCAAAAACATAAATCGGGAACAGTGAACAAGCATTCCTGCTTGTAATGCGACTTGATCTGTTGCCCCGATATTCGCAAGCCGATAAATTATGCCTGAACCTGCTTGAATAACCCCCTGTGAAGGCAGATAATTTAACAATAAATCCCGTGGCTTAGGGCCTGCCAGATGCATTGGATAGCGCTTAGTGTCGTGTTGATATTCACTGTGACGTCACCTGCATGGAGTACAGGTGATCCAGTAGCGGGCAAGCAGAAGGCGCTTCTATGTACTCAGTGTCATGGGCCCGATGGGCACAGCACACAGACAACTATTCCCAAGCTGGCCGGACAATTGGAAATGTATATCGTTACCGAAACTATCGAATTTCAAAAAGGCATACGTAAAGATCCAATGATGAGTAGCATTGCGTCAGTTGTAAATAACAAACAAGACATAGAGGACATAGCAGCTTATTTTGCAAATCAACCGGTGATGAAAGGGATATCGCAAGATAACCAACTTAGCAAGCTGGGCAAAACTCTTTTCAACTCCGAGCGTTGCGATTATTGCCATGGGGAAGGCGGCAGGCGCGATCCGCCCTTTATCGGAGGCGCACCTATTATCGGCGGACAACATAAGACCTATCTCCTAAAGGCACTCAATGATATCAAAGCCGGCAATCGGCCTGGGGACATCTACGGGCTGATGGAGAAAACCTTAAGCCGATTATCCCATGAACAAATTGAGGCGTTGGCGGAATATCTGAGCGGCCTATGAGATAACACCTGAAACCGGCGCCGGTAGGCGCAGAGACGAGGGTACAATATAGCGCCAAAGCTAATACTGAAACATTTACGGTATACCTAACTAACAGCGTGCATTAGGATATTCAAGCGATCGCTATTGCATGCCATGTGGCGCTCAACTGTGAGCCCGCAGGGCGGGCTGGACGACAAAACTTCAATATGCAACGGTTTCGAACTGCAACTGAGTCAGATATTGACGTAATCATCGATGTAATGCGTCACTATTATGCTGAGGACGACTACCTTTTCGTCGCAGCTGATGCTCAAGAAGCTGTGCTCGACCTAATCCGTAACAAGCATCTTGGTTGCATTTGGATAGCTCATGACGAAGGTTGCATCGTCGGCTACCTCGCTGTCACGTTTGGTTTTAGCCTCGAATATCGAGGTCGAGACGCATTCATTGATGAGTTGTTCATCGCTGAGAGTAGTCGTGGTCAGGGCCTTGGACGCGAGGCGCTGGAGATCGCAGAAACCTACTGCCGTGAACTCGGCGTAAAGGCCCTCCACCTGGAGGTTGAACCCCATCGCCAACCCGCACTAGAGCTCTACCGGCGGGTTGGCTTCGAAGAGCACAACCGCAAGCTCATGACGAAGTGGCTCAATGACAGGGTGACAAGTTATTAATATAGCGAAACAGCTAAGGATCACACGCACAGGGACAGTCATTGTCAGTTACAAATGAACCCTGGCCAGACAGCTGGAGCTGGTGCCTTGATAGAAACATATTTAGGATTTTGAGAGCCGAGGGTTTGCTCTCTGATAGGAACAATATTTTCTAATATACTACATATAATGCACTCTATACCCTGCTCTCAGTCCTTGGTTTATGCAGAAAGTATAGATTTCCTTACCCGGGTTTCCCGCGCTTCCGCATAATTCGGGACCATTCCCTGCTCTCGAAGGAAACATATAATGAAGAAGTATTACCCGAAACAGATTCAGGAACTTCCCCGCTTCGAAGGTCCATTTGATGCCTATAAATTGAACGCCCAGAATTGCGACGTTCTCTTTGCCTCATATCCGCCTGACACAATGATCGATTCCCACACACACGAAACAGACAATGTCGGTATTATTACGCAGGGGGAACTTATTTTAACAATGGATGGAAAGACAGAGCGGTTTTCTACAGGCGATTGGTATCACGTTCCAGCAAATACAGAACATTCGGCCATGTTTGAAGTGGATACATCAGAAATAGAGTTCTGGTTTTACGATAAAAATAGAACCTGAACCACTACTTTCTAGCACAATAAAAATGCAGGCTGGTTTCACATTACTGGTCTAGAGCAGCAGGTTATCGTGATGACTATCAACATGGTCTCATAAAAACAAAATGCCGTCATACATCGGCAACGACTCCAAGCATTTGCCAAACACCTTCAGGCATGCATCGCGCTAGCGCCTAAATTCTTGTGAGCGAACGCAAGAATCATGCGTTAGCCGACTCGCAGCAAACCAGATTCGAATTAAGCCCGTAAGATGGAGGCTCGCAGAACCCGCGACTCAATGGGTTGCAAAGAAAACCGGCTCACATTCCCTTACGACAGGTGCTTCTAGATGCTCCTACTGAGCATTGAATATAGGCCATGGGCCGGATTCCTATACGATTACCTGTCCAGGCGGCTACCGTAGAATGTCTTTAACCACAAGATTTGTCACTATTTATTGATCTCGCTCAATGACAGCACGGTCCGGTTTTGCTTTATTGGGGATAAGTAGAATTCGTAGAGGTCTTCAACAGGAAAACATATAAATATCAAACGAATACGTGCGTAATCCAGCAGGATGGTCATGTTGTGCACTTGTGAGGCGGGGGGTGGACGATTATGAAACAGGGAACGCAAAAACTGTATGTAGACCAACCGGCACGGGTTGGCCACTCGCAGTGCAGAAACTGCAACATTCTGCACGAAGTGTTGTTCAGTGATCTAACAAACAATGAACTCGATTCCATCATTCAGGGAATCTACGAACCCATTGATGAGTTCAGCTACGAAAAAGGCGCGGTCTTATACCACGAAGGGGACGAAGACGACGCGATTTACACCATCCGCAGCGGGCTAGTGAAGCTTGTACGCTATCTTCCCGATAACAGCGAACGAATCATCCGCCTGATGAAGGGTGCTGATTCAATCGGGCTGGAACGCGTTCTCGGACACACCTATGGGCATACTGCAATCGCTATCGGCCCGGTCACTGCCTGTCGTATTCCGATCGGTGTGCTACAGCTGCTGGATGCCGAAAAACCCCGCTTTTACCGCCAGTTGATGGAGCGCTGGGCGACTGTTTTGTTTCAAGCTGATGACTATATCATGATGCTGCTTTCCGGTACGGTAAAACAACGCGTTGCACACTTGATTGAGTGGCTGTCGGATATTACTCAAGATTCGGACAAACACTCGGTAGTATTGCTCAAGGGAAAGAATGCCGCCGCAATGCTGGATATTACCGCGGAAAGCGTGAGCCGAACCCTGGCAGAGTTGAAACGTTTGAATATTCTTCGTCACCTGGACGGCGACCGGTATGAGTATGATGCCAAGGCGCTCAAGGAATACGCCAACGCCGCTTGAGGCTGATTGTTTTATCAAATCAAGCAGCAATGGTAACGCCCTACTCGAGGATTCATTAACCTAGCAAGACGCAAAAAGTTCCAAAGAGCAATTGCTCATAATAATAACGCTATTTGTACACTGAACCACCGCATACTAACAATAATCACAAACAAGCTAAAACGGCGCTATTAATTGCCGTACGACATCGTATTCTTTGTCATTGGTGGCCGCAAAACCGTCGTACTTTTTATCAAGGGCCTTGATGATAGCCAGATGTTCGGGATTGTCACCATCCAAACCAAGAAATGCATCGCGCAATTTCGCCGTCATGGTCTCATCCACGTCCCGGCTTACAGCAATATTATACGGCGGCAATGGAGCAGACCGGTAAAGGATACGCAGCCCCTTCCCCTCCCATTTATAAGCCATCGTATCTTTAAGAACACCTGCATCAAAGTCGTTATTCATCACCGCACGAGCAATGTTGTCATAGTGCCCGAGAAACTCATATTCCGACAACTGATTTAGCTGGATACCCGATGACACAAATGCAGCTCTTTGCAATAAAGCACGTTTGTCGCCGAATGCGAAACTTTTTCCCTGAAGATCATGAACAGTTTTTATTGGGCTATCTTCACGAACAACAATCATCAGCTGGAAAGAGGCCTTACCCTTAGTAATGGTCTTTGCTATTAGTTTTACATCACCTTTATCGTGGGCCTTAAGATATGCTACAGGCGTTAAATATGCCAGATCCACACCTCCACTCGCAACCTCATTAATCGCTCCCCCCATATTTGGTGAAAGCTTTAATGTTACTTTTTTGCCTGTCTTTGCGCTCAAGTATTTTGTCAGCGGGGTAAGTCGCTCATGCATAACAGCTGGTATATCCATAGCAACCGAGCCAAGCAATATCTCATCATTTTCCACCGCAAGAACAGACTCTGACGCCATAATCAAGGTGGTCGCTATTATCAGGAGATTTCTTAATTTATTCATAATATATACCTATCAAGCCCTTTCAATTGAAACGATGTTAGAATTTTCAGCCTTAATGTCATCTTTGTGTATAACCCGATTACGGCCGTTCTCTTTGCTATAATAAACAGCCTCATCGGCTTCTTTATACAGCGCAAGTGGTCCCGCCTCCTTATTTTTAGGGTTTGATGTTGCAACTCCTATGCTTACTGTCGTATGAATGACCTCATCACCCCATTTCACTGACAAACCCTCTATTCGTGAGCGCAATTTTTCCGCTATATCGATTGCGCTTTGTTTTCCTACACGCCTGCACATTGCGACAAACTCTTCCCCACCTACACGACATAAGATATCGCTTTTACGCAAACTGTTTCTTAATGTAGAAGAAATTTCCTTTAACACAATATCGCCACAGGGGTGTCCATATGTATCATTTATATTTTTAAAACGATCGATATCAAGCACCAGCAAGCTGTTAACATCCCCATATCTGGACGCCAGATTCATCTCGTCTTCCATCAGGGTCTCAAAATGTCGCCGATTATATAACCCGGTCAACGCATCGGTAATCGACATCTTTCTAAACTCTTCACTAATATGTTTCAGTTCTTCTGACTGTTTTAGTAGCTGTCTGTTGGTCTTTATTAACTCTTGGTCTGCCAACTCCACCTTCTCGTGTAACCGCGCATTTGCCTCATTGAGTTGTTCGCCGAGTGTATTAAACAAACTAGCTAGCTGACCAAATTCATCATTCGACTCAACTGGTAACTTTGTTATTACCCTGCCGTTCTCATCAACACTATTGCTTAATTTTTTCGACATAACCGTCACAGGACGGATAATAATCAATGACAAGGCCATAAACTCGCCCATCGCAATGAGAAGGATAATCATCGCCTCACGTTTCAATAGTGAATGTTTCTGCGACTCCAATCGCGAAATTGTACTTTTTGTACTCAACCCCACGAGCAGGCTGCCTACCATTTCCTCGTTCAGTTTTATATCTTGTGCAAAGATAACCATCCCTGACTGATTCTCTATGTTGCCTGATTCCCCCATTGCCTTACCCTTGGTATTTACAACCTTGGCATAACCTATATCCTCTGAAACCGTGATCTCATCCAGAAGCAATTGAATTGTGTGATAATCGTAACCAACAACGCTATAGGCAAGCGATTTCGCAACAAACCGACTAATGTCGTTGCCACGCTGCTTGATCTCTTTCAGTGTGCCACGCTCTTCTTCTTTCAAAGCCAACCAACCACTAATCGTTAACGCAGTAAGCACTACAGTTAATAGAATCAGCATCACCTTTTGGCGTATACCAAAACTGAAAATGGATGATATTTTTTTCTTCATTCCAACAATCAACCGTCACTGACAAACTGTCAGCTCTGTAACTTTCTGCACACAATGCGAGAACGTGAGATCAAGCCACCTCATACGCGAGAACCCTCTTACTTCTTTAGTTTCCTAAGATAACTAGCGGCTAATGCAGGGATATCTTGACTTTCAGTTTCATACACAAACCTTCCCTGGTTTTTTTAGTTGTTATTTCAATACGTTACAGAATCGCTCAGTAAAACAAATCAGTGTCTCTATAGGGTCTCCCTTTCCCTTGGTAGGTGTCGAAAAACCTTACATACACCAAGTATAAGAGGGAAATTGCTTTATCTAATCAGATCAGTGACCTAGAGTTGTCTAGCTGAGGCTGATATCGATTCTTAGCGTCGGAAAACATTACAATCGCCCCTAATGAAAACCCGCGACATCCCGGCAAGCCTTTGAATAATTTATGGTTAACGTGATTGGCAAATATCTTGCTCATTTTACAACCAAACAGCCGTGCTTATGTGTCGAGGCCGGGAGCTTTCAGCGCGATTTTGAAGCGATCACAATGAGAAATGAGGCAAGCGGTTTTCAATAACCGCAGACTTCAGATAAAGGAGTTTTTTGTCGTTCCTATACTCACGACTAATCCGTCAAGGAGCACCTAACCATGAAGAGGAAGATGACATATATAGTAGCAGGAGTTCTACTATTCAGTTCTGCTTCGGTAATGGCGGTTCCTATCATCATTGATTACACAGGAACCATCAATAGTGTCGGCGCAAGTATCTCTGGCTTCGGAGTCAACGTGAACGACAGTATTACAGGTCAGTTTGTCTACGACACCCTGACTCCCGATACCAATCCGGATGCCAATTATGGGAACTATTTAGCCCTGAGTTATTCAATCACTTTTCAATCCGGTTTTTCGGCCACTTCGTTAAACACCGGCATAACAGTACAGAATGATCAACAAAATGGATCAGCAACACTCCCTGCAGATGGGATGACCGTACGTGCGAATTCTGTGAGCGGCGATAGTTTGAATGGAAGAAGCGTCAACGCCTTCCAGTTTGGTTTACGCAGGGAAAATATTTCGGGTCATCTTTGGATGGATGATTTTCTCCCTGATGCTTCCGACTGGGCAGGCATAACTCTTGCTGACATCAACGCACCTGATTGGCATTGGATGCAATTCCAACTGTTGGGCGATGATAGTATATTCGACTCGCAAATACGTTGGGATATCGATTCCTTTACTGCTACCAGCAAGGTACCGGAACCGACCACTGTACTTCTTATAGGCATAGGTTTAATTATCCTTGGTTTTGCCAACCGCAAGAAGAAACAGGCTTAAAGCGAAATAAGTAAACCTCTTTTCTAGAACAGTAACAACCTGCCTCAGTTAATGCGAGGCAGGTTGTTTATAACGCCCAGGGAAAGCCCAAGAGATTAGCGGTTGATTTACTTAATTGAGAATACGCCAACCTTGGTGGCTGGTAGCGGCTTATTGTGCTACAGGTTGCCGATTCACCATCAGATTTGATTTGCATCTCAAGTTCCACATCGCCTTCCAGGTACTATGAGCTAGCGAGAGAGGCATGAAAATTCTGTCAGGCGAGCCTCTTAAGAGTACAATGACCAGGTCCGGATTCCATTTCCACGGTTTAGCACGCAATTTGATAGTACTACAGCTCGTTATTTACCTTGAATTATGGGTTGAACGCTAATCATATTGCGCCGCCTGGCGTCAAAATGGGAAATTATAGACATGTCCGATAGAAAGACACACTGGGAAAATATTTACGCAGATAAAACACCTCTGGAACTGAGCTGGTACCAAAATGAACCAGCATTGTCATTGCAGCTTATCCGTAATACTCAGCTTACTCATGACTCACCTATTATTGATGTAGGTGGAGGCGCTTCTGTACTGGTGGATTACCTGGACAAGGAGGGTTATACAAATATTGCGGTTTTAGATATTTCCGGAAAATCCCTTGCGCACGCCCGAAAAAGACTCGGAGATAACGCAAACAAAGTTGAATGGTATGAAGAGGATGTGACGCTCTTCAACCCTCCCCACCGGTTTTCTCTTTGGCATGATCGGGCGGTTTTCCATTTTTTGACTGACGCATCCGACCGGCATGATTATGTTAAGGTTTTGAAACGTACGTTGAATCCTAACGGACATTTAATTCTTGCAGCATTTGCGATAGGCGGACCGACAAAATGCAGCGGCCTCGATATTATTCAATATGATGCAAACAAACTCATAACTGAGTTGGGAGAAACTTTTGAGTTAGTAGAAGAAAAAGATGAGACACATGTCACACCATCAAATATAGAACAAAAATTTCACTATTTTCGTTTTATTAAAAAATAAGAAATCATCTAGAATTTATACGCAACCAGTATTCAGGATATTCAGTATCTATTATACCCTCGGCCCTTGATTAAGGTGTTGGAGGAAGGCCATCTACGCAAAGGTTAGGCAATGTTCAATATTTCAAGTATCTACCCAAAGAAAGAGAACTATAAGTTTGATTTTGATTATTACCTTAACACGCATATGCCCATGTCTATTGAGAGGTTATCTAAGGCAAAAGGCTTTAAGGGAGTATCCATTGAACGCGGCATTGAAATTGATGAACCAAAAATCAAATCAACATACGTAGCAATGTGCCATTACTATTTTGACTCGCTGGAAATTTTTATGGCGGCACTCACTCCTCATGCGGAAGAACTGCAAGGGGACATTGCAAACTGCACTAACATCGAACCAATCATCCAGATCAATGAAGTTCAAATTTCCAAATAATCTCATACCAGACTATTTGATTAAATCAACACCTATTACACCTCAACCCATCCTAAATATTATTTTAAAAACACAACCAAGGCAAAGTTATGAAAACACGCTCAATACAGCTATTGGCAACAGTAATGGTCATTTCTATAGTCCCACCAGCCTCCTTTGCTGATGAAATATCTGGAATAGACAAGGTCTTACATTTCGATCAGCCGCAGACGCCATTAAAATCACTGGACTTCAAACATGATGACGAACTAGAACCAGTTCTCAATGATTTTCGCATAATTGAAGTTTCCTATTTGAGTAATAATATCGGGGAACGCTGGGCAATCGTAACATTTGAAAACAAGTCATCCGGACAAAGACTCCTCAAGAATGAGGTGATTGTTGCGACATTCGCCGATGGTTCTCAGACTAATAGCCTTAACCTCCATAAAATCCTCAAAGGGAATGAACATTTAACCAAGTCAGTCTTTTTTGGCATTCATCGCTTTCCAATCGTTAATGTACGGGTAGAGTAAGCTTTTCCTGGACATAACATCACACCCAAATGGGCAGGCTAGCCCCCTCAGCCCGATAAATACCGTACTGCTCCGCATGCTGTTTTTATCAATGTGCGAACTTAGCTTCCAAGCCTCAGGGTTATCCATGAAGAACAGTATTCAAGTCAAACCAGCTTTCTTGTCTTGAAAAAAGACAGAACCACTCTGACTCTACTGGTACCAAATCCAGGTAAAATAGTTATTTGCCATGCCCGTTCTTCGCGCCTCTTTTTAAGGTCTTGAGCTGCTCGTGATACTGCTCACAAGGATCGGGGCTATCAACACTCGGCGTAAACCATAGATATTCATGATCGGGTTTGAAGGAAACACCTCCGGATTCGACACCCTGAATGTAGTCCTCCAAGCCAGTCGCGCTCTGCATTACCTCTCTTAAACCAAGATTGATCTGTTTTATATCTGGCTGTAAATGCTCAACTCGCTCATAGACACCCATATTATGTCGCGCATGCCCGGCACCCATAAGGACAACCACCGGTTGAGCTGGATGCTCTGAGACAATATTGTGAATAGCGACCGCCATCGCATCATTACGTGCCACCCAGGTCTCATAAAGGCGCGCAAGGTAGTCCTCGGAGGCCAGACCACAATGAGAGGCTGCCAGTTGCTGCTGCATCAATGCCTGATAGGCCTGATTTTCAAAACCTGTCGGGTACAACAACCCCCTTTCCACAGCTGTTAATCCGGATACCCCATGTTGTACCATCCGACTGCGCACTGCTTTAGGAAGATCAATCCCATAAACCGGCATAGCCTGTTGTTGTGCCAGACGCAGCAAGGGTGCATAACGTTCCCATTCACTATCACTCCTCTGCTTCCATCCCAGTAATTGGCGCAGCCCGTCTTCCTGCAACGGTTGTCGATAGTGCGACTTCGCAGGATCACTCTTGTGTGTGTATTGCAATAAATAACCGCTTTGCTCGACAGAGAAAAATTCAAATGCGAGTGCCGGTTGCCTACCACGTTCCAACAGCTCACGGACAATCTCGAGTTGGAGCTGATGGTGACGCTCATTGTCATGCCGTTCCCCCAGATAAATAACCTGGGCATCTGCCATCAAGCGCAGTAAATTATCCTGCGATAACGTACGGCCATCGGAGCTACGCACAACCTGATCGATCAAAGGGTCGGAAGAGGTGGGCACGACTGTATTTGATACGCACGCTACGAGCAGCAGCATTGCTGCAAGTATTACACCCACTGTTTGTCCGACCGACTTCAGAATTAGCATCATTTTATTTGCAGGCCCTTCTGTTGGTGTGAATTTGGATTCATATATCACATATTCTACCACTGTGCGCAAAGCGTCACTCGAACAACCCATGTAGGTTTACATCGACGACATGACATGCCTCCCTGCTTGATAATTGCAACAGCACATCTACGCCATTCGCGATACATCGCAACCACGCTACCTTAGCGTCGAATATTGGCGCTCAATACCAGTCACCTGCCTCGCGTGGACTGTATCAAGCAGACAAACCCTCTGGAATTAAACTCGTGAACAAGGTAGTGTCAACCGCGATGACCGTTTTTATGAGAAATATTCCGTTGTTATCAATGTGTCAGGCATTGATGATGAGCGCCACCTCGCTAAACATCACCACTTCCGCATTAGTAGGTTTTGCCCTGGCGGTCGACAAATCTCTCGCCACGCTACCCTTGGCCACACAATTCATCGCAACCATGCTAACCAGCATTCCGGCAGCGTTATTAATGGAACGGATCGGCCGCAAGCCGGGTTTCATGCTCGCATCATTGATAGGCCTCTGCGGCGGTGCCATTGCTACAATGGCGATCATAAAAGGTATGTTCTGGTTATTTGTGGGCGGATGCATATTTATGGGCATCTTCAATGGCTTCGCCAATTATTACCGCTTTGCCGCCGCAGATATGGTGGATGAGGCACACAAGAGTCGCGCTGTGTCTTATGTCCTGGCGGGTGGCGTCATAGCCGCCTTCGTGGGTCCAAACCTGGCGAATTACGCCAAGGACATTATTCACAACGCAACCTTCGCCGGAAGTTACGCCGCGCTGATCATTATCTATGCCCTGTCGCTCACCATATTGGGCTTTATCTCATTCCCCAAACAGAAAACAGGAGGCGCATTCGATACCGAAACCAAAGGTCGTCCGCTGCGCATTATCGCCACCCAACCCAAATTCGTTGTCGCGCTCATCTGCGGTATGCTTGGTTATGGCGTCATGTCATTTGTGATGACGGCAACACCGCTTGCCATGCATCATCACGCGCATCCCTTTGGCGATACCTCATTTGTCATCCAGTGGCATGTGCTCGCAATGTTTGCACCTTCATTCTTCACAGGCGATTTAATTCGCCGCTTTGATGTACTCAACATCATGTTG
>CAMYMU010000008.1 GCA_947259575.1 uncultured Ectothiorhodospiraceae bacterium | reverse complement strand
GGCGAGTCTGGATGATATTTCGTTTACCGCACTTTCCGGTGATGAGGTCGAGGTGACCTTGCATCTTTCGGGTGATGTAGCAGAGCCAGGTAGTTTTACTATCGACAATCCCGCGCGGATTGCTCTTGATTTTCCGGGTACTACCAGCAACTTGGAGAACAAATCAATCAACGTTGGCGTTGGTTTGGCACGTTCGATCAATGCTATTGAAGCAGGCGGTCGTACTCGGGTTGTGATTAACCTGGCCAGGTTAACACCATACAATGTAACGAAGAGTGGCAATAAAATTGTGGTTAACCTTGGTAGCACAGGTCCATCAACGAGCACTGCAAAATCTAGTGATAATCAGCTTATTCCAACCGTAGGTGGTGGTAACTCGGTGCAGGATGTGCAATTCCGCCGTGGTTCGCAGGGTGAAGGTCGTGTCGTGTTAGTCGTTTCTAACCCAAATACGATTATGGACATGATGCGTCGTGGTGATCAGATCATTGTGACGCTACAAAACACGGAGCTACCTGAAAAGCTAGAACGTCGACTCGATGTTATGGATTTTGGTACACCAGTGCGAACCATTGATGCCTTTAAACACGGTAAGGATGTAAGGGTCGTGGTCAATGCGGGTGGTGTGTTTGAACATCTGGGTTACCAGGCGGACAACAAAATCACGCTGGATGTGAAGAAGTTTGTTAAAGCCAAAGAACAGATTAAGAAGAAAAAGAAAAAAGAATATACCGGCGAGCGTTTATCGCTTAATTTCCAGAATATTGAAGTGCGCGCGGTATTACAGTTGATTGCGGATTTTACCGGCGTCAACATGGTTACCAGTGACTCGGTTCAGGGCAATGTGACTTTGCGACTAAAGAACGTCCCCTGGGACCAGGCGCTCGACATTATCCTCAAGACCAAGGGTCTGGCAAAACGTCAGAAGGGTAACGTGATGTTGGTCGCACCGACCGCGGAACTTGCGGCCCAGGAAAAACTTGAGTTGGAAGCAGAAAAACAGGTTGTTGAACTGGCGCCAATTATTAGTGAGACCATTCAGGTTAACTACGCCAAAGCAGAAGAACTAATACTGATTCTTGAGAAGAAAGGCAATTCACTGGTTTCAGAGCGCGGTAACATCGCCGTTGATCCGCGTACCAATAAAATTCTGGTTCAGGATACAGCAGCTAATATAGATGCAGTTGTCGCGCTGGTAGAAGAGCTGGACATCCCGATTCGACAAGTGCTGATCGAGTCACGCATCGTGCTTGTGACCACCAACTACAGTAAAGACCTGGGCGTTAAATTTGGTGTCTCGACTGAGCGAAGTTCAGGTAATACCGAGCTGGGTATCAGTGGCGATCTTGGTTCCGCTTCTCAGGCAGCAGCAGGTATTGCACCTGGCAGTAATGGTTTAAATGTCGATCTTCCCGTCGCAGGTGCTGCAGGCTCGATTGGTTTGGCCTTTGCGAGACTACCATTTGGTACCTTGCTTGATCTTGAGCTCTCTGCTGCAGAGGCAGAGGGTCAGACCGATATTATTTCTAGCCCCAAGGTCATAACCTCTAATCAGCATAAGGCAATAATTCGTTCCGGTACGGAAATCCCTTATCTGGAAACATCAGCGAGCTCAAGCTCAGGTGATCCTGATGATCCGGATACAAGTACACAGTTTACCGTGTCATTTAAAGAGGCGGTGTTGTCGTTGGAGGTTACCCCGCAGATTACCCCTGATGATCGAGTTAATCTTGACCTGGTCGTGAAAAAGGACTCGCCTGATTATGCTAATGCTGTGTTTAATGTTGGTGGGCCCCCGATTTTTGTCAACAGTGTCGAAACTCGCGTCTTGGTCGACAATGGTGAAACTATCGTATTGGGTGGTGTCTATGAGAGAACCAAGACTAATCAGGTGACACGTGTGCCTTTACTCGGTGACCTACCTCTAGTTGGCTGGTTATTCCGTTCAACGGAAGAGGAAGACGATAAGTCTGAGTTGCTCATCTTTGTAACACCTAAGATTGTGAAACAAGACATTACTATCTAAATCACGCACTAACAAACGAGTTAAAGCCCCTCTCCTGTAATATCAGGTGAGGGGTTTTTTAATGCCCTCAACAAGCCCAGGTTTTTGGTAGTATAGGCAGCATGAAAAAGGGGCAAAGCATATTTTTGGTTGGGCCAATGGGCGTTGGTAAGACCACGATTGGTCGTCAGCTGGCTAAGCTTCTGGATTATGAGTTTGTCGATAGTGATCACGAAATCGAGGCGAAAACCGGAGCCTCTATTGCCTGGATTTTCGATGTTGAAGGTGAATCAGGTTTTCGCACGCGTGAACAGGCGATGATTGATGAGCTGACCCAGCGACCAGGGATAGTTCTGGCGACGGGTGGCGGTGCCGTTATTAAGCCTGAAAATCGATCGGCTTTAAAAGAAAGGGGCCTGTCTGTTTATCTAAAAGCCGATGTTGATGAACTATTAAAACGCACGGCGCATGATAAAAACAGACCGCTATTACAAACAGACAATCCCAGGGAAAAGTTGACAGAATTATTAAGCGAGCGTGAGCCATGGTACCTGGAAGTGGCTGACCTGGTATTTGATACACAGCGTAAAAATAGCTCTTCCTCTGCAAGTGTTTTACAAAAATTGTTAGCCAAAATCGACTAAAGCAAACTTATTGCTCCTGTACCAGTCGATTTCGGAATCTTTATCTTAAAGCGGATTTCTAGTGCTAAATTGCATATAATTAGGGCAGTTTTCAATATATCGGATTTTCGTTAAAACCATGCAAACGCTAAATGTAGATCTTGGTGATCGTTCTTACCCTATCTTTATAGGGACAGACTTGCTCGGTAAAAAAGAGCTTGTCGAACCTTATGTGGTGGGACATCAGGTTATGCTTGTTAGCAACGAAACTGTTGCGCCGATCTATCTAGACAAGGTGAGAGATCTTTTTAGCAACTTTGATACGCATGAGGTAATCCTGCCTGACGGTGAGCAATATAAAACACTTGAGAGTGTAAACCGTATTTTTGATGCGTTGCTTGAAAATCGTTTTGAGCGTAAATGCACCTTAGTTGCTTTAGGTGGAGGCGTCATTGGCGATATGACAGGGTTTGCTGCGGCCTGTTATCAGCGTGGCGTGCCTTTCATTCAGATTCCCACGACCTTATTAGCCCAGGTTGATTCATCAGTCGGTGGCAAGACCGGCGTTAATCACGAGTTAGGTAAGAATATGATTGGTGCGTTTCATCAACCACAGTGTGTTCTTGCTGATACTGATACGCTGAACACGCTGGACGATCGTCAACTTAGCGCAGGAATAGCAGAGGTCATAAAGTACGGTTTGATTCGCGACCTGCCCTTTTTTGAGTGGCTCGAGGCGAATATGCAAAAGTTACTGGACCGTGATGCTGAGGCACTGGCCTATGCTATTGATCGTTCCTGTCAGAACAAGGCCGAAGTGGTAGCTGAAGATGAAAAGGAAGGTGGCGTCAGGGCAACATTAAATCTGGGTCACACCTTCGGCCATGCGATTGAAGCCGGAACCGGTTATGGCAAGTGGTTGCACGGTGAGGCCGTTGGTACGGGGATGTTAATGGCCGGCGACTTATCACAACGCATGGGCTATTTAACGGAGCAG
>CAMYMU010000007.1 GCA_947259575.1 uncultured Ectothiorhodospiraceae bacterium | reverse complement strand
TTGTTAGCACGATAGCTTGCACTGGCTTCTTGCACACTATCGACTAGTTGATTAAAGAGTTTCTCATCCATGCCTGGCAGTATACGTCTTTGACGTAGTTAGTCAAGTATACCTAAAGCGAGATTTATTTCCGCCGCACCTACCAACTCGCTAACAACGATCCCGTAATGTTGTGTCGGATGCTGAACACCGCGCAGGGTAGTGCGGCGAGTGGGTTGAAGGTTCAGTTGGAGTCTGACCCCATTGATCTAAATATGGTAGCCTTTAGTTCTGCTCGATTTATACACGGAGTGTACACATGTCCCATATATTATTTGTCTTAATTGCAGCCGCATGGAATATCCTCTGGTTTATTGTCTTCCCAATTTTCATAGTGAAATATCTGAGCCGTTTCCCATTCATAGGAGATTTGTTTGAGGCAGCGGCAGACTTCGCAAAAGAGTCTATTCTGAGTCGTGAAAGCATGATCTTCCTGGCAATCTTTATCATCGCCGCATCGATATCTAACTATGTATATACAGGAGATACATCAGGAGTAAATAAAACCTTTCCTGACATGGATGTATTCAGATGGAGCTTTAGTTATTTTGTATTTGTAATTACTACAATCATTTCAGTAACACTGCTTGTATATTTTATTTATAAGCTACAGCTTTTTTTAGTCTTCTTCCTATCTATAAACCTATTTACAATTGGACACCCACTAGCCAGTGTGAGTAATCTATTTTTGTGGTACTTGTCATACCTAATTCTATCGATAGCAGCAATCATATTTGGCTATTTATTGAAAAGATTTATTACAGGGCCAGGTAGCATAAAAATGCGTAACTATTTTTGCGTGAAACCTAAGTTGCTTATGCTCGAATTCTTCGCTGTTAATGTCCTGGTATATGCTAATATAGCAACATTGTTTTTTAGCATGTTTCCAGACAAATTATCGGTAGGAAGATATTCTCTAATTGATTACAAAGTAATATTTGCAATATCAATGTTGATGGCGAGTTTCATGATTTATATAAAATACCGATATGATAAAGGTGATCTTCCCTTTAATATAGATTCAGGTGACACAATTAGTGATAGCCCATTTTTCTAATAAACAATAGGATCAGACACGATTGAACTGACAAATTACTAGTATTTCAATGGAGTCTGACCCCATTGGTCTTCTTACCAACAATTTTTTTCAGTTTTTTTACCAGGCTGGTTGGTTGATAACGTTGATAGGCTCGAAGTTGCATAAATGGCAGGGAATATAATTCTGGTTTATATTTGATGGTCCTGTGTTTGTACTTCTCAAGCAGTTTCAGGTAAGCAAGTAATTCAACCTGAAATAACTTTTCGGAAGGAAGCGCCGAACCAAACCAAAACTCATCATACAATCTGTTCGAGGAGCGTTGGAACCGCGCCGTTAATTCATATTCAGAATCTGGAATGATAAACAAACTCTTATAGGGTTCGTCGAGCCGCTCTATCGTTTTCGATGACGGCCAGCTTTCCTCTTCTATTATCCTGGCGAGTGCATATATTAGACCAGTATAAGCATGCTGGTATTCATCCCACTCGTTTGTTTTTAGATGGTTAAGTAGTTTCCCAGCAGACCACTTAGCCTCTTCATCATGTTCCAGAAGGATCTCAAGCGCCATGATCTTGCTAAAGCCACTTATATCATTACGATCGATCTTGTAGTCAGGCTGCCGAGCTGACAGGGAGACCAGGTTATAGGCATCGTATAAATCATTCCAAGCAGAGTCCTTACCATCCCTGATTCCCTGTAGCCAGATATCCAACCCTAGCGTAAAGTACCACTCTGCTTTAAAGGAAATTTTGTCAAAATCTGGCGTTTTTTCTAACAGCAGTTTGTTTAACTCTACGTAGCGAGATCGTACTGACTTTTGTAAATTACGAATACTACTACGTGACTCTAGCTGTGCAAGTAGTTCATTCAGAGGTTGTCTTGCAATGTTTAGTCGCTGCCCTTGCACAATACCAACCCAGTAGTTTCGATCCGCCTCCCAACTATCTACTGGATCACTGTTCTGCCAGTTCAACAAGAGATCTATTTCACTGTGATCGAGTTTGAAACCATACCGGTCATGCAAATAAAACAGAATCCGGGCAATGTCCCCCTTTTTATGCTTAGGTGGCTCCATAATCTTTGCGTTGTGGTCCAGCAGCACATCGCACAAACCAGGCTTGGCATTTTGCCCTACCAGGCCGAAACGATAACCCTTTGGCAAGACCAACTGCTCGGATACGAGGGGTTGAACCGCCTGCATATCCAGTCCAATTTGATTTAATCTTGTTTTTGTAGGTTTGAGTAACTGCGTAGCATCGACCGAGAGGAAACTGCGCCAGGTAACACGACTTGGATCCAGCTTGTGCGGGCAACGCTTGCCAATAATGTTTTGCTTATCGTCAAACCGACAGCCACAGTAAAAACTGAGCGGATGATCAGCACTGATGATTTGCAGGTTTTGTTGCAGTGTATTTGATGCGTAAAGCGATGAGCTCAGTATCACAAGTAAGCCCACCATTATGCTGCCCTGAACTAAGCGCAATTCAATCATGGCCATAGATATACAGCCCCTTATCCTTCAGCGCGGCCTCTTTGAAAATGTCACGCAGTCGGTGGAATTCCAATCCATAGATTTCATTACGAAAGTTCGGAGTTAAACGCAGTACCTGAGTCAGGTCCCAATAGACTGCGCGTGCCTCTTTATTAGTAAACAGGATACAACTCCTACAAGCACCATGGATCAGGCCATACCGTTCGGGTTTGCAGCTGATAATACGCTTTGGTGAAATAAACAACCGGCCCGTGAGTAAATGACGTATCGCAGAATTGGGACGATGATGAAGTACAATATCGGTGTTTTCCATCATGGCCTCGTGCCATAGAAGTTCGCCCGAAAAGACATAGGGTGACTCTTCACCATATTCCTTCCCATGTAGTTCCAGGAACTCCAGGATTGCCCAATCGGTGCCCCTACCGCGGTATAAGGTATCACCGTAAAATTCACGATCGATTTTTCTAACTGGCCGAGCTATTTTCTTTTCATAGTCAGCGGAAAATTTTTCATAGTCGAATAGACGCGCATACCAGCCAAAACCGTCAGCCATAGCCAACGATGAGGTGAACAATAGTCCACACAGCATAGTGATGCGAAATAATTCGAATTGTTTTTTACCTGTCATCGTTTTATGCAAGTCTGTACTTAGCCATATTCTATTATTACTGATGGCAGAAATATATCTATTTCCTCCACACCCACCAACTCGCTAACAGTGATCCCGTGATGTTATGCCAGATGCTGAACACCGCGCCGGGCAGCGCGGCCAATGGAGAGAAGTATTTAATCGCCAGCGCGACGCTTAAACCGGAGTTTTGCATGCCGACTTCGATAGCGACGGTGCGGCAGGTTTTTTGGTTGTAGCCAAACACTTTTGTAATGCCATAACCACTGACCAAGCCGATGAGGTTATGCAGTATCACCGCGGTGATGATGATCTGGCTGACGTCGGCCAGGCGGGTGTGGTTGACCGCGATGATAATCGCGATGATCAGCACGATGGCGATAACGGAGATCACGGGGAATAACGGTTTGACGGGTTCTATTTTTTTACCCAACAGATGATTGATCAGCACCGCTGAATATAGATGGGGCAGACCGGGGCGATCACGATCTTCAACACGGTGAAGAGCATGCCCCACACCGGCACCGGAATCCGTTCGCCAAGATACAACCAGGTGAGCGTCGGCATGGCGACCACCGCTAACAGGGTGGAACATAAGGTGAGCGTAATCGATAACGCCACATCGCCT
>CAMYMU010000006.1 GCA_947259575.1 uncultured Ectothiorhodospiraceae bacterium | reverse complement strand
TAGGACATAAGAAAATTCAAGATACGTATTGGTATATAACCGCAACGCCAGAGTTAATGGAAGCTGCAGCACAGCGTTTTACCGCATATTGCGGTGCTGGAGGTGAAGTATGAGCAAAATAGCCCACGGTACTGATCTGAGTTGTTTGCTGCACAAATTCTTTTGCGACTATCTAATTCAACAGCGGCGACTCAGCGACAACACCGTTTCTGCCTACAGGGATACTTTCAAGCTCTACCTAGCATTCCTGTCTGAAAAAGCCAAACGGCCTGTAGCGATGCTAACTCTGAGTGATATTGACAGAGATGGGATTGTTAACTTCCTACAGCATCTTGAAAATGACAGAGGGAATAGCATAAGAACACGCAACAATCGATTGGCAGCAATACGAACCTTTTTTAATTATATCGCGGGTGAATGGCCGGAGAACATCTTTCGGATATCACAAATACTGGCGATACCACAAAAACGCTGGAATCGACCGTTACTGGGTCATCTTGAACGTGACGAGATTGAAGCGCTCATCAACTTCACCGACACCAGCACGTGGAATGGAGAAAGAGATCGTACGATGTTGCTGCTGCTATACAATACTGGAGCCAGGGTCTCAGAAGTCATTCACCTTCAGCGACATGATGTTGACCTTCACCGTCAGCATGCCGTGCATTTTTATGGTAAAGGAAGGAAAGAGCGTGTGATACCGCTTTGGCCAAAAACAGTCAAGCAACTAAAGGTATGGTTAACAAGAATACCATTAACTGAAAGCACGCCTTTGTTCCCCAATCGTTTTGGTGAACCATTGACTCGATCAGGTGTAAGGCAAAGAGTGTTGGTTGCGCAGCAACGGGCGACGAAACACTGTCCGTCGCTCAGCCAACGAAAAATAACGCCACACACAGTTAGGCATACCACTGCAATGCACTTGTTACAATCCGGAGTAGATCTATCGTTAATTGCACTTTGGCTCGGCCATGAACAAATAGATACAACACACCAATACATGGAGGCGAATCTGAATATGAAAAAGGTTGCTTTGAAATCTCTTGAACCCATTGATTCTGCGAATATAAAACAATTCAGAACACCATCTGATTCAGTTTTAGCCTTCCTGGAAAGTCTCTGATTATGTAGAGTAATATTACAGCTGCATGGTGGGCATCAGGCCTATCATGCGGCGCTATGGCGTTGGCGAATAAGTATGTCTACATAATACAGGTATGACCATAATTTCTCCCCATGGGAATGACTCGCAATGCACGCTCGACATGATTGGCCGCCTTACGTTTCAGAGCATAATTGATTGCCACCAAAACGGGGCTCTCTGTCGCGATCAAGTCAGGTCGTTTGACATTGTCTAAACACCACCGGTAAAAAGCATCGACTACTCGCTTGCAATGTTCGCCACGATAAGTCAGTTTACGCTGACCATCCATTCGTTTGTCATTAATTACTTTTTCGTGACTATAAAGTGCAGCGATATAGTCAAGGCCACGATTTGCAAGCTCAGGCTCATCATCCAAAGCTTTTTCAAAATAGCGTCGAGTATGCGCCCAACACTGGGCGTGCGTGAGCCCTTTTATGCCGGCACAATACTTTTCATAGGCCGCATAACCATCAGTCAACAAGGTGCCAGTGAAGCCGTTCAGCAACGTTTCAATATGGCTCGTCGCACGCGTCGAAGCGAAGCTAAAGTAGAGCTCATTGCGATCACCAAACAGAGGCCAAAAGTACCCTGTCTTCATCTGCCCACGTTTAGCATGGCGCTCTTTTTTCCTACCCGCCTTGATGGTGGTCTCATCCATTGCCAATATACGGCTAAGCAATATCGATTTGAGCACCTCATTAGCAATCGGCTCAAGCAAGCGGGCAGCTCTTTCAGCCACATTCGTTAATGTCGCTCGGCTGAGTTCGATATGGGCGTTTTTTAAGCGTTGATGTTGTCGATATAGCGGTAGGTGATAAACAAACTTATCAATTAACATACCTGCAACAAAACTAACATCAGCTAAACTTTTATCAAAAACATTCGCTGGGGCCGGAGTGGTTTTTAGGACTTGGCTATTTTTGTTCTTAATGACAGGGCGAACATATTTTAAGATGACGTAACTGCCTATCTGCTGTGCTAATCGATAGGTGTTTTCATAACGTATTATTTCGTACTGGTCGGAGTTTTCGCCTTCGAGCTCCGCTACACTGACAGCGATCTCTTGAACTGGCACCTGAGCTTCATCAAAACGTAAACCGCTGTCTTCGGGTGTGCCGGGCAGTTTGTTCTTGCGACGCTGGTGTTTAGCGATGGTCGTGACAATGACCTCTTTTTCAGGGTTCTCTTCAGGTGCTGGAAACAGCGCCTTGAGTTCCATCTGATTGGGGCTTTCGATTAAACGCTTTTCTGACTTTCGACCAAACATTTGACGTTTGAACCACTCTAGCTGACGGGTGAGATCATCAATCTTTTGCTCTTGTTGTCGCAATAGATGCGATAGCTCAGCCACATTTTTGTGCTGATCACTTGAGCTGTCAGAAGTACTTTTCTCTACTTTCATGGTGTCATTATTATACTATATTTGAAGAACTAAAGTGCTGGTTTGAAGCGCTTTCTATAGCTTACTTTTTCGATATCAATACCGTCAATTAACCACTGCAGCTGCGCCCAACTTATGCTCTGTTTTATCGAGCCGTCTTCATTAAAAGAGAATTGCCCTTGGATTAACTTCTTGCTCCAAATACAGAATCCACTTTGTGCGAAATAGAGAATCTTCATGTAGGTCTTACGCTTGTTTATAAAGACAAATAGGTGACCACTTAACGGATCTTCTTGCAATTGGTTCTTGACTATACCTATGAGGCCTTTAAATGACTTGCGCATATCAGTTGCATGCTGGTAGAGCCAAACACGAACATTATGGTCGGAAATAATCATCAAGAGGCCTTAACTCTAAGCACGAGGTGCTCACCAATATTGAGTTCGACTACCCAATCTTTTTTCTCTTCTAAGGGAGGCTCCGACGCAGGAACAGAGGGAAACGGCTTTAGCTCAACAAATGGTGCTTCTTTTTCAGGATGATGGCGCTCATTTTTAAAAACAGATCGCCATTTTACGAAATTGGTGTAACAGATATTATTTTGTTTACAAAATGATTCAGGTGAAATATCAAGAGTGTTGCTCTGGTTGATAATCTGCTTCCACTCATCCCTGCTTCGCCTGGGGGCACGCTTGCGTTTTTGTTTTGCCATGGGGCTCTCCTGTCTTCGTTGTGAATGACAGTATTACCCCACGCGAGGGCGGATGGAAGTACGCTCTATTTTGACCGGTTACCACTAGCCTACTATCCACTGTCAATCCTAGCCAGTCTGACAAGGTTGTAAGTAATGACCGACGACCAAACAAAAGCTTTAAAGCCATCGTATCCCTTCCATCTTGCTTTACTTAGTCCAAACGCTCTCTTTAACTCTGATATGTTACCTTCTACGCCTGCTCTGAAATCTCTTAACCGCTTAAATGTCTTTTCCTTCACACCCATCTCGCGATAGCCTAATCCACGTTTTTTACTAAACACCACTCGACTCACACCTAACTCTCTCGCTTTATGCACATTACCTAGGCTTGCATAGCAACCATCGCCTACTGTTGATGTGGGTGCCTCACCAAATGTACTGCGGTGCCCATGAATGATCGAAGTAAATCGGTCTGCATCGCAAGGATTGCCTTCTTCGACGGCCAAGTACGTAATAAATCCTTTCCCATCACTGCTTAGATTGATCTTATGACCATACTCCACATCACGTAGACCTTTTACAATGACGTCGGTATGTTCTTCGAATAAACTCACTATCTTTTCTGACGCTGATACGGTTTCACCTTGAAAAATCCGGCGCTGTGTCTGGTCAACCACCTTTAATAAAAGAGCCCTATAGTGTTCCACTTGATCGAGCCATTGCTTTTGTGACTCGCAAACCGTGCCTTCTAATTTAACTTGCAACAACCCCCGTTCAACTTGCTTCAATACAACGCTCACTATATGTAACAATTTTGGATAAAGCGCCTCTTTTTCCGCCTTCTTTGCGTTAAAAATGCGGAATGACAATGATTTAGCCGCCTTTCGCTGGTCCGTAAAGCGAATTTTTACATCCGTCATGTCCCGGCTCTGCGTCAGAAGTCGGCTAAGTACTCGTACACCGTCGTTGAGCAGTTGACTGTCACTCGGCGTTGCAATATTACTCTTTACCACTGTGCTGTCTATGCGAATCTTTTCGAGCGAAACAAGACTATTCTCAAAATACTCTGACGACAACGCTTGAAAAACCTTTTCCAGTGTTTCGGGTTTGATTCGCCTGATGGTATTTTGCAAACTCGACTTCTTTGGACTGACGCCATCAACTATACGCGCAAAGGTTCGGTAGCTCATTGAATCCGATAGGTGAAACGCCAAGTCGTCATAGCTGATTTGAAGCTGCTGCTTCAACACCATGCATCGAAAAACACTTTCAACCGACAAACCACAGCGCCCAACGTTTTTTACAGATCGACCTATCAGGTCGCTTTCAATGAGCGGCAGTACTATCGACGCACGCTCATCCAGCAAGTCCGATAACCGCTTTAGTTGTTTGCCAAACTCGTGTTCTGAATAAAATTCAAATATACTTGTTTGTGGCTCGCGAGTTTTTCGCACGCTAAAATCCTCTTGGCTTGGTTGTTTTGTTTTGGCGAACTAAATTTACCAAACTCAAGAGGATTTTTTTATCCTTTTTTTAAAATATTTCTTAATTTACAGATGAATACGAATTTATGGATAAGCACTAATTAGCATAAAAATAGAAACAAACTTCGATAGTTAAGTTGCTTTTCATAACTCACCACGATTAATTTGCTATATATACATTTTAAACCCTGTAGAAACCAACCTGCTTGCGATCTTTCCACTTGAAACTAAAAAAGCGTTGGTATCCCTCAGGAGTACTGTAAAAATTAATGTTTTCGGGGTGTCGTATATTGCAATCGCCAGCAGGGCTGGCTCCTACCGTTAATTGGTTTCATAGCTACAACCTTTAAATTGATCAAAGTAAGGGCTGGTCGTTCTACCCTGCTGTCCAGTGCGCTATACTTCTG
>CAMYMU010000005.1 GCA_947259575.1 uncultured Ectothiorhodospiraceae bacterium | reverse complement strand
ACAACGTTGATAGGCTGGGTGTGGAAGTGCAGTAATGCATGAAGCTAACCAGTACTAATTGCCCGTGTGGCTTGACCATATAACACCCAAATTTTTTGGTTGTGAATAAGATATATAGTGGTCGTTAATGTAGTGTGACATACGTACCTGAATAGACTTGTTTGTTTAATCCTAATTTCTTTCAAAGGTTTGCTGTTTAAATCTTTGAAAACATGAAGAAGTGAAAACTTTTTCATAATCCAGTTTGCCTGGTGGCAATGGAGAGTTGGAACCACCTGATCCCATTCCGAACTCAGAAGTGAAACGACTCATCGCCGATGATAGTGTGGGGTTTCCCCATGTGAAAGTAGGTCACTACCAGGCTTTAAATACGAAATCCCTGATGCTTTTAGCGTCAGGGATTTTTTTTATTCTGAAGAAAGTCATGGGCAGTGCCCTGCCTATTTTGACTGTAGGTCACTAATCCCTCCTCATCTTTTATCCTTATACCCCATTGTCACAACACAGCAATGAGTCATGTTACTGATTGATTTCTATAAAGAATAAAAACGTCCTAAATGTTTCATCTTTTCTTCCGGTATTTCCAGACAGGTAATACTAAGTTTGGTCAATCTACACAACAAACCCAATATTTGTACATGGGGTTCAGGCAAACGAGGAAGGAACAATGAAAATTTCACATTATCATGCGCTAATATTACTGCTGGGCTTAATCATCACGGGCATCCTCACACAAAGTTATGTAGTCAGTCAGGTGGCCATAAAGGGAGAGAAGACCTTGCTAGTTGAACAGGCCACTTTCTCACCTCGGCAGTATTGCCGATCAACCGGTGGACAGGTTACTGAGACCGCCAGGCAACATGTCTACCTGTGTTGTTATGCAGAAAAAAATAAATGTATTGCAACAGATACTCAGACCTCGGTCAGCTGGATTATGAATTAAATAAGATCATTAAGTATTTAGGACGTTCAGAGAAGAGAACGTTCTAGTTAAGCCCTGCTGTATGCAAATCGTCTCGTAATTGTCGGTTTATCTCTTTGTCTTTAAATGGCTGTTTGTTGGCCCATTGCTCAGCCTTAAAGTCTGGCGACGCAGACCGAACTTCTTCTGCAAACCACCTGGCATCCTCTATTCTGTTCATGCGGACCAGGGCAATTGTCATATAAATTTTACCTAATAACCGCTCCGGGTTTATCTGAAGCGACTGTTTAAACAGATCATGTGCCAAAGCATAATCACTCTGGAGAAGGTGAGCTATTGCGCCAATATGAAAATAAATAGCGGGCGGCGTCGGGTTCAATCGCATGCTGGACTCAACATAGGCCTCCGATTTTTTATATTCATTAGAATGCACATAAATCGTTGCCAGCAGTAGATTCGCATCTGCATTTCTCGGATCCAGTTGCAAGGTGCGCTCCGCCATGGCAGCAGCCTGCTGGTGATTGTTCGCAACAAAAAATTCCACATAACCCAGGGCCAGGCTGGTGTGTCGTGATTCAGGATCAAGCTTCACGGCATAGCGCGCCTGTTGTAAGGCAATTCGACCAGTGACATCTGGATTTTCGGCCCAGTCATGGCGGTATGCATCTGCGTTGACCATGGCGAGAGCGGCATAGGCTCGGGCAAACCGTGGGTCGATCGCAATAGCCTGTTCGAATTGCTCGCGGGCTTGCAGGTTATCCTGCACACTGGCCCTTTTTATCAGGTTATTCTGTCCGCGCAAAAACATGTCATAGGCATGATAATTACTCGTATAGCGCTTTTGCTCTTTCCTGGTCTCGGCTTCGCTTAATTTTATTGATAAGGCAGAAACAATCCTTAAACGTACTTGATCCTGAATATCAAACACTGAAGTTAACGGACGGTTAAACTGTTCAGCCCATAAATTAGTGCCACGTTGAGCGTCTATCATCTGAACATTGATTCTTATTTGTTCTGCTGTTCTGCGAATACTTCCTTCCACGACATAACGTACACCTAATTCATGAACCAGTGTATGTAAATCCGAGTCAGACGCATTGTACTGAAAGGCTACGCGACTGCTAACAACCTCAATACCGGAATAACCGGATAAATTTGTAATAAGGTCGTCCGTTATCCCCTGACTAAAATAAGCCTGCTGTGGATCAGCATTCAGGTTTTTGAAAGGTAGGACGATTAGTGACGGCCTGTCGCTTGTATTCACCAGGTTCTGTTGACTGGGGGGATCGTCACTTTGCAGATTCAGCATGATTACGGTAAGTGCTGATATTATCCCGATAATGATGATGCTGGCACTGATAAGTCGTTTTCGATTTGTCTGTGTGGCGTTGGCTGTGATTGTCTCGCCAGGGTTATTTTCTAGGGTTACTGGAGCAATCAGGCGATAGCCCTTTTTGGGAATAGTCTGCACGTAGGTTGATGGTTTGCCCGTATCTCCCAGTGCTTCTCTTAACTTACCAATCGATTTGGTTAGTGCATCATATCCCACAACCACATCAGGCCAGACCTGATCTTCCAGTTGCGTGCGGGTAAACACCTCACCAGGCCGACTTGCCAGAAGTTGTAATAAATCCATCACCTTGGGCTCAAGCTTAACGATGGTATTTTCCGAGGCGAGCTCACAGGCGCCCGTCCGAACCTGCCAGTCACCTACGTGAAAACTTTCCACACTGCTATCGAATTCATTGGTGATCATCTTTGTCCAGCCGGGATGTTTTGGATCAAACGACTATATAACTTACTGTTTTAATGAGCAATTAAATTGGTCCGAAAGACACCCTTTTTTCGTCATATATTCAGGTTCGCTCCAGATTAGTCTTTCATCACGTTTTAAGAAACGTATTAACCACACAAATGAATGACTACAAGGAGAAAAATATGCACTACTTAAATTATCAAAGGTTCTCGGTTTTACGCACTTTACTACTCACTATTTGTTTGTCCCTGAGTATGACAAATGTAAGCGCATCAGAACGGCAGGGATTGGTGTTACAGGTCAGCGACAATGATCCAAAGGTTTGGAATCTGGTGTTGAATATCGCTAAAAACGCGCCAAAAAATGTTGGATACCCATTAGACATAAAAGTGGTTGCCTTTGGCCCGGGTTTGAAAATGCTAACGATGGATTCAAAAGTTGCAAACAGACTGGAGAAGGCAAGCAGCCAGGGAGTGACGTTCCTCGCCTGTGGCATGACCATGAAGAAACTCAAAATGAAGGATCAACACCTCTATCCCAGTGACAACGTCAAACGTGTTGATGGTGGTGTCATCGAGATTATGCGCTTACAAAAAGCTGGTTGGACATATATCAAACCTTAACCTGAAAGGAGTGAATAGAGATGAAAATGTTATTAGCCGTATTTGCCATCGTTTTGTTTAGCTCAGCAACTGCTTTTGCTGAAAATGATCGATTACAGGAACAGTTCAATAAACTTGATGACAACAAAGATAATACGCTGACACAGGCAGAGCTACGGGCCCATCCTGCTCTTATACAATATACAAATTTTTATTCTCGCGGCAGTTTTTTTATGGCCGATATTAATAAAGATGGTCAGGTTGATTATAAGGAATTTGTAGCCTACGAGGAGGATATATCCGCAGAGTGATTTATTACAGGCTGTCCGGTGGCAAATGTATTGTTTGCCACCTTTGCCTGGCTCAAGCAGTGTATTCAACCATCCAAAATAAACAAAAATACTGGAAAAATGATTGTGGACTCAAAATTCGTTACTTTACTTATCATCTTCTTAACTGCATTGTCTTTTAATAGTCATGCAGAACTCAATCATAATGAAATTGATTTGAGAATATTATGGACCAATGATACGCATGGTTACCTGAGCCCGCTTTATCACCGTGAAGAGGGTGATAATCAATACATGAATCGTGCACGGCGAGAGGGCAAAATCGGCGGTTTTGCTTATATTGCCAGTATCATTAACCGCCAACGTAATGTGTTACCCAATAAGACCTTATTACTCGATAGTGGTGATAGTTGGCACGGTACGGTCGTGCCTGTTCGCCTGGGGGGATCACCTGTAGTCGAGGTAATGAATGCGATGGGTTATGACGCCATGGTCCCTGGCAATGTAGAGTTTTTTTATGACAAGCCAACGCTTAAAAAACTGTTTGCTGCTGCACAATTCCCCATTGTTGCCGCTAATTTCTATGGTGCGGAATGGCACGAACGAGTCAATTTACAGAATGTTCACCCCTACATAATCAAAAAGAAAAATGGACTTAAAATTGCGATTATTGGTATGACGTACCACTGGATGGCCAAGGTTTCACATCATCCGCAATGGTCATTTGGTCTGCGTACAGCTGAAATACAGGAGGATATCGATCATCTTAAAAAGAACGAGCAGGTTGACCTTATCATTATGCTATCGCACATGGGCTGGAAGGTGGATGCGCGTTATGCTGAACTAGTCAACGGTATTGATGTTATTGTAGGTGCACATACCCATGATATTCTTTATCGTCCGACAATCATTCACAACAGAGTAAGCAAACACAGTGTGCTGGTCGTACAAAGTGGTTCGCACGGTAAAATGCTCGGTCAACTGGATTTACAGGTACGCAATAAACGTATTAGCTCTTTTACTCAGACACTGTTTCCAATTCGTACGCAGGAGATCACACCTGATCCTGACATCCAGACATTAATTACAAAACTCCGTGCACCTTACAAGTCCGAACTGGAACGTGTTATTGGTAAAACCACGACCCTGCTATACCGACAAGGAACGTGGCAAAGTACTGCCGATAACCTCGTCACCGATGCACTACGAGCGCGCAGCGGGCAACAAGTCGCCATCGCCCAGCCTGGTCGTTATGGAGCCACGATTTTACCTGGACCTATTACAGTCGAAGATATTTATAACCTGATACCAACGGAGAGCCCTGTCTATCACATGCAATTTCGCGGGCATGAACTACGTGGTATGCTTGAAAGTGCCATTGATAATGTTATTGCCATGGATGTTTTTCAGAATAATCCCAATGCGATTGACTTGAAGCTTACCGACAGGATTGGGCCCCATGAAGTGATTCACTATATCGAACAACAAAAAGAGATTGCACCACGCCTGGATAAGCGTATGACTGATCATCATGGACATATAATGGGAGATCATTCCCATCTACACGAGATTGCAAAACAAACCGGTCGTAGTGAAGTGGAGGTTGAAAATGTAAGGCAGTATCAATACCGAGGACATATTGATCATGAAGGCTATATGCGGCTTCAGTAAACTAACTAGAAGACAATGGAAAGACGCTGTAATTTCACATTAAACATATGAGGAACTAATTTTTATATAAAAAATCCCCTGATCAGCTATGGCAACCAGGGGAGGTTCTCTTTGGAGAGAGATTGTTAAAGCTTAGTTAGTTCTTGTTACTTCAATTTCGAGTTTACCGAGTTTAATCATATCGCCGGGACGAAGTGTGTGTTTCTGGATGCGCTTACCGTTTAAGTAAGTACCATTGGTGCTACCTAGATCTTCGATATAGGATGCATCTAAATAAGTAAAAATTCTAGCGTGATAGGAGCTCACTGTTTGATCAGCAATATGAAGATCATTATCGTCGGCACGTCCGATTGAAATGGCACCTGCCTGTAAATTGACGCTCCTTGTTAAGTCTGTTCCAGCATCAAGACAATTTGTTGTCATTTTTAGTATCCCCAAGGCTAAATTTGAGTTTAGGTAGTGCTATAGCAAATTTCAGGCCAGCTATATCAAATAGCATGTGTAGGGATTTTAAGCAAATAGTTGCTGGATTACTGTCAGATAATGCCTAAGAACAGGTAGGAATTGCCTTACTTTGGTGCAGGTGAGTTAATATTAAGCAGATTTTGAATTAATTGGTTGTACATTGCCAGCTTCAAAAGGCTTCGGTTTTGCTATATGAAATCCTTGTGCGTAATCGACATTAAGCTCGGACAGTACTTGCAATATAGTTTCTGACTCTACAAATTCTGCTATCGTTTTCTTGCCTAATTCATGGGCAATATCATTAATTGCGCGCACCATGGCTTTATTAAGTGTATTGGTATCAATATCTTTAACAAACGAGCCATCGATTTTAATAAAGTCTACAGGCAGTTCTTTCAGATATGTAAAAGAAGAGTAGCCAACACCAAAATCGTCAAGCGCGGATCGGCAACCAAGCGCTTTAAGTTCTTCAAGTATGAGTGAGGCCGTATGCAAGTTATTCATCGCGGTGGTCTCTGTAATCTCAAAAAGTAAAGACTCAGGTTCAATATTCCAATTTGTTAGACTGGATTTAATCAACTCGATAAAATGCGAGTTTTCCAACGAGTATGCAGATAAGTTAATTGAAAATTTAGCACAGGGTTTATTTTTCTGAAGTGCTGACAAGAGTTCGAATGAATTTTGAATGACCCATTCATCTATTTTAGACATCAGTCCAAACCGTTCGGCTGCTGGTAGGAAGCCGCCGGGTAAAATTAATCCGCCTTCATCTTGTTTCATGCGGATAAGCACTTCGGCATAGGCTGGTTTTTTTGTTTTCGTCTCTACGATTTGCTGACCGACCAGAGTGAATTGGTTGTTTTCTAGAGCATCTTTAATTTTTCTTGTCCAGCCTATATCATTATTGAGATTGGATATCTGCACACCATCATCTTCTGTATAAATATGAATCCGGTTCCGCCCAAGGCGCTTCGCTTCGTGACAGGAAAAATCAGCTCGAGCAAGCAGGTCTTCTTTCGATTCTATATCTTTTGTCATGACCACAGCACCAATGGATGCACTAATGTCAACAACCTTACCCTGGTACTTAAAAATAAATTCACCTAATGTTTTGCAGAATGATTCGGCTATCGTTTCTATGCAAAATGGATCTGTTCTATGCAGTAATATTGCAAACTCATCGCCACCCAGGCGAGCGAGGATATCACTAGACCGGGTTCGTTTATTTATAATTGTCGCTGCTTCAATGATTAGTTGATCTCCAGCCATATGTCCGAGTGTATCGTTTACGTACTTAAAGTTATCCAGATCGAGGTATAAGAGAGCAATTAGATTAGATTCATCGCGCTGTGCGCGAGTGATTATCCTGTCCAATTCCTCCATGAAAAAATGCCTGTTGTGCAGACCCGTCAAAGAGTCGTGCTCTGCCAGTTGCTGTAGATTATGGATCATATTCTTACGTTCACTGATGTTATCAACAACAGCTGTGTAATAGCGTTTACCTTCCAGATTCATTTCAGTAACTTTTAATGACATAGGAAAAACGGTTCCGTTTTTGTGTTTGGCTTCGACCTCACGGTCTGTCCCAAGTATTCCTTCACCACCATATTTATTGAAATCTTCGAGGTATTTCTGATGCTGTTCAGCTTGACTAGTGGGTAATAGGATAGAGACGTTCTGGTTAATAACTTCACTTTGGGAATAGCCGAACAACGATTCAGCCGCATTATTGAAAACTTCAATGATACCATCTTCTGTTATGGTGATAATGCCTTCACCTGCGCTTTCAAGTACGGATTGAAGTCGAGTCTGCCGAGAGTGAACCTGGCTTTGCATATTTTTAAAAGCATCAACAAGCACTGCTGTTTCAGAAATTGTTTCATTGAAGTTAATCTCTGATTTAATACCCTTTGCTTCAGCATTTAAGGCTTTTGATAATTGAACAATAGGTTTACGTAATGAATATTCAAATAATAGATAACCGACAGAGAGAAGTATAATTACAGCCAGGCCAACCAGTGAAATATATCTAGATAACTCTTTAGTCGTGTTTTGCGAAATAATTAATCCTGACTCTGTTTGATTTTCAAGTGCAGCCTGAATCTCATGCAGGTGCTCCCATATGTTTGAAAAACTAGGCCGTAGATTATTTTGAAGTATTCTAAGATCTTCTCGCCATTTGTCCGAGATGTATATTTTCTTAGCGTCATCAAAATAAATTTCATATTCTGTAATAATCTCATTCATTTCTTCGAGCGACTGAGATTGCTGGAGATCGAGTAGGCCTCTCTCTTCGTACTCATTTAGTTTGAGTAAAAGGTCTTTAACCTGATCAATGTAAAGTTGTCGGTTGTTTAGGCTAACAAGCATGCTCTTGTCTGCTTCTCCAAAAATTCCAGAACGGTTTGCAATAAATAACCGAACCCAGCTAATCTGCTGTGCCCATGAATAACGTAGTCGCTGAAACAGTTTTTCAATATTTCTTGAGTCTTTGCTTGCACTTGCAGAAGCATTTTTTTGTTCAGACTCATCGATAGCAAGATCAGCTGCTTCAATGAAGCGATTATTTGCGGGTAGTAGTTGTTGTGTCAGTATCGACATTGCCGGGTAGCGTTGTTGTACATCGACTGAGTTAGTCACGAAATAATCTAACTTGGGTTTGATGTTCACGATATCTGTGTACAGACTCATGATCAATAAAACAAATTCGGATAATTTTTTGGTTTGGACGGATGAATTCGAGTCGATGGTGTAGGCTGCTAGTTCATTACTTCGCTCGAGCAGATTTTCGTATGCTGCATTTATCGTTGCCTGGCTTTCAGGAGTCGGGAGAATGGCCTGTTGATAAATTTCGCGTTCGATGGTTTGCAGGTCGCTTACAATCACCCTGATTGTCTGACCGAATACATGCATCCTTTCGATGGTCGCTATATTCTCATCCGAGGAATTGTGGATCGCCAGGTTGGCCTTATATATAAGTGTGAAGACCAGGACGCTTAAAATCGCCCCGGTTAACAAAAATCGCCTCTTGATACTGATTTGCTTTTTTGCCGGCATTAACTACCCATCAAGTATATTTCTCATACGAAATGTATCGGAATTATCCCATTATCCTTTAATTGGTTCGTTTTTTGCCAGGCTAAACTGTGACTCGGATTGCGTAAGCTGGATGTATTAGCAATGTATGATATAGCTGCTGGTTCTCAAATCAGAGACTGAGGTTGGCTCTGTCCTTACTATGTGCCACGACGTCATGTTTTCACAATTTAATTAGGTGTATATTACGGCCCAATGTAAAAAAGGAAACAAAGAGACTGGGATTTTTAAATGACAGAGTGTGATGTACTTGTAATCGGAGGTGGGCCAGCAGGCTCGACCGCGTCGGCTTTGCTTGCGGAGAAAGGCTGGTCTGTTACTCAACTCGAAAAGGATGCTCATCCGAAGTTTCATATTGGTGAATCGTTGTTACCAATGAACCTGCCCATTCTCGAGAAACTGGGTGTCCTTGATGAAGTTGAAGAAATAGGTATTCGTAAATACGGAGTTGAATTTAATTGCGAGTCGCGAGATAAACCAACGACCTATTACTTCGCTAATGCTTTGAATAAAAACCATCCTTATGCCTATGAAGTGCAACGTGAGCATTTCGATAAAATATTGTTTAATAATGCCAGGCGCAAAGGCGTTACTTCACACGAGCAAATGCGTGTTGTTAACGTTGATTTTAAAACTGATGGCAGCTCAACCATTGATGCCAAAGACAAAGATGGAAACCTGCAACAATGGCAGGCGCGCTATCTAGTGGACGCCTCTGGTCGAGGTACTGTGCTAGGGAATAAATTCAAGACAAAGCAGCGTAGTAAAGATCATAACAGTGCTGCCGTGTTTGGTCATTTCTCTGGTGTCGAACGACGCGAGGGAAAAGATGAAGGCAATATTAGTATTTATTGGTTTGAACATGGCTGGTTCTGGTTTATTCCTTTTAAAGATGGAACGATGAGTGTCGGTGCTGTCTGCTGGCCTTATTATCTCAACTCTCGTAAAGTCGGGGTGGAACAGTTTTTATTAGACACACTGGCTTTATGTCCTGCCGCCATGGCGCGTATGCGGGATGCAAAACTAATTTCGCCTGTTACGGCAACGGGCAACTTTTCATACCGTTTGTCACAAATGTCAGGCAAAGGCTATCTAATAGTTGGTGATGCCTTTGCCTTTATCGATCCCGTTTTTTCCAGTGGAGTTTTGCTGGGCATGAACGGTGCCATGAATGCTGCGGACGTTGTTGACGGCATTTTACGAGAACCTGACAAAGAAAATAAACTGTTACGTAGCCATGAACGCATGGTACGCAGTGGGCTAAAAACTTTTTCCTGGTTTATTTATCGTATTACCCAACCGACGATGCGCAACATGTTCATGGGGCCGAGAAACTGGTTTCGTGTCGAAGAAGGTGTGATGTCATTACTCGCTGGTGATCTTTTCAGAGACACCCCGGTCAAACGCCCACTGTTCATTTTTAAGATCATTTACTCGATTGCTTATTTGTTGAATTGGCGTGAGAATCGTGATTCATTCAAACGCCGTCAGCAGGGTTTACGTAGTGGTCAGTTGGCTGTGGAAGAAACCAGTTCAAATAATGAAACGTCAGAATCTGATAATACATCGTCCCCTGAAAAAGACGTTGCCTAAAGTTATTCCCGGCATGAAACCGGGACAGCACTAAGTTTACAAAGTGATCGCGTATCATAAAAATCACCACGTTGATAAAACAACGTACCGAATAGCGGGTGAGTGATACGAATAATGACCTGGAAACGGCGCTCATCAATATTGCTATGTAACAACTCAAAACTACCTACTGATAACCAGTGGGGAATGGGTAAACGCCAATTTCCGACTCGGAAAAAATAACCAACATCTCGGAACAATAAATTGCCGCGTTTTACTGAAAGCTTGAGATACATGCCTAGGCCTTTTGAGAATTCTTCATGCACGCGAGGTGTATTACCAAACACCGACGTAAATGTGAAAGGTTCCTCTCCATCCATAAAGTAACGGCGTTGTTTATGAATAGTGCCTTCATTTTCCTGTATGACGAATTCGAATTTACTGTTGCGTGCACAACGATCCGGTAGTAAAGAAAACGGCTTAAGCACCTTTGCGATAAGTGCACCAATGGGCGAACAGTAGACCCAGTCAACAACACCATGATAGCGCAGGCAATTTTTCCGGAAGGAGCGCGTGAAGCGCGTAATAATACTTCTATCTAGCTCCTTCCATTGTTTCTCTCCCAGATCCTGGCGAATAATATCGACAAATGAAAAGTTAACGTTATTTTTTGCCTGAGCGTCCATCACATCCCCCTTCAATTAATCAAAATTGTGTTATTACTCTTTACAAATGGTTTACATTAAATCCATCCTATGTCGATACCATTTCATGCCAAGCTTATCTTATGCAAAATTTATCTTATGTAAGATCCATCATAGCTGAGCGAAGATTGGGAAAGCGGTAGCGAAACTTCATTTTCAACAAACGCGTGGGTAATATCACCGGGCCATCAACAAACAGCGAAGCCATTTCACCTAACAAAAACCGAATCAATTTCGCAGGTAAATATAAAAAGACAGGTCGATGTAGTTGTTTGCCTACTAGCTTTGCAAACTGTTGGTAAGTTGGACTATCCGGTGTCACAGCATTAATTTTTCCATGTATGCTATCGTCAGCGATGACAAGGGCAATTAGTTGTAATAAATCTTCGATATGTATCCAACCCATGTGTTGCTGGCCATTACCAAGAATAGTGCCCAGTCCAAGGCGGAAGGATAAAAGCATCATCGGTAATGAACCACCGCTACGTCCAAATACCAGGCCAAAGCGTAGAATGACACGACGCACACCGAGTAGCTCTAATTCATTGGTTAGCTTTTCCCATTGCTCACACATCTCTGCGGCAAAACCACTGCCCGAAGGCTCTGTTTCATTTACAGGGTGGTCAGTGTGTGCGCCATAAAAACCGATGGCTGAAGCCTGGACCCACACAGCAGGGCGCTGACTTGTTCTTTGCACAAAACTTAGCAAGTCACGTGTTGTGTTCAAACGACTCGCTAACAGTAATGCTTTGCGTGCTTTACTCCAACGTGGTCCGACTACCGGTGCGCCGGCAAGATTAACAACGATATCAAAGTGTTCGTCATCGGAAAGCTCGGCGGTTGACTTTACTGCTCGAATTTTTCCCGCATATTGTATTGACGCAGCTATCGGCTGGCGGGTGAGCAGGGTGATATTGTGGCCAGCATGTAGCAGCTCTGAACACAAAGCACTACCAATAAAACCGGTACCGCCAGAGATAAGCAATCTTTTATGCACCCCACCCAGATCCAGGTTTAACTTTAAATCAAGGCGCTGCACTTGCCAGGCGGCATAGCCATCACGTAGGCCTGAAACAAAGACACCTACACCGGCCAGCAATAAGAACCAGGAACGCCAGCCATAATCAACAAAGTACAGTTGACCTGGTTTTGCATACCACTCAGGTAAGGTCATGGCGAGCAGTACAAATGCGGCACCGCCGTTGATCGCGAGGATTGTATGGGTGATACGCTCCGAACCTGGCAACAGTCGAGTCTGATCTTCAACAACAAAGTCCCATAGGGTAAGCCCTACCTCAACCAGAACAATGGCACTCAGTACCCATACCCAGCCGCCATGCCATTCGAAAAATGCCAGCCCGGCAAATAACACACCATAAAGCATGGCACGCATAGAATGAATTGCGAGCTCAGTACGCGCAGTGATTTTTTGTGCGAGTCCAACTTTAAATTCATGGTGGTAGAGGGTGTCAAATGCACCTAATAAGCCTTGTGCAATCAGCAAATTCAAAAATAGATCAATCATTGGACACCTCCATTTTCAGTTTGGTTAACATTGCTGGGACTGCTGTTTGCCGCATTAGATTGGACCCAAGATTTACCAGTTAGATTTACTTCACAAAAGTGAGAGGTTAAACGATGTCGATTACGCGCAAACCATGCATAGGCATAATTGCTTAGCCCAGATAGTAACGGTACCTGGCTCGGCCACCATATCCAGCCAAGCCCGACTTGCTTATAGATATAGTGAATGGCGGGCAGGCCTTTTAGCCATTCACTTTCAGTGGTTTTTACATGCAGCGCAGCGTTAAGCTCCGACATCTCAAAGCCCCATATCTCGGCATCAAAATCAGGGTGAGAAATGTCGATCATAAGCAGGCGCTGTAAATGGTCGCGCTTTTTGAGATTGGCCATCTCCCGGCGACACAAGTTACAGCTGTGATCATAGAGAACGATTGAATAGGGCTGTGTGTTTTTGCTTGATTGAGTGCTCATGTAGACCTCCTAGGTTTGTCATTTATTTCTGTAGAAACTGAAATAATCTGACAAAAGAATGGGATGGGATTGACTCAAGATCTTGCCTCATATGAATAGGAGGCAACGGCTCCTGAGCACACCCTCTGACAGTAGCCTGGTATGCTTTTAATTGTTCTTTCAATAACTTAAGAGTGAAAAACTGGAATGCATCGAGCCCAGCCAGGTAAAAATCAGGTGCATAATGTGAGTAATGTATTTGCATGTTAGTGTGTTCAGTAATTTCAGTATATACAGAAATTAGTAGAAAATTAGCATCCTGTCAATGAAATAGGCAGAGCTAATTTATGGCTATTTCGAGGATATGATTGCCCACCCGAAGGGTGTCACCGGGGCGCAGGATATGTTTTTCTACCCGTTTGCCATTGATAAAGGTGCCGTTACTGCTTTTTAAATCTTCTACATAAGAAGAGTTGAGATAGGTAAAAACCCTGGCGTGATGGGAGCTTACTGTGGAATCGGTAATTCGAACATCGTTATCTGAAGCGCGGCCGATACTTAACTCACCAAAACTAAGCCTGAGAATATTGGTGTCTATATCATGGCGATTTTTCAGGACAGACATATATGTGCTCCAACGTTTACCAACAAAAGTCTAATTTTAACCAAGTGTCAAATCAAGTTATTACAAATTACTTACATCTGGATTGTAAATTTTTGCATCCAAACGCCTGTTTGCGACTTATCAATGAAGAGCACATAAAAAATTCAGTTAACATAGGCGGCGTTAAATGAGTCCAATTTGGATTTCATGTAACAAAAACGTCAAAGATAACAGTAAAAAATCAAGGAGAAAGACAAATGGATCGACGTAATTTTGTACGTTTGGGTGTAACTGGGGGAATCGCTGCACTATTTTCACCCGCTCTAGCGACGGCTGCTACTCAATCTGGTAGTGCCTCAGGTCAAATGGCGGGAGGGGTTTTCTATACACGAGCTAACCCTGGTCGCTGGAGTAAAAAGATTTCAGGTCATTTACCTGTCATCGAGGCGGGTAAAGGTAGCATCCAGGTGATTACCGGCCACGCTATGAAAGGCTATGAGCACTACATCACCAAGCACATGCTTTTGGACAGTGACTTCAATTTTCTGGATGAGTTTATGTTTGACCCGACTAAACATAAGTCAGCCAAATCAGTGTTTTCGACAAAAAATGTCAGCGGCAAGATCTATGTACTTAGCCACTGTAATAAGCATGATACCTGGATGAACACCATAGAAATCTAAGCATTCGATAATCTTATCTAGTGATGAATAAACACTAAACCCCGTCATTTGGCGGGGTTTTTTTTATGTTCCTGGGCCTATTTCCACCACGCATTCCACTCCATCAGAATTCGTCAGATTTGATACCGGTCTTGCCAGACCTCACCCCTCGGGTTGCCATTTCCTGCTGCCAAACTTCTTTTCAACGATTAGAGAACAACTATTGATGACGAGGTGTAGTATGGATTTTGCAGATGATTTTACTTATTTTACCATTGAAGAAGTACTGGCTGAGGTGAAGAAGCTTTATCGACATAACAAGCACGTGGTGGATATTCGCCTGGACAAGGCAGCTAATGATGAGCCGAAGATAAATTTTTATGTCAATAAACCAAAACGCCTTGGTCTGCACCAGTTAGGCTTGCCTGGACAGTTTCGTTGTCTCAAGACTCGGTTTATTGCTGCAAATGAGGCACAGCTATAAAACACACACTTGAGCAAATAAGCTTAATTCTCTGCTCAAGCATGTGTATAGGATTCGGCTTATGCTTACTCTTCTAGGCTACCACCGACTGCTGTAACAAGGGCTGCTTTAATAGAGTCAGGTGCGCACATGATAGAAGCAAAACTATTACTACCCATCATGGATAAATCTGGAAAGTTGATCGCAATTCTGAATTCTGCAGGTAAGGCATAAACTTTACCATTCGAGACGACGACTTCGTAAGGTAAATGTCCCGTTGATTTCAGTTTCTTAAAATCGATGCGTGACATGATGTATTCATCACCACTACAGTCATTGTTATTTGCGCCGGTCATGGCGACACCGATAACAGTCTCTTCTTTACCTGGAAGGGAAATTTCATAGACTTTTTTCACACCGGTTTTTTTCGTCGCTAAAATGGCGTTAATTTTGTCGAGCGCCTCTTTTTGATTAGCATACTCGGCCAGGTCAAGGGTGTCGGTGAAATAAGGCATCAACCACTTGTACTGATAGTCACGTAGATCTTTGCCGGTGAGCCCATCTTCTGGACCATATTCTGCAGTAAAACCTAAGGCCTTTTCCAAAGAGGCTCTGACCGCTGAAAAATCACCTTTCATCCGATAGACATGGGAGACGTAAACGGGATTGGAATAACTTACCTGAATTTTGTCACCATCGTTAGTCAAGGTAACCCTGAGTCCTGCACCGAATGCCCCCAGCTCAGATTTTGCGGCATTGGTCTTCATCACATCGTTAGTGACCACAATAATGTGCGCGGTTTTATAAGGGGTATATTCTCCGACAATTTCGAAGCCATTTTGCTTTAATTTATCTTTTGCTTCATCAGCTGCTTTGGATAGTGATGGATGGTCGACATTACCTGCATGGATAAAGGGCATATGCGTTTTTGCGTCATCAGCGGCAAATGCGTAGCTAGACAGGCCAAACCAGGCAAAGATGAGTGGGAGAAGTGCGAGATGGAGTTTCTTCATGATTTTGACTGCCTCTTTATATAAACGAACGTCATAGTGGTTTTAATGATAGTGAAGGTAATCGCAATAATCCTGCTTAACAGTATCTAAAGTTACTTAACTCGCCATTTATTTTCTGGATACTATTTCTTATAAGAGACCTGGTAAATGTAAAGGAAATATTCGAGATATGTACGTTTAAGTACATTCTTTTGTCCCCGTTAGATCCAGAATTCTCAGAATAAGTAATCCAATTTGAATAAAACAGGTGTGCAAATGGCTGAGAAGAAACTCGCAATAATCGCTACAAAAGGTACTTTAGACTGGGCCTACCCCCCATTTATCCTCGCCTCAACGGCAGCGGCCCTGGGCTATGAAGTTGAAATCTTTTTCACATTTTATGGTTTGCAGCTAGTTAAAAAGAAGCTGGGCCTGCAGGTGAGTCCCCTTGGTAACCCTGGGATGCCGATGCCTATGGCCATGGACAAGTGGTTTCCGGTTCTGGGTACCGCCATTCCGGGAATGCAAAGCATCATGACCATGATGATGAAATCGAAAATGAAAAAGAAAGGTGTTGCCAGTGTTGGCGAACTGCGTGAGCTATGTATCGAAGGTGGCGTAAAAATGGTTGCCTGCCAGATGACGGTCGATTTATTCGACATGAATAGCAAGGAGTTCGTGGATGGCATTGAACTGGGCGGTGCCGCAACCTTCTTTGAGTTTGCTGGTGAGTCAGACATTACCCTTTACATATAATAATTCACAAAATATTAGTGAGCAGATAATTAAGTATTAGCTTTGGAGATGAATCATGAAAATATCGTTTAAAAACAAAATTAGAATGGCAACCGCAGTGGCACTGCTAACACCTTCTCTAGCCTTTGCGACCAATGGTTATTTTGCGCATGGCTGGGGTATGAAATCAAAGGCGATGGCCGGTGCCGGTATCGCCAACGCCGAAGATGGTCTGTCGGCCGCCAATAACCCGGCTGGCATGGTCCACGTAGGCAATCGAGTTGATTTTGGCATTGATTGGTTTTCTCCAGATCGCGAGTCGAACATTACGGGCACTGCCGGTGCTGTTGCAGATCAGTCTTTAGACGGTAATGGTACTGATAACTTTTTGATTCCGGAGTTTGGCTACAACCAAATGCTCGGTGCTGACAGATCAATTGGTGTTGCTGTCTATGGTAATGGTGGTATGAATACTAACTATGAAGGTGGAGTCATTCTCTTCAACGGTGGAGCTGGCCCCAACCGAACGGGTGTAGATTTATCCCAATTATTCGTTGCTCCAACTTATTCGATGAAAATAAATAATGCACATTCATTCGGCGTGTCAGTTAACCTTGCCTTTCAGCGGTTCCAGGCAGAAGGTCTTCAAGGCTTTTGTAATGGCTCTTTCTCCTCAAATCCAACTAATTGTACTAACAATGGTTATAGCACCTCGACTGGTTATGGTTTAACCCTGGGTTGGTTGGGTCAGTTGGCACCTAATGTTTCAATGGGTGCAACTTATCGCAGTCAGACTTATATGAGTGAGTTTGATGAATACGCAGGTTTGTTTGCCGAACAGGGTGACTTCGACATCCCTTCTATGTACGGCGTTGGATTTAAGTTCACCCCTTCATCGGATGTAACCATTTTGTTTGATTACACCCATATTAACTACTCTGACATAGCGTCTATTGCTAACCCAATTAGTAACCTGACCGTGGGCGGTAATGCACTGGGTACAGATAATGGCGGCGGCTTTGGTTGGAAAGATATGGATGTTTATAAATTAGCTATTGCTTGGCAAATGAGACCAGATCTAGTGTTACGTGCAGGTTGGAACCATGGTGAACAGCCTATCCCTACCAATGAAACGTTGTTTAACGTACTGGCTCCAGCGACAGTTGAAGATCACCTGACTCTGGGTGCGACCTGGACACTTGCAAATAAGGCAGAGTTGACCGTGGCTTATATGCACGCGTTTGAGAACACCGTTAATGGTTCAGGTTCAATTCCACTAGGCGGTGGTTTCCCTGGTGGTGAAGCTAACATCGGTATGTCACAAAACTCATTAGGTGTGGCGTACGGCTGGAAATTCTAGGTTAGGTAAATTGGGAACCGTGGGAGCCGATTGGCTCCCACTTTCATATTTTTGAAAGCCACTATTTGCATTAAAAATTCTTAACATCCTGCCTTTTTGCTTATAACTATCAGATTTTATTCAAGATCTGCTTAATTTTTCCAATTTCCCTTATGTGATTTTAGTTACATAAAATTGATCCTGATCCCGGAACAATGCCGTATACTTGGTCGGGTCTAGAGGCTTGACCGCTGCCCAGGTTTAAATGGGACAGAAATGATGGGGGAGGACCGTTATTACTGTTATTTTTGGTGAGTTGTTAATTAGCAACCCATCACGTTAGGAGGTCAACATGTCGGCTGCACCATCGATTGCCGCTTCTGAAGTTCCGGGTGTTCACTTACACCTGAAATCTCTGCTTGCCAGATATCCTGCCTTAACCGAGGATGCGGATGATGCCTGCTGGGAAATGTTAAACCAGGCGAAACTGGTTAGCTTTGATGCCCATACGGTGTTATTTCATGAGGCGATGGAATGTCACCACTTAATGCTGATTGTGAAAGGCAAGGTCCGGGTTTATAAAAACTCGCCAGAGGGTCGAGAAGTAACACTTTATCGAGTTGAACCAGGCCAGTTGTGTGTACACAATCTGAACAATCTGGTTAACGGTCTGTCATACCCCATCATGGCTCAAACCGAGACTGAGATGCAGGGCCTGATTATTTCACGTCAAATATTTCAAAAAGCCTTAGATGAATCGGCAACATTTCGTAACTATGTGCTGCGTACTTTAACCGAGCGTTTGTCGCATATGGTTGATCTGGTTTCGGGCTTTGCCTTTGATCGTTTAGATTTGCGAATTGCATGTTGGTTAAACCATCAGTTTGAACAGGCCTGTGGTAAACCGATCACCATTACCCACAGTGAACTGGCGCAAGAACTAGGTACGACTCGCGAAATGGTCAGTCGTATCCTCAAAGACTTCGAACATAAACGCTGCATCCAGTTAGCGCGCGGTAAAATTCATTTACAGTGTAAACACACTTTGAAATTAGTGAGCCAAGGCCAGTCTAAAGGTAAGTCTTCCTAGTTTTCTACAAGGTCATTTCCTGACGTAAATTCATTGTAAACTTTGACTCCCGGTTTTTACCGGGAGTTTACCCACTCACTCTCTCTAGTCGCTTACTTTCATCAAAGAAGATTACTTCTTTGGTGAAATATGTTGCGTTATCTTACGGTTGTATTTTTATCGTCGGCTTTAATCAGCGCCAACGCGGTCGAATTAGAACAGGTTGATAAAGTCTATGTGGTTAAGTCAAAGCGACAGCTTCATTTAGTGTATAAAAATCGTATTGTTAAAACTTATCCTATCGGTCTTGGTCAGGAACCACGTGGCCATAAACAAGAGCAGGGCGATAGTAGAACACCGGAGGGCGAGTATTTGATTGATTATCGAAATTCAAAGAGTCGCTTTCATTTATCGTTGCATATAAGTTATCCCAACAACGCGGATCGCAAACGGGCGCACTCAAAAGGTGTGTCGCCTGGCGGGGATATCTTTATCCATGGTCTACCAAATGGCTTGGAAGGTTCGGGCCGTTTATTTCGACAAAGTGACTGGACGGACGGTTGTATTGCGGTTTCAAATTCAGCTATAAAAGAGATCTGGCGTAGCGTAAAAAATGGAACGCCGATTGAGATTGTGCCCTAATCAGAGGTTGGTTTACTCGTTTGTTTAAGCAGGCTCTTTATTTTCTTTTCCAAACTTGAGTCGGTGGGTTTGGTAAAACTAGAGTAGCTGCCCGCAATATTTCCATCACGATCGAGTAAGTATTTGTAAAAATTCCATTTTGGATAGGTGCCAGTGAGCTCACCAAGGGTTTTATAGAGTGGATCTGGATTGGCTTTTTTAACACGGCTCTTGGCAAACATCGGAAATTGCACACCATAGGTGAGGCGACAAAATTCCTGAACCTGCTTTTCATCGCCAGGTTCCTGGTTGCCAAATTCATTTGAAGGAAAACCCAGCACCACCAGACCCTGTTCTTTATATTTGGCATAAAGTTTTTCGAGTCCGTCGTATTGATCGGTAAAAGCACACTTGCTAGCGGTATTGACGATTAATACAACCTTGCCAAGGTATTCCTCGCACAGGTTGATTTCCTGTTTACCATTTAGCAGGCGCACGGAGTGGTTAAGTGTGACAGGGCAGCCGTCTTCTTTTTCAGCAGTGATGCTCTTCTGCGAGCAACCAAATAGTGATAGAAAAAGTCCAAACAAGATTAATATCCGCATATGTTTACAGTGTCTTTTAGTTAAGCTTAACGCTGCTGGTGTATTATTTCGCCCAAGATAAGTGTTTAATAATATAGTATCGCATGCGAAAAGTGTGATTAAACGCACTGGATCAATTGCCGCAATTTTACTAAGTTATATCATTGTGCCAGTGTGCGCTTCGGGTTAGCCTCACTCTTATATATAAGATAATATAATCGAATTAAACCAGTCCTATTGGAAATAAATCCAGAGGATATAGATTCAACGCACCGAATCGTGCAATACCCGTTTTGCTTGGGGGGGGGAAGATGTCAGAAAGTAATCAATATCAAACACCACAGAGTCAGGTGGATCAATCCGGTCCGCAAAAGTTTGGTGAAGTAAAAATCTTTAGCGTATCTGGGCGTATTGGCCGCTTACGTTTTCTTGCCTATACGGTAGGTGTGTACCTGTTGGTTGCCATCCCTGCAAATGTCATTGGGGGAATCCTGGCTGCCATAATGGGTGATAGTGGTCTGGTTGTGAGTATCGCATTTTCGGCTTTGGCTTCTATTGTTATGCTTGTTTTTTACTTCATGTTTGCGATCCAACGTAGTCATGATATGAACACAAGTGGTTGGTTATCATTAATCCTGTTAATTCCATTACTCGGTTATTTAATATTTTTATTTGCTCCGGGAACTCAGGGTGAAAATCGCTTTGGTCCGCCTCCACCAGAGAATAGCGGTGGAGTCATTGCGTTAGTGGTTATAGGTGGATTAGGTATGTTTGTGGCTGTCATCGGTATTTTGGCGGCGATTGCGATTCCTGCTTACCAGGCTTATATCGATAAAGCCGAACAGCAACAAAATGAACAGCGAATTGAGCAACCACGATAACGCGATCGAATAAACATGCTGGACACTAGACGTTCGATAGAAACCCCTGAAGGTGTAGAACTTGGCTTGCGCTTAGCTGGCCCGGTTGTGCGTGGTTATGCCTGGATGATCGATTTATTGATTCGTTTTGCAGTGTATATTGCGCTAGGCACCGTATTAAATATTTTTGGGAATTTTGGACAGGGCTTATATTTTATCGCAGTATTTTTAATGGAATGGTTCTATCCGGTTGTGTTTGAGTTATATAACCAGGGCGCGACACCGGGGAAACGCTCTATGGGGATTAAAGTCGTTCACGATGATGGTACTGAAGTCACCTTGCAGTCCTCCTTGTTAAGAAACTTATTGCGTAGCGTTGATTTTCTTCCTTTCCTCTATGGCGTGGGTTTGATATCCATGTTGTTTAATCGTGACTTTAAACGCCTGGGCGATATTACTGCGGGTACGATTGTGGTCTACCAGGACAAACTTGCTGAAGCGAGTGATATTGTGAAGATGGCACCACTCACGCCACCCATTTCACTCACTCCACTCGAGCAAAAGGCGATGATCCAATACGCGGAGCGGGTCAAGTTGTTCACACCACAACGCTCAAGTGAACTGGCTAATATACTGGAAGAGGTTACACAAGAGAAAGACGAGAAGGCCGTCAATAGTTTGCTTCAGTATGCCAACTGGATGATGGGACGGCGATGAACCAAGATAGTTTTACAGAAAAGTATCAGCCCCAATGGAAAGAGTTTGAACGCTGGCTGGACTCTAAAGATAGAGAAATACCTAAAGACAGGCGCCCGCTCTCGTCTGACTCCGTTGATATCCCACATATGTATAGACAGTTGTGCCACCACTTATCGTTAGCACAATCGAGAAATTACTCGGCACAGTTGATTGAATATCTCAACCAGTTAACGTTGCGCGGACATCAACACCTTTATCGCGCCAAGAGTAATACGCTTAGTGGTTTTATTAATTTTGTCTTTTATGAGTTTCCATCTTTGATTCGCAAAGAATGGCGGCTATTTTGGCTGGCCACTCTTTTATTTTACGGCCCCTTATTCGGCATCGGTTTTGCCATTCAAGAAAACCCAGAACTTGTTTACAGCATTATGCCACCCGAACAGGTGAGTGAGTTCCGCTCAATGTATGATCCCGAGGCTAAGCATATAGGGACCGAACGTGCATCTGATGATGACTTTTATATGTTTGGTTTTTACATCTATAACAACATCAGTGTTGGCTTTCGCACCTTTGCTGGCGGGATGTTATTTGGTTTAGGTAGTATCTTTTTCCTTGTCTACAATGGCCTTGCGATTGGTGCCGTTGCGGGCCACCTTATTCAAATCGGTTATTCGGAAACGTTTCTATCATTTGTCATTGGTCATGGTTCCTTTGAATTAACGGCGATAATTATTGCTGGCATGGCTGGGCTCAAGTTAGGCTTTGCCATGATCAGGCCAGGTTTACTATCGCGAAGCGAGGCACTCAAACGCGCGGGTAAAGTAAGTTTAAAAATGGTCTATGGTGTTATATTGATGCTGGTCATCGCGGCCTTCCTCGAAGCCTTCTGGTCATCAAAGGGGAGTATCAGCCCCTCAATAAAATATTATGTAGGCTTTTTCCTCTGGGGCTTTGTTGGTTTTTATCTATTGTTCATAGGGCGTCGTCGTGCAGATTGATAAGATGTCAGCGCGAGTGCGGCCTCGAAAACCCATGGAAGCGATCGACCTCGGTTTTATGATGGTTCAGCAGTGGTGGAAAAAGATCGCACTCAGTTGGCTAATTTTAACCCTGCCTATTTTCATAATTATCAACGTTATTCTCATAGATCATGAAGTATGGGCGGCAATATTATTTTGGTGGTTGAAACCATTATATGATCGCGTACCTTTACATATTATAAGTCGTGCCTTATTTGGTAATGTTGAGTCGTTAAAGAATATTTTAAAGGCAATACCTGGCTTAATTTTTCCTCACATGATCAAGATGCTGACGATCTTACGCCTGGATCCAACGCGTTCATTTAATTTACCTGTATGGCAGCTCGAAAAATTAACAGGTGGTGCACGTGCTCAACGCAGCAATGTCTTGAAGAAACTATCAGGGGGCAGTGCCTTTGGTCTGACATTCTTATGTATTTTGATGGAGTTGATTTTCTTTTTTAGCATACTTGGTCTTGTCTACATGTTTGCACCTGAATATTACACGGATGCAGTTTCAACAGCCTTGTGGCCAGGTGAGGCAAATAATGTCTGGTGGGCAGGGATGCTGATTAATTTCTTTATCTATATAACCTATTTTATTGTTGAACCCTTTTATGTTGCCGGTGGTTTTGCCTTATATATAAACCGTCGTACGCAGTTAGAAGGCTGGGACATAGAGATCGCCTTTCGCCAGTTAGCACAACGCATTCGCAAACCCAAAAGTTATAGCTCAGTCGCTGCAGTGCTGCTGGCTTGCACTATTGGTTTTATATTTTCTCCAATAGAAAAGGTTAATGCCGAACCTGAGGGGCTCAGCAATGCTGAGGCCAAACAGGCGATTAAGGAAATTATGGAGAAGGATGAATTCGGCAAAGAAAAAACCGTGGTGCGCTGGCGCAGTAAGGATAAAGACAAAAAGAAAGAAGAGAAGAAAGACGAAAAAGAAGAAAAAAAGGCTGACCCCAAGGTTAAAAAGTCTGACAAAGAATCGTCAACTGATTTTGGTTGGTTGAGTCTTGGCCTAGGCAGTATCGGCGAAGTCATTTTGTGGGTTGCGGCATTTGCCTTGATAGTATTGGCGATTATTTTTTACTTACGCTGGTCACCTGCAGGTATACAAAAATCTCAAAAGATTAATAAAAAAATACCAAAATCGCTGTTTGGTCTTGAGATTACACCCGAGTCGCTTCCTGATGATGTTGGCCAAGCCGCAATGGATTTGTGGAATAAGAATGATCCACTTGTCGCACTGAGTTTACTTTATCGCGGGGTATTGACTACATTAGTACATCGCGATGGGATTAATTTAAGAGGTAGTGCGACAGAGGGTGATTGCATTCGTATTGTTATTAACCACGGTAGTAAGTTGAATGCTGACAGTGTTGCCTATTTCAGACAGCTAACGACTACCTGGCAGCTAGCGGCCTATGCTCATCGATTGCCTGACACAGGCGTTATGAAAGATTTGAGCCAACGTTGGGTTCAACATTTTGGTGCGCAGTCATGAGTCGTGTTAGCTTGATAGTGGTGGCCATTCTTTCCCTGCTTGTTGGGTCACTGGTCTGGTGGTTTTTTACAACCCATGAGCGCTATGAAAAAGTAATCCAACTTGGTTATGCCGGCGAGGCTGCGACAAACAAGTTTTATGCAGCGGAGTTATTTCTTGAAAAGTTTAATATGCAGATTGAAAGTCTGCCAAGTATTCTTGAATTAAAAGAGATGCCATCGAAAAATGATGTGCTATTTATCCCAACTAAGCGCTATGACATTGGTGCGGATCGCGTTGCTGAATTACTTGATTGGGTCAAACAGGGTGGACACCTCATTGTGCTGGCTCGTTATTCGCATTCAGAAAAAAAATCAAAGGATGAACTTTTTAATGAGTTAGGTGTAACCACAGATCAATCATATGATGCATCACCATTTCTTGATTTAATATTAGATGAGTCGGAAGACAAGGAAGAAAGTCAAGATGAAGCAGAGAAAATGCCAGACGATGAAAGCGATAAAGAGGATCGAGATCTAAATGATCGTTGGACACGGGCTGTAGTTAATATTCCAGTTAATGATCAGATCGAGGACAAGAAAGTTGCCTTTTTGTCGAGTCGCTGGATGGATAACGAAGGGCGATATGAACCTTCATGGGAAGTGAAGGGAAAAAATGGTTCACACTTAATCGAATTTCAAATCGAAGATGGTTGGGTTACCTTGTTAAGTGAAATCGATTTTTTAACGAACAGGAACCTGAAAAAAAATGATCACGCGGCGTTTTTGCATACACTTGTTCACATTAATAATTCTGACAGGAAGCTCTGGATAATTCGTAATGATGATAACCCATCTTTGTTGTCGATTCTTCTGGATAAGTATTACCCCGCAGTACTTGCGTTTATTGCATTTGTCCTGATCTGGTTGTGGTATGCCTCACGTCGCTTTGGTCCGATTGCGCGTGATCCTGAAAGAGTAAGGCGCAGCATGAGTGAGCATATTGTTTCGACCGGTCATTATCAGTGGCGCAACAAAAATAGAAATGAGTTGCTAGCTAGCGTACAAAAAGCATTACATGAGCAGATTGTTCAGACCAGACCATTGTGGGTGAGGTTGCCGGACAAAGAGTTAGCCGAAAAGCTGGCCAAGCTAGCAGGTCTCGAACAAGAAAAAGTTTATCAGGCCATCACCAGCAAGTCTGTTGAGAAAGAACTGGAGTTTGCCGCAACAATTGAAGTATTCAGCACAATAAGGAAGAAACTATGAGTATTGCATCAGGTGTATCCTCGGAACATATCCATGCTGCAAGCCAAACCGTCGTTAAGCTGAGAGATGAGATCTCGAAAGCGGTGGTAGGACAAAGCAGTGTCATTGATCAGGTAATTATTGCCTTACTGGCATCGGGCCATGTGCTTATTGAAGGTGTACCAGGACTGGGTAAAACATTGTTGGTTAGAGCAATGGCAAAAACCTTTAACGGTACATTTTCGCGAATCCAGTTTACCCCGGATTTAATGCCAAGCGATGTGACTGGGCATGCCATGTATGATCTGAAAAGTGAGTCATTTAAGATTCGTAAGGGCCCTGTCTTTACAAATTTACTATTGGCGGATGAAATCAACCGAGCACCTGCCAAGACCCAGGCCGCGTTGCTTGAAGTGATGCAGGAACAACAGGTTACCATTGAAGGTAAACCACTAAAGCTTGATCCTCCTTTTATGACACTTGCAACGCAAAACCCGATCGAGCAAGAAGGGACTTATCCCCTGCCGGAAGCGCAATTGGATCGTTTCCTTTTGAAAATCATGATTGATTACCCAGATACGAATGAGGAATACCAACTGGTACATAATGTTACTTCGAATTCGATAGGTGATGCGATCAACGTCGATGACATTCAACCTGTGGTTAATGCAGAGCACATTATCAATTTACAGAAAGTCACAGCAGAGCTTACTGTCGATTCGAGAGTTAGTGAGTACGCAGTTAATATCGTCAGACAAACACGTAATTGGCCTGGCATTAGCATCGGTGCTGGGCCACGTGGTGGTATTGCATTATTGCGGGCTGGCCGTGCTGCAGCGTTGTTGCATGGTAATGACTTCGTCACACCTGATGATATAAAAAGCATTGCCATTGCCGGCTTGCGTCATCGCATCGTATTGTCACCAGAAATGGAAATCGAAGGGCAAACACCAGATACTATCTTGCAGAACCTCCTAGATAGTGTGGATGCGCCGCGCATATGATCCCAGCGTTAAAAAGTGTTTGGTTAGTTCTGGCATTGCTGATTCTGGCAATTGCCTTAGGTTTTTATCCGGACTATGGTGGTGACTGGAAAATTTTTGCCTATGTCATTATCGGTGTCCTGATTGCCGATGCATTTACGGTGATGGGAAAGAAGCAAGTGAAAGTAGAGCGCAAGGTTATGCATGCGCTTTCACTTGGTTCATGGGCAAATGTCGAGTTAACTTTACACAATCGCTACCGATACCCCATTAAGCTTGAGATCTTTGATCATGTTCCAGAAGAACTCGAGTATGAAGATCTGCCTATTACCGTGACCATACCATCACGCAATTGGGTAAAGCTAAGTTACCGCGTCAAACCAATTGTGCGTGGTCCTGTTGCGTTTGAAAAAGTTCAGTTCAGAGTGTTCTCAGTACTTGGCCTGTGGAAGAGAAATATTATTCAACCTTTGGTGTCAGAAGTCCGAAATTATCCTAATTTTTCTAGCGTCATGAAATATTCTTTGCTGGCAACGGATCAGCGCCTGAACCAGATGGGCATTCTCAAAAAGCGCCGTCGTGGCGAAGGCCTCGATTTTCACCAGTTACGAGAATATCGTGATGGTGATTCACTACGACAAATTGACTGGAACGCAACCGCCCGAACTAATAAACTGATTTCAAGAGATTACCAGGAAGAAAGGGATCAACAGATTATATTCCTGGTAGATTGTGGACGAAGAATGCTAGCTCATGATGATAAGTTGAGTCACTTCGATCACACGCTGAATGCGATTCTACTTTTATCGCATGTTGCCTTGCGCCAGGGTGATGCGGTTGGTTTGATGACCTTTAGTGGTGATGAACGCTGGATACCACCTCGTAAATCGGTCGGTAATGTTAATAGTATCCTTAACTCGATTTATGATTTACAACCAAGTTTGTTGTCACCTGACTATAGTCGAGCTGCAACCGAATTGATGAAACGACAGAAACGGCGCGCGCTGATTGTACTTATTACTAACCTGCGTGATGAAGATACGGATGAACTCATCCCCGCTCTGCATATTATGCGTAAACGTCATTTGGTATTGTTGGCCAGTATGCAGGAGACAGCTATTAACAATTTACTGAATAAAGATGTTGATGGCTTTGAGTCAGCATTGAACCATGCTTCTGCTCAACACTACCTGGGCTATCGCCGAGATGCACATCAACGCATTGATGGGGCAGGGGTACTCTATACAGATGTTATGCCTCAGGATTTACCTATTAATATAGTAAATCGTTATCTGGAAGTAAAAAGTAGTGGCCAGCTGTAAACCAATGCTATAGGCCCTGTTGCCATGTCATTACAACATTCCTTACTCGAACGTCTAATCGACGGACACTTTCATTCCGGTGAACAGTTAGCAAGCCATCTAGGTGTAACAAGAGCTGCGGTCTGGAAACATATAAAGGCATTACAATCCGATTACGGATTGGATATTCATGCGGTTACAGGTAAGGGCTATCGTTTATCACAGTCTATCGAGTTATTAAACCGAGAAACGATCAGACAACTTATCGAAAAACAAATTCCTGAAATGGAAATCGAAACCTTTCTTAGTATCAGTTCGACTAACCGTTACCTTATGAAGCTGGCAGCAACGGATGAGAATCAATGCAAGGCGGTGTTTGCAGAACAGCAAACTTCGGGGCGTGGTCGTCACGGCCGACAATGGATTTCTCCATTTGGCGGTAACCTGTATTTCTCTATACTCTATCAATTTAACACGATTGCTAATGACATGACGGGGCTTAGTCTTGCTGTCGGTGTAGCGATTGTTGAGCTACTACGAAAAAAGGGAGTGGAGTCGGCTAAACTTAAATGGCCTAATGATATACTTATTAATGGGCGCAAGCTTTGTGGAATATTGCTAGAAATGCATGGCGAAAGTCATGGTCCCTATGTCATTGTGATTGGTGTTGGTTTGAATATTAACATGCCGGATAATGAGGCTGCTAAAATCGATCAACCCTGGACTGCGCTTAATCAGGTTTGTGATATCGGGCTTTCGCGCAATGAGTTAGCAGCAGAACTCCTGATTTCCATCATGTCCGCACTTAAAGAGTTTGAGCTGAACGGGCTGGAAACGTTTCGTGAACGTTGGCTGCAGTGGGACTGTTACATGGATTCTGAAGTAAGCTTACAGCTCGGCGATAGAGAAATAACCGGTATTGCCAGAGGCATCGATCAACAGGGTGCACTTTTGATTGAGCAATCAGGACAGAAAGCCGCTAACCAGCTACAACGTTTTTACTCAGGTGAAATTAAACTGAGACCGGTTAAAGGATCGGGAAAATGAGTTATTTGTTAATTGACGATGGAAATACTCGCTTAAAGTGGACGATGGCGTCGACCACAGGCCAATTGTCAGTAGTGAAGCAAATACCTTCGGACTCAAAATTAGAAACGGTTTGGGATGGCAATGAAAAGCCAAGCGCCATTTTCATCAGCAGTGTTGGATCAGAAAAACATAAACATGATCTCATCAATTTTTTTGAAAATAAATGGCACATGTCTCCCAGCTTTATCAGCAGTCCTGCAAAAGGCTTTGGTGTGACCAATGCCTATCATCAGCCTGAGCGTCTTGGCTGTGATAGATGGGCAGCAATGATCGCTGCATATCATTCAACTCAGTCTGCAGTTCTGGTTGTAGATGCCGGGACGGCTCTGACGATTGATGCGATCGATAACGGTGGTCAACACCTTGGAGGACTAATTTCCCCTGGGCTTGGTTTAAGTCAGACGGTGTTAGCGTCAGGCACTAATATCGATTTTGATGTTGCTGATACCACCAGCCCGTACCTGTTTTCACAAACAACGGAGCAAGGGATTGCCTCAGGTACACATTACGCATTAACCAGCTTGATTGATTACGCTTATCGTAAATTGGATGAGCAGTTTTCAAACTCAGCAAGCAAACCAACATGCTATCTAACCGGCGGTGACGCAGAGCAAATTAAAGAAACGCTTCAATGTCCCTATATATATGAAGCATCACTTGTCTTAAAAGGCCTGGCACTTATTGCCACTGAGGCTTAAGATCGAATAAATATGAAGTGGATTATCTATACATTGCTGCTGGTCAATCTTGGTTTTGGCCTTTGGCACTACCGCAGCGTAGAGCTTAATGGCGCGCAAGCCCCGGTCGATGATGATAATTTACGCCTGGTTCTAGTCAAAGAATACCTGGCCCAGCAAGAGCAGGCCGTTGAAGCCCCGACTGGGGAAGATGCGACAACACGCTGTAATACCCTTGGACCATTCAAAAATAAGAAAGCCGCCAACGCTATTCGTAAGGAATTGATATCGTTAGGCATCTCCGCTGAGCGGCGCATGAGTAAAGACAATACGCGCAAAGGCTTCTGGGTGCTTATTCCGCCCGAGACCACTCGAAAATTGGCGAGGGCACATATCCGTGAACTCAAAGATAAAGAAGTAAAAGACTATTTCCTGGTTGTAACGGGTGAGCAGGCCAATGCCGTTTCGCTAGGCGTATTTTCACGCTCAGATCTTGCCCAGCGGCGATACGATGAAATTAAGGCATTGGGATTCAAGGTCAAAATCCGCCGAGTCAATCTACCATTGCGTGAGTATTGGCTCGATTGGCCCAAAGATCAGCAACTCTTACCCGAGGTTCTGGATACCTTCAGAGAGCGTCATCCCAACATCGGCCAGACCGATCGTGCCTGCTAAGGTAATTCTTTAAAAAGATCCTGCCCAGACATATAGCGAGAACAGGTACGATGTACTACAATTCGCCCCCACGCCGACATAGCACAATTGGTAGTGCAACTGATTTGTAATGACCGGAGCGAAGCGTAGGAAATCCTAGGTGAAGCCCGCAGGGATTCAAGCTAGGGCAGTAGGATTGCGAAGGCGTGGAGTAGTACAGTTTAATTATTGCCGACATAGCACAATTGGTAGTGCAACTGATTTGTAATCAGTAGGTTCGCGGTTCGAGTCCGTGTGTCGGCACCATATATAGAAGGCTCGGTTTTCCGGGCCTTTTGCTTTTGTGTCGTTTGCGAACCTACTGATGGTAAATGAAGTTGTTCGCGGCTGACGCAGGCCTTCCATGGCCTACGCCCTTCGGGTCGCCTTCGGCGATCTCGTTTTGTTCCAGACAAAACGATCGAGTCCGTGTGTGACCGGAGCGAAGCGTAGGAAATGCAGCATGAACCGCGTAGCGGTTTGAAGCTGCCGACACCATATTCGAATTTAAATTTAGGCGCTATTTTATGGGGCCAGAACATTTCCACACAAAAATTCTCTAGTAAGGATGGATCCGCTTACGATCTGCCCCGAACTTCCCGAAAATCAAGGCTTTTTCGGCTCCTTACAGTTGACAGGGTATAGTCAGATGACGACAATACGCAGCTTGCTCGCGGAGGGGTTCCCGAGTGGCTAAAGGGATCAGACTGTAAATCTGACGGCTCCGCCTTCGGTGGTT
>CAMYMU010000004.1 GCA_947259575.1 uncultured Ectothiorhodospiraceae bacterium | reverse complement strand
CATATTTTATTTGCTGCCGACCTTGTTTCTTGGCCGTGGCATCATTCTGATAGCTAGTGCAATTTCATTTGTTTCTATTGCCATTATCCGGTTTATATTCCTCAATATCGTCGATAAAAACGTACTCAAAAAACGTGTACTCGTCTACGGCGCAGGCAAGATGGCAGCGACTATTGATGAGCTTCGCCGTAGTCATGAGCAACAAAATTTCTATATCGCCGGATTTCTGCATGTCCCAGGCGAGCACGATATTGTTGAATCCCATAAAGTGATTCGGCTTAAAATCCCTTTGTCAAAATATGCTGAGGAGGAAGAGATTGAAGAGGTGGTAATCGCGATGAATGACAGGCGCAAAAATTTTCCCGTTGATGAGCTGCTTGATTGTAGATTAAGTGGTATCACCATTATAGAACCAACGACTTTTCTTGAAAGAGAAACCGGAAAGCTCAATCTGGATATGCTCAACCCGAGCTGGATGATATTCTCTGAAGGATTTGATCAGGGGACATTACGTGCATACACTGAGAGGGTGTTCGACATTCTTACATGCCTATGCCTGTTGATCCTTACATCCCCAATCATGCTCGTGACGCTTGTGGCCATCTTATGGGAGGACCGGGGGAAAGGTCCGGTTTTGTATAAGCAAGTGCGAGTGGGACAATATGACAGACACTTCGAATTGCTTAAGTTTCGCAGTATGTGTGTAGATGCTGAAAAAGATGGTCAGGCGCGGTGGGCATCAGCCGGCGATGATCGTGTTACCTGGGTGGGCTCTATTATTCGTAAATATAGAATAGATGAGCTTCCACAAATAATCAATATCCTGCGGGGCGATATGAGTCTTGTTGGCCCTAGACCTGAACGCCCGGAATTTGTTGAAAAACTAGCCCGTAAGATACCGTATTACAAGGAACGGCACAGGGTTAAGCCTGGTCTGACTGGCTGGGCGCAATTGAAGTATTCCTATGGTGCCAATGAAAAAGATGCCAGGGTAAAGCTCGAATATGACATGTTTTATGTAAAGAACCATAGTCTATTATTTGACATGATGATTTTATTGCAGACGGCGGAAGTTGTGCTCTGGAAAAAAGGTGCACACTAGCATTCCTGTAACAGTATTCCATTCTGTGTGTAGTGCATGGCGTAGAGTATGATTAATTATGGATTGGCAAGTTATTTCGCAGGCGCTGGTCTTTCGGCTATCCTGGCGATACTTTTTCTGATTGGTTGGAAGGGCAAGCGGCAAGGTATCTTGCTGCTTATTGCATCATTGCTTAATGCGCTCTGGTGTCTTGTGTTGGCTTACGAAGCGTGGATGAATAATATTGATTATCAATATATATTCATCATTGAAACCATTCGTAATGCCGCTTGGTTAATATTCATTGTTTGGTTGCTCAATAAGACACAAGATTCCGCGCCACTGTCGAAAATCAATAATCTTGTAATAGCCGTTCTGGCAGTATCACTGTTCTATTCCACGATCCGTATTATTGCTGGCAAATATGGGATATATATTAATTATGATTCAAAGATATTCCTGACGCTATCGCTCGGGCAAGCCCTATCTGGTTTATTTCTTGTTGAGCTGCTCTATAGAAACATTTCAGCAGCGAGGCGTTGGGCAATCAAGTTTTTATGTTTTGGTATAGGTGGGATTTTTGCGTATGATTTTTTCCTATACTCGCATGCGCTGCTATACAATAATCTCGATGCAAGTATATGGAACGCAAGAGGTTTGATTAATGCGTTCGTAATTCCGTTTATTGCAGTATCTGCTGCAAGAAATCCTGACTGGTCTCTGGATGTATTTGTTTCACGTAAGATTGTACTGCATAGCGTCACTTTAATCGCTGTTGGTGTTTATCTGCTACTGATGTCCATTGCAGGCTACCTGATTCGTAGTTATGGGAGCAGTTGGAGTGGGATCCTGCAGGCTGTTTTCCTGTTCGGAATGCTGTTGACATTACTGATCGTCTTAACCTCTGGTCAGATACGGGCCTATCTTAAGGTGTTTATAAACAAGCATTTTTTTAATTATCGTTACGATTACAGGGAGGAATGGCTGAAACTCACAAATACACTTACAGGCAATGAAGAAGATATATCGCTCAAGGTGAGGGCGATTTTGGCCGTTTCAGCTATAGTTGAGAGTCCAGGTGGGAGCTTATGGTTGCGCGATAACAGCAACAGATTCTATCTGTCTCGCTCACAAAGCATGCCATTTCATCAGCCTGATTTTTTTTCACACGAAAAATCCCTGTTTTCGTACCTACGATCACGTGACTGGATAATTAATATCGACGAATATAAAGACAACCCGGATGCTTATCAAAATCTGACTTTGCCTGAGTGGTTGATAGATTCAGATTGTACTTGGTTATTAGTGCCGCTAATTTTGAGAAACATACCCTATGGTATTATTATCCTTGCTAGATCACGTGTGGATTTCAATCCCAACTGGGAGAATTACGATTTGCTAAAGATCGCCGGGCGACAAGTTGCTAGCCATCTTGCTGAAGAAGAAAGCTCTATGGCGTTGATCGAAAACAGACAGTTTAAGGCATTTCATCAACTTTCGACATACCTAATGCATGATCTTAAGAACATCAATAGTCAACTTTCGCTTATTTCACAAAATGCTGATAGGCACAGGCAGAATCCTGAGTTTATTGATGATGTACTCGAAACAGTTAAAGTGTCATCAGACAGAATAAGAAAATTAACTGAGCAGTTGAGAAAAGGTGACTTTCTTGAGAAAAACGAGATAGTTAGCATTACCAATGTTATAAAAGATCTTGTCAGGGAGCTAGCTGTTTATAGACCCATACCAGGCATCAATATAAACAATGCTGTCCAGGTTGCTGGAGATTATGATCGATTTTTGACGGTATTCAGAAATTTGATACGTAATGCACAGCAGGCGACACCTGAAGGTGGAGAGGTTGTAATTAACCTTGATGCTATAAATGGTGATGCGGTTGTTGATATTGTTGATACAGGATCTGGGATGGATCCCGATTTTATCGAGAAGAAGCTGTTCAAACCCTTTGAAACCACAAAGGGCGCTCAGGGAATGGGGATAGGGGTCTATGAGGCCAGAGAATATATTCGTTCTTTGGGTGGACGCATTGTAGTTGAGAGTAAGCCCGGTTCGGGTACAAAATTTCGTTGCTACTTACCATTAGTCACTCCAAGCTATGCCTGATAAATGGCGAATGATAGCTCATGAATAAATTGTCAAATAAACTGTTGATTGTCGAAGATGATAAGGAATTACAGCGGCAATATCGCTGGTCCTTTGATAATTATGACTTAATTACAACAGATAATCGTAAATCAGCGCTTGATCTGGTGCGTAAGAGCAAGCCTCCTGTGATATTGCTCGATTTAGGCCTTCCGCCTGAACCTGATGGTGTCCAGGAAGGGCTGGATACGCTCTCGGACATTTTATCCATTGCGCCACAGACTAAAATTATTGTTGCGACAGGTAATGGTGATAGGGAAAATGCAGTGCGCGCAGTCAGTTTGGGAGCATATGATTTTTATCAAAAACCAGTAGATCTTGACACCTTAAATATTGTTTTGCAACGTGCTTATAAGATGTATTCGTTGGAAGAACAAAATCGTATGCTATTAGAACGGCATAAGGATGCATCATTTGAAGGTATTATTTCATCAAATAAATCAATTTTAAGCATATGCCGTCTCATCGAAAAATTAGCGCCTACCGATACCACTACTCTTCTCTATGGCGAAAGTGGGACTGGCAAGGAGCTTTTTGCTAGGGCAATCCATTCATTGAGTCAGAGGTCAGAACAACCTTTTGTAGCGATAAACTGCGCCGCGATTCCTGATAATCTATTGGAAAGCGAACTTTTTGGTTATGAGAAAGGCGCATTTACTGGTGCTTCAAAGCAAACTCCAGGAAAAATTGAGTATGCCAATAACGG
>CAMYMU010000003.1 GCA_947259575.1 uncultured Ectothiorhodospiraceae bacterium | reverse complement strand
TGAAAAGTGTAATCCTCATTTGAAACAGGCCGACTTTTTCAAAAGTCAAGGGCTGTTTGATTTATGAATTCGCAACAGACAGGGTATATTTTGATGAACTTTAGAAGATTAATACGTAATTTATTAGTATTTTCAGTTGATAGTATAGATGATCTACCAGTAAGCGGGATTGAGGGTGAAACAGTGACTGTAAGATCATTTTACCCTACAAAACCCAAAGAACCTATAGACCCACCATTTAGGGAACATGGAGGCGGCACATTTATATGGGATGCTACAGGCGGTAAGGAATTTCATAATGGTGGTACCATTATTGACCCTACACACTCTAGTTCTGCTGGTTCTACAGGATGGTGGGGCGCAAATAGGCCTGCAATAAATAAGTCTTGGGGCGTATGGAAAAGGCTATATGATGGCGCAGTCAATGTAAAGTGGTTTGGAGCTAGGGGAGATGGGAGCAATAATGACTTTTATGCTATTCAAGCTTGTATTGAATTGCTGAGAAGTCGCAATAATGTCGGTGAATATATCGATGCATCCGTCAAAAATTGCCACAAAGCGGCCATTAAGGATCGCCTAGATAAATCCTGAGATACCCCCCATTGTTTAGTTTGATGATAGGCTCTAGTCAGCCAATTGCTGCCATTCGGGATAGTTGCGCTGCAGACAGCAGCATAGACTTAGCGGACATTACCTCCTTCCAGAGAAAATTGCTTACACAGAAAAGCGATATAGGCTGACAGCATAACGAGGCATTAGCCTCTCTTTTTTCGCACCTTCCGGCATTACGCTGGGGTAATGCAATCAGCTCTCGCGTCAGCATCCCAAGCGACTCATGCTCAGAAGCCGCAAATTCACTACGAACGCCGTCGACCGGAGGAGACGGTACTGTATCGAATCGTGCAGGAGAATATCGAAACATTCTATGAGCAAGTGTCGACGGAGTCGTCGCTGAGTTTGCCTGAGTTTGTAACAAAAGAATTTGATGAATACCTGAGGTGTGGGATATTAGCGCATGGATTTTTGCGGGCCAAGTGTGATGATTGTAAGCATGAGAAGTTGATCGCGTTTAGCTGCAAGTGTCGAGGATTTTGCCCGAGCTGTGGGGCGAGACGGATGAGTTCGACGGCGGCGCATTTGGTGGAGGAGGTGATTCCCGAAGTGCCGGTTCGGCAATGGGTGTTGTCCTTACCTATTCCGTTGCGTTACCTGTTAGCCTCTCATCCAAAGCTACTGAGTCCGGTATTGGGCATCGTAAATCGAGCGATTTCGGGATGGCTGATCAAAAAAGCGGGGTTCAAACGTACAGTAGCTCAGACTGGAGGCGTCACCTTCGTCCAGCGTTTTGGCTCGGCGCTGAATCTGAATATTCACTTTGACGTGCATGGACGCACTAATGCCGCGAGCGCATGGATGCGCAGGAGCGGTCACTGCTTGGTACTGGATGGTGTTTACCATCTCAGTGGTGATCAGATCGTGTTCCGTCGAGTAGCTGCACCGACCCAAGAGGAACTCAGTCAACTGCTTGAACGACTCGTCAAACGACTGCTGAAGTTGCTGACCCGTCGCGGCTATTTGGTAGAAGATCAAGGCCAAACGTATCTGGAAGGCGAGGGAGAAGAAAGTGCATTGTCAAATCTTCAGGCCGCCGCGACAAGCTACCGCATAGGGCTTGGGCCGAGGCGGGGCAAAAAAGTCTACGCGCTGAAAACCGTCGAAGCAGAAGAGGGGGAGGGTTCAGAGCGCTGTGTGCAAAACAACGGGTTTAGCCTGCATGCCGATGTAAGTTGTGAAGCAGATGACCGCAAGAAGCTAGAACGGCTGTGTCGCTATGTCGCACGGCCAGCGATTGCCAATGAGCGACTCAAACTCACTGACTGTGGGCAAGTCGTCCTTAAACTTAAAACGCCGTTTCGTGATGGTACCACCCACATTGTGATGTCGCCATTAGAATTGCTGCAGCGGCTGGCCGCATTGGTGCCACGACCACGACTGAACCTAATAAGGTTTCACGGGGTATTGGCGCCGAATGCTAAGTGGCGCTCGCAGGTGGTGCCTGATCTGTGCTCAGAAACAGAGGAAGGTATGGAACAGTCAAGCACAGAGGATGAATCATTCGATAACAAAGATAAGAAAGGGAAAAAGCATTATATTTCGTGGTCGCGATTGCTGCGGCGTGTATTCGATATCGAAATGGAAAAGTGTCCAAACTGTGGGGGTCAAGTCAAAGTGGTGGCAGCCATAGAAGAACCTGGCGCCATCAAGAAAATTCTGACTCACCTTGGTTTGTCACCCCATCCCCCACCAAGAGCGCCGGCCCGCTACGATCCCTACGATGAAGCGGACATTTACTCATCTTTTAACTAGTGCCTGCCCGAAAACTCATGAAAGCGGGCAAAAATGCCCCCTTTACTAAATCATCACGATGACCCTGTAATATATTTTCTGCTAAAACAGCTTGCTTGAGTGAAATACAGTCTCGATCTATCAGTTTCACCAAATCTTGATCAGCGCCGTCCCTACCAAACGGCATTAGTGACAAGGTTGTTCCAGCTTTAAGGTGAATCAGGCTGCGATGCGTTGATTCTTTCGCCGCTCATCTCGCTGCAGACGTGCCAACTCTTTGCGTTGTAATAATAAACCAATACGATGCACATTGGTTGCGACAACTGACAAAGCAACATGTCGTTCAAATCCATCTCGACCACGAGATAAGCAGCGATCTAAACCTCTTACTTCTAGGTTGTTGATGCAGGCTTCGACTCCAGAATGTTTTCGCCTCGCTTTAACAAACACTTCACTCTCTTGCCACGCTTTTTCTGCTTTATTGCATCGACCCTTTTTGGGCAAGATGACATTGTCCAAATGTTTATTAAGCTCAACAACATTATCTTTTGAGTAGTAGCCTTTATCAAAGCTACACTGATTAATAGCTGGGTATCGTTGCTTTGCCTCTTCAATAATGGGTACAGCAACCTTATCATCTGTTTCTTGCCACATCACTCGATGATGCAACACAAATTGGTGCTGATCTTCTATTACGCTGACACGAACACCTAGTTCGACTGGAACGCCTGCTTTTCCTTTGCTAATCCACTCAGTATGTTCTTCAAAGACTGAGAACACTTTTTCACTATGTGGAATGCTTTCACCTTTCAATACACGTCGGTCAGTTTGATCTATTTGTCGTTCTGCATGTGCTATATAGGTGTGTATGAGCTCAACCATGATCACGTTATCTAAACTAACGAGCCCTTTTATTGTCTCCCGACTCTTTTCGATCATCCGCTCTGACTCTAACAAATAATTACGGTAGGCTTGATGAACAGCTTCTGTGCGAATGGCTTTTTTCTTTTCATCTTTAGAGGTGGAGTGCTTTATTTTTTGCGCTTTACGATAAAGCCGTTTGATTTTCTTTACGTTATATCGGTATTGACGCCAATCACTCACATTTGAACTTTCGCATAATCTACCGGTTAATTCGATCACTTTGCGCATGGCATCCCACAGAACGTTGATATCTGTTGGGTAGTGCACATTAGTTTCAACTACAACGGAATCACAACGCGTTCGTAATGCGTCTCCAGGCTTTTTTTTTACGAATTCATGGCCTGATTCCACAACCACCTGGTTGATTTCAGCCAACACGGAGGGCTTTAGTTTTGAGACATTATCAATAATGGTTTGAAGCTTATAGTCGGTGGTGTCTTCCCACCCAGAATGGCCCAACATTTGACGAATCGTATTATGCTGGTTCGCTAACTCTTGTAATCGGTCAAAGTCACAATTTAAACCAAGCTTCAATGTAGCCAACACAAAGGTTTTCCATAGCTCCATACCAGGACGCCCCGCCTCAGTACTCACAGAGGGATCAAGTGTTTTCTCAAGAGCACTAAACACCTTTTCCCGTGCCTCATCGTTGGTGTAAATATATTGTAATCCCTTAAGTATTGCTGGGATATCATCACGAGAACGTGTTTGAATATTTATCTCTGAAATATTGACTTCGCCAAAATGAAGTTGGGGGTTTTTTACATGACGCATGCAATATATCCTCGAAGTTCTCTGAAATATTGACTTCGCCAAAATGAAGTTGGGGGTTTTTTACATGACGCATGCAATATATCCTCGAAGTTTTATGATCAAAACCGCTTCAATGGCTGTTTTCTGCGGGTTTTCGGCCAAAAGCAAGCTCCATTATATCTTTCTTCGAGCTAAGGATGGGGCGATTTTTTGCATCAAATTATTGAGTTAGATAATTTTCGTGCGAGCACTAACTAAGATCGGGACCTGAACAGGGTTACCGAGACTCCCGCGTGGCCTGCGCGCCACATTTGCCCAATTTTCGGGCATTTTTCATCCAAACAAGCTGCCGAAGCTGTGGTTTTGTGTGCTTCAACTCTTAATTCTATCTAAGTTTAGCGCCTCATGTGGCTGGCGATACTCCAGGTTTTATGTAAATATAGCTTTTATAGTTCCTATACTTAAAAAAAATGATTTGCCGCCAGCTCTGCTTGACGCACTGGGTGTCCTGATATTTTTCAATTGTCGCGAAAAAACAGCGATTGACGAAACGTTAATCCACTTCCATAACAGCAACAAAAAAACTGATTCTGTGACCGAC
>CAMYMU010000002.1 GCA_947259575.1 uncultured Ectothiorhodospiraceae bacterium | reverse complement strand
CTTTTGCCTGGGATTGTCTGTTTGCAATAGCGGTCTGTTTTTATCATGGGCCGTGCGTTTTAATAATTCATCAACATCGGCTTTTAGGTAAACAGAGAGGCCTCTTTCTTTTAGAGCCGATCGGTTTTCAGGTTTAATAACGGCACCGCCACCAGTCGCCAGAACTATGCCTGGTCGCTGGGTCAGCTCATCAATCATCGCCTGTTCACGCGTGCGAAAACCTGATTCACCTTCAACATCGAAAATCCAGGCAATGGAGGCTCCGGTTTTCGCCTCGATTTCGTGATCACTATCGACAAACTCATAGTCCAGAAGCTTAGCCAGCTGACGACCAATCGTCGTCTTACCGACGCCCATTGGCCCAACCAGAAATATGCTCTGCCCCTTTTTCATGCTGCCTATTCTACCAAAAACCTGGGCTTGTTGAGGGCATTAAAAAACCCCTCACCTGATACAACAGGAGAGGGGCATTAATTCGTTTGTTAGAGCGTGATTTAGATAGTAATGTCTTGTTTCACAATCTTAGGTGTTACAAAGATGAGCAACTCAGACTTATCATCTTCCTCTTCCGTTGCACGGAACAACCAACCAATCAACGGTAAGTCACCCAGCAATGGCACGCGTGTCACCTGATTAGTCTTGGTTCTCTCATAGACACCACCCAATACAATCGTTTCACCGTTATCGACCAGGACGCGTGTTTCAACGCTGTTGACAAATATCGGTGGTCCACCCACTGAAAACTGTGCGTTTGCGTAGTCAGGCGAATCTTTTTTGATCACGAGATCGAGATTAACACGATCGTCCGGTGTGATCTGCGGAGTAACATCAAGCTCCAGCACTGCCTCTTTAAACGATACGGTAAACTGAGTGCTTGTACCGCTAGTAGGATCATTAGGATCGCCTGAGCTTTGTGAAGATTCCAGATATGGTATTTCCGTACCAGACCGAATCGTTGCCTTATGCTGATTAGAGGTTATGACCTTGGGGCTTGAAATAATGTCTGTCTGACCCTCTGCCTCTGCAGCAGAGAGCTCAAGATCAAGCAAGGTACCAAATGGCAGTCTCGCAAAGGCCAGACCAATCGAGCCAGCAGCACCCGCTACGGGAAGGTCAACGTTTAATCCATTACTACCCGGTGCAATTCCAACTGCTGCCTGAGAAGCGGAACCAAGATCGCCACTGACACCCAGCTGGGTATTACCTGAACTTCGCTCGGTAGAGACACCAAATTTAACCCCCAGGTCTTTACTGTAGTTGGTGGTTACAAGCACGATACGTGACTCGATCAGCACTTGTCGAATCGGGATGTCCAGCTCTTCTACCAACGCAACAATTGCATCAATATTATTCGCCGTATCCTGGACCAGAATTTTATTGGTGCGCGGATCGACGGCGATGTTACCGCGCTCAGAAACCAGTGAATTGCCTTTCTTCTCAAGAATCAGTATTAGCTCTTCTGCTTTCGCATAGTTAACCTGAATGGTTTCACTAATAATTGGTGCTAGTTCAACAACCTGCTTTTCTGCTTCCAGTTCAAGCTTTTCCTGGGCCGCAAGCTCCGCAGTCGGTGCAACTAACATCACGTTACCCTTCTGACGTTTTGCCAGACCCTTGGTCTTGAGGATTATGTCTAGAGCCTGATCCCAGGGGACGTTCTTGAGTCGTAAGGTCACATTACCCTGAACCGAGTCACTGGTTACCATGTTGACGCCGGTAAAATCAGCAATCAACTGTAATACCGCGCGCACTTCAATATTCTGGAAGTTAAGCGATAAACGCTCACCGGTATATTCTTTTTTCTTTTTCTTCTTAATCTGTTCTTTGGCTTTAACAAACTTCTTCACATCCAGCGTGATTTTGTTGTCCGCCTGGTAACCCAGGTGTTCAAACACACCACCCGCATTGACCACGACCCTTACATCCTTACCGTGTTTAAAGGCATCAATAGTCCGAACCGGTGTACCAAAATCCATAACATCGAGACGACGTTCAAGCTTCTCAGGTAGCTCCGTATTTTGTAGAGTCACAATGATCTGATCACCACGTCGCATCATGTCCATGATCGTATTTGGGTTAGACACGACTAACACGACACGACCTTCACCCTGCGAACCACGGCGGAATTGCACATCTTGTATCGAGTTACCACCACCTGCGATTGGAATAAGCTGATTATCACTAGCTTTTGCAGTCCTCGTTGATGGACCTGCACTACCAAGGTTAACCACAATTTTATTGCCACTCTTCGTTACATTATACGGTGTTAACCTGGCCAGATTAATCACAACCCGAGTACGACCGCCTGCTTCAATGGCATTGATCGAACGCGCCAAACCAACGCCAACGTTGATTGATTTGTTCTCCAAGTTGCTGGTAGTACCCGGAAAATCAAGAGCAATCCGCGCGGGATTGTCGATGGTAAAACTACCGTAAAACTACCTGGCTCTGCTACATCACCCGAAAGATGCAAGGTCACCTCGACCTCATCACCGGAAAGTGCGGTAAACGAAATATCATCCAGACTCGCCGCTTGTGCCTGGCTTGCCCAGAAAAACTGGCTCACAATACATAACGTTATCACCGGTACCAATCGGTTATATGTATTCCGCATCATTTCAATACCCATCTTCATGGTCATCTCCTAGCCTTTACTCTGTTAACGCGAGTGAAGCCTCGCGCTCTACCCAACCGCCTGTGCCATTAGGAATAATTTCTTTCAATAGTATTTTGGATTCACTGATATTCAAAATCTCACCGTAGTTTTTACCAAGGTGATTGCCAGCAGAAACTCGGTAAATAGAATCATCCGGGGCTTGAACCAGTCCCCACAAGGTGCCATCGCGCTCCAGGTGTCCAACAAAAGCGAGAGAATCTAGCGGGAACGCCTCTAGCGCCTCGCGTTTGCGATTTTGATCGGGAACCGGGCCGGGCACAGATAATTCTTCGCTGGGCTCTTCTGCATATGGTGTAAACGGATCACGCAACTCTGCGGCATCATAAACTTCAGACTCATAGGTCTTAACTTCGGGCAACGGGTCAATCCTGCCTTTGGTCTTCTGCTTTACATCTTCAATATAGGCATCAAGGTCGCTATGCTGTTGAGATCCACAGGCGCTCAGCAAAAGTGCGACCGCAAATAGCAGCCCCCACTTAAGCGGATTATTTTTTTCAACTAATTGTCGATTGGTTAAATACATAGATTTCACTCTTAACGTCGACCCTTCTTTTTCTTCTTTTTCTTTTTAGTCTGCTGAATTTCAGCATCATCCAGATAACGGTATGTCTTAGCAGTGACATCCATAATCAACTTGTTAGTTTTCGCATCATTCTTAATCGAAATGTCATGCAGGGTTACAATCCGTGGCAAAGCTGCAACACCACTCACGAAACTACCAAATTCATGGTAATCACCCGTCATCTTCATCTGTATCGGTAATTCGGCGTAGAACTCAATAAACTTCTCACCCTGTGGTTTAAACAGCTGGAACTCAATACCACTGGCTAAACCCGTTTGTGAAATATCAACCAATAGCCCTTCAACTTCTGTTTTACTGGGAAGTTGGCGCAACATGGCACCAAAAGATTCTTCAATCTCTTTCAACTGTTGTTTATAGGCCTCTAAATTAACAGCCTTGGCTTGCTTGGTCTCAAACTCCTGTTTTAAGGTAATTTCAGTTCTTTCCGCGCGCTCTAGTTTTTCAATTTGTTTTTTAACATCAAGGAAGAAGCCCGCCACTGCTACGGCAGCACTGATAACAATGATCAACGCAATCTTGACCGCCGTCGGCCAGGCGCCAATATTGCTTAAATCAAGATTGTTTAGATCGATATCCTTCACTTTTTCTTCTTGGCTCCAGTCGTATTTGAGTCCACTAAGTTAGTATCTTGTGACTTTTGCATGGCACGCAGAGAAAATTCTCTCGCTCCCTCTTTCTTGCCTACTTCAATAATTTCCAGCTTTGGCTCAGCCAGCCAGTCTGATTGATCAATATTTCTCATCAAGGCTGATACTCGCGCATTTGACTGAGCAATGCCGATCATTTGTAGATTACGCTGTTTTTGCTGAAGCGAGCTCAAGTGGACGCCTTCTGGCAAGATTCTGACTAATTCATCAAATAGCCTTACAATTTCAGGACGGTTGCGCTGTAGCTGCTGAATAATATCCATCCGCGCTAACAGGCGTTCTTTCTTACTCGCCAGTTCATCGATCTCTTTAATCTGTGCTTTTACCTTGTCTATCTGGCGGTTCAGATAAGCGTTACGTGATTCCTGAACACCAATCATGCGTGAATATTGCAAGTGCACCGCAAGAATACCGACAATCACGAGCACAACTGACAGACCCAGGATGGTCAGAAACTGTCGCTGCTGTTCTTTACGCGATTCCTGTCGCCAGGGTAGCAGGTTAATTTTTGCCATTAGTCGAAACTCCTCATGGCCAGACCCGTTGCAATCATCAGTGCGGGCGCGTCATTACTCAGGCTCTGCGCCTTAACTCGCGATGCAATAACCATATTAGTAAACGGATTCGCAATAGAGGTGTGCACACCAAGTTTGTCTGCCACCATCTCGTCAATTCCAGGAATCATGGCACTACCACCAGCCAGAACAATATGGTCAACCTGGTTGTACTGGCTTGATGAGAAAAAGAATTGTAATGAACGGCTGACTTGTTGTGCCATTGCCTCTTTGAACGGCTCGAGTACTTCGGGTTCATAGTTGTCAGGCAATCCGCCCTGACGTTTCGCCATGCCCGCTTCTTCATAAGACAGGCCATAACGGCGTTGAATTTCTTCTGTTAGTTGCTTGCCACCAAAGACCTGTTCACGTGTATATATAGTTTTGAGGTCACTCAGCACGTTTAGGGTGGTCATGGTCGCACCCACATCAATTACGGCAACAGTCTGGTCGATGCCCTGGTCAGGAATCGACTGGGCCAGCAGGTTGAAGGCATTTTCCATGGCATAGGCTTCCACATCTATGATGCGTGCCTTCAGACCGGCAAGTTCAATCGCGGCCATTCTGACTTCAACATTTTCACTACGAGACGCTGCCAGCAGTACATCCACCCGCTCCGGATCGTTTTCCGTGGGGCCGATGACTTCAAAATCGAGGTTAACTTCTTCCAGTGGATAAGGAATGTATTGGTCCGCTTCCAGCTCAATTTGTTGCTCAAGCTCTTCTTCAGAAAGGGATGAGGGCATCGAGATTATCTTGGTGATAACAGCAGAGCCCGCTACAGCTGCACAGGCATAACGCGAGCGAGAGCCCGAGCGCTTCACCGCACGTTTAATCGCCTCGCCAACCGCCTCAACATCAGAAATGTTCTTTTCAATCACAGAGTTAGGTGGCAGCGGCTCGACAGCGTAAGATTCCACACGCAAACGATCGCCACTCCGTCCCAGCTCCAAGAGCTTGACTGCGGTGGACGAAATGTCCAGTCCCAAAACCGGTGGGTTTTTGGGTTTAAATAGGTCGCCTAGGCCCATGCTTTTTCTCTTATATCCCTAGGGGTTAGATCACATTTATGTTTAATTACATTAACTACCTTGGTCAACTATAGGTCAAACAATGAATAATGGCAAACTGTTCGTAGAGTTTTGTGACCTAAAGCGGATATACTTCTGTGCTCAGATGTCCTATCGGACAAATGCCTATTAAGCTAAAGACTGGATTCAGAGCCCTGTGAAACCCATCATAAAAAAGTTTTTCCTTTATGGAACAAGCACTTTCATTATTTTATCGCTGCTTGGTGTACTGACAATATATGGTATGTACCTATACCTGAATCCTAAATTACCCGATATTGAGACTTTAAAAGATGTCCGTTTGCAGGTGCCTTTACGGGTTTATACCCAGGATCAGGAGCTTATAAACGAGTTCGGCAAGATGAAGCGCTCGCCACTTAAGTATGAAGAATTTCCTCAGCGGTTAATTAATGCGATTCTCGCCGCCGAAGATGACCGCTTCTTCGAGCACCCTGGAGTGGACTACCAGGGAATTTTACGCGCTGCATTTGAATTAATTAAATCAGGGGGCGATATAAAGTCTGGTGGTAGTACTATTACTATGCAGGTCGCGCGTAACTTTTTCCTAACCCGTGAAAAAACCTATCTGCGCAAACTCAATGAAATTTTTCTAGCACTTAAAATAGAAGAAGAACTTTCTAAACAAGATATTCTGGCGCTATACCTGAACAAAATTTTTCTTGGTAATCGTGCCTATGGTTTTGCTGCTGCCTCACAAGTCTATTACGGTAAACCACTAAACGAGTTAACCATCGCACAAACCGCAATGCTGGCGGGCCTACCAAAAGCTCCCTCTCGCTATAACCCTGTTGCAAACCAGGAGCGGGCAACTGAACGAAAAAATTACGTTCTAAAAAGGATGTATGATCTTGAGTACATTAGCGAAGAAGACTTCATGCTTGCCAGGGATGAAAAAGATGTAGCAGAGCTACATGATCAAAATATAGAAGTCGATGCGATGTATATCGCCGAGATGGTACGCAGTGAGATGTTGGAACGATACGGACCTGAAGCCTTAAGTGCCGGCTTTACCGTTTATACAACCATCAACAAAGACAAACAAGATGCCGCAAATAATGCATTGCGCACAGCCCTGCTCGAATATGATCGCCGTCACGGCTATCGTGGCCATTTAAATCATGTTGAGCTTGATAAAAACGATGAGATTGATGATATCGACGTTTGGCAACAGGCATTGAGCGAGATTGATGAGGTTGGAAACCTGGAACCGGCAATTGTGTTTGCCATCGATTACGATGTTGATAAAGAAAACGATAAGCAATCCGCAGCCTATGCCTACACCAAAAGCGGTAACGTCGCTTACCTGCCCTGGGAGCGAATTGAATGGGCACGCCGTTACATTGACGATAATCATCAAGGCCCGGAATTAAAATCAATTCGAGAAATTCTCAAGCCTGGAGATGTCATCTATGTCACCCCAGGAGATAAGGCTTGTTCCTGGCTGGCGCAAATTCCAAACGTTTCCGGCGCATTGATATCTCTCAATCCTGTAAATGGTTCCATCGACTCCTTAGTTGGTGGTTTTGATTTTAATCGCAGCAAATTCAACCGCGTTACACAGGCAAAACGTCAACCGGGTTCAAGTTTCAAACCTTTCATTTACTCTGCAGCCATCGACAAAGGCTTCACCCCAGCCAGCATCATTAATGATGCGCCGGTGGTCTTCGATGCGCCAGGACTGGAAGATACCTGGCGACCAGAAAATTACACCGGCAAGATTTATGGTGAGACACGACTACGCAAAGCACTGATAAAGTCACGCAACCTGGTCTCGATTCGATTACTGCGCGACATTGGCATTGGTTACGCCGTTCGCTACGCCCGTCGCTTTGGTTTTGAAAATGCAAATCTACCGCGCGATCTTTCACTTGCGTTAGGCAGTGGCACCTTAACACCGCTTGAGCTGGCAACCGGTTATTCAATATTTGCCAATGGTGGATACCGTATTAAACCCTATGTAATCGATTACATTGTTGGCCCGGATGGCACTGTCGTTCATATGACTGAACGGCCAGAGGTCTGTGTCCCCTGCATAGAAGAGCTGGAACAAAAAGAGCAAGCCGAAGAAGCTGAGGATGAAGTACTTGCGGAGACCGAAACTGAAACAACCGTAGCAGCCGAGGAAAAGCCTGTTGTAGTGCCACTACAACAAGATACCTTGCAGGCATTTCTGGTAGGAGATGACCAGCAGCCCACTCTTGAGGATACGATTCGTCGGGAATTGCAATTCCTCGAAGGCCCCATTGATATAACGCCTGCACAAAGGATCCTTAGCCCACAAACCTCTTTCATCATGAATAGTATGCTGCGCGACGTTATTGTTCGCGGAACGGGTGTACGTGCACGCAGTTTGGGACGAAAGGATCTGTCTGGCAAAACGGGCACAACTAATGATCAGCGTGACGCCTGGTTTTCTGGTTTTAACAATAATGTCGTGACTATTGCCTGGGTTGGCTTTGATAACCCTAAGCCGCTAGGCAACCGTGAGACCGGCGCTAAAGCAGCACTGCCGATGTGGATCTCTTATATGGGCGCCACACTAAAAGGCATGGAAGAAACTCAACTTATTCATCCACCGGGTATTGTCTCAGTACGTGTCAACGAAAAATCCGGGCAACTCACGACAGCAACTGATCCAGATGCGATCTTTGAATATCTGCTGGAAGATCAGATTGCTGGAGACGAAAGACCGCTTGAGAAAAATAACGGTGGCCAGAATACCGATATAACCCAAGATATTTTCTAGCCGCAGCATACAAATTATTAGACGCTAACTATAACCGAGCAATAAACAATTCAAATATGCCACACAGTAGTAAGATAGAGTCACAAATGCGACAGCGCCTTGCGCAAGAGGCCGCACGCGTACTAATAGAATCAGGCAGCCGAGACTTTGCGATGGCCAAGCGCAAAGCGGCCGAGCATCTTAGCGCCCATGATACTCGCAACTTACCTACCAACCTCGAGATTGAACAGGCACTAGCTGAATACCAGCGCCTGTTTCGCTCTGAAAACCAACCACAGACATTACAAAAATTAAGAGAAGTCGCTTACGAGGCCATGTCATTTTTTAGTGACTTTCAGCCTCGCCTGGTTGGACCCGTTCTCTCCGGCACTGCTGATACCAACACGGCGATTACCCTGCATATCTTTAGTGACACCTATGAAGATATCAGTATGTTACTGCTCAACAACAATATTCCGTTTGAAAATCAGGACAAACGCTTACGCATCAGCCATGACAACTATGAGGTCTATCCATGCATTGTGTTTTATGCAGAGCAACAAAGAATAGAAGCAGTAGTGTTTCCTAAAAATAAACACGGACTCAAACCGCTAAGTCCAATTGATGGTAAGCCCATGCAACGCGCCGACATAGCCAGCGTTGAAATCATGCTAAACGAGACTGATCAGATCCCTGATTAGTTAATTAGACATAGCAGAAAAGAACTGTGTATCTCATCAAGCGAATGATGGCGAGGCAAAAGCGAGAGAGATAGAAGGAGCTTTGCACATGGATGTGCTTAGTTCGCGAAGGCCATGGATGGCCAAGAGCGACTTAAGCAGCAGTAAGTGACGACTATTGATGAGTTTTTAACAAAGCCAGCATCGCTTCTCGGCTTTGTCTCCTGAGTCGCCCTACCTCCTGCGTCCATGCAGTCGAGGAGCTACTCAGACATTATCGGGGGATAGTGCTTTGGATAAGGCGCCCTGGCCACCCCCGTATCCACCGCAGCCTTCGCCACTGCTGTTGCAACATAGTCTTTCAAGCGGGGATCAAACGGCGTCGGAATAATATACTCCGGTCCAAAATAGAGTGTCCCTTGTTGTTTATGGTAAGCGCTCAACACCTGCTGGGGCACGGGCGCATGAGCCAAACGCGCCAATGCATTGACCGCCGCAATTTCCATTTCGGTATTAATCGCAGATGCACGCACATCCAGTGCACCACGAAAAATAAACGGAAAACCTAAAACATTATTAACCTGGTTAGGAAAATCGCTACGGCCTGTTGCCATGATCAAATCATCACGTAAGGCAAAAGCATGGTCAGGGGTAATTTCTGGATCGGGGTTTGATAGTGCAAACACGATAGGTTTTTCGGCCATGGACTGCACCATTTGCGAACTCACCAGATTCGGCCCGGAGACACCAATCAGCACATCCGCATCTTTCATCGCATCTTCGAGTGTTTCTTCAGAAAACTTACCCGCAAATGCCTGCTTATATTCGTTGAGATTTTCGCGCCCATCCCGGATCACACCGTTTCGATCCACCATACGAATATTTTCCAACTGAGCACCAAGCTTGATTAGCAATTTCATCGATGCCATAGCAGCCGCACCCGCACCCAGGCAAACGATCCTGGCATCGGTGATTTCCTTGCCCTGTAATTCCAAGGCGTTAATTAAAGCCGCGGAGATAATAATCGCTGTACCATGCTGGTCATCGTGAAAGACCGGTATATCAAGTCGCTCCTTCAGGGCCTTTTCTATATAGAAGCAGTGTGGTGAAGCGATATCTTCTAAATTGATTCCACCAAAACCACTGGCCACATTCACCACCGTCTCAACAAAGGCATCGGCTGATTCGGCGGTAACTTCCAGATCGATGACATCAATATCAGCAAAGCGCTTGAATAATACGCCCTTACCTTCCATCACCGGCTTACCCGCGAGGGCACCTACGTTACCCAAACCCAGAACCGCAGTACCATCGGTAATCACCGCGACCGTATTGCCCTTGGCGGTATAGGTATAAGCCTCCATTGGATCAGCGGCAATGGCTCTAACCGGTGCGGCGACACCTGGCGTATAGGCAAGACTGAGTTCCTCTTGAGTTTCGCATGGTTTGATCAGGGCCGTACCGATCTTTCCAGGAATAGGTTTGGCATGATAATCCAGCGCGGCCCTGGCTACCTCGGCAACCTCATCTGATTCTTCTTTGTTACTAACTTTTTGCTTACTATTTTTTTCTTTAGTCATTATCGTTATTGAATCTTGTTGATTGACTGAACTTAGTCCAGCACGGTCAGCATATAAGGGTGTTTGAGAGACATCCGCAACTTGCCATTATAAAACGAGACCCAGCCACGTACACGTACACGCTTACCTTCCAATGCCAGTATCGGCGTTTCTGTAAAATTTTGCAGGTGTTTTCGATTTACTCTGAGGGCAAAACCTGTACCCATATCTAACCAGATCGTCTTTTTGCCCCGCCCAATACCTGTCACCTCACCCTCTATGACCTGGAAGCCGGTTTTCTCTTGGCTTAATTTACTTGGGTCTTTAGGCAAGTAATTAGGGTGATTCCAAATCCCGCGGCTCGCACTTTTAGCTTCTTGCTCAAGAGAAAAATAACAGTCCATCTGCCATTCATTGGGCGGCACAACGATGGCATAACCCAGGCCTCGACGAATCAGTTGCGCAGCCGCGTTCTGATCATTTTCTGTAAACACATGGGCAAGCAGGCGTTTGAAGCGATCCTTTTTGTCCTTACCCCATTTGAGCTTCACCTTGCGGTTTTTGATAAAGAGCTTCTTCAGGGTATCTCTAGCTTCCGCTGCATAGGCCTGCTCAGGACGCTGGCTATGACCCATTTCGGGGGTATTTATCGCTATCAGCCTCACCTTCCTGCCATCTGTCAGCTTGATAGTGTCACCATCGTAGACCTTCTCGAGAGAGGCCAGCTCATCATATTCATGAGCCTGGCAGAGCTGTTCTGCATCTGACTGGCTGGCCTGGCTACTCTGGACACTTAGTAGTGAGACAAAGAAAAAGGCGCCTATGAAAGGCGCCTTTTTCAAATAATCGAGCAAAAGCGATAGCAACTACTTCATACCGTACTTCTGACGGAATTTATCTACTCGGCCGGCGGTATCAACAATCTTCTGCTTACCTGTGAAGAAAGGATGACACTGTGAACAAACTTCAATGTTTAGTGGCTTGCCCGCAGTCGAGCCTGTTTCAAAACTGTTACCACAACTACAGGTCACGGTGACACTTGCGTAGTTTGGATGAATATCTGCTTTCATGATTAACCTCATTTCTATATCAAATCGTACCGCCACCCGATCCTAAAAGTCTGGCACGGTACTAATGTAAGTCCGGTCGTAAGCCTAGCGTATCTAAGCCAGGGACTATAAAGGCGGCAGAGTCTACTGAATGATCAGGCCCAATAGCAAGCCCAAATCGCCCTTATTCGCTAAATAAAGGGCAATTAGCTGTGTTTAAGCTCTAAGCCTCGACAAGCTCAGGGAAGGGGATAACGTCTGCTTTCTTGCGTACTGGCTGGTCATAGCGCGGCTCAGAATCCACGAGTCTGATAGAGCTGCTATGAGACCTATTGCTATGAGACGTACTGTTGAGCAGCTCCTGATAGCGGTCACGCAGGGTATGGAACGAATCCCACATCATCCTGGATATTTCCAATGTCGCCGCCATCGGTGACGCAGAGCGCTCACGGGCCATATCAACCCGCCACTGCAGGCGTTTCAGGCGCATCCTAGCCTCTTCTGGTGCATTCTCGATTGCCCTGTAGATTGTCTCCGTACGCTTGGATTCAAACTCTTCCGGGTCATTTAACGCCAGATCCATCCAGTACGAGAAATCCCACTTAACTGATTGGTTGCTTTGTTTCATAACTTATTCCCCATATTCACACCAGACTCTATTCTGACAACGGGTGGCACCTATTATTTGACGCTTTCTACCCACTATGAACGAGTCTACCGATGCCATAACTGGTTAGGCAGGCACCTTGTACTTAGATCTTCGTCTTTTTGTGGGGGATTGTCAAAAGACTCAATCAGAATGTGGTAATTGGGATGTACATTAAATAGGCACTATTACTTATTGATTTAAATACAATAATTTAAAAATTCGGCACAATTAGCTAATTTTCTGGAAAGTAACAAACTGTGAAAATGTTCACAAACAGGGTGTTTGCTAGAGAAATGTAAGTAAAGGGTGCTTAACAGCTTCAAATTAAGCACATCAAACGGATGCTGAAAGAGCGTATCTTAAATTTAATAAGAGCGTTATGAGTCAAGCTCTTGTAAGGCAATGATTTGCCAGAAACAGACCTTACAGCTAGCTGCTATGAAAACTCACGTTAAACCGATCAAACGGATGCTGACAAGGCAAAAGCGATGGAGGCAGGAGGAGCTTACAAATAGTAAGTGACGACTTCCGATGAGCTTTTAACACAGTCAGCACCGTTTCAGCGGCTTAACGTTTCATGGAGTCAAAGAACTCCGCATTGGTTTTCGAAACCTTCATCTTATCCGTCAAAAACTCCATCGCCGCTATCTCGTCCATGTCATGCACAACTTTGCGAATAATCCACATTTTCTGAAGTTCGTCTGGCTTGGTGAGCAACTCCTCACGACGGGTGCCTGAACGATTGATGTTGATCGCTGGATAGAGTCGCTTCTCCGCAATACGGCGATCCAGGTGGATTTCCATATTACCGGTACCTTTGAATTCCTCGTAAATCACGTCGTCCATACGCGAACCCGTATCGATCAGGGCGGTTGCCAGGATAGTTAGGGAACCACCTTCTTCGATATTCCGTGCAGCACCAAAGAAACGTTTCGGGCGGTGCAATGCATTGGCATCCACACCACCGGTCAGAACCTTACCCGAAGATGGAATCACCGTGTTATAGGCACGTGCTAATCGGGTAATCGAGTCGAGCAGAATGACGACATCTTTCTTGTGTTCGACCAGGCGTTTGGCTTTTTCGATAACCATCTCGGCCACTTGTACGTGGCGACTTGCAGGTTCATCGAAGGTTGATGAAATTACTTCACCGCGCACTGAACGCTCCATTTCGGTTACTTCTTCTGGGCGCTCATCAATCAACAACACCATCAGATGACACTCAGGATTCCGATTTGTAATTGACTGTGCGATGTTCTGCAGCATCATCGTTTTACCGGCCTTGGGTGGCGAGACAATTAGACCACGCTGGCCTTTACCAATTGGGGCACACATGTCGATGACCCGTGCGGTCATGTCCTCGGTGCTCCCGTTACCGACTTCAAGTGGCAGGCGGTCATTTGGGTGTAGCGGTGTCAGGTTTTCAAACAGAATTTTACTCTTGGCGTTCTCGGGTGGCTCAAAGTTGATTTCGCCGACTTTGAGCATCGCGAAATAGCGTTCGCCATCTTTCGGAGGGCGAATCTTGCCTGAGACGGTATCACCTGTACGCAAGTTGAAGCGTCTTATCTGTGACGGTGATACATAGATGTCATCTGGGCCAGCCAGGTACGAGCTATTGGCTGAACGCAGGAAACCGAAGCCATCCTGCAGGATTTCTAATACTCCATCACCGTAGATGTCTTCACCTTTTTTGGCGTGAGCCTTGAGGATGGAGAAAATGATGTCCTGCTTGCGCGAGCGGGCCATGTTCTCGATGCCCATAGAACTTGCGAGATCGTTGAGTTTCGTTACTGGCGTAACTTTTAATTCTGAGAGATTCATAGGTATTTTTTTTTCGTTGAGTTGTGAAGTGTTATTTGGAGTTTATTGAACACATCGCATTTATTATGCTGGCTTGCGAGGTGTGGAAAAATTTATTGGTTCAGGTGTTTATTCTGGTTCAGGGTTCTACCGGTAGGTCTTCTTGTATATCGGGATACGGCTGAATTTTCTTGAATTCTGGATGCGGTACGAATTAAACCACTTGGGAATAAAGTTAACACCAAAGTTTGATTACGTCCAGCCCCACCAAGCCTATTTGTGGGGGGCTTTTGTGGACGTCATCATAATTCTTACAGATTGCTGTCAATAAAGGCGGTTAGCTGTGACTTGGATACAGCACCTACCTTGGTCGCCTCGACATTTCCGCCCTTGAATATCATGAGTGTGGGAATACCGCGGATGCCAAATTTAGGAGGCGTCACTGGGTTTTCATCGATGTTGAGTTTGGCAACCTTCAGCTTGCCATCGTATTCACCGGCAATCTCGTCCAGGATGGGCGCAATCATTTTGCAGGGTCCACACCAGTCTGCCCAATAATCCACTAGTACGGGTCCGTCCGCCTGTAAGACCTCTGAATCGAAACTGTCATCTGATACGTAAACGATTTTATCGCTCAAGTTATTTCTCCTAAATAGCCTTGATGAGCATCTAGCTCATCGTCTCACAAGATTAGATTATATGGCATGGTTATGTGAAACCAAGTCCCAATAAGTGCATTTGAGCGTAACTTGCGATGCATTTCAAGCCCACAGTGAACTCGTTATTCTGATATGCTCTCGCACTATGCAAAATGATCATTTAACCGACGTAAAATTCAATCAGTTGGATTTACCCCAGGAATTACTGCAAGGCATTGAAGAGTCAGGGTTTTCATCCTGTACTCCAATACAAGCTGAGACCCTGCCACTGACCCTTAAACAGCAAGATGTTGCCGGCCAGGCCCAGACAGGTACCGGCAAAACCGCAGCATTTTTAATCGCCTGTTTTGCTCATCTTATGAACAATCCAGCCAGCGAGCGACGTAAACCAAACCAGCCACGTGCCTTTATGCTGGCGCCAACACGTGAGTTGGCCATTCAAATCCATAAAGATGCGGTGCTTCTCAATAAAAATACTGGTTTTAGGATTGCGGTTGCTTATGGTGGTGCTGGCTATGAGCAACAGCGCAAAGATATCGAAGATGGGGTGGATATCCTGATCGGCACACCTGGCCGTTTAATCGATTATTTCAAACAGCACGTGTATGACCTAAAGGAACTGCAGGTGCTGGTCCTGGATGAAGCAGATCGTATGTTTGATCTGGGCTTTATTAAAGATATTCGATATTTACTTCGCCGCATGCCCAAGCCAGAACACCGCTTGAGTATGTTGTTCTCTGCCACCTTGTCACACCGGGTGCAGGAACTGGCATACGAGCATATGAATAATCCTAAACATGTCTCTATCGAGCCCGAGCAAATCACCGCGGAAAAAGTCGAGGAGATGGTGTTTTATCCCGCCAAGGAAGAAAAAATTCCTCTGCTACTTGGCGTACTACAACACCACGATCCTCATCGGGTTGTGATCTTTGTAAATACCAAGCGCATGGCAGAAAAGATCATGGCCTACTTAAAGGGTAATGGGCTAACTGCAGCTGTTTTATCTGGTGACGTACCACAAAAGAAACGCATGAGCCTGTTAAATAAATTCACATCCGGCGAGATAGATATCATGGTCGCGACCGATGTGGCTGCACGTGGTCTGCACATACCGGATGTCAGCCATGTCATTAACTTCGATCTGCCCAATGATGCTGAAGACTATGTACACCGTATCGGCCGTACCGCACGTGCAGGCTCGACCGGTGATGCCATTAGCTTTGCCTGTGATGAATATGTCTTTTCGCTACCTGAGATTGAAGAATACATTGGTCATAAAATTCCCGTTCAAAACATTACCCAGGAGTATTTGGTTAAACCCAAACCCCCTATTTTTGAAGAGCGCAGCAAACGTCCTCACCACAAAGGAAAACCAAATAATCGCAACAAACGAGGTTCCCAAAAACCCCGCACTGCCAGCAGATAAATAGTTCGATTTTCCAATTCATTCGGCTATGCTCGTTATCACTACTTGCTAACACTTAAGAGGTTGTTTCGATGAAACTATTCGTGTCTATGAAATCCCTTCTATTTCCAGTTCTAATTTGTTTCACTTTAGCCAGTTGCGCGACGGATGAGTTTGGTAATAAGCGCGAGCTAACTGATGCTGAAAAGGGTGTCATGATCGGAGCCGCTCTGGGTGCCTTAGCAGGCCTGACGACTAAAGACAAAAAGAAAAAATCTGTTTTATACGGAATAGTCGGTGGTCTTTCCGGTGGTGCGATTGGTTTATATATGGACAATCAAAAACAGGATTTTGAAAAACAACTCCAGGATCAAATTGCTGCAGGCGAAATTACCATACAAAAACTGCCCGCTGATGTCCTCATGGTCACGATGACCGCACAAACTGCTTTTGATATCGATTCCACAAGGATTAAAGCGGGGTTTAAACCCTCGATGGATAAAATATCAAAAATTGTAAAAAAATACGGTAAGACTCATTTAACTGTTATTGGCCATACCGATAGCACGGGTTCGAATGCCTACAACCAGAGCCTGTCTGAAAAGCGTGCCAAAAGTGTACATGATTACCTAAGACTTCAAGGTATTATCCCACAACGTCTAACTTACACTGGAATGGGTGAAGAGAAACCGCGTGCAGATAATGCAACCAAGGCTGGCAGGACCCTGAATCGCCGCGTCGAGATTGTGATCGATCCAATTAGAGAGACGGATGGTTAAGGCCCAATACTTAAAACCTTAAGCTCCAGGCACTAAAGATCTAGACCCAGGCAACCGGCTTCAAATATTTCTCGTAAAGCTCTGCTTCTTTTGTACCGGGCTCTGGCTGCCAGTTGTAACGCCACTTCACGAGTGAAGGTAGTGACATCAGGATCGACTCAGTTCGCCCACCTGTCTGCAGACCAAACAAGGTACCGCGGTCATAAACCAGATTGAATTCAACATAACGTCCACGGCGATATAACTGAAAATCCCTTTCCCGCTCACCATACTCGGTGTCTTTACGTTTGCTCACAATCGGGCGATAAGCCTGGATGTAGCTATCACCGACGCTTTGCATAAAGGCAAAACTCTTTTCAAAGTCCCATTCATTCAAGTCATCAAAAAACAAACCGCCAATCCCTCTCGGTTCGTTACGATGCTTTAAAAAGAAATAGTCATCACACCATTTTTTATACTTGGGATAAACATCTTCACCGAATGGATCACAGGCATTCTTTGCTGTCTGGTGCCAATGTACGCAGTCTTCATCAAAACCATAATAAGGCGTCATATCGAAACCACCACCAAACCACCAGACTGGGTCCGCTCCTTCTTTTTCTGCAATAAAGAAACGTACGTTGGCATGTGAGGTTGGCACATAAGGATTACGAGGATGGATCACTAAGGAAACACCCAGTGCCTGAAAGGATCGACCCGCTAGTTCAGGACGGTGTGCCGTCGCCGACGCAGGTAAACCTTCACCAAATACGTGGGAAAAATTAATCCCCGCCTTTTCAAAGATCTCGCCTTCTTCGAGAACACGGGAGCGCCCACCACCGCCACCTTCACGTTGCCAGGCATCTTCACTAAAACCGTGACCGCCATCTTCTTCTGTCAGTTGTTGGCAAATCGAGTCTTGCAGGCCTAAAAGATATTCTTTTACTGAATCAATATTGATGCTCATTTAGTTCTTCCGAATTACTTGGTTACTTAACAAATCGCGAATCTCACTCGGTGAGGCAGCTCGATCAACCACGCCATCAACGATACAACTTAAACCATTAGCAAATTGCTGATTCACTTCTTCTACGGAACGTGCGGCACTTAAACCGCTTATGTTGGCACTAGTGGAAACAATAGGCTTACCAAAGTGTTCACACAACTGCCGCGCAACCGAGTGGGCCGTTACTCGGACAGCCAGTGTATCGTGTTCACCCGTTAAGAGCCTGGAGACAGATGTTTTAGCCGGCATTAACCAGGTCACCGGGCCAGGCCAGGTTTGCTTAACTGCCTGCCACATCTCGTTAGTAATCAGATCATCGCGCACGTAATTTAGAAGCTGCGAAATATCTGCTGCAATAATAATTAAACCTTTATTCTCAGGTCGTTGCTTGAGCACCAATAAGCGTTTAATAGCCTGTTCATTATCCGGGTCGCAGCCCAGCCCAAACACCGCCTCAGTAGGATAAGCGATGACATCGCCTATGAGCAGGGCATCGACTGCCTCACTAACCGTGGCAATTTTATGGATGTTCGTCATGAACTACACATCATATGTTCTGTGCCATGCCGCTGACATGATGATCTAGCATCAAAATAGCAACAACCCCAATACTCAACACTAAACTTTCCTAAAATTTCTGAAGAGGGAAATGTATCTCAAAAACGCTATTTTTTAAACTAGTAAAGTGAAGAATAAATTGTACTTACTGATATCCAGCAGCTCTGATTTTGCACCAATCAAACGGAAATTATCAAAGTTATCTGCGTTAATCTTTTCTATCGTATAGGTAATTTTCTTCAGCATATCTTCGTCGACAATGATATTGGCACGATGATAAGCAGTCACCACATGGTGTGACAAAATCAGACCGAAAATGCAATCAAGGAATGTTGCTATATGATTGCTTTGTATAGGATTCCAGGGAAAACCATGGTTCAGGAATTTAACGTGAATATATTTTTCAAAAAATGGTTCGTACCTATCAATATCAACCTGCTCACGCCATTTTACAAAATTAGAAAAACTCAAATTCGGAATTTCAATTTTAAAACGTTCCTGCAATGGTTGTTTGTACTTGGCCAGCAATCCGGTATCAAGTTTTTGCAGGAATTTTTTTATTTCAGCCTTATCCCGTTCGAACTCTTTATTATGCGATTGATTTTGCCAGGCTAGCCATTTTTCTTTTAACTGCTCTGGTGACTGTCGATATTGATTATTCAACAGTTCGCTGGTGAGAGTATTCTCAGCAGCCAGTGACATGATCTCAGCTATCACCGTAGAAAGTGCATAGATCTTTAATCCTAAGTAAAGCGACTCAATCTTAAAAATGCTTTGCATGTAATGATGTATCGAGCTGGAAAGTTGGCTAATGATATCCATGCTCTGGTGCGTATAAAGCTCACCTTCATTTTCTATCAATGATCCCATATCAGATTTTGCTAACAAATCGATAATAGCGGGACATGACAAGTGCGCAGTTTCAAAACGCAAAGTATTTTTTGTTATAGTTTCTCGTGGAAATTGCTGACAACTAAGCGGTAGATACTCATGAGAAAACGAACTTTGAATATCACACAGGCCGTGTTCATCCAGGTGAATGCAGTTACCGTTTTCTTTTCGTATTAAAACAAGTTCGCTGGGATTTTGTGTTGATTCCTGGACTGTGCTCATCAAGTGTTGACGCTTGCTCGCGTCGGGAATGGTTTGCCACTTTCCGAGTGTCTCTTTATCGACGTGAGCATTCCACTGATGACAGCAATCATCAGGGCATAAATCTGCCAAACATCGGAATGAATCTAAGAGTCTGAGTTTTGCTGAATCAGACATAGCGGCTATAGAATCCGTTAACTAGCTGCCTGCTCTTCATCATCCTCTTCATCCATCGAGGCGACAAAGTTACACTCTTGCTGTGGGCATACTTTTTCCGCTCCACGACGCTTGGTGACTTTCTTAGTTAACATCGGGAAGCCGCAATCGGGACAAGCTTCATCAATCGGCTCATTCCAAACAGCATATTTGCAAGTCGGATAATGTTCACAGGAGAAGAAGATCTTGCCGCGTCGTGACTTACGCTTGAGCATGTTACCCTTCTTACATTCAGGGCAAACCACCCCCGTATCTTCAGGTTTTTCCAGTGGTTCGATATAACGACAATCGGGGTAGCCACTACAGCCGATGAACTTACCGTACTTGCCGTGACGAATGAGTAGATCAGACTTACATTCAGGACATTTACGCCCGGCAATGGCCTCTTGATCCTTTTCATCATCCTCATCATTCACATTGCGGGTGTATGAACACTCAGGATAATTGTTACAACCAATGAAGCGGCCACGTCGTCCTAAGCGAATCGCCAGATCGCCACCACACTCCGGACATTTTTCATCAATGGCTTCATGGGTTACATCTTTACGATCTACATTCTTTTCTTTGTCATCAACAAGATCTTTGAAGGGTTGCCAAAAATTCTTCATTACAGGAACCCAGTCCTGTTCACCGCGCGAGATAGCATCGAGGTCATCTTCCATACGCGCAGTAAAATCGTAGTCAACGTATTTAGTAAAATGTTCAGTCAGGAATTTGTTAACGATCCGTCCTACATCGGTTGGGATAAATCGCTTTTTATCCATTTCAACATATTCACGATGCTGTAAAGTCGAAATAATCGAAGCATAAGTAGAAGGGCGGCCGATACCATGCTCTTCCAATGACTTAACTAATGAGGCCTCTGAATAGCGTGGTGGTGGCTCGGTGAAATGCTGATCAGGCTTGATCTTGAGCAGCTTCACTGTTTTGCCTTCTTCCAGCGGTGGTAACATTTTTTCATCGTCATCACCGGCTTTCACATCATCCGCACCTTCCTGATATACAGCCATAAAGCCTGGATGAACCAGAGTCGAACCGTTCGCTCGGAAATAATTATCATCATCTGCTGAGAGATTTACAGAAACCGTATCCAAAGTCGCATGTATCATCTGACATGCAACTGTTCGTTTCCAGATCAAACCATATAAACGGAATTGATCCTTACTCAGTGATTTTTTAATTACCGTTGGTTCATGCAGAATTGAAGTTGGGCGTACAGCCTCGTGTGCCTCTTGAGCATTCTTTGATTTGGTCTTATAGACCCGAGGTTCTTTCGGGACATTTTCTTTGCCGTACTTTTTGGCAATAAATTCACGGATCTCGTTTAATGCCTCTTCGGCAAGGTTAACCGAGTCAGTACGCATATAAGTGATCAAACCGATGGTCTCACCGTCCAGGTCAATGCCCTCATACAGCTGCTGAGCAATACTCATGGTTTTCTTGGCGGTAAAACCAAGCTTACGTGCCGCTTCCTGTTGTAGGGTCGAGGTTGTAAATGGCGCGGTAGGATTACGCTTACGTTTCTTCTTTTCAACCTTGGTGATCGTTAACTCACCATTTGCCGCCTTATTGAGTGCCTTCTCAGCAGCCTTGGCTTTCTTTTCATCATTGATCGTAAACTGGCCAAGTTTTTTAGCCTGATAATGAAACAGCTTAGAACCAAAAGCAGTGCCATCAGATTCCACATCGGCTTCAATCGTCCAGTATTCCTTTGGTTCAAACTTTTCTATCTCTAACTCACGTTCAACAATCAAACGCAAGGCAGGGCTCTGTACACGACCTGCTGACAAACCACGACGAATCTTCTTCCAGAGTAAGGGTGATAGATTAAAGCCTACCAAATAATCCAACGCTCTACGCGCAAGCTGTGCGTTGATCATTTCTTTAGATAGTTCAACAGGGTGTTGAATCGCTTCCTGAATAGCTTTCTTAGTGATCTCGTTAAAAGAAACGCGACCCACGGTTTTATCATCAAGAATGCCGCGTTCTTTCAAAATCTCATATAAGTGCCAGGAGATGGCTTCACCTTCGCGATCCGGGTCAGTTGCGAGATACAAAGAATCAGACTTTTTCATCGCCTTTGCTATAGCATCGAGGTGTTTTTCGTTCTTATCGATTAATTGATATTTCATTGCAAAGTCATTGGCCGGATCTACTGCGCCTTCTTTAGGCAGCAAATCGCGCACATGACCGTATGAAGCAAGCACCTCAAAACCTTTTCCGAGATACTTCTTGATTGTTTTTGCCTTGGCTGGCGACTCTACAATAACCAGACTTTTACCCATGCTCTTTCCTGTAACTAATATTAATATCCTAAAATGGAAATGCCCGCTTAAGCGGGCATAGTGCAAATAATGTGTTTGTTAAGCTTAGTGTAAGTTACCAGCATTTTCATCAAAGACCAGATCTTCCATCCATGCATATGCTTCTTCACGACCAGGTTGATTGAATAACACCATGAGCACAACCCACTTCAAGTGCTCCATATCAACTTCGTCTTCATCAAGCGCCATAATACGATCAACCACCAGTTCTCGGGCAGAGTGATCAAGTACACCCACATTTTCGAGGAACTGTAAAAAACCACGTGCTTCCGTGTCAAGCCGCTCTGATTCCTTGTCAGTATAGACACGAATCGAAACATCATGCTGAGCAGGTACAATTTCATCGTCCTGTAGCGTAGTTAAACCTTCGAGCCAGTCAAAGGCTTTACTAATTTGACGATGGTGAAAGCCGGCTTGCTGGAGTTCAGAGCGTAACGCTTCTTCATCCTTATCCGTCTCTATCTCATCATTCATGTAATTTTCGAACAAGTACATCAGTACATCGAGAATATTTTCTTTCATCCTTCACTCCCCATATCTCTGCTGACTCACTTACCCGTAGTACCTTGCGTGCGCACGATCTTCAACTCTATCTTCATTCAATTTAGTCCGGCAATATTGCCCGGAACTGGTTAAATGCACTAAATCTTGCAATTCCAAGACCAAGAGCATGGAGCAAACTGCGTCTGCCGTCAATCCACTGCGTTCAATGATACGATCCACGCTGGTTGGTGCAAAATCGACTTCGTTGAGGACCTGTTTGTAATGGGTATCCAGGTTAATCGTCTCATTTTGCTGGGTCTGCCCGTTATAATTCATTTCCATCTGACCCAGGCGCAGATCAAACTCCTCAAGAATATCCCCAATGTTTTCAACAAGTTTCGCTCCCTGGCGTAACAACCAGTGGCAGCCACGACTAGTCGGGCTATGGATTGAGCCGGGTATGGCAAATACCTCGCGCCCCTGCTCCAAAGCCTGCCTGGCAGTGATGAGCGAACCACTTCGCAGTGCCGCTTCTACTACTATCACGCCTCGAACTAAGCCACTTATGATGCGATTTCGCATCGGAAAGTTCCGACCCAGCGGTTTTGTGCCCAAGGGAAATTCGGAAATTAGCACTCCATCACTGATGATTTGCTCCGCTAATGCACTATTTTGACGAGGATAAATCAGATCGAGACCAGTACCTGCTACCGCAATCGTGTCACCAGCCACCGATAGTGCACCTCGGTGAGCGGCTGCATCTATTCCCAGCGCCAGGCCACTGGTAATCGTAAAACCCAGCTTGGCTGAGCTGGCGGCTAAATCAAATGCCGTCTCATAACCATTTGGAGTAGGGTTGCGGCTACCAACAACCGCCAATTGTTGCCGCCCCAACAACGCGAGATCTCCTTGATAATAAAGCAACAGGGGTGGATCAGAGATCCGTGATAGAGACTCAGGATATTCAGACTGCCCCAGGTGGATGATTCCCTGACCGGGCTGGTCAGCCCAGAGCAGGGTGTCATCCACCTTATTCCAATCTGGCTGTGCCAGACCAGCGCAAGCCTGTTCACTCAGGCCAACTGATTGCCATGCCAGGCTACCGGCTTCAAACAGGGCTTGTGGGTGATTGAACTGTTGCAGTAATTGCTTAGCGCGACGCGCGCCAATAAGAGGATTTAATAGATTAAGCGCTAACCAATAGCGTGTGTAATTATGGTCCATCCTGGACTCCTTTATTTGATGTAGTTAAAGACTCATTCCTTGAGTTTTAAAACGTCTACTAAACAGACTAGTAAAAATATTACAGACCTATAATGACAAAGCCCCGATTGAATATGCAATCGGGGCTTGTAGTACAAAGCTGAAAAGCCTGTAGGAATTTCTTTATATTTGCTTAGGGGCTATACACATAATCGTAAACAGCAAGCTCATTAAAGGCCTCCATCACCAGCGCATAACTAATTGTTTTATTCGGCTTAAAGATCATTAGCAGACCAGCGCGTTCTTCCGGTAAACGAATCTTGTGCCGACCGCGCGGTGAGCGCACCAGATCACCTTGCTGGTGTATCTCCAACACATGACCTGGCTCGAGTCCATCATCCGAGCCCTTATTAATAACCACAATGTCGTACTGACCAACTTTTTGCAGAGCATTGGCAACGGAAATAATACGACCCGCTACATCTCTCTCAGGTGCCCGAGGGAAAAAGTTGAGATCAACTTCTTCGGTCTCTACCGGGATTAACATGTCACCCTTGAGAATCTCTCTATACGCCGTAGTAACGATCATCGTTGCAGGGTCGCCCAGTTTTTGTAGCCTGGCGCGACCAAGATTAATCGCCTCATAGCCGAGGAATTCTTTTGAGTCAGGGTCAATGTATTTTCTGCCCTTACGCACCACATTGAAGGTAATTACGCTCGAATCGAGGATAGGGCGAACATAAATTTTCTTACCCTTGCCACTAATGACATTATTACCATAGTTAGAAACTATATACGGTGCGTTATCTATAGCAGCCTCATCCAAAATAAACGGCCGAGTTAAAAATACTGATATGGCCGATTTAGGAATCGTATCGATTGCACGTTTGAGTTGTTGCTCACGCGCAGTCGGCGACAGTTTAACTGTATTCAGGTTGGTACTGGGTGGCGGTGGTGGCGGTTCGCCTTCCGCACCTTCGATCGTGATGCGAGGTTTACCATCCTGCCAGGTTAAAGCAATCACATCGCCCGGATAGATCAAGTGAGGGTTACGAATCTTAGGATTCACATGCCACACCTCAGGCCATAACCAGGGATCTTTTAGAAAGTGACTGGAGATATCCCAAAGCGTATCGCCTTTCCTGACTACGTAGCGATCCGGTATGCCTTCGTTAATCGGCGAAGCGTCGGGCACATCCGGTTCCGGTGCAGCTGGAACAGGATCGGAATTTTCAATCGGTTCACTACGAACCAATTCTTCCGGTGGAGGCGAATCGACAACAGGGCCAGCAGCCTCCTGCTTTTTAGGACTGCCACTACACGCGACAAGGCTCATAAAACACAAGGCTAGAACCAGTGATAGATTTATTCTAATGCTCTTATTCTGTATCATAGAACACCCTCAAATGGGCAGATTTAAACTATTATTTAGTAGGTACACCAACCCCTCGGGGAAGATGATATCCTGTAGTATCATAATGTTAGCAGCTTTTTCTACAAATGTACTTAAATAACGAACGAAATCCTATGGCATTACTCAATATATTACATTTTCCAGACGACCAACTACGGACCATCGCACAACCCGTGGATGAGGTAAATGACGAGGTTCGCACCCTGGTCGATGACATGTTTGAAACCATGTACGCTGCCCCAGGTATCGGCCTGGCAGCGACGCAAGTTAATGTTCATAAACGAATTATTGTGATCGACATCTCAGAAGAGAAGGACCAGCCACTGTGCCTGATCAACCCCGAAATCACTGAACGAGATGGCATTCAGAGCTATGAAGAAGGCTGCCTATCTGTGCCTGGCTTTTATGAGAACGTAGAGCGCGCCAATGTCATCACCGTTAAGGCCCTCGATAAAGATGGCAAAGAGTTCAAACTCACTACCGATGGCCTGCTCGCCGTCTGTATTCAACATGAGATGGACCACCTGCAAGGTAAGTTATTTGTAGACTATATCTCTGAAATGAAGCGCTCACGGATCAAGAAAAAGTTGCTAAAACAACAGAAAAACCAGGAGCCAGTGGCTTTATAAGCCTGGTTCTTAGAAAAAAATACTCACTGGTAACAAAGACTTAATTTGCTCCGCAATATTATTAAACGCCTCTTCCCGGTAGCTGTTTTTACGATACAACATACCAATCCGTCGATTCGGCTTTGGGTCACTGAACTCTACATATTGGATAAGATCCCGTTTGGTTGTCTTCGCCGGTACCGCCAACTCAGGCATCAATGTCATGCCCATACCCTCACCAACCATATGGCGCAGGGTCTCCAGGCTAGTTGCCTTAAATTGGGCCGACTCGGTTACGTCCACTATGGAACACATATCAAGCACGTGTCCACGTAGACAATGTCCCTCTTCGAGTAACAAAATTTCACGATTGGCGATGTCACCCAGGGTGATATTCTCCCGTTTCGATAGAGACTCTCCTTTTTTTAGCGCTAAGCGAAAGGGCTCTCTGAACAGATCAACTTCCTCAAACTCATGCGGCTTGATTGGTAAAGCCAGAATAAGCAGGTCCAGTTCGGCACGGCGTAGTTTCTCCAGTAACACCTCGGTCTGGTATTCATAGAGCCAGAGCTTTAAGTCAGAAAACTGCTTATTCAGGCCCGGCATGATAATCGGTAATAAATACGGTGCGATGGTTGGGATAATGCCAACACTTAAATCACCCACCATAGGATCATGAAATGTCTGAGCAATGGTTTTTATGTCATTAACCCTGGCTAGGACCTTCCTGGCCTGCGTCACCACTTCTTTGCCCACCTCGGTCATATCAACCCGCCGGTTGCTTCGCTCAATTAATAAGACACCCAGCTCCTGTTCCAGCTTTTTAAGCTGTCCACTCAGGGTCGGCTGACTGACAAAGCACCTAGCTGCCGCCTTGTGAAAATGGCGTTCCTCATCGACTGCAATTAAATATTCGAGCTCTCTTAGGTTCATTTCTAACGTTAATTCATTGATTGATATTAACTATCAATATAGTCGATATAAACGATTTCAACTATCGAAACGAGAGCCCGATAATAATCACATGTTCGAGGAAGGCTGTTCGTGACAGCCATGAATACCATAAATTTTAAAAGAGGATTAATTATGAAAAATCATGAAGGTCAAAACGTACCCCAGGTTACTTTTCGCACCCGCCAGAATCATGAGTGGTTAGATGTAACCACAGATGACATCTTTAAAGGTAAAACTGTTGTCGTGTTCTCTCTGCCAGGCGCGTTCACACCGACTTGTTCATCGACACATGTACCACGCTATAACCAGTTAACACCTGTATTTAAGCAGAATGGCGTTGATGAAGTGGTTTGTGTCTCGGTGAACGATGCCTTCGTAATGAACGAATGGAAAGCTGAACAGGAAGCCGACAATATCACTTTCATCCCTGATGGTAACGGTGAATTTAGTGAAGGCATGGGCATGTTAGTTAGCAAAGCCGACCTTGGTTTTGGTAAGCGTTCATGGCGCTACTCCATGCTGGTCAAAGATGGTGTGATCGAAAAGATGTTTATCGAGCCAGATGTCCCCGGTGATCCCTTTGAGGTCTCAGATGCCGACACCATGCTGGCCTATGTTGCGCCAAATGCAGCTACTCCACTAGACGTAACTGTGTTCAGTCGTGAGGGTTGCCCATACTGTATCCGTGCCAAAGGTTTGTTGAACGATGCCAACATCCCATTTGAAGAACTGGTACTAAACCGCGACTACAAAGAATCAACCCTGCGTGCAGTATCAGGTACATCAACCGTTCCTCAGGTGTTCATCAATGGTGATTACATCGGTGGCTCTGAAGATTTGGAAAAACACCTCGCAGCAAGCAAGGCAGCTTAAAACAAATAGGCCGGGTTTGTTCCTGATTTAGCAGGAAAGAACCCGGCCTTTTCTTTACAATAGTGTTCATGGAAGAGCCAAAGCTTAAGATCATATTTGCCGGTACCCCGGATTTCGCCGCAGCGGCCTTACAAAAAATCATTGATGCACAATATGAAATTATTGCGGTTTACACCCAGCCCGATCGTCCCTCCGGACGCGGACGTAAATTAAAACCCAGCCCGGTTAAAGCCCTGGCGCTTGAACATTCTATTCCCGTTGAACAACCGATTAACTTTAAACAAGACGGTGCTATAGAAACCTTAAAAAACTATCAGGCTGATTTAATGATCGTTGCAGCCTATGGTTTGCTGTTACCCCCTGCAATTCTGGATGCTCCTAAATATGGCTGCCTCAATATTCATGCCTCTTTGTTACCGCGCTGGCGCGGGGCCGCGCCCATTCAGCGGGCGATTCTTGCAGGTGATCAAGAGACCGGCATTACTATCATGCAAATGAACGAAGGCCTGGATACTGGGGATATGTTGTTAAAAGTCACGACTCCGATCTCTGAAACCGATACTGGTGGCTCTTTACATGATCGTCTGGCTGAGCTTGGTGGTGGTGCAATCATTGATGCATTAAAACTGCTTGAGAGTCGTCAGCTAAAACCCGAGCAACAAGATGACAGCCTTGCTTGCTATGCAAAAAAACTCAATAAGGCTGAAAGTTGGATCGACTGGAGCCAATCCGCGATAGAGATTGATCGCCAGATACGGGCTTTTTTCCCCTGGCCCGGCAGTCAAACCCAACTCGAGGATAAAATTATTCGTATCCATAAGGCAGAAATACTCGACCAATCTGCAACGGGTAATGAAGGTGAGATTCTTGGCTACACCCGTGATGGTATTGATGTGCAGTGTGGTAAAGGACAACTACGTTTAGTCAATTGCCAGTTACCCGGTAGCAGAGCCATGTCAGTGGCAGACCTGCATAATGGCCATCCCGATCTGTTTAGCAATGGTCAACAATTTACCCAGCCATCGACTTAGCTGTGAAAAAATTTCCGCTATGCTAAACCCGCGCGCTACAGCTGCCCAGATTATTTATTCCGTTGCACACGATGGCTTGAATCTCGACGACGCCTTTGAACGACACTTAAAACAATCCGAACAAGCAAGCCATTCCTTCATCAAGGCAATGTGTTTTGGTGTTATGCGCTTTTATCCGCGCCTGCTTTTTTTTCTGAGCAAATTAATCGATAAACCAATCCGCAACAAAGAAAAGCTTGTTGAATGCCTGTTACTTGCCGGTATTTTTGAAATCTATTACATGCAAACCCCTTCCCATGCCTGTGTCTCTGAAGCCGTTAAGGCCGGACTGGATCTGAAAAAAAACTGGGCCAAAGGTTTAATTAATGCGGTACTCAGAAGCGCCTTGCGTGAACAAGACAGTCTGCAACAGATCGCAAAGGACAATGAGGGTGCGCGTGCAGCCCATCCAAAGTGGTTAATAAGATTATTTAAAAAACATTGGCCCACTGAGTACAAAGCCATAATCGAAGCTAATAATCAGGCGGGACCATTTACCCTTCGCGTGAACCTGCAAAAGACCACACGTGAAAATTACCTAGCGAGCCTAACGAGCAAGGGAATCAAGGCGACACCCTGTCCACATTCAGCTGCCGGACTACAATGTGAAACTGCGGTTGAAGTCAATGAACTGCCTGGTTTCGTGGGTGGTTTGGTGAGTATTCAGGATCAGGCTGCACAATTGGCTGCTAACTTACTCGCGCCCCAATCGGGTGAACGTATTCTAGATGCCTGTGCTGCGCCTGGTGGTAAAACAGCACACTTGCTCGAGCTCGGTGAAAACATCAATATCACCGCAATCGATATTTCTGAGCCCAGGCTGCAAAAAGTCAGTGAAAATCTGGATCGATTGGGTCTAAGTGCTGAAATAAAACAGGGCGACGCACAAGATCCAGAAAAATGGTGGGACCAAAACAAATTCGACCGAATTCTGCTGGATGCCCCCTGCAGTGCTACCGGTGTGATTCGCCGTCATCCGGATATTAAGCTACTCCGCCTGCCAGAAGACATCGAAAACCTGGTCCAAACCCAGGCACAAATGTTGTCTAGGCTCTGGCCCTTACTGAAAACCGGCGGTATGCTGTTATATTCCACCTGCTCAATCTTGGCAGAGGAAAATGATCAGCAAATTCAACAATTTATACAAAATAACCAGAATGCCAGAGAACAAATCATCAGTGCAGAATGGGGCCATGCGCGCCAACACGGACGTCAGATCCTGCCCGGTGAGGACGGTATGGATGGCTTTTATTACACGCTTATATATAAAGAAGCCTGATTTCAGCCCCCGCAAATTCCTGCAAAAGCTTTTCATGGCTACGGTTTTAACTGGCCTCAGCTCAACCGTTTATGCCGATGCCTTCACCGTTCGCTCGGTAGAAACGAGCCTGGTCGACAAAGTCTACACACTCAGCGCCGAAATTGATTACAGTTTTTCTGATGCTGCCATCGAGGCGCTCGAAAACGGTGTACCCCTGATCGTACTCATCAAAATTGAAGTTGAGCGAGAACGTAATTGGTGGCTGAATAAAGAGATTTCCGAACTGCAACAGGGGTACCTTTTGCTCTATCACGCGCTCACTGAAAAATACATCATCAACAACCTTAATAGTGGTGCGCAAGAAAACTATGATTCTCTACACGGTGCAGTCTCGGCATTGGGACAACTAGACTCCCTGCCGATTCTGGATGCAAACCTGACAAGTGATGATGCGCGTTACCTGGTACGCTTGCGCACTTTCCTGGACCTGGAAGCCTTGCCTGCTCCCATGCGTCCGGTAGCTTACATCTCATCTCAATGGCGACTTGAAAGTGACTGGTACGAATGGCCCTTACAACCCTGAAAAAATTATTCTCGGGCGCCAAGCCAATCATTGCCTTGATTATTTTGATCATGGCGTCACTAGGCATGCTCAGTGATGCTATTCACGGCTCAACCAATCTCGATACACTTTTTACAACTTTACTGATCATTAATGTACTGGCCATCATCCTACTGGTCGGCCTGATCATTAAGAACCTCTACTCATTGTTGAGTGCACTGAAACGGAATCTCACCGGTTCCCGCCTAACCGCACGCCTGGTTTTATTGTTTGCAATCATGTCGTTTATCCCCGTGAGTGTGGTTTATTACTTTTCTTTAGACTTTCTGAAACAGGGTATTGATAGCTGGTTCTCAGTGCGGGTTGAAGGCGCACTGGATGATGCGCTGGAACTCAGCAAGGCATCACTCAGTATTCGTAAACGAGAATTATTGCGCCAGACAAAACAAATATCCAAGGAATTTGATGCGATTCCCGATGAACTCACTGCGCTATCGATTAATGACATCAGGATCAACCTCGGCGCAACTGAACTCACGCTATTAAGTTCACCGGGCAATATCATTGCCTCAAGTAGTGATGAGTCATTAAAACTATTACCGAGCCGCCTGGATGAATCGATCCAGACCTATCTTAACCAGGGCAACGACTATGTAGATATCGAACCACTCAATGATGGAAGTCAGTATGCTATCCGTGTAGCCATTCTAATACCCAGCGCTGATCCAGTTGGTGAACCGCGCATACTGCAAAGCACTTTTAATGTAACGGAACGCATCAATACTCTGGCCAACAGTGTGCAGGAATCCTACACGGCTTATCGTGAGCGGGTCTATTTCCGTGAGTCACTGAAGATATCTTTTGTATTTACCTTGTCGCTGGTACTTTTGTTATCAATATTAATGGCCATTTGGGTTGCATTTTATTTTGCGAAAAAACTAGTCCAACCGATTAGTGATCTAGTGGATGGTACTGAGGCCGTTGCCGAGGGTGACTATCAAACACAACTCCCGACCTCAGGTAAAGATGAGCTTGGTTTTCTGGTGAAGTCCTTTAACCAGATGACCCAAAAAATTGCGATGGTGACCGATGAGGCCAATCGCAGCCAGCAACAACTTGCCGAGCAACATGCTTATCTTGAAGTGGTGCTAACTAACTTATCTTCCGGCGTTATCACCCTGGACCATGACCGGCGCATCCATACCTGTAATGCTGCGGCCAGTCAGATCCTTGGGCTTACACTTGAGCCCTATGAAGGTTTTTCCTTGAATAAACTTTCACATGAGCAGCCACAAACTTTACTGTTCATCGACATGATTCTGTCCCACCTCGATAGCCAGGATATGGAATGGCAGGAAGAAATGACTTTCTTTAATGCCACCGGCCGCCAGGTTTTACTTTGCCGAGGTAGCTCGTTATCTGCGACCGATCAATCAGGACCAAGCAGTGGCTATATTATTGTGTTTGATGACATTACTAATTTAGTACAGGCGCAACGCAACGCAGCCTGGGGTGAAGTGGCGCGACGCCTGGCCCACGAGATCAAAAACCCATTAACACCCATTCAATTGTCGGCAGAGCGTTTACGGCACAAATACCTGGACAAACTACCTGCAAAGGACGCTGAACTACTGGATCGCTCCACCCATACCATCGTGCAACAGGTAGAGACACTCAAGGAAATGGTAAAAGCCTTCTCCGATTATGCGCGTATGCCCAACATTGAGTTACAACCTACCAATCTGAATGCTGTAATCACAGAGGTGTCCGACTTATATCGAAACAACGATATGGGGTGCCTAATCAAACTCAATCTCGATCAGGATACACCTGAAATAGATGCCGACGATGGTCGTATACGACAACTGCTACACAACCTGATCAAGAATGCCCTGGAGGCGATGCAGGACCAAACCAAACCCGAGCTTGAGATCTCCACACAGTGCATGGAAAAAGAGGCCTGTAAATTTGTTGAACTAAAAATCAACGATAATGGCACCGGCATACCTGATGATTTGGTGGGTGAACTGTTCGAGCCCTATGTCACCAACAAACCCAAAGGCAGTGGCCTGGGACTTGCGATAGTAAAAAAAATAATCGAGGAACATGGTGGTATGATATGGGCAGAGAATAATGAGATAGGCGGCGCCTCAGTTGTGATACGCTTACCTGTAAATAAAGATCAACAAGAAAGCCTGAATATCGACTTACACGACGAAGCGGGTAACTCTGATGCTGCCGCATGAACAAGAACAAAGCTTGAATGAACGCCAGGACAATCGGGGGCCACGGCCAAATCCGTACATTCTGGTGGTCGATGATGAGCCTGATATTCGTAATCTGTTACAGGAAATTCTCGAAGATGAGGGTTACGAGGTCAGTATCGCCGAAAACGGTGAGACCGCACGTATTGCCCACCGAGAGCGGCGTCCGGATCTGGTTTTGCTCGATATCTGGATGCCCGATGTTGATGGCATCACCCTCTTAAAAGAATGGTCCGATGAAGGTGGTGGCCTGCCCATGCCCGTGATCATGATGTCGGGACATGGCACCGTCGAAACCGCGGTTGAAGCAACCCGCCTGGGCGCCTATGACTTTATCGAAAAACCACTCTCCCTGGTCAAACTCTTACTAACTATCGAACATGCTCTCGAACAGGAAAAACTGCAACGAGAAAATCAGGGCCTCAAGCGGCATTCACATATCCCGCAAGAGCCTATTGGTCGCAGCGCTGTCATGCAGCGCCTACGCGAACAGGTCAAGCGTATTGCACAGCATGAAACCTGGATCCTGATGACAGGGGAGTCCGGTAGTGGCATGAATGTGATTGCTCACTATCTGCATAACTGTAGCCCACAGAAGGAACGTCCCTTTATTGAGATCAGCGTAGCCTCAATGAGCCCCGACAATGCAGCCCGCGAACTATTCGGCTATGAGGAAGATGGTAAGACTCACTATGGTCTACTCGAGCAGGCAAATGGCGGTACCTTGTTCCTCAGCGATGTCGGCGACATGGATCTTACTACTCAGGCGAAACTCAATTCCGCCCTGGAGACCAAGACATTTCTACGCGCAGGCAGTGATCAACCGGTGCAGGTATTCGTGCGCGTGGTTGCCGCCACCCATTACGATCTTGAACAGCTGATCGAACAAGGTAAGTTTCGCAAAGACCTGTATTATCAGTTGAATGTTGTGCCGTTACGCGTGCCTTCACTGCGCGAACATCGGGAAGATGTTCCGGAACTGCTGAACTATTACGTTAACCTCTATGTAGAGCAGGAAAAACTACCCTATCGCCAGTTTTCCCTGGCTGCACAGAACCGTTTACGCAATTACCACTGGCCCGGCAACATTCGCGAGCTCAGTAATCTTGTGCAACGCTTGCTGATTATTGGTGCAGGCACGGAAATTAGCCTTGAAGAAATCGAACAGGCACTCGGCACACAGCAACAGGTCGTCCCCGGCTTGCCGCTGGGTTACGATCGTCCACTCCGTGAAGCACGTGAGCAGTTCGAAAAGGCTTATCTGGAATATCAATTACAACAACATGGCGGCAGTGTAGGCAAGGTTGCCAAAATTGTCGGCCTGGAAAGAACACACCTCTATCGAAAATTACGCTCGCTTGAAATCGATCCCAAACAGGTTAGCGAGAAAGAATCATAAAACCTGGATATAAGATTTGTTACGACAATACTCCCATAAACGATCAGTTACGCTATACTCTGGCTATTACTCAATAATAAAAATCGCCACATGAAGATCATCATTCTCGGTGCCGGTACAGTCGGCAGCTCATTGGCCGAACACCTTACTTCGGAGGCCAACGATATTACGTTGGTTGATCAAAACCCCGAGCTGCTGCGTGCCTTGCAGGACCACCTTGATATTCGAACTATTGAGGGTAATGCCTCCTACCCGGATGTGTTACGCAGTGCCGGTGCGGATGATGCCGACATGTTGATTGCAGTCACCGATGCTGATGAAATCAACATGATCGCTTGCCAGGTTGCCTATACGATTTTTCATACCCCGACCAAAATCGCCCGCGTGCGTGCTTTGGAATACCTAAGAGAAGAGAAACTGTTTACCCAGGAAGCCTTACCAGTTGATGTACTGATTAGCCCCGAACAGTTAATTACCGATAACATCAAACGTTTGATTGAACACCCGGGTGCACTACAGGTGCTGGACTTTGCCGACGGCCAGGTGCAATTAGTCGGCGTGCGTGCCTATTACGGTGGTCCGTTGGTAGGGCATGAGCTTCAACGTCTTCGTGAGCATATGCCCAAGGTCGATACCCGCGTCGCGGCCATCTACCGGCGCAATCGTGCGATCCTGCCCGAGGGCCATACAGTCATCGAAGCCGATGATGAAGTCTTTTTCATTGCCGCGAAAAAAGATATTCGTGCGGTGATGAGTGAGCTTCGCCGAATCGACAAACCCTATAAACGTATCATGGTCGCTGGTGGTGGTAACATTGGTCGACGCGTCGCCAAGATTCTGGAAAATGAGTACCAGGTCAAACTGATAGACCACAACCCTGGCCGGACACAACAACTCTCCTCTGAGTTGGAAAAAACGATCGTGTTAAAAGGTGACGTCGCGGATCAGGATCTGTTGCTCGAAGAGAATATCGAGAGCACCGATATCTACTGCGCCTTAACCAATGATGATGAAGCCAACATCCTGTCCTCGATGTTAGCCAAACGACTGGGGGCCCGCAAAGTAATGACCCTAATCAATCGCACCGCCTATGTAGACCTGGTACAAAGTGGCGACATTGATATCGCGATATCACCACAACAAGTAACCATCGGGGCCTTACTGGCACACGTACGTCGCGGTGACGTAGCTAAGGTGCATTCATTACGACGCGGTGCCGCCGAGGCGATTGAGGCCATTGCCCATGGTGATGAAAACTCTTCCAAAGTGGTCGGTCGTACTATCGAAGACTTGAAACTACCACCCGGTACAACCATTGGTGCTATCGTACGTAACGATGAAGTCATCATTGCCCATCATGACACACGTATCGAACCGGAAGATCACGTTATCCTGTTCGTAGTGGATAAAAAGTCTATCCTGGAAGTGGAAAAACTCTTCCAGGTCGGATTTGCCTTCATCTAGCAGCTGTTATGCAATTTTTTACCATACAACGCATCCTCGGCTTGTTGCTTGTTATCTTCAGTTCCACTCAGATACCACCCATGATCGTCTCTATTATTTACGTCGACGGTGCGTTTGAGCCTTTCTTTTATGCCTTTGCCATAACCTTGATCACCGGCATTGTGATGTGGCTACCGGTTAAAAATTATCGAAAGGATCTGCGGTTGCGCGATGGCTTTTTAGTGGTCGTGTTGTTCTGGACGGTACTGGGCATCTTTGGTGCTATTCCATTTATACTTTCATCACAAATCGTTATCTCAAACACCGATGCCATTTTCGAATCGATCTCTGGCCTAACCACAACAGGTGCAACCGTTATCTCTGGGTTGGATAACCTACCAAAATCGATTCTGTATTATCGGCAACAGTTACAGTGGTTAGGGGGCATGGGTATTATCGTATTAGCGGTTGCCATCATGCCCATGCTCGGCATTGGTGGCATGCAATTATATCGTGCTGAAACACCCGGCCCAATTAAAGACAGCAAGTTAACACCGCGTATCACGGAGACCGCCAAAGCACTTTGGTATATTTATCTGGCGCTCACCGTAGCCTGTGGTATCGCCTACTGGATCGCGGGTATGGATGTCTTCGATGCCATAGCACACAGCTTTGCAACCGTCGCCATCGGTGGTTTTTCAACCCACGATGCATCGATGGGACACTTTATTGATATGCCTGCGGTCGAGATCGTAGCGATAGTATTTATGTTGCTTGCCGGTGTGAACTTTGCGCTACACTTTATCGCCTGGCGTGCTCGTTCCTTAGTTCATTATTTCTATGATAGTGAATTTCGCGTCTATGTGACCCTGATCTTTATTGTGGCACTGATTTCATCTGTCTATCTATATATTATGGGTACCTTCGATAGCCCGGAACGTGCCTTACTGCACGGTACCTTCCAGGCTGTTTCCATCGGTACCACCACGGGTTTCACCACTCACCAATACCATACATGGCCCGGCTTCTTGCCCGTGTTACTTTTATTTACCAGTTTCATCGGTGCCTGTGCCGGATCAACCGGTGGCGGTATGAAAGTCATTCGCTTCCTGTTATTGATCAAGCAGGGCCTGCGCGAAATCATGCGTGTGATTCATCCTAATGCCGTGTTCACGACCAAGATAGGTGGCAAGCCGCTACCCGATCAGGTTATTAATTCGGTATGGGGATTTTTCTCCGCCTATGTCGCCACCTTCAGTATTATTTTGTTGTTACTAATGCTGAGTGGACTGGACCAAATCTCTGCCTTCTCAGCCACCGCCGCGGCAATTAACAACCTCGGACCAGGACTCAACCAAGTCGGTGCCAACTACGCCAACATCAATGACTTTGCAAAATGGGTCCTCACCTTTGCAATGTTATTCGGTCGCCTCGAAATTTTTACCTTGTTAGTGTTATTAACGCCTGCGTTCTGGCGGCGTTAATTCCTATAACAAGAAAATCCATTAACTAAATCCAATATTGTCTCTATCTAATTAATGGAAAACCGTATGTCGTCACTATCAATGGAGAAGCATCACCACTTCACTCAAGCGTTGTATTGCCAAGTTTGTCCCAAACTGAGCCTCTAAGACATAGATAAACTCTAGCTATATTTTCACTTAGCCATCACTTTTTATCCACGAAAAACATCAGGTTACATACTTTTTTACTTATTTGACTAATATCCGACGGATACTGTGGTCTACAACGTTATACCCCTCAGGCAACAGTTAATTTTTAGTAGTCCGAAATGAGGAAAACGGTAATGAACAAATCACTAGCACTCTTAACCCTTCTATGCCTGGGCACTGCAAGTCCGGCTACCTTTGCTGGCAACCATGGCAAAGGTAAATTTATGAATTTCTTCGATGCTAATAATGACGGTACCGTCACACTAGATGAGTTCAATGAATCTGCCAAGCAGCGCTTCACTCGCATTGATAGTGATGGCAATGCCAGTTTAACCAAAGAAGAGTTCCGCGCTTATATAAAATCACGCAGGGCCGAACGCAAGCAACGTCGCTTCGCCAAAATCGATACTGACAATGATGGCCAACTGAGCAAAGACGAATTCATCGCCTTCAAAATGAAAAAAGCCGAACGAAAGTTTACGCGCATGGATTCAGATGGTGATGGTGTTATTAGCGCTGAAGAACATGTTGCTTGTAAGGGCGGAAAGCACGGTAAACGCAAACGCCGCGGTGGTAAAATTTTCCAGCATATGGATGCCAATGATGATGGTAATATCAGTCAGGAAGAAAGCTATGCGGCCTGGCTAAACTGGTTTAAACGTATTGATACTAATGCAGACAATGTAGTGACCGCTGAAGAGATTCAGGCTCATCGCCAACAGCGCCACAAACACCGTCAATAAAATGTTTTCGTAGGGTAGGAATACTGGAATACAGACATCCATGCAAGACACCAATAAAATCAATAATAGGGACGCCCAACTATTAGCGGGTATCGCTCGGCAGAATCATGATGATTTTGCCGAGTTTGTCTCTCAGTATATGTTGTCGATCATGAACTTTGTACATCGTTTTTTTTCCAGCAAAAGTCAGGTCGAGGATATTGCCCAGGATGTCTTCCTCAAAGTGTGGCAAAACGCCAAGCAATGGAAACATAACGAAGCGGGGTCGGCTCGCGCCTGGTTATATCGTATTGCCTACAATCGCTGTATTGATTTGCTGCGACAACAAAAACCACAGGTTGATGAGACCCATAATTTAAGTACTGACATAACACCTGAAAAAATTTTGCTAAATGACTCGAAACACAAACAACTAAGCGCTGCGATAGCTGCATTGCCGGAACGCCAGCGTACCGCCCTGTCTTTATGCACCTTTCAAGGACTCTCGAATAAAGACGCGGCAAAGACCCTGGCAATCAGTGTTGATGCGCTGGAATCATTACTATCACGGGCACGGCGCCAATTACGAAAAAGGTTAACACTAGAGACAGAAAATGAGATGAACGGAGGCAAAGCAATCAATGAATAAACAGCGCGTACTAGAGCTACTCGATACCTATGGTGCTGACTCGTCAGCCTGGCCAGAAGAGGAACGCATGGCTGCGACCGAATTACTTGAACAGTCTGATGAATTGAAAGCCGCTCAACATGCAGCACAGGAACTTGATACTCATCTTGAACTTGAAGCTCAGCACTCTGCATTCTCTCAACAACAAGCTGATCTGCTAAGCGAAAGAACAATTCGTGCAGTTAACTCTGCGCAAAACGATAAAGTCTCTATATTAGCTAGATTGTCAAAATATATGACACTACCACGTTATGCGATTGCCTTCTCTGCTCTGCTGTCAATCTTTATCGTCATGAACCTGATGAACCTTCCTCAAAGTCACGATCAATATAGTCAGACTGAGTTTGATAACTGGATGCTAACTCAGGTAACAGGCGAAGCGCTCAATGAAGAAAACCAGACCAGTCTGGATTTTATAGATCTCGTTGAGCTGGAGACTGACATCGACTCTTAAACTAAGAGTAAAGCTTTATAATTTAAACTTGTGGTGATTTAGTTTTAAGCATTTCTGGGAACGCATCACGCGATTCCAATTCTCGCATATAGTTATTGGCTCGATCTGAAAAGCCTAATTCATAGACTTGTGCCCATGTCATCAGTGAGTAGAAATAAATATCTGCCATGCTAAACACATCACCTGCGATATATTCACTTTCATCTAACCAGTTATTAATGACCGCGGCATTTTTCCCAGCTAGTTTTATACAATCAAGCTCTGTTCCCTCTGGCCAGCTGTACCACCTTGTCAAACGAGTTGCCTGATCGGCAATCCATAAATAGGCTTCAACTTCAGATTGCCCATAGCTAAGTCGATTTCTGAATAGGTAATTTTGTTTTGCTTGTCTTGGAATGAGGTGTTGTGTCGTACTAATATCATTCAAGTACTCCATGATCGCCAAGGATTCTGTATAGACTTCGCCATCATGCAGCAATACCGGCACTTTTCCGCTTGAATTAAGTTTGAGGAAGGCTTCAGACTTATGTTCGCGTTTGGATAGATCGAGACGAACCAGTTTGTACTCCAGATTTAATTCCGCAAGCACCCACATCACACGCTCTGCACGTGTGCGTCCAGGGAAAGCATATAAAGTAATATCACTCATTAATTATAATCTAATTACACCAGGCAATTTATCTAGCCGCGATGAAGTCTCCTGCGAAGTCCAGTTCAAGCTGGTCACGAATACCTTCCACTTCACCACTGGCATATTCCTTAAAAGAATCAGCACCCCACACCACCGCAGGCCAACAGGCATCATCCTGGTGACGGCCAACAATGTGTATATGCATTTGTGCTACGACATTTCCGATAGTCGCGACATTGAGTTTAGTAACGGGGAAGTGTTTCACGACAAAGGCTGACAGTTTGTTGATCAAATCAAGTAGCTGTTGCTGTTGTGATAAATCTAATTTATAGAACTCCGTTTGTTTCGTCTCAGGAACCAGGATAAACCATGGGAAATTTGCATTTCGTGATAGTAGTATGTTCGTTTTATCCCATGAACCTAGTACAAAGCAATCTTCTTGTAGTTTTTGATCAAGTTCCAGGTACTGCATGTAAACTCCAGGATTAATTTTTATCAATATAATTTGAATGATGGACAAATTCAGCCATTCATTACGCGCCTAAAACCATCAATTAACCCATTTAAAAAGTAATATATTTGGTGGAGGAGAATTCGATAAACTCGTTAGAAATTTATTTGTTAATTTGGTTTTGTGTGACCGGTTACCTACTTTACACATATAACACTACAAAACAAGAGCAGAAAAGACGACTTCAACTATAATTAGAATGCTATATGTGTTGCCGTACAGTAACTAGATTTTGGAACAGACGTCTCTGCACAGCAACAAATTAAAAATTATTATTCAGGAGGAATATATGCTTATTAGAAATACGGTATTAATAACATCGGTATTATTTGCAATTTCATCCGCAGCAAATGCACACAGCATCAAGATTCAGGATGAAACGATGAGCAGTTGCGAAGAGTGCCATGGTGGTTATAGTGACACTCTACCTGAGCCAAAGCTTACTGCCAAACTGCATCATCAAGCAGTTAAACAAAGCTACCAAAGCGCTGCAATTAACCAAGATGATTTAATGGCGTTACTCACACCCGTTGAGTAGTTTTTATGGACAGGATTGGGGATACTCCCCGATCCTGTTTAAACTTTTCTTGCAAGCTTTTTTATTCCACCGTTACTGATTTTGCCAAGTTTCTTGGTTGGTCCACGTCTGTGCCTTTGAGGATCGCCACATGGTAGGAAAGCATTTGGAGTGGAATGGTGTGAATAATTGGTGATGTTTCATCTTCCATCTCGACTATATTCATGACATGAATGCCTGGCTCGTCTTTAAATCCTGATTTCTCATCGGCAAATACATAGAGTTCACCACCGCGTGCCTTAACTTCCTGCATATTCGAGCGAAGCTTGTCGAGTAATTCATTATTAGGAGCAACAATGATGACTGGCATCTCTGCATCTACCAATGCTAATGGACCGTGTTTGAGTTCACCTGCGGCATAGGCTTCGGCATGGATGTAGGATATCTCTTTAAGTTTTAAAGCACCCTCCATGGCAATGGGGTAGTGCAGGCCACGGCCAAGAAACAGCGCATTGTGTTTATCTGCAAAGTTCTGCGCAAGTAATTTAATCGCTTCATCCAACTCAAGTACTTTCTCAACCTTGGAAGGTAATGATTTTAACTGTGCCACCAAGTCGGCTTCCATTTCCACTGACATAGCATTGCGTCGGCCCAGTGCAATCACCAATAGAAGTAACGAAACCAGCTGTGTCGTAAAGGCCTTAGTTGATGCCACTCCGATTTCAGGACCGGCACGCGTCATGAGTGATAAGTCAGACTCACGGGTTAACGAGCTTTCAGGGACGTTACAAATTGCCAGCGAGTGACCAAAACCGAGGCGTTTTGCTTCCTGTAAACCAGCCATGGTATCTGCCGTTTCACCAGACTGCGAAATAGTGATAATCAAAGAATTTTTACGCACAACGGGTTTGCGATAGCGAAACTCACTGGCTACTTCAACCACACAAGGGATGCCCGCCAGGGCTTCAAACCAATGGCGTGCTACCAGGCCGGCATGATAACTAGTGCCACATGCAATGATGTGCACACCCTTTACTTCATCAAAAATCTTACCTGCGTCCGGGCCAAAGGCCTCTTCCAGTACCTTGTCACCGCCCAAACGACCTTCTAGCGCATCGGCTATAGCACGTGTCTGCTCATGGATTTCTTTTTCCATGTAGTGACGATACTTACCACGTTCAACTGCATCGGCGGTTAGTTCACTTTCCTTAATCGGCCGTTTAACGACATTTCTATGTTCATCATAGATTGTCAGACTATCGCGACGTATATCGGCAACATCGCCTTCTTCAAGAAAAATAAATCGTTGCGTAACGGGTAATAGTGCAGCCACATCGGATGCAATGAAATACTCACCAATTCCCACACCAATCACCAGAGGGCTGCCGCGGCGAGCAGTAATTAAACGCCCAGGCTCTTTATTGCTAATCACGCCAAGCGCATAGGCACCTTCAAGATCAACGAGTGTATCTTTTACTGCAGCTAATAGATCTTTTTCCGCTTCAACGTGATGTTGGTAGACCTGGTGAACAATAACTTCCGTGTCGGTTTGGGAGGTGAATTCATAACCGGCTTTAGTCTGTGACTCACGTAGAGCCTCGTGGTTTTCGATAATACCATTATGTACCACGGTCACAGTTTGTCGGCAGACATGAGGGTGAGCATTATTTTTGGTGGGTTCACCATGGGTCGCCCAGCGCGTATGCGCAATACCAGAGTGGGCGTTCAGATTTGTTTTAATAACTTCTTTCTCAAGCTCCGCCACTTTGCCTGGCATACGTATTCGATTGATACAGCCATCGCTATCCAACACCGCAACACCAGCAGAATCGTAACCACGATATTCAAGTCGCTTCAGACCCTCGACTAAAATCGGAACTACATCTCGTTCTGCTACTGCCCCCACAATACCGCACATTTTTTTATCTCCGTTAACTGCTTATGTTGATTATGGCTTGTTGTTCAGGACTTTTTCTTTGTCGGCCTTTTCCAGCCTTCGATGGTGACCTGTTTGGAACGCGTCAAAGTAAGCTTACCCGCTGGTGTGTCTTTAGATATAACACTACCGGCACCAATGGTTGTTTCTGAGCCTAACTTAACGGGTGCGACCAGCACACTATTTGAACCGGTCGAGGCCTTATCACCGATTGTGGTGCGATGTTTATTGGCACCATCGTAATTGGCCGTAATCGTACCCGCCCCGATGTTTACACCTGCACCCATATCGGTATCACCGATATAACTCAAATGATTTACCTTCGAACCTTTACCAATCACGCTGTTTTTAATCTCAACAAAATTACCGATGTGATTATCACCATCGAGGACAGCGCCAGGGCGTAACCGGGAATAGGGACCAATCTCACTTTTAGCACCGACCTTTGCATTGTCGACCACACACATTGCCTGCATTTGCACCCCTTCACCAATGTGGCTATCAATAATCACACAGTTAGGGCCTATGTAGGCATCATCAGCAATATGCACGTCACCTTCGAGCACCACATTCACATCTAGCGTAATATCTTTGCCTACAGTAACTTTACCGCGGACATCAAGGCGATTGGGATCAATAACGGTAACACCCTGAACCATTAAGGCTTCAGCCTGTTGACGCTGATATGCACGCTCTAGATAAGCAAGCTGGGGTCGACTGTTGACGCCGAGCACTTCATCTTCACTATCAGGGTGGACTGCCTCAACCGCGCAGTCATCGGCTACCGCCATCGCAATGATGTCAGTTAGGTAGTACTCACCCTGTGCGTTATTGTTTTCTAAACGACTCAACCAGTCTTTCAGACGCTTACCTTGTACCGCAAGAATCCCAGTGTTAATTTCGGTAATCGCCAACTCACTATCGCTAGCATCTTTTTGTTCGACGATACTTTGAATATTACTATGTTGGTCACGTACGATTCGACCATAGCCATGTGGGTCATCGAGGTGAACGGTTAACAATGCCAGAGTTTTTTCGTCCGCCTTGCTGACCAAGTCAAAAAGCGTCTCTGATCGAATTAAGGGAACGTCTCCATATAAGACTAATATAATATGATCATCATTAATATGCGGTGATGCCTGATCCACTGCATGGCCGGTGCCAAGCTGTTCAGCCTGTTCAACCCAGGTCACTTTCTCATCGGCTAATTTAGCTTTGACCTGCTCACCACCGTGACCATAGACCACGACCGTATTAACAGCGGCTAACTCAGCGGCAGTATGAATGACATGGGTTAGTAAAGGCTTACCACCGATAGGATGTAGCACCTTCGGCAGTTTTGATTTCATCCGTGTACCCTGCCCAGCGGCAAGAATAACAACACTTACTTTTGCTTGTCCTGACATGATTTAAAACTACTGCATGGTTAGGGGGCCCTGCATATCGACAACCTCACCGGTCCCACTTTCCTGTTCTGTTGTATCACGCACACCGATAATGGTCATAATAAAGATGACCGTCTTGCCGGCAAACGGGTGGTTGGCATCCAGCGTAATCTCGCCATTTTCAATTTTTGTCACCTTCATCGTGATGGTTTCGCCGAGTTCGTTTTCAAACATCGCCTCGGCACCTAGATGCTGGTACTCACTTGGCACATCCTCAATTTTTTCGACGTGCATCAATTCCGGATCCGGATAACCAAATCCTTCTTCTGGGCTGATGGACACAGAGACTGCATCGCCCACTTTTTTCCCATCCATCGCCTTCTCGGCGCTGGGGTACATCTTACCGTCTACGCCATGTATATAGGACATGGGCAGGTCTGACTGCTCCATGACGTTGCCTTCACTGTCCTTAATTACATAAGTAAATGTAACGACTTTCTGGGCCATCACGATATCGTCGGTTTCTGCCATATCTTTGAATTCTTTACTGATTTGTTGCTCTGAACTACTCGACAGAGATGCTGATTTGAAAAAATAACATATAAATATCAATAAGTTATAGTGCTATATCGCTGTAAGCGATAAAGCCATTATGCCATTATATCGGTCATAACATACTGTTAATTTACAAATTTTTAGATTCGCCACAGAGCCCCGAGTAGAGAGAGTAGAGAGCGTAGAGAGCATTGAAGTTAGCTGGAGCTCGAGATTAAGCAGCCGGGCTGGCAGGCTTTCTGCCTTAATAAGAAAGACCCGGCACCTTAACAGTACCGGGTCTAAAGTGAGGCCGACGATGGGATAGCGGCCTCTAAAAAAACAACAAGCTTACTTAGGGCATTACGGGTGCATCCTCACGCTCAAGTTTGGTTGCGGTATAAGTGCCGTCACCATTTGCGAAGACATAAATCTCAACAAAATCACCCTGCACCAGATCCTGCAGGTTGAAGTTCGTATCAGGTGTCATACCCTCATCACGACTGTCATGCATGATGGTCTCTTCGTTGACCAGAATGACCGTGGTATCTGCCAGCGTAATCGTGCCGACGTTAGGCATGGGTGCATCAACGATATCAACTGTACCCGTCATCTCTGAGGTGGCTTCCTGGTCTTCTAGCTCAATCTCTTCCGCGACCAAATCGCCCGCTGCATTGAAGTAGCCTTCGACTTCAACCATCGCGCCCACAACAATGTCGCCACGTACGCCATCTTCAAACTCGGTTTCGTTGTTGATAACAACAAGCTGGCTGTCGACAGTAATGGTATCGGCAGTCATCGCCATCACCATGCCGTGAATCTCGTATTCGTCGTCTTCATCACCCTCACGATGAATCGAACCATCGTCCTCACGCTCTACTTTCCAAGCAATCAATTCACCACCGACAATGCCTGCGGTGCTTTTGACTTCTACGTAGATACCATTAGTGATGCCGCCAGCAAGGTCGGATAACATTGCGCCTGAATAGTCGATAGTCATTGAGCCAATATCAAACTTCGATGTCGCTAGAACATGGTTTTCAACCACACCCTTCAGCTCAACACCTTCAGCATGTGTGTTTATATAAGTAGCAAGATCAACGGCTTTGACTTCGATACGTGTTGCAGTAATAAGACCTGTACCTGTTGAGTGACCACTGACTTCAACAATATTGCCCGCAACGACCATGCCTGCATCAGTAATACCAGCCACATCACTTTCAAAAACAGTATCGGCCGTTATGGTTACAGTCTGACCCATGATATCCATGGTGCCAGTGGTTTGACCGGCAGCGATGTTATTAGCAAGAACGATCCCTTCCAGATCATCGTCATGATGAATGCTGGTTGCATTTCCATTGCTATCTTTATCAATCGTGACCATCATGCCGACACGCAGGTCTGACTCGCTGGCGGCCTCATCTTCAACATAAATGGCTGCACCATCGGTGTCATACTCCACACCGTTCACATACACACTGCCGAAGGAAGTAATCGGACCCGATGAGGTATTACTAGTTTGGTCAGCTGAACCTGAACTACCGCCACCACAGGCAGCAAGGCTTAGCATGGCCCCAACTACCGCGGCCACTGGCAAAAGTTTAAATCTAGACACGTTTTTCTCCCCTACACAAAAAATCTTAATAATCTGCAAAATAATTGCTTGTGTATGAGACACGTCGTGAGCGTCAAAAAGGTTCCGAGAAAGTGTGAATTAGATCGCGCTTTAAGCCTAAAAGACTAAAGCAGAGGAAAACGAAGGCATAAAGCAGGAAAGCTATACTATTGTTATTTAAATGGTATTTAGTTTGTCTTTACTGAATAGATAATTGCTCAGACCAATTACCCTCGGGCAGGAATTCGGCCTCTTCCTGTATCTTTTGCGCCGCTTGCGGCTGGTCCAGGCTACGCAGAATTTCCGCCTTCAGCAGCAAGGTGCCACGCGCATTAGACTGTAATGCCAGTGCATGGTCGACCGCATCCAGCGCCTGCTGATACTGCTCGGTAATATATAACACCATAGCCATATTATGGTGGCCCTTCATGTAAGTCGGATCAATCGAGACTGTTGTCTGAACATGTTTTAAGGCCTTTGTATGCTGTCCTTGACGGGCATAGATAACACCCAGGTCATCATGCGCCTCTGCATTTCGTGGGTTCAATTCGATGGCCTTGCTTAAATCCTGTTGCGCATTTTTTTCATCACCGATCCACAAGTAACGCACACCGCGTTTGGTATAGGCCAATGAACTATCGGGTATACGACGAATGTACACCGTCAAATCGACAATCCCTTTACGAACATCGCCATTACGCCCGTGTGCCATACCTCGTCCAAAGTAGGCCTCATCGATCTTCTCATTTAGTCGAATGACGTCGGTGTAATCAGAGACCGCTAAATCAAAATAATGCACTTCAAAATAGAGTTGTGCCCGTTTCATCAATACATCGGTATTGGTCGGATCATTTTCCAACATATCGGAATAGATATCGATAAACAGCTCTCGCTCCTCATGAGAAGCAAGTGGGCTTTCTTCAATAACTGTTTCCGTGGTCTTGAATTCGTTGACCGGTTTTAAATAACGGCCCGCCACTTTTGGGATCGAGCTGAAGCAGCGTTGATACTCGCGGGTACTTAGGACTGCCTCACCCGGATAGAATTCATGTTCTTCAAGTGAGAGAAACACATCTTCACCATTCAAGGTGCCACTACACTGCTCATAAATACGTGCACCCGATGCGTCAAATTGGCGAAAGGCGTGCAAATCTGACTGATAAGAGTGGAAGTTGATTAACGTTTGAATTGGCGCATTACGATAAATGGGAAGATAAGCAGCAAGGTAGTCCCGTATAACTTTGCCCTGCTGGTCATAAATAAAGACTTCAACAACGTGAATCTTATTGGTGTCACTCGCTTCACGTTGCACACGACTCAACAAGCGACCCGATGCTTCATCGAAGTAGCGTGTCTCAATATAGTAATCAGGATTATTTGGATATCCACCACGACTGGTTTCCGTCGTATATGCAACTTTTTTTATCTGTAACTTGTGTAACTTGTAAACGGCATCGGCAAAGCTATTCCAGCTTTTTATATGTTCATAGTCTTTTTCCATCACCTGCGTCTTAATCGCTGCAAGACCGTGTGCCGAGTGAGTGACGAACAGTGTCACAATGATCATTAATCCAATGTAGATACGCATAGTAATCCCCATTTATGGAATGGTTTTACAAGGTTTCTTTATTTACCTATATAATAGACAAAGTTAATGCATTATTTATTCCGTAAAATTATTGACGCCCAGAAAACAATGGGCAAACGTGGTATTTTGCAACGTAATTCAGCCTAAATAGGCCTAACAAAGCCATCTCCTGCATGTTTGAGCAATTTACACTGATAGAGATCATCATGATCGGCCTACTGTTTATGTGGGCCGGTTTTGTTCGTAGTGGACTGGGTTTTGGCGGTGCCGCGCTCGGTTTACCTCTGATGTTGTTCATTCACGACCAACCTCTATACTGGCTACCGATCATTGGTGCCCACTTACTATTCTTTACTACTATGACTTTACGCACGCGCCTGCATGGTGTGGACTGGCCTTATCTGCGCAGGGCATTACTTTATATTTTACCCGCGACCTTTGTCGGCGTATTTGGTCTACTTAATTTGCCGAACAATCTATTGGTCATCTTCGTCTATGGGATTACCTTGTTTTATGCGATAACCTGGGTACTGAACGTGGCCATCCAGAGCAACAATAATCTACTTGACCGATTTCTATTGTTGACCGGTGGTTATGTTGCGGGCACCTCACTCACGGGTGCACCCCTCATTGTCGCGGTGTTTATGCGCCATGTCACGGGCGAGCAATTGCGCAACACGCTGTTCGTGCTCTGGTTCATTATTGTCAGTATTAAAATGACGACCTTCGCAGTGCTGGGGGTGGACATGCATTTCGTCGCCGCTATCGTACTGGTGCCCGTTGCGGCAATCGGTCATTACATCGGACTCAAGGTGCACGATAAGATCCTGCAAAACGATCAATCCTTTAAACGCATGATTGGAGCAGTACTTGCCTTGATCAGCGTAGTTGGCCTGATCCGCGTCCTTTGGCCTGATTTTTTCTAGTTAGCTTCTGTAAACATTTTGTAAACTCCGGCCAACATATTTTACTCAGCCTGGTCTAATCATTTTTAGTCCTTCTGCCTATCCTGTTTTTACACCACGAAACAGATTGAACAGGAGCTAGAAAAATGAAATTCACACGCAAACTAAAAGTACCCGGGCTCATTACCGCAGCAGCACTGGCGGTTCCGGTTAGCATGGCCTTCCTGGCTATTCATGCCTCACAGTCTCTCGCTAAAAACCAGGTGGCTGATCAAATACAGGGACAGGTAAATGGTCCACAAATGAATGGCCAGGCAATGATTGCACCTGTCACCAAACCCAAAATTCAACTCGCTATTTTGCTCGATACCAGTAGCAGCATGGATGGTCTTATTGATCAGGCACGCCAACAGATATGGCAGGTCGTTAATGAATTTTCTACTGCGACCCAACATGGTGTTAAACCTACACTCGAGGTTGCGGTGTTTGAATACGGTAACAATAATCTCGCTGCCAATAACGGTTACATCCGCCAGGTCTCTGCACTTACTGGCGAACTAGATCAAGTCTCTGAGGCTCTGTTCTCACTCACCACTAACGGCGGTGAAGAATACTGCGGTCTGGTTATTCAACATGCAGTCAGCCAGCTCAAGTGGAGTGACTCGGATAATGACATCAAGGCAATCTTCATTGCCGGTAACGAACCTTTCACCCAGGGACCGACACCCTTTCGTGAAGCAATTGCCGCGGCAAAGAGTAAAGGCATCGTTGTCAACACGATTCATGCCGGTGGGCAGGCAGAAGGGGTGAGTACAGGCTGGAAAGATGGTGCAGTACTTGCCGGTGGTAATTTCATGAGTATCGATCATAACCACCAGGTGGCACACATCGATGCGCCACAAGACAAGCGAATCGCAGAGCTCAATGCTCAACTAAACGAGACTTACATCCCTTATGGTGTAGAGGGTGAAGCCAAACTTGAGCGTCAGATGGCGCAAGATACTAACAGTGCGGATGTTTCCGGAGGCATGCTTGCAAAAAGGGCACGCTCCAAAGTATCGAGTTACTACGAAAACTCCTCGTGGGATCTGGTCGACGCCCATACTAACGGCAAAGTCGATCTCGACAGTGTTGAAGAAGAGCGTCTCCCCGAACCCATGCGTGATATGAGAAAAGGCGAACGGAAAGCCTATGTCGAGAAGGCGGCCAATGAGCGCAAGAAGAAACAGAGTGAAATTCTTGCCTTGAGTAAAGAGCGTGAGGTCTACGTTGCTGAACAACGTAAAAAGCAGGCAGAAAAGAGTGTTAGTACGGTTGAAGGTGCCTTAATCGGTGCCGTACGCAAACAAGGCGAAAATAAAAGTTTCCAATTTAATGCGAACTAATCCAACACGAAGCAAGTTCTCTCTGTAGTGGGGCGCGACCGGTTATCAAATGGAATGATAGCTGGTCGCTTTTTTTGATTTAACTCTTCAAAAGCCATCCCTATTGTAAACTGTCAACATCAAGAATAATCGAACCATCTTCAGACCAATTGATTTCAACTAAAGCTGGATGTTTCAAACATAGTTCTTTAAGAGCATCCCCACGTTTATCTAGCTCTTGTTGTTGTTCTCGAACTTGATCAGCAAGCCGGCGATTTTCCACCAGTATTTCCCGATGCTCCAAAGCCTGTTCAATGGTGGAGGTTAGCTCGTAGTCTTGCCAGGGTTTATTGATAAAGCGGTAAATTTCTGCCTTGTTAATTGCACCCAACAGTGCCTCCAAATCAGTGTAGCCACTGAGTATTAAGCGCATAGCTTCTGGTTGAATCTGCCTGACTTCAGTAAGAAACTGGATGCCATCTACCTCAGGCATGCGATAGTCTGATAAGAATAAATCGAAATTCATTGTCCGGGCGCGATTCAAAGCTTTTTTCGGGTCACTGTAATACTCAATTTCCCACTGTTTATTTTTAGTAAACATACGGCGCAAAGAATTTAGAATGTTTTCTTCATCGTCTACGATCATAATATTGTACATTAGCTATCACCCTTGTCCTTGAAAATATGGATGTCGAGATCTTCATCTGCTGATTTTTCAAAATTATCAATGCGATCTATAACACCTTCCGTTATGACATTCCCTTTAGACAATAATAAAACACCATCACTCGAGTACAGATTCTGTGCTAGGATCATATTTTCTTCTAGCCCGTTTGAACGTACTACTCTGCTATTCTCGTCTTCAGACTTTTCAATCTTATATTTGACGACCTTAAGGAAGGCATCAACCACCTTAGGGTCATAGCGTATTGTTTTATTTTTTGCAATAAAGTCGCGCGCTTCGCTTTCGCTGAATTTCTTCTCGGTGAGAATTCCATGTTGTAATCCGTAAAAATCATTCAACAACGATAATATCATTGCGCCTTGTGGGATATCTTTACCTTCAAGCCCATCAGGATAACCTTTACCATCTAATCGTTCATGTTGACAACGAATAAGTTTTGCGACCTCCTGCAAAGGTTCCAGCGCCATTAAAATTCCTTGACCAATAATAGGATGTTTGATTACTTTCTCTTGGTCACTTTTCTTTAAACTTGTTAAGGGATTCCGCAATAACTCATCAGAAAGCCCAATCTTGCCAATATCTCGTAATAGCGCTGCATGGTAAATATCTTCAGTATGAAGATCCGACATCCCTATTTCTTTCGCAATTACTTTCGCTATTTCGGCTATTTGTCTCAATTCTTCAGCCTCACGACCACCACGCATAGAAACTAAATTGGAGAAAACATCGATGGTGGTAGCATAACTCCGCTTGAGTTCTTCATTTGCCTCTTCATACATATCGAGTGTTTGTTCAATCTCACCCGTACGTTGCTTAACCTTAAGCTCAAGGTTTGTATTTAGATCTTTTAATTCTTCATTCTGTTTGTTAGTTAAATTTTCCAGCCGCTTTCGTTCTGCTTCAAGATTTTTTTGTTCCAGGGCACGACGAAGCGTCAGCTTTATATCGTTATCTTCCCAAGGCTTACTTATATATTTGTAAATATTACCTTTGTTAATCGCCTCGATGGTTGAAGATATATCTGAATAACCCGTTAACAAAATACGTACCGTATCTGGCCAACGTTGTGATATCTCGGTGAGAAACCTAGCGCCATCCATCACCGGCATACGCATATCCGAGATAATTAGGTCAACTGGTTCTTTCTCCATGGCCTCAAGCCCTTCTTGGCCATTATTGGCAAACACCAATTTATAGCCTTCCGGCCTTAGTAGTCGGCGCAGAGCTGATAAAATATTTTGTTCATCATCCACGCATAACACAGTTGCAGTAGTCTTGTTTTCTGGCTCTGTTGCTAAATTTTCGTTTCCCTGTGACATTATTCAATTGACCTCATTAATCACTCTATCTATGCCGCATCACTTTTGGGTGAATTCTTATCTTCATCAGACTCAGGCTGCTTGATTGGCAACCATATCGTAAAGGTTGCGCCTTTACCGACTTCACTCTCTAACTCGATACGTCCGTGATGCTTTTCAATTATGCCAAATGAGAGTGACAAACCTAGACCCGTACCTGTACCGACTGGTTTAGTGGTAAAGAAAGGTTCAAAGATGCGCTTACGTGTTTCTTCGTCCATTCCTTTGCCGGTGTCCGTTACTGCAACAAAGACCTCATCATCTTTAGTACCCGTTTTCACCGTGATAGAACCCATTTCTTCTATTGCATGGGCGGCATTAACAAACAGATTCATAAACACCTGATTCAACTGTGAAGGCATGCATTCTACCTGAGGGATATCGCCATAATCTTTGACAACCTCAGCTTTATATTTGATCTCGTTATGGGCCACATTTAAGGTACTATCGATACCTGCATGCAGGTCTACCCACTGCCATTCCGCCTCATCGACATGAGAGAAATCCTTCAGGTCCTGTACAATCTGTTTAACCCTGATCAAACCTTCTTGTGATTCCCCGACCAGGTCAACGATGTCATCCCGTAGATAGCCCAGTTCAACTTCACGTTTGATCTCATTGACTGGCGCTAAAAACTCATTGTCTTTGATATTATCTTCCAGCTCACTATACTTATCCAAAACACGAAATATATCGTCGATATATTTTTTTAATGTACCTATATTCGAATTGACATACCCCACCGGATTATTGATTTCATGGGCGACACCTGCAGCTAACTGACCAATCGAGGCTAGTTTTTCTGACTGTAACAATTGATTTTGGGTTGATTGTAATTCATTAACTTTTACGTTCACGCGATCTTCAAGTTCGTGATTCCACTTTTCCAATTCTTTTAGGTAACGCTGCTTGTCTTTGCTTGCATCACGCAAGTGCAACACCATGGTATTAAATGATGACGTGAGTTTACCAATTTCATCACGCGAAATCTGATTCACTTCCGTCTGCAGATCACCTTCAGCAACTTGTTGTGCTGCCTTCATTAAACGATTAATCGGTGGAATAATATCCCGCGTGATCACAATAGCTAATGTGATACCCATGATCGCTGATATAATGAAAATAAGGGCTGATAAAGACCGTATCTGGGAAAGGCTTTCAGTAAGTGCCATACCATCTTTTTTTGAATCTGCCAACTGGGTGGACGACATCTTAGTTAAAATATTACGCAACTTGTCTACTAGAGGACGTATTTCTGTTCTCATTAGTACAACATCACGGCGCCACACATCCTTTTCATAAATTTCCATTACAATGGGTACATTAGCTTGATACCGTTTAGTCAAATCCTGCAGATCTGCTATGCCATCAAAACCTATATCGACATTCAAATCGACCAGTCTCTGTAAAGCTAACTGATTTGCTTCACTTTGAATAGTAAAGTTATAAAGATCAATGTCACCGCGCGCCGTGAAATAGGTCCGAATACTATTCATCATCTGAACCCAGCTATAACGTATATCATTTAGTATCACTATAATGTCTTCATGGTGTTGCACTGAAGGGACTTGAATTTCTTCACGCAACAAATTGTTGACCTGACTTAGGTATTCCAGCGCTAAGGGATTGAGCAATTCTGCTGCTTTTTCCATGCCAGGGTAATTCTGTATATTATCTTCACTAATTCGTATTACCTTCTCTCCCAACTGCCTAAACTGCGGGATTAGTGCTTCTAATTCTGCTAATTTTTCTTTATCGGTCTTCACACCGTTTAACTCAATCATTCGACTTATCGTACTAAACTCCGAGATCAACTTAGACTCTAATAAAGTATATTGCTTCTTATGTTCTTCTTCTGACGTTAGTAAGTAGTTGTTTAGATAAGTCGTCGCCAGGTTAAGCTTGTCGGAATACTCAAGCAAATTAACAACAATGGGCTGTCGAACCTCAATGACGTTGACGGCATTATTCTCGATACGCTTCATCTCAACTATGGCCAAGCCAATATTGATGGCCATCAGTAGAAGCAGCCCGCCAAATCCAAGAATAAGTTTTTGCTTTAGAGTGATAGTGCGGATATTTAGCTTAACTGAGGCCTGCGCGTTGGAATCACGTTTCTCTGTAGAAACCTGTCCCACATTCGTATTTTCTGAGTTATGAGTCCTATCATCCATTATAGATTTACCAAATACGCTCGATATGATTAACCATTATCCTGCCGCCCGATGTTCGTTTTGCTGAATGGGCAACCAAACAGTGAAGGTAGTCCCTTTACCTGGATCGCTATGCAAATCGATCCGGCCACCGTGTTTCTCAACAATACCGTATGAAAGCGATAACCCCAGACCGGTCCCAGTACCTACGGCTTTAGTGGTATAAAATGGTTCAAAGATACGTTTTTGAATTTCTTCCGACATACCCGAGCCAGTGTCCTGTATCGAAACGTAAACCTCATCACCCTGTTCACCAGTACTTATTGTTATCTGGCCGCGAGTTTCAATCGCATGGGCTGCATTGACCAGTATATTCATAAATACTTGATTAAGTTGTGACGGCATGCACTCAACTTGCGGGATACCACCGTACTTCTTTACTACCTCAGCCTTATACTTGAGCTCATTGCTTGCAACATTAAGCGTGCTATCCAGTCCTTTTTGTAGGTCTGCCCACTCCCAAACACCACCGTCGACGTGTGAGAAGTCTTTCAAGTCTTGAACGATTTGTTTAACGCGAGTCAGTCCTTCCAGTGATTCGCCAATCAACTCAACAATATCCTCACGCAAATATTTTAGATCGATTTTCTCTTTAATTACTTCAACATCTTTAAGCTTGTCTTTATTCTCAATACTCGATTCAAGCTGCGCGTATGCATCCAGCATGTCAAATAAATCACTGGCATATTGTTTTAAGGTCGCGACATTGGAATTGATATAACCTACCGGATTATTGATCTCATGGGCTACGCCGGCAGCCAGTTGCCCGACTGAAGCCATCTTTTCAGATTGGAGTAGTTGATTTTGTGCTGCTTCAAGCTGTTCATTCACCGCTTTTATTTGCGCATTCATTTGCTCCAGTTCATTGATTTGGCTGTTGTAATCACGATGTAAACGGGTGTTTTCCAACACCACACTGATCATTTCAATCAGCGTTCGACCTGCTTCTAAATCCGATTCAGTATAGGCATTACTACTATTGCCTCGATTAATGTTCAAGGCACCCACCACACCAAATTGTTCACCGATGATTGGCCAGCACATAGCCGAGCTGACACGTCTGTTACTTGACTGTTTTTCCGTCGTGTTTTTATCGGTGTTTTTTTGAGATAGATCACCATTCATTAACATTGGTTTACTGGATTGGATCACCGTCCCCATACGACACTCACCCACTGCAACCGTACTGCCTATGACGCCGGGTGGTAGGTCAATACCTGCAACAAGTTCGAGTTCTTTATTTTCATTGGTGAGGAAGGCCAAACTACCGGAGTCCGCATTAAATCCCGATACCACGTGTTCGAGAATTTGTTGAAAAATTTCCGAGTCTTGCGGATCCGCAGTATTTTTCTGACCCAGACGGTATAATTCAACTATCCAGCCCAGGCATTTTACCAGCTCGCCATTTGCTGCATTGTCTAATCTAAAATTACAATCAGAAGCCATCGATTATCCCAATGTTGTGTATCAAAATATCTTTCTCAAGCTGCTGTAGCCTGATTTGCACAGGTCTCCTCAATAGAGGGGACTTTCTCTATAAACTGACTTAAGGCTTCAACAGAAAGACCCAGTCGTTGCATTACATCACGTTCAATATATTCAATTAGCTGTTGCACATCATGCTCTGACTTACTCATCCATTCCGATATAACGTCAGCAATGTAGATGATACCTACTAAGGCCTGCTCATTATCTTTTGGTATATGATGCGCACAGATTGCTTCGGAAATATCTTCAGGTAAATTCCATTGTTTCGCGATGACCCCAGCTAACTGCGCATGATCTAATCCTAGAACCGCACACTCCGCATCATGATGAGATACCCCTTCGGCAATTTTCTCTTTAATTCTTGCCATTTCTTCTGGTAATAGAGCACTCACGATTAGCGTACCAATATCATGTAATAGACCAGCGGTATAACTGGAGTCACTATCCTGCTTCAATTGCTTGGCTAATTGACTTGCAATGGTGGCGGTATGCACACAGTGATTCCAGTTATTAACAAAATCATCCTGCGTGCTATCAAGCTTATCTAAAACTTCCGAAACGGCTGCGGCAAGAATTAGATTTCGCAAGGTATGCTGACCTAGTACCATACAAGACTCACGGATGCTTTTAATTTTGCCCGATAAACCATAAAACGGAGAATTGGCAACTCTTAGCACCTGAGCAACCAGTGACGGTTCAGTCTCCAGAGTCTGAGCTAAACGTTGAATGTCCGTTTGTTGTTCACCAAACTGCTTTAACGCCTCTTGTGCAGCAAGTGAAAAGGTCGGTACCTGTTCCAATATTCTGTCAAGTTTGTTTGGTTCTGCTGTTACCATCTCTTTGCTTCTCCTAAAGCACTACTTTAGGTCAATTATTTACTGCTGCTTCCGCAACTACTAACAAGCACATGGCCTCTAAACACGTCACCGCGACCTAATGGGCTGCTGAGTAATTGCAAGGTGTTTCCGGCTAATTCTAATTCTACGGGTTCCGTTCTGGATTTGGATTCGTTTTCAATGAGCGGATGAGCGACTTGTGGTAAAGCATCGAGTGCACGCCTCCCGAGTAGCCCTTCGCTTTGCTCGTCAAGTAGGCGATGTGCTTCCTGATTCGCGGCGACAATAATTCCATCCGCATCAATCCCTAATACTACGACCGGTAATTGCTCAAGCACATCATGCGCAACCTGCAAGCTACGCATACTCAACATGGCCTCGCGAGTACGCTCCTCTACCCGTTTTTCAAGCTTCTTATTGACGTTAATTAGCTTGTCGTTTAAGCGTTCATTTTCTCGGCGAAGTTCATAGTATTCAAAGGCTTCTTCGATATTGGCGCGCAACAGATCATCTTCCCAGGGCTTGGTGAGAAACTTATAGATAGCTCCCTGGTTAATCGCGTCGGTCACGGAATTGAGTTCGGTGTAACCACTGAGCATAATGCGTACTGTAGTGGGGTGTTGCTCCCGTGCCTTACTTAGAAATTCAGCACCGATCATGCCAGGCATACGCTGATCTGAGACAATCACCCCGATATCCTGCTGGTCAAGAACCTCTAGGCCCTTTGCTCCCCCATCAGCGGTAAATATGTTGTAGCCATCACGCCTTAAGGTCCGTTTCAAAGAACGGAGGATATTCTCCTCGTCATCAACAAGTAATAGGTTTCTTTCCATAGTTACACTTTCCAGAAAAATGTAATGCCCACACCTTTTAGAAGGGGTATGTCATTGAAATACTTAGTAAATATTTAAAGCACATCAACTTAGTGTGTGCTAATTAAGTTAATCGGCCTTGCTAAGCGTTACTTGAATAATTGTCATCATAGCTACGAGTCGAGGTACCCGGTTGAACAAAATTGGGTGTTTAAATATAAGAATTTGGTCAAATTTGATTCCAACACTCAGCCTAAAATGTTCAGTTTCGACACAATATGTCCGTTATATTAGGTGTAACTGAATACAAGGCTCTGGTTACCGGCCTGCTTTCCATGTTGCAGTAGGAAATTGTGGAAGTTAATCAGCTTCACTTTGTATTCTTAGTGACACACGGTTGAACAACGACAGGCCAATGCCTTGTGCATGAAGGGATATAAATCTGAGTATGTCACTCACGAATGCAACACCTAATAAGCAAGCCGAAATAAACAATCAGGCAACTATTTTATGTGTCGATGACGAAGCCAATGTATTGTCAGCATTGCGTCGCTTGCTGCGCAAAAATGGATATCAGTTATTGTTTGCCGAAAATGGTTTAGAAGCACTGAATATTCTGGAAAAGCAACCTGTCGATTTAATCATTTCCGATATGCGGATGCCTGAAATGGATGGCGCAAAACTGCTTAGCCACGTTGCCCAGCGCTGGCCCAGTACAATGCGCATTTTACTCACAGGTTATGCTGATATTGCTTCAACTATCGAAGCCATCAACCAGGGTAATATCTATAAATACATTAAAAAACCCTGGGACGATAATGATCTCATGCTTAGCATCAAGCATGCCCTCGAGTTGAAATTTGCCGAGTCTGAACGTCTACGCCTTGAAGCCTTAACGCGTGAACAAAACGAACAGTTACATATCCTAAATGATCATCTATCTGAACGTACACTACATGTTGAACAACGCGAAGCGCGCCTGGGTCGTATTCTGAATAGTTCACAGAATGAAATATATATTTTTGATGCAGAGACACTACACTTCATTGAAGTCAATGAAGGAGCACGCAACAATCTAGGCTACACATTGGATGAGTTATCTAAACTGACACCGGTTGATATCAAACCAGATTTTTCTGAAGACGAATTTTTGAACTTTGTGCAACCCTTATTCAAAAAACAACAGAAACAGCTCATTTTTGAAACCGTGCATCAACGCAAAGATAATAGCACCTATCCTGTTGAGGTTCGCTTACAGCTTTCCCATACTGAACAAACACCAGTATTCTTTGCAATCATACAAGACATTACCGAACGCAAAAATAATGAACAACAAATACGTTACCTGGCTTACTACGATAGTCTCACAGACTTACCTAATCGCCGGTTTTTTATGGAAATGCTCACTGATTCGCTGAGCCAGGCTAAGCGTTATAGTAAAAATATTGCGGTGTTATATATCGATCTGGATCGCTTTAAACAAATCAATGACTCGCTTGGACATAGTATTGGTGACGGTTTACTTAAAGGTGTCGCAGAACGTTTGAATACTGAAATGCGAAACAGCGATTATGTTAGTCGAAATGAATCAATGAATAGTAGCAATGACTTTTGCCGTCTTGGAGGTGATGAATTCACAGTATTGCTTAGTGATATCAGTCAAGCTGAAGATGCAGCATTGGTTGCGCGCCGCATTCAAGATGCATTGACAAAACCGATTATGATTGAAGGACGGGAAATTTTCATTAACACCAGTATTGGCATTGCGGTTTACCCGAATGACGGGGATGACATTGACAACTTGCTAAAGAACGCGGACACCGCCATGTACGATGCCAAGAAAGCAGGAAGAAATACATATCGGTTTTACAATGACTCTATGAACGCAAAGGCACTCGAAAACCTTGAAATGGAGATCGAACTACGAAAGGCTTTTGAGCTCAATCAACTTGAAATATACTTTCAACCTAAAGTAGATAGTAAAAATTCGAATATCTGTGGTGTTGAGGCATTACTGCGCTGGCAGCATGAAAAAGATGACTGGATCTCACCTGCCGATTTCATTCCCATCGCGGAAGAAAATGGCTTGATAGTGCCTATTGGAGAATGGGTTATCGACTCTGCCATTGGCCAATGTAAAAAATGGCATGATGCCGGATTTGTTCAAATGAGTGTAGCCATTAATCTCTCAAGTCGGCAATTCCAGGATGGCGATTTGGCTGATTTAATAGAAAATTTACTTAATAAACATCAAGTAAATCCAAACTCTATTGAATTCGAAATTACCGAAAGTATTTTGATGGAAGACGCCGAATTGGCCACAAAAATCTTAGGCCGTCTAAAGAAAATGGGCGTGCAAATTTCAATTGATGATTTCGGTACTGGATATTCCTCACTAAGCTATTTGAAAAGATTCCCAGTTGATATAATAAAAATAGACCGGTCATTTATTCGTGATGTACACATCGACTTTGATGATGCAGCTATATCCAGCGCAATTATTGCTATGGCGCATAGCTTAGGACTCAAAGTCATCGCGGAAGGTGTGGAAAATCAGCAACAATTGAACTTTTTGCGTGAACGAAACTGTGACCAAATACAAGGATTCTATTTTAGCCAGGCCTTACCCATCGAGGAATTAACTTTGTTGTTAGCAGACCCAACTGCATTTAAGAAATAGCCCGAAGACTATGTTTTCACATCCAAAAAGCCATAAAAGAAAAAGCACTCCATCAATACAACAAGACCTTCCATATCTAACTACCAAATACTTTGTTTTTACCACTAATCTTTCTTTGTACACAGTACTGATCGGATTTGATACAAAGCAGTAAACACATATTACTCTATGAATAAGTTATTCTGACGAATGCCTTCTAATTTCAATGATTACTTCTCCGACCATTCCCAGGACTATGCTCTATTTCGTCCAGAATACCCGGATGAGTTATATTTCCATTTATCCCACCTGACTGAACACCATAACTACGCCTGGGACTGTGCTACTGGTAATGGACAAGCGGCTAAGCAATTAGCTAAATATTACAAACAGATCATCGCTACAGATGCGAGTGAAAACCAGATTAATCAGGCACAACAACAAAAAAACATTCAGTATAGAGTTACAACGGCTGAGAAATCGGGTATTGACGATCAATCAATTGATCTAATCGTTGTTGCTCAAGCTATACATTGGTTTGATCTAGATAAATTTGCGCTTGAAACCGATAGAGTCTTGGTTGACCAAGGTGTATTGGCGGTCTGGACTTATAACCTATTAACCATTAATCCGCAGATAGACGTAGTAGTCAACTATTTATATTCTAACTTACTTGGTCCCTACTGGCCGCCTGAACGCGCCCTGGTAGAAAGCGGTTATCAAGATATCCACTTCCCTTTTCAAGAGCTCGACGTTCCTAAGTTTGAAATGAGTGCGCATTGGAAGCTAGACCAACTGATTGGTTATTTAAATACCTGGTCTGCGGTTAAAGCTTATGAAGCTGATCAACAAAGTAATCCCATCGAACTAATATTCAAGGATCTTGTGACGGCCTGGGGGGATAGTGAGCAAGAGCGTGCCATTAGCTGGCCATTGGCTTTACGTATCTGGCGTAAATAATGGTTTCCTAATTTACCTCTTTTATCTCTTCTAGTTGTAAATTCACCAGGCTCTTGTCATGATAAACAAATAAAAAATAACAATAGAATTTGTCGATGGTTCAACAGGAAAAACACTATGCCGCTTTAGCCCCCATAATGGCACTCATGGGTATATTCGCCCATCCTGTTGCTAGTACAGTATTGCCTCTTATTTTGTTCTTTATATTCTATTGGCGGCGAATGGATTTAGCACAAACCATTGCGCTACGCGCAGCGGACCTGGCTTTTACCATACAACTTTTCTTTGTCATTACCAGCCTTGTTATTGCGATCTACTTTTCACAGTTCCCAAGTACTGAAGCAACGGTTCATAGGGTTGTAACGATAAGCAGTCTAGCTCTGGTTGGCTATTTAATCGCTGCCTTGCTAATTGGTACAGTCCAGGCATTTCGGGGTAATGCAATTAAATACTATCTTTCACTTCGTATTGCTGAACGTATTTACAATGCTGTTAGCAAAAAGAAACAGGATAGTTGATTCAATTTTTTAACAAATCCTTGAGCCTACAATCCAGCCCAGGATATAAATCAGCCATCAGTGCAAGAAATAATTCTGCTGTCGATAATGCATCACTCAATGCATTATGCGCCTTATAGGCAGGTAACTTGTATCTTTTACGTAAGTTAAATAAACGCAGGCTATTTTTCTCAAGGGTGACTTGCTCTCTTTGTAACTGTCTTTTGGCAAGTACCTGTGTATCTATTACTGGGATGATAAAATCCTGTTGATATAATTCCTTGCTAATTTTCTTTAGGTAACCTAGTTCGATTTGTGCATGATGAGCAATCAGAACGTGGCCTTTTAAACGACTAAGTAGCTTTTCAAAAACTAAATTAACCTCTTCACCCAAGTTAACCATGTCGTCTGTAATTTCGTGAATGACGGTACTTTGTTCCGGCAGGTCGCGTGAGGTTTTAATAATTTCATGCCATGCTGAATCCAAATTAACACCCAACTGGTTAATCTCAATTAACCCTACACTGACAATATGATCATATTTGATGTCTAGACCGGTCGTCTCGAAATCCAGTACGACTAAAGGAATATCTGCTACTTTTGATTTTGGAGCCGGGAACGGTGTTTGGTAATAATCACGCAACGCGCCCGCTGGGGTTTTATCCAGTAATCGTTTTCGTTTTTTATTTTGATCTAATGATTTAAACCACATGATCAGGCAATTCGCCCAGTCTGGTGCCGATTTTCCAGGACTTCCTGCATAGACTTGATAATCGCAAACGCATCTTTCAGGTGCCCTCTTTCCAGACCACTTAGTGATTTCGGGTCAAGATAATTGTCAGCGGGCTTACCCGCACGAATCCGTTCCACCTGGTGTTGGTTACGCAGCATCGCGATGTATTCCAGTGCATCAATCAGGTTTTCACTCATCTCCTTACTCATTGCACCGCATTCACAAGCTGCCTGCAGGCGTTCCACTGTATTTACCGCTTTGATACCTTTCGATAATGCAAAGACTCTGGCGATATCTATAATCGGAACAATACCGCGGTGTTTTACATCTAACGTGTTATCGTGTTCCTGATCATGGATTAAAACAAAGTTGCGGAAAAAACCCAGCGGTGGGCGATGTGTTAATGCATTAGCTACCAAATACGCAATAAAGATTCCATTTTCTTGCGCAGCGTTTAGCATGCTTGCCTGCACATCATCGAACAAAGCCGTTTCACCATAGACCGGCCTCAAATCAAAAAAGATGCTTGCTAACATGAGCGCTTTCTTTTCGGGCCGTTCAATCCAGTTACTAAAATACTTTTTCCATACTGCTACAGGCTGACGCCATTCCGGATTAGTCGCCATGGCATCACCAGGGCAGTAAACATAACCACATGCATTGAGACCATCACTTACATATGTGCTTAACGCCTTGAAGTATTTATCATCATCGGGTTTCATGCTGTCATCAATAAACAGGGCATTATCCTGATCGGAGTGTGAGGTCTGTTCGTTTCGCCCCTGCGAACCACCCGCTAACCAAAGATAAGGTACTGGCGCGGGGCCCAGTTTCTCCTCTGCCAGTTTTAACAAGCGACAGGTTATGGAATCAGTAATCATGGAAAAGATCTCACCAATTTGGCTGGCCGAGGTATTGGCAATCACAAGCTGCACGTGTAACTCGGGTAAGCGCTGGCTTATCTTTGCAAGTGCTTCAGGACTATTGGCTTTTTCGATATCACTGGCAATAAAGGCTGCATTGGTTCCCAGATGACGGATAACGTCTGACACACTCAGATTACCAATTGGTTGTTTGTTTTTTAAAATGGGTAAATGCTGAATCTGATTACGTGTCATTAATAACAATGCCTCTGAAAGAATTGTCTTATCATCAACGGTAATCAAGTCTTTTGTCATTATCGTCGCAACCGGACTCTGTGTGTCCAGCTTTTCAGCAATGCAACGACTGCGTAAATCACGATCGGTGATCATACCAACCAGGTTTTCTCCTTCCATAACCAGGGCGGATGATACATTTTCCGTTGTCATAATAGTTGCTGTATTTGCAATCGTTTCACTGGACTGGACCATTACCGGTTTTCGATCGGTCAGGTCGCACACCAGATAACGCATGGCATTTTGCGAGTCACTACGTTGTTGGCGCTTTTCCACTGCATGCTTCATGCGATGCTCGGCTGAACTTAGAAAATGACTATTAAACCCGGTAGACTCTTCACGTAAGGTTTTTATAAGTGAACAGGGGATCAGGTAAACAAGGCTGTCTTCATTCGCCAATCCCGTCGTCTTTGTGGACACCTCAAGACATTGCGATATGTGACTGTCATTTTCTGCGAGTTTTTCTATTAAATTACCTTCCGCATCCCGCAGCGTGATAACCCCACTCCGTACTATATATAGATGCTTTTCTGGTGAATGCTTTTTTGGCAGACCTTCGGGAGGAAACACCTGGCCACGGCGTAAATAGCGAATGGTAATGTTCTTAACTAAAATCGCAAGCGAAGAATCTGGTAGCTCGTCGAACAGAGTATTCCGCGCAATAAAATCATGAATTTCTTGTAGTTCGATATCCATTTTTAACCCGTAAAACCAACTTTTACGCAAAAAACTAATAAGCCGATCAAGCGGATGATGACACGGCAAAACAAATCGAATAAGCAGATTTTACATAAAGTAAAAAAGCATTATGAGATTTGTTTTAACAAAGTCAGCATCGCTTCAGGGACTTATATTAATCCATCAAAGACAAAAAAGCCCCGTTTAACGGGGCTTTTCTGTATCTCAGTTACAACTTAGTGACCGCTAGCTGCGCCAGCCCCTTTCGGAACCCGAATATCTTCAACCAGGTGTTGAATATGCTCGGGCGGTGCAGCAGTTACTTTACTAACAATAATCGCCACCACAAAGTTAATCAGAGCACCAACCGCACCGAATGACTCAGGTTGAATACCCATTACCCAGTTATCTGCGGTATTCGCCAGATTATTGGTTTCAGGTATAAAGAACCAACCTTTATAGATGAAGATGTATATCAGCGTTGAACCCAGGCCTGCTAACATACCTGCAACTGCACCCGTGTTGTTCATCTTCTTATAGAAGATACCCATCATCAGTGCCGGGAAGATAGACGAAGCCGCCAGACCGAATGCCAACGCAACCACTTGCGCCGCAAAGCCCGGCGGGTTCATCCCGAGGTAGCCGGCCACGATAATCGCACCAGCCATCGCGATCCGGCCTGCCAGAAGTTCCTGCTTTTCTGATATATCTGGCCGCAATATACCTTTTAGCAAGTCATGGGAAATCGCCGAGGATATGGCTAAGAGTAGACCCGCTGCCGTTGATAAGGCTGCAGCAAGACCACCGGCTGCGACCAGGGCAATCACCCAGAACGGTAAGTCAGCGATCTCCGGATTAGCAAGTACCATGATGTCTCTATCGACATAGATCTCATTGGCAAAAGGTGCTCCTTCTTTACGTCCACCATCGCTTGGATTACTAACGACCCGTTCTTCATAGCCACCACGTTTGGCGGAACCATCCTCGTTTGCAACAAACTTGGGTTTTCCTTTAAACGCACTACCAGCGGCATGTTGTACCTTGCCATCACCGTTATGATCGTACCAGGCTAATAAACCGGTATTTTCCCAACGTTTGAACCAGCTCGGTAAGTCAGTGTAGGCCGTACCTTGTGAGTCAACACCGTTGACAGTGTTGATCATATTAAGGCGAGCCATAGAGCCAACGGCAGGTGCAGTAGTATATAAGATAGCGATAAAGACTAACGCCCAGCCTGCTGAGGCACGTGCGTCACGTACTTTTGGCACTGTAAAGAAACGAATAATTACGTGAGGTAAACCTGCTGTACCGATCATCAGGGACAGCGTTAACAACACCATGTTTAAACTCGTCCCCTTTTGTACCGTGTAGGCTTTAAAGCCCAGTTCCATCATCACCGTGTCTAACTTCGCCAACATGTATCCACTGCCATCGGCCAGCTCACTACCTAAACCAAGTTGAGGTACAGGATTGCCGGTTAAAGTCAGAGAGATAAAGATAGCAGGAATGGTATAGGCAAAGATAAGCACACAATACTGTGCGATCTGTGTATAAGTAATACCTTTCATACCACCGAGAACAGCGTAAATAAATACGATCGACATTCCAACCAGTACGCCTACTTCAAAGTCTACTTCAAGGAAACGACCGAAGGCGACACCCACACCTTTCATCTGACCAATTACATAAGTAATCGATGCGACGATGAGACAGATAACGGCTACCACGCGTGCCGTCTGTGAGTAATAACGCTCACCTATAAATTCTGGAACGGTGAACTTGCCGAATTTACGTAAGTAAGGTGCTAACAACATGGCTAGTAATACATAACCACCTGTCCAGCCCATTAAGTAAACCGAGGCATCATAACCTTTAAAGGCTATCAATCCGGCCATCGAAATAAATGAAGCCGCAGACATCCAGTCTGCCGCAGTTGCCATACCGTTTGCTATAGGGTGAACACCTTTACCAGCAACATAAAACTCACCGGTTGTTGAAGCACGTGCCCAGATAGCAATACCTATATACAGCGCGAAAGTCCCACCCACGAAGAGGTAGGTTAATGTTTGTAAATCCATGTAACCCCCTAATCTTCGTGAACGTTAAATTTACGATCCAGAGCGTTCATTTTTTTTGCGTAAACAAAAATTAGGATCAAGAAAGTAAAGATCGAACCCTGTTGTGCAAACCAGAATCCAAGCCCAACACCACCGATCTGTATTTGATTAAGAACATCAACCAGGATGATGCCAAAGAGATATGAAACAACGAACCAGATAGCTAATAGTATCGAGACGAGTCGAATATTGGCCTTCCAGTAATCACCAGCTGAACCAGACATGATTGCCTCCTAAGGTAGTAGTTATTTATTATTCACTTACAGGTTCCCTGTTAAATGAACTTCCTTTGAGGCAAAGACGGCAAGATTTGCCTGAGACCTGTAATAGTTTTTTGTTATAACTAATCACATCATAAAATAACTTAATTGATTGGTATAGTAATGATGTAATTAAATCCCGTTTTTAAGCTTTCAGGATAACGATATAATAATATTCTTATAGTCAATCACGCATAAAAAAACCGGTAACAGCTTGCGCATTGCACAAGACTATCACCGGTTTTAGTTTTAAATTGTAGAGAGTTTACTGGATACCAAACTCACTCATCATTTGCTTGTAATAACCCTTAGCACCTGTTGCCATGAAGTAGTAATTTTTAATATTTTCCTTCTCCAGGGCATACTGTAACCAACGTACTTGTTTACCCACTTCGTCATAAATAAATAAGGCACGATTTTCTTCTTTGGCTTGCTTAATGTATGCATTCAGTTTCGCGCGATCATCAAGGCTGGCCCAAAGTTCCTGGCTTGGGAAAAAGCCCGCCGCACCACGTTGATATTTATCACGAATATCCACAACCAGGGTCTTCTTACCACGCTTATAAATTTCTTCACTAAATTCATTCGGGCTTAAGCTATGTGCCTGAAACTTTTGCTTACTTATTATATAGCTTGAGCGGATAGGGCTTTGACCAAACAGAGCGGCATGTGTTGGAAAGCTCTTCGCCCACTCAAACATCCCCGCATCGTAAGCAATCGTGTTTTGGATGTTGTTCTTTTTACATAGCTTGACGGCTTTGTATGATTTCATACAAGTACGACCATTACAGTAAAAAACGATGGGTTTGTTAGTCGTTGCACGCAGCGCTTTGACTTGCTCGACAAAGGTCTTACTGGCAACCGGAATATTCAGAGCGTCTTTGACACGCAGCGTTTCAAACTCCAGGCTGGAGCGTGCATCAACAATGACGACGTCTTTATATTGAGCCATCAAGGCTGTCTTGCTAATAACAGGGACATTGGGGTATTTAGCCCGACCCGGGAATTCGTTTTTCGCCGAATCTGTCGTCGCGCCAGCTGTCTGTGACAGACCGAACATTAATAAAAGCTGTAAAACCAGTCCAAAACGTACAATATAGTGTTTCATGAAAATGCTCCAAATATAAGAAAATTCTAATATTCTTATTATCGGCATACTTTAACTAAGCTTTAAAACTATATAATCAACAAAAACAACGAGTTACAAATTATTTTTGATTAAGGCTGATCCAGCTCAAGCCCAACAGGCACAATCTGAGTTAAAGTTAGCCCCAACTAGCCGCCACGACCAAACTTAGGACCAAAAAACCAGGACCAGAAAAGTACTATGCCCACACTCGAATTTGACCACCAGCTCATTGAGCGTTATGACCTCTCCGGACCCCGCTATACTTCATACCCCACCGCGGTACAGTTCAGCGAGGCGTTTGGTATAGAGGACTACCAGGAGCAGGTGGCTCTTAGTAATCAATCCGGACGGCCGCTGTCGCTCTATTTCCACCTGCCTTTTTGTGACACCATTTGCTTTTACTGTGCCTGTAATAAAATAGTGACCAAGAACAGAAAGCGCGCCCAGCCTTATCTCGACAGTCTCTATCAGGAAATGACCCTACAGGCAGAATTGTTCGACAGCTCGCGCAAAGTCGATCAACTTCACTGGGGTGGCGGCACACCGACCTTTATTAGCCATCAACAGATGCGTGAATTGATGGAACACACGCGCAAGTACTTTAATTTGCATGATGATGACCGTGGTGAATACTCCATCGAAATAGATCCCCGTGAGGCCAATTCAGAGACCATCAGCCTGTTACGTGAACTGGGTTTTAATCGACTGAGCCTCGGTGTACAAGATGTTGATGCCACCGTGCAAAAGGCGGTCAACCGCATTCAATCAGTCGAACAAACGGCTGAGGTAATCAATGCTGCAAGAGATACCGGTTTTCATTCTGTCAGTGTCGATTTAATTTATGGCCTACCTCATCAAACTGAGGCTAGTTTTGAACAAACACTGGAAACCGTGCTTGAACTAAACCCTGATCGACTGTCGGTATTTAACTACGCACACCTTCCTGAGATGTTTAAAACCCAAAGACAAATCGATGCTAGTGCGTTACCAACTGCAAAAACGAAGTTAGCGATACTTGAAAATTGCATTAACACGCTCACCGATGCTGGTTATGCCTATATCGGTATGGACCATTTTGCCAAACCCGATGACGAGCTCGCAGTCGCGCAAACCAATGGCAGCCTCTACCGAAATTTTCAGGGTTACTCGACGCACGCCAATTGTGATCTGCTTGGTTTGGGTGTTACTTCTATTGGTATGGTGAATGACAGCTATAGCCAAAACCACCGTGGCATAGATGACTATACTGAATCATTAGCGAACAATCAGTTACCTGTATTTCGTGGTATTACTTTAAATGAAGATGACAAGTTACGCCGCCGTGTGATCACCGAACTTATTTGTAACTTCAAGCTCGACAAACAGGCCATCGAAAAGGAATACCAGATTCAGTTCGATAAATATTTTCAAGAAGCAATGCAACAACTTGTCACGATGCAAGCTGACCAGCTGGTTGATATCAGCAATACACATATCCAGGTCACACCCAAAGGCAGTTTGTTTATCAGAAATATTTGTATGGCCTTCGACTTTTATCTCAAACAGGCCAGCAACCGGTTTTCTAAAGTTATTTAGCTCATTTTACTGCAACATGAAACGGTGATTTTATTTGATTTTGCAATGCCGTAATTGCAGATTGAAGCAACTATAACATTTTCGTAAATTATTCATTTTCTCGAATAAATTCTTGCTAGTATTGTTTAAGCTATCAAATTATAGACTGCAAAGTAATTTACAAAAGTAATTAATACTAAGAGAAGGCCTATGCAAACCCAGGAAGAATTCCTTACTCTGCGCGACCACATGCAAACAGTTATTGTCGGCCAGTCCCACCTGATTGATTGCATCATGATCGGCGTATTAACCGGTGGCCATTTACTACTGGAAGGTCCGCCCGGACTAGCCAAGACAACGGCTGTGAAGACCCTGGCGACGGGCGTTCATGCCTCGTTTCAACGTATACAGTTTACACCAGACCTGATGCCTTCTGACCTAACTGGCAGTGATGTATTCGATCCAGACAAAAACAAGTTTGAGTTTGTCGCAGGTCCATTGTTTCACGAGATCATTCTTGCCGATGAGATCAACCGCGCTCCCCCGAAAGTACAATCGGCTCTGCTCGAGGCTATGGAAGAAAAACAGATCACCGTGAGTCGTCACACCCATATCCTGCCCGAGTTATTTATTGTGATGGCCACACAAAATCCATTAGAACAGGCTGGTACCTATTCCTTACCAGAGGCGCAGCTTGATCGTTTTTTATTGCACGTACCGCTGGACTATCCCGACCAGGATGAAGAGCTTGAAATTTTACAGCGAGATCGACGTACACACTTTGGCGATGATGTTGTTGTCAAAGAAACACGCCTCACACCAGAAACAGTATTAAAGGCGCGCCACGAAGTAGCCGAGATTCATATCGAGCCTTCACTGGATCAATATGTGATTAAACTAGTCCACGCAACGCGTAAGTTAGGTGATTGGATTGAGGGGTGGCATGACTATGTTGAGTTTGGCGCCTCACCGCGCGCCAGTCTTGCCCTGGTCCGTTCAGCTAGTGCCTATGCTTACCTGCATGGTCGTGACTATGTGATCCCCGATGATATTGTTGCAATTGCGAATAATGTACTACGCCATCGTATTTTGCTTAACTATACCGCTCAGGCAAATAATGTAAGCGCCGATGACATCATTGATCGACTTATCAAACTGGTGCCGATTCCATAATGTCCCTGCTAAATTCTCTTAAAAATTTAAGCAGCGGCTCGTTTTTAAGACGTAACAAAAACTACCCTGAACTAGTAAATGACACAACATTAACGGAGTTGCGTCAATTGGCACAACATGCCACACCGACGAGTTTAGATATTAATCTTGAAGTACATCAAAAGATGTTAGGAGAAAGATTATCACCATTTGCCAAAAGTGGGTTTGAGTTTGCTGAAACAAGGTTATACCAACCCGGTGACAATGTGCGCTTTATTAACTGGCGTCGCTATGCCAACACGGGTGAACTCTATATAAATACCTTTCATGAAGAGCGCCGACCACAATGCTGGCTGATTATGGATCGACGTGCCAGCATGCGCTTTGGAACACGTGTACGTCTGAAGGCTACACAGGCTGCTATTTATACTTTGTACCATTTATTTAAGGCACAACAACATCAAATGGATGTTGGCGGTGTCGTTCTGGATCAGCAGTTTCACTGGTATGATACGAGATCATCGACTGCGAACATTCAGCCGCTGATACAACACATTATCGCGCCCTGCCCACCAGTACTAGATAAGCCGGATAATCAGTTAAGCCAGGCCTTGCGACTATTAAACGTTCGACTGCAACCAGGTAACCTTATCGTCATTGTCAGTGACTTTACCGATTTAAGTGACAAAGATACCAGCACTCTTAATGCCTTAGCGGATAAACATGCACTTGCAGCCGTGCAGGTTGTTGACCCGATCGAGGCATGCCTTCCCGGACAGGGCCAATTCAATATTCTGCAACAACATAATCAAACCGTCGTTCAGGTTGACTGTAACGACAGCAACACCCAGCAACAAGTATCAGCCGATCTGCAAGCACGACTATCAGATATTCAAACTCAATTAAAACAAAGCCGTGTACAACTTAAACAAGTCTATAGTGATGAAGGTGTTAATACTGAAGAAATGTTGGTGTCATCATGAGTGCGGAGCAGGCCATTAATAGCTCTACCTTGATCAGCCAACAGTGGGTCGATATCGTTGCGTTACCAGCTCCTGACAGTGATAGCCTAATCACCTGGTTACTTGTTATAGGCTTGAGTTTAATAGTCGGTAGCTTGCTTTTCTACCTTTGGCGACGTCGGCCGGTACAAATTGCTAGACGTGAACTCAAAAAACTCGCCAAACAAATAAATAACCAGCAGATAGACAACAAAAAATTATTACAACAGGCTGAGCAAATCCTTTGTAACCGTTTTCAGGTTGCACAACTATCGCAGGCTAAATTCAAGAGTAAGGCCTGGGCCGTCTATAAGTTAGAACTAACCGACGCCTGCTATCAGTCACAGTCACCGGACCAACATCAAACACGGTCATTGATAAATAGCGGCTGTTCTTTTACTAGACTATCTAATCGCGGTGTATGGGTGTGATGATGGATCTACTAGCTGATATACAGTTCATGCAACCTCTCTGGTTATTGCTTATGCCGATTACGGGCCTATTGCTTCTCTATATTCATCTGACAAAACATACTCCTGTCCAATCACTCACTAGCTGGATCTATGGCTTAGCAAGGGATGTCTATCGACACCCTTTGTTTTCGTCCCTTAAACCAAAACAGGCAACCACTTCAGCAAAAAAACGACGCCGCTGGATATTCAATTATTTTAATTATTTTTTTCTGTTTAGCTGTATCAGCCTGAGCCTGGCACAACCATTTAAGATCGGCCAGCAACTTCCCGATCCTCCCGAATATCGTGATATTGTGTTCATCGTTGATACCTCGGTCAGCATGGTATTGCGCGACTACCTCGTCAATGGCATACGCACACAACGCATGACGGTCCTCAAAAATGTATTGACCCACTTTGTTGATCAACTTGAAGGAAATCGAATCCAGATCATCGCCTATTCAGAACAAGCGTATACATTGGTACCACTGACAACAGACTATGAATTAATTAAATTTCAGTTACAACGGCTCGAACCCGCCAGCCTGACTGGGCGCAGTAGCGACCTCGGTCGTGCCTTACTCTATGCATTGCAACCTTATAAAAATATTCCAACCAGGCAGGTTGAAAAGAATGATAATAGCCGACCTGTTTTTGTCATGCTGACCGATGCAGACCGGCCAGTAAGAGATATCGATCCACGAGTTGCTGCAGAACAGATAGCAAACCACAATATACGCTTACACACTATTGCTATCGGTGCAGGTAGTTATGAAGCAGAAGACAAAGAAAATATCTCGCTTATTTATCATCCAACCAGTTTTTATTTGCTCGAGCAAATAGCACAACAGGGTAAAGGTCAGTTCTTCTGGGCTAAAGACAGCGATACATTACGTGACGCACTCCGCTCTATTAATAACGCTGAAAAACGCAAAGTCGACACGCCACCACAATTCATTCAGCAGCCTCTGTACTTTTGGCCTTTAGCGATTGCCATGTTATGGCTACTGATATTACATACCTATGAATTGTTATTTAGCGGCTTCAAATCTAATCAAACCGATGTTTCTTCTACTGCCCATACACAGAGGAGGTCTTCATGATCGCCTTCTCTTACCTGCGTGAACCGCTGTGGCTGTGGCTGGCCTTTGCTCCCATATTATTAGTTACCGTTGCTAGTCTGCTTAAATATAAGCGTACCAATGCATACGCTGAACCAAAATTTAAAGACTGGGTGGTGACCGCCAATACCCGAGAATATAAACACCGCTATAGACAACTGTTATTTATACAGCTCGCCTGGCTAGCCTTTGCCATCGCGATTGCAGGACCACGACTACCAGAAAAAATTTACGATACTGAGCAACAATACAATAAGGATGTACTGGTCGTACTCGATGTCTCACTCTCTATGTCTGCCCGCGATCTTCAGCCAAGTCGCCTGCAACGCGCTAAACTCGAACTACTTGACCTGGTTGATCGTATGGAAAATATGCGACTTGGTATTGTCGTCTATGCAGCCAAACCTCACCTCCTTACGCCACCCACGTCCGATAAGCAGGTCTTAAAATATTATATCCAGTCTTTACGCAGCCAATTATTACCAACAGAAGGTTCATCTACTTTTGCTGCATTACAGTTTGGTATAAATAGACTCACCCAGAAGCAGGCTGGTGCCATCATCCTGGTGACTGATGGTGAAGTGAACCTTGCTGCAACTGACTTATCTCGTTCTCTCTCGCAGCTCACCAGCTTAGTCAAAAAAACCAACATCGCTATATACACACTCGGAGTAGGTACCGCCCAAGGAGCCCCACTGCTTTCAGCCCAAAGTGGCTGGCTCGAGTACGAAGAGCGTGCCATTGTTTCGCACCTTGATGAATCACTCTTGATTGATATAGCCAGTCTTGGCAACGGTGTATATTCTGCATTGAGTGATAATGATAGTGATTGGGTTCAACTCTACGATAATGGGATTGCCAAACTAAGTTATCAATCTGCTGATGACAAGCTGATTGAAAACACCCTTTGGCAAGAAAAATATCACTGGTTCGTTATTGCTGGCACGGTCTTTTTATTGCTCGGCATCTGGCAACCTCGCTTTCGTCAACGCAAAGACCACCCAACTGGCCATAAACTTCACACAACGACGACTACCATATTATTTGCTGGCCTTGTTTTATCATTAAGTTTGAACACAACAAAATCTACGTTTGCTGCTGATAATGATTATTCACTCGCATATGATCTTTATCTGCAAGGGGATTACCAGGCAGCACGTGATGGTTTTGCCAGAGTGGCGGGCTACGCTGCTCGTTTTGCTGAAGGCAATATGTCGTATCAACTGGAACAGTACCAAGTCGCGATACCTGCGTTTATCCAGGCAACTCTTGATGCTGACAATGACGTACAACGAGTTAGCGCGATTTTTAACCTAGCCAATTGTTACTTTAAACTTGAGCAATATTCAAAAGCAGAACGACTTTATCGGGATGTCTTGCGTTATCGGGCTGACTATACGCCGGCCGAGGTTAACCTGAAATATGCGACGGAGCTAAAGCGCGAGGCACAGGGTACACAAAAAATTATCGCCAAAAGCCAGGGTCGAGGTCCGGGCACTGCTGATGCACCTGAGGATATGGACATCACAACTGGCAAGCTTACGCTTGGTGATTCAGAACAAAGTGGTGCTGACCGCGATCGTGACAGACTGGAACAAGTACCAGGCACTTCTCTACAAGAAGAGCTGGCCCACTCAACCCCCGCATCAGAAAAAATCGAACAAAATGAAGATCTAAGCTGGACCTATGATATCAGTAACCTAGAACAGCTCCAGCAACGTAACCCCAGGATCCATACTGACGAATCTATTATCTGGCAGCGTGTGTTTGAATCGGAAGAAGACTTTGAGGCCGCGCTGGATAAACCGAGTACCCTACCGGGGGTTAAGCCATGGTAGTGCGACTCGTAAAATTAATTACACTCACTTGTCTAATGCTAGTAACCACCAGCATACAAGCTAAGGTGGATTTCGCAGCCTCAGTTTCAACGCAGAAAGTAGAGTTAGGTAAAACCTTCACGCTGACCCTGGCATCAACTGGAGGCACGGGACAACTTAGTAGTATCAACTTCACTGAGCTTGCCCGCGACTTTCATATCAATAAATCGGCTAACATTGAATACAATGAGCAATTAAATAGACAGCATTGGAAACTCCGCCTTACTGCGTATAATAAGGGTCAGCAAGCGATACCTTCACTACTATTTAATAATCTACGCAGTGAAATAATTCAGATTAATGTAACAGATGCTATTGATAAAAAAACAGGCACGCCTATACATCTCGTTACACAGATCTCAAATCAGCAACCCTGGGTTCGTCAGCAGGTTCTGGTCAACATTCAACTAAAGACTAACATTGCCCGTGCTAAGCTAAGACTAAATAAAGCAAAGATAAAAAACACATTCACTCAGACACTTGATATTAATCATGAACTAATTAGCTCGGAACAATCAACACAACATCACTACCATACTGGCTGGGCGGTGTTTCCTTTGATTTCGGGAAAAACCTATATAAAACTACCTGCCGTTGAACTCATTCGGGATGGAGTGACTACTCACCGCTTTTATCATGCGCCGTTTAATCTGGAAGTTACGGCCTTACCTTTATACATCCCCGCAACTATCCCTGTTGGCCGAATCGAACTTCGCAACGATTCATCATATCAATACTTCATTAGTGAAAAACTTTATGAATACAAAATTCGTTTAACGGGACATAATATGTTGGTGAGTCATTTACCAAATCTCAGCAACCAGATGTCAAGCACCCCTTCATTACGCATTTATCCTGCAGCGACCATACGAACACAGACAAACACCTATTCTGGTTTAACCAGTACGATTGAATACAGCTTTCCTGTTAAAACCTTAAAACAGGGTGCAACACGTCTTGAAAAAATTAGACTTTCTTATTTTGATCCAGAGACTGGCACACTAAAAACGACTTACCATTCGAACCTAGGCTTGCTGTCTATGAATAAATGGCTTAGCTGGTTGCTGGCCGTAGTGCTAATAATTATTCTAATTTATTTTTTCAAACTCATTCTCACCAGGACTAGTCAGTATTACACAAAATTACGGACCTATGTAGATGCTATCAAGCTGATAAAAAACGATTGCACACCTCAACAGTTAAGAAACGCTATGGCTTTACTTTCTACGGCTGAGGGTTTTTCACCGAATATAACATTTGGTGCCTGGTTTAAGTCTGTGCCCAGGATTAATCAACCTGGAGACTGTTTAGATGCTATAAATGAATTATTTTATAAAAAGTCTGGTTTAGAAACCAAGACAAAGGTAACCGAAAACATTGCTAGTACGATATTGAATATTGCCTTTTCGAATCAACCAGTTCTACGATATTTTATCCGGCTTAGAACAAACTAACTGAAAACTAATAGGATTCACCCCATGAAATAGTCTGTTCCAGGTGTTCTATTTTAATCTTTTGCTCTTTGATGATTTCTTTTACGACATCACCAAGACTGATCATTCCAACCAGCGTTTTATTCTGCAAAACGGGCATATGACGAATATGGTTTTCTGTCATCATCACCATACAATCTTCAACACTCTGCCCAGGAAAGGTATAAAGAACATCGCGCGTCATAATATCATCGACATTCGTTTCGCTCGAAGAGCGTCCTTTTAAGATTACTTTTCTGGCATAATCTCGTTCAGAAATAATGCCTACCAGGTTATCGTTGTGGGTAACTGCAAGTGCCCCAACTCCTTTTTCATCCATCATCTGAATCGCGTCATAGACGCTGCTGGTGGGACCGATACTCCAAACCGTTTTTTCCTTGCTTGCTAGAAGAGTTTCAACAGTTGCCATGATATTTCCCTACTTTTAATCACAATTAAGCCGTTGTTCCTATTTATGTTATCGGTAACTCTTTAAAATTTATTAGGCCATTATAGTAAGTTATTGAAAAATCATACAATCACCAGCATTCACACTAATCACTCGTGTTATTTTCGAGTAGCCATCAAATCTAACGCGATATTTGCATTTTCACAAAAATGACAAAAGGTCTGGAAGTCTTGTTCTTTTAATTGTCGACCCGACTGTTTACAATCGGCATAGATAAGACCTTTAACTACTCCGCCAATGATTAACGGCATGGCAAAGAAGTCTAATACGCCTAAACACTTTTTGACTTGATTGTTAATATTATCTTTGTATTTTGCAACGTTGGTTGTGTTTAACCAGAAGCTATCTGTCTGTGCAACAATCTTAGATAACAAATTGTCTTCTCGACTCCCTATAGCAAACTGAAAACATTTCTTAAAACGCTCACTGTCTTTACCATAGACATACTTGGCCTTCAACGCCGCTCCATCTGGACCAATAAATGCAAGTACTGTTCTATCCATGCCCAGTGATCGGTATATCCCTTCCAGTACCGTACCCAGTATAGTATTCAAATCTACTCTATCGCGTAACATTATGGTTAACTCACGCAGTATACCTAGCTGTAAACTCAAGTCAGGCTCAAAGTTACTTTCTTCGCCATCAAGAGGATTTAATGTTAGATCAATATTCTCAGGTAGATTAATCATCTTACCTGCATTAACAGCACCATATTCAATCGCAGTTTGTGCTGCCGCTTTTGCACTTTGATGGACCATGTCCATAGTATCTTCAAATGACAGCGAGGTCCTTTTCGCTATCGCCTCGATAGCTTCGCGCGTATCAATCCCACCCCAGCCTTGTTCAACAGCTATAACGAGATCATAGGCCTGGTCTATGTCCGTTAGATTCTCTTCGCCACTTGCTCCGTCTTTTAATAAATCGCTCAACAAGTGACTCAAATGCCATTCGCTATTAAGTGCTGCAGTTAATTGTGTCAGACTAAAACCAAGTATCTTCTTTTCAGCCTGTGCTTCTGAATTTGCAATGGAATATTCAGCATCTAGATGCTTTGCTGCACCACGTGGAAAACACCAGAACGCCATATTGCCCAGGCGATAAAGCAATGCTGCAATAAACACCTCTTCAATGTCCTTCATGCCTCGGGCCTTAGCGATCGACTTGGCCTGTACAGCCGCATGAAGCGAGCGTGCCATCTCCTCAACCACATGCTGATGTTGAATACCTCGCAAGATGGTGTCGACCATAGCAATAGACAGGGCAATACTTCGCACTTCATTGAAGCCCAACATCAGGATGGCAACACTAACGGTGCTAATTGGTTTACCAGATGGGTTGTAATAGACGCTGTTTGCCAGACGGAGAACCCGTGCCGTCATCGAACTGTCCTGCAGGATGAGGTGGGATAACTCGGCAACAGGGGTGTCTATTTTGCCTGAGACGGCGGCTATGCTGCGTGCAGTATGGGCAAACACCGGCATTTCTTCCTCACCGAGATAGCGTACCCAATCACTAAGGCTGTGCTGTTCGAATTCCTCTGACATCTTTTATATATCGTTTAATCCGCTAAAAAGCTAAGCGTTTTTAAGATAAATCAGAGACTTAATATAGCGATCAAACCACTAATTTTAATCCCGTAATAGTGGTCGATATTTGCTCAATAGCTTACCGACATTCCCGGCTCTGCGATGGTCACTTTGTGGGTAAAGTTATCTTCAATCTTCGATTTAAATTTACTAAGCGCCTCGGTTTCACCATGCACCAGGTAAATTTGTGGTGAACTTTCGAAGTGCTCTAACCAGGCTAGTAAATCGTGTTGATCGCCGTGAGCCGATAAGCCACCAATGGTATGCACCTGTGCGGCAACTCGAATGGTTTCACCCCATAACGTTATTTCTGATGCACCATCGACCAGTGCGCGTCCTGTCGTGCCATGTGCCTGATAGCCAACCATCATCACGTGAGCATGGTTGCGCCAGGCATTGTGTTTTAAGTGATGTTTAATACGTCCGCCGGTGCACATACCACTTCCTGCGATAATAATAGCCCCCGAATGTATGCGATTGAGCTGCATTGATTCTTCGGAAGTCCGCGTATAACGCAAGTTAGGTAAAAGATCTTTGAAACCAGCCTTACCATAAAATGCGGCTGCCTCCTTATCGTATATGCGATGGTGTTTTTCATAGACTTCCGTCGCACGAATCGCAAGTGGGCTATCAAGAAATATCTTCCAGCGCCCCAACCCCCATTCTTCATAGTGTTTGGCAAACAGGTATAATATTTCCTGGGTCCGACCAACTGCGAAGGCAGGGATTAAAATAATGCCAGACTTGGAATTCGCCTCAGAAAATACATCTTCGATTTCAAGATAAGTCGCCCGTTGGTCTTTATGACAACGATCGCCATAAGTACTTTCTAAAAGCAAAATATCTGCGGACTTTATTATTGCGGGGTCGCGTAATATCGGAATACCACTTTGCCCCAGGTCGCCACTAAAAACTAACTTTTTGTTAATTCCGTTTTCAGTTACATTTAGTTCAACAATAGAAGAACCGAGAATATGGCCTGCGTCATGCAAACATAATTCAATATTAGGCAATATTTTCTGAGCGCTTTTATAGTCTAATGGTTTGAATGAAGTTATTGCGGCATCAGCATCTTTCGCTGTATATAAAGGCTCAACCAAATCCAGTCCTTTACGTTCACGTTTACGATTTTCCCACTCGGCATCTTTTTCCTGAATAAAACCAGAATCACGCAACATGATCTCACACAGGTCAACACTGGCACGGTGACTATACACAGGCCCCGAATAACCAGACTTTATAAGATAGGGAATCCTGCCAGAGTGATCGATGTGAGAATGACTTAGAATAACCGCATCAATTGAGGCAGGATCAAATGGAAAGGGCTCATGGTTACGAGCCTCGTCTTTGGCGCTGCCTTGTATGAGGCCGCACTCGATTAAGACTCGCGAGCCTGCTGCCTCGAGCAGATAACAGGAACCAGTGACTTCACCAGCAGCGCCATAAAAGGTTAGATTCATACGAATAAGTGTACTACAAAATTATTTCCGTAAATAAAAAAGGCCGCAAAAGCGGCCTTTTCTAATAATTTACTGGCGTAAATCTCGCTATTACTTCTTGCCGCGTAGCTTCTGAATAAGATGAATCTGTGCAGCTGCTTCTGCGAGTTGTGCCAGCGCTTCGGCCTCTTCCATATCGCCTGTTTTGTCCTTAAGAGCCTGCTCTGCTCGCTTCTGTGCTTCCATCGCTGCCGCTTCATCCAGGTCATGGGCACGAACCGCAGTATCAGACAGAATCGTTACGACGTGTGGTTGTACCTCAAGAATACCGCCACTGACGTAAATAGACTCTTCTTCACCACCTTGTTTGGTAATACGTACTTCACCAGGCTTCAGTGGTGTAATCATCTGCGTGTGGCGAGGATAGATACCCACTTCACCACGAACTGCAGGTGCAATCACAACTTCAGCTGTTCCTGAGAACAGTTCGTGTTCAGCACTTACAATGTCAACATGCATGGTCATCGCCATAATTTTCTCTCTTAACCTTTTAGGCTAGTTAATTATAGACTCTTGGCCTTTTCAACTGCCTCATCAATGGTGCCAACCATGTAGAAAGCTTGTTCTGGTAAATGGTCGTATTCACCGTCAACAATACCCTTAAATGCAGCAATGGTGTCTTTCAGTGTGACATACTTACCAGGCGCACCGGTAAAGACTTCAGCTACCGCGAATGGCTGAGATAAGAAACGTTGAATCTTACGAGCCCGAGATACAACCTGCTTATCTTCTTCAGACAATTCGTCCATACCCAGGATCGCGATGATGTCTTTAAGTTCTTTATACTTCTGCAAGTTACCCTGTACGGCACGTGCTACGTTGTAGTGCTCTTCACCAATAACATGTGGGTCAAGCTGACGTGAAGTAGAATCCAGTGGATCCACAGCAGGGTAAATACCAAGTTCCGCTACCTGACGTGAAAGTACTAATGTCGCATCCAGGTGAGCGAAGGTGGTAGCAGGTGATGGGTCAGTCAAGTCATCCGCAGGTACATAAACAGCCTGGAACGAAGTGATTGAACCAGTCTTAGTAGAAGTAATACGCTCTTGGAGCAGACCCATTTCCAGAGCCAGAGTAGGCTGGTAACCCACCGCAGAAGGCATACGACCTAACAGCGCAGATACCTCAGTACCGGCCAATGTATAACGATAAATGTTGTCGATGAACATCAGGATGTCACGGCCTTCATCACGGAAGTATTCCGCCATGGTCAAACCAGACAGTGCTACACGAAGACGGTTGCCAGGAGGCTCGTTCATCTGACCATAAACCATGGCCACTTTATCAAGTACACCGGCTTCCTTCATTTCGTAGTAGAAGTCGTTACCCTCACGAGTACGCTCACCTACACCTGCGAATACAGACAGACCTTCCTGCTGAACCGCGATGTTATTGATTAATTCCATCAGGGTTACGGTCTTACCAACACCCGCACCACCGAACAGACCAATCTTACCACCCTTGGCGATAGGCATAATCAGGTCAACAACCTTAATTCCGGTCTCAAGAATCTCCAGTGAGGATGCTTGCTCATCATAAGCAGGTGGCTTCCGGTGAATCGGCATAGTTTGTTCAGCACCAATTTCACCTGCATCATCAACGGGCTCACCCAGAACATTCATAATACGTCCAAGCGTCTTCGGACCGACGGGTACGTTAATTGGTGCACCAGTGTTGCTGACTGAAGCCTCACGACGAATACCATCGGTTGAACCCATGGCAATAGTACGTACGACGCCGTCACCCAGTTGTTGCTGCACTTCCAGGGTAAGGTCAAACTCATCAACCCTTAGTGCATCAAATACTTTAGGCATTGCATCGCGTGGAAATTCCACATCGATGACCGCGCCGATGATTTGTACGATTTGTCCAGCACTCATTTTGCCGTTCCTCTTAAACTTAAATTTTTAAAATCAGTAAATTCTTTAAACTGCCGCCGCACCACTAACGATCTCAGAAATTTCTTGAGTAATCGCAGCCTGGCGTGCCTTGTTATAAACAAGTTGCAGGTCATTAATAAGTTCACCCGCATTATCAGTCGCCGCTTTCATAGCGATCATGCGAGCAGCCATTTCGCAGGCAACATTCTCAGTCACACCCTGGTATACCAATGATTCGATATAACGAACCATCAGACCATCAAGTACATCTTTCGCATCTGGCTCATAGATGTAATCCCAGTGGTGTTTAAGCTCATCTTCTTCTTTGATAGATATAACTGGAAGTAATTGGTTAACACGTGGCTCCTGTGTCATGGTGTTTACAAACTCATTGTAAGCAACATACAAGCGATCAATCTTGCCTTCGTTGTAGGCATCAAGCATGACTTTAACCGAGCCAATCAAATCATTAACGCTTGGTGCATCACCCAGGTGACCTGCTTGCGAAACAATATCGCCCTTCATACGCTTGAAAAAGCCGGCCGCTTTGGTGCCGATAGTGCAGTAGTCAACTTCAACACCTTGATCAGACCATTCAATCACACTCTTTAATACAGCCTTGAATTCATTTGTATTCAAGCCACCGCATAAACCGCGATCAGTTGATATGATGATATAACCAACCCGCTTAACTTCATCACGCTCCAGTAAGTAAGGGTGTTTGTATTCAGTATGTGCAAAGGCAAGATGATGAATCACCTGACGCATCTTGTCCGAATACGGACGAGATGCAGCCATACGATCCTGAGCCTTACGCATCTTAGACGCCGCCACCATTTCCATGGCTTTGGTAATCTTTTGAGTATTCTGAATACTCTTGATCTTGGTGCGTACTTCTTTGCCGCTTGCCATGCTTAGTAAGTTCCTGTCTGCTTGAAGTTTTCTATTGCCGCTTTCATCTTGGCTTCAATGTCTTCATTGAAGTCACCAGACTCATTGATGCTATCAAGTAAGTCCTGGTTATTAGATTTAAGATGCGCTTGCATTGCGTCTTCAAATGCCACAACTTTGTTTACGTCAACATCGTCGAGATAACCTTCGTTGGCTGCCAATAATGAGAAGGCCTGTTCAGCTACACCCATTGGCTTGTACTGAGCCTGCTTCATCAATTCCGTTACGCGTTGACCACGGTCAATCTGTTTACGGGTTGCTTCATCAAGGTCAGAAGCGAACTGAGCAAAAGCAGCCAGTTCACGATACTGGGCAAGTGCCAGACGAATACCACCACCAAGCTTTTTAATAATCTTGGTTTGTGCAGAACCACCTACACGTGATACCGACAGACCCGCGTTAATCGCAGGACGGATACCAGCGTTAAACAAGTCAGATTCTAAGAAGATCTGACCATCGGTAATCGAGATTACATTGGTAGGTACGAAAGCTGATACGTCACCGGCTTGGGTTTCGATGATAGGCAGTGCGGTTAGTGAACCGGTCTTACCTTTAACTTCACCATTAGTCAGCTTCTCAACTTCGTCAGCATTAATACGTGCGGCACGTTCTAACAGACGTGAGTGCAAGTAGAATACGTCACCAGGATACGCTTCACGACCAGGTGGACGACGTAATAACAGAGAAACCTGACGATAGGCCCAGGCCTGTTTGGTCAAGTCATCATAAATAATCAATGCATCTTCACCGCGGTCGCGGAAGTACTCACCCATTGCACAACCAGCATAAGGTGCAATGTATTGCATCGCAGCAGAATCAGCCGCGTTTGCTGCAACGATAATGGTGTGTTCCATCGCACCGAACTCTTCAAGCTTACGTACTACAGATGCTACCGAAGAGGCCTTCTGTCCAATCGCAACATAGATACACTTAACGCCGGTGCCAATCTGGTTGATGATGGCATCGATAGCTACCGCAGTCTTACCTGTCTGACGGTCACCAATAATCAATTCACGTTGACCGCGGCCGATAGGCACCATTGAGTCAACTGACTTCAGGCCAATCTGAACTGGCTGGTCAACTGATTTACGTGCGATTACGCCCGGAGCGATTTTTTCAATCGGCGCGCTTTGTTTAGATTCAACAGGACCTTTACCGTCGATAGGCTGACCGAGTGAGTTTACAACACGACCGAGTAGTTCTGGGCCTGTTGGAACCTCAAGAATACGACCAGTACACTGAACCTTGTCACCTTCAGAGATGTGCTCATACTCACCCAGTACTACCGCACCTACAGAGTCTTGCTCCAGGTTAAGTGCCATACCGAATGTGTTACCAGGGAACTCGATCATCTCACCGTACATTACATCGGCCAGTCCGTGAATTCGAACTACGCCGTCGGCGATTGATACAACTGTTCCTTCGTTACGAGCTTCACTGACGACTTCAAAGCTCTCGACGCGCTTCTTAATCAGTTCGCTAATTTCAGATGGATTTAATTGCATTTTTTAATCCTCAAAATATAAATTCTTTGTTTAGTGCAGCAGTGTTGTTTCAAGCTTGCTTAATTGACCACTTACCGAACCGTCGATAACCAGGTCACCGGCACGCACAATGGCGCCGCCCAGTAAATTTTCATCGACTTTGGAAACCAGTGAGACATCACGACCCAAACGTTTTTTCAAACCTTCAATCAAGTTACTTTGCTGTGCCTCTGTTAATGGGAAGGCGGAGATAACTTCCGCTTCAACAGTTTTTTCTGCGTCAGCACGGAGTTCGTTATACAACACTGCGATTTCAGGCAAGACATTTAAGCGCTTATTTTCGACCAGAACTTTTATAAAGTTCGTACCCATATCATTGAGTTGGTCGCCACAAACTTCAATCATTAAGCGAGTGAGTGTCTCTTGATCCATTTTCGGGTTGTTAACGTAGTCCTGCATCGCGTCATCAGTGACAACAACTGCCGCAAAGCCCAGCATCTCCGACCATTTGGCTAGATCTTTCTGTTCTTGCGCCAGTCCGAAAGCGGCAACGGCGTAGGGGCGAGCAATGGTACTTTTTTCTGCCATGTCGTTTATTGTCCCTTAAAGCTGCGCAGCCAGATCTTTGATCAGATCTTCGTTGGCCTTCTCGTCGATCTCTTTCTTCAGGACTTTACCAGCACCGGCAACGGCGAGTGACACTACCTGTCCACGTAGTTCTTCACGGGCACGTGTAATGTTCTGTTCAATCTCTGCCTGTGCAGCAGTAACTAAACGTTCGCCTTCCGCTTTCGCATCGTTCTTGGCTTCATCAACAATTTCACCGGCACGCTTTTCAGCATTACGAATGATGTCGCTAGCCTGATCCTTTGCTTCTTTCAGAATCTCGATAGCACGTTGCTTCGCTAGTTCTTCTTCGTGTTGACCTTTCTCTGCAGCAGCCAGACCGTCAGCAATTTTATTGCGACGTTCGTGCAGCGCATTCATGATCGGTGGCCACACAAACTTAAAGCAGAAATAAACGAAAACAGCGAATGTGATCATCTGCCCGATAAATGTGTAATTAAAATTCATAAGCTAACCCTATAGCGTTAGTTTAATTGTTTTATGCAACCGCGAAGATCACATAGAAAGCAACACCAACAGCAATCATTGGAACCGCGTCTGTCAGACCCATCATGATGAAAAACTGCGTGCGCAATAACGGAATTAATTCAGGCTGACGAGCTGCGCCTTCCAGAAAACGACCACCAAGAACACCGATACCGATAGCGGCACCAAGAGCGCCCAGACCCATCATCAGTGCACCTGCGATGTATAATAATGCTGATTCCATGTTTATCTCCTATTACTAAATTTAGTTAAATTCAAAAAAATCTTTTTACAATTAATGAGCTTCACTTGTCTGATGCGCCATATCCATATACACGATTGTAAGTGTCATAAAGATAAAGGCCTGCAAGGTAATAATCAGTATGTGGAAGATGGCCCAACCTAACTGCATAATTCCGCCAACACCCGCTCCAAACCAACCTAATATTGTCCCTGATTCTGCTAACCCGAACATGAGCGCAATCAAAATAAATATCATTTCACCCGCATACATGTTTCCATATAAACGCAATGACAATGAAATAGGTTTTGCAATTAACGATACAAATTCAAGCAGAAAGTTTATCGGTATGAATACAAGCATTAATATTGGATTTTTAGAGCTGAAAGGATGAAGCGTGAGCTCGCCGGTAAAACCTCCTACACCCTTGATCTTGACGCTGTAAAAGAGCATAAGCAGGAACACAGCTATAGACATACCAAAGGTTGCATTCGGATCAGTTGAAGGTACAACCTTAAAATAAACATGGTGCGGATCAACACCGAAAAGGGCTGAACCAACTTGTCCCGCGACCCAGGGAAGAAGATCGACTGGAATCAGATCCATAAAGTTCATCAGGAAGACCCAGATGAAAACAGTCAGCGCCATTGGTGCAACTAAATCATTTTTAGCAGTGAAAGATCCACGTACCGAGGTATCGATAAATTCGCAGACCCACTCTACAAAGTTTTGCAGACCAGAAGGGGTGTCAACCGTGGCTTTTTTGGCCGCCTTACGGAACAACCATATAAACACGATACCCAAAGTAATAGACCAGAACATGGTATCGACATTAATCGAATGAAAACCCATTTCCTGGGCTTCAGCAGCACAATGTGCAAACTGCCAACCCGCTTCCTTCACTGCTGGCATACCCTCACAAAGTTGTTTACCAACAGCTTCTTGAGGCATATCGCCATAGGTCAGGTTTGTTAGGTGGTGTTTAATATATTGCGCAGAGGTTTGTTCACTCGCCATTGGTTAAATGATTCCAAAAAGTTTTAAAATTCTTTTTTTCTCTCTCCCCTAAACAAGGGGAGAGAGAGGCTTTATGTCTGACCGGCGCTAACTCAGCGGCCTGGTGAACGAGGTGCATAACCTCCAGCAAATATAAAGCCCAAATAAGCCACGATAAAGCCGATTAGTACGGCCAGGGCATCCAGTTTCAGATACCCCATCCCAAAGGCCAGCAAGACAATCATGGCGCCTATCTTAAGTACTGCGCCTTTAAAGGCCTCAGCAGCCGCATTTGCCTGTCCCGCTATTTGGTCGCCAATCTTATCGTCTTTGGCGTCATTCGTGGCGACGATCTTTAGCAATCGCCAACCATGTAAACCTGTGCCTATGCTGGTAACGGCGCCGCCGTAGACCAGGTGCAACGCAAAACTGGGAGACTTCACCAGTAGTGCAACAATGGCAGCAATTAACGTAAGGGCTGCCTGAATCAGGAGTGTCTTGCGAAGTGTTACCCGTAGGCTGTCTCTGGCTTTCAACATGGTCAAAAAGTCTTACAAAAGCAGCCCAAAACGCAAGCTATCAGGGCCGCGAAGTATATAAGTTCGAGCTGAGAGGGTCAATCAGACACCCTAAAATTAAGCGCATTTTTCAGCTTAAATTTTACATGGGACATTTATTGGAAAATGGCTGTAAATCGGGAGAAAAACCAAGCTTTTTACCCGGAATAGAATTCCGATTAAATTGAGAATGTTGCGCTACTTAATGTGCTCGAGGATTCCATCGAGCTCATCCATGGAGTTGTAGTTGATAATGAGCTTACCCTTGCCACCTTTACTGGCCTGGAAGTGGACTTTGGCGCCCAACTTCTCGGACAAATCTTGCTCCAGGCGTTCTGTGTCTGGATCCTTGATTTTTACCATACTGGGCTTAGAGGTATCAGGCGAGCCAATCTTCCTCACCAGCTTCTCTGTTTCACGGACTGATAAGCCTTTGTGCTCGACTTCTTGGGCAGCCTTGAACTGGGCGCCGCCACGTAGACCTAGCAGGGCACGGGCATGACCCATCTCTATTTCACCTTTCTCGAGCATCGCCTTAACGCCAGGTTCGAGGTTGAGAAGGCGCAGCATATTGCTGACTGCTGCGCGGGAACGCCCCACTGCCTCGGCAGTTTGCTCGTGAGTGAGCCCAAACTCATCAATCAGTCTATTTAAGGCAGCAGCCTCTTCGATAGGATTCAACTGCTGGCGCTGGATATTCTCAATCAGGGCCATTGCCATCGCAGCCTGATCATCAACTTCACGGATGACCGTTGGCACCTGATGTAACCCGGCTAGTTGTGCCGCACGCCAGCGTCTCTCACCGGCAATCAGTTCAAACCGACCTGGACTGGATAACTTGGGACGCACCACGATGGGCTGAATCACGCCCTGGGCTCGAATTGAGTCCGCTAACTCCTGCAGCGCCTCTTCATTAAAATCTGCACGTGGTTGGTAAGGGCTACGATCAACCAGGTCGACCGCAATCTCCTGCAGGCCTGCTTGCGCCGTGGTTGAGTCAGCAGGTTTTGTATCCGCTTTATCTGACAGTGCACTGCTACCAAGCAGAGCATCCAGTCCCCGTCCGAGTCCTCGTTTCTTCATAGTATTCGCTTACGTGTTAGTTAACTGACATTGCCAACCAACGTGGCATCTTCATGTTTGCGTAGGATCTCACCCGCTAATGCTAGATAGGCTAGAGCACCCCGGGATGACTTATCATATTGAATCACAGGGATACCATGACTCGGTGCCTCGGCGAGACGAACATTACGTGGAATCACGGTGCGATACACTTTCTGTGGAAAGTGCACTAACAGTTGACCAGAGACATCGTTCGCCAGGTTATTACGTGGATCAAACATGGTCCGCAACAAACCTTCCACCTGTAGTTCTGAATTTACCGTTGCCTGAATCTGGTTGACTGTTTCTAGCAATGCAGTCAAACCTTCCAACGCATAGTACTCGCACTGCATTGGAATCATCACCGACTGCGCCGCTACCAACGAATTCAGGGTCAACATGTTTAACGAAGGGGGACAATCGATCAGGATATAATCGTATGTGTTTTTTGCTTTTTCCAATGCACTACGCAAACGGCTATCGCGATCCTGGAATTCAATCAGAGATACTTCCGCGGCGGTTAAATCACCATTGGCTGGCAAGATATCGTATTCAGCATCTTCAGAACGAACGATTGCTTCCTCAACTGTGCACTCGCCTAATAAAACATCACAGGTAGTCCGTTCCAGTTGGTTTTTATTAATACCCGAACCCATGGTCGCGTTGCCCTGCGGGTCCATATCGACTAACAAAACCTTACGCTTGGTGGCCGCCAACGAGGCAGCCAGATTGATGCATGTGGTTGTCTTACCGACGCCACCTTTTTGATTTGCTATGGCAATGATTTTGCCCATTTTCCTCACCCTACGATATTCATTCCATTTTGGGCGACCAGTTCAGACCTCTGGTCTGATTAGTATTAGGTGTCGCTCCGCATCGAGATCAGGTACTTCCAGCTCAATAACCTCATAATCTGTGGCTGGCTCCAGGCTCGATATTTCATCAGTAGGATAACGCCCTTTCATAGCGATCAACAGGCCTTTTTTCACACAAAACCTGGATGTTTTTTGTACAAATTCCCTCAGACTAGTGAAGGCCCGGCTAACTACCGTATCCATGCCTTGATCTGGCTGATAATTTTCTACGCGGCTGGTAATGACCTCAACATTAGCCAGTTTTAACTCCATCACCACCTGACTCACAAAGCGAGTCTTTTTCGCATTGCTATCGAGCAAGAAGAAACTCCGCTCGGGCATTAACATCGCCAAGGGCAGGCCGGGGAATCCTGGTCCAGTCCCGACATCCAAAATTCTTTGTCCTTGCAGGTAGGGTGCAATGATGAGGCTATCCAAAATATGGTGGCTCAACATCTGCTTCTCAGATCGGATTGCAGTCAGGTTGTAAGCCTTGTTCCACTTCAGCAACAATTCCAGGTAGGCCTGTATCTTGTTCGAAAGCTCTGTCGATACTTCGAAAGGCAGTTTCGCTAAACAGGTTTCAATTGAATCATTATCCATCTGCCTAGTTTAACTGAATGATTATTTTGTACATCTATGTGTACAAAAAAAGCGGGCTATTAGCCCGCTTTTTTCTACAGAACGTATTGTAAATTAGTCTTTACCAACTGCCTTGCTAGTCAGTTTATTTAAAGCGCCTGTCATTTTGTTGAAGACAGGATCTTTGTCACTAATACCGTGACGTTTCTTTAGATAGGCAGGGTCGTTGTAGGCCAACCAGACCTGGCCTTTGGCATCTTTATAGGCCAATGCCTTCATGGGTAGGTCAATACCAATTTGCTGGTTGCTTAACATTAAAGGCGATCCCATTTTCGGATTACCAAAAATAAGAATTTCGGTATCACGCATCTCGAAACCGGCACCTTTGGCTTTTGCTGCATGATTCCAGCGTACGGCAATGCCAATGCCTTTTTTCTTAAGAACATTTTCCAGACGATCTAGGGTAACCTTAACCGAGTGGGCGCTCTTCTTTTTGATTATACCGTCACCACCTGCAAGTGCAGTAGTACTAAATAATGCGCATAATAAAATGATTGCTGTACGTTTTAACATTGTTATTTCTCCTCCAGATTTACTTATTCTTAGCCTTGATAGCTAGATTCCATTTAGTTTGGCCCGCCCCCACAATATCGCTTTGAAAAGAATCGCTTTGAATTTTTTTACACGTTATCACACTCTTAACGTACGGGAACAGTATTACATTCCTTCGACCATGGGTGTCGACATCAGTTCACTGTTTGCCAAACGATATAAAAATAAAAAAACAGCCTAGGCTAATTTTCTATTCTCTACCAATTTGCGTTTTTTTAGATGGACTAAAAGTATGGAGATTGCAGCAGGGGTAATACCTGGAATGCGGGCAGCCTGGCCAATGGTCTCTGGTTTAATTCTTGCCAACTTTTCAGCAACCTCTGCTGACAGACCACTAACCTGATCGTAGACAAGATCATCCGGCATGCGTGTAGCTTCGTGGCGTTGATGCTTGGCAATCTCATCGTGCTGACGATCGATATAACCCGCGTACTTAGCCTGAATTTCCAGTTGCTCGATTATCTTGTTATCTTCGATCACATCATCCAGGTCAGCCAATTCGACCGTATCTTTATAACTTACACCTGGGCGACGTAACACTTCCCAAAGCCGTGCTTCACGCGAAAGAGGCTTCTCTAAGACCCTGGCTTCAACTTCTTGATTCACTTTACCAGGATGCACAAAGGTTTCGTGCAAACGCTGCTGCTCACGTTCGATCGCTTCGCGCTTTTTACTAAACGCCTGCCAACGTTTTTCGTCGATCAAACCAAGTTCATGTGCTTTTTCAGTTAGACGTAAATCGGCATTGTCTTCGCGCAACAATAAGCGATACTCGGCGCGAGACGTAAACATACGATAAGGTTCATTGGTACCGCGTGTAATTAGATCATCAATCAAGACACCCACATAGGCTTCATCGCGGCGCGGTAACCATGAATCTTTTTCCTGGATCTTAAGTGACGCATTCATTCCTGCAATCAAACCTTGCGCGGCAGCTTCCTCATAACCTGTCGTACCATTTATCTGGCCCGCAAAAAACAGGCCGCTAATAAAATTGGTTTCTAAAGACGGCTTAAGATCACGCGGATCAAAGAAGTCATATTCAATGGCATAACCGGGACGCGTAATGTGTGCATTTTCAAAACCCTTTATCGAACGTACAAATTCATACTGCACGTCAAAAGGCAGGCTGGTTGAAATACCATTCGGATAAACTTCGGTGGTGGTTAATCCTTCCGGCTCAACAAAGATCTGATGTGCATCACGTTCGGCAAAGCGCACAACCTTATCTTCAATAGAAGGGCAATAACGTGGACCAACACCTTCGATGACACCGCTATACATGGGTGAACGATCAAGGCCGTTGCGAATAATGTCGTGGGTTTTTTCGCTGGTATAGGTTATATGACAGGCAACTTGTTCAGGGTGTTCGTCAACCGAACCCATGAAAGAGAACACCGGGCAGGGATCGTCACCAGGTTGTGCCTGCATTACCGAATAATCAATGGTCTTACCATCGATGCGCGGGGGGGTACCCGTTTTTAGTCTTTCAACATTGAATGGTAATTCACGTAAGCGTTTTGACAATGAGTTAGAAGGCGGGTCACCAGCGCGACCGCCCTGGTGGTTTGATTCACCAATGTGAATGACACCACCTAAAAAAGTTCCAACGGTTAACACCACGGCAGGGGCTTCAAATTTTAGACCCATTTGAGTCACCACGCCCTTGACCTGATCGTTCTCAACAATCAGATCGTCAACGCCTTGTTGGAAGATGGTGAGGTTAGGGGTATTTTCCAGGACCGAGCGTACTGCCTGTTTATATAGTACACGGTCCGCCTGAGCACGTGTCGCTCTCACCGCTGGACCTTTGCTGGCATTTAAAATCCGAAACTGAATACCGGCAAGGTCAGCCGCATGCCCCATCAGGCCGCCCATCGCATCCACTTCCTTGACCAGGTGGCCCTTGCCAATCCCGCCAATCGCTGGGTTGCAGCTCATTTGTCCCAGCGTCTCGATGTTGTGCGTCAGCAATAAGGTGTTGCTTCCCATGCGTGCACTAGCCAACGCGGCATCAGTGCCCGCATGACCGCCACCAACGACGATGACATCAAATTTGTCGTGTACTTGCATGGATTCTCACTACCTACTTAAAACAGCGCCGTATTGTACGCCCCGATGTATTTTTAGCCAATGCCAGCATGAACCTTCTTAGAATCATGACTGACATATATCACACATGCCGACAAAGGATACTGCTCAATTTAAGCTTTATTTAAGTCTGATGCTTTAGCTTTAACCCTGTATTTACTATGGTATGCAGAAGAGCGTCAAAACCCGATATAAAATCACTAGTTATGAGGTTTATTTCGCCTGTAATCTCAATAAGTTAGCGTACATGGTAACAATGTTTAACCATTTTTCGTGGAGGTTCTGCTGTAACTCCACTAAGCTCTAATATAAAATGTGAACCAGGTCACACTTTTTGTGAGGCCTTGGGGGACACGTGCTGTAAGGCGTGAGAAATGAAGCTAGACAAAAATTACAATATCGCTACACCAATGTCAGCTGGCATCGGCAAGCCTATCCTGCTCATTCCTCACAAGCATTGTATGTCATTACAAAGTAAGCAGGTCCAGAATTTGCATCTTTTTATGGAACGAAAAGACCTTAGTTTACGTGTTACTTGGTAGTGGGGATAAATATGACAACTACGTTTACACAATTTGACACACGCCCACAAGCCGTCAATGAATGGCTTGAGAATCTACCGATCGCCTCTGTAGGTGAGACCGCGCGTCAATTGTATATGGCCATGCGTGATGTTAACCGTCAGGATGACGTGGCTGTAAAGGAACACTTCCACATGCTGGAAGGGATCACCGAACCACTCACCCTGATCCTGCCTGAGCTACACCGCCACTACGCATGCAAGCCGTTACCCTTGTCTGAGAAGCGCCGCAAAGTTGCTGACCTCTACACCCAGTTACTTCGCCAGGCCGTACTAGGTTACCAGCAAGTGATTGCCCACAGCATTGAGCTTAGTCGCTTTGGCTGGAAAAAGGTCGTGACTACATCCGTACATCGAATTTTCTACCTGTCGAGTCTGTTATTGAGTAACTATCGACAACTATACATGCCATACCAAAAAGGTATGTGGCAACAACTCTACTGGATTTATCAGCTAATCGAAAAATACAATCTGCTGTCTGCAAAAATTTGTGGACTTGGCGAACATCAGAACAAAACCAGTATTGAAACAGAGTTTAAAAAACTATTGTTACACTCTTTATTATCGCCGAACTTATTCAATCCGTCTGAGCTGCAGAATGTTATCAAAAACCTCGACCTCTGGTCGCAGAGCGTTTCGATCACAGGCTCTCACCGTGGCGAGAAAACCCAGACCTACGCATTCACATTAGAGACAGATATGCCGCCTGCGCTAATCGCACAGGATATCTCTACGGCAGAAAACCAGTTAGTCGATGTACGCTATCTCGATATCACAAATCTATTGGCAAGTATCAATAAGGTGTTAAGAAGTGCCAAGCCCGGTGTTGAAGAAATTAAACTAGGCCGTGGCCGGATTGTTTCTCGACGCTCCTTACTCATACTGATTAATAACTGGGGACGTCCAAGCAGCCGCGATGGTGCACGCCGGCTTATACAAGGCAACGCTGAAGTCGCTATAGGTGTGAGTGCAATTCATTATGTTATTTCAGATGGTCGCCAGCATATCGAAGAAGAAATCTCGAATGACGAACCTGAAGTTGCAAAACAAACTGATAATTTCTCTGTAACTATCCCACCGGTACAGGCTGATTCAACAGGACAGCTTGGCTTTACTGCCGAGCGCGATACTACACCTGATGTCTGGGATAGCGCCTACTTTGAGCAAGAGGCACCAGCACCGTCCTGGACTGAAAGTATGCGGATGAAGGTATACAGCTATCTGAATGCAAAAGTACTTAACATCAGCAAAGGTGGCTTTTGTATTGCTTTACCACAAGATGGTGTCGAGCATATTCAAACAAACGAAGTTGTTGCGGTCAGAGGTAAAACAGGACAATGGCAACTGGGTGAAATTCGCTGGATGGTGTGTCCTACAACCGGTCCTATTCGCGCGGGTATTAAAAAACATAGCCAGTTAATTCGACCTGCCGAACTCACGGTAAAAGGTGGGTTTAAATCGCATCCTATTAAGTGTCTGTTAGGAAAAAATGACGATGGCTATGTGCTGTTCTTGCCTAACTTGCCAACCCAAGTTACCAGTAAAGACGTTACGCTGAGTTGTAATGGCGAAAAACGTTCTGTTAAATTTATCGATCAGCTTTATTCAACCCCGGTCGGTTCGGCGCACTTGATCGAATACACCGATACCAAACCCATTCCAACCAATCTTGCCAAAAATAATGATGACTATGAGTCGATCTGGGCGAGCTTGTAATTCTACTAATAACTAATTTTTCCAGATAAAATACAGCACAAGCCTGATGCGCTGCTTAACACAGCGCAGCAAGTGCTCTATTCAACTTCTTAAGCGCCAAGTGATAGGCGATCGTTCTTCAGATGTTTTTCGAAAGTAAATTGATCGTTTAGATATTCAATCAATGACTGCTTTGCCGAGGTCTTGGTCATGTATGGACCTTGATCAGGACCCCGTCTAATGGCAAACCACCACTCGCCCGCAGCACAATAAAATCGTCCTGTCCGAAACGGAATCGCAGTGTTCTCACCATGTCTATTTCTTTGCTTATACATTTGAGTTGGCCTCCCACCTATGTTCTCTTAATGTGGGCCATCCCTGGCCAGTTGCGTGTCGGACTTAACGTCCAAACCCAATTTCTTATATGAATATTTCATTCCCCTAATGTGACTAAGATCGTAACTAATCGGGCTTACATTCGTCTGTCAGACATGACTGATCCTCAGGTAGGAATAGGCTTACAACTTTTGGGAAGTACTGGGCCAATCCCGCAGCAAGCCAAGTTCGCCAGTAATAAGAAAAATTATTCTCAATTTTGGCTTGAAAGTTCTCTAAATGTTCTCTAGTATAGAGAACGTATGGAGAACATTTCGAAACTAACAACTTTGGAGAATAAGATGCTGCGATTCATTCGCCGTTATCTTGCCCAGCACGGCCAGGGTCCAACCCTTACTGAGATTGGCGATGCGCTGGGAATTAATTCAAAGGGTACGGTTCACCGTTATGTGCAGGCCCTGGTTGATAAAGGCCACCTGCACCATACAGAACGAGGTTGGCGCGGCATTCGACTTACTGAACTCCCACACTCCCACACGACCCTCCCTTTGGTAGGTCGAATCGCCGCGGGCCGCCCCATCGAGGCTATACCTGATCAGGATGAACTGAGTTTTTCAGAATTTTCTGATCAGGATAATTATGCCCTTGAGGTTCAGGGCGACTCCATGTGTGAAATCGGTATCCTCGATGGCGATATCGTGATTATTAAAAGCCAGCCGATGGCAAAAGACGGCGAGATCGTGGTTGCCTTGATCGATGATCAGGAGGCGACGCTAAAACGATTCAGAAAACTCGACGACAATAAAATCAAACTCATTCCAGAAAACAGCCAGATGCAACCGATGGTTTATGATGCACAACGTGTGCAGATACAAGGCGTATTAGTTGGTCAACTACGTCGCTATTAATCCGAATAAAAATACTTGTAGGCATCCGAGCTAGCTAGATAGCCACGCACGCCAACAACAAAGACAATAACAACAATATTAAACAGAATGGTCATCAGACCATAACCTGTGACCAAGTACTTGAGCATGAGTAACACATTTAAACCCAGCGCTAATAGCAAGGTATAGATCAGCACACGTGTAAAACCAATTAGGCGACACCAACGCAATAAGGCCACCAGCGCAACTACAATCATCACGCCAGCACCAAACAGGTTAATAAAACTTATTAACGGGAAACTAATTGTAGGAAAGGATTCTATCGCCTTTTGTAAAAACAACAGATTGGCAATAAAGACACTGGCTATCAGGATGCAACCTGTACTAATTATTTTAATCGCGTTTGGCATACTTATATTTTACAAAAACTATCAACTTTAATACTGACGTCACGACAGTGACCTTTTAGAACCTGTTTACTTCCTTTTGTGCTATAGCGGGGCGAAGTACCTGTATCGATTAACTTATGAGGGCATTGCAATACAACACGTTTAGCGCAATCGACTACCACCCAGTTACCCGCAACAAACCCCCGATTATAACTTCTATACACCGGGACGTCGTTAGCGTCAGCCTGGCTATCTGTCGTTGTCGTTGCTGGTTCTAAAGCAAGCTTTGATTGCGTAGATTCTGCTTGTTGAATATCCCTTGCCTGTGCATCAACCGGTTTGATGACAGGCTTTGATGCACTATCACCTAAACCTGAATTATTATTACTTGGTGCTGCATCAAATGAGGCAAGCTTCATGACCACTATCGTCGCAGGCACGCTAATGAGAACTATAATTAGTACCACTAATAAGGCTAAGCTGCGTTGTAGTTTTGTCATTACACCCACGACCATTTACTAGTGATAAGCATCACTATAATGGGTCTTTTTTGTTTATCTCTTCTTCTTCCATGATCGCACGATCAAACTCTTTATCTAGATCATCGTCTGTCTCTACTTCTGCTGCTTCTTCCTCATATTCTTGCTTTTCTCTTTTCATCCGCGCGATCCGATCTTTTAACAAAAATTTCGAAGCGATGATACCCACCTCAAACAGTAGCCACATGGGTAAAGCCAACATCACCTGAGAAATAATATCGGGAGGTGTTAATAACATGCCTAGGACAAAGGCACCAACAATGACATAAGGTCTTTTTGAGGCGAGCTTGTCCGGATCAGTTATACCTGCTGCAATCAATATAATGGTTGCAATCGGTACCTCAAAAGCCACACCAAAGGCAAAAAACATCTTTATCGAGAAGTTAAGATAGTCTGCAATATCCGGTTTATGTTCAATTCCCGTCGGAATAAAGGTCGCGGTAAACTGAAAGACAAGAGGAAAAACGACGATATAGACAAACAGCATACCTGCGTAGAATAAAAATATACTCGATATGATTAACGGAACCGCTAAACGTTTTTCATTTTTGTAAAGTCCGGGTGCAACGAAACCCCATACCTGGTAAATAATGAATGGAATCGAGATAAAGAACGAGCCAATTAGGGCAAGTTTAAATGGCGTTAAAATAGGTGAAATTACTCCAGTCGCAATCATTGAAGTATTTTCTGGTAAGTAGTTTTGGATTGGCAGTGAAAAGTAGTAATAGAGATCGTTGGCTATAGTCAGCAAGCCTGCCGTTATGATCCCCATAACGATAACAACACGCAACAAACGATCACGCAATTCAAACAAATGCGAAAGAAAAGTTTGTCCTTTTGAATCTTCCTGATTATTTGCTTGGTTTGTTGTCTCGTCCGTCATGCTGATCCGCTGCTATTTTTTCATCTATTTCTTCATCGGATAGCGCGTAGTCGGTATGATCGGTTAGCCCATAGTCATCGTCATCAAAATCATCTTCTTGTTCTTGCATAAGAGCAGTCTGACTTTGAGTATTTTGCTCACTAACTGTTTCATGGCCTGGATCATCGTCACGCGCCTTCACAACAAAATCTTGTTTGGCCTCATTTACTTCATCTTCAATCGTATATTTTGAGTCATTAATAATGTTTTTGATTTCGTCCAGGCCCGCATCACGATCTAAGGCCTGGCGAATTTCTTCCTGACGAATTTCACGATCGATATCACGTTTAACGGTACCAGCAAAATGTCGAGCACGGCCGACCCAACGGCCGAGCTTACTGGCAACACCAGGCAGGCGTTCGGGACCGATGACCACCAGCCCGACCACGCCGATGACCAACAGCTCTATAAAACCGATGTCAAACATTGGATTGACTCAAAATAAATGAGAGTTAATAAGACTAAGTTTTGTCTTTATCTTTCTCGGTCGCTTCGCCTTCAATGACCGACTTATCAGCCTGATCTTCAATCTTGTCGCTTGACTCAGTCTCTTCGTCAGCCTTAGTGTCTTTGACTGACTTCTTGAAGTTTTTGAGTGCTGAACCAAGATCGGAACCCATACTACGCAGGCGTTTGGTGCCGAACAAAAGAATGACAATAACCAGAATAAGAATTAATGACGGTAATCCGATTCCACTAAAACCCATAACGTACTCCTTAAATATATAATCTTACGGGCAGAACAATGACGCCCAATTAGTCTAATAAGTTGAGACCGCACATCTGCAGAATCTACTTAACCAAATTGGCGATGTGCTCCTTGGATATACTAAATAGGCTAACTAACTTGTATACCGCCGCCCTTGGGTGGGAGTTCACTGCAGACCTATTATAACCAGGGCAGGACTCTCTGGAATCACCGTCTCATCGACCTTGAATTGGGGGCAAACCCCAATAAGACCTATTCTACACCAAAGTGTAGTCAGATCTTAAGCTTGTAATGTGAAATTGATCGAATTTTCGGTTAAATGTCACGATTTTAGGTAAAATCGTAGGGAAAGTGCAGCTATTTGTCACGATTTGCCTTTTCTTCGAGTCCAGATAGTCCAAATCGACGTCCAAGCTCGGCCAGGACCTCATCGGGACCCAGACCCTGCTGGGCCAGCATTACCAGGGTGTGGAACCACAGGTCTGCGGTTTCATACACGATCTGTTCTTTATTGCCGTCTTTGGCCGCCATCACGGTCTCAGTGGCCTCTTCGCCAACTTTCTTAAGAATGGCGTCTAAGCCTTTATCATAAAGTTTTGCCACATAGGAGCTGTCCGGGTCCGCACCTTTGCGTTCCTCTAAAACCCTGGCAAGTTGTTGAAGGACGTCATTCATATTGAATCCATTGTATATGAGTCACTGCCGGCTAAGAACACTAAAGTTACTTTTTCGTCTTAATCAAAAAGAATGGGTAGGCAAACCAGGAGAACAAAAGGGTCAGGATCGCCCAACCGTATTTTGCATCACCCTCGACACGTGAAGAAAACAAAACGTGAATAAAAGGCCAAAGTATAAAAAGCAGGATTGGGATGAGTCTCAACATTTATTTATAAATCTCATCGGGGTTTTTGATTACCGCATCAACCTCAACCCACTCATCATTTTTCAGCTGTTTGAAAAAGCAATTATGGCGACCAGTATGACAGGCGATGCCGCCTAGTTGCTCGACCTCTAACAAGATAACATCGTTATCGCAGTCAAGACGAATGTCCTTGAGTGTTTGCACGTGCCCCGACTCTTCACCTTTACGCCATAGTTTGTTGCGCGAGCGTGACCAATAAATAGCACGACCTTCTTTAACAGTTAATTCAAGCGCCTCACGATTCATCCAGGCCATCATCAGTACTTTACCTGTTCCTGTTTCCTGGGCAATGGCCGGCACCAGTCCGTCCTCGGTCCATTTAATTTCGTCTAGCCAGTGTGTGCTCAACTTAGGTTACTCATGACTAAAGACGGACCTCAATGCCAGCATCCTGCATTCGTTGCTTGGCTTCTTCGACAGTGTATTCACCAAAGTGAAAAATACTCGCAGCCAGTACTGCGTCCGCCTTACCTTGCTTAACCCCTTCGACCAGGTGATCGAGGTTACCAACGCCGCCGGAGGCGATCACGGGAACATTTACTGCCTCGGAAATCGCCGCATTTAATTCGAGATCAAAACCTATTTTGGTGCCATCACGATCCATACTTGTTAACAGTATTTCTCCCGCACCATAGTCCACCATTTTTTTCGCCCACTCAATCGCGTCAATACCCGTGGGCTTACGGCCACCATGTGTAAAGATTTCCCACTTGTTGGGTTCGCCTTCTGCACTGACTTTCTTGGCATCTATCGCAACGACAATACATTGTGAACCAAATTTTTCTGCCGCCTCTTTTACAAACTCAGGATTAAATACAGCGGCGGTATTAATCGCGACCTTGTCGGCACCGGCATTTAACATACGCCTGATATCTTCGACCTTGCGGATGCCTCCACCCACTGTCAGTGGAATAAAAACCTGACCGGCTACTTCTTCAACCACATGCACCATGGTTTCACGGTCATCGGAAGATGCGGTTATATCAAGAAAAGTAATCTCATCGGCGCCTTGCTCATCATAGCGACGTGCAATTTCGACTGGGTCACCGGCATCACGGATGTCGACAAACTGCACGCCTTTGACAACACGGCCGTTATCTACATCAAGACAGGGAATAATTCTTTTTGCCAAACTCATCTTATTGGTCTCATGAATTTTGCCCACTAATCTTTAGCGAGTTCATCGGCCAGCTTCTGAGCTTCAGCGAAATCCAGCGTACCCTCATAAATCGCACGACCGGTAATGGCACCGCTGATACCTTCACTCGCGACTTCACTGAGCGCCCGTATATCATCGATACTGGTAATACCGCCCGATGCGATAACGGGAATTTTCACGTGCTGAGCCAATTTCATGGTTGATTCGACATTGACGCCATTCATCATGCCGTCGCGGCTAATATCGGTATACACAATAGCCTCAACGCCATCCTGTTCAAAGTGCTTGGCCATATCAAACACGTCATGCTTGGAAAGTTTTGACCAACCATCGACAGCGACTTTGCCATCTTTGGCATCAAGCCCCACAATAATATGGCCCGGAAACTCGAGACAAATATCATTAACAAAATGGGGAGCAGTTACCGCCTTGGTGCCGATAATCACATACTGCACACCTGCATTCAGATATGTCTGAATCGTATCTTCATCACGGATACCACCACCAACCTGCACCGGAATATCTGGATAGGCTTTACAGATAGCCTCTACCACGCCGGCATTTTTTGGCTCACCGGCAAAAGCACCATTCAGGTCAACTAAATGAATGCGTCGCGCACCTGCGTCAACCCACTTGCCTGCCATCGCGACGGGATCATCAGAAAATATTGTTTCCTGGTCCATGTCGCCCTGACGAAGGCGAACGCACTTACCATCTTTAAGATCAATTGCTGGGATAATTAACATGATATTTTTTTGCTAAAAGTGTTTAGTTAAGTCTAGTTATTAAACGCGACCATTCCAGTTGAGGAAATTTTTATACAGTTGTAACCCAACATGCTGACTTTTTTCCGGGTGGAATTGGGTTGCAAAAACATTGTCTTTTGCTACAGCCGCAGTAAACGAAATGCCATAGTTTGAAGAACCTGCAATCATGCCAATCTCAACCGGTTCAACAAAATAGCTATGTACAAAGTAAAATCGCTCATCTTGATCGATATCGTGCCACAGAGGGTGATCATAGGTTTGATGCACCTGATTCCATCCCATATGCGGAATCTTCAAACGCTCATTGGTCTCCGGATCATGCAAGTCATCACCAAAATAAGCAACATGGCCTGGTAAGATTTTAAGACAATCGACACCGTTGTTCTCATCACTGAATGTCATCAGTGCCTGCATACCAACGCACACACCTAACAGGGGCTTTCCCTGTTCAACCACATCAGCAACAACCTGATCGATACCCAAACGTTTTATTTCATGCATGCAATCACGAATCGCACCCACGCCAGGCAGCACAACCCGGTCGGCCTGTTCAATCTTTTTGTGATCGTGGGTAACAATAATCTCAGTACCCTGACCAACCTTTTCTAATGCCTTGGCAACGGAATGTAAATTCCCCATTCCATAGTCAATCACCGCAACGCTTGTCATATCAATCTAAACTGGATTTTGGTTAGTATTATTTAAAGACTGCCTTTTGTAGACGGCGTTATACCTGCCATCCGAGGATCATCCTCAATCGCCATTCGAACAGCTCGACCGAATGCCTTGAATATCGTTTCCGCAATGTGGTGAGCATTCTTGCCACGCAGACAATCGATGTGAAGTGTTGCCAGGGCATGATTAATAAAGCCCTGGAAAAACTCATGGATCAAATCGACATCAAAATCACCGATGCGACCGCGAGGATAATCAGCCTGATATTCCATGCCAGGTCGACCTGAAAAATCAATAACAACTCTTGATAACGCCTCGTCCAACGGTACATAGGCATGGCCATAGCGACGAATGCCTTTTTTATCACCAAGTGCCTTGGCAAATGCCTGGCCAATCACAATACCCACATCCTCAACTGTGTGGTGAGCATCAATGTGCAGGTCACCCTCGGCCTTAATGGTCAAATCCACCATGCCATGCCTTGCGACCTGATCAAGCATGTGTTCCAGGAAAGGGACCCCTGTATCAAACTCACTTTTGCCCGTACCATCCAGATCTACCGTCACCGTTATTTTGGTCTCAAGGGTATCGCGTTTTACCGTGGCCTTTCGCCCAGCCATATTATCTCCTAACTCTCTATTTTTCTTAAGGTTCTTGTAATTTTACAACATTCTTAATCACATAACCCATTTATATCAACGATCTTCTACTGGACACTCGTCAAAAACCACATTATGTTTAATTATACACAGCCTAAGTCGAGTGTTGTGCTCAGTTAATCCAGTCAACAGAGCGGTCAGTTTATGGGTAATCAAGTCGTTAATCTAGCCAGTGTCCAAAGCGTCTGCCAACAGTGTGGAATATATAGCCTGTGCCTGCCAATGGGCCTGCAACGGGGTGATATTGACGCCCTGGATGGCATTATTAAACGACGACGCCCACTCAAAAAGGGCGAGCACCTGTATACCTCTGGCGAAGAGTTTACCTCGATTTACGCCATCCGCAGCGGTTCGATGAAGTCCTATATCATCAATGAAGAAGGTGAGGAGCATGTCATCGGTTTCAAGATGCCCGGTGACCTGGTTGGACTCAACGGCATTAACGGACATAAGTACAAAAATTCGGCCAAGGCCCTGGAAACATGTAGCGTATGCGAAATTCCTTTCGATCAACTGGAGGCACTTGGCCACGAAATTCCTGGCCTATCTCACCACTTGATTGAAATTATGAGCAAGGAAATTCAGGACGAGCACCACAAAGTTGCTATGTGTAGCAAAATGCCCGCAGAGGCAAGGCTCGCTAGCATGGTACATACACTATCATTACGTTTTGAGGAACGCGGATTTTCACCGAATGAATTTAACTTAAGTATGTCACGCAATGACATCGCCAACATGTTGGGGCTTGCGGTCGAAACAGTCAGCCGATTATTCTCTCACTTCCAGGAACTAGGTATCCTTGAAGTTGAGCGCAAACATATTCGCATTTTAGATCAAGAGAAGCTAAGCAACTTAATACGAATGGACTAAAACGTACCTTTTTCGTTAACCACCCTTTAAAACCTTAGGATTTGATAGTGTCACAGGGCCGCTGAAAATAGCAGGTCAAGGTACAGGAACCGGCCGTCAGTAACCAAAATAGAAAAAACCCTATTGTGTACCCTCCAAGCCTCGAGATTTCACCATAGCCGCTGACCTGAACAATTAAGACTGGATCAAATGCTGTAAAAAATAAAATCGTTGCTAAGCCGGCAGTTAAAAATGATGGCCATAAAACGGCGATGAGTTTTTGAATGGTCGGCGCTTCCTGTTTTGATTCATCCATCTGCATACCCCTTTATTATACATTTGGTGTAAACACCCAGCTGGTTGCCGGTAACGTCACTTGCGCATCCAGCCGCCATTGTTTATCTGCAGGCTCCAGTATTAAATTCCAACGGCCTGCTTGTAAGTCTTTAATATTTGTTTTGAATAAGCCTTGTTTGTCTTTATGCAACAAAACGTGCCGATCTAAATCTGCACGCGTGGTGTGAACAAATGAAAGACTAAGGCTTTGTAAACTTTGCCCAGGATCTGAATCTATCTTCAGGCTGACTTCGCCGGTTTCTGGGACATAGATAACATTTCCCGACAGACCCAACGAGGCTGCCAGTTCTTGTTGATTGATGACACGATTTATTGCTAAGCCTTTTTTATAATAATCGTCAACAACAGCATGATCATGATTATTGGTTGCGATAATAACCGTAGTAATACCTGCAATAACCGCTGCAGCTGGGAACGACATTAAAAACCAGGGCCAAAATTGTTTGTACCAGGCTGGGATGGGTTGCTCTGCCATGTAATCTACCTCTGATGTCATCATACTAATAAGTGCCCTTTACTTAGCGTGCTCCCGAACCAATAAAAACACCGGACTCTTCAACTCGCAGTGTTTCATCATCTTTTGCTACTAATGTGAAATGTACATCCTGACTAATTTTTTTCACATCAGCAGGATCTGCCTCTATACGTGCACTGAATGTAGCTGACTGGCCGGGCTGAATAACGAGTTCTTGATCACGCATCAGAAGTTTGGCATTAAAATCACTTTTCATGCTGATCGCATAGCTATGTACTTCAGTATCCATATTGGCGATCTTTAGTGTATAAATATTTTCGATCATCCCCATTGAGGTTGTACGATAAAGAGCATTCCGATCACGAATAATATCCAGTTCAAGTGGAATCCGGGTTGCCATGTTATATATAAGTGCAGAAGTAATTCCTAGCAAGATTAATGTATAGATAATAATACGAGGGCGCAGAATACTCGACTTGTTACCATCAATTGCATTTTGTGTTGTGTATTTTACCAGGTCACGCTCATACCCCATTTTGTCCATCACTTCATTGCACACATCTACGCATGCCGCACAACCAATACACTGGTATTGCAAACCGTCACGAATATCGATACCTGTTGGGCAAACTTGCACACACAAGGTGCAATCAACACAGGCGCCCAATCCTTTTTGTTTCGGATCAACTTTTTTACTACGTGATCCTCTTGGTTCGCCTCGTTTATCATCGTATGAAATGATTAATGTGTCTTTATCAAACATCGCACTCTGAAAACGTGCGTAGGGACACATGTAAATACAAACCTGTTCGCGCATCCAGCCCGAGTTACCGTAAGTGGCAAAACTATAAAACAAAATCCAGAACCACTCCCATGGACCTAGAGCAAGTGCAACAAGTGATTGGCCTAAAGAAAGTATTGGTGTGAAATAGCCTACAAAGGTAAAACCGGTCCACAGCGAAAATGCGATCCAGATAGTGTGTTTAATCGCCTTACGATAAAATTTAACTTTAGTAAGCGGAGAATTGTCCAGCTTGATCTGCTTGTTGCGATCACCTTCTATTTTTCGTTCCATCCACAGAAAGGCTTCTGTCCATACCGTTTGAGGACAGGCATAGCCACACCAAAGACGCCCGGCCAGTGCAGTAAAATAAAAGAGTGATAAGGCGGCAATAATGAGCAGCACCGCAAGATAGAAAAAGTCTTGCGGCCAGAAGGTTAAGCCAAATATATAGAAACGACGAGCGGGTAGGTCAAACAAAACAGCCTGGTGCCCATCCCATGACAGCCAGGGCACGACATAATAAAGACCCAGTAGCGTCAGAACACCGAGCACACGTAAGGTGGCAAACAGGCCGTGTACCTCACGAGGATAAACCTTCTTATGCTTGGCATAAAAACCGCTGCTTTCTTCTTCCTCTGCTGCTTGCACTTTACTACTCATTAAACATCACTCACTACACCATCGTTCAAGCGCAAACAGCTGTTAATTACTTAAACTATAAACATAAGCAGCTAACAAGTGAGCCTTTTGTTCACCAAGAAATTCACGGTGTGCAGGCATATTACCCATACGGCCTTTTTGCAATGTTTCTTTAATTTGACCTGGACTTCCGCCATATAACCAAACATTGTCTGTCAGGTTTGGAAATCCATTAGTGGCATTACCCTTTCCATCCTGGCCATGGCATGCGAAGCAAGCTAACTCTGAATAAACAGCTTTGCCCACTTCTACCTGTTTTGCATCTGCCTCGCGACCACTCAGCTTTAAAACATAGGCTGTAATCGCATCAAGCCTCTCCGGTGTTAAACCTGCACCCAGGGCCGGCATTGCACCCACTCGTCCATCAAGAATACTGGTCTTGATCTGATCACCACTACCACCATAAAGCCAGTCTTTATCGGATAGATTTGGAAAACCGATTGCACCACCTGCATCTGAGCCATGGCAGGTTGCGCAATAATTAAGAAACAGGCGTTGACCGGAAGCCATTGCCTTTTTGTCTTTTGCAAGCTGCTCGATTGGCTTCTCGGCATAAGCTGCATACAAAGGACCGTACTTTTTATCCGCTGCCGCCATTTCCTGTTTGTATTGGCTCTCCTGATCCCATTCCCACTTACCTGCATAATCCCCAAGCCCTGGATACAAGGCCAGGTAAATACCAGCAAACACGATTGTGATGTAGAACAACCATAACCACCAACGTGGTAGCGGATTATTGAATTCCTGCAAATCACCATCCCAGGTGTGTCCCGTTGTATCACCCTGTTTTGCCTCTTCGGCCGTTTTTTTCTTAGCAGTCCAGCGAATGATCCAGAAACAGCCAAGAATATTCACTACCGTGAGAATAATTATATAGAGACTCCAGTTACCACTCATTTTTCACCTCCATTATTATCTCCCAGGTTTTTTGCTACCGGGCGGGGTGTTTCTGGCTCATTCAATGGCATGTTTGCTGCCTCATTAAAGTCTTTGTTGCGCTTTTTACTCCATGACCACACCACAATAGAGACGAAGGTGATGATCATGACCACCGTAAACCATGAACGTATATCAATAATATCCATTGCTTACCTCCCCGCCTTAATGCTGGTGCCCAAAACTTGAAGATAGGCAATGATGGCATCCATTTCGGTTTTATCTTTTACCGCTGCTGTTGCACCTGCAATATCTTCGTCGGTATAAGGTACGCCAAGTGTTCTCATCGCCTTCAATTTATCTGGCGTTGATTCACCCGTTAGTTTGTTTTCCTCCAACCAGGGGAAACCCGGCATATTCGATTCGGGCACCACCAGACGTGGGTTAGTCAGATGTACGCGATGCCAGTCATCAGAATAACGACCACCCACTCGCGCTAAGTCAGGCCCAGTTCGTTTTGAACCCCATTGGAAGGGATGGTCGTAAACAAATTCGCCCGCCACCGAGTAATGACCATAACGTTCAGTCTCTGCGCGGAAGGGACGAATCATTTGTGAGTGACACAGATAACAACCTTCACGGATATAAACATCACGTCCTTCCAGTTGTAGTGCGGTATAAGGTTTAAGTCCCTTAACCGGCTCTGTGGTTTCCTTGAGGAAAAATAGAGGCACAATCTCAACCAAACCGCCGATACTAATAACCAGAATGACCAGGATGGCGAGCAAGCCAACATTCGTTTCTACTTTTTCATGTGACATGTGTTGCCTCCTTATGCTGGTTGAACTTGTTGTTCGACGGGCTCAGTACTCGGACCGGCAATGGTTTTCCAAACGTTGTAAACCATAATCAACATACCGACCAAATAGAGTACACCTCCTAACAGACGCACGGTGTAGTAGGGATACATTCTTTCTAAAGACTGCACAAAACTGTTTGCCAGGGTGCCGTCTGCTTCCAGCTCTTGCCACATCAAACCTTGCATGACACCGGCGATCCACATCGAAACGATGTAAAGCACAATGCCAATCGTGGCGACCCACAAGTGCAAATCAATCAGCTTCAAGGAATACATTTCCTTCTTGCCGAACAGTTTTGGTATCAGGAAGTACATGCTACCCATGGTGATAAATCCAACCCAACCCAACGCACCAGAATGCACATGACCAATGGTCCAGTCGGTGTAATGCGATAATGCATTCACAGTCTTAATTGACATCATTGGACCTTCAAAGGTCGACATGCCATAAAACGATAAAGACACGACCATAAACTTCAAAATTGGATCGGTGCGTAACTTATGCCAGGCTCCAGACAGGGTCATGATGCCGTTAATCATGCCACCCCAGCTGGGTGCTAATAACATCAGCGAGAACACCATGCCCAACGATTGCGCCCAGTCAGGTAATGCGGTGTAGTGTAAGTGGTGTGGTCCCGCCCACATATAGAGTGAAATTAATGTCCAGAAGTGCACCACGGATAAACGATAAGAATAGACCGGACGATTCGCCTGCTTGGGGATAAAGTAGTACATCATGCCCAGGAAGCCGGCGGTCAGGAAGAAGCCAACCGCATTGTGGCCATACCACCACTGCACCATGGCATCGGTCGTGCCAGCGTAAGCAGAATATGATTTGGTTAGACTAACGGGTAAGGCCGCACTGTTGACGATATGCAAAACGGCGACCGTCAGGATAAATGCACCAAAAAACCAGTTCGCCACATAGATATGTTTAACCCTGCGCTTTACGATCGTGCCAAAGAAAACGATGGCATATGACACCCAAACAACCGCAATCAATATATCAATAGGCCACTCTAGCTCGGCATATTCCTTACCACTTGTCAGGCCTAATGGCAGCGTCACCGCAGCCAACACAATCACCAGATTCCAGCCCCAGAAGGTAAAGGACGCCAGGCCACTCGCAAATAACCTAACCTGACACGTTCGCTGCACAATATAATAAGAAGTAGCAAATAGTGCTGAGCCGCCAAAGGCAAAGATGACTGCATTCGTATGCAGAGGTCGTAGGCGGCCAAAATGTAACCAGGGAAGGTCAAAATTGAGCGCGGGCCATACCAATTGGGCGGCAATGATAACCCCCACCAGTATACCGACCACACCCCACACAATGGTCATCACCGAGAATTGCCTGACCACTTTGTAGTTATAAGTCTCAGCTTGCATATACCCTACTCCAATCGTTTTTATTGTGGTGTACCTTAGTAAACAGCCATGGGAGCTTGTATGATCTGGATCAAGCAATTAAATATTAGTTAATAATTAACAAATAACCTCAAAAATCATGTTCAACAAAGTGTGAACTGCCCGATATAAGCTTTAATATTCAATAAATTAGTCTGACTGCATTTATGGCAAACTTCATTCAACGCTGGCAACGTCGCCGCAAGTTAAAACGGCTAAAACGCAAAGGTTCCCGTTTCTGGAAAACAGTACGCTGGAGCTGGCGAATTCTGTTGTTACTTTTTGTGATCGATGTTTTTTACGTCATGATCATCTGGCCTGACTGGGATGAATTCAAACAAGGCGCTATCCCAAAGTCACGCTTTATCCGTGACTATGAGACTCACATGAATGAACAGCTTTATCACGCTGGGCTGAGTTGGAAACCCATTCCACTACGACAAATACCCAAACATTTACACCATGCGGTAATTGCTGCAGAGGATGCGCGTTTTTATTATCACAATGGTTTTGATTTGATTGCCTTTCAAGAAGCAATGGATACCAATCTTGAACTGATGCGATTCAAATATGGTGCAAGCACGATTTCGCAACAGACGATTAAAAATCTTTTTTTCACCAGCTCGCGCAATCCATTACGCAAATGGCATGAACTACTACTTACTTTGGGAATGGAATGGAATCTTGAAAAAGATCGAATACTGGAAACTTATTTAAATATTGCGGAATTTGGTGAAGGTGTCTACGGCGTTGAAGCGGCTGCACAACATTACTATGGTGTACCGGCGATTGCCCTAAACCAAAAACAAGCAGCTGAACTAGCCGCGTGTTTACCCAGTCCTGTTCGTCACAATCCGGAGACGCGCACTAAACGTTTTACAAAACGGTCAAGAAAGATCTATCGCTGGATGCAAGCCCGACAATAAAAGAACAATAAATTTAGGAAGGAATCAATCAGGCTTCCAATAAAATAATCAGATTGATTCATCAAGCGGATGATGGTTAGGCGAAAAGTGACGAAGAAGCGGAATTTACACGCAAGTAAATGAGCATTAAGAGTTACTTTTCAACGACACCAGCGCCGCTTCAGGAATCAATCTGGCTTCCAGATACCCACCGCTGGATCGTCTGTTTCTCTACTACTACCCGCCGGCGCTTCTGGCGCAGCAGCGGGTTGGGGTGAAGCTGGTTGTTGTTGTGAGTTAGCACGTTCATCACAGACGTGTTTCATAAAGGCATGCAAATGCTCGAGCAACTCATCACGCTCATTCGCTGAACCAGGATAGTCTGCAGTTAAATAACCCGCGATAGCAACCAGATACTGAACATTCACCATCATGTCCTGTTGCGCCGAAGCATCGTGCTGAGAAATGCTTTCCAATAAATTATTAATCAAATCCTGGGATAAACTGATACCACCGTCTGACATGTTGTTACCTTTGCTTTTGTTTTATAGTTGGGGACTGCTTCGCCATTTTAGCGACTACGCTGCTTGAATACCACCCGCAAAGAAGGTGGTTATTTTTGATGCTCGGCTGCTGCTTGCTGGAACGTCGCAGACATACCTTGCAGACTATTACTGATCTCATTCAGTCCATCGAGTGTTTCAATGGTGAGCTCGCTCACATCATCGATAACTTCGACCTTGGACTTCACATCCGCCGCCAACGAGGATTGCTGCTCAGCATTTTGGGAAATGTGGGCATTCATGTTTCGAATACTGTCTACGGCACTGGTAATCGCCACTAATGACTCTGTTGCACCATTAACCTGGTTAACTGCATTTTGCGCAATATCATGACCACCGGCCATAGAGCCAACCGCTGATTGCGCTGCTTGTTGCAGCTTTTGAATCATGGTCTCAATCTCTTGTGTTGATTCATGGGTGCGGCTTGCCAGTGAACGCACTTCATCAGCGACCACGGCAAAACCACGACCTTGTTCGCCAGCACGCGCGGCCTCAATCGCCGCATTTAGCGCCAACAAGTTTGTTTGCTCTGCGATTCCTTTGATCACATCAAGGATAGCGCCAATACTATCCGTATCATTCGCCAACTCCTGAATCACTGATGAAGATTGATCGACCTGTGATGCTAGATCGTGAATCGCCTGCGTTGCCTCGGATAAGATAGACACACTTTCTTGGGCACTAGACTCCGCATCCGTTGCTGCATCGGTTGCTTCTTTTGCGTTACCCGTAACCGACTCAGCGGCTACTACCATATGATCAATGGATCGATTCAGCTCTTCACTCTCAGATTTCTGGTGAGTCACACCCTGTCCGGTTAGTGCCACAGCATTGATCACATCCGTAGCAGCACCGTTAACCTGACCAGCAAAATCAGCAATCAGTCGCTCTAGTTCATCATCTTTGGCATTGCCACCATTTAGCACGATATCAAATAGAACGGCATCTGTCGGACTTCCCTCTAAATCACCTTGCTCCTGATACTTATTTATAAGTGCCTTACGATTTGTGTACCAGGGTGCAGTAGCCCACCAAACACCAGCGATAAAAACTAAAAGGCTAACCGCAGCTGAAGCATGCGCCTGATAGTCAGCGAGTGCCTGGCCGTAGCGATTACCTACAGCATAGGCGGCTACTGCTGCGCAACCTGAGATGACCAGCTTGCCACGCATACTCAAAATCCCTGCAAGCTTTGATTGAAGTTTTGAAGCCAATGGCCTGTCCCTCTAGCTAATTTATTGAGTTATAGTGATAACTACCCTATTTATTTCGTCACATTAGTGATTTTTCTTTAGTCAGATGTGACATTTAGAATTTATTAAGTGCCTCAATATTAGATAATGGTAATATTGTCACTCAATTAACCAGGAGTTCAGTTCATGCATTACGATTTAATCGCCATCGGTGCCGGTAGTGGCGGCCTCTCTGCCGCGGAACGAGCCGCCGAGTACGGTGCCAAAACGGCCGTTATTGAGAGCAAAAAGCTCGGCGGTACCTGTGTCAATGTGGGCTGTGTCCCCAAAAAAGTTATGTGGTTTGGTGCCCACCTCGCTGAGGCCCTACACGATATGCCTGCCTACGGACTGGATGTAAAGCTCAAGCGCTTTGACTGGGCCAAACTGGTTGAATCACGCGAGAAATACATCAAGGGCATTAACGACTGGTATGGCAACTATCTAAAAGATAGCAAGATTGATCATATTCAGGGCTTTGCCTCCTTCGTTGATGCCAAAACCTTACAAGTTGGTGATCAAACCTATACCGCTGATCATATTGTCGTTTCACCCGGCGGTTACCCTACTGTGCCGGATGTTCCTGGCGCTGAACATGGGATTACCTCGGATGGTTTTTTTGAATTAACCAGCCAACCCAAACGGGTTGTGGTCGTCGGCGCAGGCTATATCGCGGTAGAACTCGCCGGTGTATTGAATGGCCTGGGTAGCGAAGTGAATATGCTTTTACGCCGTGATCACTTCCTCGGCAGTTTCGATGCTATGTTGCGCGATACGCTTATGGAAGAAATGAGCAACGCCGGCGTTAATTTAATGACACGGATTAATGTGCAGTCCGTAGAACAACAAGATGATAAACGTTTAACTGTTCAATGTGATAATGGCGTCTGTCTTAAAGATGTCGATCAACTTATCTGGGCCATCGGCCGAACACCTAATACAAAAGATTTAAATTTGGCTGCAGCCAATATTGAAATGGATAAACGTGGCTTTATTCCAACTGACGAATTTCAAAATACTAACGTAAGCAACATCTATGCACTTGGTGATGCAACCGGGCGCGCCCCCTTAACACCAGTCGCCATTGCTGCTGGTAGACGTTTATCGGATCGCTTATTCAATAATCAAACGGACCGGAAACTCGATTACGAAAATATTCCAACGGTTATGTTTTCTCATCCACCGATCGGCACCATTGGCTTAACTGAGCAACAAGCCCGTGAACAACATGGCGATGCGGTTAAAACATATCAAACCAGCTTTACTGCTATGTATCATGCAATTGCCGGACATCCACAACAAACCGCAATGAAACTCATCTGTGTTGGCGCCGAAGAAAAAGTGGTGGGGTGCCATATCATCGGCATGGGCGCTGACGAAATGCTGCAAGGCTTTTCTGTTGCGATCAAGATGGGCGCAACTAAAAAAGACTTTGATAATACCGTTGCCATTCATCCAACTAGCTCAGAAGAACTTGTGACTATGCGATAAACAAAGCGGATTAAGATTTTTACATCTATCATGTCAATTAGAGCCTTTAACAAGATCACACCGACAATCGGAAAGAATGTTTATATCGATAAACAATCAGCGGTGATCGGTGATGTTGTTATTGGCAACAATAGTTCTATCTGGCCGTTTACCTCGGTACGAGGTGACGTCAATAAAATTCGCATCGGAGAACGCTGCAACATACAGGACAACAGCACCATCCATGTGAGCCATGATAGTGAACATCAACCCGGTGGTGTACCAACAATCATTGGCGATGATGTCACAGTAGGTCATCAAGTCATTCTACATGCCTGCACGATTGGCAATCGCTGTTTGATTGGCATGGGTAGCGTGATTATGGATAAAGTTATTATCGAGGACGAGGTCATCGTCGGCGCCGGCAGCCTGGTTACTCAGGACCGCACACTCGAAAGCGGTTACCTGTATATTGGTCGGCCTGCAAAACGCCTGCGTGAGCTCAGTGAAGAGGAAAAAGAATACCTAAGCTATTCCGCCCAGCACTACGTGCGCCTGAAAAATAAGTATCTGGCAAAATAGAAATCTATGAAACTTTATTTTAAATCCAGCGTAGGCGCATGACAGCGTTCCAGCTGTTCTCTGAAAGTAATTATTTGCTCTTCCCAGTAACGGGGTGTGTTAAACCAGGGGAAGTGTTTTGGAAAGGCCGGATCCTGCCAACGTCTTGCTAGCCAGCCACAGTAATAGACCAGCCTTAAGCCCCGCAGCGCTTCTATTAATGCGATCTCACTATAATCAAACGGGGAAAAGGTCTCATAGCCTTCCAGGATTTCTTTTAATTGCACTGCCATCTCATGCTGTTCCCCCGAAAGCATCATCCACAGGTCCTGGATAGCGGGCCCGGTGCAACAGTCATCCAGGTCGACGAAGTGAAAATTATGATCCATGCAAAGAATATTGCCCGGATGGAAATCACCATGGATACGCAGATAAGCCGGTGTGATCGCATCAAACATGATCTGCACCTGGGCAAGTAACGCCTCGGCTGCCTGCTGGAAATTGTGCAATAACTCGCTGGGTATAAAGTCGTTTTCGAGCAGGAAATCCAGGGAGGCCTGGCCATAGGATTCGACACTCAAACGCGGTCGATACTCAAAGCGATCGGTCCTGCCAATGGCATGAATGCGGCCGATTAAACGCCCCAATTGCTGTAAGGTCTGCGGGTCTTCAAGCTCTGGCCAGCGCCCGCCACGGCGTGGATAGAGCGCAAAGCGATAGCCTTCATGCTCCAGCAGGGTATAACCTTCACGCATCATCGGGCAGATTACCGGAATATCCTGGTCTCCGAGTTCAAAAGAAAACTGATGTTCCTCCATAATCGCAGCATCAGACCAACGCTCGGGGCGATAAAACTTGGCAATAATGAAACTGTGGTCGCTAAGTTCGACTTGATAAACCCTGTTTTCGTAACTATTCAGAGCCAGTAGGCTGCCGGTCGGCTCCAACTCAACAGACTCTATTGCCTGTAAAATCAGATCCGGTGTGAGGCGTTCATAGGGTGCTGTTTGAGTCTCAGTAACCATATATTCAGCGCGTAATTATGCTCGTTTTAAAAAGGTTTACTACCGCTTAAGGAACCTTAGTATTTATAGCATTGCTGTTGAGGAATGCACTTTATATTATGCCTTAGTAAGATACCGTTACAGTAACTAGGCACCATAACACGATTAAGAGGTCAGTATGAGTAATCCACTTTTAACATTTACGGGTCTTCCCCCATTCTCACAAATCAAGCCCGAACATGTTGAACCCGCGGTTGATGAATTACTCAGCAACAATCGTAAGCTGATTCATGATTTGCTCGCCAACCTGAGCGACCCGGCCGACATCAGCTGGGATAATTTTGTGCAACCCATTGAAGAAGCAGACGATCGTCTAAATCGAGTCTGGTCACCAATTAGTCACATGAACTCTGTGGTTAACTCTGACGAGTTACGTGATGCTTACAATGCATGTCTACCCAAGTTGAGTGACTACGCAACTGAAATGGGGCAGAACGAAGATTTATTTCATGCCTTTAACAACTTAAAAAATAACACGCAAGAATTTGATAAGCTCAGTACTGCACAAAAGAAAATTATTGAGAATGCATTACTAGATTTTAAACTGTCAGGTTTTGATCTACCGGAACAAAAAAAACAACGCTTTAAAGAAATCCAACAACAACTTTCCAAACTGACAACCAAGTTTGAAGAAAATGTCCTGGATGCTACTCACGCCTGGAGCAAACACATTACAGATGAGTCGCTATTAACCGGTTTGCCGGACTCTGCAAAGGCAATGGCCAAACAAATGGCAGAGCAAAAAGAAAAAGAGGGCTGGCTTTTTACCCTTGATTTTCCCTCTTATTTTGCAGTCATGAGCCATGCCGATGATTCAGAGTTACGCCATGAGATGTATCAGGCATTTGTAACTCGCGCCTCTGATCAAGGCCCTAACGCGGGTGAATTTGATAACACCCAGGTGACCGAAGAGATTCTTGCACTACGTCACGAGGCTGCACAACTTTTGGGTTTCGCAAATTTTGCTGAGCGTTCGCTGGCACGCAAAATGGCTGACAGCCCGGAACATGTTATTTCTTTTTTAAATGAACTCGCTGAAAAATCACATAAAGTTGCAAAGCAAGATTATGCCGATCTGGTTAACTATGCCAAGCAACATCATAACCAGGATCATCTTAATGCCTGGGACTTAACCTACTACAGTGAAAAATTACGCGAACATGAGTACGCCATCAATCAGGAAATTTTAAAACCTTATTTTCCTGAAACTAAAGTTGTACCCGGCATGTTTGAAGTTGTTAAGCGACTTTATGATATTAATATCACTGAAGTAGAAGGCATCGATACCTGGCACAAAGATGTGCACTTTTATGAAATCAAAGATCATGATGGAAAACTACGTGGCCAATTCTATCTAGATTTATATTCGCGCGAGAAAAAACGCGGTGGTGCCTGGATGGATGACTGCATGGGTAGAAATACCCTGGCCGATGGCAGCTCGCAGACCCCGGTCGCTTTTCTAACCTGCAATCTCACACAACCCATCGGCGACCAACCTGCTTTGTTCACGCATGACGAAGTCACCACTTTATTTCATGAATTCGGACATGGCTTACACCACATGCTCACCCAGGTCGATCACGTTGGCGTCTCAGGAATTAATGGTGTGGCATGGGATGCCGTCGAGCTACCGAGTCAGTTCATGGAAAACTGGTGCTGGGAACGCGAGGCTTTGGAGCTGATTACTGGCCATTTTGAGACCGGTGAGACGCTTCCTGATGATCTTTTTGCTAAAATGCAGGCCGCAAAAAACTTCCAGTCGGGTATGCAAATGGTACGACAGCTGGAATTTTCCTTGTTTGACTTTAAATTGCACACTGAATACGAGCCGCAAAAAGGTGCCCGTGTTCAGGAAACGCTTGATGCGGTACGCAAACAAGTTGCAGTTATAAAAACACCGGCCTTTAACCGTTTCCAGAACAGCTTCTCGCATATTTTTGCAGGTGGCTACGCAGCCGGTTACTATAGCTATAAATGGGCAGAAGTGCTGTCTGCAGACGCCTTTTCTAAATTTGAGGAAAATGGCATATTTGATCAGAAAACAGGAACAGAATTCCTGGAGTGCATTCTTGAGCAAGGCGGTAGCCGAGAGCCAATGGAATTGTTTGTTAAGTTTCGCGGACGCGAGCCCCGTATCGATGCTCTACTAAGGCACAGTGGTATCGCAGCCTGATAACAAAAATGATTAAGACGGTATGAATATAAAATCTATTTCTCTAATGCTAGTGCTGCTATTTGGTAGTGCATCTTTGTTTGCTGAAACACTTTTTGTTACCGATCGTATTTTATTGGGTGTCCACCAGCAGGCAAGTGAAACCAGTCCGGTAATTGAATCGATCACTAGCGGAACAAAAGTAACCGTCATCCAGCGCCAGGATAGTTTTGTAAAAATCAAACTCGACAGCGGCAAAGAAGGCTGGGTGATTGCCAGCTATCTTAAAAAAGAAAAACCAGCCACTGCTGAGCTTGATAAAATCTATGCACAATTACAAAAAGCACAAGCAACCAACAAAACATTATCTGAAAACCTTGCTAAAAAAGAACGCGAGGTTCAGATACGTCGCGACGAGATCTCAAATGCAAAAAGTACGATAAAAGATTTACGTAAAGCACTTAAGGATGCAGGTAGCGATCAACCTGTAGCGGCAACGCCAACTGATAATCCTGAGACAGAAGCACAGATAAAAGCACTCGAGGAAAAAGTAGCCTTGCTTGAAAAAGAAAAAAGTGACCTTGCCGACCAAAGCGGCGATACGGCTGTTATAGAACTTGAAAAACTACAAAACCAGAATAAAGAATTTCAAGTACGTATTGAAGCAGCCCTTGCGAACCTTAAAGGTGAAACCGTACCCACTGCAGCAGAGCTCGCTGCAATACGCCCCAGCTTTCCTTTCTGGTACTGGTTGTTACTCATTGCCATGCTGATTGTCGGTGCAGCCGCAGGGGTGCTATGGATTGACTACCACCATCGGCGCAAACACGGCGGCTTCCGTCTTTAGAAAAATCCAATCCTGACCTTTAGATCAGGTTTTGTATTTGGTTCAACACATATTTTTATATATGTATTCAAAAATATGTCACACAACCCCTGTTTTATTATGGTAACCTCTTAATACTAACAACAATAATGTTCGGTGCACCTTATCCGATTCATTACATAAGTATTAATTTGTATCACTTAGGGGAATCAAAATGAAGAAATTAATCACATCAACTCTGCTCGTCTCAAGTATAGGTTTACTCTCAGCAGCACCATTTGCATCTGCCGATGAGCAAGACTTTCAAGATGGGTATGCTAAAGGCATGCATGATTTAGAAGACAAAATGAACTACAGACTCGGTGGCGTTAATGATGCCATTGATGAAAACGCCGCAGCCATTGGCGCAAATACTACAGCTATCAACACTAACAGTGCTGCCATCGGTGAAAATAGCTCAGCAATCGGTGTAACGAATGCTGCTGTTGAAGAAAATGCCGCAGCCATCACTGCATTACAAGCTGGCGAACCAACATACAACTACAGTGACTATTCGGTTGCAGCAAATATTGCATCTAAGACATACAATATTCGTAATATCTCAGGCTGTGATACAGAAACACGTTTATTTAGCAGAATAACCTCAGGCGATGTTACTGATATCACTATGACACGTGTCCGTACTGTTGCTGGAGGTCCATGTCGCTATCATACCTTTACATTCCGTGCGACACCTGATGGTTACTATCGCACTGGGACGCAATCTTTTAACCGCAGCGGGTCGACTTTAAATTCAACTGTAACGCTTGATAGCCCTGCATTAATGCGTTCCAGTAGCATGGAAATTGGCAAGGCTTCTGCTGATGCGACAACAACGACGCTTACTGACAGTTTAGGTAACTTTATTGCTTCAGGTACATATGTACAAAAAACTTTGTTAGCCAGCGTTGAATCCGTGACTGTGCCTTATAATGGTGGAACAAAATTCGAAGGCTGCATCAAGACACAAGTAATGCATCACGCCAATATTAGTTTTGGCGCAAGAGAGATTGAACGCGTCGAGTGGCACTGTCCTGGTATTGGCATGGTCAAACGTATTCATGGTGATGGTGGTTACTTTGAGTTAAACAATATTACTTATCAGTAATCCTTGTTTCACAATACCAAAACAAAAGGCCGCAACATGCGGCCTTTTTTAATACCCGGTTATTGAAAAATGCATGAAGTCTTTTTGTCGCCCCTGAATTTCTCCACCCCATTTTAGCCCAATAGCTTTGAACGATTTGACAACAGATCCGTGTGGCTTAATGCTTAGTGGATTGTTATATGGTTGCCAATCACCACCGCGTATTTTTTTACAGTGTGGCCCAAACTGAAAACAATTGGTGTATAAACCATTGTGCTCAGGGTTGATATCCAGCGCGACACCGAATGAGTGATTACTAAATTGGGTACGATTACCTTGTGCATCCAACGGACCGCGAGTTAAACCAACACGATAACCAATTACTGTTTTAATAGGCTCACCTGTTTTAATTAAATTGCGTAAGTTATTTTCAACGTTAGCGGCAACATGTTTGCAGATTTTAAATGGCTTCAAGTTTGGCAGGCGAATTTCTAACTGATCCTGTTCGCATACGCTACAACCCGAAACAGGATCACGCTCAAAAGGGGCCAGCTCACGAAAGTCCTTCTTCACGGTGCGATATTGAACGGCTTTCTTTGCGTGCACATTCCAGCTCCAGGTCGAGTAACTACACTGCTGTGCCGAAACAGCTGGCATATACAGCAACAGCACACAACTTAAAAAGCCAATTCGGATAAAAGTGATCGCCATTTAACTATTTTCCGCTAAAATGCCTGACTATGAAATACAAAGACCTACGTGATTTTATTGATATTCTGGAAAAACGCGGCCAATTGAAGCGTATTAGCCAGGAAATCGATCCAAAGCTTGAAATGACCGAGATCTGTGATCGCACCTTACGTGCCGAAGGCCCGGCCTTACTTTTTGAAAACCCAAAAGGCTCAGACATCCCGGTATTAGGCAATCTATTCGGTACCCCCGAGCGTGTCGCGCTGGGCATGGGCGAGGAATCCGTCGAGGCGCTGCGCGAGGTCGGCAAGTTACTCGCAATGCTCAAAGAACCTGAGCCGCCCAAAGGCATGAAGGATGCCTGGGAAAAACTACCGATCTTTAAACAGGTCCTTAACATGTCACCCAAGGTCATGAAAAAAGCACCTTGTCAGGCCAATGTTATTGAAGGTGACGATGTCGATCTCAGCAAGCTACCGATTCAAACTTGCTGGCCTGAAGATGCGGGACCGCTTATCACCTGGGCCTTAGTCATTACCAAAGGGCCATCTAAAGAGCGGCAAAATCTTGGTATTTATCGCCAACAGGTAATTGCTAAGAACAAAGTGATTATGCGCTGGTTAGCCCATCGTGGTGGCGCACTTGATTTCAAAGAATGGAAAGAGACCCACCCTGGTGAACCTTTCCCCGTGACGGTGGCACTGGGTGCTGACCCAGCGACGATCCTCGGCGCCGTCACTCCAGTACCGGATAGCCTGTCAGAGTATGCCTTCGCCGGTTTGCTCCGTGGCGATAAAACCGAAGTCGTTAAAAGTATCGGTAATGATCTGCAAGTACCCGCTTCTGCAGAATTTGTCCTCGAGGGAGTGATTCACCCAGATGAAATGGCAGACGAAGGCCCGTTTGGTGATCACACCGGCTATTACAATGAGGTCGATCAGTTCCCAGTCTTTACTATCGAACGCATCACCCATCGCGACAAACCGATTTATCACTCGACTTATACTGGCCGGCCTCCCGATGAACCTGCAGTACTTGGGGTTGCCTTAAATGAAGTGTTTGTACCAATACTGCAAAAACAGTTTCCTGAAATCATCGACTTTTATCTGCCACCGGAAGGCTGCTCTTACCGCGTTGCTGTTGTCAGCCTGAAAAAACAATATGCAGGCCATGCCAAGCGCGTCATGCTAGGTGTCTGGTCCTTCCTGCGACAATTTATGTACACAAAATTTGTCATTGTTACTGACGAGGACGTAAATGTCAGAGACTGGCAAGACGTGATTTGGGCCATGACTACACGCATGGATCCTGGTCGTGATACAACTATTGTGGAAAACACGCCGATCGATTATCTCGACTTTGCCTCGCCGGTATCAGGTCTTGGTAGCAAGATAGGTTTTGATGCTACTAATAAGTGGCCAGGCGAGACTAATCGTGAATGGGGCAGACCGATCCAGATGAGCAAAGAAGTTAAATTGCGTATCGACGATTTATGGGATGAACTGGGTATTTAACTATTCAAAATAGTCAGGATCAATTTCACTTAGACCTATTTCCAAACTAGGGTAGCTTAGTGTTATCTCCAGCTCTTTTAGCATTCGCGCATTATCAATCCGTCTCGATTCTTTAAGATAAGACAACATACCTTTACTCATGACGCGCTCCGCCTCTTGCCAGTCAACTGCTGGTGGTCTGGGTAAGTTAAAGTGATCGGCAAGTGTGTAAAAGTATTCAGTCATGTTGCTGTTACTTCCATCACTGACATTATAAATTCGAAAATCAAAATTGACCCTTGCTGCTACAAAACAAATATCGGCGAGGTCCTCTTCATGAATACGGTTGGTTTTTGGCGCCAGCGCCTCATCTAAAACAGGAATCCCCTCGCGAACTCTTTTTAACGGTAAACGCTGCGGGCCATAGATGCCACCTACCCGTAATATAATTAATTCAACAGCATATTGTTCACACCAGTGCTTGAGTTGCTGTTCCATGTCATACCGACGCCTTGCTCTATCCACCATTGGATTCGCAGGCTGCTCTTCATTGATGAGTGCACCACCACAGTCTCCATAAATACCTGTTGTGCTAATCACCACGATGCGCTTTGGTTTAACACTCTGGGCACTGAGTGCGACTAAAAAATGCTGGCAACGGCTATCGACCACACCCTGGCTCGGTGGCGGTACAAAATAGTAGATAAGACTATTAGCCGCAAGCTCAGGGAACACTGGACACTCTTCATCCAGATCGACCTGTACCGTTTTAACCTTATGTTCTTTAAGTGTATTTAATGATGCGGTGCTGTTCACCAACCCTGTTACCGGCAAGCCCTTGGCCTGCCAGCGCCAGGCTACACGTCGGCCTATATCGCCACAACCAGCGATATACACATGAGCGTAGGGTGTAATTTGCGTGTTCACTAAGAGATAATACTCAGCTCAATTCTGTAACTGTGCAGTACACTACCAGACTATGACTTTTCAGGTGACCTTTAATCAATCTACCACACGTTTTCTAGTTGAAGAAGATGAGCTTATTCTCGATGCTGCAATTCGACAAGGTATTGGCCTGCCTTATGGGTGTCGGGATGGAGAATGTGGTTCCTGCATCGGCCAGGTGAGTTCAGGGCAGGTCAGCTACAAAAAACCACCCGCAATACTAACTCAAGATGAAAAGGATCTTGGTTTAGCCGTATTTTGCCAGGCTTATGCGAAAAGTGATCTGATACTTAATGTTCAGGAACTCAGACATACTAAAGATGTTCCGTTAAAGAAATTCCCAGCTAAGATTAAAAGCATAAAACATTTAAGCCATGATGTTATGCAAATAATCATGTCCTTATCGCCTACTGTTCGTATGCAGTTTTTTGCAGGACAATATATTAATTTTATACTTGATGATGGACGGCGTCGGAGCTTTTCGATTGCCAATGCTCCGCATGAAGATAAACATATAGAACTACATGTAAGACACATTCAGGGCGGTGAATTTACTGGTGAAATATTTGATCATATGAAACCAAAAGATATTGTTCGCATAGAGGGTCCGCTTGGTAGCTTCTTTTTAAGAGAAGATTCAGATCGCCCTGTCATTCTAATGGCCGGTGGCACAGGCTTTGCGCCTATCAAAGGTATCATCGAGCATGCTCTTAATAAAAACATAAAAAGGGAGTTTCATATTTATTGGGGAGCAAAATCTTTAACTGACTTATATTTTCATGAGCAAGTAAAACAATGGGCTAGTGAAAACGAAAATATCACTTACACCCCTATCCTCGATAATCTTGAACAAGATCCTGACTGGCAGGGACAAACAGGCTATGTTCACGATGCTGTCTTAAAAGATTTTAATGATTTTTCTGACGTAGAAGTTTATGCATCTGGCCCACCCGTCATGGTCTATGCAGGCCGTGATGCTTTTGTACCCTACGGTATGAACCCAGAACACTACTATTCAGATGCCTTTGAGTTTTCTAACGACTAAAGCGTTTTAGCTATTTAATAGTATAAATACAACTGAACACAATACAGTCAGCCCCACACCCCTAAAAAAAGTTAGACCCACTCTCCCCAGTCAGGCGTTCAAGCCCATACAACAGCCAGATCAAGCAATCGATTCTGGCTAATACAACTTTGGGAGTGATAATCCCAGAGTGAGCCAACTTAAAAATTTTGTTTAAAAACTTTATATGGGAGATGAAACAAATGTTAGTTAACTCAAAAAAAGCAATTTCAGGTGTGTTAATCGGTGGACTTATTGCAGGTATGGCTATTCAGTCGACAGCGAATGCCGCGGCCGCAGACAAAGGCAGAAAAGCCATTGAGGGCACAGTGAGCTGCGGTGGTGCCTACTATGTCCGTAACGGCGGTACAGAAATTCAACGTAGCACCTACGTTATCCGCAATCTTTCAGATGCAGGAACCATCTACCTAGATCGTGTTCGCGTCTATAGTGCAACCGGTGCGATTCTGTTTGATTCTGATGTCAGTGGAATCCCAGCCTCATATAATGGCGTTATCAGTGCTGTTGATAATGGCCTGGACGCCCGTCAAACCGCGAATGTGCGGATTGCCGATCTGATACCACAACAGGGTCGTGCTAATCGTCCTTTACAAACTGTGTTTGACTGGTCAGCTGATGAATCAATACTTACCCTGGAAGCCACTAATGTCCGCACTAACACAGACATCGATCCAGTCACGGGTAAAATTGGTAAGCAACGTGGTCGCCACGCAAGCGCCTGTCGTACCACAAAGAGCAAGAGACACTGGTAGAAAAATGCTTAAGTTGGCCGGCACTCATGGAATATGGGCCGGCCAACTTATATTTACTGGCTAACCCAGCTTACATACGGCGGGGTTTTAATTAGAAAATCTTTAAAGGTTGTGTATAGCGCCACTTCATATCCAAATCGATCGTTAATTTCATCTCGCTCGATATAGTAACCTTTGATAAACTCTTTCAGGGTTACACAATCAATCATTCTATAAGTTACATTACGAAAGTGTGTGCCATGACCGGAGGCATTTTCAGAATAGCTCGCAACAATATTACTGGCGCTATGTTTATTGCACAGAGCCTTACTATAATTAATATCCTTGAGTTGGTAAAAAATTTTGCTGACCTCCTTACCACCTCTCGAGACAAATTTTATGTTGCCACCAAACTGCTGTTTCAATTGTTGCTCAAGGACATTAACCGTGTTGTCCGAGTAATCTGCCACTGTATCAGAACCATTTATCTCTTCCAGTAAATCATAATTACCTGGTTCAGCAAAAGAATAAACAACTATCGTTGACTTGTTCTCTACTTTAGGTTGGTCATGATGCTGTTGGGTACTGAATAATTCGTGGCTTTGCTCGCTATCACGCTGATCACCATCACCCGCCACAATGATCACTGAATCCACGATCTTTTCCGCAAGTGATTCCAGGTTTTGTTCCTGGTGACCACTACCTGCCTTTACCTGTTCATCTGTTTCCAGTTCACTGATCAACGAACTAAGATGATTAACTTTGATCGCATAATTAACATTCTGTGGAATATCGCCGGTCCACTCAAACATTTTTTGCGCACTGAGTTTTGAGGTGATCACCCCGACCACTTCGCCGCGCATGTTAAGCAATGGTCCACCACTATTACCTGCCTGCACTGGCACCGAGACCTGAAAGGTACGTGGGTCGTCGGCCAGGCCATTGGTCGCACTGATGAAACCACTGGTGAGTTTCGGACTGGTTCCCATTAGGTTTGGGTGAGGATAGCCGATCGTAAAGACCTGGCTGCCAAGGCGTGGCTTGGTCAAGGCCAGAGGTAGCGGTGTGATCTGAATATTCTTATTACGAATCGCTAAAATCGCGAGGTCATTTTTCTTATCTGCCAGCACAACTTCAACCGCTATCTCTTTTTGTTCTGGTGTCACTAGTCTGAGATTTTGCATGCCATCAATCACATGGTAATTGGTAACGATATGGCGTTGAGTCAGGGCCCAACCTGAACCCATGCTCATCGCTGAATAAACCGAGGTCTCTTGTTCTAGCTTATCGTCAGCCGCATGCGAGGAACTGCTATATAGCAGGGCACTGGCGCAAAGTACCCACACACTCAATAAATGGTGTTGGAAGTTAGTGAAGCAATGCGTATTTACTCTTAACATATTGTTTTTACTAAATAAATCATTGAGTTAGCTGTCTAAGCCTATTTTACCTGAAAAACCAGCAAGTATTTAGACCCAGTATGCGGAATACGGCGTTGAAAACCATATAGCGGACATAAATACGGCTAAAGGATCTAATTTGGATGGTCTTTTGCTTGCCAGGCATTCTGCTCACAAGACCGGGTATGGTAGGCTTAGCGCTTCTCGAATTAGCAGAATTATGTTGTGCTTTTGTCTGAAGAAAAGTCTGATGAGCAGTTGATGGAAATTTATCGCGATGGTGATCTGCAGGCCTTCGATCAGCTGTTCAATCGATTTAAGGATATTTTGTATCGATACCTGGCCCGCCAGACCGGTAATTTTGCCATCGCTGAAGAGATATTCCAGGAGACCTGGGCTGCACTGATTAAACATCGTAAGAACTACACGGTTAAAGCAAAGTTTAAGACTTATCTGTTTCATATTGCGCACAACAAGTTAATCGACTTTTACCGAAGTAAGCAAAATACAAAATCGGATATCGTCTCTTATGATGAGCAACAGGATGAGATGATCATTGAGGAGCAGAGCAATAAGAGCATTGAGCATCATGCTGATGTACAAAGTAAATATAACCACTTGCTGACATTGCTAGAAAAATTACCGGCAGCACAACGAGATGTATTTTTAATGCATGAAGAAGCCGGGATGACACTGGTCGAGATCGCTGAAGTAATGAGTGTTTCTCGAGACACTGTAAAGAGTCGTTTGCGATATGCATTGCAAAGACTGCGTAGTGGAATGAGGCGTTTCGCATGAATGATAAAACTCAAATCAGCGATGAAGATATTGAACAATATCTAAATGGTGAAACTGATCTATCAGCAACCTATGCTGAAGAAAAGGATCTTAAAGCGCCGGAACACCTTGCCTTTGCCATAAAGCGCATGGCGCGTGAAGCAGAAAACAATCCCCCCAACAACGAGCGTCCAGTCGTCCGCAAAGATGTCTGGTTGGTGCCGCTTTCAATCGCCGCAACTGTGATCATTACTGTCAGCCTGGTTTTCTTTGTTGATTTTCAGAATATTGACGAAACTAATCAGATCGCGAAAAAGGACATAGACACCGCGCCTCAAGCATTGCCACTCCCTCAGGATGGGGTTACACCACCACAACAGACCGCGAGCGTTGAAGATACTATTGTCCTTCAACCTGAGACACAAAAAACAGAGACAATCCCAGCTATTAAAACTAAACCGATGCAACAAACTGATACCAGACTACCAAGAGAATCTGTAAGCGAGAAACCTGCACCAACGCTACAAAGCCCAACACAAAGTACATTACAGGTCGCAGAGGAACCTACCGACTTCGAGCTGCCCCCCCACCTGCGTGACATGATGCAGTCAACTAATGCCGGTGCACAAAATGAAGTCCTACCTGCTGAAGTACTTAAGACCTGGACACGTCAACAGTGGCAAACGCAAGTATCCACTTTATACAAAGCCGGAAAAGACAAATTGGCTGAGCAATATATTAAACTCTATCCTGAATACTATCCGGGCGAGACACTAACGAAGCCCTGATCAACGGCTACTTCTTCCTTTACCTTTTAGTTCGCTACCATGCTTATGCCAGTCTTCTTTAACTAATGGCGCAATTAATCGAAAGGGTTCGTTAGTCAATATTGGCAAGTCCTTACCTGGTTTTATATCAGGCATTGGTTCCACCGGGTGCTTATCACTTTCTTTTGTATTACTCACAAACTGTTTCACTGATGCCATGTCCATCCCATCATCTGCATCGACTACATCTTCTGGTTGCGAGCAGGCACATAAAAATAATACACATGAAAACGCCGCTATTTTATAAGGCTTGATCATAGTCTTTATATTCTCTCACCCATTTTTCATAAATCTCTTTGGTATCCGGCTCCGCATGATAATGGTAACCATGAAAAATACCTGTGAGTTGAATTTTATCGCCTTCGATCGCTGACATGGAAAACTCAGATGCTGCGATAATGATGCCACTACCGGTTTCCAAGTCATGCATGAATTTCGTAATATCCTTATAGTGACCGATTAATTGCATATTTATTTCATGAATAGAGTAAAACTCAAAGGAAGTCACTGTCTGGTAGCTAAAGTCCTTTATTTCAAGTTTGAAGTCATCTTTTCTTTTAACAACAGATTCTTTCAATTGTTCCTTATTTAGGCTGTCAGGCAGATTCTTCATCAACTTTGTTAACCGCTCAATAATTTCACGTTGCTGAAGCTCGTAGTCATCCCTATTTACTCTTTTATTCCAGGCTACCTTGAAGTCTTCTTTTAAATAGTAAGTATTACGTTCTGATAACTCTAAATCGTCTACAATCGTTACATTAAGGAAAACATATCCGGCCAGGTATAAGGCAAAGTTGATGTAGACAACGACTATGGCTATAACGATATTTTTAAATGTCATCGTAATAGCCATAACCAAAATAACAATTTATTAAAAAACTACCCGGTTTCTTACCTGGTTTGGGATACACCTTGCCCGATTCACATATCGATGTTTTATTTAATGTATCTACCAATTGTGCTAGTGGTGCCGTAGAGGTTGCGGTACCAGAAATATTAACTTCAGCCTCTTGCATCTTTAATACCTGCAAACTAATGCCTTCTGGTAAAGCTGACAGCAAAACTAACAATTGAAATTTTTTACGATTTGGGCCGGTCAGACCTTGTGAGATTTCTATTCTTGCAAGCAACTCAGCTTTCAGCCTGTCTAAGTCTTTAATCGGCTCTAACCATCTTTCAGTCTCAAAAATTTCCGTCTCGAGATAAGCATTAACTTCGCGTTGCGCCGCTACTTTTTGCCTGTAATCGTAATAGAGCCAGGAATTATAGAACAGAGGCCCAAGGAGGGTGATGAGAACAATAAACTTATGATTTTTTATAAATGCTAATATGCTCTGCATAAGGGTCTTAGACGACCGAGGGCAAAATAGGCAAGCTTGTAGGTGTGACCGATAGCATGTCGTCCAGCTTTTCTTCCTGCGCGAGCAACAAACCCTGCCGGAAGTAACTGGATGCCTTATCCGGTTCTTCCAGCTGTTCCATTAACTGGCCAAGTTCTTTATAAGAATCTGAGCGTGCTTGCACCCCAATACTGGCCTCAAGATAAGACTGTGCCTTACCCCAGAGCTTGTTACGCTTACACAAACGGCCCAGGGTTAATAACAATACCGGGTTATTTTCATTACCCTTTAACCAGTTTTCTGCGGTTGCCAGCTGTCGGTCTGGGTCGCTTGATTCAATCAGGCCATAGAGATAGACAAGTTGATCATCACGGTTACGTTTTAATGTCTCTCTGACAACGGCCTCAGCATCATTGTGCGCATCAAGTGTCAGCAAGCAACGCGTATAGTGTTGCGCCATTGTTAAATCAGCGCGCAACGGCTTTGGTACATGTTGCCACGATGCCTTAAGTTGCTCGAGCTTACCGCGTTGGGTGGCAATCGTAATCATCTCTCGATGTACCACACGCTCAAGTTCTGCTAGCTGTTCTTTGCTGATGATCTTATGTTTTTTCAAGTCAGGAATAATTTTCTTCAGATCACCCCAACTTCTTAGCATCTCGTAAATGCGGGCCAGTAAAAACAACACATGAGGGTGTTTTGGTGAACTCGAGTGCAGTTGCACCAGGGTCGCTAGTGCCTGTTCTAGCTGGCCGTGTACCAGCTGCAACTCAGCTTGAGTAAGCTGTACTGCAAAACCGGCGCCCTGCATATTTTTATGTGCAAGCGCCAGATAGTTATCACGTCGCTCAGGAACATCCTGCTTTTGCGCAGCCCTGGCCGCGGACAAATAATTGATAAGAGGAATTTCGCTGTCTGAGACATGCCTGACTAGATAACGTTCTGCGTGCGTCCAATTGCCCTGTGCCAGCTCAATCAGTCCTTTGTTTGTATCACGTCGTGCCCGCTGCTGTCTTTGTCTTTGCCTCCAGGCCTTAAACGCACTGGGCATACCCCAGCCATTTACCATCAGTCGCATCACTATATAGATAGTGACAAAGATTAATACGGCTAAGATGATAAACAGAGATAGACTCAATTCAGCTGTTTTATAACCCCACGCTATTAGCACATAACCTGGGTCTTGATAGGCAAGTAAGCTGAGTGATACGGCGATCAGTAATATAAATAGCGCTCCAAATAACCACCGCATATTTAGCTGGCCCCTGGTGTCTGTATATCTAGCGTCTGTGTATCAGGTTTTTGCGATTCTGGTTTCTGGGGTTCTGGTTGCTGGGATTCTAGTTTCTGGGTTTCTGATTTCTGCTCTGTCGGTACAGATGATTCGGATGGTGCAGAATGCGTAGGTTGAGCTGGTTTGCTTTGTATAGGTTGCGTTGCAGGCTCTCTACCTAGTCGATAATTTCGCAGAGCATGGTACGTACTAGTGATATCAGGCAAGCTGGGCGCAATCGATTCACTTTGCATTTGCTTAAGTGAATCCAAAGTACTTTTTGTTATCGCTGACTCCTTATCAAAGTGTCTCTCGATCCAGCCAATCGATGTCGTTAAACGTTCTTGATAAACGCTGGCTTGACCGGATAGCATAGCGAGACGCGCCTGCTCAATCTGTAAGCGTAAATTCTCTATCAGGAAGAAGCGCTCTTCTGGACTTAACAATGGTTGTATCGGAGCCTCATGATCACGAATCACGACCAGACTTTTTAGATCACGCCACATTGCCGCCGGTAACTCAGACCACGACTGTACGTGTTTGGTCTCCTCACTAACTTGTGAGACCTCATTTTGTTTTGATTTTGGATCCGGTGTTGAGAGTGGTAGCTTTTCAATATCTTTATTAATCGCACTCAAAGTCAATGATAGGCCGGCCAAATCTGCCTGAGGGACTTGCTTAAGAGCCTGCACAGATTCCGCAATCACTTTGCGTACCGATAAAATTCCAGGGTCACCGGTATCACGCAGACGCACATCGGCCGACTCGAGCGCGGCTATTGCAGTATTGATATCACGCTCAAATAACAGACGGTAGTTCGATAGCTGAATCAGATACTCGGCCTCCATTAACAACCAGTCTTTGCGTAAGTGCTGGTTCTTATCTCGTAGTACCTGAATATAATCAGTTAACTCTTTTTGTTGTGCCTGCATGGCCTGCATGCGTTCAAGTAATGCCGCCTCGAATTCACGATTTTGCCTGGTTAAAGCGGCTTGTGATTCTTGAATTTCAATAAATGATTTTTGTGTTGATAGATATTGTTGATTTGCATACCAACCAGCGCCCACTAATAAGGCAATAACGATCACACTAGTCACTAACCAACCGGAGGTACCATGCTGCTTCGATTTGCGTTTGCGATGTGTGTGGTGTGGCGTCGAATGTTTTTTTGCTGAATCACCGCTAGCAGCATCAGCCTTCTTCGAAGCACTAGTTTTGGAATCACCCGTTTTCGAACCGGGGGCAGCGGACTTGTCTGTTGGCGAGAGTTGTTTTGCCTCAGCTTTCTTATCAGCTTTAACCTTTTCAGGTTCTTTGTCTGTTTTATCTTTTTCTTCGCTCACAGAAAGCGTCGCTCCATTTAGCGTTATTGTGATCAGTGGTTCATTAATTGTAGCGCGTCTAGCAAGGCAGCTTCACTAGCTTGATCAGCAACTACAGGATTAAGTGTAAACCCTAGTTCTCTGGTGCGCATAGCAATCCGTTCATGTAAAACCAACAGTTGTTTGTTAAACAGCCAGGGCTTGCCCGTGTCTATTGCCAACTGCTGTAAATGTACCAGCGCTTCACCGCTGGTAATAATAATGACGTCAATATCGTCATCCTCATAAGTGAGTGCTTGCTTCGTCGGTAGCCTTTGATAGACCTCGGCATAGTCTACGTGCGCACCACGAGAGCGCAAGCTCTCTGACAACATTTCCCGACCACTCTGGCCACGCACGATCAATATTTGTTTGCCGGTCAGCTCTGCCAATTCAGGCATGGCCAGGAGCCCCTCGGAATCGAAATGGTTGCTGGGCACTAAGTTTGCTGGACAACCATTCTGTTCCAGAGCGGAGGCGGTCGCCTGGCCCACGGCCGCAAGCTTGACGGATTCTGGCAGCACCGACACCGGTAAAAGCGGCCAGGCACACTCCACCGCGTTACGACTAACGAAAATAACCCAGTCATAGTCACTTATCCTGGCCAGGTTATCTGGGCTGCGCGTAGCTGGCCTGATTTCTATTAGGGGGAAGGAATGAGCGATTCCGCCTTTTTCCTGAATCGCATTAATTAATGTCGTGGCCTGCCCGGCCGGGCGGGTCACCAATATTTTGAGTCCGTCTAGCTGATTCTGACTGCCAGTCGCGTCAGCCTTGCTCATACAATGATTCCAGAATTTTACCCGCACCCCGTGCCAGCAAATCTTCTGCGAGGACCTGACCCATTTCCTGGGCATTTTCGACCGGCCCTGCAATCTCGGCGCGAATAATATTGCTGCCGTCTGGCTCACCCACCAGGCCCCTTAGCAGCAAGGCATCATGTGAGAGCTCCGCAAAACCGGCAATCGGTACCTGGCAGCCGCCATTCAGGCCAGCATTCATCGCCCTTTCTGCAGCAACGCGAAAAGCCGTTTCTCTATCATTGAGAGGCTGAATCAAGTTGTTAATACGCGCATCATCTGAACGGCACTCAATACCTACTGCACCCTGACCAATTGCGGGCAGACTTATTTCGGGTGACAGCCTTTCTGTAATACGTTCTTCCATACCCAGGCGCATCAGGCCCGCTGCCGCAAGAATAATCGCGTCGTAATCACCCGCATCCAGCTTGGCCAGGCGGGTATTAACGTTACCCCGCAAATCCAGAATTTCCAGATCAGGTCGCGCCGCCTTCAATTGACACTGACGACGCAGGCTGGAGGTACCAACCCGTGCACCCTCGGGCAAGTTATAGAAGGTCTCGTGATCATTTGAAACAAAGGCATCACGGGGGTCTTCTCGCGGACAAATGATGGGCAAATGCAGACCATTGGGTAGGTCAACGGGCACGTCTTTCATGGAGTGCACGGCGATATCAGCCTCACCCTCGAGCATACCGAGTTCAAGTTCCTTAACGAACAGGCCCTTACCGCCGACCTTGGCAAGCGGGGTATCGAGAATTTTATCCCCTTGAGTGGTCATCTTGATTAGCTCTATTTCGAGCTCAGGATGGTGGTGTTTAAGCATTTTAGACACGTACTCGGCCTGCCAAAGTGCTAGCTGGCTCTTACGTGTCGCTATACGTAATATAGAATTAGTCATATTTATATGGGGATTAATAATACTTATTGAACAAAAGACGTCATTTGGCGACCAAGTACTTATAATACACTAAATTATTCACAGGCAGTATTGATGAGATTGGTCAGATTTTTTGCGGGGAAGGTTTGTTGGGGACACCTTATTTTGGGGTTGTTTGCTCTCACTGTCCTCCTGACGAGTATTTTTAACGCTGCCACCACACGTGCCAACAGCGACGACGAGATTCTGCCCGCTGTACATATTGTCAGTACCAATGATCTTCGGGCAGAGGGCAAGCTCTCCCAGCAAACACAAAAACCCATTCTGATTTTATTTTCTATGGAAGGCTGCGCCTATTGTGAATTCGTTGAGGAAGAACACCTCAAACCCATGTTGCGCAATCAGGACTACCTCGACAAAGTCATCATCCGCCGTGTCATGACCGATGACTATGATGATGTTATCGACTTCGATGGTACCAAGATTTCCAGTCTCGATTTTTCTGCACGCTATGGCGCTTATGTAACCCCAACCGTGGTTTTTCTAAATCACGAAGGTGTTGAGCTCTCGCCCCGGTTGCTCGGGGTTCGCAATACCGAATTTTATGGTGGTGATCTGGACGAAGGCCTGGCGATCTCGCTTAGAAAAATTCGCCAGCAGTTAGCCGCCAATCAAGTTCAGTAAATTTCTTTATCTGATTAATTTGGGAAACAATGCGGGCGTCGTTTGCCGATAATCATCGAAGCTATGAGTGAAATGGACACGCATTAATTTATCTTCTCTATTCATTCTGTAAAAAGATAGCGGAACGATGAGCAGCACGGCTAACAACAAACCGTTTATACTACCGAGTAAGATTGGAACGGCGATACAAATCAGTAGCAAACCTGCCTCCGAAGGATGGCGCATACGCGCGTAGATACCGGTGGTTATCAAACGATGTTTAGATGCCAGGCCGATGTGACTCAAAAAATATTTATTGAGTGTGCTAATCGAAATCACTCGCAGATATATCCCTGCCAACATTAAACAACTAGCCGTTAGCCATTGTAGCCAATTCAAGTGCAGCCAACTTACATAGGGCTTGCTCACAAACTCATAAAGCGAAACCCAGAAAAGCAAAAGTAAGATGATGCCAATTAAATAGGGTAAAAAAGACTTATCAGCCTTTACAGCGACGCCACTACCAATCAATAAACTGGCATGACTTTCGAGTAAGCAAAACAAAGTCATTAATGTGTAGAAAATCCAAACCACTGGATTACTCGACAATACAGTGAAATCTACCGCTATGAATAATAGCGGTAGAGAAATGAATACCAGGTTGATCAGGGCAGCAAATGCCAGGACCCGTTTATTAGGCACTACTAACCACACCTTGAACATGCGCGTTAGTCATACCTAGGTCAGATCCAATCTTACCCAGCAACTCCTGTTCTTCCTGCTGGAACTCACCATCCGCCAGTGCAACGTACAAAGCGGCTTTGATGACAAGCTCTTTACCTTCATCATTCAGGACACCTTGTAAATTATGCAGACAGCCGGATAAGTTTTCCTGTTTATTAGCCTGAATTACATCGATCTCATTACGAAAGCTTGCTGCGGTTATTTCGGTACCGGTTATTTTCTTATAGATATCGATGGATGTTTCAATCTCAGCATCATCGATCACACCGTCAGCTAACAGAATATGAATCATGACCTTTTTAATTGCCGAGTGATATTCAGCTTCGAACTCTTCCGAAGAGGCAGCTGAATTATAGTCTAAAATATTCGTTTTATATGTGTCTTTGCAGGATGAGCACTCTACATATTCGCCAAGGCTATCGAGTGGAATGACCGGAATAAAGTATAATGTAAAAAAACGTCTAACCCGTTTTAAACCATATGGTTGGTTTGAATTACAGGTTGGACAATGAAACTCGCCTTTGTCTGGTGTTGTAGTAACACCTCTGGTGCCAAATATGATCATATGCTTTCCCCTTTAACTTAAAGCTTAATCACTTAACAATTCTATTAATATAGTTGAGCTAGTCTACTGTAACAAAGTACATATTACACGCCACACTGAGCCAGGCCTCGGAATCTCATTTTCAAAGAGATTTCATGACCTTGCGGATGTACGGCAGGTGACGACGGCTGACTTCCAGCGTCTCTTCTACGCCTGTCATTCGAATTTTGTGCGCACCACTTTTTGATTTCTCCAGTGCTTCAATTGCGTTCAAGGCTACCAGTGCATTACGGTGTATGCGAAGAAACACACTTTCAAACTCTGCTTCCAGTGAGCGCAATGATTCCTCGATCAAAACAGAACCTTCAGTATATCTGACTGTTACGTATTTATGCTCGGCAAGAAAATAACGAATGTCACTGATGTTAATTAAACGAAGTTCTCCGCCGAGCCGGGCACTAATATGTTTGCGCCTTGAGCCTGTCTGTTCATCCAGATTTAGACTTTGCATCTGAACTTTTGTTAAACGCTTTGCTGATTCAAGCGCTTCAATTAATCTTTCTTTTCGGATTGGCTTTAGTAAGTAATCGACAGCGTGGGTATCAAAGGCGGATAAGGCATATTGATCATAGGCAGTTGTAAAAATAATTGCTGGCGGTGTCTCCAGCTTCATTATGTGTTGTGCCGCTTCAATCCCATCCATGCCAGGCATCCTGATATCCAGCAATATGATGTCAGGCTGATGTTGCTGACAAAGCGCTAGTGCCTGCTCGCCGTTACTGCCTTCTGCAATAAAATCAGCAGTGCCAAGTTCTTCAATCACCTGACGCAATCGTTGCCGCGCCAGATGTTCATCATCAATGATCAGTATCTTCATCAAATTCATTCCGACAAGGCCATTTCAAACTTACACTATAGACATCTTCTTTTTCCGAGACGTCCATTACACCACGACGACCAAACATGGTAGTTAGTCTGGACCTGATATTATCCTGTGCAATGCTGTTTCCTGATTTAGTTTCATCTTTCGAAATTGGTACAGGATTTTCGATCGTTAAACTTATCTGATTATTTTCTTTTTTACCGCTAATTGTAATCGTACCACCTTCGGTTCTAGGTTCTATACCGTGATAAATTGCATTCTCAAGTAGAGGCTGAATCAGCAGTGGTGGCACGTAACTATCTAATGGTATCTCAGATATCTGCCACTCAAGCTGCAACCGTTCACCCAGGCGTAATTTTTCAATCTCAAGGTAGCGCTCACAGAGTTCCAGCTCCTCCCGGAAGCTATGAAATTTGCGCGCATCAGCTAGCGAAGCACGAAACAGATCCGCCAGATCATGCACCGCCGCCTCTGCCTGATCAGCATTGGTTTGTGTCAGACTGGCGATAGTATTCATACTATTAAAGAAGAAGTGAGGTCGAATCCTGGATTGCAAAGACTGTAAGCGCGCCTCTGCCTCGGCCCGCACCTTGGCACGCCATTGATGTTGCACATAGAAATAACGCAGAATCGGGCCTGTTAGAATAATCGCAATAGCGACATTTTTTAGAACAAAAGACCAGTGTGTCATTTTGCTAGTTGCGCCTGGGTACACATACCAATACGCCAGTTCACTGACGGCCAGGACAACCAGCAACACCACCAGATAGCTGATCATCGCGACAGTACGTTGACTCAAATGGCAAATAAAGGGCTTAAGCAGGCATAGCGACGCGCTACTGGCAAGAGCACACCACTGTACATAAAGCGAGATCAGCCCCAAATCCTGCCATTTTGAAGCAAAGTTCGCAGGCTGTGGAATCAGCACCACAAGAAATGCGAACAACTGAGCAATCATAACAACCACGAACACCATGCGCAGACCACAAAAATTTGGCAAAAAGCACTGGTCCATGCTGTCTTTTCTTGATACCGCGTTATTCGAGGATTCTGTTTGACTCATGACCTACTGCTAATCCGATAAATGTTGTCCGATTTCGTACTACCAGATAAACATAGCGGAACTTAGCCTCAATGACGAGCTTCGCTACTCACAATACCCTCTGGCAGACGAAATATTGTGATGCAGGCCGATATACTTTATAAAGACAACTTGGAATATCGGCTAAAGGGAACCTCTGCACGCTTAATCAACTTTATCAGTGGCCCCTTTATTCTTCTTTGATATCGACAGTACTGGAAATCTCATGAGCCAAGATAGCGACAAACCCTGGGCAGGGCGGTTTAATGAACCGACTGATGCATTTGTTGAGGCCTTCACCGCCTCAGTGGGTTTTGATCAACGCATGTACCGGCAGGACATTGCGGGCTCAATTGCGCATGCCAGCATGCTGGCCAAGGTGGGCGTGCTGACCAAGGATGAGTGTAAGCTGATTGTCGACGGGCTCAAACACATTGAGCAAAAAATCAGTGACGGCAACTTCACCTGGTCAACCCGGCTTGAAGATGTACACATGAATATCGAGTCGGCGCTGACCGAGAACATCGGCAATGTTGGTAAAAAATTACATACGGGTCGTTCCAGAAATGACCAGGTCGCAACCGATATTCGCCTCTATCTACGGGACGAGACCCAGTTAATTCTTGGCGAGTTAAAGCGACTACAAGTTGCCCTGATTGACCTGGCTGAACAACACGCTGATACCATATTGCCCGGCTTCACTCATTTACAAACCGCGCAGCCCATTACCTTTGGCCATCACTTACTGGCCTGGTTCGAAATGCTGCAACGTGATCAGTCTCGGCTAGAAGATGGTTTGAAGCGGATGAATGTTTTGCCATTAGGTTCAGCCGCACTGGCTGGCACAACTTATCCAATCGATCGGGAATATACCGCTGGTCTGCTAGGCTTCGACAGTGTCACAGAAAACTCGCTTGATTCAGTCAGCGATCGTGACTTTGTTATTGAGTTCACCTCAGCAGCATCCCTCATCATGATGCACCTGTCACGTTTTTCTGAAGAACTTATTATATGGAGTGCGGCACAATTTGACTTCATCGAACTCGGTGAGAGTTTCTGTACCGGTTCATCGATCATGCCACAAAAGAAAAATCCGGATGTACCAGAATTGATTCGTGGCAAGAGTGGTCGTGTCTTCGGTCACCTGATGGGGCTGCTTACCCTCATGAAAGGACAACCCCTGGCCTATAACAAAGATAACCAGGAAGACAAGGAACCCTTGTTCGATACTATCGATAACCTCAAGGGTTCACTGAAAGTCTTTGCCGACATGGTGCCTAACATCCAGGTTAAAAAAGAAAATATGTATCAGGCTGCCTTCAAAGGTTTTGCCACCGCCACCGATCTTGCTGACTACCTGGTAACAAAAGGCGTTGCCTTCCGGGATGCACACGAAGTTGTAGGCAGTGCCGTGCGCTTTGGTATAGAACAGGATAAAGACTTATCTGAGATGAGCCTTTCGGAACTGCAAAACTTTTCTGATGCGATCGAACAAGACGTCTTCGAAGTCCTCACCCTGGAAGGTTCCGTTGCAGCCCGAAATCATATTGGTGGCACTGCGCCCGCACAGGTCAAGGCTGCAGTTAAACGCGCCCGCAAACGGGTTTAAGTTTCCACAAACTGCTGAACTTATCTTCGCAGATCTGTCATTATTAAGATATGGATGACGTTCTCAACAAGTGGAACCAAAGTCTCGGCCAGGCTCAACTTGAGCGCCTGCAAACTAACCTGGATCGGCGCCGTTTTTTACATGACAGCTGTAAGGCCACGGCTGGACTGAGCCTGCTCCCCTCAATTGCATTATTTAGCGCCTGTGATCAAACCCCGCAAATCAGTCAGGCACAAATTATTCAGCATGAACCCTGGACAAGCCTGGCAGCCGTCCAGCTAATTCTATTTCCTGCTGATAACAACGGGCCTAGTGCAATGGATTTAAATGCAACGGCTTATTTAAAATTCGTACTCGATGCCCCCGACACGGATCAGGATGATCGTCAGTTTATTCTCAAAGGTGTCGGCTGGCTTAACCAACTCTCCCAAACGCACCACAAAAAACCTTTTATCGAAACGAACCTCGAACAACAAAATAGTTTAATCACGCAGATTGCCAGCAGCCAATCGGGGGAGCGCTGGTTATCATTCTTACTGCTCTATATATTAGAAGCACTCCTCACCGACCCAGCCTATGGCGCAAACCCCAATGGCATCGGCTGGCAATGGTTAGAACACAAGCCTGGTTTTCCTCAACCGCCTACCGACAAAATCTATACTGAGTTATTAAAGCGATGAAAGACTATGATGTTTGTATTATTGGAAGTGGTGCCGGCGGTGGGCCAGTGGCGCTGCAACTCAGTAAAGCCGGTTATGACGTTTTAGTACTGGAAAAAGGCCCTTTTCTTAAACGTGAGGATTTATATAAAGATGAACTCGCCTGTTGTCGCCGTAGCGTATATACGCCCGACTTAAAGGATGAGCATCATGTCATCGAAGACTACGACGGTAAAGACGATTCGGGTAACTATAAATGGAGTAGTGAATCCACCACGCAATCAGGTTGGGATTTCTGGAACGGTAACATGGTTGGCGGTGCAACCAATTTAATGAGTGGCTTTTTTCACCGACTTAAACCCGAAGATTTTCGCCTTAAAACGGAGTTCGGTGCTATCCAGGATGCCAATGTCGTTGATTGGCCGATTAGCTATGAAGATCTCGAACCTTATTACACTATGGTAGAAAACATTGTCGGTATCTCTGGCGAAATCAAACCACACCCATTTCAGGAACCACGTTCAAGCAAAGACTTTCCCTATCCGCCCACTCAGGAACACCCGATCACTGGTTTCATTGATAGCGCCTGTGATGCGATGAATTTAAATTCGTTACGCACGCCGCGTGCAATCTTATCGACGCCACAACTCAATGCACGTAATAGCTGTGAATACTCGGGCTACTGTGGCAGTTATGGCTGTGCTAGTGGCGCCAAGGGCAGCAGCCGTGAGGCCTTGATCAATGTTGCCCTTGCTACTGGCAACTGCACCGTGCTCGCCAACTCGAAAGTTACAAAACTTGTCAGCGATCAAACCGGCAAGGTGAAACATGCCGAATATATTGATAACAAAAATACAACACAGCGCATTAGCGCTAAGATATTTGTTGTCGCCTGCCAGGCCATTGAGACCTCGCGCTTATTATTGCTCTCTACTGGACCGAAACACACTCATGGCTTAGGCAACCACTCAGGGCAGGTTGGTAAAAACATAGTGTTCTCTGCCGGTGGCTCAGGTTATGGCGAATTTTATTACCAGGACTATAGCCCCGAACTTGCCGAACAATTAAAACTTCGTGGCCCATTTGTTAATCGTTATTTACAAGACTGGTATGTTATCAACGATAAAAAGCTAGGCCGCTTAAAAGGCGGCACTGTTGAGTTACTGCTGCGCCACCCAAACCCTATTTCTAAAGCAAATAATGTTAAGTGGGATGAAAACGATAAACTGGTCTGGGGCAGCAAACTAAAGCAACAACTCAAAACAGAATTCACTGAACGACAGAGTTTACGTTATGAGATCTTTTGCGACTGGTTGCCGACGGATGACTGCTTTGTTTCACTTGCGAACAATGAGAAAGATAAGTGGGGCAGCCCAGTAGCCAAACTGCGTGTTGGTTATCATGATCATGATCTAGTCGTCGGTAGATATCTTCTGGATAAAACCAAACATGTGTTTAAGCGCATGGGGGCAAAAGATATAAGTGGTAGTGTTAGTGGTTCCCCGCCGGCTAACTTACAGGCAGGAGGTTGTCGTTTTGGTCATGACTCGGCTAACTCGGTGCTTGACCCTGAATGCAGAATCCATACAGCAGAAAACGTGTTTGTTACCGATGGTTCCTGGATGCCGACGGGTGGTAGTGTGCCTTATACCTGGACTATCTATGCCAATGCCTTTCGTGTTGCTGAGGTAATAAAAAAACAATTATAAACAAAAAAACCAGGTATTTTAGACTTGGCTTTTAGGCTCAATATTTAATTCGTTTAGACGGCAACTTTACTATCGCCTTTTCCTTCAAGACTCTCACGTGCACGTTCCATTAATAATGCTACGTCATCTCCTTTGCGCCACTGCGCCATGCCAAACTCAGGGATAAGCTTAAACTCTTCAGCCTCTACTCCCTCTATTGAAGGTAACCTTATCTGTTCCAGGTGTTCCTTGATCTTGTCGCGCAACTCACTCGTTACAGACTCTTCTGTCTCTGGCAAGATAAATAAGAATTCATTTTTATCCAAACGACCAATAACGTCTGCCCAGCGCATTTGATCGTTTAGCATTTGACTAACACTTAGTAATAATTGGTTGGCATTGTCATTGCCAAACTGTTTGATGTAATCGGTTAGATTACTTAAACGCAAAATCATCGTCGATAGCGAATTGCCATATCGCCGACTACGCGATGCTTGTTGTTCAAGATTTTGAAACAGGGCACGGCGATTCGGCATCCCGGTAATCTGATCAATGGGATTCAGTTCTGCAACTTTAGTCTTCAGTCCTTCACGATCTTCGATCAAACTCTGCAACTGCGTTACATCGCTGCAGTATTGTAAGCGGTATTCACCTAGTGGCACTGACATACACGCCATCCAATAGGCATCACGCTTATTGGTGGCATTCAGGTAGACATGACCCTCTTTAAACATCTCCTGAACATCTGCCCCCAGGCTACTCAGTGGCTTGCCAATAACCTGGCTCTCAGTGAGTGTAGAAACACGCATAAAACTATTATTTGCCCAAAGAATTTCATCATTTTTATCTACCAGGACCAGTGCAGCTGGCAGGGAATCGAGGAATTGCTGAGCAAGTTCAGGTGGTAAGTGCTGTAACATAATCAAGGGTCCTTCAAGTATGCATTGATGTAAGAGGCCATCCAAAGGGGGTATTACAGATCATAGCCTGCATTTAAAATATTTCATCTACCGAGCTGCTAAATACAAACAGAATTTGTAGATTATTACCTTATTATGAGCATGGTTAATATTACCAAATTAAACAACGACTTAAGCAGACTCAAAATAACTACTATAAATACTGTGATCACCGGCATGTTATTGTAATACCTAAGGTTTTTAAGATCCTGCGTTGGGTGCCGATAATAATAATATGGCAAGGCTGGCCCCAACACTCGAAGAGGATAAGTCGTTTGATTTCAAAGAAATCAAACAGCGTTTTCTCGATATAAATAAAGCCCGCCTCAAGCGCACCCTGTCAGAATTGCGCCAGCGCCAGCAGGAATTTGTCGACCTGTTACCCCTGCTCTATCACATCAACCATCCCACTCTGCCAGGTTATGTCTCCAAAACAACTCCCGCGGGTGTCCCAGATTACTCACCGAGCAATACCACGCTCAACCTGAGTAAAAAACTGGCCAAGAGTTTCGAGTATAAAAAGCGTGCCTACCGTCGTTATCACATCCAGGCCTTATATATGATGGGCAGCACCGGTACAATTGCCTACTCGAACAAAAGTGATTTTGATATATGGGTTTGCTACGACAGCTCGCTGAAAAAAGACCAAATAGAATCGCTACAACAAAAATCTCAGGCTATCGAACAGTGGGCACAAACACTGGAAATCGATGCACACATATTTCTTGTTAATCCAGAAGAGTTTCGAGAAGGAAAACACGATGCGCTGAATACCGAAAGCAGTGGTACCGCGTTACATTACTTATTGCTTGAAGAGTTTTATCGTACCAGTCTGTTACTCGCTGGACGCTACCCAGTATGGTGGCTAGTACCTCCTGAGCAAGAACATAACTATGACGAGTTTGTTAGCAACATAAAAACAAAACGATTTATCCACGGCAAGGATAATATTGATTTTGGCGGGCTCGATAAGGTTCCAGCCGAGGAGTTTTATGGAGCCACACTGTGGTTGCTATACAAGGGAATCAACTCTCCCTATAAATCCGTTCTAAAAACATCACTAATGGAAGCCTATGCGAGTGAATACCCAAACATTGACATTCTAGGTTTGCGTTTTAAAAAGGCAATTTATAATGGGGAAAACGAACTAAACAAACTCGACCCTTATTTAATGATGTTGCATAAGGTGGAAGAATACTTAAACAAAAACAACCAAGCGGATCGACTTGAGCTTGTACGCCGAAGTTTCTATTTCAAGGTCAATGAAAAATTAAGTGAAGACTCTAATAAAGATAATAACTGGCGACGGGAGCTATTAGAAGAACTTACCAATGCCTGGCGCTGGTCGAACAGTCAACTGTACTTGCTCGATAGCAAAGAGAACTGGAAAATTACACGCGTAATCGAGGAAAGAAATGCGCTAATGAATGAACTAACTCATAGCTACCGTTTTCTCTCTACCTTTGCGCGTAAATATTCTGAGTCAAACCTTATTGATCCAAAAGAGCTTAATCTACTAGGACGAAAACTATATGCCGCATTTGAGCGTAAAGCCGGCAAAGTAGATATTATTTACCGTGGTATCACCCATGATCTCAATGAAACTCATCTGACCATCCATCAGACGCAGGCTGCAGATGGAACTTCATTCTGGGGAGTTTTCAATGGAATTGTGAATGAAGATGAGGTAACTCTATATCCACCGCTCAAGCGAGCCTATAGCCTGATGGAATTATTAGCATGGTGCTACTTTAATAAAATCATCACTCCAACTACCACAACAGCTATTTATGCAGAAGACAGTCATATAACTGAAAAAGAGATCAAATCACTGACATCTGCGATGTCCACCACCTTTGCGCATCAAGCACTGGATAAGGACAACATCAAAGAACTGCGACGGCCTGCGTATATTAAAGATATTTTAACCGTAGTGAATACAGGTAATGATCCGTTTAGTCGGCACACGCGTCGCGGACAACACCTGACCAGCGATCAAACTGACTCATTGCGTTATGGTGGGCGCCTTGAAAACCTGACTAATAGTATTGATCAAGTCATAGTAACCTCCTGGCATGAGGTCTTAACCGTTCGCTATACGGGAATTGAAGGTCTATTCCAGTGTCTGCATGATTATATGAAATGGATGCCTCCCTCACAGGGCGTGCGTCCTCCAGCGATTAACTCAGTGAGTTATTCTTGTTACCGTGGTGATGCAATTGCTCAACGTACTGAAAGACTTTTTCAGACCGTATTAAACTGTTTTTACGATCCGCGCAATCCACCTGGCACACGTTTCGTCATGGCCATTGAGTGGGACTATTATGTGTTAAGCATGCAAGATGACACATTGCACTATCATAATGCAGGTAATTTACAGAGCCTAAAAGCTTACCTTTCATCAGCAAGCAATCACTACCAACATGTCATTTTTGATTCTGAGACCTTAAATGACGATGTTTTGCCGTTGTTGTACTCACTCAATCGTCCAGACATGGTGCAAATCTACTTTCATATCAAGGGAAATTACGTTCACACTTATATAATCGATGAGAAGGGTTCATTATTCGTACATGACACTCAATTCTATGATGCCGTGTCGCTGGTTAATCACTATGAAAAGTTTTTTGATTCCACAGCAAAACGCATGTCATTTCTTCAGGAAGAACAATCCGGAGACAGCAAACCCATCAATTTTGAATACTGCTATGTGCAAAAAAATAATCGCTTTGAGTGGGAAATACTTAAACACAATAACAATCTATTTAAACAGGAAAAGTATCTTGATCTACAGGTTATCGGTAGTAAGGTTGGCGATAACATTATGTTCAAGGTTTACCTGGAAGGGAAGGAGTATTCAACCCTTGAGCATGGCGAACAGCTTTATCAACTGATCGCGAATCATATTCTCACCAAACGTTCGGGCAACAACGACTATCCTATGTATATCACCGACATTGATCTTGCACCGTCTTTGATCGGAAACGAGTCAGCAACGATTCAGTCTATACACTACCTCAACTATAAAAAATACTTCGAAAATAAATTACAAGCTATTCTAGAGGGCTCGGCATAAGGCCTCAAAACCGTTACAATCTCCATAAATATCCCAGCAACGGTTTATTGCTATGAAACCCTTCTCTGATGCCTGCGAAGAAAATAAACAGCCGATTCTAGCGGTCATCTCCAGCTATTTTTCAAAGTCTGAATCTATATTGGAAATTGGTAGTGGCACAGGCCAGCATGCAGTTTTTTTTGCACAACATCTACCGCAGGTACATTGGTACTGTAGTGATCAGGAACTTTATCATGATGGGATCAAACAATGGCTAGCCGATTATACGGGTACTAATCTAAGCGGACCGCTTGTACTAGATGTTAAGCAAGCTACCTGGCCAAAAAAAATATGGCCCGAAAAAATATTCGACGGTATCTTCAGTGCAAACACTGCCCATATCATGTCCTGGCCAGAGGTTGAGTCAATGTTTACCGGTGTAGGAAAACATCTTAAGACAGGTGGATACTTCTGCCTCTATGGCCCATTTAACTATGATGGCCAATACAGCAGTCAAAGTAATCAGCGTTTTGATCAATTCTTAAAAGCGCGTGACCCACTTAGTGGAATACGTGATCTCAATGATCTAAAAGTACTTGCCGCTAAGTGTGGCTTAAAGCTAATTAAAGATCATGAAATGCCAGTCAATAATCGGACTCTAGTCTGGCAAAAATCTTAAACTTGAGCCTCCATTCCTAGTTCTTTAATCTTGCGGGTCAGAGTATTACGTCCCCAGCCAAGCAGCTTTGCAGCGTCCTGACGACGACCACCTGATTTTTTCAGAGCTGTCTCGATCATGACGCGCTCAAATTGAGGCGTGGCCTGTTCTAAAATTGCCGTATCACCTTGCGCTAACTGACGCTCTACCCAGCGGCGTAAGACTTCTAGCCAGTCACCGTTTGAAGTTTGTTCTGCCTTATCTTCCTGTAACTCAGGTGGCAGATCTTCGACGTTAATTACCTGGCCTGCCGACATAACCGTCAACCAGCGGCAGGTATTTTCGATCTGCCGGACATTACCAGGCCAGCTTAAACGACTTATATAGGCTTCAGTTTCTGGTGAAAGCGTCTTAGCCTCAACATTAAGTTCGTTTGCCGCAATCTTCAAAAAATACTTGGCTAATAGAGGTATATCTTCACTACGTTCACGCAATGCAGGCACATGAATACGTATGACATTAAGACGATGGAATAAATCTTCTCTAAATAATTTTTCTTCAACCCGTTGTTCAAGGTCCTGGTGGGTCGCGGCAATGATCCGCACATCCACTTTAATAGGGTTATGCCCGCCAACACGATAGAAAGTACCATCCTGCAATACTCTTAGTAAGCGAGTCTGTAGCTCCTGCGGCATGTCACCAATTTCGTCGAGGAATAAAGTACCACCGTCGGCCTGTTCAAACCGTCCCTTTCTTGCATTTTGTGCACCTGTAAACGCACCTTTTTCATGACCAAACAATTCAGATTCAAGTAAGTCTTTGGGAATAGCGGCCGTATTTATTGCGATAAAAGGTTTATCAGCTCGTGGGCTATGTTTATGCAGTGCATGGGCGACCAGTTCTTTACCCGTACCCGACTCACCATTGATTAAAACTGTGATGTTTGATTTTGAAAGGCGCCCGATAGCTCGAAATACTTCCTGCATCGATGCTGCCGCACCAATAATTTCCGTATTTTCAACTAAGTTATTTTGCTCATTATCAGGGTGTGAGCGCGAAACTTCTATAGCGCGACGTGTTAACTCTACAGCCTCATCAACATCAAAAGGTTTTGGCAAATATTCAAATGCTCCACCCTGATAAGCATTAACAGCACTACCCAGATCCGAGTGTGCAGTAATAATGATTACCGGCAACTCAGGGTTAGTTGCATGAATATTTTCAAGCAGCTCCAACCCATCCATGCCAGGCATTCTGATGTCAGAAATAATTACATCCGGACTAGCTACTTTTAGTTGTTGTAACACCCCATCCGCATTCTCAAAGGTCTGCACCTCCATCTCTGCACCTTTAAGCGCTTTCTCAAGCACCCAGCGAATCGAGCGATCATCATCAACTACCCATACCGTTTCCATGCTAATTGTCTCCATCAGCGTTATCTACTGGTAAGTAGATAGAAAAAATTGTCTTTCCTGGTTCACTCTTGCACTCGATTAAACCGGAGTGCTGTGTAACCAGCCTTTGTGCGATTGATAAACCCAACCCGGTTCCTTCAGCACGCCCTGTAATCATCGGGAAAAATATCTTATCTTTAATTTCTTCCGGTATCCCTGGCCCTTCGTCAATCACATCGATTCTTAATGCCAGTCGTCGTCTTTTAGGACCAATCGTAAAATTACGTACAATCCGTGTCCGAATTATTAATTTGCCTTTACCCTGCATGGCCTCAATTGCGTTGTTTGCAATGTTAAGTATGGCCTGTACCAAAAGATCCTGATCGCCCATGATGTTTGGAATACTAGGATCGTAGTCACGAACAAATTGAATATCCGGCTTATCATTCAATACAATCCCACGCACATATTCGATCGCTTCGTGGACATTAATCTCTGAGTTCCTGGGCATACCGCTTGGGCCCAACAACCTGTTTACCAATTTTTGTAAACGGTCAGCCTCATCAATGATGACCTTGGTATATTCCTTTTGATCTTCACTTTCTAATTCACGCTCCAGCAACTGTGCTGCACCGCGCAATCCGCCAAGCGGATTTTTAATCTCATGCGCCAGGCCTCTTATCAAATCCTGCGCCGTTGCTTGTTGTGCAACAATCGCATCCTCACGGGCGATCCTTAAAATCCGATCGATCGGTTCCATCTCAAGCAAAACCTGTTTCTCAGCATCACCGGACTGCAAGATGTTTACTGTGATGTCTACGGTGATATCATTTTCATTCATCAGGCGCACCGCCAACTCATGCCTTGAAAACGGGTGATTAGTTTCTACCGCCTCGACGAGTTGTTGTTTGAGCGATGCCTCTGCCTTTACCATCTCCTCAAACGGCAAACCAACTAATCGGTTCACACTCACCCCAAGCAACATCTCAGCCGCTGGATTGGCATAGATCAACGTCAAATCTGGCTTAAACAACATTACAGCCAGGCTCAGGTTATCCAGTATGCGCTGATGTAACTCAGGCTGTATCGTCGCTAGTGCCATCATATGTCCTTTTATATAGCAAGTATTAAACCAATCTTACACAGGGCAGATTTTCAACCGCGCTCGTCAAAACTGCTCATAATAGTCATAAATATCAATAAGTTAAAAAGTGTATGCAGATTGGCCGCTCATATATGAACCGATAAGTCTCACCAAAGTAGTGCGGGCGCACTACATTATACCTAACCACGCACAATTATGGTGCATATTAGGAAAATAGCTAATTATGCTGGAAGGTAAAAAGGATTACTCAGAGGGGAAATTGATCTCTTCAAGGGCAACTAGGCGATTGTCGGCGAAGCGGGCGACTTCATTATGGAGGTTACCGGTTTTGCGGGCATGCCCATAGGCTTGCAGGGCATCTTGTTTTCTTCCCATCGCCTCAAGTGAAATACCCAGGCCAACCCACCACACTCCTTTGTTGGGATTCACACTGACTAGTCTCGCATATAGGTCAGCGGCATGGCCATGTTGATTTTGGCGCTGGTAAAGTGCGGCTAAAATTGCGAAGTAGTCAGGATCACTTTCAACCGCTGGTGCATATTTTTTCAAAACGGCGATCGCCTGTGCATCCTGATTTAATTGCATCATCGCGCGTGCATACAATTTGCTAAATGTCCGGTGCTCTGGAGAATAGGTCAATCCTTCACGCAACAACTCACTGGCTTCAATCCAACGACCTTGTTTTATATAAATGCCGGATAGAAGTTCACGTGCTTTTATATGACCAGACTCTGCAACTAATGCCAATCGTAATGACCGCTCTGCCTGACGATGACGCTGCGAACGCAGATGATCATAGCCATTTTGATAAGACAGCTCTGCTTTTTGCTCCGGCCGCATGGGTACTACCTGTCGTGTAAACTTGACCGGAGTATCATCAGACTCTTCAGCGAGATCAGATACTGCTATTGCTTCTTCTGAAGCAACATCGTTATCAACTTCTGATGCCGTAGTACTTGTTACGGGTTTTGCTGCGCTGTGAGCTTTTGTTGCTAATTGTTGGTTTGTTGATTTTTGCTTCTCTGATTTTGGCTTCGCGATAGCTTGGCTTACTTCTCTTGACGCCGGTATTGGCGCTGATACTGGTGCAGTTGCTTTTGCCACCACAGTTAGTTCTGGTTTTGCTGCACTATCTTCTGCTACGGCATTGCTAGTCGCCAAATTCGTATCAGGCTGGCCCTGTTGTAAAAAATAAAACGCGACAACAATAATTGCTGCAAGCGACAGGCTTGCAATAGACGTGATAATAATAGGTTTGGCTTTCGATTTTCGCTTTGGAATATGCGAGAAATGTAGATCATCTAGATCAGTTTTATTGTCACTGTAATCCGCAGAACGTCGCTCATCGATATCTTTTAAAACTTGATTAATCAGGCTCATCGGGCTAACTCACTGCCACCACAAAACTAGAGACCGACGCCAACACGGCAACAGTCGCTAATGTTGCTACCATGCGTCGCCACCATGGCGCTTTTCGTCGACTCAACTGAGTATCTTCGGTATCACTAATCGCCATTCTGATCATAGCCTCATCGATATGGTGTGTGCCTTGTCCATAGGCAACCATTAGTGATTTATGACACAAGATATTAACCAACCGAGGTATACCCCGACTGGCGACAAACAAACGTGTTAACGCTGCATCATCGAAAATCATGCCGTTCCTGAAACCAGCTACCACCAAACGATGAACAATATAAGCATCCATTCCCTGGCGCTCTAATGGTTGTAACTGATAGGAAAAAGTAATGCGTTGCTTTAACTGTCGGACTGATTTCTTGTTTAGCAGCTCATCGAGTTCCGGCTGACCAAATAGCACTACGTGCAACAGTTTGGATTTTTCTGTCTCTAAATTCGTCAACAGCCGCAATGACTCCATAGTCTCTTCTGGCATCGCCTGTGCTTCATCTATACACAAAACAACGCGCTTACCTTCGGCAGCCAGTTCAAGCAATTTATCGCTAATCGTTTTATTTAAACGATGAACGTAACGTGTGATTTTCAGACCAAGTTCTTCCGCCAGGGCAACCTGTAATCCATATGATGAGAGTTGTGGATTAGGGATGTAGACTAACTGGAATTTGTCACCCAGAGTATTCATCAGCTTGCGGCACAACAGTGTTTTACCGGTACCGACTTCACCTGTTACTTTGATAAAACCTTCACCGGTTCTCAGGGCTACCAACAAGGTATTCAAGGCATTTGCATAATGGCCATAAGCAAAAAAATAACTCGTATCAGGCGAGAGAGTAAAAGGAATTTCTTTAATGCCAAAAAATTGTTGATACATTATATTAATTCTCTCGAGCTAATGGCCGCTGCCGGTAGCGTTTGATATTGTCCCGCCTTTTCTTTAATTCATCCGCCCACTGTTGTGAGCTTTCAATCACGGTCGGCTTCAGTAGAATCACTAGTTCACTCTTCACTGTCAGCTCCTGGTTATGACGGAACAGACCACCAATCAGAGGGATGTCACCAAAGAAGGGAATCGAGTTTTCATTATCGACCGTTTTATTTTTCATCAGGCCACCAATGATCACCACCTGGCCGCTCATAGCGCGAATAATGGTATCTGACTCACGTATCGAACTCACCGCCAACGGTACGCTAAGTGTGGTCGAACCTGAGATTGAAAGGTTCTTAATCTTCTCGGTTACGTCGACCACGGTTGGATGTACATGTAAAGTAATCGAACCATCTTCACTAATTTGTGGAATCACATCCAACGCCACACCCGAGAAGAAGGGTGTTAACTCAACATTGTTTTCGGTATTAGTCGTTGCAGTACTGGTGTTAGTGTTAGTTTCTACATCGGTAATAAAGAATTCATCTGTACCAACTTTAATAACCGCCTTTTGGTTATTCATGGTTGAAACTTGTGGGCTGGATAATACCTGGACGTCACCCTGTGTCTCTAGCAACTCTATAAACGCCGCGAAGTTACCACTAAGATTTAACGCCGCGGTGAAGATACCACCAAATGCAGAGGTTGCCGTACCATCGACTGGCGACAGTGCACCTGGATTTAAATTACCGGTGTTACCATCGATGATACTGGTACCATTATCAAACAGGCTACCACCACCTGTCTGACCTAATAAGATAGAGCTACTACCGTTTTCTTTCAAACCAGCCCAATTAATACCGCTCTGGAATCCATCGCTCAAGGTCACTTCAATCACTTTTGCTTCAAGTAACACCTGACGATGCATAATATTCTGAGTAGTACTCAGATAACGATCGACTGAACGCAATTCATCTGGCATCGCCCTTACAACAATCACACCAGACTGTGGACTCACAACCACACTTCGGCCTTTCTTGTTGCCGACAATTGCTGTTAATGACGCACGTAACTCCGTCCAAAAATCAGACTCACTGACAGTATCGATACTGCTTGCGGCTAAGGTTTCTCTGGTAGACGATGCATCCGATTCTGAATTATTATTATCCGAACTACCCGACGTTCCCTGCGATACCTGGCCAGAACTAATTCTTACTTTTGAACTACCTGCTCGTTTAACTGCGAGATAGTCAAGCTTGAAAATTTTTGTACGAATCGCATTCGGATACACATGATAGGCAGTTGCTGATTTCTCATAATCAAAACCATACACATCCCTCACTACATCCATCACTTCCTGAATGCTGACATTTTTTAAATCAAGGGTTATCTTGCCGCGTACTTTTGGGTGAACCACCATGTTGTGGTGTGTACCTTCGACCAGGCCAATGAAAAACTGCCGTGCATTGGTTCGGTTCACTTTAATATCAAAGCGTGGTTCAGTATCAATCCCAGTTTGCCCAGGTAAATCTAATTGGATACGTGGGAGTAGTGCATCACTGATGGTTTCTGGCGGAGGTTGCAGTGCAGCAATTTGTTGATTACCACTGATACCCTGATCCAGAGCACTATCAATCGCATTGTAGGTGCGTGTATCCGGGGGAGGGGTAGTTGTGCTACAGGCAAGCAAAAACGCTGGCATACTCCAAGCTACAACTACTTTTATAAACCGTCCTGTCATTTTCTAATGTGCTCTTTTTATATCCGTGGGTAACAATTCCAGAATGATGTCCTTATCACCATCCCGCAAAGCAACATGCGAAGGGTTAATTTCCATTACCCTTGCACCTCCAATCTTTTGTCCCACCCCCACAGTTTTGCCATTAATCGTCGCCAGACGGCGCGCAGGCGCGATCAATGTCGACGACAATATCCATCGAGGTGCAGCTTTTGTGCCAGGAGCCTCGATCCCGCTGTAACGGTGGCTGGGCGGGCGTGTAGGGTCCTTCAACACCTCGGCGATAAGGCTACCGTGACAGAATATTGTCACTATCAGCAGCAAAATTTGCGTAATTTTAATATTCATTGTGTGCATAACCTGATCCCTATACGCCGATCCAGGAATCGCGCAGACTCAATGTATGTACCGTGATCAGTACGGTAGATTTTGGATATTCGGTCACCTCGAGTTGCACCGCGTCCCAGTAAAACTCCCAGTCCAGACCTTCCAGGGTTCTAAGGTAATCCAAAGTCGCCAGGTAATTTCCCTCGAATTTAATTTGTAAGCCATGGCGAAAAACCTCAACCCTGGCCGCTTGCTGTTCGTCATCATTGCCACGAACTTCACTTGCTTCATTTTCATCGCCGACTGGCTCAGCTTGAATGAGTTGCTCGGAGGCAAGACTGCGTACACTTAACAACTTTAAATCCTTGTGTTGTTTTAAAATTGATTCGAGGACCTGCGCCATTTGCTTGGGTTCAATCAGCCCATGAAACTTGTCAGCAAGCTTTTTATTTATCTTCACAAGATCCTGATCGATCAGGACAATTCTGTCTTTAAGGTCGCGGTGAGGATCGCTTGCACGTCGCGCAATCAGCGATTGATGTTGCGCCCGCAACTTTTCCACCGCCTGCTGTTGCTTTTCTAATTCTGTGCTAGCTTGTTTTGTTTGCAGGTACATGGGTTCGCTAATAAACTGAAACCAGATAAATGCCATCGCCGCTACAAGTGTTGCAATAAGCATGAGCTGCTCACGAAAACTCAGATCCTCGTATTTTTCCTTGAGTTCAGCTAATTTTTCACGCATTAGCCTGCTTCCTTCTGCGTCGAACGAATATCAAAGTCAATTCGGCTTGAGCCTTCATCACGCTCCATTAAAAATGTCTTGAACTCCACACCATTAAAACTTGGTTCCTTACCCAGTCTTTGTAGATAGTCTGGGACATGGCCAGGACTAAAAGCACTACCCTGTAAATTTAGCTTTTCACCGCCGGCATGAATATCAAGCTGTGTGATCCATAAACCGTCAACATGTTGCCTTGATAAACCCGTAAATTGATCCGCGAAACCTTTTGTATTACCAAACTTTTGACCTGACAAAACACTTAAGACCAGATTTTTATTTTTAAGCTCCTGCTCTTTTGTTACTAGAATATTTTTGTACTCTGAGTCATCACTAACCGCAGCGATTTCTGTCGAGACGAACTGAATTTGTTTAAGCAATTCATCTTTCTCTTGCTTTGCCTCGAGCAATGCTTGTTGCTGACTATATTGTTGCCACCATTGAAATGCGGAAATCACACCCAGCACCGCTACAAATACACCGATGTAAGTCATTACCTTGTTGGCGGCAAGGCGACTTTCCTTCGAGCGGAGCCCAGACTGTAATAAGTTAATTTGTTGCATTTTTACGCTTTACGCTCAAGAAGCCATTGTCATGCGCAACGCAGCGCCGATCGCAGGCAGGTAATTAGATTGCAAACTGTGTTCAATAGATTGTTGGGTATCAATAATGTCACTCAGATCCAACTCGCGTACCTTCATGCCTAATTGATTCGAAATTTCATCGACCAAACCTGGTACCGGTGTCGGTAAAGGTGCAAGCACTAACGCCTGAATAGGTGGCTGCGCAAAATAACGCTCGTAGTAGTCCATCGAGCGTTGTACTTCCAGAACGATCTGTTCTAGGGTTTGTTGGGTCGCCGCCGGCAAACCTTCTACTTGCAACCCACCCGAAGCCTGACTCGCTTCTTGACTCGCAAAGTTTTTGTGACCAACATCCAGGTCCCGCGCAAGATAAAGATTACTCTTACGCGAAAGGGAAAGTAGTCCACTATTCGCGTACAGCGATAAAAAGGCGACACCGTTTTCATCTTCCTGCATGTGGCTAGCAATATTACGTTGTGCCAATGCGGTGATATCAATACTCTTTAAATTGAGATGGCTCTTGTCTATCAGGGCGACATAGCCTTTAAGTAATTTTTTATCGGCGCTGACAACATAGGCCATCGGTTGGCGGCCACGTTCACGCTGACCTGGTATTGGAAATACATCAACAATTGATTTTTCCAGGTCGACTTCCGTGTTGTCCTTAAGCTTCCAGCGCATCGCCTTGTTTAACTCTTTGTCTTCAACCTCGGGTGCCTCGGTAAGAAATATACCGGCCTGTGATTGGGCCAGGACAAAATTTGCCATCGAACCTTTAACGTCAAATTCTTTCACCCACTCTGAAAGATTCTCTTCCATCTCATGCAACGAGGTCACCGCAGCAAAATCGACGTGCTCAAGTTGATAGGCATCGTTATTACGCGTTAAATGGGCGAAGGCCATCCCCTCATCACTTAGGCCGATACCAACAAGATGATTCGAGGTTGCGTTTCTTTTAAATAAGTTAAAGATGCTGACCTCCTGTCAGTATCGTTCAGACCTCATTCGGATCTGCTTCATTGTCTCTAGCATGAGGGTCGCCGAAGGACTGCAGATCATCCCTAATCACCTGTTCATCCCTGCAAAATCAAACAGCTACCAATAGGTATAAAATCGGATAAGCGACTAAAAACTTTAAAGTTTTCAGCTATTAACCGCATTTTTTGTAGAAAATGGATAAAGTTTGAACAAATATCAATCACATAGGCGAGTTTGGCCTGACAATATCGAAGGGGAGGTTATTTGTTTTGCTGATTCTGCAACAAATACCCGAATTCTCCCTATAGTTAGAAACAATAGGAAGCTACGGTACTTTTATTCAGTTAATATGAAGCCTGCCATATTGGCACCTTCAACATATCACCCAGTTTTTTCGCTGCGGTTTCGATATCACGAGCATTACCATGGTCCATTACATTCATACGACTACCATCTTTAAACACTAAATTAAGTTCGTAACTCGTATAACTGTTTTTACTTGATTGCACATGTTCGCTAAGCAACTGGATTGCGTGTATCTCTGACAACATACCCTGAGTCTTTTTCTTACCCGTGGGGTTACCACTGTATTTTTTACCGCGGTAAAATACTCCTCGCATTTTGTCGATGGTAAAGGGTTTACCAAAATACAACATCAACAGGCCGGCTCCACCAAAACCAGAACCCCAGACAATAAAGAATATGCCTGCGCCGCTATCGCCGTTTATAAAATTATAAGGTGCACCAAACAGGAGTCCGCCCAGACCCGGCAGCAAAAAAACCAGACCAAATAGAATCATGCCAAGGGTCTTTTTTACCACCACCTTCTCAGGCGTAATCACGATTTTCTGCGTCTTAAAGTTCGCCCCACCGTGTTTTGCTGGTTGCCAACTGACTTTCTGGGCAACAGGGTCATCTGTGTCCGAGAGCTTCAGCTCAAACTTGTTGATATTGATGTTTTGAATGTCCGACATGCTTTAACTCACTCTCCTTTGTTGGTGCAAATGCTGGCCGAAAAGGCTACTCGACAGTTGGCACCTAACGACTATATATATAGATAGGCTTCGGGATGGTCAAATCGGCTAATTTATATCCAAAATAACGATGCATATGCCAGGATAAACCGGTACACTACGCAGCCTTTCCGGGGCAGCTCCTATAGGCAACACAGGCAGCAGGTCATTTAGACATGCCAGAGATTTTCACCGGACAGGCTCTCAGAATACGCAGCTAACGCCTGGTATTCCAAATGATAATCCAGGACTTTCCACCCACTTCAGGTAAAACACATGACTACCGATTCGGTCACCTCTTTTAATCAACTCGCGCTCAAAAAACAGCTATTAAAAGCCCTGGACGAAGTCGGTTACGAAACGCCATCCCCGATCCAGGCTCAAACAATCCCGTTGTTGCTGGAAGGCAAAGACATCATTGGTCAGGCGCAAACCGGCACAGGTAAAACCGCAGCCTTTGCCCTGCCGCTGTTATCCAACATCGACCTTAGCCAAAAAGATCCACAGGTATTAGTGCTCTGCCCAACCCGCGAGTTGGCTATTCAGGTTGCCGAGGCTTTTCAAAAATACGCCAAACACCTTGAGGGATTTCATGTCTTGCCCGTTTACGGTGGCCAGGACTACCGCGGTCAAATCCGTGCCTTGCAACGTGGTGTTCATGTCGTGGTCGGTACGCCAGGACGTGTCATGGACCACATGCGACGCAGTACATTAAAACTGGATAATCTAAAAGCACTGGTGCTCGACGAAGCCGATGAAATGCTGCGTATGGGTTTCATCGATGATGTAGAGTGGGTCCTCGAACAAATTCCATCTGACCGACAAATCGCCTTGTTCTCTGCGACCATGCCAACTCAGATTCGCCGCATCGCGACCAATCATTTAAATCAGCCTGAACAAGTCACGATCAAACTTAAAACCACGACTGCCGAGACAATTCGTCAACGCTTCTGGCCGGTTAGTGGTGTTCACAAATTAGATGCCTTAACTCGTATTCTCGAAGCCGAACCGTTTGATGCCATGATTATTTTCGTGCGCACCAAAACGGCCACCGTAGAGTTGGCTGAAAAGCTCGAGGCACGTGGTTACGCAACCGCACCACTCAATGGTGACATTCCCCAAAATCAGCGCGAACGCACTATTGAGCACTTAAAAAAGAGTAAACTGGATATTTTAGTCGCCACCGATGTGGCTGCACGTGGTCTCGATGTACAACGCATCAGTCATGTTGTGAACTATGACATCCCCTATGACACCGAAGCCTATGTGCATCGCATTGGCCGCACCGGTCGTGCCGGTCGCGAAGGTGATGCAATTTTATTTGTTGTACCGCGTGAAAAACGTTTATTGCATGCGATAGAAAAAGCGACCAAGAAAAAGATTGAAATGATGGAACTACCATCGACTGAGCTTATCAATGACAAGCGTATTGAAAAGTTTAAGCAGCGTATTACCGATACGCTGGCAACAGAAGAGTTGGGTTTATTTTATCAGTTGATTGAGCAATATCAGCAGGAACATAATGTCCCCGCACTCGAGATTGCTGCCGCACTTGCGCAACAGTTACAGGGTGAAACACCTTTTCTTCTACAAAACAAACCTCAACGACAATCAAACAAAAGCAGGGCCGATAAAGGCTGGGATAAAGATAGTGATACGCGCGCGAAACGACCTTCACGTCGCGAACGTGACCGTTCGTCGCGAAGAGATACCCCATTCAAACAACACAAGCCAGAAGAAGGTATGGAGAGTTATCGTCTGGAAGTGGGACATAATGACGAGGTTAAACCGGGCAACATTGTGGGCGCGATTGCCAACGAAGCGGGACTCGATAGCCAGCATATTGGTCGCATCAATATTCACGATGATCACAGTATTGTCGACTTACCGGAAGGCATGCCCAAAGATATTTTCAATGATCTAAAAAAGGCCTGGGTCGCGGGTAAGCAATTACAAATTTCGCGTTTAGCTGACGGTAAATCTGGCGAGCGCAAATCATCCGACAGCAAGCCTAAGTCGAGAAAACCTAAGGACAAAAAACCACGGCATTCTGACAAGCGTAAGAAAAGCGCTAAAGGTCGAAAGAAAGATGCTCCCAAAGGCAAGAAACGCGTAAAGAAAAAGGCCGTGAAAAAGAAGCGCGCAGCTAAAGCAAAAGCGAAGTAAACAAATAACAGCCCCGCATCCTCTAGCTGCGCTAAGCACGCAGCCTGTCCTCAATCATCAAATACCAGACCACATTAGATGCGCACCATAACAGTGCTATAAAACGTTGATATAGTCCATTTTGGTGCAACTCTATGGCGATTAACTACCCCGACATACAGTAACCTACTGTTTTTAAAGCTAAATTTGAAAGTGGCATCGATGATGCTTATGTAACTATATAGTGCTCTGCGTAATCAAAGATTTGAGGGTTTGATGCCCGAAAATGGGCATGGCAGGGAAGGTGTGTTACCCCTGCCTAGCACTAGCGTAGCCCAGGCATAGCCTTAGAAACACGCATAGAGCTAGCCAGTTTCGTGTCATAGGCCGGAAGTCCTAGAAGGTTTTCGTCAGATGATGTCTTTAACATTACGCCGGGGCGTAAAAATTTATCTTTAAGCTTGGAGATTATAAAAAAATGAAGAGTAAGTTGGAATACATCTGGCTCGACGGCTATAAGCCGACTCAGAGTCTGCGTAGTAAAACCATGGTCCGGTCTGATTTCGGCGGTAAACTGGAAGATTGTCCAATGTGGTCATTCGACGGCAGTTCCACCGAGCAGGCAGAAGGCAATGCTTCTGACTGTTTATTGAAACCAGTTGCCATCATCCCTGATCCAGGTCGTCTGAATGCATACCTGGTGATGACTGAGGTTTTGAATGCAGATGGTACACCGCATGAGTCCAATGGCCGCGCAACTATCGATGAACGCGAAGACGATGAAGATTTCTGGTTTGGTTTTGAGCAGGAATATTTCCTCTGGAATCCAGAAACAAACTTACCACCCGGTTTTCCACCTGGCGGTTACCCACCACCTCAGGGTCCATACTACTGCTCAGTGGGCGCACGCAATGCCTACTGTCGTGACCTGATTGAAGAGCATTTTGATATGTGCCTGGAAGCAGGTTTGAACGTTGAAGGTATCAATGCAGAAGTAGCAGCAGGACAGTGGGAATTCCAGATCTTTGCCAAGAGCGCAAAACGTGCGGGTGACGAAATCTGGCTGGCGCGTTACCTGCTTGAACGTACTGCTGAAAAATATGACCTTGATGTCGACTGGCATCCAAAACCACTAGGTGACACAGACTGGAACGGTTCTGGTATGCACGCCAACTTCTCGAATGGTCCTATGCGCGATGATGGTGATGAAACTGTGTTCACCAAGATCTGTGAAGAATTCGGTAAGGGTCCGAACATTCCTGCATGTATTGCCGTCTACGGTGCGCATAACGAGCAGCGTCTGACCGGTAGGCATGAAACCCAGTCCATCGAGCAGTACAGCTATGGTGTGTCTGATCGAGGTGCCTCGATTCGTATTCCAATCGGTACAGTAGAAGATGGTTGGAAAGGCCGTCTGGAAGATCGCCGCCCAGCATCCAATGCAGATCCTTACAAGGTCGCTTCGGTCATTGTTAAGATCACCAAGGATGCCCTAGCGTAAATTAAGCGCCTAATAAAAGTAATAACAGGCGGAAATAAAAAACCGGGGTGGCTAATTAATTAGTCACTCCGGTTTTTTTTATGCTCCAGTTAAAACAGTTTTAACGTTAACTCTTTAATAGCTCTACTGACCAGTTCTGTTGCAGGGTCTGCAGTACATCTTCCATGGAAGCCGGTCGTCCAGCAGGATCCTTATGCAGGCATTTCAAACAAAGCGATTCCAGGACTTTAGGTACCGGGTATTGACTGATCTCTGAGGGTCTGGGGGGTAACTCGTTTTGTACCATCTCCAGTATCTCGTAAGTCTTGTCGCTATTAAAGGGCGGCTGACCGGTTAGCAATTCATAGAGCACAGAACCGAGGCTGTAGATATCAGTGCTAAAACTAATGTCAGGATCACGGCGGATTTGTTCTGGCGACATGTAGCATAGCGTACCCTGTAGCTTTCCGTGCCCGGTCATAGTCTTGTCAGAATCCGCAATGGAATTGCTTTCATCGTTATCTTCATCTAGCGTCGTACCGTCTTTGCGCCACACCTTGGCCAGGCCCCAGTCAAGTAACAGGACCTCGCCATAAGGTCCGACCAGGATATTTTCAGGCTTGATATCGCGATGCGCAACACCGTGCGCATGGGCATAGGCCAGGGCACGTGCGATATCGATAATCACTTCAATCAGCTGGGACAGGTCGTAACGCTCACGGTAATCCATAATCTCGCGCAAGGTATAGCCGTGTACCAGCTTCATCGTAAAGTAGTAATAACCACGGTTGTCACGGCCTACCTCATACACCGGCATGGTGTTGGGGTGCTGTAACATCGCTGAAACCCGTGCCTCTCGCAGCAGGCGGGTGGTTTCTATTTCATCGTCCTGGAATTCAGGGCGTAATGTCTTGTAGGCAACCAGCCGATTTAGATGCCTGTCCTTACATGACTTGATCAGCGACTTCCCGCCCTTTGCCACCGTGCTAAGGAACAGGTAGCGAGTATTTGGATTCAGCTTCTCGGGAAGCGGCTGATCGGTGTCCTCCAGAAAGACATGATCGTACTCCTTCCCGGGCTGTTGAAACATGGGCATAATGAGCCACCTCTATTCATTGATACTATCAAGTGTAACACTCATTTATTCTTATAAAACATAGCCTATGAGTTAAGGTGCGCCTTTTTTGGGTGGCCTGTCTGATTGATTCGAGTAGTTTAAATGCAAACCTGGTTACGACCTGCTTGCTTCGCTTTATACATATTCTTATCTGCTCTCTTCACGATAGCGGTATAATCAGTGTCTGCTGTTTCTACTTGCGACACACCGATGCTAATTGTCATCGCAATGTCTTCAGCTGTTGCGGCTATTTTAGTATTAGCAACAATTTCTCTTAACTTTTCTGCCACTGCATATGCAACTTTGTTATTGGTGTAAGGTAATAACACACAAAATTCTTCTCCGCCGATCCTTGCAACTATATCGTGTGATCTTAGGGCAGATTTACATGACTGCGTGATGGTTTGAATTGCAACATCACCCGTTGCATGGCCGTATTTATCGTTGATACGTTTGAAATGATCAATATCCAGCATAAGGAGAGAATATATTTCTCCGCTTCGCTTGAAGCGTGAAAGTTCATTTTCTAATATTTCGTCAAATGCTCTTCTATTAAGTAATCCCGTTAATGAGTCAGTTCTGGATAAGAGCTCGAGTTTCTGTTCGATATTTTTTTGTTCAGTGACATCACGCTCAATCGCTACAAAATGCGTCACTTTACCTTGTGAATTTTTCAATGGAAGTATACTCAGATCAAGCCAGTACTCTTCACCGCTTTTTGAAAAATTTTTAATAGTGACTCTAGTAGGTATTTGCTGCTCTAGTCCCTGACGAATTAATTTTTTTGTCTCTTCGTCTGTGCCTTTAGATTGCAGTATTCTCGGGTTCTTACCCAGAACTTCCTCTTGTGTGTATCCCGTTAACTCAGTAAATGCTTTATTTACGTAAACAATCTCTGGTCCTGGCTCATCAATAGGATCTGACCTGGTTACAAGAATCACATCTTTTGCGAAATCCACTATATCTTTAAAATCAAAATCGTATTCACTCATAGATATGTTTATTTTTATTTGCTCTATTTTATAAACCAGCGGCGTTTCATATCAGCCACTGAGTTGATATATATTTTTTACTGTATTTCTCGAAGCAAAGTTTTTCTCAATTGCTTTAATCAGCGCTTCGCATGCTTCTGCACATTCTCTACACTCAATATGCTGCTCATGCTTACGACACTCCTTGGCGCACTCTTTACATACTGACCCACAAATCTTTGCATAAGCGTTTACATGGCTCGAAGAGGCCAAGCAAAACATCACGGCGGCTAATCAGACCAACTTTGTCTATTACTGATTGTTCTTCGGTGTTTTTCATGAGTTATCTCCTTTGTGAAAAAAGGTTCGGATATGGTCATACTAATATAGCCCAGGAATGCAATTTATAAAGAAAGAGCCCATCATGCCTGGTTAGCGCGCCGCATACGTGCCTCAATCCTAGCGGTGTTTAATAGACTGTTGTCGACCACTTCCGGATACAGGGGATAAAACTTTTCTACATCGAAAACGTAATCGCATGCGGCCTGTTCCAGACGTTCCCTGACCATACGAGGCAGGCCATCCACCATCAACAGTCGTGGTGAGAGCCGCTGCAGATAGAGATCGCAAAGCCGCTGGCATTCCGGGTCCTCCCACTCATCACTGATCAGACAGGAAGGAAAATCGTCCGTCGCTGGCTCCTGGCGCTCGAACCAGGCAGCCTGCGGCTTATTGCCGGCACGTTCTTCGATGATCGTCTGCAAACGGTAGTTGACCGGCGGGACATAGTTTCCCTCCAGCTGGGAATCCGGATCAGGTACCGCGAGTTCCGCTGCTGGGATGGCGTGCCACTCTGGGGGTGAAGCCGGACGCGTCATCTCTTGTTCATTCACGCAGGATTGTAAGAGTGCGAGGGGACTTTCGTCACTGGCATCCAGCAGCCAGTATTCGTAACGGTCCGCCGCTTTGAACGGCACTTGCACAGTACTGATAGCATCAAATATCCGCTGACTATCTAAGCGCACACGATCTGGATTCAAGGCGGGGCGCATGATGCGAGTCTTGAACTGGTCCCCTTCGATGTTCACCATCATGGCAAGATTCACTCTTGGATCATGGCTGTGCGGCCCTTTTAACGTTTGCCGGTTTTCGTCCTGAGTATAACGTATCGCCCAGTTCTTACCGTCGATGCTCAGGGCACGCGCCCAGCCCAGGTCGACGACCTGGACTACACCGACATATGGCAGTAGCAATCGTTTGGAGTACGCTCTGATCATGTCAGATACTCTCCTCCTGGTTCTAACCTCTTGACCTGATCCGCTTGCGATTCAGCGCTGCTGTCAGCGTAAAAACCGCGAAGTTGTTTTCATTATTGGTACTTAGCCGATGTAATGAATTGGCTAAACGCTTCGCACCAAATAATAACGCTAGTGTAGTCTGATGGATCGGTTCCTGCTGGTACTTTCACGACAAAGTTCTCAAATGTTTTAACATCACCAACACGCACCATAGTGGACTTCAAGCGATTAAAGTCAGCTTCGGTCTCAACGAATTCTGGCGAAAGATAGAGCTTGTAATCCGGACCAGGTGCAAGCTTACCCATAAGCACAATGGACTCAGAACCAATTGAAACCGTACCTTCACCCCAATGCAGAGTATCGCTATCTACAAGATCTCTTCGGAATTGTGCTGTGTACTTAGCTTGCGAAGACATTGCCTTAATCTCTTCTTCACTGGGAGCAGGCGGAGCAGTAAGAATTGGGAGCATATAGATGCCTGCACCGAACCCTAAACCACCAACAGCGCAGTGTGTAACAATAAGAAATGCTATGGTACGTATTTTCATAACGACTCCATGTATGGTTTTGCGCCTAACATCAAGCAACGTGACCGATTACGGCATGTCAATGCAGGCGAAGGTATTCGTTTGTATGACATTATTTTCGTCTATTTCAAATTTTAATATTCTGCTCCCGCATTCCTGTGACTGCCAGGGCATGCAAGAAGAAACTGATAGAGCGCAGGTGTTATTGATACAACCATAAGACAGCATATTTCTTTTATACAAATTGTTAAATTCAATTATTGAGCCGAATACAGCACCTACCGTAGTTACCGGTTTTCCCTCACAAGAATAATTATCATCGGATATAGAAACATTGGAATGTTTTAATATATTGGCAAATGCAGCAGCATCCTGCGAATATGGAGCTGGAGGATAGTATGAATTAACCCACATAATTATTGCCCCAAAACTTGCGCCAACAACTAATAATAAAATAGAAAATAAAAGTTTCTTCATTATGTTTTTTACAGATAACGTTTGAGTTCAGTGACACCTAGAACCGTGAAGCATTTAGTCGTCAACGGACTAAACGACTTGTTATAACGCATTATTCCTCTTCAATTTTCTTAAAAGGAATTAACAAATAAGCTAAAATTGATAAAAAGCACATAAATAAGAAAATATAAATTAACTCAATATACCAAACGCTATCTAATAGCTGAATAAATATTACTGTAATCACGGCAGGTACAAACCACACTAAGATGCTAATTTGGGCCCAATATTCAGATATTTCTTTTCCGCAAGCTTTACATTTGATTCTGGCACTCTTCCAGATCCCCGGCTTAACTACAGACCAGAAAGAAACTTTGCCTTTACAATATGGACATTTTCTCATTTTACTTTTTCATTTTAACGCTTTGGCTCAGGGCCGCGAAGCGGAGCGTCCTTGGAGCCCATTGTTAGAAATTACCTCTCTCACTATATTTAAATCGACCTCTAACCAGGGTAGACCGAAGTTGGTTCCTTCCTTGTCCGGTATATAATGGGTTGTCTGCGTGACTCTTCAAGATGGACTATCACCTTCTTAATAAGCGATATCACATCGTTGCATATATCTACATTCGAATGCTTCTCTCTGGCAGGTTCCGTAAACATAACCAACCGTTCCCAGTTATAGGCTGCATAGAAAATTACGGGTATCGATTTGATAAAAGGATCCTCCATAGTCAAAAGTTTTTTCACAATAAAATTTACACCTTCGTGTATTTCTATACCATCAGTTGTTTTGTAACTTTCTCCAATTCTTTGCACGTCACTAATAATTAGATCAAAATCATTATCTGTTTCAAGAATCTGTTCAGCCATCTCACTAGAAGCGGACATTATTATATCCAGACCTATCACCCTTAGCAGACGACGCGCCCCCATAATCTTATGGGGATTATCATCAATCCATAGTATTCTGCTCCCTTTTAATGCAGCTGTTTTGTCGATGTTGCTTAGGAGCATCTCACGCAACTGCTGATCTTCTACTCGTTCGATGTCAAGCTTATTTATGGTAATCTCGATTTGCTTTGTTTCTAACTCAAATTGAAAGGGTCCAGCTTTGAAGAGACGGATATTTTCCCAGTGAATTCTTTCCCATGGAATGACGAGCGCGATAAATGCGACAGCAAGAAATATTTCTGCATTTTCAGTGAAAATTTTCTTCCCTTGATTTACATCACCTGCAACGATAATCACGAATGTGATGGCAATAGCTAAGCCGATGATTAATCTTGTAGCAAGAATAACAGTGGGCCTGTGTCTCCAAGACTCTAGTTTCATGAATCTTCTCTCCTTAGGCTACTAACGTTTGAGTTAAGTGGCGCCGAAGCTTTTTAGCCTCCACGAACTTTAACGACTTGTTAGGCATTTAGCACCCTTTTCCAAGCTGTACGAAGTATATTATTTACATTGCTTTCGATATTTTCTCCATGTGCGAGAATTACCCGTTCAGCATCCCAACTAAGTATTTTATTTAGCCCGCATTTAACAATATTTTTTTCACCCCAACCCATTTGATATTCTGGTGCTGCCTTCGGATTGTTCCACATTCTAAATACTACTTTCCACCAGAACTTCAGTAACAGGCCTGCTTTATGGCTATAATCGTCTCCAATATTTTCTAGTAAATCTACGAGAATGAGTGTCTTCGATGGCCTATGGAAAAAAGCTACCTCCCAAATATGCCTAGTTCCTTGTATGAGAACTTGCTTGAAAACTCCTTCCCATCTGGGATCAGGTTTAGACCCTAAGATCCAATCAAACTTTATATCTGGTCTTTTTTGTTCTAACCCGGGGCATAAAAAAGTTTCGGCATCTGGGTATTTATCCTGAAAATCAGTAACAAATAAATGATGATAAGTTCCAGGCGCTATAATGAACTTAACTACACCAAGTGAATCAATCTCATTTTTTATATCGTCATCTATTCTGCATGGATCATGAATAATTAAATCTCCATTATCCATTTTTATTATTGTTGTCCGAGCAAACAAATCCATAGCACCAAATCTTATAGGGTACTCTAGTATCCATATCTGATCTTTTATATATTCAGTGAGCTGTCCCATTGATATCTGTTTTTAATGCCTAACGATGAATTATCCAGCTGCGAGAAAAAACGCTTCTAGCAGTCGGGTTAAATAGCTTGTTAGAAATAATTTCTAAAGAAGCTTTCTGGCAGATAGATGTACCAAATTTTAACAGACTACACATCAGTAAGTGACGATTAGGCTCAATCACTATGATTTTATGCCGATAAAGTATCTTGAAGCCATCTGAATACAAACGAATATTGGTGCTATGACGAGGAGAATAAATGGAAGTTCCTAACATATTGAAATCTAAAGCATTGCTTGTAGTCGATGATGTTGCTTCAATGCGAAACATGACCAAGTCTATCTTGAGGGCTGCTGGTTTCAACAATCTTTATGAAGCTCCAGATGGTGCAGTAGCACTAAAGTTACTGAAAAAACGTCCAATTGACCTTGTTATCTGTGACTGGATTATGCCTAATTTAAGTGGACTGGAGCTCATTAAAGAAGTAAAGGCTGATGAAAAATTGAGAGAAATTCCATTTTTAATGCTCACTGGTTCGTCCGACGTAGATAAAGTTAAAGAGGCAATCTCAGCCGGAGTTACTGATTACATCATTAAACCCTATCAACAAGATTCATTGCTAGAAAAAATAATCAGCAAATTCTAACGTTTAAGCTGTGGGGTGCAAGCCGCATCGTGTCGTAGCATCCCACACGAGCGAATTGTTAGATTCTCACAGAATATAATCACAGCTTGATGCAAGCCATTCGTTCATTATAGTCATGTATGTCTCTTTTTTGACTTTTGATATAACAACAATCTTAATTTTCCTGCCTAAGCAGCCCTCACCACCAAGGTATAATGTATTTATTGGTAGTTCAAGCTGACTAAACCCTGATGAAACTTTAAACGTACCAACCAGTCTTGATGTATTGGCGTCTGTTAATTCCACAATTACTGTAAATTGATTTATTTTACTATTATTAAGCTTTAAACAGAGAGGGGCTCGTTGATATTGTCCGTCCAACAGTTTAGCTTTATTGCAATTAGTGAAATTATCTTTATATGGTATTTCTGTTTTTCCATAGATACTTTTAATAATATTGCGGGTTTCTAATTGCAGCGCATTTTCCGAAGCAACAACACCAAATGATATAAAAGCAAAAATTATGAAATTTAGTATGCGCATGAATTTTATTTCAAATCTAACGTTTAAGGCCAGTGGCGCTGCGGTGCAGCGTCCGGTTGGGCTGCCTTGTTAGAGTGCTTATCGTCCCAAGATTCTGGCTTAGGCGCCCAGTCATAATCACCTAAGAGATTCGTCATAAGACCACTAAGGCTTCCCTCAAAAAAATCATGTGCTGCAGATTCTCCTCCATCTGAATAGTGTGCCGAATTTACGAATTTTGCAAAATTATCATAGTCTTGAGATAAAAATTGAACAGCAAACTGAGCCAGATGATAGCTTAGCTCTTGACCTTCATCTATGCGACTGAATGAATCACCCGACCAGAATTCCTGCACTTCATCTTCACCCCAAAATGCCAAATGACGCTCAACCATTTCTTTGTCTATTCGAAATAAGTTGAATCCAGTTAAATGATCTTCAATATTTACAGCCAGACCCTCATTGAGCCACAAGGGGATAGGCAAATGTGCTAACAATGCATGTGTCAGTTCATGGGCGGCAATAGGTTCTGCATGCATAAGATCTTGATAAGGAAAGGCAAAGTGACCATATCCCTGGTTTAAGTAAACTCCAGAACTTTGACCGAACTCACCTTCTTCGGGGTAAAAATAAGACATATATGAGTAATAGTCATCAATATCATCAAATATAAGGACAACATATTTTCCATACCCCTCATCACTTGCGATGTTTGGTAAGGCTTTTAGAATACCCTTAAGACTTATTTCAAGATGCGCCAAGAATTTAGTGACATAATTATTGTTTTCAGATGTTAATAGGATAAAATTTTCAGATTCGTGGGATGAATATTCGTTGGAGAGCTTTTCTTTTAATTTATCTATCCATGTTCTAGCAATATTGCACCATAATTCTTGCTGATCGATATCATTGTAATTTTTATCGACGGACGAATATATTGCATCCCAATTTGGTCTTGGAAAATTATCAGATTCAGTAAAGTGTTGCTGAAGCCAATCCATTTGTTTTAAGCACTCTAACGTTTGAGTAAAGCGGCGCTAAAAACAGCGAAGCTGTTTAGCGTCCACGGACTTGAACGGCTTGTTATGTTTCAATGCCATAGCTTTGGTACAAACCTCCACGTATTTTTGCAATACGTATGATATTCTTCACCAAACTCATTTTTCATTAATTTTTCCTCACCCCGAACAATAGAAGACCAAATTGGAAACAAAATTACGACCCAAAATAGATAAATTAAGTTGTCCAATAAAAATGCGATTCCAAGATTAATAAACAACAAAAATGCTGCGTAAAGTGGGTGCCTGAAATATTTATACGCTCCTTCTATTACTAATTTCCTGCCCCTATCTTCCGGCGATAGTGACTTCAAACTCCAAATCAATAATGCTACACCTAGAAGAAAAAGTATAATAATAGCACTGTACTTGGCTACATCATTTGTGAATATTTTACGTAACCCAATATAGTCTTCTAGATAATAAGAAACTATCAATAAAGAAATTGATATCAACGTTCCTTTAGGACCAGATCCAAATATCCTTTCGTATGTTCTCACCTTACCTCTGTATATATTGAAACATAACGTTTGAGTAAAGTGGCGCTAAAAACAGCGAAGCTGTTTAGCGTCCACGGACTTGAACGACTTGTTATGTGTTTTAGACCTTCCATAATTGGCCATCCCGAATCACGTGGCAATGATAACAACCGCTTTTTTCATTATTAATGTTGTACCACTCGTGTTCTCCATCTTTTTTCTCGCAGTCCTTAGCCTTGTCTGCCATTCCAAGGTTTATGACAAACCACGGTAAAATTGACCTTAACCATGTACGCTTGCGATATGGACTCCTGAAAATTGAGGCATACAAACTCCTTATTAAAGTAACTATGGTCAGAGTTAAAACACAAACCATAATCCTAGCCTATTTTTAATCTGCCCCAAATATTCCAAATATTTTTATACGGTGGTTATTTTATCAACCTGATCGTAATAGGGTAACGATATGTTTCTCCCTGCTCAGTTTTAATAGTTGCGATAATCACCATTATCATCCAGTAAAGGCCTACAATGAATATCAGGAAAAAGCCAATGATAAATATTATCAACGTTGAACTCACCAGGATTGCGATGGCGATAGTAATCTGAAAATTGAGTGACTCTTTGCCCTGGTCATCAACAAAGTCGTATTCATCTTTTTTCATAAGCCAGATGACTAATGGAGCAATGATCATTCCAAAAGGTATGAACAAGCCAGCAAAACTGGAAAGGTGACAAAACATACCCCAGTTTTTTTCATCCTTTGATAGTTCTTCTTCCTGAGTTTCTGCTAAATTATCCTTATTCATGCTCTTCCCCTTAAATGGTCGTTATGTGTTATTCGTTATTGTGGGATTAATAATTGGGGTCAGAGTTAAAACTCAAACTATAACTCTGGCCTATTTTTACTCTGACCCCAATATTCAAAAGGTGCGCTGAATACACCAAACTCAGTAGCGATATAGATGGCAACCAATATGGATATTAAGCTAACAAAATAAAATCCACGTGACTGATACTTCAATATATCCAGGTAGGATGGACTCTTACCATTTCGTAATCCTTTCCAGCGTTCTAGGTTACATTTTTCTCTAGCATTCATTTTCTTTTACACATAACGTTTAAACTCAGCCGGTGCGTTAGCGGTCGGCTGGAGTGCCTTGTTATGTGTTTTATTGTTTCTCATTTAATTTCACTATGTCTGTTTTTGGCTG
>CAMYMU010000001.1 GCA_947259575.1 uncultured Ectothiorhodospiraceae bacterium | reverse complement strand
CTGAGGCTGGAGCGGGAAGATTCGAATGGTAAATTAGTTTCAGTTAAAGCCAACAAGCGAACTAAGGTAAAGCCTTGGGATGATGCATCACCCTGGTGTGAGCCCTTACAAAAAAATGAAAAATAGAGAAACACATAACAAGGCACTCCAGCCGATCGCAAACGCGCCGGCTGAGCTTAAACGTTATACAAATAATATTGAAGTTGCAAAAGGAGAAGCCATGAACAGAAAAGTAATTTTATTTTTTCTTTTTGCGCTATACATCCCTACTTCAAGTGCGGCAGAAGTTTTTTATCCACCGCCAGACAATCCTAATAAAAATGAAAAATATTTATTTTATTTGCACGGTATTTCAGTAGAGTTATATGGGCCCGATAATTATAGTGATGCTTTCGGTAAAACATATGAATACACCAAGATTGTTAAAGCGCTTGTAAGCCGAGGTTATAACGTAGTCACTGAGGCTAGAGAAGAAGGTACCAGGCCTTTACACTATGCCATTGATACAGCAGATCAAATTAATGCATTACTGGCAAAGGGTGTACCCGGAAAAAATATTGCTGTTGTCGGACATTCACGTGGTGCTTTTATGTCTTTAATGATACGGCCACGAGTAGATGATCCTGATGTTAGCATTGTTGCGATGGCAGGATGTGCCTTAGAAGATACAGATTCTGTGGCAGGCGTGAATCCTAGAAAAGGTTATAACGTATTTTTAAATAATAAGGCAAGCGAACTACATGGCCGTTTTCTATCAATTTATGATCGTGATGATGAATGGTTTGGTACTTGTCAGGAGGCATTTGTCGAAGCAAGTGACTTTCAGCCTAGGGAAATTGTAATTCAGACCGGTCAAGGCCATGCAGTTTTCCTTGACCCAAACCCTTCATGGGTAGAGCCTGTCATAAAATGGATAGGCTGGTAGTAGACTTGTCTAACAAGGCACCCAAGTTGACGGGTAAACCCGCAACTTGGTTTAAACGTTAGGTAATATAATTGAAAAACATACTGCTTATTATTTTTGTGTTAGCTATCTCTAACCATGCATTGGCCTGTAAAGGCACTGAATATGATTGGTTGCACACTTTCAACACACATAAGCCTACGATTATAGGCCCCTTTAACATTGGAGAAATGGAATCACGTAATTTAATTCGCATAAATAGGAAATGGTTACCATTTGGAAATCAGAATGACGAGTGGAAAGAGATGAAAAACATGTATAAAAAAGGTGATAATTTTTATTCTGTAATATATAAAGATTCTAAAGGTATAGCTGCGCAGCATTATTTAATAAGAAACAACTGCATTATTAAAATAATAGTTGTCGCTGTGAGTTAATGCAAAAGAATAATATAAAGGCGTAGAGCAAAAAAACCTGCTCTGATCGGATGCTACTAAGCGGCGTCATTTAATTCGGAAGTTAAGCAATAATTACTTTTAAGAGAAAATGATATGGATAAAATCACTATACTTCTAATATTCGCAATAGTGCCAATACACGTCTATGCAGGAGTGCCACTTGAAGGTGACTATCAACTAGCAGGCCCGCTTACACATAAAGGTGCAACTACCCCAGGACAAACGCACCTATATATTAATCTTACGGATGGTGCTGCAAAACAATTGTATAGTGAGTTAGAAGGAGTACCAGCTAAGGACGAATGCACAGGATATATGGTCAAGGGAAAAGGGAATGTTGTTTGTTACGAAACCCAACCTGAAAAAAAATATTTCTGTAGCTTCTCAATTAACTTGGAAAAAGCCCAAGTAGAGGCGGGCCTCGGAGGTTGTTTTTAAATGTATTTACCTAACAAATCGTTCAAGTCCGTGAACGCCCTACAGCTTCGCTGTTGGGGCGCCACTTAACTCAAACGTTAGGCTAAAGGAGAGGGCAATGTCTATTAGGTCATACTTTATGGCAAAGTTTTATGATGCCTCTATGAAAAAAATGGAAGAAGCGTGCATGTCCTCCTGGCGTAAAGAGTTGTTATCTGACATATCTGGTGATGTGCTTGAAGTAGGAAGCGGAACCGGTATAAACCTTTCCTATTACCCAAGTTCAATAAACAAACTAACTCTTACTGAGCCTGAGCCCCATATGCTCAAAATACTTAGAAACAATTTAAACCATATTGTTGGTGAGAAGTGTACAGCAATAGAATGCACCGCAAACGCATTAAAATTTCCTGATAATTCCTTTGACGCAGTTGTGTCGACTTTAGTGCTCTGCTCGGTTGATTCAACAGATAAAACGCTTAGTGAAATTAAACGCGTCTTAAAACCCGGTGGAAAATTCTATTTTATCGAGCATGTAATAGCGAAAGAAACGCCTAAATTAATTAAATGGCAAAAACTATTTCAGCCCTTTTGGATTCATATGTGTGGAAATTGCCATTTAACTCGTGATACTGAAGCTGACATTTCTAATGCTGGTTTTAAATTTCATTCTATAGAAAGGTTAAAATCATTAGGTAGCCCTGCTATCGTATCACCAACAATAAAAGGTATCGCAGTTAATGATAAAGCCTAACAAATCGTTCAAATTCGTGGATGCCCAACAGCTTCGCTGTTGGGGCGCCACTTAACTCAAACGTTAAATGAATGATGGAATAATATATGCTCCGGCTTGATCATGTTTTGGTTCAGCGAGGAAATAAGAATGATGGTTTATCATTCTCCTTTCGCGGTAAAACTTGGAGTATCTATACGGCTTTGATTTCTATAGCCTTACTTGTTGGGACAATTGTAATAAATGACATGGATGCAGCCAAGGTCCAATTTAAGGAATATCTAGTTCCTGGTGGCTATGTGGCTACAGCACTATTTATATGGTCATCCATTTACAGCTATTTTACTAAAATTGAGTTGAATATTGATCGTCTTAAACGGGTTGTTGGATATCGAAAGTCCAACTTCTTTGGCACAAAAAAATGGGAGAAAGGTTTCGACAGTTTTATTGAAGTGCGAATATGGCGGCCGGGGCGTAAATCATTCCTCAAATTGGTCCTGAGAATGAAGGACAAACAAGAAATACCACTAGGTACTAGTGAAGCAGGAATATTGGATATTGAAAAGGCGAAAGAATTGGCCGAACATATATCAAAAGTTATGAATATCCCTGTTATAGAGGAACCCACGGTCCGATGGGAGCTTTGAGAAATCATCTAACAAATCGATCAAGCCCGTAGACGCCCTACTGCTTCGCTGTTTAGGCGCCACTTAACTCAACGTTAGGCATTCACATTAATTCAATATTATTAAGGAGAAAATTATATGAAAGTTGCTTATGTGTTTAATTCTAATATGGCCACCACGTTTAAACTTGCCACAATGATACTACCTCAACTTGAGAAAGGTATTCATGGTGCCGAGGTAGTTGGCATGATGTTTTTCGATGACAACTTATTTATGTTGAGAAAAGGTGATCCTGTCGGTGAACGATTGGCGAAGGTTGCTAAAGAACAGAATATTTTGTTGATGATCTGTGATCAGTGTGCAGTACGTCGCGGTATGGCTGATGGGGAATTCCATCAATGTGGTACTGGTGAAGTAACTGCCAAGGATACTGTGGAAGGAGTAGTTGCCGGGTGTTTTCCGCAATTATATGAAGCATTGTCTGGTAATCCACCGGATCAAGTAATATCCCTGTAACTGAATAACGGGTCGTTTAAAGTCGCAAGGCTTCCAGCCCTGCTTGGGCCGCGCAAAAGACGCGCAACCCTTTAACTAACAAGTTCTGCTATTTAAACTCTGGAAATACAGATGAAAAATATTCGGCCATTACTTTTGCTGTTTATGTCGAGCACTTCACATCTATCATTAGCAGCAGATAATGCCGCTGGTAATCCTGGGTTTCAAAGTTATTTTGCTAATATGAGTTTGTGCTTATCTTCCGATAAAATAGAGAGTTGCCTACCTCCCAAAATCGCTGACATGATTAGCAAACCTGCAGATGATTATTCCAAAGAGCAGTTCGTAAATTTAGTTATATCTGACTCAAAATTTAGAGAAAAAGTCTCTAGCTGTTTTTTACAATCTGCACAAATCATTACAGCATATGGTTCGAGAAAGTTATTTAGATCTGCTGATTACGCATGCGAAGTAATTAAGATCGATGGCATATGGAAACTTACTGCATTCTACAATTTCAATAGCAATGAATAAGTGTAACAAGTGAATGCAAATCGATCTCCAAAATGCTACGCCTTTTATTGTCGGCGACTGACGCTGGGCGCTATACGGCATAAAAAGATGAGTCACTAAATATTGTGGATATTATTGAATTAGATACCGAACGGCTGCTGCTTCGCCAATGGGATGAGAGTGATTTTCCGATATTTTATCGACTAAACTCTGATCCTGCTGTTATGGAATACTTCCCAAACACGCTAAGCGAAGAAGAAAGTAATAGAGTGGCTAAAACAATTCAGAATTTAATATCTGAACGAGGCTGGGGATTCTGGGCGGTAGAGGAAAAAGGCACTGGTAATTTTATCGGTTTTGTAGGATTACATATTCCTAAGCCTGAATTGCCCTTTTCTCCCTGCGTAGAAGTTGGATGGCGTTTAGCTAAAGAGTATTGGGGTAAGGGTTATGCGACAGAAGCAGGAAAAGCAGCATTAAACTTCGGTTTTGGTGAATTAGGCCTTAAGGAAGTCTATTCTTTTACTTCAGTAGACAATACAAAGTCCAGGGCTGTAATGGAAAGGTTAAATATGCACAATACTAACCAAAACTTTGAACATCCAGAAGTACCTAAAGGTAATCCTCTAAAAGAACATGTCTTGTATAAAATTACTAATACACAGTGGTATAAAAATGCAACATAACAAGTCAGTACAGTCGACGCGCTTGGCCTTCACTTAGATTGTAGGGCAACTCTCGCATGCCTGCCTGGCGCCGATCGCTTAATACAAGCTTTTAACCAACTAAAACTAGCGCAAAGGAGTACGACATTATGGCCCGCAGATCTGTCACCAGACGGCAGTTTAACAAATGGCTGGCATCAAGCCTGTTATTAAGCAGTCCAATCGCACGTACACAGGCAGCGACGAGTCAGGGCAACTCCGCCTTGAAAAATCAACCACAAATCCATGCCGCTGCAATCCAGATGGTGGCCAAGTTGGCTGATGTACAGTGGAACATGAATCAGGCCGAGCAACTTATCCGCAAGGCCCTGAAAATGGGTGCAGAATGGATCATTCTGCCGGAAATGTTCACTTCGGCGGTCGCATTCCATCCGGATATGCACAATGCCATTCAATCGCTTGATGGCGCGCCGCTCAAGATGATGAAAAGACTTTCTCGTGAAGGGAATGCCGTTATTGGCGGTTCGTTTCTCGCCAAACGTCAACAACAAGTGTTTAATACCTTTGTCCTAGTCTTCCCTGATGGCACACTGGTGCAACATGACAAGGATCTACCAACTTATTGGGAAAATTGTTACTACAAGAGTGGTAATGATGACGGCGTGTTATCTACTCCGATTGGGCCGGTGGGTTCTGCCCTGTGTTGGGAGTTCATACGTTCACAGACTGCAAAACGGTTATTCAATAAAGTAAACCTGGTCGTGGGTGGTTCTTGCTGGTGGACTTTACCTGACGAAGCAGATGCAGACAGTCCACGTCGAGCAGACAACTTTAAAATGTTACAGGAAGCCGCACCACGCATGGCAAAAATGCTTGGTGTTCCGGTGATACATGGCTCACACGCGGGTAAATTCGAAGGTTTCTTTAGCCCGGAACTTCCTGATGTTGAATACAATTCTGAGTTTCTCGGTGAGGCCATGATTGTCGATGCGCATGGCAGAGTGCTCGCACGCAGAGCGCAAAGTAGTGGCGAAGGTGTCGTTTTTGCCAAGGTAAATATGATCGACAAACCCGTTCCCTCACACTCGATTCCTGACAGTTTCTGGATCCCAAAAGAAATGCCTGAGGATTGGAAATCATCGTGGGAGCGTTGGCTAGGTAAAGGGGCAGACTATTATAAGTTGGTGACTGAACATTATCTTAAAACAGGTAATATTCCTGAATATACACCCGAGTATCTTCGCTAATTATATCGAACAAATCGTTTCAGTCCGTGGCTGCTTCGTTGAGTCTCGATAAATCACTAGTGCGCTATTTAGCTCGATTCATTATACTCTGGCAACATGTGGGACGAACGATACAGCGCAGATGAATATGCCTATGGCACAGATCCCAATGATTTTCTTGCCGAATATCATCATTTAATACCGACTGGAAAAGTTTTATGTCTCGCCGAAGGTGAAGGCAGAAATGCCGTCTATCTCGCCAGGCAAGGTTACGAGGTAACCGCTGTCGATTCATCCGCAGTTGGACTCGACAAGGCACAAAAATTAGCCAGCCTATCCGGTGTTAGTATTAATACGATTGTCGCTGATCTCGCCGACTTTACTGTCGCGCCAAATTCCTTTGATGGTGTGGTTTCCATCTTTTGTCATGTACCCAAAGATATTCGTAAGGATCTTCATCAACGTGTCATCGCTGGCTTGAAGCCTGGTGGTATTTTGTTACTGGAGGCCTACACACCTGCGCAGCTGCAACACGGAACCGGCGGCCCAGCTACAGATGAACTCACCATGACACTAATGGAACTAGACCAGGAATTAGACGGCCTTGAGATAATTCACGGACAGGAACTTGAACGAGATGTCGTTGAGGGTCTTTACCATACAGGTCGCGGCGCGGTGGTACAGATCATCGGCAGAAAAGCCTGATCACTGTCTCCGCTTTCTGGCATACTCACGGACAGTTTATGCGTAAATTTTTCGATAAAATGAAAGGCGGCAAACGCTGCCCAGCTCGTGCGCCTGCAATTGAAATATTTGTTTCGTGGCTTGGTGGATTTACCGGCATTACCGCAATTGGTCTTCTCGGAATCTGGCTTCAATTTGAAGACTCTACCCTAATATTTTATATCGGATCCTTAGGCGCCACCGCCGTATTAGTTTTTGGTATTCCTCTTTCTCCCTATGCTCAGCCAAGAAACATGATTGGTGGTCAGATTATTGCCGCCGCTGTCGGTGTTGCTGTATTTCAGCTCATCCCCTCACCGGTGTACTTTTCCGCAGCACTCGCCGTATCCCTGACTATTGCCCTAATGCATCTGAGCCGTATGCTGCACCCCCCTGCCGGTGCGACTGCGCTTATTGCTGTCATTGGCAGTGACCAAATCCATCAACTCGGTTTTATCTATGTGTTAAGCCCCGTATTACTGGGTGCTATCATTTTATTAGTAGTGGCTTTATTCATTAACAATATTCCTTCCACACGCCGTTATCCTCAATTCTGGTGGTAAAGCAAAACGGAAAATTGTCGATATAAATAGACAATCTCAATAAATGAAATAGTGTTTCATGCCTCCTAAAAAAACGACCTTCAAACTCAACACCCGCGATAAATCCAAACAACTTAGTTTTGTTGATGTTGAGTATCTAGGCAGTGGTGCCTATAGCTGTGAAATCCATGTCGACTCGAGTGGCTTCATGTGCAAGCGGGAATTTGGTTTTGACAACGATGAGTATTTTTTAACAAAAATACGTGGCTTAAGTGAATCCCACCAGGGTGAGGCTGAACTCACTGATTTAAAGGCAGATAGTTTTATTCGATTCAAACCCTACCCTGATGACCAAATACTTGTCGTGGGGTATATTGTTGAACATACCAATGTCACACAAAGTATCGAATTTGCATTTGTCGTAGATGCAAGCTGTATAAAGAAATTTATCACTTCCTTTGAGAAGATGGTGCGAGCCAATATTTAATTAGTAGCGCAACTACTCTTCAATTGCAGGCGGTACTGTGGATTCATGACGTTTGACCTGACCCCGACGTCGTCTGACATAATCTTCTAATTGACGTCGTGCAGCATTAAAGGCATCTCGGATCGCAACATAAATATCTTCATGGGCATGGTCTTTATCAGGACTGCGAGAGACCACGATTTCTTCTCCCGGCACGGTGATATCAAGCTTGACGGCAAATAACCTACCCTTGTGGTGATGTTTATGGGGTTCTTCGATTGTCACTCTGCAACTTGTGATATTTTCTGCAAAATGTTCAATTTTCCTGGCTTTTTCTTCGATGTTTGCACTTACGGCTTCAGAGGGATCCATATCTCGGTAGGTGATCTGCAGTGGAATTTGCATTCGAGCCTCCTTTCATAGTTGATAAAAACACTTTTATAAACTTAATTTTAAACACACTAATTATTAGTGCCATGACCTTGATCAAGTTGAAATGTGTAATTACTCCTCAAATATTGAGCTATTTTATTCTTCCTGTGCCTCATCATCCGTTATGAGTGGAACAAAAGACACATCCAGTACAGATTTAACTGAGGTTTCACCATTGATATCTTTATTGACCAGCATAAGCTCTTGCGGCATATACGGCAATCCAACAGGTATGACCATACGCCCTCCTGGTTTGAGCTGTTCACTAAGGTCATTTGGAATATGGCTTGCTGCAGCGGTGACGATGATCGAATCAAAGGGTGCCTTGTCTAGCCAGCCGTAGTAACCATTAAAGTGACGTATTTCTATGTTATTGAACCCAAGTTTTTTTAGGCGCTGCTCGGAAGACTCCGCTAATTCCTTAATTCGTTCGATACTGTAAACCTGTTTGGCTAACTGCGCTAAAATGGCCGTCTGATATCCAGAACCGGTACCGACTTCGAGCACCACATGCTCAGGCTCAAGATCCAGTAGCTCCGTCATTAACGCAACGATGTAGGGTTGAGAGATAGTTTGCCCATAACCAATCGGCAGTGGACCATTATCATATGACAGGAGCTTGTAATTTTTAGAAACAAAATTCTTCCGGTCTACATCGTGCATCGCTTGCATTACACGTTCATTGAATTCTTCGCGCCCCGTTGATGTAGCGGTGTATTTTGCCTCCATCCGTATCGTCTCTAGCATGTTATTTAGTTTTTTACTCATAATGAACTAACTCAATATATTACGTACCTTCTTGCCATGAAGATAAGTATTTATGTTGCTCTTCAGACAATTGATCAATTTTAATCCCCATGGCATTTAGTTTAAGAAGCGCAATGTCGTTATCAATCTCGTCAGGTACTGGGTGCACAGTATTATCCAACTTACCATACTGTTTATGCATATAAATCGCGCATAGCACCTGATTAGCAAAACTCATATCCATGACGGCTGATGGATGGCCCTCCGCTGCGGCAAGATTGACAAGTCTTCCCTCAGCTAACAGGCGAATAACTCTTCCATCTTTTAAGGTATATTCATCAACAGACAGTCGTGGATGTTTTTTCTCGACACTAATTTCCTCTAGTGCGGGAATATTGATTTCAACATTAAAGTGACCTGCATTGGCAACTACACAACCATCTTTCATCACTTCTATATGCTTCTTGTCGATGACATGCTTATCCCCCGTTACGCTCAGAATAAAATCAGACTCTTTCGCTGCCTCAATGAGTGGCATAACCCGATAACCATCCATTGTTGCCTCTAAGGCACGCAGTGGATCAACCTCGGTGACAATGACATGGGCGCCGTGTCCTTTTGCACGCATGGCAACACCACGACCACACCAGCCATAACCCACTACTGTGAATGTTTTTCCCGCTAGTAAAATGTTGGTTGCGCGTATAATGCCATCAAGTGCACTTTGACCTGTCCCATAACGATTATCAAAAAAGTGCTTAGTCATTGCGTCATTCACGGCCATAACAGGATATTTCAATGCTTGGTCCTTGGCCATGGCGCGCAGCCGGATTACCCCGGTAGTTGTTTCTTCTGTTCCGCCAATCATATTCGGTAAAAGATCAGTGCGTGTTTTATGTAACTCACTGACTAGATCGGCACCATCATCCATCGTGATCACCGGATTATGCTCAAGTGCTGACTTGATGTGCTGGTAGTAGATCTCTGTATTCTCCCCACGAATTGCATAGACGGGAATCCCATACTCGGTTACCAGTGCCGCAGCCACATCATCCTGAGTACTTAGCGGATTACTGGCACATAGAACCAGATCAGCGCCAGCTACCTTTAACGTTCGAGCAAGATTTGCCGTTTCAGTAGTAATATGTAGACAGCCGCTCATGCGTATTCCCGATAGCGGTTTTGTTTTTTCAAGACTGGTCATTAACCCGCGTATCACGGGCATCTCCTTTAAAGCCCACTCGGTCCTGGCGAGCCCCTGCGTGGCTAGCGATTGATCCCTGATATCTGACATAGTCTTATATATCCTTTCTTTGCTATAAATGACGCCAATAATTTTTCGAAATATGAACTCTGTGCGCTATCAAAACTTGATATTGGAAGCGTGGATTCGTTCAACAATCTTATCGACATCGATGTCGTTTTCCGTGTCAATCACAATTGCAAACGGCTTTTCATCGTCTGAAAGCTGTTCGTTATTATCAAGTTGATTTCGTAAAACATCTAGTGTTGCATCCGAGATATCATTACCTTGTTGCGCACGCTCCTTCACACGTTGCGTTAATGTTTCTACTGACGCCTGAAAGTCAAGAATAAAATATGGGACATGGATTAATTTTGCCAACTCAATAAAATCTATTCGTTGCTCATACTTTAGATTAGCCGCATCAATAATTACCGAGAATCCTGCAGACAGTAAACATTTAGCTAAATATAATAACCGCGCATATGTCTTTTGGGTCGCCTTCTTATTATAAATTCCTTGTTCAATTTTAGCAGTGCTGTCGACACTTGCATCGATTTCAAATAATCGCTTCCTCTCCACATCCGATCGAATTTTTATTGCGGGATACTTTTCTAGAATCAGATTAGTAGTAAACGATTTCCCCGATCCCGATAAGCCATGATTAATCATAAGGCATGGTGCGCTGGGGTTAATATAGTGTTCCGCCAGGGTTAGATATTGTAAAAACTCCTTGAATGTTTCATTATAATCGGGTGAGCCAGGCTCCTCTTGCTTTGTACGTAATGCGCTGACTTTTGCTCGCACCATGGCCCGATATACTTTATAAAAATTGAGTAGTTGCAGCCCCTCATAGTCACCGGTAATCTCAAGATAACGATTTAAAAAATATTGCGCGAGTGCCACTTTCTGTCGGCTTTCAAGATCCATTACCAGAAAAGCAAGGTCACTAGTAACATCAATACTGTATAGGTTCTTATTAAACTCGATACAATCAAAAATTATGACCTGCTCATTCCAAAGCGCAATATTTCTCAGGTGCATATCCCCATGACATTCTCGTACAAAACTCTGCGCTTTGCGTTGACGGATAACCTCAGCTAATTCCTCCAGCTGATGTTTACTCCAATTTTCTAGTTGATTAAGACGAGGGGTTACGGCTATATCATTGATACTGGCGTGTATCTGCTCAAAGTTTTCCAATACCGGTTGCTGCACATGTTCGAGATCACCAAATTCACTTTCGATTGGAACTGTCTCGATTGACATATGGAATTCGGCCACTTTTACTGCTAATTTTTCCATCACCGTATTGTCTAGTCCCTGCTCCTCTAACAAACGGTCAAGTTGGGCTGACTGAGGGAACTGCTTCATCTTGACAGCATATTCGATAACCGGTCTATCCCCATTAAACTCTGGGTGTTCTTCTGTGCCGTGGATGCTTACCACCTCTGTGTAAATATCCGCAGCTAATCGTCGATTTAATCTAAGCTCTTCTTTACAGTAAAAATGCCGCTTCTCGAGCGTTGAAAAATTCAGAAAGCCAAAATCAACCGGTTTTTTTATCTTGTAGACAAAGGGACCCGTAAGAAGAACCCAGGAGATATGGGTCTCAATCAGCTCAAACTCCGTAACCGGATGATCGTATAGCGTCGCGTTCTGCAAGTTGTCTATCAGAGACATTTAAACTAAACGACTAATCCTGATTCACGAATATCAAGCATCCTTTCCCTTGTGAATTAATGATTCCACTAGATCCATCGGTAAGGGGAAAACAATGGTATTTGATTTTTCGTTAGCAATTTCAGTCAGTGTTTGCAGATAACGCAACTGTAATGCTTGAGATTGCTGTGACAATGTTTTTGCTGCTTCTAATAACTTTTCTGATGCCTGCATTTCACCTTCGGCATGAATAACTTTGGCCCGCCTTACCCGCTCGGCTTCAGCCTGTTTTGCAATCGCGCGCACCATACTTTCATCAAGGTCAACATGTTTTATCTCGACATTCGCTACTTTTATTCCCCAGGCATCTGTTTGCTGATCCAGGATCGTCTGAACATCTGCATTTAATCGTTCACGTTCGGCTAACATTTCATCCAGTTCATGCTGACCTAACACTGAACGTAGTGTTGTCTGGGCTAACTGGCTCGTCGCATCATAAAAGTTTTCTACCTGGATGATTGCTTTGTCTGGTTCAATAACTCGAAAATATACGACCGCATTGACTTTTACCGATACGTTATCACGTGAGATGACATCCTGACTGGGTACATCCATCACAACAGTACGTAAATCAACGCGTACCATTTGTTGAATCAATGGGATAATGATAATGAAACCAGGCCCTTTAACGCGCCAAAAACGCCCTAAAAGAAACACAACACCACGCTCATATTCACGCAGAATACGTATGGCGCTGGCAAAAAACATTACCACAAGGATAATTACACTATATAAGATATAGGACGTCATGATGACTTCTCCTCTGTTTTGCTTTCACTCATTCCTTTGGGTTTGACTTGCAGGGTTAAACCCTTGATGCCGACGACATCGACTACTTGATCTTTTTGTAGTGGAGTGTCAGTTTTCGCCTGCCAGGTTTCACTGTGAATAGTCACCTGACCGTTTCGATTAAAATCTTCCTGTGCGATCGCTTCGCCGCCTATAAGTTGTTCCATACCGCTCACCACAGGTCGGCGTCGGGCCTTGATGGCCATGCCGACAACGAAAATGAACATCAACGCACTAATTAACGTAAACGTAATAATGACGGATATGTTAATACCAAATCCAGGTACGTCTGTATCCATCAGGATGATCGATCCAATGGCAAAGGAAATTATTCCTCCAATGCCCAGAATACCAAAACTCGGTTCATAGGCTTCGGCTACCATGAGCGCCACCCCTAACAGGATTAAACCCATTCCGGCATAATTGATTGGTAGCAGTTGCAGAGAATACAAGGCAAGCAATAAACAAATCGCGCCGACCGTGCCGGGAACAATGGCCCCTGGGTTTGCAAATTCAAAAATCAAACCATAGATGCCGATTAACAACAGGATATATGCGACATTCGGATCGGTTAGTACACTAAGCAGGCGACTGCGCCAATCCATTTCACGTATTTCTAACGTCAGACCAGCTGTTAGTATCTTATGTTTACGACCCTGTAAGATGACTTCCCTGCCATCAATTTGGTTTAAAAGATCCACCACACCAGTGGCCACAACATCAATCACATTTAACTTCAAGGCTTCTGTTGCTTGAAGACTCGCCCCTTCCCTAACCGCCTTTTCTGCCCATTCCTGATTCCGGCCATGCAGCTCTGCAAGCCCGCGAATGTAAGCCACGGCATCATTCACAACTTTATTCCGCATTGCCTGTTTGTTGTCAGGTACTTTCGGTGTTTCCTGGCTGCTGTCTTTCTCTTTTACGGGTTTCTTTTTTCGATCTTCTCTCTCAGCAGGCGATATTCCACCCAGCGAAACGGGTGTTGCGGCCCCGAGGTTGGTACCGGGTGCCATTGCCGCAATGTGGCTGGCATACATAATGTATGTCCCGGCGCTGGCTGCTCGCGCCCCAGTTGGAGACACATAACTAACAACGGGTACTCTCGAACCACTAATGGCTTTGATAATGTCGCGCATGGAGCTATCAAGCCCGCCCGGGGTATCCATTCTAATGACAACGAGTTCAACTCTTTGCTCTGCCGCAGTAGCGAGTGCACGTTCGACATAGTCAGCGGTGGCTGGGCCTATCGCACCATCGATAGTGATTTGTATGGCGACACCAGGGTTATTAGCTTTGGCAATGTCATGACTTAGCAATACATTGATCAGTAGCAGTATGCCTATTATCAGTAACCCACTGGTACGGCGGGATTTTGAAATATGCGTCACCATCCGTCAGCTTGTTCCTTGTCAATATAATGGGCGTTAGCTAGCCCTCACACTATGAGTCTAGCCCCATAAGTGCAGATAGTTATTGCAATAGATCAACAGATGTCAAAATGACCTGGATTTACTCCGAGAGAGCAAATTTCCAGGTTAGATATGTATCAGAAGAGTAACGGACTTGTTAACTTAGTCTTTGCGTTAGATTCTCATATTGAATCAATAGGTTAGTACTGTCGGAGTTGTTTTAGTCGCTTCGCAATCTTATCCTGCCAGGCGGTGCCTTCGGCGATATCATAGAGGTGTTTGAGCACATCTCGTTCACCAGGGCGTTGGATAGGTGTAATGCTGACATCACTTGAACGGCGTTTTTCACCTTTATCCGCGCGTAGATTAAACGAGCCAATGTACTCCATTTCCCCCGCCTCGATATGAAAGACACGCTGATAGGCCTGACGGCGACTACTGACCATATTGTAATGATTTCGATCAGAGCGAAAGCCGGCGATGACATATTTACCCGGTTTGATGTTTTCCGCCATGAACATGCCATTATCAAACACTAGCACCCGAGGGGGTTTGCGAAACGGTGGGATATACACCTTGCCAAATTCAACCAGGTCGACCCGCTCTATCACGTCACCCACGGCCTCTACATAGCCATAGACAATGGCAGAATCGATGGACTTGGCATCTTCCGGGGGCGCCTTTCCAGATACGATGGCACAACTCATTAACAGCCAGGCACTGAGGACAATACCCGTCTGAACAAATACTCTCTGCATAGCAAACCCCTTAGTCTTTCCACTGGAATAGGTGAATTTAGTGTGAAAGATGCAATTTGCGTGCACAAAAAAAGCCCCACTTAATAAAAAGTGAGACCTTTTGTACAGGGATGTACTTATGTCGCGGAGGCCATGGACGGCCGGGAGCGACTCTCAGTACAAATAATCAAAAGTTGGTCAATTAAGCAGCTTCGATGACGGCTTTCATCGAGAGGCGAATACGACCCTGTTTATCGATTTCCAGGACCTTCACCTTCACAACTTGACCTTCGCTCAGCTCGTCACTGACCTTCTCAACACGCTCTTCTGAGATTTGAGAAACGTGTACCAGGCCGTCTTTGCCAGGCAGGATGTTCACAAAAGCACCGAAATCCATCAGTTTGGCGACCCGACCTTCGTAGATCTTGCCAACTTCCACATCTGCAGTGAGTTGCTCAATCATTTTGCGTGCTTTTTCAGCGGCAGAAGAATCGTTTGAGGCGATCTTGACCATGCCTTCATCATTGATGTCGACGCTACAACCCGTCTCTTCCGTTATTGAACGGATGGTTGCGCCACCTTTACCAATCACATCACGAATCTTATCGGGATTGATCTTCATGGTGACATAGCGTGGCGCATAAGCAGACATCTCTTCACGCGGCTTGTCGATAACCTTATTCATTTCGCCAAGGATGAACATACGTCCTTCTTTGGCTTGATCCAGGGCTATCTCCATGATTTCTTTAGTAATACCGTCGATCTTGATGTCCATTTGCAGGGCCGTAATACCATCGGCACTACCCGCCACTTTAAAGTCCATGTCACCGAGGTGATCTTCATCACCCAGGATGTCAGATAGAACGGCAAACTTGTCGCCTTCTTTGATGAGACCCATGGCAATACCCGCAACCGGTGCGGCAGTCGGTACACCTGCATCCATCATGGCTAACGAGCTACCACAGACACTGGCCATCGAGCTTGAACCATTAGACTCAGTAATCTCTGAAACAACACGAATGCTGTATGGGAAATCATCCATATTTGGCATCACACCCGCGATACCACGGCGAGCCAGACGACCATGACCTACCTCACGACGACCCGGGCTACCGGTGCGTCCTGTCTCACCAACTGAGAATGGAGGGAAGTTATAGTGCAGCATGAAAGGATCACGATAAGAGCCTTCCAGAGCGTCAATAATTTGTGAGTCTTTTTCCGTACCCAGGGTAGCGACAACAATGGCCTGTGTCTCACCGCGAGTAAACAGGGCAGAACCATGTACACGAGGTAAAATGCCTGTTTTGACTGTAATTGGGCGAACGGTACGGGTATCGCGACCGTCGATACGGGCTTCACCGGCAATAATTTGCCCACGAACAACCTTCTTCTTCAGTGAGTCCAGCGCACCCATCAGGTCAGCTTCATTGGAACCATCTTCGGCCAACAGCTTCTCTTTCAGACCCGCCTTGATTTCATCAATGCGGCCATAGCGAGACAGTTTCTCATGGATCTGGTAGGCACCACGAACATCACCCTCTGCTTCCTTCTCAACCGCTTCGATTAACGCAGTATCCTTCTCAGGAGCCGTCCATTCCATCTGGGTTGTACCGACTTCTTTCGCCAGTTCTGTGATGGCATTAATAACCGCTTGTTGCTGGTCATGGCCATAGACAACCGCACCTAGCATAACCTCTTCAGAAAGTAGTTTGGCTTCTGACTCAACCATCAATACCGCGTGACTGGTACCCGCAACGACCAGATCCAGATCCGAGTCTTCCAGTTCTGTCATGCTAGGGTTCAGTAAATATTCGCCATCTTTGTAACCGACGCGCGCCGCACCAATTGGACCGCTAAACGGCGCACCACTAATCGCAAGCGCAGCCGAGGTACCAATAAGAGCAGGAATGTCTGGGGTTACTTCCGGATCCAGAGACATGACGGTAGCAATCACCTGTGTCTCATTCGTGAAACCATCTGGGAAAAGCGGACGAATTGGACGGTCGATCAAACGACAAATCAGTGTCTCGCTTTCAGATGGACGTCCTTCACGACGTAAAAAACCGCCAGGAATACGTCCGGCGGCATAAGTTTTTTCCTGATAATTCACAGTCAGCGGGAAGAAATCGCGACCTGGCGCAGCTTTCTTCTCAACAACCGCGGTGACCATGACCACGGTCTCACCCATGTGGACCATGACCGCACCATCGGCCTGACGGGCAACTTGCCCTGTTTCTAATCTTACTGTGTGTTTACCGTATTGAAATTCTTTGACTACAGGATCGGGTAATGACATAGATGGCCTTTTGCCTTTTTATTTACGAAGTCCAAGACTTCCGATTAAATCGCGATAGCGTTGCACGTCTTTGTTCTTGAGGTAATCAAGTAACTTGCGGCGCTGACTCACCATTCTCAACAGCCCCTGGCGTGAGTGATGGTCATGAATATGCTTTTTAAAGTGATCAGAAAGATCGTTAATACGTGCGGATAATAAAGCGATCTGCACTTCGGCTGAACCAGTATCATTTGGCTCACGCGCATAATCTTTTACTATCTGAGCCGTTTGCTCGGTGCTCAGTGACATTACATTCTCCTGTTATACAGATATCGGTCAAAAATGAGCGCGTATTTTACCCGCGCATTCCCATAGGCACAACATCTCATTTGTTGAAAATCATGCTCTTAGCCCAGGTTTAAAAGCCGCTTTGGGGCTACCCGGCCATCATCCATTATCTGCCCAACACCGATAAAATGGTCGTTGTTGGCAAATAGTCTTACCCAGCCACTGGTGGGCGCCTTAGCGACCTGTACCGGCTGTCCCTGCTTGACGTAGTAGGTCGAGTTCTCGGTCAAGTGCACGGCTGGCCAGTTCTCCAGAGCTTTATCCATAGGAATCATTAACTTATCTAGCCCTTCGTAACCCTCATCAGCTGCAATATGGGCCAATTCCTCGGGTGTAGTGGCCGCTTCAAGCGCAAATGGACCTACCTGGGTTCGGCGTAAATCCGTTAAATGAGCGCCACAACCCATGGCTTCACCAATATCTTCCACCAGGGTGCGCACATAAGTGCCTTTGGAGCAGCGTAGGCGGAACTTGAAACTAGCCTCATGGATCTCCAGGCAGTCTAATTCGTAGATATGGACTGGTCGTGGCTCGCGCTCCACCTCGATCCCCTGATGGGCCAGCTTATAGAGGGGCTGACCATTCTGTTTGATTGCCGAATGCATGGGTGGAATCTGCTCGATATCTCCCATGAACTGACTAAAGACCTTTTTCAATGATTTTTCATCAAACTTAGGGACCGGTTTTGTCTCAATCACGTCGCCTTCGGCATCACCGGTGGTGGTCTTACTACCTAACTGGCATACGCCTTCGTAAACCTTGTCTGAGTCCAGTAAAAATTGCGAAAGCTTGGTCGCTTCCCCCATACAAAGTGGCAACAAACCGCTAGCCAGGGGATCCAGTGAACCGGTGTGGCCTGCCTTCTTGGCAAAAAACAGCTTCTTTACTTCCTGCAGGGCCGCATTCGAGCTCATACCTACTGCTTTATCAAGTAATAGAATGCCATTCACATTCCGACCTCTTTGACGCTTACGTCCCATTTCTATTCTATTTCCTCTGGCTCTATTGCTGATTTGGTTTTCTAAAATTAGTCTTTCTGGTCCTGTTTAACCGCGGAATCAATCAGCGCAGATAAACTGGAGCCGCGCTCAATCGATTCATCGTAAACAAATTTTAGTCGGGGAATGGTTCTCAGCTTAAGGCGTTTGCCTAGTTCATGCTGCAGAAAGCCTGCCGCATGTTGCAGCGCATCAATCGTTTCCTGATGTCCGTGCTCCTCGTCTAACGCGGTAATAAAAATTTTTGCGTGAGCAAAGTCTTTGCTGACTTCAGCTGCGGATACCGTAATCATACCGACACGGGGATCTTGAATTTCCTGTTGGATAAGCGTCGCCAACTCTCGCTGAAGTTGTTCGGCGACGCGTCGTTTGCGTTCGAAATCTTTAGGCATGTGCTGAGCTAATTAATGGTGTCTTTGGCTGATGTCTTAGTTGTCAGTGACCGATAGTCGGGTAACCGTTAACAATTAGAGCGTGCGTTTCACTTCGACGCGTTCATACACCTCGATTTGATCGCCAACCTTGACGTCATTGTAGTTCTTAACGCCAATACCACATTCGGTTCCCATCTTGACTTCATTGGCGTCGTCCTTGAAACGACGTAATGATTCGAGTTCACCCTCATAAATCACGACATTGTCGCGTAACACACGAATTGGGTTGCTACGTTTAACGGTGCCATCGATCACCATGCAACCGGCGATGCTACCTAACTTGGGTGAGCGGAAAACATCACGGACTTCGGCAAGACCAATAATGTCTTCTTTGAATTCTGGTGCAAGCATACCTGTCATTGCTGATTTAACTTCATCAATGAGTTCATAAATGATGCTGTAGTAGTGAAGGTCAATACCTTCTTCATCAATCATACGTTTGGCAGAAGCTTCGGCGCGAACATTAAAGCCGATCATAATCGCACCTGATGCAACCGCGAGGTTAACATCTGACTCAGAGATACCACCCACACCGCTGGCGACGATATTCACTTTGACTTCATCCGTTGACAGATTAACCAATGCATCACTAATGGCTTCAATCGACCCTTGTACGTCCGCTTTCAAAACAACATTTAACACGCTGACATCACCTTCTGTCATCTTGTTAAACATATTTTCCAGTTTCGCAGCTTGTTGACGAGCAAGTTTCACGTCACGGTATTTACCCTGACGGAATGTGGCTACTTCACGTGCTTTACGTTCATCTTGAACAACTGTTGCTTCATCACCAGCACTGGGCACACCAGATAAACCAAGCACTTCTACTGGCATAGATGGACCCGCTGATTCAACTTGTTGACCATGCTCATTCATCAATGCACGAACACGTCCGTATTCAAAACCTGCCAGCAGCATGTCACCTTTATTTAGAGTACCGCGTTGGACTAGTACCGAAGCCACTGGACCACGTCCTTTATCCAGGCGTGACTCAATAATGATGCCACGTGCAGGGCCTTCATGTACCGCTTTGAGTTCCAGCACTTCTGTTACCAGCAAGATGGCCTCAAGCAGATCATCGACGCCCTCACCTGTATGTGCAGAGACATTAATAAACATTGTCTCGCCACCCCAGTCTTCCGGGATAACTTCTTCCTGGGCTAATTCGTTTTTGACTCGATCCGGATCAGCTTCAGGCTTATCAATTTTGTTCACCGCAATAATTAGCGGCACACCAGCTGCTTTCGCATGTTGCACAGCTTCTTTAGTTTGCGGCATCACTCCGTCATCGGCTGCGACAACCAACACGACCACATCAGTAACATCCGCACCACGTGCGCGCATTGCGGTAAATGCAGCATGGCCAGGTGTATCCAGGAAGGTCAATGCACCGTTCGGGGTTTTAACGTGATACGCACCAATGTGCTGGGTGATACCACCCGCCTCGCCTGATGCGACGCGACTTTCACGAATGTAATCAAGTAAAGAAGTTTTACCATGATCAACATGACCCATAATAGTGACAACAGGTGCACGCGCAGTCGCGCTACTGTCATCTTCGGCGTCAGTTACAATCGAATCCTCGATGGCGTCATCTTTTATAAGAACTGCAGTATGCCCTAGCTCCTCAACAACAACTTGTGCCGTCTCCTGGTCGAGCATCTGATTAATCGTAACCATTGAGCCCAGATTCATCATCACCTTGATGACTTCAGCGGCCTTGATTGACATTTTCTGGGCTAATTCAGCTACGGTAATTGTCTCGGGAAGTGCGACTTCGCGTACCACAGGCGCAGTCGGCAGGGTAAAACCGTGCTCTTCAGATGAGTCAGCAGCAGCCTTCTTGGGTCGCTTTTTCTTTCGACGCCCAGACATTTCAGCGCTAACATGTAATTCCTTACGGCCATAACGCGTCTTGCGATTATCATCACCTGCACCACCAGGCTGTTCTTTTTTCTTTTTCTTATTACGACCACCAGCACCACGTGCTTCTTTCTCTACTTCAGCTTGTTTCTTGGTGAGCTCTTCCTGGGCGGCCAGCTTAGCTGCTTCCTCGGCCTTTTCTTTCTCAGCTTTAGCTTCTTCAAGCGCTTTTTTGCGTGCTTCTTCTTCGGCTACCTTTTCTGCTTCTTTCGCTTCAAGGTTGCGCTTGGCTTTTTCGTCAAGCTCAGTTTGTTTAGCTTGTTCTTCCTGGCGCTGGGCCTGCACTTCTTCCTGGCGCTTTGTTTCTTCTTCGACAATTACACTACGCTTAACATAAGTTCGCTTTTTGCGAACCTCTACTGTCACAGACTTCTGCTTACCTTGCGCGCCCGAGACTCTTAACTCGGAAGAAGATTTTCGTTTGAGGGTGATTTTTTTACCACCTGAAGCATCTTTAGCGTCATCACCATGCTTGCGTCGAAGATGTCCCAACAGTTCCATCTTCTCGTCATCAGAAATCATCGCATCAGGATCAGCCACAGATACGCCTGCTTCCTTAAGCTGTTCCATCAGACGGTCAATTGAAATTCCAACGACTTCTGCAAATTGTTTAACGGTGACTTCAGCCATATAACTATATTAACCCTTCTTGGTAGTAACCTTTTCGGTTTACTCACTTGCCTGTTGCTGTTCTTCAGAACCCTGTTCTTCGAACCAGGGAGCACGTGCGGTCATGATTAATGCACCCGCTGTTTCTTCATCCATTGCTTCGATTTCGATCAAATCATCAACTGACTGTTCCGCCAGGTCTTCCATGGACACAATACCATTTTTCGCTAGCTTATTGGCAAGCGCTTCGTTCATGCCATCCATGTTTAACAAATCTTCTGCAGGTGGACTCTCAGATAATTCTTCTTCACTGGTGATCGCCTTGGTCAACAAAATGTCTTTGGCGCGACCACGGATTTCTTCAACCATATCTTCATCAAATTCTTCAATCTCGAGCATCTCAGATTTCGGCACATATGCAATTTCATCAATGGTGGAAAATCCTTCCTGAACGAGAATCAGTGCAATCTCTTCATCGACATCGAGTGCATCCATGAAGCTTTTAACAACCTTCTCATTCTCGGCTTCTGATTTAGCATCAGCATCGGACTCTGACATCACATTCAACACCCAACCGGTCAGGTCGCTTGCTAGCTTGACGTTCTGTCCACCACGACCAATTGCTTGCGATAGTTGATCTTCGCTTACTGCGATATCCATGCTCATTGATTCTTCATCAACGACAATCGATTCAACTTCCGCAGGTGACATTGCATTGATCACATATTGCGCGGCGTTCTCATCCCAAAGCACAATATCAATACGCTCACCAGCCAGCTCATTTGAAACTGCCTGTACGCGTGAACCACGCATACCCACACAAGCGCCGACCGGATCAATTCGATCATCATGGCTTTGTACAGCAATCTTGGCCCGCGAACCGGGATCACGTGAGGCATTAATAATTTCAATCAGGCCTTCACCAATTTCAGGGACTTCAATCATGAATAATTCGATGACGAAACGAGGATCGGTACGGCTAACCAATAGCTGTGGTCCGCGCGCCTCTTCCTTCACTTCTTTTAATAATCCGCGAATACGATCACCGCTGCGAACAGACTCACGGGGAATCATTTCTTCACGCGGCACAATCGCGTCAGCATTGCTGCCAAGATCAAGATAGACGTTGCCACGCTCAACACGCTTGACCACGCCCATGACCAGCTCGCCTTCTTTGTCTTTATATTCATTAAAGACCTTAGCGCGCTCAGCTTCGCGAACTTTTTGTACAATCACTTGTTTAGCAGTTTGTGCGGCAATCCGGCCAAATGCAACTGATTCAATCTGCTCTTCAGTAAAATCACCAACCTGCGCTTCAGCATCTTCATACTGTGCGGCACTAATGGTTGTCTGACGTTCCGGGAATTCCATTTCTTCGTCTTCAACAACTTCCCAACGACGGAAGGTATCGTAATTGCCACTTTCACGATCAATGCTAACCCTCACTGCGACGTCAGTGTTGTAACGTTTTTTGGTTGCCATCTCCAGTGCCGCTTCTATCGCACCAAAGATTACCTCTTTATCGACGCCTTTCTCGTTGGAGACGGCATCTACAACCAGTAAAATTTCCTTGTTCATTTTCTTACTTGCCTCATTTGCATCCGCTGTGTTTGAGCGGCAGGTTTAGATTTCCGGAATTAAATTTGCCTGTTCAATTTCGTCACAGGCGATTTTAAGTTCCTCACCATTTTCCATACCTATATATATGTCGTCCTGCTCCACGGCGGTTATCTTGCCGGTAAAATTCCTTTGTCCATTCACTGGCAGCCGGGTTCTTAGCTTCACCTGCTCTCCCACGTAAGCAGCATAATGCTCTGGTTTAAACAATGGCCTATCCAGCCCAGGTGATGACACTTCTAGGGCATACTGGCCTTTGATGGGATCTTCCACATCCAGTACACCACTGGCCTGATGGCTAACTTTTGTACAATCTTCCAGGCCAATACCATTCGGCCCATCTATATATATTCGTAATCGGCTATGTTTGCCCTGGCTAAGGTATTCAACCCCAAGTAGTTCATAACCTAACGAGCTAATTGTGGGTTCCAACAGGCGCTGAACGCGTTCTTCCATCGGTCCCATAATCTTTCCCCGTAAACGAAAAGTGGGCCTCGAGGCCCACTTGATGTAACACTTTAAATTGCAAGGCATTATAGCATGCCATAGCAAATTCACCAGCTTGGAGGATATTTCTTAACCAAGCCAAAGATCAAAATTGGTAGCGGGGACAGGATTTGAACCTATGACCTTCGGGTTATGAGCCCGACGAGCTACCAGACTGCTCCACCCCGCACTCGTGGCGCGCATTCTAACACGTGATCGTAGTATTACAAGAAATCAAAATTAATATTGTTTCTTAATTTTTGCCCTACTCGCGAGACATTGTGATGAAGAAAAATTGTAGATACATACTAAGATGGACGATATAGGGTCAGAGACACCAAACAGTATTCAAAGCCTGGGGGTATTACCAGGGACTTTTGCAGCATCACTAACTGCATAATGCACTGTTTGAGCAGCATACTCTGCTTTACAATGCTGTAACTTAATGTTATTTAATGTAATTTCCAGCTGGTACAAAAATTGCTGTATAGATTGTACGGGAGAGAAATACTTATTAAGTCAGAACGAAATATTGAAGGAGCCGTTCGATGAACCAGACTCGTAGAACATTTTTACAGGCCACAATGGCGGCCGGTACAATTGCAGTAGCAACCAGTGCAGGTTTGCTCAGCCCTCGTACCGTCCTCGCTGCTTGGCCAAAAAGCGCATTTAATGCAACAACAGTAGAAGATGCTATGAAAGCAATTGCCGGCAGCACCAAGGCAGCCGATAGCAAGGAAATTTCTGTTGAAGCACCTGATATTGCAGAAAACGGTGCTGTTGTCTCTGTTACTGTTAAGAGTAAAGCAGCCAATACTGAGCAAATTTCTGTTCTTGTACCTGAAAATGCCAACCCGCTTTGCTCAAGTTATATCACCACTAGTGCAGTCGATGGTTTTGTTACAGGCCGCATCAAGATGCGTAAAACATCTGATGTTATTGCCCTGGTCAAAGCCGATGGCAAATTACTCACCGCTAAAAAGCCAGTGAAGGTAACCCTGGGCGGCTGTGGCGGTTAATGGATAGTAACGAGATTCTAGAGGTATAAAACAATGGCAAAGAAAAGAAAAAAGATGAAGATCAGAGCATGGGCCGACAATGGCGCTGCTACTGTAAAAGCGATCGTCTTCCACCAGATGGAAACCGGTCTACGTAAAGACAAGGCAACTGGTAAGAAAATACCCGCCCATTACATCGAAGAGCTAACCTGCGAGCACAACGGCAAAACAGTTCTGACTTGCTTGTGGGGACCCGGCGTGTCCAAAAACCCATTTTTATCATTCCGCTTAAAGAATGCCAAAAAAGGCGACACACTCAAACTGAGCTGGGTCGATAATCAGGGCGAAAAGGATGTAGCAGAAGCTCAGATTAAATAATAGCGCTTTCGCACAGACTTTCTCCCGTGCGAAATAGAAAGGGGTATACCAGAGATGGTATGCCTTTTTTTATTCTCTGATGTTTCTTATCATTTCGGCCTACGGGCCGGAATCCTTTCTTTAATGAACTTATTTTTTTTCGTTCCACTGGAACGAGGTACTTTTCTTTGCTTGTCCAAAGAAAAGTACACAAAAGAAATGACACCCCCGTTCAGGGTGTAAGCAGTGAGTTTTAGTGTTTATTGCCCTGTCCGGTTTTGATTCGCATCCATGCTCAGCAAAACCGGGCTCACCATCCATGGCTCGCTCTATTTTATTTCTCCAAGAAACTCTAAAACTCACACACCCTCACATGGGGGGAGTATTTGCTCGCACGTTAAACTGAGGGGTATCACATTAGAACATCGCACCGTACTCGCTTAGTGGACAATCCCCTTGCGCAGCTGTGAGAGGCGTTTGGCTACACGCAAGTGAAACCCAGCGGGGCGAGGCATGGAGGCCGAGCCTTTGTGATGAGCCAAGGAAGGCGAATCACAAAGTTTCACTGAGTAAGCCAATAAGCCACGAATGTTTGGCAAGCGCAGGGGAAGAGTTTCTTTGCCTACTTTCTTGTCGATACAAGAAAGTAGGTCGCAGTAGTGCTGCGAAAAACACATCATGACAAGTAAAAAGAAAAGTATCTCGTCCCACTGGGACGAAAAGAAATAAAATCAAAAGACGAAGGCAAAAAAAACGGGTGCCCCATTTAACTGGGGCACCCGTCTTTATGATTACTGATAATTAAACCTTATGGCTTAACGTACAGGTAACCTTTTTGCTGAAGGTGAGCAACGTGAGCTACGCCTGATGGAATGACTTCAGCGTTTTCGTTGATCTTACCTTTAGGGATCTTCTTACCACGGATGGTGTTTGCACAGATTGTGAATTTAACACCGCGGTTAGCTAGACCAGCAATTTGATCATTGAAGTTATAGACCTTACCTTTTTTATTTTTCTTACCCATTGAACCGTCAACCATGGCGAAAGCACCAGAGCTGTGAGTTACAACGATAACTTCGATGTTGTCATCACCTAAAGCGTTCAAGTGATTCTTAACATTACGAAGAGCACCTTTAGCTGTATGGATGTTGTTTACATGATAAACAACGCGCTGTTGGTTATAACCGTTCTTAGCTTTCTTTGATGGGTCTACAGCCTGGGCTGAAGCAGCCATCGCAACACCTGCAGCTACTAATGCAATTTTACTTACTAATTTCATTTTCAATCTCCTCCTAATAATTAGGCTTACTACTTATAACTTTATATTTACGAATAGTACTACTCGTGAGTACATATACATAGATACAGCAATATACATTCCAGTGTCTAGGTTTTTTTTATTTACATTTATAATCAATAGGTTAGACGGTTTTTTCGTCAAAATTAGCACACTCTAATAGGTTTTTTTATTGCAATGTGCACCAAACAGTATAGCTGTCATATTGTAAATTACACCGTTTCTGATTCATTTTCATAACGGCGTAATTTTCTCCACAAAGTTGTCTTATCGATACCTAAAACCTGTGCTGCTTTTGTCTTTTTACCTCGGCAACATTTAAGTACATGTTTAATATATTCCTGCTCCAAACCCTCTAGTGAAACGAATTCACTCTCGGAAAATCTCGCCGCCGATAACAGTTCTTCATCACTAATCTGACCATCGTTCTCCCAAGTCATTATTGGGCTCTCAGTCAGGATGACACAGCGCTCAACTGTATTCTTTAACTCCCGTACATTGCCTTTCCAGTCCGCCTCACACATACGCTGCAAAGAGATACTGTCAAAACCTTTTACGCTGCGCTGGTAACGCTCTGAAAATTCTTTAATGTAATAGTCAACCAGGGCAGGAATGTCTTCACGACGTTCTCTCAAAGAAGGTACACGCACGGTAACGACATTTAAACGATGATAGAAGTCATGGCGGAGTCGCCCTTCTTCGACCATTTTCTCCAGGTCTTGGTTACTTGCGGCAACAACACGCACATCAACGGGTATAGGCGTGGTCCCACCTACGCGAATAATGCGGCGGTCTTCAATCGCACGCATTAATTTTATTTGCATAGTGTCGGAGATGTTACATATCTCGTCCAGGAACAAAGTGCCTCCATCAGCCTGCTCCATTAATCCATATTTACGCTGGGTTGCACCAGTAAACGCACCTTTTTCGTGACCAAATAACTCACTCTCTAAAAGAGTATCGCTAAGTGCACCACAATCGATGGCGACAAATGGTTTTTCGCTACGCGGGCTGAAATCGTGTAGCGCACGGGCAACCAGCTCCTTTCCAGTACCTGATTCACCCGTTAAGATTGCGCTACAACTCACTTCAGCAATTTTCTCAATCGTATTAAACAGAGTCCGCATTACCGGGGTATCACCAATCATACCAAAGCGATTTCGCTTTTGACCGATGCGGCGTTTTAGTAATTTATTTTCGTTACGCAAGCTTCGTGACTTCAATGTCCGCTCAAGCATGATTTTGAGCTCTTCAAAATCAAAAGGCTTTTTAATGAAGTCACTGGCACCGCGTTTCATTGCTTCTACGGCATTTTCAACTGATGAGTAACCCGTCATAACCACGACAGGTACATCTTCATCTACAGCGCGTAATTCACTCAGTAATTCAAAACCACTCATTCCCGGCATGCGCAAATCAGTAATAACAATGTCAGCACCATCTTTCTTAAATCCATTCAAGCAAGCCTTGGCATCCTGAAAAACCTCGCAGACATAATTTGCGTTGTCACAGTTGCGTTTCATTACTCGACACGTCACCGCGTCATCATCGATAAACATAATACGAGTTGGACTAGATGGCATTAGTTGCCTCCAATAGGGTGTCATCGGGATTATCTTCAAGCAAAGCCTTGAACGGCAGTAAAATAACAACGCGCAAGCCAGACTCCTGGTTATTTTCTATGTGAATGGTACCGCCATGGTGTTTAACAATGCCGTAACTCACCGACAAGCCCAGGCCGGTCCCCTCACCTTCTTTCTTAGTAGTAAAGAAAGGATCAAAAACCTTCGCGGCCGCATCAGGGCGAATACCTGCACCGCTATCAATGATTTCAACCGCGACGTAATCAATATCTTTGTATGATTTAATATGTATCGTGCCACCGGCCTCAGAGGCCTGTACCGCGTTCAGAATAATATTGACGAGAACCTGTTGTAGCTGATTCATGTCACCTACCATATAAAGATCATGTTCCTGTTCAACCACAACGGTTATCTCCGCTGATTCGACACGGTGCTGCAATAAATTTAGCGTTTCTTCTACTAATTCAGTCATGTTGAATTCGTGAAAGTCAGGCTTGTTTTCACGCGCAAAACTTAAGATACCCTGCACAATGCGCGCACAGCGTTGACCTTCTTTTTGTAACAGCTGCAAGTCACTTAAGGCCTGCTCATCATCTTTTACCGAGGTTTCCACCAATGCCGCCAGAGACATGATATTCATCAGAGGGTTGTTGATCTCATGGCCAATCCCTGCTGCTAATTGTCCAACCGAGGCTAAACGTTCTGACTGGCGCGCTTGCTGTTGTGCGGTATCACGTCCTCGCTCAGCCTTCTCCAGGCTTGAGGTAAGATAATTAAAGGCCTTGCCAGCAATACCAATCTCATCGCTGCGTTTATCTTCGTAACGAATGCCATGATCACCATCTGCATAACGGGTAATCACATCTGCCAGTTCATGTACAGGTTGAGCAAGTTTCCAGGCTGCCCAGATCGAAATAAGCAGACTGATGACCAGCAGTAGCCCTAACAGCAGCCAGATAGAACGCCGCATATTTTCGATAGGCGCAAACACTGTTTTGCTATCCGCTTCTATAAGCAATAACCAACTAGTCAGAGGTCTGGATTCAAAGGGAGCCAATGTTCGAAAAAAGAACATGCGGCCATCATCCAGGTATAAAGAACCACGTTCCTGATTGGCGCGGATGTGTTGCCACTCTTGTGGCGAAATTTCGCTGGTAAAACGGTATTGTGATTTGAGCTGATTACCAAAGCGCTTGTTAGTTTCACGGTGATAGAGATAAATACCATCACGCACGGTGCCATCATTCATCTCAACCACAAAGGCGTTACCTGGATAACCACCTAATGAGGCCTCAACCGTCGAATCAAGTCTTGTACCCCACATATTAACTACTAATAAACCTTCCTCCCGGTCTACCTCGTCTCTAACCGAAGCCGCATAGCGGACCATTGCGGGACAAAAATCCGGCTGACCGGTTACCTGCCCCAGCTCAAAATCGGACATCACTACGTCTTGCTCAGCTTCGACTGTATACTTGAAAAAATTCTTACTGGATTGGTCAGCTACGTAAAAACGCTTGTATTTTGGATCGAACTGCTTGGGCTCGATGGGTTTGCCTTCCTTGACCTTGACTAGCGTTTTACCTTGCGGATCGATAAAGCGCAGGGCCTGGATGGTACCCACAACATGGGCATAATTGAGGAAAAACTGCTCCAGCTCTTCGGCCCGGCGCTGATACTCCTCTGCACTGAATTCACCACCAATGGGCTTGTTCACATATGCAGCAAACTGTCTTACTGCCGGGACGTGTGCTAATCCCCGCGCTATAGATTTCTGGTTCTCAAGAATAAGATTTATCTCATCGGCCATCTTGTCCAATGAGATATGCAGTTCTTTCTCGGTCTGGGCCCTGACCTCTGATTCAATCCGATCAACGACCCCGAACAGCAAGATCAGCAGCGGTACTGCTGTAAGCAAAGTAAGGACTAAAAAGAATTTTTGGCGAAGCTGCATATCTGTGAAATGCCATGTTTTCTGCAATATGCATAATTATAGCAGTTCAAAACAAGATCAAAACTAATTAACAGTATATAAGGAAGGGGTAATATTAGTGATTCATGATGCAAGACACCATAAATAATGCATTATGCAGCTTTATTTGCTGCGGCGTTTCCGTTTTTCAAAATGAGGGCGAAGATCATGGCGATAAATGAAACCAGGCAGGGCAAAGACAACAAACAGGCAGACGATAACTGCATAGAACTCCCAATCTTGCTTGTACACTTCACCCATGAGCTTCTTTTCAAGGCCGGCAGAGGCCAGTAGAAACAAGCACAATAGCACGAGCCATTCGACCAGACGCATCCAGAGCGTCTTTCCCTGGTTCCCTGGCGGGCTAAAAAACAGGAAAAATCGTTCACTCAGCCACGGCAAATTGGCGGCTAGCATCGAGATGATAATCAAGGCAATAGTGGCTGTTTCAAGGGTAGACATAGCGCAGCATTATACGAATTCCCCCCCATCAGCACCATAGAAAAAGGGCCTCAGGACATTGGTTCCTGGGCCCTTTTTTACCGATTTACTTAATAGTAACGATTTCGCCCTGTAGGGCGACCCCCGCCACTACATGACCTGCGCCACATTTGAACGTGGTATCACTGGTGGTGAGGTTATTTTTATAGTTCGATTTAATGTTAATTACAGCATTGCCCCCTAATTGATTTGCGCGCTTCTTCAACTGGATCAATGCGGACAAAAAGACATGCTCACATGCTTCCTGGTCAGACTTACCAAATGCATTTGTTTTTTTATTTGTATGAAAAATACCATGGCTTTTTTTTACTTTTCCATGTTTCTGGTTACCAAAATAAAATTTCATATCACCGAGTTTGCCCTTGGCTTTTTCAGTTTGTAGCACATTGCTCACCGAGTAATCACCAACATCATTTCGCGCCATTCCGGTTTGACTCAAGGCTAGCATTAAACACCCTGTCACGATTGCAATATAGGTCCTCATATTACGTTCCTCACTATTTTTAGTTTTACCTGGTTGTCCGGTTAACCTATTACGAAACTACGAAATACTTAGTTAATCAGGACTACCTTAATTCGGGTAATATCATAATCGATTTCATTATATTTTTTCACTTGCCGATGTAAAAAGTTGTAACGCGTTTTTACATAAATGTCTATGACTGGTATTTTAAATTACCCGCTGATCTCCACCATCAATGGGGATTTGTGCTGCCGTGGTTTTTGCAAACAAGGGGCCACACAATTCGGCCGCAAGTTCTGCAACATCATGACTAGCCACTTCTGTTTTTAAAATGTTACGCGTTTTGTATTCATCCACACTCATGCCATATGACGCCGCGCGCGCCTTCAGAATCTCATCGGTCCAGATACCTGTATCAAAGACGGCATTAGGGTGCAGGGTGTTTATGCGAATATTATCGCTACCCCATTCCAAACTCGCCACGCGCATGAGTTGATTTAATGCTGCTTTTGAAACTGAATAGGCACTGGCACCAGGCCCAGGAGCATGTACATTTTTAGAGCCAATCATGACAACGCGTCCATAACGTGGGGCTTGTTTTAAAAAAAGATAAGCCTGCTGCATGAGCTTAAGGTTGGCGCTTAAATTCACATCCAGTGTTTTATTCCAGGTCTGTTGATCCATTTTTTCAATTGTGAGTGATGCTGGAAAAATCCCGGCATTTAGAATGAGTATATCGAGACCACCATACAGCATAATCCCCTGCTCCAAAGCCGCAGCAATCGCGTCACTATCGGTGATATCACATTGTACGCCACAAAAATTCGCTGAATCGTACAAGCTGCCTATTGCTTTATTAATATCTAAACCTATAACAGCTGCACCTCGCGCTAACAGAGAATCCACACAGGCCTTACCAATCCCGGATGCCGCACCAGTGACTAAGGCTACTTCACCACTGAATTCAGGTTTTGAGCCAGCACTCCTCAACTTGTCCTGTTCTAGATCCCAATACTCAACTTCAAAAATTCTCTTTGCCGGTAAAGCCTGAAACTCATCCAACATAGTAGAACGTTGAATGATATCGATAGTATGCTGATAAATATCACGGACTATATTTGCATCTTTTATACTTTGACCCAAAGTACACATACCGAGTTCCTGATCGAGAATCACCCGTGGCACAGGATCCAGCATCTCTATCGATGTCGAGGCAGGTGACTTTACCTTTGATGAGTAAGTATCAAAGTATTTTTTATAGTTGGCTACGTACTGATCAATTGTGTTCCCCAACATCGGCAGTTGTTTTGTACGAATAACATGATCGGGGGTTGCGGGTCCCTGTTGAGATATGACAGCCAAATCATCGCGCTCTATAAAAGAATAGACTGCATCATTACAGGTAGTCGTTAGAATCATTGGACTTTGTTTTATATCGCAAAGCTGTTTACGTAACGCGGAAATTTTTAATAGTTTATCGGCTGGTAATTTCTTACTGGACTTTTTTGTATCAATGCTCCAGGCTTTTTTAACTTTAAGATACTCTTCTGCCTGCGTGACTAACTCGATCATCGTTTCATAGGATGTCCTGGCATCATCAGCAAAGCTGAAAATGCCATGATTCATTAGCACCATGCCTCGTGTATTATCATTCCGCTGCCTTTCAAATTCTTTTGCACAGACTCGAGCGAGATCAAAACCTGGCATAACATAGGGGACGATAACAACGGAATCGCGATAAATTTCCTGGATGCGCGCAAGACCGTCGGGTGTATTGGTTACCGTCACGACTGCATCGGCATGAGTATGATCGACATACTTATAAGGTAGGATGGCATGTAAAATAGCCTCTACAGATGGTGTTGGAGCAGAGGCACTTGTCATATGCGTTTTTAGCTCATTGACCATTTGAGGATCGCTTAACGACTTCAGCCCCGCTAGGGCAATAAGGTGTTGTAGATTGACCGCTGGAAAACCTGCCGCCTCGATAGTCGCCAGATCCCAGCCACTACCCTTCACATAGAGTAGTTCTTGTTCCTCACCTAGAATATTTTTTTCGCTAATTTTTACTGATGTATTACCACCACCGTGTAAAACGAGTTCAGGATTACTGCCAAGCAACCTTGAACTATAGACCCGAAGCGCGAGTTCATCTTTACAGTGTTGCGCCTCTTTGTCGTTCCATAAGCTTTTCATATAAATACCAAATTTGTTTTTGCGACAAGTACTGTATTGTACCGAACAACGGAAAATGCCGATACTCGTCGCTCCGGCCTTCCCTGGCCTCTCGCGACATAAGCACTTCCGTGTGCAAAAAAAACCCGGTTGAATTACTTCAACCGGGTTAGTGACTTAAGCCATCACTTTATTTGTCGGCCACGAACAATATCGGAATGATGAGTAACGCCACGATATTAATGATCTTGATCAATGGGTTAATGGCTGGACCAGCTGTGTCTTTGTATGGATCGCCTACAGTATCACCGGTCACCGCCGCTTTGTGCGCATCGGATCCCTTACCACCACAGTTACCGTCCTCGATATATTTCTTGGCATTATCCCAGGCACCACCACCTGTCGTCATTGAGATGGCAACAAACAGACCAGTGATAATTGTTCCCAGCAATAGACCACCTAATGCTTTAGGTCCAAGCAACCAGCCGACGAGAATTGGCACTGCAATCGGTAACAAAGAAGGTATGATCATTTCTTTAATCGCCGATCGAGTTAACATATCAACCGCACGTGAATAGTCTGGCTTCTCAGAGCGATTCATAATGCCCGGCATCTCCTTAAATTGGCGACGCACTTCATTCACAATACCACCGGCAGCCCGTCCAACGGCCTCCATCGCCATCGCTCCGAATAGATACGGCACCAGACCACCAATAAATAAACCGATAATGACTTCATGGTCGGATAAATCGAAATTAATAGTGATACCTGCCTTTTCCAGACCATGGGTAAAGTCGGCAAACAAAACCAGAGCAGCCAACGCGGCCGATCCAATTGCATAACCTTTGGTTACAGCTTTAGTTGTGTTACCAACAGCATCCAATGGATCGGTAATATTGCGAACCGACTCATCTAGCTCAGCCATCTCAGCAATGCCACCTGCGTTATCGGTAATCGGGCCATAAGCATCTAGCGCTACGATAATACCCGTCATGGATAACATCGATGTTGCTGCAATCGCAATCCCATATAAACCTGCAAAGTCATGCGCCCAATAGATAGAAGCGCAGACAGCAATCACAGGGGCCGCGGTTGATTTCATAGAAACACCGAGTCCGGCGATCACATTGGTACCATCACCTGTTGTTGAGGCTTCCGCAATATGACGCACAGGGCTATATTCTGTCGCCGTGTAGTACTCGGTTATCACCACCATCGCGGCGGTCAGACCTAAACCGATCAATGCACAATAAAATAAGTTAATATAACCGCCTTCAAAACCAGCCATCATATCTTTGGTGATAAAGTAAAAGGCAATCGCAGCTAAGATACCCGATACAGCTAAACCACGATAAAGCGCATTCATGATTTTGCCTCCGTCATATGCCTTAACAAAGAAGGTGCCAATCACAGAGGCCACGATGGATGCACCACCCAGAACGAGTGGATATAAGATTGCCTGTTGACCCAGGTTCGCAAATAATAAGCTACCCAGTAACATAGTAGCGATCACGGTAACCGCATAGGTCTCGAACAAGTCAGCAGCCATACCTGCACAGTCACCCACATTGTCACCCACGTTATCTGCGATCACGGCTGGGTTGCGCGGATCATCTTCGGGAATACCCGCTTCCACTTTACCGACAATGTCTGCACCCACGTCTGCACCCTTGGTAAAGATGCCGCCACCTAGTCGCGCAAAGATAGAAATTAGTGAGCCACCAAAGGCCAACCCGATTAAAGGATGGATTGGGTCTTCGACATTCATCTGGAGTAATACCGCATAGAAACCAGCTACGCCAAGCAAGCCAAGGCCCACTACCAACATGCCGGTAATCGCGCCTCCTTTAAACGCAACACTCAATGCCTTATTCAAACCACCTCGTGCCGCTTCAGCGGTACGTGCGTTGGCTCGCACCGATACGTGCATACCGATAAAGCCTGTTGCTCCAGACAATACCGCGCCAATCAGAAAACCAAATGCGGTCGCTGAAGAATCGTATAAGATGAAGAGTAATATAAATAGTATGACGCCCACGATAGAGATTGTGACGTACTGACGTTTTAGATACGCCGAGGCCCCTTCCTGGATCGCCTTAGAAATTCGGCGCATGTCCTCGTTACCTTCGGATAACTTTAAAATCGACGTTATCGCAAAGACGCCATAAATAATTGCAACGACCGCACACCCGATCGCAAACATTAATGCGTAATCCATCCTGAACCCCTTATTATTGTTAGTGGTTTTTAGTAATAATTATTCACCTGCCAACTGTGCCTGAAATCGAAATGCATCACCATTCAATTCATTTATGTCGCATAACCACGTTTAATATTCATGAATGCTAATATTTAAGCATTAAGCAGTAACAGGCTTACCATCAATTATAGTGCAAACAATTGTGTTTTATTTAACCAACTAGAAAGTGTCATACAATCTTCATAGCAAATAAAAAAACCACAAAGATTCAGAATCCGGGACAGGCCGCGAGTGGTTAATTTATAAACGTGGTACTTGTCTGAGGTCTTTCATGTCGAACGGATCTGCATGAATATCGTTCATTGCTGCACCAGCCAGATGTGCACGTTTTTGAGTCTGCCGAACCATATCAGGAAGTCCGCAGAGGTAGACACGGTAATCTTTTAGATTCGTGTGTTGCTGTAAAGCCACGTCATTTGCCCGTCCTGGCACGAAATCAGCCGGCACAACGCTCCCTGATAAGCAGCCCTGATAAATTACATTTTCATTATTGTTCGATAGATCGCGTAAATAGTCATGCATATAAAAACCATCAGCATGACGAGAACCATGGTATACCGCTATCTCACCCTGGTGTTTTGACTTAATAGCGTCATTCAAAATACCGAGCAAAGGCGCCATGCCAGTCCCAGTGGCAATCAATAAAAGTTTTTGTGCCTGGTTTTCCCCGATGTAGAAACATGACCCCATCGGCCCGTAAACATTAATAACTTCACCTACCTTTACCGAATCAAATAACCAGTTGCTCATTTCTCCATTGCTCATGCGCTTTATGTGTAACTCTATAACACCTGATCGATCTGGTGTATTTGCAATCGAATAACTACGCACCAACCCATCTGCTCGTCGAATATTAATGAACTGACCTGCTTTGAATTCTATTGGATCAGAAGGACGCAGCTTGATTTGTAAAACAGTTTCTGCAAGTTCCTGTTTAGCGAGAATTATCGCCTCATGACATATCTCTGTAGGATTAGATGCATCGAGTGAGGTTACAGTAATATCCTTATCTGGGTAATATTGACACGCCAGGAAATAATTTTGTGTGCGCAAGGTGGGATTGAGACCAACTTGTATTGCCGGAGGTACCTCCCCTTCCGGCATTTGCAATAAACAACTTTGACATGTCCCCACTCGACAAGAATAAGGAATATCAATTTTATTCCTAAGTAGACATTTTAAGAGCGATTCGCCATCGATACACTCAATGGTATCCTCACCTATTTTAATAATACTCATCGGTTTAGATTAATATACAGATACAGATGAACTGTCATGATGCTTGCGGTAATCTTTATCGCTTCCTTAGCTAGACCCTCAGGCACATTAAATTTATTCAAGGTATCTGCGATCATATTTATTCCTCATTCGGTGGTTGATTAAATCAGACCAAAGAAGTGATAAACACTATCACTGTAAATCAATAATGGCGGAAACTGTCGAATTTTCAAGCTCACAGGCACGATATATGTCAGACCAACCTAATTACTATTCCAACAATTGTCTGGCTTCCTCTGATATCATTTCAAGATCTAAATATTTTTTCGCCTTATCATAACTACGTTCTAATTCAGGAAATATATTCAATAAGCGGCGTCCGACTTCTGACTTTTCCAGGAATCTGGCCCATTCAATCTCCAGTAAATACGATTTTGCATAACCAATACCAATATTGAACATCACAACCTTGTCTGTAATGGTTGCCAAGGCAGCATCTGGATTGCGAGATTTTAAGTTCGCCTTAGTTTCGGCGAGCATTTTCTTCTCATGGCGCCCGGCGTACTTGCTGCCTTCGAGTTTTTCAATATTCGACATAGCCTTTTCAGTTTCCCCCTGCTTAATAAACAAGAATGCACCCGTCATCCAGGTTAGCTCGTTATTCATACGGATGGCTTGAAAATCGGCTAGCGCATCAGCAAAGTCTTGTAGTGCCGGTTCTTCGAGTGCTGCATTCTCTGTTTTGAAACGTGAAAAGCCCCGTAGCAGTATAGTCACACCACGCATTTGCACCCGAAAGATTTCTTCATTTTGCATACCTTCAACAGGTATATGCATCGGCGCCAGCTCCTCTGACAAACGTACATCATACTTTAACAGCTCTAACGTGTTAGTCGAACTTTCTTCCGCTAAATAAAACCAACCATTACTGGTATGGTTGCAGTACTAATCTTCTGCTCCAGAACTTCTACATCTGTCGAAGAGTAAGCGCCAATTTGCTCATGGATAATGTTGCCACCACTATCCAGAATTAAGGTGAGAGGGATAGACGAAACTTCATAGGCGGTAGAGACCGTGTCTGAGATATCCCAGGCGATTTGCACACCAGGGTTTTCGCTCTGGAGACAGTCCATCATTACACCGTCGTTACTGTCTGTGCTAACCGCAATCACATTTAGACCCTGTCCTTCAAAACGATCACTTATCGCACTTAGTTTCGGGAAATTGGCCTTACAATAACCACAAAATGTTGCCCAGAACTGGACCAGTACAACTTCGCCCTGGTATTCACTCAAATTCTTCTTTGCTGCTGGCTCACCTGTTTCGTTAAGCATAATCATATTATGCTCAACTCGACCAGCCAAATTGTTCAATTAAGCGTCCAATTTGAATTGAATCGACACGTCGATAGCGATATCGTAGTGGTATGAATCCTAAGCTGTTTAGTCGAGGCCACCTTCTCCTCCCCTTTTTATTGTTTGCTCCCTGGCAGGTAATGGCTGAAGACATATCTGACCAATCTGAAGCAATCGCACCCGACGAAGTGCCTGTCACTGAAATGATGTTGAGAGATGATGCTGAGACCACTGAGACCACTGAGACCACTGAGACCACTGAGACCACTGAGTCTGAGATAGACGTCAATATTCACGAACAACCGGCTACCCCATTCTTTTCTTTCCTTGATGCGCACCAGCAAGTTGTTTCCAGCTATCTTAAAGGCTACGTACTTGGTATCGACAATTTTTTTACTGACAGTTTTGCCATCGATGAAAGTACCGGAAGTTACCTACGTATCACTCTGGAATCCTACTGGCCCGAAGGCGAGGGTGCTGAATTCGATGGTGGTATAAGCCTCCGCCTACGTTTGCCCAAGACGCAAAAGAAACTAAAACTGGTTTTTACCAGCGACATCGATGAGCAAAAAGGTGCACTGGCCAAAGAAACTGGTGATCCATCATCTACTCCGGAAGGTGAAGACAAATCCTATTTCACTGGGATCGAAGGTGCCGTCGGCGGTTCCAGCAACTGGAAAATAAGGCCGTCGCTTGGCCTGAGATTACGTTCCCCGCTTGTTTTATATCTCCGTTTGCGAGCAAACCGAGAAGAGAAATTTGGAAACTGGCTTATGGGGTTTAATGAAACACTCTATTGGTTTGACAACGCAACTGGATTCGGCTCAGACACCAACATGCGTTGGGATCGCCCACTTAGTGAGACTGTATTGTTTCGTAGCAATTCATTCGTTCGCTACACCGATGAGTTTGATTACTATGAGATGAGCCAAACGTTTAGCCTGATTAACACTTTGAGCAAAAAGCGCGCTATCACATACAAGGTTGGTGTATTCGGTAAGAGTGAACCAACAACCCATGCGACTGCTTATTTAGTAAATGCCTTGTATCGTAACAACATCCATAAAGACTATTTGTTTCTCGACATTCAACCACAACTATTATTTGAACGCGAAAATGAGTTCAAAGGAAGACTCGATCTTTTTTTGAGACTGCAATTATTCTATCGGGGATAGAATACCCCTTACATCACAGATATAACCAGTCCCATAATCAGTTCAGGGTATAAACCAAGTCCTAGAATAGCAATACCGTTCAGACTTAGCATGACCCGAAGATCTGATGCGCCTTCGATTGCAGATGTCTCCTGTGGTGTATCAAAGTACATCAACTTAATTATACGTAGATAATAGAATGCACCGATAATAGAGAAGACAACGGCTGTCACAGCGAGCCATGTCATATCAACAGCAACAACGGCTTTGAGGATGGATAGCTTGGCCCAAAAGCCAACAAAAGGTGGCACGCCAGCCATGGAGAACATGAAAATCAACATGATAAAGGCAAACCAGGGACTACGTTGATTTAAACCGCGGAAGTCATCGAGCTTGTCTGATTCGAATCCCATTCGTGACATATACATAATCATGCCGAAAGCACCCAGTGCCATCAGTGTATAGACGATGGTGTAGAACATAGAGGCTGTATAACCACCCTTTTCGGCTGTCATGATACCCAACATGATGAAACCAACATGTGATATCGTAGAATAAGCCAACATGCGTTTAATATTGGTTTGTGCGATCGCGACTATATTACCAATCGCCAGGGATGCAACCGCCATAATAATCAGCATATCCTGCCACTGTACATGCAAGCCATGTAGTCCATCTACCAGCAGGCGCATAGTCATAGCAAAAGCAGCAATCTTTGGCGCACTACCGATGAAAATCGCCACTGCAGTTGGTGAACCTTGATAGACATCGGGCAACCACATATGAAATGGCACGGCACCTAGTTTAAATGCCACACCAACTAAGACAAATACCAGGCCAAAAATAAGAACTATATTGTCTGTGTTCTTCATCACTTCGGCATTGATCGTCGCGAGTTCGAGTGAACCTGTAGCACCGTAGATCATAGACATGCCATACAACAACATACCGGATGCGATCGCGCCTAAAACAAAATATTTCATCGCCGATTCAGAGGCAATAATCGAATCACGCTGTAACGCAACAAGGGCATACATGCATAGCGATAACAATTCCAGGCCAAGATATATTGTCAGGAAACTCTGTGCTGAGATCATCACCATCATACCCAGCACTGCAAACAGACCGAGCACGTAATACTCACCTTTAAACATATCTCGCGCCTTTAAGTATGACTTCGAATACAGAAATACGGTAAAGGTCACGATGTAAACAAATATTTTAAGTAAATCACCCATGCCATCGCGGACAAACGTTCCATGAAAGGCGATGCTTTTCTGTTGAGTAAAACTCATCACCGTAATCACAACCAGCGCTAACAACGTAAATTGTGACAATATGTAAGTGCCACCACGGGTCTTATCATTTAAAAATAGATCGACAATCAGAACGATTGAGGCCATGCACAACATTACTATCTCAGGCAGGGCCAGGGGTAGTTGTGAAATCGTCTGGTCATTCATCATGGCGGATGGTAAATAAGCTGCAATAAATTCCATAACGTGACCTATAGCGGGATTTTCGGTTGAAGAATATGGCGAACAAGGTTTTCAACGCTCTCGTCCATAACCTCGAGTAATGGCGCTGGATACAAACCAAAGAATAAAACCATCACGGCCAAAACAGACAGGAAGAAGAATTCTCGTGAATTAATATCCTTCAATGCTTTAACCTTATCATTGGCAACTTCACCAAAGAACACGCGCTTCACCATCCACAGTGTATAGGCCGCGCCGACAATCAATGTTGTCGCTGCCAGGAAGGCAAACCATGGATTAGCTTTAAACGCGGCCATGATAACCAGGAATTCACCAACGAAACCTGAAGTACCGGGTAAACCTGCGTTTGCCATTGCAAACAATACAGCAAAGGCTGCAAAGGTCGGCATTGTGTTGGCAACACCACCGTAGTCGGCAATTTGTCGACTATGAATCCGGTCATACATGACACCAACCACCAGGAACATCGCGCCAGAAATAAATCCGTGCGAAATCATTTGCACGACACCGCCATTGATGCCGGTAATTATCATCTCGGTGTTTTCGGTCGTTTTGTCGTAGATAGCCCAGACAATAAAGAAACCAAGGGTAACAAATCCCATATGCGAGATTGATGAATAGGCAATTAGCTTTTTCATGTCTTGTTGCACGAGTGCAACAAAGCCGATATAAACTACCGCAATCAGTGACAAGGTAATCATCAACCAGGCCAGTTCCTGAGAGGCATCGGGCGTAATAGGTAATGAGAAGCGTAAGAAGCCATACGCACCTAGCTTAAGCATGATTGCAGCCAGCACCACTGAACCACCTGTTGGTGCCTCGACGTGAGCATCGGGTAACCAGGTATGCACTGGCCACATCGGCACCTTGACCGCAAAGGCCAACAAGAATGCAACAAAGATGAACATCTGCTCTTGCATGGTTAGCTTTAATGAATGCAATTGCAGTATTTCGAAGTTACCTGTTTTGTTGGCCATATAAATGAAGGCCACCAGCATAAATACCGAGCCCAGGAAGGTGTAGAGGAAAAATTTGATAGTCGCATACACGCGGTTAGGACCACCCCAGACACCGATTACCAGGAACATGGGGATCAACAACGCTTCCCAGAAGACGTAGAACAAAGCAGCATCCAGAGCGGAAAAGACTCCCACCATTAAACCTTCCATAATCAAGAAGGCTGCCATGTATTGTGCTGCTTTATACTTAATGACTTCCCAGCCAGCAATGACAACAATCACTGTGATAAAGGTAGTTAACACGATGAGAGGCATGGAAATCCCATCAACACCTAAGTGGTAATACAGTCGCAGATCACCAAGGCTCATCCACTCAGCATGTTCAATGAACTGCATGCTACCTTTTGCTGTATTGAACTCAGTGTATAGCGGTATAGATAAAGCAAAGGTAATAATAGCAACGAGCAATGCTAATACACGTGCTTCGCTTGCGTTCTTATCACCGCCCGTTGCAAGCACTAGCATGCCGCCGACAATCGGGGTCCAGATAACTAAACTGAGTAAAGGCCAAGTTTCAAACATGTTCTAACCTAATGTACTTATTATTTTGTCCCAGCCATAAACGAAGACTGCGATGAGAACGACCAGGCCTACGATCATAGTAAAGGCGTAGGTGTATAAGAAACCGGTCTGAATATTACGAACCTTTGATGCGACAAAACCAACTGTCTTTGCGGATCCATTGACAATGGCGCCATCAATAATTTTCACATCACCCCAGCGCCACAACTTGTCACCAAGCCAACGACCAAAGGGCGCGATCAACTTAATATACAAATGGTCTGCGTAATATTTTTCAACTAACAGGGTGTGCAACCACTTGAACTTCTCCTCGAGCATTGCAGGGATGTCAGGGCGTTTCATCCAGAAGAACCAGGCCACGACGACACCAGCCAATGCAAGTATAAAGGGCATAGAGAACGGTACTGCATGGGTGACCATACTCAGCCAGTCATCCTTCGGCAGTGAAGCTAATACATCATGTGCTGGAGCAACATAAATTGCACTCTTAAAGAAATCACCAAAGACCATATCTTCTACAAAGTAAGCACCGATAAAGATAGATGGAATCGCCAGTGCAATCAGTGGCACCGTCACAACCCATGGGGTTTCATGTAGATGTGAACGGGTATGTTCATCCATCCGTTCTTTACCATGGAAGACCATGAAGTACATACGGAAGCTGTAGAGTGCGGTAAAGAAGACACCGGCTAGCAAGGCATAGTACGCATAAGACTGCACCCAGCTATTCAGATCTGAATTCCCAACCGCTAATATAATTGAGTCTTTTGAATAAAAACCGGCAAAGAATGGCGTACCAATTAATGCAAGCGATCCTATTAAAGATGTGATCCAGGTGATTGGCATATATTTACGCAGGCCACCCATCTTGCGCATATCCTGCTCATGATGCATGGCAATGATCACAGAACCGGCACCGAGGAATAATAACGCTTTGAAGAAAGCATGGGTCATCAAGTGGAAAATACCCGCAGCATATGCAGACGCACCCAGGGCAGCCGTCATATAACCTAATTGCGAGAGTGTTGAATACGCGACAACGCGTTTGATGTCATTTTGTACCAAACCGAGGAAGCCCATAAATAAGGCCGTGGTAGCACCAATAAACATAACGAACAACAGAGCTGACTCAGACAACTCATAGAGCGGGGACATACGTGCCACCATAAAGATACCAGCAGTCACCATGGTCGCAGCATGAATCAGTGCAGAAATAGGCGTGGGGCCTTCCATTGAATCTGGCAACCAGACATGTAATGGCACTTGCGCCGACTTACCCATCGCGCCAATAAATAATCCAATACAAATGAACGTCATCACCGACCAGGACACGCCTTCGATGACTTCCATTTGTAGCCCAGAGACCTTGTCGACATTCTCGAAGACCGTTTTGTAATCTAGTGATCCGAAATACATCAGAACAGCAGCGATACCGAGGATAAATCCAAAGTCACCGACACGGTTAATTAGAAAAGCTTTTAAATTAGCAAAGGTTGCAGTGCTCTTCTTGAACCAGAAACCAATCAATAGATAAGAAACCAGACCCACTGCTTCCCAACCAAAGAATAGCTGCAAGAAGTTGTTAGACATAACCAACATCAACATCGAGAATGTAAACAGTGAGATATAACTAAAAAAGCGCTGGTAACCAGGGTCGTCATGCATGTAACCAATGGTATAGATGTGAACCATCAAGGAAACAAAAGTGACCACTACCATCATCATTGCGGTCAGGTTGTCGACTAAGAATCCAATATGGAACTTAATACCTTCTGTTTCTAACCAGATGTATACCGAGTCATTGTAAACTGCGCCACCATCCATAACATGGTGTTTGAATACGACCAAAGATAACAAACAGGAAATACCGACACCGATAATAGTTACCCAATGTGCCCCCGAACGACCGATCACCTTGCCGAATAATCCAGCGATGATAGAACCGATCAATGGCGCTAATACGATCCAGAGATAAACACTTGGCATATCGTCAAACACTGCCCTACCCCTTCATCTCGTTGAGATCGTCGACATTGATCGTGCGTTTATTTCTGAACAGCACGACTAAGATAGCCAGACCGATAGCCGCTTCTGCTGCTGCAACGGTCAGGATAAAGAATACGAACACTTGCCCTGCCAGGTCGCCCATATAATAGGAGAAGGCAATAAAATTGATATTGACTGACAAAAGCATCAACTCAATCGACATGAGCAGGATAATTAAATTCTTTCGATTCAGAAATATACCCGCAACACTAATGCTAAACATAATAGCGGCAAGGATTAGAACTTCTGTTAATGTAATCATACCGGCGCGCCCTACTTCTTCTCTTCCGAATCCATTTTCACAACACGTAAGCGATCATCCCGCTTAACTGATACTTGTTGATCAGGATTCTGGTATTTAGTTGTTGTTCTACGACGGAACGTCAATGCAATCGCCGCCACAATAGCTACCAACAAGATAACTGCGGCAATTTCGAATGGGTACACATAAACGGTATACAGCACTTCACCCAACTCTTCGGTGTTACTGTAGTCTGCTGGTTTTGCGGATGGCGGGTACATTGTGCGCATCTTGGTTTTTAAGTCGGCTGCTTCGACGTTGTATAACAACCAGGTCAACATACCTCCGAACAGACCTGCGACGCCAATCCCGACAGGAAGATATTTAACAAAACCCTCTTTCAGTCGGTTTATATTAATATCCAGCATCATGACAACAAACAGGAATAGCACCATAACAGCACCGACATAAACCAGCACCAGGGTTATCGCCAGGAATTCAGCTTCCATTAGCAACCAGATAGCAGAGCAGGAAACAAAGGTTAGAACCAGAAATAAAGCAGAGCGCACAGGGTTACGGACAGTAATCACCATCAAGGCGCAGAACACCATCATCGCTGCAAATGCGTAAAATAAAAATTGCACACCTGTCATTGTTTTCGTCTTAACCTATTTTTTGTTGTTATCGATAAGAAGCATCTGCTGCACGCGCGGCGGCGATATCCTTCTCATATTTGTCACCGATTTCCAGTAACTTTTCTTTTGTCATATACAAATCACCGTGTTCTTCACCGTGATACTCATAGATACCCGTCTCAACAATCGAATCGACCGGGCAGGACTCTTCACAGAATCCACAAAAAATACATTTCGTTAAATCAATATCATATCGTGTGGTACGACGCGTTCCGTCATCACGCTGTTCTGATTCGATCGTAATCGCCAGAGCGGGACACACCGCCTCGCACAGCTTACAAGCGATGCAGCGTTCTTCACCATTAGGATAACGACGCAAAGCATGCAAACCTCTAAAGCGTGGTGATATTGGCGCCTTTTCTTCGGGGTAATAGAGCGTGAATTTACGTGCGAATAAATGCTTGCCCGTGATCGATAAGCCCTTCATCAACTCCAACATGAAGAGACTCTTAAAGAATTGTTTTAAACCTTGCATCATGCTGTTGCCCCCCACCATGGTGAGACTTCGCCTAACACCATAAATCCAACAACCAGGATCCAGACGATAGTAATTGGAATAAATACTTTCCAGCCCAAGCGCATGATTTGATCATAGCGATAGCGTGGGAAGGTCGCACGGAACCACAGGTATAGGAAGATAAAGATAAATATCTTGGCAAAGAACCAGGCCATACCAGGCACCCATGCTGTTAATGCATGCATGTCGATACCTAACCACAGGAAGTTATGTACCCCTTCAAAAGGTGACAACCAACCACCGAGGAACATGATCGATGCCAGGGCCGAGATCAAAATCATATTTGCGTATTCTGCCAGGAAGAATACAGCAAAGGTCATACCCGAATATTCAACGTGGAAGCCTGCCACGATCTCCGATTCGCCTTCGGCGACGTCAAAGGGTGCACGGTTGGTTTCGGCAACACCTGAGATAAAGTAAACCAGGAATAAGGGTAATAGAGGTAACCAGTACCAATCCAATAAACCGTTAGTACCTTTTTGCGCCAGTACGATTTCACCTAAGTTCATGCTGCCCGCAGCCATTAAAACACCAACGAGTGCAAAGCCCATCGCAATTTCGTAGGCAACGATCTGTGCCGCAGAACGCATTGCACCTAATAACGCATATTTAGAGTTAGATGCCCAGCCAGCAATAATGACGCCATAAACGCCGACTGATGTTACTGCTAACACATAGAGCAAGCCTGCATTAACTTTCGATAATACTTTTTCAGCATCAAACGGTATCACTGCCCAGGCCGCTACTGCAGAGGCCAGGGTAATTACCGGTGCAATCACGAATAGAACCTTGTTTGCACCACTCGGCAGAATAATTTCCTTGAAGATCAGTTTGAACATGTCCGCCCAGGGCTGTAACAAACCACGAAAACCAACATTACGTGGACCAATCCGCACCTGCATGGCACCAATGACTTTACGCTCTAGCCAGGTCGTATAGGCAACTGCCACAAACAAAGGAATCATAATCACCAGCACGTAGATCGTGGTCATTATGTAAACCTCATATTCTTTGAATAAAGCCGTTTCGGTAATAAAATCGAACATAATTAACCTCCCGCCACTTCTACCGGGCCATAGCTAAGACCCAGTTCGACACTGCCGGTGACACCAGCGGGAATAAACGCACAATCATCGGGAATGGCGTCTTCTATATATATAGGTAATTTCACCCGGGTGTTGCTTTGCATCACAACGGCCATTTGGCCACTATCCAGGCCTAACTTCTTAGCGGTGACATTGTTCACAGCTATCATCGCAGCCAGCGCATCATCTGTTTGCTGTAATGGCTCAGAACGGCGCACCAATGAATCAACGGCATATAGTGATACATGACCAATGCGAGTCAATTCAGGCTTGCTAGAATCAAGATTCACAGCCGTAATTTCGCTACGTGAATTCGTCTCAAGCTCACGTGTTAAACCATCTAATTCATCACGCACATCTTCTGAGGCAAGATAATCAAAACCATCGAGCTTAAGGAAGTTACCGATTACGCGTAGTACTTTCCAACCAGGACGTACATCACCCATGGGAGGAACACTGCCAGTGAAACTCTGCCACTGACCTTCTACATTCACGTAGGTACCCGAAGTTTCCGTGAATGGTGCGACAGGTAACATGACATCTGCGTACTTACGCATAGTGCTGGTTGCAAACGGTGTCATGCATACAACAAAGTCTGCACTGCTCATCGCACTCAATGCTTCGTTTGGATTTGCACAGTCATATTCCGGCTCCATGTTTAATAGCACGAAGGCCTTCATGTCATCGGTGATCATCTGCATGGCATTTTTGCCATCAGTTGCCTGTTGCCCTGGTGCACGATGCGGTACGGCACCCGCTAACCAGGCTCCCGCACTGTTTGCTCCCGCACTTAAATAACCAAGTGTTGCACCGGATAGTTCGGCTGCCGCGTTAGCTAAACTGCTAATCGCGGAGAAATTTGGGTTAGACATCGCATGAATACCCATCAGTACCGTTGCATTCTCAGCATCATTGAGATCTGCAGCAATTGCTTTATGTTCATCTGTCACGGTAACGGAACTTATGCTGCTAGCCAGCACATCAGGTATAGATTTACCCGTAACCTCGGCTAAAGCTTTAACCACACCCGCTAACTGTGATGCGATATCATCCGGGCGAGTAATGACACTTTGCGACAGGTCAAGATTAAAATCGTAATCAACGCTGTTAATAACACTAACCTTGGCACCTGATTTATTTGCCTTACGCAAACGATGAGCGATTATAGGTTGATCCTTGCGCGTAAACGAACCGACCAATAACGCTGCATTAATGTTATCGAGATCGGCAATCGATTGATTCATACATGGATAAGCGGGCATAGTATCTTGATTGGCAAAATCGAGTTGTTGCAGTCTGTGGTCGATATTATTACTACCCATGCCGCGAATTACTTTTTGTAATAAGTATAATTCTTCGGTAGTGCTACTTGGTGAAGCCAATGCACCTATTGTCTCAGCGCCGCTAGCGGTTTTTACTCGCTGCAAACCTTCAACCGCATAGTTAAGTGCATTCTGCCAGTCTGTGGTCTTCCATTCACCATCTTGTTTCACCATGGGTTGCAATAGACGATCACCACTGGTCAAACCCATATAGCTGAACCGATCGCGATCTGATAACCACAGTTCATTAATCGCTTCATTCTCTTTTGGTAAGACACGCATAACTTGATTACGACGTGTTTCCACATGTACGTTTGAACCAACACAGTCGTGTGGAGCAATACTGTCATGGGTTGTGTTTTCCCATGGACGACCGTGGTAACGATAAGGTTTCGATGTGAGTGCACCAACTGGACAAAGGTCGATGACATTTCCAGACATCTCAGAGCCAATCGCACGTTCCATATAAGTACTAATTTCTGTGTGTTCACCACGACCTGGTGCACCCATTTCCATGATGCCAGCAACTTCCTGGCCGAAGCGCACACAACGTGTGCAATGAATACAGCGTGTCATATCAGTCGATATGAGTGAACCAAGAAACTTATCTTTTACAACGCGCTTTTTCTCGTGATAGCGCGACATATCCTGGCCATAACCCATGGCTACATCTTGCAGCTCACATTCACCGCCCTGATCACAAATAGGACAGTCCAATGGGTGGTTGATTAATAAAAATTCCATTACGCTCTTTTGTGCTTCAAGTGCTAATGGAGATTTAGTTAATACCTTCATGCCATCGGTTACTGGGGTTGCACATGCCGGTAAAGGTTTTGGTGCTTTCTCTACTTCTACCAGACACATGCGACAGTTGGCAGCAACCGATAATTTCTTGTGATAACAGAAACGAGGAATAGTGATTCCTGCATCATCTGCCGCTTCGATAACCATCGTGCCCGGCTTCACTTGCAGTGCGACACCATTGATTTCTATGTTAAGTAAATCGCTCATCTCGTCACTTACACCATGCACTTGCCATGTTCGATGTGATATTCGAACTCATGACCATAATGTTTCAGAAAACTCTGCACCGGCATAGCGGCTGCATCGCCTAGTGCACAAATTGTGCGCCCACCAATTCGATTGGCCACATCATTTAATAATTGCATATCTTCAGGACGGCCCTGACCGTGTTCAATGCGATGTACCATACGTGCTAACCAACCGGTACCTTCACGGCAAGGCGTACATTGTCCACACGACTCTTCGAAATAGAAGTGCGACAAACGCGCTAAGGCTCTGACCATACAAGTCGTTTCATCCATCACGATCACAGAACCCGCACCGAGCATACTGCCGGCTTTAGCAATTGAGTCATAATCCATATCCATGTCCATTGCGATCTCAGCAGGTAAAACCGGGACAGATGAACCGCCGGGGATAACCGCCTTAAACTTATGTCCATCACGAATGCCACCAGCCATTTCTAACAAGTCTTTAAACGGCGTACCCATCGGTACTTCGAAGTTACCCGGATTGTTGACGTGGCCAGAGACACAAAAGATTTTTGTACCGCCATTATTGGGCTTGCCTTGCTCAAGGAACCACTGACCACCCTTCTCCAGGATGACGGGGACGGAGGCAAGACTCTCAGTATTATTAATTGTGGTTGGTTTGCCATATAAACCAAACCCGGCAGGGAAAGGTGGCTTGAAGCGTGGTTGACCTTTTTTACCTTCAAGCGATTCAAGTAATGCGGTCTCTTCACCACAAATATAAGCACCCGCACCCAAGTGACTATATAAATCAAAATCAACACCGGAACCTTTTAGATCTTTTCCTAACAAGCCTGCCTTATAAGCTTCTTCAAGTGCAGCTTCGAAACGCTCATACGGCTCCCAGAACTCGCCACGAATATAGTTGTAACCTGCAGTCGCACCGATTACGTAACCGGCAATCGCCATACCTTCGATTAATTGGTGTGGGTTGTAGCGTAAAATGTCACGATCCTTACAGGTACCAGGCTCACCTTCGTCAGAGTTGCAGACAATATATTTTTGTCCCGGTGCCTGACGCGGCATAAAACTCCACTTCAACCCAGTTGGGAAACCTGCACCACCACGACCACGCAGTGCCGAGGTTTTTAATTCTTCAATAATTTCTTCTGGCGGCGTTTTCTCTTTTAAGATTTTTTCCCACACAGAATAACCCCCGACCTTGCGATAATTCTCCAGGGTCCATGGCTGATCAAACTCTAATGTGCGGAAACAAACCTGTTCGCTCATAATTAATCCAGACTATCGATTAGTTTATCCAGCTTCTCGGGGGTAAGTTTTTCATGATACTCACGACCGAGTTGCAACATAGGTGCGTTAACACAGGCACCCAGACATTCAACTTCTTTTAATGTGAACTTGCCATCTGCTGTGGTCTCACCCAGCTTGATACCCAACTTCTTTTCTAAATGACTAACGACTTCATCAGAACCACATAACATGCATGAGATGTTGGTACAGATGCATAATTTATGTTTACCAACCGGGTCGCGTTCATACATGGAGTAAAACGTAGCAACCTCGTATACCGCTATCGCAGGCATATCCAGATACTCTGCAATTGCATCGATTAATTCGTTTGTTAAGAAACCTGCATTTTGATCCTGCACAATTCGTAACGCAGCCATAACTGCTGATTCTTTTTTGTCGGCGGGATATTTTGCCACCCAGTTGTCGATATCCGCCTTTGACTCAGCCGATATCAAATCGAGTTTCGCTTGATCCTTATCGCGTTGTGCAAACATCATCGATCAATTTCTCCAAATACAACATCCATGGTACCAATGATGGCAACCACGTCAGCCAGCATGTGTCCTTCTGACATTTCATGCATTGCAGCAAGGTGCGCATAACCGGGCGCACGAATCTTCAACCGATAAGGCTTGTTGGCACCATCAGATACTAAATAGATACCAAACTCACCTTTAGGATGCTCGATTGCAGAATAGGCTTCACCTGCAGGCAAGTGATAACCTTCGGTGAATAGTTTAAAGTGATGGATCAGGGATTCCATATCACCTTTCATTTCTTCACGCTTTGGCGGAGCCAATTTATGATCCTCTAACATCACCGGACCAGGATTAGCACGTAACCATTCAATGCACTGCTTGATTATCCGGTTTGATTGACGCATTTCTTCAATACGTACCAGGTAACGATCATAACAGTCACCTTCCACGCCCACTGGAATATCAAAATCCATCTTGTCATAAACTTCGTAAGGCTGTTTCTTGCGAAGATCCCATTCGATACCTGAACCACGCAACATGGGGCCAGTAAAGCCAAGTTGTTGGGCACGTTCTGGTGAAACGACACCGATCCCAACAGTACGCTGTTTCCAGATACGGTTATCAGTCAGTAATGTTTCATAGTCATCAACATAGCCTGGGAAGCGACTGGTAAAGTCTTCAATATAATCGAGCAATGAGCCTGAACGGGCAGCATTCAATTTATCAATTTCTTTTTTGGACTTATATTTAGAATACTTATGCTGCGACATAGCGTCAGGTAAATCACGATAGACGCCACCTGGACGATAGTAGGTAGCGTGCATGCGTGCGCCAGACACCGCCTCATACATATCCATTAGATCTTCGCGTTCACGGAAACAGTACAAGAACATGGTCATCGCACCCACATCCAGCGCGTGTGTGCCTAACCACATTAAGTGATTAAGTAGGCGTGTAATCTCATCAAACATAACCCGGATGTATTGCGCACGAACCGGGGCTTCGATACCCAGCATTTTTTCAAGCGCCATCACATAAGCATGCTCATTGCACATCATGGATACGTAATCGAGACGATCCATGTAGCCAATACTTTGGTTGTATGGTTTGCTCTCAGCTAATTTTTCTGTACCACGGTGTAATAAACCAACATGTGGATCCGCTCGCTCAATAACTTCGCCATCCATCTCCAATACAAGGCGCAACACACCGTGTGCAGCAGGATGTTGTGGACCGAAGTTAAGGGTGTAGTTCTTAATCTCAGGCATTAGCCGAATCCCCCTCAGCTTCGCTTTCACCTTCAGTCATACGATCTGCATAGCGGTGGTCGTCGCGAATAATTCTTGGCTGGTTAATGCGTGGTTCTATACTGACGGGTTGGTAGACAACACGCTTTTGTTCTTCGTCGTAACGCATTTCGACATGACCAATCAAAGGGAAGTCCTTACGGAAAGGATGTCCAACAAAACCATAGTCGGTCAGGATGCGGCGCAAATCTGGATGAGCATCAAAGACAATACCGAACAAATCAAAGGTCTCGCGCTCAAACCAATTTGCTGATGCCCAGATACCTGTAACAGAATCAATAATTGGTGGTTCACCATCGAGAAAGACTTTTAATCGCAGACGATGGTTATGCTCAACAGACAACAAATGATAGACAACAGCAAAACGCGGGCCTTCCCAGTCGCCATTGCCATACTCAAGATAATCTACACCACAAACGTCGATACATTCGCCAAATGAAAAATCTGCGTCATCGCGTAGTGCTTCACAAACAGGCAGCACACAGTCTTTATCAATGGTGACGTTAAGTTCATCTAAGGCAACATGGCAATCGGAGATACGATCTCCAAACCGCTCTCGAACGCGCGCAGCTAAATTATTGTAATAGTCAGACATTTAGTTTTTATCTTTATTATGAACGCGCAATCGTGTTCGTTCTTTTAATCTTGTTCTGTAGCTGGATAATGCCATATATCAGCGCTTCCGCTGTTGGTGGGCAACCAGGTACATAAACGTCAACTGGGACAATGCGGTCACAGCCACGCACTACAGAATATGAATAGTGATAATAACCACCACCATTCGCACATGAACCCATTGAGATAACCCAGCGAGGTTCAGCCATCTGGTCATATACTTTACGTAAGGCTGGCGCCATTTTATTAACAAGCGTACCGGCAACAATCATCACATCGGATTGACGCGGGCTGGGACGAAAAATCATACCTAAACGATCCAGGTCATAACGCGCTGCCGCAGCATGCATCATTTCAACCGCACAACATGCCAGGCCGAATGTCATTGGCCACATGGAGCCTGTACGCGCCCAGTTGATTAACGCATCAAGCGTTGTGGTCGCATAACCTTTTGGCAATACACCTTCTATGCCCATTGCGATGTTACTCCCATTCTAGTGCCCCTTTCTTCCACTCATATATAAAGCCAACCACCAGAATGCCGAGGAAGATCACCATGGCCCAGAAGCCAAAATAACCGATCTTGTCGAGCACAACGGCCCAGGGGAACAGGAAGGCGATTTCTAAATCAAACAAAATAAATAAGATGGCAACCAGGTAATAACGCACGTCAAATTTCATGCGCGAGTCTTCAAAGGCCTCGAAGCCGCATTCGTATGGAGATGTCTTCTCACTATCAGGTTTATGAGGGGCAAGAACAAAGCCGGCAATAATCATAACCGCGCCGATACCGCCGCCAACGATTAGAAAAATCAACACTGGCAAGTAATTCGATAGCATTACTGTCCTCTCTCCTCAATTGCAGCGCGAATTTACTAAATTGGTTTACTTAACTTAGTAAATAACTTTGTTATTTTTTATACGCTGATATTAGTGACTTATTAATTAGTCATTCAGTCCAAAACTGGTCGGTCAGTCTAGGTGATTGTTTGATCAAGTGTCAAGTCTGTCACATTCTATTTTTATTTTATAAATCAGCCAGTTAAATGATTTTTGGGGGTATAAATAATTTCACTATTGACTGTTCAAAATGCTAGCAGTTAATCAATTACACTAGAAAAATCATACTTTTAGATAGCGTATATAACCAGCTGATTAAAGAATAAGGTGGTTAGACGGGCTGAATTTCTCTTAAAACCCATGATCTGTGCACAGCTATCGTGGCAACGTATAAAATATACTTTGTCGTGAGTAAAAATCTTAACGGCAAATATCATTGTCACATAACAGGGGAACAGAAACTAAGGATGGATCAGTGAAAATGAAACAATTAACCATGGTCACAGTATTTTTAATATTGGTATCCAGCAATGCGCTGGCTGTCCAGATCAATGGAATTGAAGTCCCTCAGCAAATCACCCAGTCAGCCAGCAAGCAGACATTAACCCTAAATGGTGCCGGTGTTCGTACCAAATTCGTGTTTGATATATATGTTGGTGCCTTGTATTTAAACAGCGCCTCTAAAGATGAAAAGCAGATTTTAAGTGACAGCCATTCAAAACGTATCAGCATGCATTTTCTCTATGACAACATCGATAAGGAAAAGATGACGAATGGCTGGACGGATGCCTTCGAAGATAATTTAACTGACAAACAATTCGCGTCACTTAAACCTAGTATCGATAAATTTAACTCCGCTTTTGTGAAGGATACACTGAAAGGCGATGTTGTCTTAATTGATCTCGTTAATGATAAGCAAACCATCATCACAATCAATAATAGCGAAAAAGTTCGTATCGACGGCGCTGATTTTCAACGTGCAGTTTTATCTATCTGGTTAGGCGAATCGCCTGCTGATGACGAGCTAAAACAAGCCATGCTGGGGATAAACGAAGATTAAGTCAGAATCGGTCAGCATTTTGCCCGTTTTTGCCGCTGTATTAGAAGATATATATGAGTAAATTAAGGTTGCCGTTTTTTTAAGTGACAAACTGACATGAGTAAGAAAAGAAAACCCAGAAAATCTTCTCGTCGCAACTCGCCCTTGCGCAGCTGGTTTATACACGCCCGTTATTGGTGGTATACAACCAAGCGTGAACGTATTGTTGTGGGAACCATTATCGTCCTGGTTTCAACCGTCGTTGGCGCCACCGCACATTATTCCATCGACTACGAACGCAAAAAGCAGGATTTGTACTGCCTTGCCGTTAATATTTATCACGAAGCACGCGGTGAGCCTAAGGCAGGGCAATATGCCGTCGCCGAGGTTACGCTTAACAGAGTGAAATCAAAACATTACCCGAACACAATTTGCGAAGTCGTCCATCAAAAAGGCTGGGATAAAAAGCGCAAACGTTATGTAAGCGCATTCTCATGGACAGAGTTAGACTATGCGATCAACTTAAACTCAAAACCCTGGCACCAGGCCGTGAAAATCGCCCAACACGTTCATAATGGTGAGTTTAAGCCCAGAGTAAAAGGTGCACTCTTTTATCACGCCAACTACGTTAAACCAAAATGGGCGCGTAAAAAGAAAGTGAAAGCCAAGATAGGCAAACACATTTTTTATTAAAAACAAAATTGTCCGCAATTAAACACGAATACAGTTTGCGTTCATTTGCGTAAATTCGCGGACTGAAATTAATGGTTTTTTGTTGATTAAAAATGGTGCCGATGGCCGGAGTCGAACCGGCACGGCCTAAGCCACTACCCCCTCAAGATAGCGTGTCTACCAGTTCCACCACATCGGCATGTATAGAGAGAATACCCACGCATTACACGTTTAAACTATTTATTACTCAGGCAAGCTTGTTTCTGGCTGGGCTTCTGCAGGTGCCTGTTCTGCTGGTTGTGTTGATGCATCCTCAACCGGTAATGTGGATGCATCTGTCGCACCATCAGCAGGGAGAGTCTCTTCTACTTTAAAAGTTTCCTGGAAGTCATCACCTGTTGGTGCGTTCTTGGCAAGATAAGCAAGCGACAAACTAGTTACAAGAAACATGGCAGCCAATACGGCCGTTGCTCTTGATAGGAATGTACCCGATCCTTGCGAGCCAAATACCGTACCCGATGAACCACCGCCAAAGGCAGCACCAGCATCCGCGCCCTTACCTTGTTGCAACAGGATCAAACCTACGATGCCAACCGCAATAAGAACGTGGATAACCAATAAAATATTATTAAACATACTTGATACCTTAAATCCTTAAGCAGAAGTACCGATGGCCAGGAAGTCTTCCGCCTTGAGTGATGCTCCACCAATCAATCCACCATCGATGTCTGGTTGAGCCAATAAGTCTTTTGCATTGCCGGCATTCATACTGCCGCCATATTGAATAATGATGTTCTCCGCAACACCGGCATCCGCTTTAGCAATCACGCTACGAATAAATGCGTGCACATCTTGTGCTTGCTCAGGTGACGCTGTCTTACCCGTGCCGATTGCCCACACTGGCTCATACGCAATCACACCTTTAGCCAACGCTTCTGCTCCGTGCATATCAATAACTGCCTGGACCTGGCGTGCAACCACTTCTTCTGTAATACCCTTTTCGCGCTCTTCGAGTGTCTCACCGATACAAAAAATAGGTGTCATACCCGCTTCGAGGACCACGCCAAATTTCTTCGAGACTATTTCATCAGTCTCAGCATGATAGGTACGACGTTCTGAGTGCCCCACAATGATGTACTTGCAGTTAAAATCCTTAATCATCGAAGCTGAGATTTCCCCCGTAAAGGCGCCGCTGGCTTCTGTGCTCACATCCTGAGCACCATAGCCGATAGCCGTACCAGCTAGCTGGTCAGCCACATCGGCCAGGTAAATTGAAGGTGCGCAAACTGCCATTTGGGCGTTCTTGACGTTGCCAATACCGGCCTTTAGTCCGTCCAGTAATTCCTTAATGCTGGCCCGTGAGCCGTTCATTTTCCAGTTTCCGGCAATCAAGATAGTGCGCATGTTCTTCCCCGATGTTAGTTAAATTTAGGTGTTTGTTCTCGCCAACCCTGTCTTTTCTGCTGAGGGTCAAATAGCGCGCAAGCTTACCTTTAGCAGCCTTATAAATCAATCTAGTGGGCGGGATCCCCTTTACAAATCGAGCTAAAATCGGGGTAAATTTGGTGGTGAGACCGACTGGCAGCCTACTGATTTTGCAGTACTTTATGCTTAACCAGCCAGCTGCTTACTATTTAGCCATTTACGGCTTGCCTGACCACGTCAGCCAGTTCATTAGCGACTTTTTCTACCTGGTTATCATCCTGGCCCTCGACCATGACGCGAACCAGTGGTTCAGTACCTGAGGGCCTCAACAACACTCGCCCAGTATCGGCTAGCGTAGACTCTGCATCACGAACGGCAGCCTGGATACTATCAATCTGATTAACATCGATTCGCTCAGACATTTCCACATTGACCAGGGTTTGCGGATATTTGGTCATGCCAGTGCCACTCACCAGATCGTTCAATGTTCTACCGGTTTCAACCACTGCGGACACAACTTGTAGTGCAGAAATAATACCGTCACCCGTCGTGGTCCGATCGAGGCATATAATATGCCCTGAGGACTCGCCCCCCAGGTACCAGTTATTAGCCAGCAACTGCTCCATAACATAACGATCACCCACCTTGGCTCTAATGAAGGGCACATTCAAACGTTCAAGCGCATGTTCAAAACCGAGGTTACTCATCAGGGTACCCACCACACCCCCGTTCATAATCTGACGTCGCACGCGATCATGCGCAATCACATATAACAACTCATCACCATCAATGACCTTGCCAGTATGATCGACCATAATCAAACGATCTCCGTCCCCATCAAGCGCAATACCCAAATCAGCACGGGTCTCGAGAACCGTATTGCGTAGCCAGTCAGGGTGGGTGGAACCACATTCTTCATTGATATTGAGGCCATCAGGATCAGTGCCAATGGGAATCACCTCCGCACCCAGTTCATCAAAGACCATGGGAGCAACTTTATAGGTAGCACCATTGGCGCAGTCGATCACGATTCTTAAATCCTTAAGGTTGGTGGCAAAAGCTACAGCACTTTTACAAAATTCAATATAACGGCCTTCAGCGTCATCAATACGCAAAGCTTTACCTAAATCCACAGAATCATTACTGCGCATGGGCTGATCCAGCATGTCTTCAATTTTCAGCTCAACCTCATCTGGCAACTTGGTGCCCTCTGCTGAAAAGAATTTGATGCCATTGTCATAATAAGGATTGTGCGATGCACTAATCACAATACCGGCATTCGCATGCAAGGTGCGGGTAAGGTGTGCGATCGCAGGGGTCGGCATGGGGCCGAGTAACAAGCTGTCAGCACCAGCAGCTGAGAGTCCCGCTTCAAGTGCCGACTCAAACATGTAACCAGAGATACGGGTATCTTTGCCGATAATCACTTTATTGCCGTTATTTCCTGCAAACACTTTGCCGGCTGCCCAACCAAGACGCATCATAAAATCCGGTGTAATTGGATCCTGGCCCACTCTTCCTCGAATACCATCAGTGCCAAAATATTTCTTAGACATAATTACGCTTCTTTCCCCGATTATGCTTTCTTAATAGCCTGAATAATTCCCAATGCGTCGACAGTTGCCTTAACGTCATGCGCTCGAATAATGTTTACCCCAGACCAAACTGCGAGACTGGCGAGGGCGACGCTGCCATGCAATCGATCGTCGACTCCTCTATTAAGTATGGCACCAATTGTTGATTTTCGCGATACACCTAGCAATACAGGCAGATTCAGCTCCAATAAATCAGGTAAACCTTTCATGATTTGTAGATTGTGCTGCACGGTTTTGCCAAAACCAAAGCCAGGATCAATGATGATCTGATTTTCGTTTATACCTGCATCAAGACAAGCCTGTTTTCGCTCTGCAAGAAAAGCTTTGACCTCTGCAACGACATTTTCATACTCAGGTGACGCTTGCATTGTACGTGGCTCACCTTTCATATGCATAACGCAAACTGGAACTTGCAGGCTTGCCGCAGTGTTCAATGCTCCCTCAGCGCGTAGACCCGCAACATCGTTAATCATGTGGGCACCAGCCGTGACCGCCTCCTGCATGACAGTGGCTTTACACGTGTCGATAGAGATAATGACATCAAGCTCAGTTGCGATTCGTTCGATAATCGGGATAACGCGATCCAGTTCAGCCTGTTCGGTTACTGCCTCGGCACCAGGGCGTGTCGACTCACCACCAATATCAATGATAGTCGCCCCCTCTTCCACCATCTGTTTTGCCTGGTTTAGCGCCGCATCAAGATTAGTAAAACGCCCGCCGTCAGAAAAAGAATCTGGCGTGACATTCAGCACCCCCATAACTTGTGGAATAGATAGATCGAGTTGTTTGTTTTTGAATTGCATTATTCTTGCTTAAATAAAAACGCCCTCTTTAACAAGGGCGTATATTATTTTTCAGACTATTTAAGCAGACGATGACAAGGCAAAAGTGTGTGAGCCATAAGAAGCTTACATATAGTAAGTGACGAACTGGCGAACATACTTTTAACGAAGTCAGCGCTGTTTAAATTGTTTGAAATTAGTGTTCTGAGGCCGGACCGCCTATCTTCCCACCCTTCTTACTACTACTACCCTCACTAGAAGAATCACTGTCGCTGTCGATTTCATGGTCGTCCCAATCTTTCGGTGCACGAGGTGGTTTGCCATCCATGATGTCTTTAATTTGATTCGCATCAATGGTCTCGTACTTCATCAGAGCTTCTGCCATTGCATGCAGCTTATCCATGTCATCGTTCAGAATCTTTTCTGCACGTGCATAATTACGATCGACTATGGCACGCACTTCTTCATCAATCGCATTGGCTGTTCCATCAGATACACTCTTGTGCTGTGTTACCGAGTGTCCCAGGAAGACCTCGCCTTCATCTTCACCATAACTTAATGGACCCAGCTTTTCCGACAGACCCCACTTAGTGACCATGTTGTGTGCAATCTCAGTGGCACGTTGAATATCATTGGATGCACCGGTTGTGACACTCTCAGATCCAAAGATAAGTTCTTCGGCAATACGACCGCCAAACAAACTGGATAAACGGCTCTCCAACATTTGTTTACTATGACTGTAACGATCCTCTTCAGGCAGATACATAGTAACGCCCAATGCACGACCACGCGGAATAATAGTAACTTTATAAACAGGATCATGCTCAGGTACATGCCAACCAACAATCGCATGTCCCGCTTCGTGATATGCAGTAAGTTTTTTCTCTTCCTCGCTCATCACCATGGACTTACGTTCAGCACCCATCATGATCTTGTCTTTGGCTTTTTCAAATTCTTCCATATCGACCAGACGTTTATTTGAGCGTGCTGCAAACAGTGCTGCCTCGTTGACCAGGTTAGCCAAATCTGCTCCGGAAAAACCAGGGGTACCACGTGCAATTACTTTCGCTCTTACGTCATCTGAGATGGGTACTTTACGCATGTGTACTTTTAGAATTTGTTCGCGACCGCGTAAATCAGGTAATGGCACAACGACCTGGCGATCAAAACGCCCTGGACGTAATAAAGCAGGGTCCAATACATCAGGACGGTTAGTTGCGGCAATAACGATTACGCCTTCATTACCTTCAAAACCATCCATCTCAACCAGGAGTTGGTTCAGCGTTTGCTCACGTTCATCGTGACCACCGCCGACACCCGCACCACGATGACGACCAACTGCATCGATCTCATCAATAAAAATGATACAAGGTGCATGTTTCTTTGCTTGTTCAAACATATCACGAACACGTGAGGCACCGACACCGACAAACATTTCAACAAAGTCTGAACCGGAAATAGTAAAGAAAGGAACTTTGGCTTCTCCGGCAATAGCTTTCGCTAAAAGTGTTTTACCGGTACCCGGAGGACCAACCATTAAAACACCGCGTGGAATTTTACCGCCAAGTTTCTGGAACTTGCCTGGGTCACGTAGGAACTCAACCAGTTCGCCTACTTCTTCTTTAGCTTCATCAACGCCCGCGACATCACTAAAGTTTATTTTAACCTGGTCTTCGCCCAACATACGCGCACGGCTCTTACCGAACGACAAGGCACCACGGCCACCGCCACCACCTTGCATCTGACGCATCAGGAAAATCATGATGCCGACGATCAAAAAGATCGGGAACCATGAAATAAATATTTGGGTTAACAATCCTTGATCGGGTTGTTCTGCTTTGAAGTTAACATTGTTTTCGCGCAGTTCTTGAATCAGTGCACTGTTATCTGTCTCGGCGCTATAGGTCACAAAACCCTTGCTATCATTGCGAAGTGTGCCGGTAATCGTGCGACCATTGAATGTCACAGACTCTACATTCTTGGTATGTACGTGCTCAAGAAATGCACTGTAATCCATTTTCTGATCGGAGCCAGTACCACTGATTTGCTTGAAGATGATCATCAATATAAAAGCAATGATGACCCATAAGATAATATTCTTGGCGATGTCGTTCACAATGTGCCTCTAGCTAACATTTAATTCTTAATATTTACCATACAGTATAGAGCTTAAACGGTATAGTGCCTAAAACCTACCTCATTCTAGGCCTTATAATGCCGGCCTAACAAATACACTTCTCGCGATCTGGGTCTAGATGCACTGGGTTTACGCACCAAAACCTTCTGGAATCGATCGCGCATGGCCCGTAAAAAGTCATCAAACCCTTCGCCCTGAAAGACCTTTACCAGGAAATCGCCTCCGGGAGCCATGGCCTGCTGACAAAAATCCAGTGCTAATTCAGCAAGATACATCGCTTTCGGCTGATCGATCGCCTTCATACCACTGATATTGGGGGCCATATCCGATAATACAAGGTTAATTTTAGCCCCATCCAGGGCCTCGAGTAGTTCATTGAGAACCGCCTCAGAAGTAAAATCTCCCTCAATAATATCCACTCCAGCAATCGGCTCCATGGGCAGAATATCCAGGGCAAATACCGGGTCTTTATCGGGTAATTTCGAGCGCGCGTACTCTGTCCAGCCCCCCGGCGCAGCCCCCAGATCAACGACACTTCGTCCTGGCTTCAGTAGTTGATCTTTATCGTCAATCTCCTTGAGCTTAAACACCGCACGCGAGCGATATCCCGCTTCTTGAGCCTGTTTGACATAAGGATCATCGAAATGCTCTTTAAGCCATTTGCTGCTGCTTTTAGATCTGGACATAAATACTCATAACTTTTTTAACCGTCTCAATATATAATAGCGTAATGAGCTTATCCCAAAAACAAGTTAAAGAACTTCGCAAGCTGGCACATCACCTCAAGGTCGTGGTTATCATTGGTCAACACGGTTTGACTGATAATGTTATGCATGAGATCGACAATGCACTGGAAATCCACGAGCTGCTAAAGATACGCGTCAACGCAGGCGACAAAGATGAGCGCAACCAGATCATCGATCAAATCGCCCAACAGACCGGCAGTGACGTCATCCAACGTATTGGCCATGTAGCTGTGTTTTATCGTCCTTCTGAAGAGAAAAAGACAAGTCCCTAAACAGTAGAGTTCTGTTTGCCTGAAGCAATTCGGCTATTCACCCCAAAGATCACCAACACCAACCCAGCCAAACTACTCATCATATAGAGCGTAGATGCGCTGCGGTGCAGCATATCAAAACGAGCCCGGGCATCGTCCGGCATACCGGCCTCGCGTATTTCGACAATACCAGGGGCTAAAACAAACTCGCCAATAATGATGATCAATAACATTGCCAGTAGTAGCCAGGCACGCCAGCTCTTAAAAACCTGCTTACCACTCTCCCAGACATGACTAATAAGCAATAAGCCCCCGCAGAACAAACCAATAACACTCATTATGGTAAACAATTGACCGGCGATAGTGGCTGCAAGGGTGCGATCATCGATCATTTTGAATAAGGTCGGCGTCACTACCGGCCCGACTACCCACATTCCGCCGACCCACAGGGTCAGCAAAATCCGTTCAGAAATCTGCTGCATAGTTATTTACTTTGAATGGTTGGAAACAGTGGAGACGAGTTTACAATGTAGGCGTTTCCAATAACATAGAAACCTGATAAGTAATCAACACCATGTACGACAGGAGCGCACCAACCATGACGTGCCGACCTTTAAAACCAAAGAAATCGAATTGTTTGTGGATCACGATCCATAAAACACAGATGGCGGTAATCACATACTTAGAGACATAAAACCACATTACATCGATTTCTAACATCCAGGCCAGGAAAGGATTCAACTCAGAGGCTCCACGCTCTAGCAGTATCAGCGTAAAGAAAGCATCAAGGACACAAAAGATCATCACAGCGATGGCGCCAAGTAAAATTTTCGGGCCATAGACATCCACATAAGTATTTTCGTTACTGTGGCCCGAGCGGCGATCGCCTTTGCGACGGTTCATGACAAGAGCATAAAAGCAGCTACGCAGGTTTGCCTGGCGCCGCTCAACCCGAACGCGCTGACACTCGATTTCTTGTGACGTAGTTCTCATTTCAGCCATAGGTCCAAATTAAAGCACACAGATTGAATGTGTGCATTATACTAAAATGTGACTCACGTCACAATTTTTTGCTCAATTATTAGTCATCCAACTAGATAAAAATAGACTTAAAAATCAGTTTGTTAGAGAAAGACGCGGGCTGCTAAATCACTCAAAATGATAACTTTTGTAACAAATTAGGCTTATTCTTCGGCCCAGTTGATTTCCTGGACTGTTTTATCGCCTAATTTTGCACCCAAAAGGCTGCGCGGCATCACTGAGTCTGAATCAGACAGTGGCGTCCGCCCGCCCATGAGCTCTGCATAGCGTTGTGGATACAGAGGTTGGCGATCGGGCTCAGCGTAACCGTCCGGATATACTGGCTCGCCTGATTCTTCGGAATATTTATCAGTGGCACCGATTGTGTGCAGCATTTCATGTGCAATCACAAGATTGTTTTTACCTTCCATCTCACGGTGAGCAAAACCATGCACCACCCCGATCATGCCCTTTTCCATGCCAAGCGAGTGTTCCAACTTCTCGAGTTGAGTATAGGGATGGTAAATGACGAAGACTTTGATGTGCGGAGAAAAATCAGACTGATCCTGACTAGAAGCCCAATAGCGTAACTTCAAACTCCACCATGCGATCTCAAGCACGTTACTACCTTTACCAGGTGGCACTGGCGGTAACTCTTGAACGGAATGGGCCACCATCATTTTGAATGGCTGATCAATCTCAACGCCTAGTGCCTCGGCCTCGCGACTAAAGAAATCTTCGATTGATTTAAAATTGCGATTGGTGAGATTCGCGATGTAGCGATCGATCTGTGGGTCATTGTTGAGGTTAATTGGATAGATGCCTACCCACAATGTCTCATCCCAGCTGACAGCACGGTACTGGGTCATATATGTATCGGCAGCAACGATAAACAAAATGAAAAGTAATATAGCGATTCGTATCTTTTTCCACATCGAGCCTATGCACCTCTTCCCTGCGATTCACTCTTTTAAGTTATCAGTTTTATATCGGGTTTTCCATTTAATGGGGGATAAAGATTAATTACTTTATCAAGTGTCATAGGTTTACCGAAGATGTAGCCCTGAACCATGTCACATTTTAAATCACGAATAACTGAAAGGGTTTCCTTATCTTCTACACCTTCTGCAATAACTTGCAAATTCATGTTATGTGCCAAATCAATAATCGACCGAACGATCATTTCATCATTCTTATTGTCGTTCATCGATTGAATAAATGATTTATCGATCTTGAGTATACTAATAGGTAACTGGGTTAGATATATTAACGAAGAAAAACCTGTACCAAAGTCGTCGACAGAAAAGCGAATACCTTTACTATTTAATTCATTCAGAACGGTACGCACACGTAAACTGTCATTCATCATCGAACGTTCAGTCAGCTCAAAGACAATGCACTGAGGATCGAGATTAAATTCTCTCAAGTAGTCATCGACATAACTTAGTACCGACTCATCCTGTAAATCCCAAGCTGTAATATTGACCGACAAGTGTAAATCCGGATCATACTTATGCAATATAGAAACAGTCTCTGCCGCACGCTGAAAAACCCATTGCGTAATCTTTTTGATTAACCCTGTCTTCTCAGCATGAAAAATAAATTGATCAGGCATGACTCGACCGTATTTCGGATGTTCCCAGCGCAGCAAACACTCAAAAGAATTTACCTGTGTTCCATCAGCGGAATAGATAGGCTGATACTCGAGATAGAGTTCATCATTCGAGACAGCGTTGCGCAAGTCAGACAGAAGTGAGAGTTGCTTAACATTAAAGGTATCTTCTTCAGGATTATAAATTTCGAAATCTACATTCTGATTTTTCGCCATATACATGGCCACATCGGCATGCTGCAACAAAGTGTCAGGATCTTCACCATGTTGGGGATATAGAGCTATCCCCATACTAGCCCCCAGATAGAGGTTATGCTCGCCAACGCTGTAAACTTCTTCCAAAACATCATTAATTTTCTGTGCAGTTTCTTCTATATCGGCGATTTCTAATTTATGCAGCACTATTGCAAACTCATCGCCACCAAGACGCGCAACAGTATCCGAATCTCTTAACAACCTCAGCAAGCGGTTAGCCACTTCTATTAATATTTCATCGCCGACCAGATGACCCAACGTATCGTTTACTTCCTTAAAACGATCCAGGTCTAAAATCATGACGGCAAAGTCACCTTCATAGCGATTATAGGTCGCAATGGCATTATTAATCCGATCTAACAACAGGCTACGGTTGGGTAACTTGGTCAATGCATCATGCATCGCCATGTGCTCTAGTTGGTTCTGTCGCAAATTAATCTGTTGTTGCATGTCATTTAGCGCATGCACAAAGTCTTTCATTTCGGTGCTGTTAAAGCTTGGTCTAAACAGACTGTTATCATTTACATCTTTATCTTTAATGCTGTGTGACAAAAAAGCAATGGGTTGCAGCAAAGATGAGTAAATTACAAAATACACTAATACAAAGATGACAGAGAAGCTCGCCATCAATAGCCATAAAAACATAGAAATATCATCACTTGCTTGACGCTGCGCTTTAAGATCATCCGAGGTAGATAGGTTGAGGACACGAATTATTTGTTCTAATCGCGCATATATTTTTATCTGATGCGGGCGCAACTTCTTTTAATGTATAAGGAATGTCTGTTCGCCATACATCCGAGTCAGCAAGGCTTTTCACCTGTGAAAAAGTTTCACGCCATATTTTCGCCTGCTCATAGGTGATCTCTATCGCCTCCGCCGTCTCAAGGCCAATCTCGTCACTCTCAAGCATCGGTAACAAATTATCTTCAATATCAATAATAATATTGTCGATGAACAGACTGATATTGGACAGCAGCCCTGGCAATCTATCTTTCGGCAACGATGCAGTTCGATTTATCACATAGATTCGATACGCCATGATCAACCGTCGCCATTTGTCTCGTAGATTGACAAACTTTTCATAGTCATCGAAGACAATTGGTTGGGTTAATCTGATTTCATCAATGGCATTGTTGACCGAACTGGTAAAGGTTTCGTTGGTGCGTAACATGGTCTCTTCTGCCAGTGAAATCGCTGGAAACATCGCACCACGATCAGCACGTATATCCATTAGCCCGGCAATCTTTTCACTGTAATTTTGTATCTCCGCACTCAAGCTGGTCAGATCGGCGACCAACTCACGTTCTTTTACCCAGCTATTTATTACCGTGTCCGAAATGAGATCTTTAGCAGCCTCTATCTCTGTGAAAAACTGTGTTCGGTATTGCTCATCAGGTGAAAGAAGGTAGAGGTCGAGGATTCGATTGGCATCATCGATGTGCTTATGAATTAAGTGGACATCATTGGCAACTGAAAGGCGCAGACTACTATGCGCAAGCCGGACATCGCTGGCAGAGTTGATGAAATACTTAACCGCCAACAACACGGAAACCGCCACGACCATAGTAACCGCGACAATAAGAATGTACCGCTTGCGTAGACTCGTCGGCAGCCAACTCATTACAAATGAACCCTTGCTAATTCATTATTATTATTATGGTTTAATTAAACAGTACTGTAAATAAGTATAAACCCAAAATAGAAAATCGGCTGGCTCAGCCAAAGATATTACTGATTTGTTGTTACAAAACAGATAGTTATGTAAACGAGTAAGTTCGATTCAGGAGTAATTTAATTCGAAATCCGCTTGAATATCGTGCCATCACACTTCGGGCAGCCAGGCACATCCTGAATGTGGTAGAAGTTCAGCTCATGGCCGCAATTATCACAAATGAGGGTCCCAGGGCTCGTCACTTCCCCGGTGTACCAGAGGTTTTCTCTCGCGGCTTCCTCTGCAAGCTGCTGTAATTCAAGGGTTGCTGAATTAGTGGCATGTTCAAGGGTATTCTTAAACACATCGGCAAGTCGGTCTTCGACCAGCTCGATATCAAACTTCAGCCAGTCGCCCAGCTGTTTGCCTTCTTGAGAGAGATAACCCGCCGCATCCTCGATATCACGCTTTAGGTACTCGCCGATTTTCTCAGCCTCTTCCCTGCTCAGCTCGCCTAGTTCATAGGCCTTTTCTTTGGCTGCATCCACTACATAATGAAGTCGGGTAGCAACATCATCCTCGGTGCTTTCCAGTCCATGTTTGACGCGCTCGAGCATATTTCCATATGCAGCGGCATGCTTGCCGGCTTGATCCGGCTTGTTGCTGGTCTTCGTCACGTTAATTGCCTCTGTCGGCTGCGATATTGCCTATGTCTTATAAAGACTATCCTCTATTCCGGCAAATTCAACCCTCGCCATTTCTGCCCGCTGTTGCAGCGACTGATATTGTTTAGCCTCGGAACGGGTATCAAATGGGCCTTCATATCCAGATTGTGTCTCTAGATACCAAAGATCGTTACGTTCGATAATTTTGGTTCGACGATTACCAAAAAACATATTATTACTCTCCTCTCCAATCACAGCACTATCATTATGGATACAGGCGGAGAAAGTCTTGATCCAGATCAACAGTGCTATGGTTCTAGAGTATTTTAAAGAAAGGGACAGGCTTCAGCGACCAGAACCCATAGGGTTCAGGGAATACTTAATGAACCTCGAAGAGGTTCTAAGTGCTGTCCCCTTTTGGTAATTGCTCAAATAACACTCAAATAAAAGTGTAGAATAATTTTTCTCGAGTCTTACCCTTTGACTACCGATAAAGATGATATGAGCGAACATCAGGATCTACTGAAAATCCTAAATAGCCAGGGACCACTGCGGGAAAAACTCGTTGCCGCCCATGAGTCAGTGAAAATGATATGCCCTGAGATTTCGCGCATCGCGGTGGCCATCTACGACCCGGAAACAACAGTGCTAAAGACCTACTTGCACAGTTCCGGCGACGATAATCCATTACAGAATTACCAGACCCTGCTCGACAACGCCCCCTCACTAAAGGCGATTCTCAATAAAGGGCTACCACGGGTGGTCAATAACATGCTCACCTTCGAAAATGGAACGAATGAACATACCCAACGTATTGGTCGTACCGGATATGCTGCCAGTTATACCCTACCCATGTTTAACAATGGCAACTTTTTTGGATTTATCTTTTATAATGCAAAAGAAAAAGATGTTTTCACCGAGAACATCCTAAACCAGCTGGATGTGTTCGGCCATGTGATTGCGCTCATGGTCATTAACGAACTAAGTCATATCCAAACTTTGTCTGCTGCGATTAAAACCACTAGCCATATTACACATCGACGTGATCCGGAGACCGGTAGTCACCTGGATCGTATGTCGCGCTATAGTTTACTCATTGCTAGAAACCTGGCGGAACAATACGATTTAAACGATGACTACATTCAACACGTATTTATGTTTGCGCCCTTACACGATATCGGCAAGATCGCGATCCCGGATAATATTTTGCTCAAACCCGGTCCATTAGAGGCTGAGGAATCTGTCATTATGAAATCGCATGCTGAAAAAGGCAGGGATATGATTGATGACTTAGTAGAAAACTTTGGCCTGCAAGATATACAGCATATTGATTTGCTGCGTAATATCGCCGGCTCACATCATGAAGCCGTAAACGGCACCGGTTACCCCGAAGGTAAAAAAGGCAACGAGATCCCGTTAGAGGCCCGCATAGTCGCCGTCGCCGATGTGTTTGATGCGCTCACCAGCGTACGCCCATATAAACAAGCCTGGAGTAATCAACAGGCCATAGAGACTCTAAATAAACTGGCAGGGGAAAAATTAGATCAGGACTGCGTTACCGCACTGGTTACTAACATGGATGAAGTCGTTAGTATCCAGGAACGCTTTAAAGAGAGCATGTAACATAGAAATGGGACAGACTTAAGTCTGTCCCCCTTTTATTCTATTCGTAACGAACAGCAACGATTTCGTATTCGCGATCACCGCCGGGGGCCTGTACTACGGCAACATCATCAACGCTTTTACCGATGAGTGCGCGGGCAATGGGTGAAGTCACTGAAATCAGGTTTTGTTTGATATCGGCTTCGAGTTCACCGACGATTTGATAAGTTACATCTTTTTCTTCATCAACCTCAAACAGATCAACGGTGGCGCCGAACACAATTTTACTGCCTGCATTTTTGCCAATCTCTTTGACGTCGATGATATCGGCGTTTGATAAAACACCTTCGATTTGTTGAATGCGACCTTCGGTAAAACTTTGTTGTTCACGGGCGGCATGGTATTCGGCGTTTTCTTTTAGATCGCCGTGCTCACGCGCTTCGGCGATAGCCTGAACGATGGCAGGACGCTTTACTCTTTTTAACTCATCCAACTCGGCACGTAATTTTTCTGCACCTTGGATAGTGATGGGCGCTCGACTCATGCGGCGTTCTCCTTGTTAAGATCACGATGTATTTCCTGCAGGCTTAATACATCATTATTTTCCTTGTCCTTGATCGCGATACAAATTGCATCACCACCTGCCAGGGTCGTGGTGTAGGCGACTTTATGTTGTAGCGCCTCACGACGAATCTCAGAAGAGTCGGCAATTGCACGTCGCCCTTCTGTGGTGTTAATGATCAAGTTGATCTCGTCGTTCTTAATCATATCGACAATATGTGGTCTGCCCTGTGCGACTTTGTTTACCATCGCGCATTCATGACCGGCATCGATAAGAACCTTTGCGGTTGCGCGCGTCGCGACCAGCTCAAAGCCTAACTTAATCAATTTTTCTGCAACCGGCACAAGGTTGGCCTTATCTGCATCCCTAACACTTAAAAATGCCTTACCGCCGGTTGGTAGTGTCTCGCCTGCACCGAGTTGCCCCTTAGCAAAGGCTTCACCAAAGGTCTTGCCCACCCCCATAACTTCACCGGTGGATTTCATCTCTGGTCCCAGAATGGGGTCCACTCCCGGGAATTTTAAAAATGGGAACACGGCTTCTTTAACATTATAGTAGTTCGGAATCCGTTCTTCTGTGCGTCCCTGCTCGACTAGCGATTTACCGATCATACAACGGGCCGATACTTTTGCCAGCGGTACACCGGTTGCTTTTGATACAAACGGTACGGTACGTGAAGCGCGAGGGTTTACCTCCAGCACATAAACGGTGTCACCCTGTATTGCAAACTGGGTGTTCATCAGACCCACCACATTCAGGCCTTTGGCCATTTTGGCCATCTGCTCACGCATGGTGTCCTGTAGTTTCTGATCAAGATTATACGGTGGTAGCGAACAGGCTGAATCACCGGAGTGCACACCGGCTTGTTCAATGTGCTGCATGATGCCGCCAATCAATACGTTCTCGCCATCACAAATGGCATCCACATCCACTTCGATCGCGGCATCCAAAAAGCGATCCAGTAACACGGGTGATTCGTTCGAGACCTTCACCGCTTCGTTCATATAACGACGCAGCTCTTCCTCTTTATAGACGATCTCCATGGCACGACCACCTAAAACATAGGAAGGACGCACGACTAATGGATAACCAATTTCTTCCGCTAGTGTGACTGCCTCTTCTTCGGCACGCGCAGTTCGATTTGGTGGCTGTAGTAAACCTAGTTCATCGATGAGTTGCTGGAAACGCTCACGGTCTTCGGCCAGGTCAATCGAATCAGGTGAGGTGCCGATGATGGGGGCACCGGCTGCTTCAAGGTCACGCGCTAACTTTAATGGCGTCTGACCACCGTATTGAACGATCACACCCTTGGGTTTTTCCAGCTCGATCAATTCCATCACGTCTTCGTAAGTTAACGGTTCGAAATACAAACGATCCGAGGTATCGTAATCGGTTGAGACGGTTTCCGGGTTACAGTTAACCATAATGGTCTCATAACCTTCTTCACGACAGGCCATCGCAGCATGTACGCAACAATAATCAAACTCGATCCCCTGTCCGATTCGGTTCGGACCGCCACCGAGGACCATTATTTTTTCTTTGTTGGTGGGTTCAGCTTCACACTCTTCTTCATAAGTGGAATACATATAGGCCGTGTCTGTAGCAAACTCTGCCGCACAGGTATCCACGCGTTTATAAACGGGGCGAATACCTAACTTGATGCGGTGCTCGCGAAATTCTTTTTCAGTGCTGCTCAATAAGGTTGCGAGGCGTGAATCTGAGAAGCCCTTCCGTTTCAGTTTACGCACACGTTGCGCGTCCATGGCCTTGAGACCTTGCGCCTTGATTTCCGTTTCCAGGTCAATTAATTCTTTGATAAGCGTCAGGAACCAGGGATCGATAGCCGTAAATTCAAAAACTTCTTCTATTGTATAACCGGCGCGGAAGGCATCACCCACATACCATAGACGCTCAGGGCCAACGGCCTGTAGCTCTGCACGAATAATTTTCTTCGCTTCCGGATCATTAAGGTTAACCATCTCATTAAAGCCATCGGTACCTATTTCTAAACCGCGCAGAGCCTTATGTAATGACTCTTGCTGGGTACGACCAATTGCCATGACCTCGCCCACCGATTTCATTTGGGTGGTTAAGTAGGATTCTGCCTGTGGGAATTTTTCAAAAGTGAAACGCGGTATCTTGGTAACGACATAGTCGATGGTCGGTTCAAACGATGCGGGTGTTGCACCACCGGTAATATCGTTCTGTAATTCATCCAGAGTGAAACCCACCGCAAGCTTGGCAGCAACTTTTGCAATCGGAAAACCGGTGGCCTTTGATGCCAATGCCGATGAGCGCGAGACGCGAGGGTTCATTTCAATAATGATCATGCGACCGTTTACTGGATTAATCGCAAACTGAACATTAGAACCGCCGGTATCGACACCGATCTCACGCAAGACCTTCAACGAGGCATTGCGCATAATTTGATATTCTTTATCGGTTAAGGTCTGTGCCGGTGCGACCGTAATTGAGTCACCGGTGTGGACCCCCATTGGATCCAGGTTTTCAATCGAACAGATAATAATGCAGTTGTCTTTATGATCCCGCACGACTTCCATTTCATATTCTTTCCAACCCAGCGCCGACTCTTCGATCAAGAGCTCGTTGGTCGGTGACAGATCCAGACCACGCTCACAGATCTCAACAAACTCTTGTTTGTTATAGGCGATACCACCACCGCTACCCCCCATGGTAAACGACGGACGTATAATAGTAGGAAAACCAACTTGTGCCTGAACTTGCAGCGCCTCTTCCATGCTATGCGCAATCGCTGAGCGCGGCATATCAAGACCGATTTTTTTCATCGCCTTACGGAACAGGTCGCGATCTTCGGCTTTATCAATTGCCTCTTTTTTAGCGCCGATCATTTCCACGCCAAATTTTTCCAACACACCTTCACGATCCAGATCCAATGCACAGTTCAGTGCAACCTGACCACCCATGGTGGGTAGTAGTACATCGGGTTTTTCTTTTTCGATAATCTTGGCAACGGTCTGCCAGGTAATGGGTTCTATATAAGTCGCATCCGCCATCTCTGGGTCAGTCATGATGGTCGCCGGGTTAGAGTTCACCAGGATGACACGGTAGCCTTCTTCTTTTAATGCCTTACACGCCTGCGCACCAGAGTAATCAAACTCACAGGCCTGACCGATGACAATCGGTCCTGCACCGATAATTAAAATACTATTTATATCTGTACGTTTTGGCATGCTGCTTTACTTCTTATGCTCTTCAATTAATTCAACAAAGTGATCAAACAGTCCACAGATATCATGTGGGCCGGGGCTTGCTTCCGGGTGTCCTTGAAAACTAAACGCGGGCACATCAGTACGATGCACACCTTGCAAGGACTTATCAAACAGCGAACGATGTGTCGCAGTCAGGTTGTCAGGCAAACTCGTTTCATCCACCGCAAAGCCATGGTTTTGACTGGTGATAAACACTTGTAGAGTTTCGAGGTCTTGCACTGGGTGGTTGGCACCATGATGACCGAACTTCATCTTTGTCGATTTCGCACCACTGGCCAATGACAACAACTGATGCCCCAGGCATATACCAAAAGTCGGCACGGCCTTATCGGTGATCTCTTTAATCGCCTCGATAGCGTAGTCACACGGCTCGGGATCGCCGGGTCCATTTGACAAAAACACACCATCAGGATTCATCGCCAGCACATCTTTGGCCGGGGTGTTGGCAGGGACCACGGTCACATCACAACCACGGTCGACCAGCAGTCTTAAAATATTGCGCTTCACCCCAAAATCGAAGGCCACCACCTTGTATTTAGCCGGATTTGAAGGCGTCTCATAGCCCTGCTCCAAATCCCAAATGCTCTCAGTCCAGGGATACGGCTTAGCAGTGGTCACTTCTTTAGCCAGGTCCATGCCTTTTAGACCAGGGAAGTCTTTTGCCTTAGCCAGGGCAGCCTTCTCATCGATGTTGCCCGCCATGATGCAGCCATTTTGTGCACCTTTCTCACGCAGAATGCGCGTCAGCTTACGGGTATCAATATCCGAGATGGCAACGACATTATTTCGCTTAAGGTAATCGCCAAGTGACTCCTGGTTACGCCAGCTACTCGCGATAGCAGGTAAGTCTCTGATAATTAAGCCAGCAGAGAAAACAGAGACAGACTCTTCATCTTCAGGCGTCGTGCCGACATTGCCGATGTGAGGATAAGTTAAGGTAACGATTTGTTTTGCATAGGAGGGATCGGTGAGGATTTCCTGGTAACCCGTCATCGAAGTATTAAAAACCACTTCGCCGACAGTATCACCATCAATACCAATCGATTCACCGTGAAAAACAGTGCCGTCTTCGAGTACTAACAGCGCCGGTTTGTTCAAACGACCTCCTAAATTCAGGCTGTAAAAAACGGGAAGTCCCAAGTGGAACATCCCGTTATTTGTGAAATTTGGCTGGCCGCAGCAGTTTTCGTTGCTGACCGGGGCTATTCTAACAAAGTGGGGGGGATAGTGTCCACGAGGTGTTTGTTTTATTTTTAGGTGGTTTTTTGCCCTCCTTGAGCGTCTACTTTGGCTAGTAAAAGGCTTTCGCCCGCCACTGCGTGGCTGTGGCGAGATACTTATCTTTTTTGCTTGTCATTTTATCTTGTTTCGTCCCAACTGGGACGAGATATTTTTCTTTGCTTGTCATGTTGTGGTTTTTCGCCCCACTGGGGCGACTTACTTTCTTGTCGCAACAAGAAAGTAAGCAAAGATTTGTACAGGATGTACTTACACCGCGAAGGCCATGGACGGCCGAGAGCGGTGCAATTGTTTAGGCGTCGCTCCGCACATCCCTGTGCTCCCGCGACATAAGTACATTCCATGTACTAAACCGGGCTCGCCTTCCCTGGCTCGCTCCTTTTATTAATTTTCAAAAAAAACGAAAACTCACACACCCGCACATGGGGGCAGATTGCTCACAACAGCACTAGAGATAAATTCCTGGTAACTCGTACTTTGCTAGCTAAGTGGAAATATCTCCATGCGCTGGCTACGAGAAAAATTGGCTGCAACGCAAGTAAGGCCTGAAAGGGCGAGGCACGGATGCCGAGCCTGCGCGTTGAGGCAGGAGGCCGAATCGCGCAGCCTTACTGAGTACTGCCAATTTATTCGAGTGCTTTGCCAGCGACGGAGTGCCCTTTTTCTTTCGTCTCTTTCTTTTTGGGCAAGCAAAAAGAAAGGGACTCGGCCCAGTGGGGCGAAATAGAAACAAAATCAGACCTAGAAAAGGCGCGAATAATTATTCACGCAATCCCAATACATCCTGCATATCAAACACCCCATTATCATGTTGCATGATCCAGCCGGCGGCTCGGACGGCACCATTGGCGAAGGTCATGCGACTGGAGGCTTTGTGGGTGATTTCGACACGCTCGCCGATATCGGCAAACATAACGGTGTGTTCTCCGACGATGTCGCCGGCGCGGATAGTTTCGAATCCGATAGTTTTACGGTCACGCTCTTCGGTGATCCCTTCTCTGCCATAAACCGCGCACTCTTTTAAGTCACGGCCGAGAGCATTGGCTACCACTTCACCCATGCGCAGGGCGGTACCGGATGGTGCATCGACTTTATGCCGGTGGTGGGCTTCTATAACTTCTATATCAGTATACTCACCCATGATACGCGCAGCGATATCGAGCAGTTTAAAACAGAGGTTGACGCCGACACTCATGTTAGGTGCAAAGATGACACCTATCTTTTTACTTGCTTCATTAATAAAGTCTTTTTGTTGATCACTGAAACCTGTAGTGCCAATCACAATTTTCTTGCCTGCATCAAGGCAGACTTCCAGGTTCGTCTCAGTGACTTCAGGACGAGTGAAATCAATCAACACATCAAAGTCATCAACGACGGTACGTATATCATCGACCAGTTTTACACCAAGTTTGCCAAGGCCGGCTATTTCACCTGCATCGGCACCAATGACGGAGCTACCCGGACGTTCCAGCGCCACCGTAAGTTGGGCTTTTTCTGCTTGCTGAATGGCTTCGATGAGGGCGCGCCCCATACGTCCAGCTGCACCGGTTATGGCGATACGTGTCATAGCAATCCTGTTCTTTAATGTAATGTTCCAGGTGGGAATAATAGGCGGTTTCGCCTTGCTATATCAATGCGGATTTAACTCAGAGCTATTGCTTGGGAGTTGAATCGTCTGTTGGCGGCTCTAATTTTAATTCCAGGGGCGCTTCTTCTTCATCATTTGCCTGGTTCTCAGGTACATCCTGGTCTTCAAGTTTTAGTGTCAGTTTGGGTTCGGGTGTATCGTCATTGGTATTTTGGCTTACAGGCGCTGCAGGCTGCGACGATTGTTTGGATGCCTTGGCATTAAACTGAGGCATCGGCACAGCCAGGTCGATGTCGGGTGCATCATCGTCATCAACTGATAAAATTGGGTTTTGTGTAGGCGTCTCAGGTTCGGTTAAATCTGCTACTTTCAGATCAGGCTTCGAGGCCTCAGGTTCTGTTGGCGACTCTATTTTTAATTCTAGCTTTGAAGCCTCGGGTGCAGTAGCTGCCTTGGGTTCTTCTATTTTCAGCTCTGGTTTTGCTGCCACAGGTTCGCTAGCTGCCACTGGTTCTTCTATTTTCAAGTCTGGCTTTGCCACCACAGGTTCGCTAGCTGCCACTGGTTCTTCTATTTTCAAGTCTGGCTTTGCCACCACAGGTTCGCTAGCTGCCACTGGTTCTTCTATTTTTAGCTCTGATTTTGCTGCCACAGGTTCGCTAGCGGCCTCGGGTTCTTCTATTTTCAAGTCTGGCTTTGCCGCCGTGGGTGTGGTTGGCGCTGCAGCTGGTTTGTCTGCATTAATATTTGGCTTCGCCAATTCAGGTTCTTTTGGTTTTTGTTGTTCCTGCTCTTGTTTATCTAAAACTGGTGATGCGCTGTCTTGTTTAGCGAGATCTTTTTGCGGCAGCTCCAATTCCATAGACAGGTCCGTAATCAACTCACCCGGTTTTATATAAGGCTTAGGGGGTTTTTCTGCAGGTGGCGCATTTTCTGATTTAACTTCTGAATCACCCGACTTATCACGCTCGATAATATTAGCCAGATCTCTTTCCAGGTCTTCAGGCGATAAAGCAAGATCGGGGGAGCCAGACACTACTGCTGGTTTAGCCGCTTGCTTTTGTTTCGAAGCATCTATTTTTTCACCGGAACCTTGGGGTTCGGTTGCCGTATCGGAGGCTGTTTTAGCCTCAGGTCCATTAGAAGCTGGCTCAGGTACTGGATCATCTGGATTCAAAAAAGGATTAGGCCCCTCAACATTAAAGACTTTAGGTGGCTGCGCTTTTTTAGGTGGTGGTGCTGTAACCTTTGGATCGGCTGCCTTTACTGTTGGAGCCGCCACAGCCGGCTGTCGAACTGGTTGTTGCGGAGGCTGTTGTCCTTGTTGTTGTCTAGGCGCTGCTGCTGGTTGTTGTGCTTGTTGCTGTCTAGGCGCTGCTGCCGCTGGTCGTCGCGGAGCCTGTTGAGCTGGTTGTTGTGCTTGTTGCTGTCCAGGCGCTGCGGCTGCCGGTTGTTGTGGAGGCTGTCGTTGTCCTGCTTGTTGTTTTGGTGCGGCCACAGTTGGAGGCGGCAAAGTCGTATCAGTTGATGTTGCATCAAAGCCAGCCTGCTTCTTTAGCTTGCTAAACATATCTTTGAGGCTTTCCTTGCCCTTAGCAACTTTTGTATTAACAGCACGTTTTAGCTGCTCAGCAGTCGACTTTTCTTTTGCCGCGGCCTCTTCAGCCTGACGTCGTGCTTCTGCTTCGATCATTTCCTGCTGACGAATACGCTGCTCTACAATCATTCGGTCACGCAGTTTCTTTTTAGCTTCGTCTGAGAGTTCTTCCACGCTACCGAATAAAACAGGTTCTTTACGTAAGACAAATTTACCGATCTTATCCAGGAATTCATCATTGAACTCTTCAACCGTAAAAGCTCTCGTGCTAAAGCCCGGTTCGGTAAAGTTTCGAATGGTGACCTTTATTTTACTGGTCGGAATATCGGCCTCGACACTCACTCGCAGTGGCAGTGGCCCTTCAAGAATAAATAATGCAGACTGAATGTATTGCTGCGCATCCTTTCTTATTTTGCACTCATGACGGAAAGAATAACGTTGAATACGTTCTTGATGATTAGCAACTGCGTCTCTACCGAAGACCTCAAATTCAACCGGTTCGTCTAGAACTCCTTCCATGCTGAAATCGACTTTCTTGATCGCCTTGGAGCTGTCGATCACGACCTTGTAGCCTTCCTGGCGCAGGGGTTGGGGAGCACCACCGGGTTGCAGTGGGTAATCAACGACGGTTTCTAATTTGATGTAATTGAGGTGTTCAACCAGCTCGTTGAAAAACTGGTAGGTCTTGACCATACGTGGCTGGATCTTATCGAGATAGTACTGCTCCCGATTTGCAATGCGATTGGCTTCCTCTTCATCGGATGCCCGCTTGCTGTCTGCCTGATTCCTTAAATCATCAAGTAAACCCATATTGCCTGTTTGTCCCTATCAACACGGTACGCGACTGGTCAGAAAATAGCCCAGATCTGGTGTGGGCAATGTTAAGTCATTGCCCAATATACCTATTTAATCGGCAAAATAGCTTAAAACTTCATATCTTCAAAGAATTTTTTTACCCCATCCAGCCAGCTAGCGCTGCGGGGACTGTGCTCAACCTTGTCTTCGGACAGGGACTGGTTGAACAGCATAAGCAGTTCTTTCTGCTTTTTGGTCAGATTGACCGGGGTTTCCACCAGAACGCGACAAAGTAGATCGCCCTGCTGTCCGCCGCGCACAGATTTGACACCTTTGCCCCGTAAGCGGAACAGCTTGCCACTTTGAGTTTCGGCAGGAATCTTGAGTTTGACGCGACCGTTCAGGGTAGGCACTTCTAGCTCACCACCGAGCGCCGCAAGGGTCATATTGATGGGGACTTCACAAAACAGGTCTGTGCCATCGCGCTCAAAAATTTTGTGGGGACGGACACTGACGTGAACGAATAGATCACCCGCTGGGCCACCATGCTCACCCGCTTCACCTTCACCGCTCAAACGAATCCGGTCACCGCTATCGACACCGGCAGGAATTTTTACAGAGAGTGTCTTATGCTCCTGAGTGCGTCCCTGTCCATGACAGCTACCACACGGATCAGTAATCATCTTGCCTCTACCGTGGCAACGGGGACATGTCTGTTGTAGGGAGAAGAATCCCTGCTGCATACGCACCTGCCCTACACCACCACAGGTCGTACAGGTTGTAGGGGTCGTGCCTTTCTTGGCTCCCGTGCCATCACACGCTTTGCAGGCCACATGAGTAGGAATACGAATATCGACTTTGGTGCCTGCAACGGCCTCTTCGAGATCGAGCTCTAAATTATACTGGAGGTCATCACCACGATAGGCCCGTGAACTACCTCTGGCTCCGCCCTGGCGGCCACCGCCAAAGATATCGCCGAACACATCACCAAAGATGTCCGAGAAACTGGCGCCACCCGCGCCAAAGCCTCCGGCACCCATGCCCGCACCTTCAACGCCGGCATGACCAAATTGATCATAGGCCGCCTTCTTTTCTGCATCACTTAAGATGCTATAGGCCTCGTTGGCTTCTTTAAATTTTTCTTCGGATTCCTTGTTGTCAGGATTACGATCGGGATGGTGTTTCATCGCAACTCTTTTATAAGCCTTTTTGATTTCGGCTTCAGTTGCATTTTTATCTACACCCAGGACTTCATAATAATCGCGTTTTGACATTTTGCTGTTTCTTTAGTTTTAACTTTTGCTGAACATGAATTAACAAGTTCTACTATTTGTTGACACAAAACAGGCGCGACTCCAATTAGTCACGCCTGCCTGCATTTCTTTCACCAAGATGATGTTACTTCTTGGCGTCGTCGACCTCTTCAAACTCGGCATCGACAACATCATCAGCGGCGCCGGCGTCAGCCTGTGCGTCTGCACCTGGTGCACCTTCCGCACCGGGTTGACCTTGCTCAGCTCCTTTTTGAGCATATAAACGCTCTGCCATTTTCGCAGAAGCTTCGCTTAGTGCCTTAGTCTTGGCTTCTATTGCATCCTTGTCGTCGCCCTTCATGGCTTCTTCAAGATCTTTGGTCGCCGCTTCAATCGCTTCTTTCTCACCAGCTTCCAGTTTGTCGTCACCCAGCTCTTCCATCGACTTCTTAGTGGCATGAATCAGGGCATCGGCCTGGTTACGAATCGCAACAAGTTCGTGGAACTTCTTGTCGTCATCAGCATGCGCTTCCGCATCCTTGACCATCTTTTCAACTTCTTCATCAGACAAACCACTAGAGGCTTTAATTACAATCGATTGTTCCTTACCCGTACCTTTATCTTTTGCAGATACATGCAGGATACCGTTGGCATCGATATCGAAGGTTACTTCGATTTGTGGTACGCCACGAGGTGCAGGTGGAATATCAGCTAAGTCAAAACGACCCAATGATTTATTCGCATCTGAACGCTCACGCTCACCCTGTAAAACATGTACGGTTACTGCGTTCTGATTGTCATCTGCAGTTGAGAACACCTGGTTTGCCTTAGTTGGGATCGTGGTGTTCTTGTCAATCAACTTAGTCATCACACCACCCAGAGTTTCGATACCCAGAGATAGTGGTGTTACGTCAAGCAATAGAACATCTTTAACATCACCACCCAGTACACCACCTTGAATCGAGGCTCCGGCTGCAACCGCTTCGTCAGGGTTCACGTCTTTACGTGGCTCTTTACCGAAGAAATCTTTTACCGCTTCCTGTACTTTAGGCATACGGGTCTGACCACCGACTAAAATCACATCATCAATTTCTGATGCTGAAAGACCGGCATCTTTTAATGCGGTCTTACATGGGTCAATCGAACGTGCGATTAAGTCATCAACCAATGCTTCTAATTTCGCGCGGGTCAAATTCACATTCATGTGCTTAGGACCAGAGGCATCTGCTGTTACATAGGGCAGGTTTACATCGGTTTGTGAACTTGAAGACAATTCAATCTTGGCCTTCTCAGCGGCTTCTTTAAGACGCTGCATCGCCAGTGGATCACCTTTCAGATCGATACCCTGGTCTTTCTTAAACTCATCCGCAAGATAATCAATGATACGCATGTCGAAGTCTTCACCACCAAGGAAGGTATCACCGTTAGTCGACAATACTTCAATTTGATGTTCGCCATCGATCTCGGCAATCTCAATGATAGAGATATCGAAAGTACCACCACCAAGGTCGTATACAGCGATCTTGCGATCACCTTCTTTCTTATCCATACCAAAGGCCAGTGCCGCAGCAGTTGGTTCGTTGATAATACGCTTAACATCCAGGCCTGCAATCTTACCGGCATCTTTGGTTGCTTGACGCTGTGAGTCATTGAAATAAGCAGGAACAGTAATAACTGCTTCCGTTACTTCTTCGCCGAGATAATCTTCGGCGGTCTTTTTCATCTTTTGCAGAACACGTGCAGAAATTTCTGGCGGCGCCATTTTCTTGCCATCCACATCAACCCAGGCATCACCGTTATCGGCCTTGATGATCTTGTAAGGCACCATATCGATATCTTTTTGTACTTCGGCATCAGTGAACTTGCGACCAATGAGTCGCTTGACTGCAAACAGTGTGTTGTTGGGATTGGTTACCGCCTGACGTTTGGCAGATTGACCAACCACCACTTCGTCGTCTTTGGTGAAAGCGACGATGGAAGGTGTCGTGCGATCACCTTCTGAGTTTTCGATAACTTTTGGTGAACCGCCTTCCATCACTGCTACGCAGGAGTTAGTCGTACCTAAGTCAATTCCAATTATCTTTCCCATTTCATTTATCTCCAAAATATTTCAAGCGTATTTTTATTCACTTGTATAATGTCTGTTTATTAATTTAAGGTCGTTATCTTCGATATCAAGCCTTAACTTGCTCTTTCTTAGGCCTTTTCATCAATATTGTTCTCATCATTTTCCTGCTTCGTTTCAGGAGCCTTGGATACCGTCACCATCGCAGGGCGAACCAGCCGGTCATTGAGCTTGTAACCCTTTTGCATCACATTAACCACCGTATTGGGTTCGTGGTGTGGGCTCTCGAGCATGGCCATTGCCTGGTGATGTTCCGGGTCAAAAAGGTGCCCCTCAGGGTCAATCATCTCGATATCGTATTTGTTCAATAAATCCATGAACATTTTTAGAATTAATTCAGAACCTTCACGAAGCTTGGCAACATCTGCCGAATCATCCTTGGCTGCGGCCAGGCCCATCTCCAGACTGTCGTGGATCGGCAGTAGGTCATGCAGGAATTTCTCCAGGGCATATTTGTGGGCACTTTCCAGATCGCGTTGGGCGCGACGGCGAACATTCTCAAGCTCAGCCTGTGCACGTACCGCTTTGTCCCAATTTTCCTGGGCCTTGGCCTCGACATCGGCTAGTTTTTGCTCTAAATCACTCTCACTAGCTGTGTTCACTTCAGCAGCAGCTTCACGTGCTTCTGCCGCTTCGGCTTCCAGTTCTGCTTCTGACTGGTCTTCCTTCTTGCTCATGATTACTCCAAAAATATAGAAATACCGGCCATTTTGGTGGTCGGCGGGAAAATTCATGACTTATATAGGGACTATTTAATCTGGTCTCAAGACAGAACTTAAAAGTTTTGCTGTGACATCCACTATCGGGATAATGCGGTCATAGGCCATGCGGGTGGGGCCTATGACGCCCAGAACCCCAATCACGTCATCATCGACCTTATAGGGAGTGGTCACGACCGAGACATCGTCCAGGACCTGATAGCCTGACTCGCCTCCGATGAAAATCTGCATACCATCAGCATGGATAGACTCGTCGAGGATATGCAGGATATCCCGCTTGCTATTGAAGGCCTCAAACAGGTTGCGTAGCTTGTCGATATCGCACATCTCATCGTAGCTCATCAGATTGGTCTGGCCGGCGAGGACATAATCGTCATCCCTGGAGCTATTGAGGACTTGATCGGCGATATTCATGGTGTCCTGCATCAACTGCTGCATGGCATCGCGAGCCTGTTGCATACTGGCTAACAATTTGGAGCGGATAGAGGCCAGATCCTGGCCTGCAAACTCGGCATTAAGATAGTTAGCCGATTGCTGGAGCTCGGCAGGACTAAAATCACGGTCAGTATTAATTACCCGATTCTGGATTTCCTGGCCGTTCACCACCAGGATGACGAGAATCCGCTTAGCCGACAATCGCATAAACTCTATATGTTCGAGTCGAGTACTCTCTCTTTTTGGCAGGGTCACGATACCCGTGAGCTGGGTAATCTCGGAGAGCATGGACGAGGCATTATTAATCACCCCATCGGTGTCGGCAGTGGTAGAGAGCTGCTGTTTGATGGTCTCAATAATGGTGTTTTGCATGGGTTGGACGGTCAGCAGACTGTCGACGAACATCCTATACCCCTTAGCCGTCGGTACCCGCCCTGCCGATGTGTGAGGTGCCAGAATCAGGCCCATTTCTTCGAGTTCGGCCATCACATTTCTGACCGTTGCCGGCGACAAATCGAGACCAGAGTCTTGCGCTAATACCCGTGAACCAACGGGTTGGCCTTCCTGGATATAGCGCTCGATGAGGGTCTTGAGCAACGCCTCGGCCCGCTCGCTACCTTTTGATTTGTTTTTACGTGGACGTCCCATGCTATGTTTCTATCTGATTACTCGTGCTGATTACTGGTACCTAATTTAGCTTACAGCTAACAGACCTAATTTAGCAGCCCAAGCCTCAGAGTGCTAACCTAAATTAATCCCGCTAAACAACAAATCACGTCAGAACTCACAGCTTCACAACAAAGGCCGGATCACCGCGTAGCCTGATCCGGTGGCTTATGATAACGTTGGAAAAAATAAGCGGTAGAGCAGCGAACATGGCATTTTCTAAAGTTGGGCTAATAGGTAAATATGGTGACCCCAGTGTTGCCGATACCCTGTTGCGCCTGAATGAACTATTGAAAAAAAGGCATTGTGAGGTCTGGCTAGAGTCCAACACCGCCAAGCATATGCCTGGGCACAGCCTGGCCATCGCAGACTTTGATGAAATCGGCCAGAAATGTGATTTGGCCATCACTGTTGGTGGCGACGGCACCTTACTTCATAGCGCTCGCTCATTAGTCGATCACGATATTGCCCTGCTCGGCGTTAATTTAGGACGGCTTGGTTTTCTGGTGGATGTCTCCCCCGATCAAATTGAAAAACAATTAAATGAAGTCTTGACTGGCGAGCACGTTGAAGAGCACCGCATCATACTCACCGCTACTATCGAGAACGAATTAGAACCCGAACCCCGAATCAGTGACGCCTTTAACGATGTCGTGATCCACAAATGGGAAGTCGCGCGCATGATCGAGACCGAGACTTATATCGATGGCCGACTGTTAAACACCATGCGTTCTGATGGACTGATTGTTTCGACTCCAACCGGTTCAACCGCCTACGCCCTGTCCGGCGGGGGACCGATACTGGCGCCAGATATGGATGCGATGGTTATTGTGCCCATATGTCCCCATAGCATGAGCTATCGCCCAATTGTTCTCGATGGTGCCAGTAAGATTGAAGTGCTCGTCAGAGACTACCCCCACTCCCATGCCCAGGTTACTTGTGATGGACAGATCAATATGGGCCTGGTCTCCGGCGATAAAATTTTAATTCAGCGAAAACCAACTCGGGTCAGACTCATGCACCCACCAGATCACGATCACTACCATGTATTACGTGAAAAGTTACATTGGAGCGAGCATCTATAATGCTGACACACATTCATATTTGGAATTTTGCCATCGTCGAATCCCTCGATATCGAATTTGAGTCAGGGCTGACGGTACTGACCGGTGAAACCGGTGCTGGTAAATCCATTTTACTGGATGCGCTCGGTCTGGCCCTGGGCGATCGTGCAGATACCTCGGTTATTCGCCATGGTAGCGATAAGGCAGATATCAGCGTCTCTTTTAGTGTCAATGAAGCACCACAGGCAAGCGCCTGGTTAGCCCAACACGAAATGGAAAGCGAAAACGAATGCATTATTCGTCGCTCCATCAGTCGCAAGGGTGGATCGAAAGCGTTTATCAACGGCATACCCTCAACCGTGCAGCAGCTACGTGAGTTAGGTGAGATGTTGGTTGATTTGCATGGTCAACATGAGCACCAGTCTTTACTGCACAAAGATATTCAACGCCAGTTACTGGATGACTATGCCCGCCATAAAGATTTACTTGGCCAGGTAGCCGAGCTCTACACCAACTGGCAAAATCTGAGTCGTGATTTTGCTCGTCTAAGTCAGGCCAATACCGATCGTGATAGTCGTCTGGAATTACTCCGTTACCAGGTCCAGGAACTTGAGGCGCTGGATCTGCAAGCCGGCGAGACTGAAAAACTAGAACAAGAACTCAAACGTTTGTCCAATGCCAATCAATTATTAACCGTCACTCAAACAGTGATCGGAAATCTGGATGAAAATGAACACAACGCGGTAAGTTCCATCCTAAGTCAGTCAGCTACGGATATCTCTGACCTGACACGGGTTGATGAAAAGTTAGCGCCGATCGCTGAGTTGTTAAATACCGGTATTATCCAGGTTCAGGAAACCATAAGTGAGCTTCGCCACTATGCCGAATCGCTCGAACTTGATCCTGAGCGCCTCAGCGAAGTGGAACAACGAATTACCGACATCCATAACCTTTCACGAAAACATCGAGTCGAACCTGAAGACCTGGTTGAGCTATTCCCTAAACTGAAGCAGGAACAGGAAGACCTGGAACAGGCTGACGTCAAACTGGGTGATCTACAAAAACAAATCGAAACCGCAAAGAGCGCATACCAAAAAGCATCTAAAAAGCTTAGTAACAGTCGCAAGAAGACAGCCACATCGCTTAGCGAAAAAATTACTGACGCAATGCAGGGACTCAGTTTACAGGGTGGTCAATTCAAGGCTGAGATCATTCCTTTAGAAGAAGCTCAATGGAGTAGTCATGGTGCTGAGAATATAGAATTCCTGGTTAGCGCTAATCCTGGTATGCCCCTTAAAGCACTCAACAAAGTTGCATCAGGTGGTGAACTGTCACGCATCAGTCTTGCTATCCAGGTAATCACGGCTCAGGCTACTCGCATCCCTACCTTGATCTTTGACGAAGTTGATGTCGGCATTGGCGGCGGTGTAGCCGAAGTTGTCGGACTCCAGTTACGTGCACTGGGACAACACCGACAAGTTGTCTGTGTAACGCACTTACCACAAGTCGCGGCACTCGGTCATCATCATTACCAGGTGAGTAAATCGACAGATCAAACCACGACCGTCACACAGATTAATCCACTCGATACAACACAACGAATTGATGAGATCGCTCGGATGTTGGGGGGAATCAAGATTACCGAACAAACACTCTCACATGCCAAAGAGATGATAGAGAGCGCACAGTCCTAACCAGATCGCTCGTTAGTCTTTCTGGCAAGCACTGCAAATACCAAAGATGTAAAGAGAATGGTCGGTCATGTTGTAACCTTTTTCGGCAGCGATCTTTTGCTGGCGTTCTTCGATGACCTTATCAACAAACTCGTCTACCCTTCCGCATTTGACACATAAAATATGATCATGGTGTTCACCCTGATTCAGCTCAAACACTGAGTGTCCACCTTCAAAGTGGTGACGGGTAACCAGGCCTGCTTGTTCAAATTGGGTGAGCACACGGTAAACGGTCGCCAGGCTAAGATCTTCTCCTGATTCGAGCAACGCCTTATAGACATCTTCAGCACTGACATGGCGGACTTTATTTTCCTCCAGTAAGGCGAGGATTTTCATCCGCGGAACGGTTGCCTTGAGGCCGGCTTTTTTCAGATCCTGCGTTTCCACGTTTTGCTCCTGTATGCTTCTTTTACCTGGCAGCTCAGACACCGGATGAAGATGCAGCTAGTTTCCGGTATGATCCTGACCTCCTGGAAGTATAACGCGAAAAGAGCACTAAATGCGAACGATTCTCATTAACTTAGTTTTTGTAGCTACCCTGCTAACGGCGGGCTGTTCTATCTACAAGGTGGATATCCAGCAGGGAAATGTAATCGAAGTTGAGCAGTTAGCGAAAGTAAAAGTCGGCATGAAGAAAAACCAGGTCACCTTTTTGATGGGCAATCCTCTTCTGACTGACCCCTTTCACGCAAATCGCTGGGATTACATATTTACACAGAAACCCGGCGGCAAAGCGACAACACGCCAGCTTGTGACGATGTACTTTGAGGATGATGTCCTGGTCAAGATTGATGTAAGCAAGCTGGAAAAACAGGTGGTCAGTCAATAACAACCGTATTTACTCTGCGCGGCTTGACTCTTTTTCTTCCTGGTTCTTTTTTTTCTCGGCACGTTTACGTCGCGACTCTTTTGGATCCGCAATCAATGGTCGATAGATTTCAACCCGATCCTTCTCACGCAAGACAGTATCCGCTTTACTGATCTTGCTAAATACCCCGAACTTATTTGTATCCAGATCTATTTCTGGAAACTGCTCTAATATACCGGACATTTTGATCGCCTCAACAAGCGTTGTACCGGGCTGTACCTGGATCGGTAGGATCACCTGATGCTCAAGAGTTGCATAGGCAACTTCAACTAATATTGTTTTTTCTTCAACCATAGATTTGCGTCGCACGTTCGGTAAAGGCATCCACCAAAGAATTTGCCAGCTTGCCAAACACCGGGCCAACCGTCATATCAAGTAGTTTGCTGCTAAACTCAAATTCCATATTCAGCTCGATCTTACAGCCATCTTCACCTAATGGGGAAAACAACCAAAGTCCGGTCAGATGCTTAAAAGGTCCTTCAACTAATTGCATTTCTATCTGGCTATGTGGGGTATTGATGTTACGGGTGATAAAAGATTTGTTTAACTGGCTATAACTAATCTCCAAATGCCCTTTGACAACATCCGATGAACGTTCAACGACCTTGCTGTTACTACACCAGGGTAAAAATTCTGCATAGGTATCAATATCATCAACCAGCAAAAACATCTGCTCTGGTGTGTAAGTCACCAAAGCGCTTTTCTGAATTTTTTTCACTTGCGACTAACTTCTAAACATATCAACAATGGGCGTGAATAAATATATGATTGGATCGAGTAAACCCGTAAGTTTCAGGATAACAATCACGATCAGCGCTGGCGAGATAAAACGTACCAGCACACGCCACAAGTTATAGGTATGACCATCGCCAATTTCAAGTTCATCACGACTGGCTTCGCGACTCATTATCCAGCCGGCAAACACCGCGATTAGGACACCTCCCACGGGCAACATGATGTTTGCGGTGAGAATATCCAGTATATCGAAAACTCCATTTGATTTTTGCTCGCCTGCAAACTTGAATGAAAAGATGATTGGCGAATCTTTTTGGAAAGAGAATACTGTTAATACACCCACGAGCCAGGTCACGCCGCCTGCTATTAATGAAGCAGTCACCCTTTTAAGTCCCTTGTTCTCCACCAACCAGGTTACAACCGGTTCGAGTAAAGAAATCGCTGAGGTCCATGCCGCGAAAGTCAGCAGTATAAAAAACAGTGTGCCAAAAAAGACGCCTCCATCCATTTTGCCAAATGCCAGCGGCAAGGTCACAAACACCAGCCCCGGACCTTCACCAACTTTCAGACCGTTTTCAAACACTAGCGGAAAGACGATCAAGCAGGCTAACAAGGCAATCATGGTATCGGCAGCGGCAATCGTAAATGTCGTTTTCGCGATCGATGCATCCTTCGGTAAGTAGGCGCCATAGATCATGATTGCGCCCATACCCAGACTTAAGGTAAAAAAGGCATGACCGATTGCAGTCAGGATGGCTCCCCACCCCAAGTCCGAGAAATTCAGGTTAAACAAAAATGAAACGCCTTTTCCAAAGCTATTGGTGTTGATGGCATAACCCACTAAGATCAGCATCAGAATTAACAAGGCCGGCATCAAAAACTTAACCGCTCTCTCTAAACCATGTTTAACACCACGTGCTATCACGATAACCGTCATGGCCATAAACAGGGTGTGCCAACCAAGCAGGGCTTCAGGATTACCCAGCAAACTATCAAAGATGGCCTCAATCCCTGTTGGGGTTTGACCGGTAAAGGCACCTGCACCTGCTCTGAAGATATACGCCAGCGACCAACCGGCAATCACGCTGTAATAAGAAAGAATAAGAAAACCAGCCAGCACACCTAAAATGCCTATAAATTTCCAGCCTGGATGATGTCCTGACTCGATCGCCAGGGTATGCATGGTGTTGATTGGGCTTTGTCGACCACGGCGACCCAGCATGATCTCCGCCATCATGATGGGGACACCAATTATGGCAATGCAAAACAGGTAAACAATGACGAAGGCCCCGCCGCCGTTTTCACCGGTGATGTATGGAAACTTCCAGATATTACCCAGGCCCACCGCCGAACCCGTTGCGGCAAGGATGAATGCCCAGCGTGATGACCATGCGCCGTGAATCGATGTTTTGGTTGCCATGCCCCATTCCTCCATCTTTTATAGTTATCAGTAAATTGTCCGGGAAAACGCCGCCCGGCTCAAGTGATCACAGTCATAAGTCGGGCTTGACTTAACGTTGTTGAATGTGTCTTATGCCTCGACTTTGAGCAAATTTGGGTCTTTATCTGCAGCTTCGTTTATAATCGCGAAATGGGTAAGAAAAAAACAAAAAAAGGCGATACGTCCAATACGATTGTGCTAAACAAGAAAGCACGCCACGATTATATTCTGGAAGAACGTTTAGAGGCGGGAATAGCCCTTGAAGGTTGGGAGGTAAAAAGCCTGCGTGAAGGTCGCGTTCAGATCAGGGACAGTTATATTCAGCTAAAAGATAACGAAGCCTATTTGGTGGGTACAGTGATCACGCCGTTGCAAACGGCATCGACCCATATCAGCCCCAGTCCACAACGACATCGCAAGTTACTGTTACATCGCCAGGAATTGAATAAACTGGTTGGTGCAGTAGAACGCAAAGGTTACTCCCTGATCCCAACGGCAATGTACTGGAAACGAGGCCGCGCCAAGGTCGAGATCGCCCTGGCTAAAGGTAAAAAGCTGCACGACAAACGTGCAAGCGAGAAATCGCGCGACTGGCAACGCGATAAACAGCGCATTATGAAATCCAGTTGAACCTTTCATTGAAATTGCCCCTCTAAGGCTATACATTAACCATTAGTAATCGAAACCTACATAGAAGGTTTCAGACCATTTCTGGGGGCGACCTGGCTTCGACGCGGGTTACAAAACCGGAGGTGCATGCCGAGGTGCAAATTCCTCGTAAATCTGTTTGCAAACTATTTAGTTGCCAACGACGACAACTACGCTTTAGCTGCTTAATAACCAGCGTAAAGCCCTCGGCCTGACGTGTGCTTGTACGCTCAGATAACCGGGGTCATCCCATACAAGATCGCGATGAAGCTGTTTTCGGGGTGGATTCGTTAAACTCTTACCGGAATCGCTGTCGGTGTTCCCCGCCTGTTGGGCAACCGCCAGTTAAATTAAAGAACAGGATAAGCATGTAGAGCCAATGGCAGAGGACTTACGGACGCGGGTTCGATTCCCGCCGCCTCCACCAATAAATGTAAAAGCCCTGCCGTTTTTTGGCAGGGCTTTTTTATTTATGTATCAAACTTATTCATTTAATAAGCATATTTGTGCCTAGTTGTAAAAACCCCACCTATAAGATTGTATTAGCCATATTCCAATGGTCTAATCGAACCAACCAGTGAAAATACATTGGGTTTGGGGAAAGAGTCAGTCGTTAAACTTTTTGAAGAGGTAATCATGATGATTTACCTCTAAATAAATAACATTTAATTTAACTCGCTTTAACCCCTCCATCCGCTCAGTGCGTTTTCATAGTGGTTACCACAACCCATACTTTATAAGGAGAAATTCAACATGGGACTAGAAGAAAAGAGAATGAAGCAACACCTTGAAACAGAAATCGTGCCTAATGTAGCAGCTGAGATCAACGGTGTTTTCGATGGGGAGACAGCAATTGATATTGATTGGGATACGTTTGATGCCAAAGATTCTATCCAGGAGATAGAGCATCAGGTATTCGGAAGAGTTGTTGAAGCGGTTAAAACACTTTGCAGTGATGATATGGCAAAAGAGGCCATGAAAGAATCATTTAAATCGGTTTACGTGAAAAACCTGGAAAGCAAAGATGATCGTTTGCTTGATTTTGCTGATGGCAAACTTACGTTACAGACGACCTGGAAAGATTTCGGTTCAATCTTTACCCCTGGCGATATCCGCGAAAAGATAGAAGCAGGACTTTAAACTCTTCTAAACCAGAATACAGGCTGAGTTATACCAACTCAGCCTGTTTTTTTACTCCAACCATAATCCAGTATACATTTTGTCTTCAAGAAAAAAGTTCTATTTAAACTGGAAGCCCATGAAAATATTTCGCAACTGCTGTGATCTGGAAAGATTGACTCTAATTAGAATCCCTATTGATTAACGGCGAACTTATCCTGTACTTCAAGAAAGCCTCGCTCTAACATTATCTTCCAAACTTGTTTGAAAGTAACATCTTTATGTGTGCCAGGAATTTTAACCACATTCCTGGCTGGAATATTCTGTGCGAGCAAGTCGTGCCCTGCTAATCGATCATTATCGCCATAACCAAGAAATATTTTATTCTTAAGTTTGTTATCGGTGGTGATATCTTTTAGGCGTTGCCACAGAATGTACTCCCAATCGTCACGCTTAATGCCACTTATCTGCCATGCTGATAGACCACCAGCAGCACTTATTTCATTGTGCACGTCTTCATCTGCCAGATAAGGGGCAACCAGGTAGATCCGATCAATATCTTTAGGAAATTTTTCGCTGTAAAGTATTGATCCCATGCCCCCCATTGAAATACCAACTAAGGAAATGGTCTCATAACCCTGCTTTTTGGCCGGTTCGATCACATCTTGGTGCAATCTTGGAATTAATTGCTGTCGCATGTAGTAACCGAAGTGCGCATAGGGAGCAATAAAGTCAGCATCGACATTATACTCACGTGCCAGCTCAATCCACTGGTGATCTTGAAAATAACTTGCCGGTGCCCCCCTGCCACTGAGCAACACAATTAGGTGTTTTGCTGGTTTTCCAGCACTGCGAAAGTCAGTAGTTGGGATAGGTACAGATATGGGTGGACTACAACTAAGCAGGGAAATAGCCAATAGTAGAGGTAAAATTAGCTTCATGATGGTAATTCCATGTTTAAAACTATGAACCGATCAGCATATCAGACCACTTTTTGCTATATAGTTTCATACCCAAGAACCGATATAACTACAATAAGCTATAAATATGACAAGATAATATGTAAGGAGATCCATATGTCGTTCAGCAGACTCGCCCTCATCGCCTTTTGCGCCAGTGTTTTTGCCTTTGCAGGCTGTGGTGGTGGCGACCCAGTACAGAATTTTAATAACTCCCCGATTGTTGCCTCGGGTGCGAAAAAGAACATGCAAGATGTTAAGCGTGGCATCATATTGGCCGGTTCAAGGATTGGCTGGCAAATGCAACAGGTAAAACCAGGTACTATGTATGCCACTATCTTCAAGCGTGGCAGCATGGCAAAGGTTGAAATTAATTATACGGCCGATACCTACAGCATCACTTATAAAGACAGTAGCAACCTTAAATACGATGGCAACGTAATTCATGGTACTTACAATAAGTGGGTAACTCACTTACACCGAAACATTCGCGATACACTCTCGAAGATGTAAACGATCATACGATCACCACTAAAAAGGGAGCCGGAGGCTCCCTTTTTAGTGGTTTCTGTAAATACTATGCGCTGACTTTATATAACCTCATGTTTTTAAAGGAATATAATGGGGATGGGGTGTATTAGGTGACACTTACTCACGAATCATGATCTTGTGAATCGAACGGATGTTGCGAACCCACGGAGACCACTTTCTCAGGTCTTGGGGCAGAGTAGAGATGGCTGCTTTCGCCTCATTGACAGATGGATATGCGCCATAGACAAGCGCGTACCAGCGCTCTCCCTGCCTCATGGAGCTATAATACCCCGCCTCACCTTGAAGTTTGTTCTCATTAAAATATTTCTGAATAAGTGCCTGGTTGGTACTACTGGCTAGCTGCAAGGTGTAATGCGCAGGGTTTTGCGCTGATACCCACCCCTGAGGGGTCGTGATGAGCTGCTGGACAGCCACACGTTGACGACTAGGGTTAACACTTTTTGCATTGAGGCGTTGGTAGGCCTGGGCCATCCCCTGTCGGGCAGCCATGCTGAGCCAATAACGGGCAAGATTCTGGTCCTGCCCGACACCGCTGCCATTTTCATATAGCAGCGATAGATTATATTGAGCGGTAACATCACCATCATTGGCGAGCTCCTGCCATAACTGAGCTGCTGCTTGAAAGTCACCACGGTTGTGGGCATCCAGAGCACCTGCACTATCGGCTAACAGTGGCTTGGACATCAGGCTGAGCCAACCGAACAGAACAGCTGTTAAGGTAAACGCCAGCCATTTTGAAGACGATTTCGGCGGTCGAAGAGTGAAGAATTGATACATATTGGTAAAGAGAGGCTCGGGTTATCCCTTACTGTTGGCAGTTCTCTATTATGTTATCTTTGTAGTTTAGACGAGAACATGTCGAAAGCCAGTCATGTAAAAGTAAATTCCCCTGACGCTTCTCATCCGGTACGAACATATTCTCATTAGGATATGTATATTTATACTGAATCCTTTCCCTGCCTTGATAGCTGAGCACTTCTGCCAAATTGGCATCATGATAAACTCTTACATCAAACACAATATCAGGCAGGTGCGTCGTCTTGCTCACGAACAATTGGTGGATTTTCACCAGTGATGTATAACGCGTAGTCTCGATAACACTGAGTTCAACTGGGCAAGCTCCAAGCTCAAAGCCTGCCACCCCATTCTGTAGCAGCTGTGTCTCTTCCAGCATCTCAGATAACAGAAAATAATTGCGCTCAAAATACCACATCGGATTTCTGCTACGGCTTTCTTTTATAGAGTGGGTCATTATATTTTTCTAATGTCTAAATCTTAATATTTTAAGTCGGCAATTATTTGGATAACTTGAACCATAACAATATTTTTCCACGCCTAAAATTAAAATACCAGCCTTGACAAACACGGAATGGTCGAACACAAAAATGAACGAAAAAAGGCCACAACACGTGAGTATTGTGGCCTCTAATTGTTACGAACCGAATTAGGACTAGTGAAAAATAGGCTCTAACCGCGATAGATCATTAATAACTTTCCATGTTCCTTCACCGGTCTGAACACGCAATTCCCACGCCTCCAGGCGATCGAGATATTCACGAGGATCTATATTATCCGAGCGTAGTTTTGTAACGTTGACCGCGATTACCTGAAAACCTGTGAGCTGCAAAGGTACGTCCCGAATAAAACCCTTTTGAAGTTCCTCCTTTAAGTCCGAGAAAATCAAAACAGTTTTTTTCTTTGTCCCTGCTTCATTCAGATATTCAATAGCCTGTAACAGGCCACCTGTAATATCAGTATAGGCACTCGGTTTTGCCGACTTAATAAACTTATCGATTTCATCTCTGAACTTACGTTTCTGTTTGTTCGTCATACTGGGGCGATCATCGAAAAACTGCTTATAGACGATATCCTTTTCACTAAAACTACCTGTATCGACTCTTGCGACCGCAAAGGTGTCACCTGGGTTAAGTTTTGATAGTGTGAAATTAATAATCTTCTGAGCCTGTAAAAGCTCTTTAGTATAGGTGCCTGAAGTGTCAACCAGCATATAAACACCATGATTATTAGGTCCTGTGCTTTCTGCCGAACAACTCAGCATTAAAAAGGCAAAACCGATTATAATGAATTTTCTAAATCCCATTATTCGCTCCATTTTAAATTGGAGAAGATACATCTACTTCAGTATCTTCTTCTTTAGGGTGTTTATTTTTTACCGTTCGCTCAAGCCAAAGCGGTGCGAAGATTACAAGATCGTAAATTTGCACCAGCGAATTTGAAAAAAACCGCATTACATTTCCGAGTACACGCAAAAACCAGGCGATGACTCTTAACGTACCCACTCCGATCAAACCAAAGACGGTGCGCATTGCATGTACAAATGTTTCAAGTGGAATCGCGACAAACATTAGCGCAAAGGGTAAAACAAATCCCATACCCATTTGTGCTACGGTCGTAATCCAGAGATAGCTGTTGGTCGCATCGGCATAGCCACCTTCAGTCGTGCCCGTTAATGCGGCAGTCACTTTAGAATCGTCTTCCATTAACATTTCACGCATAAAGGCCAGACCCGCTTCTACCAAGGCGAGAAATAATAGTATCCCGAAAAATACCCAGACCAAACGTAAACGAACCTTATCGTTTAAGGCGCCGATCACCGGAAACAAACGGGTAATTCGCAACGTTTCCATTAAGAACAGGCCCATGGCTAACTCAACCAGGATGATGACCATCGCAGCGATGTTATTAATGGCAAATCCCATAATCTGACTAGTACCCCCGACCATCTCGGCCATGGGTCGCGCAATCAAGTTAAAGTTAATAAAGGCACCGCCAATCGCAATCGCTAAAACCAATAACGAAATAAAGAATTGTGTTAAAGACGATGAAGACAGGGCTCTAACTGAACGATCCGTCTTTTTAATGATTCCTTCATACTCTTGCATATGACGATCGATTGTTTGAGAACGTGATAACAGGCTAGTGACATTTTTGTCCACTTGCCCTAACACGCTCTTGACCTTACGCCAATGCGGCATCATATTTTTCAAGTGATCGTGTCGTTTGTGACTGGACTTGCGATACTCTTCGATCGCCTGAGTATTCGCCTTCACCATTGAACTATGAATATCTTCAAGTATACTGGCGACCATTGGATCCTTACCAGGAATCTTAGCAACCGCATCAACCGCTTTCACCCAACCAGGTGGCTCTGGCGGAACTTCAGTACTTTCCTTATAGTCATCATCAATGGTTGTGATCTCTTCACTTAATTTGCGGTGCAGTGCGGGATACTCAGACAGGTCTCGTCGCACAGTCGCATCAACACGATCAAACTCACGCTCGATAACGCGCTCAACGGCTTCACGCCCCTGTTCCAATAGCACCTCTCGGTTGCGTTCATTCAAACGCCCTTCTGCACCCATCACCGCACGCGCAGACAAGCGCATAGCATTATGAAAAACCCGGCTGAATGACAGGATTGCCCGGTGAGCAGGAGAACGGGCAAAGTACATCACGGCCACAATAACAATGAACCAGATGAACCCTGCCAGCACTGGGTTGGGTACGATTAAAAAAACATCATTAAAGCTCATGTACAACCTCCTTCATTAAGGCACATCAATTCCCCCTGCCTAACAGGAATACTAAGGCTGCTCAGGGCAATACAACTGCCTAGTAGTTCACAGAACGTAGGCAATGACGCTAAAAAGATTACATATATATAGAATAAGCTGGATTTAGGCCTACACCAGCCGGAATTGGCTAATTTTTAGCCAGCTTCCTGTGTTTCTGGTTCTAAGAACTCATGCAGGCTGCTTCGCATTCTGACATGGGCCTGACTCATTAATTGACTGACCCGCGATTCGCTTACCCCGAGCACGCTACCGATTTCTTTTAGATTTAACTCTTCGTCGTAATACAAACTAATAATTAACTGCTCTCTATCTGGTAAAAGCTTGATGGCATCGGCCAGATATTGTTTAAATTCATCCCGCTGAATACCTTTCAATGGACCTTGCTGCTTTTCGTCTGAAACCCCATCGCAATAGTTCTGGTCATCGTATTCCACATCCGCAAAGTTCAGTACCCGGCAGGTATTGGTCTCCAACACCATTTGATGATACTCATCCACAGAGATACCCATGAGCTTAGCAACTTCTGTTGGTCTCGCATCTCGCCCGGTGCGGGACTCTATTTTGTTGACAGCAGCGACCATATCACGCGCCTTGCGATGCACTGATTTTGGTGCCCAATCGTTACGGCGTAGCTCATCCAGCATCGAACCACGTATTCGAATTGAGGCATAGGTTTCAAAACTTGCCCCTTGGCTAGGATCATAATGTGAGGCCGCATCCATCAAACCAATCAGACCAGCCTGAATCAGGTCGTCGATCAAGACACTGGCGGGTAAGCGGGCCGAGAGGTGATAGGCAAGACGGTGCACCAACTCAGCGTGTTGGTCCACAAGAGCATCCATTTCACTCTTTTCGGCTGTTGTGTAGGTCTTCGCTTTAATCTTCACAATCCTGCAATAACGGTGATCCAGGTAAGATTATGCAAATTTCGATCCTGGGAGCCCATCAGACCCGGCTTAGGAGCGTGAAAGGGTAATGAGCTTGCCTACGATACTGGCCAGCGGCAATTCTGTGTCAATAGCACCACATTTCACTGCCTCACCGGGCATGCCCCAAACCACACTGCTCGCCTCATCCTGAGCAATGGTGGGCGCTCCAGCCTCTTTCATCTCTAGCATCCCTTTCGCGCCATCGTCTCCCATACCGGTTAAAATAACGCCAATGGCACTAGAGCCTACGCTTTGGGCCACCGAACGGAACAGTACATCAACACTGGGTTTATGACGGCTGACGGCTGGACCGTCATTTAATCGACAGTAGTAGCAGGTACCACTGCGTTCCACCAGCAAGTGTTGATCACCTGGAGCAATATAGACGTGGCCAGGCACAATCTGCTGACCATCCTCAGCTTCATAGACAGTCATGGCAGAAACCGTATCCATGCGTTGTGCAAACGAGGTACTGAATTTAGGTGGAATGTGCTGGGTAATCACAATGCCCGGCGCATCAGCAGGCATATACTCAAGTACCTCGCGGATCGCCTCTGTACCACCGGTTGAAGCCCCAATCGCGATAATTTTATCCGTCGTTTTGAGTTTAGTTGAACTAGGTGCTGAGCGTTTTTCCAGTACCGCATCTGCGGTTCTTTTTACATCTTTATCCTTATTGCGCACACGATCGGTGATCGCCGTAACCTTTGCCTTAGAGGCAATCTTAACTTTAGTCGCAATCTCTTCAGCATAGTTTTGTAACTGTTCACGAACATCAAGATTAGGTTTAGTTACGAAATCTATCGCACCTAATTCCATTGCTTCAAAGGTAACATCCGCACCTTTCTCGGTTAAGGTCGATACCATAACCACAGGCATTGGTCGCAAGCGCATAAGATTTCGTAAAAAAGTGATGCCGTCCATGCGCGGCATTTCTACATCCAGTGTTAAGACATCCGGATTGAGTTGCTTAATCTTATCGCGTGCAATGATTGGGTCTTGTGCCGCGCCTACTACTTCAATTTCAGGATCTTTATTTAGCAACTCAGTCAACATCTGACGTATCAGAGCTGAATCATCAATAACAAGTACTTTTATCTTATCCATGTTAATCAAACAACTCTATGTCACCAGCAGATGGAGTTTCTTTAATTGTTTCAAGGTAACCTTGCTCACGCTGCACAATAGTTTCGTTGTGTAATTTTCTAAGTTTCTTGATCTGAACTTTACCAGAGATCGGATCGTAGACAACTTTGCGAGGATAAATATCACCCATATCTTCTGCTGTTATTCTAAATCCTTCCATCTGCACATAGTCACGGGCAAAGGCAATATTCCTGTTGCCAACATCAGCCTGGTTCATATGTGCAATCACTTTGCCACCACCAAACAATTTAATTTCTAATGCCTCACGACGACCGCCATTCTTCAAAATATCATTGATCAATTTTTCCATTGCAAAATTGCCATATCGAGTCGCTTCAGAGTTAAAGCTGGAACTATTCATATCTGCACTAGCAGGTAACATAAAGTGATTCATACCGCCGATAGCCATCACTGGATCACGAATACATGCCGATACACAGGAACCGAGTACCGTGACAATTAATTCATTATTTGTTGTGACATAATATTCGCCGGGCAGAATCTTGGCCGCATAGATTTCTCGCTGTCGATCCCAATAACGATTAACCTCTGAGAACCCCCGTAAAGCTCTGGGTGGCGGCGGCAAATCCTTTTGTTGGATTAGTCCAGTCATCTTATTTAACTTTACTATAGATTGTTTTACCCAATAATTTGAAACGATCGCTCACTTTATGAAGAGACTCTGAATGTCCTACTATCAAATAGCCATCATCCGCTAAATGATCTGCGTAGCGGTCAAACAATTCACGCTGTGTGTCTTTGTTAAAATAGATGACCACATTCCTGCAAAATATAAAATCAAACTTCCCTTTCATCGGCCACTCATGTAACAAGTTCAGTTGCTTAAAGGTAATCAGATCCTGCAGATTTTGTGAAACGCGTACCTTGTCTAACAGATCATTACGGCCTTTTTTAAACCATTTGTTTAATCGCCCCTTATCAATGCCGTTAACGCGATCCTGGGTATAAACACCTGCTTTACCTTTTGCTACGACGTTGGAGTCAAGATCTGTTGCCAGGATTTTTACATCCCAATTTTTGATATTGGGAATGGCTTCGTTAAGGGTAATTGCTAGCGTGTACGGCTCTTCGCCCGTTGAACAGCCAGCAGACCAGATACGCAAACGCTTGTTTGGCCGACGTTTTAATAAATCTGGAATACCCTTTTTTAGCAAAAAATCAAAATGATGTGGCTCTCTGAAAAACGAAGTCAGATTGGTTGTTAAGGCGTTGGTAAATTCAATCAGCTCGTCACTATTAGATTTATCTTCAAGAACTGACAGGTAATTCTGAAAAGAAGAAATATCAAGCTGCCGCAAACGGCGCGCAAGACGACCATATACCATATCGACCTTATGGTCGGAGAGAACTATCCCAGTACGCTCTCCAACCAGGTCCCGTATGTATTCAAAGTCCTTATGTGTGAATGCGAATTCACGATCGTATACCGATGACATACTGCGTCTCTTTTTTGTTTAGAACTCATCCCACTCACTATCGCTTGCCCCAGGTGCCTGCTGCTTTGGTGCCGCCGCGGGGCGACTAGCACGTGGTGCAGCTGGTGCAGTCTGATGGTGCGGTGCTGCCGTAGGAGCCGCAGTAAATTGCCCACCCTCGCCTAAGTTGAAGAATTCCATTAAACGCATCATACCCTTGGCCTGTTCTTCCATTGACTCACTAGCCGATGCCGCTTCTTCTACCAGCGCAGCGTTTTGTTGAGTCATCTCATCCATTTGCATCACAGCCTTATTGACCTGTTCAATACCAGACGATTGTTCCTGTCCGGCAGCAGCAATCTCGGCAATGATGTCACTTACCTTCTTAACTGCATTCACAATTTCTGCCAGTGTCTCGCCAGACTCGTCAACCAACTTGGACCCCTCATCAACTTTCTCAACACTGTCGTTAATCAGAGATTTAATTTCCTTCGCGGCACCAGCGCTTCGCTGTGCCAGATTACGAACCTCTCCAGCGACAACTGCGAAACCGCGACCCTGCTCACCCGCTCGTGCGGCTTCCACCGCGGCGTTTAAGGCCAGCAAGTTAGTTTGGAAAGCAATCTCGTCAATAACACTGATGATGTCAGAGATCTTCTTACTACTTGTGTTAATCTCGCCCATCGCGGTGACCGCATTTGAAACAACGTCACCACCTTTTTCAGCCTGTTCACGAGCAGCTGAGGCAAGTTGATTAGCTTGTCGTGCATTATCGGCATTTTGTTTTACGGTACTAGTCATCTCTTCCATACTGGATGCGGTCTCTTCAAGTGAGGATGCTTGTTCTTCAGTACGCTGACTCAAATCAGTATTACCTTGAGAAATCTCACTCGCTGCAGAAGAAATACTTCCTGATGAATTACGAATGTCGTTCACCATTTTAAACAGATTATTGATACTCTCATTAACAGCATCGCGTAATTCTGCGAATTCGCCATGGTATTCACCGGCCATACTCTGAGTAAGATCCCCTTTCGACAACGAGACCATGACACGCTTACTCTCCTGGATTGGCGCCACAACGGCATCCATCAGGTTATTAATGCCCGTGCCCAGGTTCTTCATAAAGCCTGAATACCCCTCAGAATTGATGCGCGCACTAAGCTCACCCATACTCGCCGAATCAATTAAATTTTCGATTTGACGCTCAGCATCTTTCTGCTCAGTGATATCGCTCCACTGCACCATGTTCCCCATATACTCACCATTCGGGCCAGTGATCATAGTTGCGTTAACTCTAAACTCAAGCTCAGCAACTTTGATTTCTGCGGTCGCAGGCAGTCGGGACTTATCGGATAATAATGCACGTTGATGAGCAGGGTTCTTGTGGAAACCATCAATACACGTTCCAATCAAATTATTTACATCCAGGCCTGGCCAAATCTGACGAAGCTCTGTTTGACGATTGGCCAACATCTGTACTACAGCAGGGTTTGCATAAGTTATATTCAGATCTTCGTCACAAAGCATTAAGTTCGCCTCTGCACCATCGACTGCTGACATCAGTCGTGCAACTTCATTTTCTTTCTTACGTGTTTCAGTAACGTCAGACCATTCCAGTGCATTTCCAACATACTCACCTTGTGCATCCATAATTGCGGTTACATTGATGCGGAAAATGAGAGGACCAACATGAATATCTGTTGAGTATGGTAGATTGGCTGGATTACCTAACAGCTGCCGCTGGTGTGCGGGGTTTTTATGGAACATGTCAATACATGAACCAATCAATTGGTCTGAATTAAACCCAGGATAAATAGAGCGTAATGCTGCTTCATTGTCGCGCAATATTTTAAGCGTTGCATCATTGGCATAGGTGACATTGAGATCACGATCAATCATCATGATTGCCGTCATCGCACCATCAACCGTACCTTGTAACCGAACTACTTCTGATTCTTTTGCCTTTGTTTCTGTAATATCTGACCACTCCAGAGTATTACCAATGTAGTTACCGCTATCATCAATCATCGCAGTCACGTTTAGTCTAAAGTTAAGCGGACCTACTTCGATATCTGTTGAATATGGGAGGTTAGCCGGATTGCTCAACAATTGGCGTTGATGCGTTGGATTACGATGGAACGTATCGATGCACGAACCAATTAGGTTGTCTACGTTAAAACCTGGAAATACTGTTCGCATCGTATCCTGGTGTTTGGTCAACATATCAACCGTTGATTTATTCGCATAGGTGATATTAAAGTCACGATCAATCATCATGATTGCCGTCATCGCGCCATCGACAGCAGAGCGCATGCGTGTTAGTTCAGCACCCTCCGATTCACTCATTCCTGCTACTTCTTCTAAATTTGCTGCCATGGTATTACCCTCCGATTTTCCGTATGCGCTCAGCATAACCTCTGCAATTGTTCCTAAAGCATGACTCCAGGCCTCATGGACTTCTTTAGTCCAGGCCCTGCCTGCCAATTCTTTCATTACATCCATTAATGTAGTGGCGACTGCTCCGTAATGTGCTTCTATCGCCCCATATCCCTCGTGTCTCGCCCCCATTTCTGTTAATGCTTTTGACAAAACATCAACGTTGTTCAGGTTGGAGACAACCAGTGACAAAGCGGCAATTAACTTTTTTTGCTGCTTTGCAGGTGTTGTATTCTTGAATAAAGGTTTAACGTCTGGGTGACGCTTAAACAATTCTTCATAAAACCTGGCAACCAGCTTATCTGCTTGTGGAGCCAGAAGATTAAAACTTTTTTCAAGTGCTGGTACATTCAAGCCAAGCGGATGATTATTCGCTGTACTTTTGGCACTCCCCTTTTTTGTTACTGAACTTCGTGCCATGGTTTTCTCCTTTCCGCTTTTTTTCTTTGCGCTAGACTTGCTGGTTTCTTTGTTACCGTCACTATCCTCATCCATCCAGGATAATGGGTCAAAACCCAGTTTACTTTCTGATCGTTTAGCCATCTTAAATCCCTTGACTATCCCTTGGTTGTCCAGGCCATACAGGCCAATACTTCAGTCAGAAAATCAACATCACGATGATGTGTTTTAGCTTTTTTCTGAGCTGCCTTGGCTGCTTTTACCAGGACTTGCTTAATATTTTCTTCATCAGTCATCATTATCATTCCACTTAATGCATTGCTTTGCCTTTTAAAATATCCTTAGCCAACTCTTTATAGTCCTTGGCGCCATTGCTACTTGCCTGGTACTCAAAAATTGTTTGCCCAAACCCTGGACTCTCTGCTAGTGCCACAGCCTCACGAATAGCAGTTCGGTAAACACGCTTCGGAAAGTAAGACATAATTTTTTCGCGGACATCTTTCGCTAAACGTCGTCTTTCCTGGAATCGTGTCAACACAACCCACTTTTCCGTATTCAAATTAAGCGATGACTCAATATGTTGAAAAATCCCCATCAATCTCGCTAATCCTTGCAACGCGAAAAAATCACCCGATACCGGTATTAAGACTTCTTTTGCTGCCAGCAGTGCATTCATACCAAGAATGCCTGAAGAAGGTGGGCAATCAATTAAGATATAATCATACTCTTCTGCAACATCCTGTAGTGAATCTCGTAATAACCAACCTCGCTTTGAACCACCATCTGTTAAGTGCTCTAACTCACCCAAACGATCACCAGCTGGTATTAGATCCATGTTATCTCGAGCTAACACAATCACTTCATCTGCTGACTTCTCACCTAACATCAGTTCCGCCATTCCTGGTTGTGAGCGACGAACCAGGCCAAAGCCTGCTGTTAAATGTGCCTGAGGATCAAGATCAATCGCTAACACGCGCTGGCCTGTTTGTGCCAAAGCATGTGATAAGTTCATCGTGGTCGTTGTTTTGCCTACGCCACCTTTTTGATTCATCACTGCGATCATTCGCATTTCCTTAAGATCCGTTTCAATCTATTTCTATTTTAATTTGTTGCACTATCTATATTTGATAACTCATCAGAGTTACACATATGGTCAATATCAAGCACGATGACCATCTTTTCATTGACTGTCGCCAGGCCTTTGACAAAATCAGTATCTACAGCCGAACCGAAATCAGGCGATGGTTTAATCTCTTCATCCGGCATGTTGTAGACATCAGAAACACCATCAACAACAATCCCCATAATTCTACTTTTATCGTCGCTATTTACTTTTAGAACAATGACTACGGTTGTGGGTCCATAACCGAGGTCTTCCAACCCAAAACGCACCCGCATATCAATAATAGGCACGATGGTGCCACGCAGGTTTATCACACCACGAATATACTCAGGTGTATTGGGTATCTGTGTCACAGTGTCCCAGCCCTTAATTTCTTGGACCCTTAAAATATCTACTCCGTATTCTTCTCCTGCAAGAATAAAGGTTAGATATTGCTGATGAGATTCATCTCCATCTGTCATAATGTCTGTATTACCTACTGTTTGTGCTATGTCGGTCATATATTTCTCCTTATGCCGCTTCGATATCACTATCGACAACGGATAAATCTGGTACACCTGCTATTTTGTTAAGCAATACAAGACCACTTATATCGAGAATAAGTGCAACTGTTCCATCGCCAAGTATGGTCGCACCTGATATCCCTTCTACTTTCTTGAAGTTGGTTTCCAAACTCTTGATAACGACCTGTTGCTGACCTTGTAGATCATCGACATACAATGCCATTTTCTGACCCTCAGCTTCGACAACAACTAACAAACCATCATCCAAGGTCGTCGATTGCGGCTTGTTACCAAACATGTGGTACAGCCTGACAACAGGAATATATTCATCACGCAACTTATAGACCTCACCACGACCATTGATAAGATTCACATCTGCTTGTTTAACCTGAATCGACTCTACAATCGATACAAGTGGAACAATATAGGTCTCATCACCGACTGTGACTAACTGGCCATCAAGAATTGCAAGTGTCAGTGGTAAGCGAATTGAGAATGTCGAACCTTTACCTGGCATTGATTTAACATCGACCGCACCCCCTAGGGAGCGTATATTTTTACGCACCACATCCATGCCTACGCCACGACCAGATATATCGCTAACTTCATCAGCAGTTGATAAACCTGGATGGAAAACCAGATCATCGATTTGCTCATCTGTTAACTGGTCACTCTCTGAGACAAGGCCACTCTTTATAGCTTTGTTTAATATTTTTTCACGATTAAGGCCGGCACCATCGTCTGTTATTTCGATAACAATGTTTCCGCCTTGGTGATATGCATTTAAATGGACGACGCCCATTTCTGACTTGCCATTTTGTTTTCGCACATCTGGCATTTCAATCCCGTGATCAATTGAATTTCTAACCAGGTGAACTAGCGGGTCGCCTATTTTTTCCATCACAGTTTTATCAAGCTCAGTACCCTCACCTGACATTTTCAGTTCTATTTGCTTATTAAGTTTTCCACTTAGGTCATGGACAAGTCTCGGGAACCGCTGAAAGACAAAACTTATTGGTAACATACGAATACGCATTACCGATTCCTGAAGCTCGCGGGTATAACGTTCTAGTTGACCCAGTCCATCACGTAATTTTTCAATATGTTCAGGGGTAAATTCTTCCGCCTCACCAAACTGCCCAAGCATGGATTGAGTTATAACTAATTCACCGACTGTATTGATCAGCTCATCAACTTTATCTATAGAAACACGAATTGAAGCCGATTCAGAGGAGGCTTTGCGGCGATCACCTGATCGACGGTCAGCGCTACTCCTGCGCTCTGTAGTAGCAGGTGCAGCTTCCGGTTGCTTTTCAGTATCTGTTGCTGGTGCAGATTTTATTGGTTGAAGTTCAAGATCACATTCGTCATCAACCCATTCAAAGATTTCTCTAATTTGCTCTTCTGTTACATCTCCGGACAAATGAATATTCCAGCGCATGTGGCTTTCTTCAGGATCAAGCTCGCTAAAATCGGGAATATTTTCTACGTTCGCGGTCAACTCCATTTCACCCAGTTCAGCCAGCTCACGTAACATGCGTACCGTATCATTACCGGTTTTCAACATATTGATATGGGGGCTGAAGCTAATTTTCCATCCTGTATTTTTTTCTTCGCTTTGCTGTACTTGATCAGTGCTTTGAGCAGCTGTAGTACCTGAAACGACTGCATCACCACCACTGGCCAACAAGACATCTAATTCTTTTTGCGACTCACCGATGCTTTGGCTATCCAGATCTTCCTCGTCTCGAAGAGCCGTCAACATTCCTCTTAGTACGTCAACTGAACGCAATAGGACATCAACACTTTCCTGGGTAACCTGGCGACGCCCATCACGCATTTCATCCAACAGAGTTTCCATGACATGGGTATATTCAGCAACTGCTGTCAAACCAAAGGTACCACTACCACCTTTAATCGAATGTGCCGCACGGAAAATGGTATTAATGGTTTCTTCGTCTGCTGCACCGACATCAAGGTTTAACAGCTCCGACTCCATGACATCTAGACCTTCAAAACTTTCTTCGTAGAAAGTCTGTAGAAACTGAGTCATATCAATGGTCATAGACTATTTATCCCTAAATTATTATTAGCCAACTACTTTCTTAACCGTTGCAAGTAGCTGATCTGGATTAAATGGTTTAACTATCCAGCCAGTTGCGCCTGCTGATTTTCCTTCCTGTTTCTTATCAGAAGTACTTTCAGTGGTCAGCATAAGTATGGGGGTAAACTTATAATCAGCTAAGGTGCGGAGTTCTTTGATTAAGGTAATGCCATCCATGACAGGCATATTTACGTCAGAGATAACAAGATTAAACTTACCACCTTTTGCTTTATCCAACGCTTGCTGACCATCTGCAGCCTCTTCCACATCATAACCAGCACCTTTGAGAGTAAAGGTCACCATTTGTCGCATGGATGCCGAGTCGTCAACTGCTAATATTTTTACTGCCATGTTTAACTCCTTGTACTCTGGGTTCCGTTACTCCCGAGCTTATTATTCCCGGTCTACTTTACCCAAAGTTCCGTCACAAAATTTTTAATATTTCCCACTAGGATTACTTGCAAACACTTAATTGAGGTGTAGTTCTTCACTGACACCCAGTAAGGAGGCAGCACTTAACAAAGAATCAGAGGTATCCTTCCAGCTAATTTCTTTCTGCTCCTGTTCAGCCTGACGAAATAACGCCACGAGCATTTGAATACCCGCGCCATCAATTCGCTGTAATTCTCCTGCTGATAATTCAATCTCTTTTTGGTTTTCTAGCACATCTCGGAATTCAGCTTGTCTCTCTGTTACCACCGAAATATCCAGTACATCGCCGCATCTCACTACTTCGCTCGCCATGCCCCGCATTTCTCCTGCGTCATCCTCAGGTTGCTCCCGATTCTTGTGAAAAAACTTTCCGATTGGGCCCAAGGTTTGTTGTCCAAAAGTTCCTATGTGGTAGATATCGACTGCATCTAAGTTGGCTTTAGGATTTTCATAGATAATTCCTCAGCTTGAAGTCTTGTGGCAACTGAAGAAAAATGGATGGGATTTTTAAACTTAAAATTTGTTGAATTACTACACATAGACATCAAGCATGCTTATCTCACCACTTTTTTCAAGGTCATTAGCGTCTTGTTTGTCAGTAAGTGTTTCCTGTTCGACTTCATGTCCGACGTCACCTGAAGTTTGCTCGGTTGATTCTTCACCTCCTTGTGACTGTCCTTGTGCCAATGACTGATGAGAAACATTAACATCTCCTAATGTAAGACCATTTTCTTCAAGCATCTCACGCAGGCGAGGGATTGCGGCATCCAATGCTTCTTTCACCTGACTATGGGGAGTGCTGAAATTAACATTCGCCTGATCACCTTGAATCTGAATTTTCACATCGAGCATGCCCAACTCTGGTGGATTGAGCCGTATCTCAGCCTGTTGTAGGCCTCTTGAAATCATTACATTAAGTCGATCGCCAATCTGTTCGTTCCAATGGGGTTGCTGCAGAGTCGCGGTCATGGGCTCCATACTCCGGCTTACTGTTGCGATACCACTGGCTGATTCCAATCCAGCCATGGGTGTAGAAAGCAACTGAGAAAAACCGATTGGCGTTGTTGATTTCGGTACGCTCAATTCATCACCTGGCTTGGTCTGCGCTACCATCTCCGACAGAATTTCTAACTGCTTACCTGCTTCGTTAGTATTTTGATTTGCCAGAGCAACATTTGATACCAGCACAGGATTTTGTATGGATTGTTGTATGGATTGCTGCATGCCTTCTTGCAGCTGTGCCTGTGATTGCTGGATGGCAGGCGCCAGGCCTGAAGCGAGCTGTGGTGTTGTTGCAATGAATTGCTGACCATCTCCAGTAAATGAGATAGCCGCGGCACCATTTGGATCCGAGTGTGCAATAAATCCGTTAATAGACATAGAGGGCAAATGAGGCGGCAAGGCATTGCCGGTTTGTCCGTTGTTAAGCGTTGCAATTCCCGTCTGGGTAGAATCGGTCAATGTCGGTAATGGTGAAAAGGGATTCTCCAGATACAGTAGCGCTGACATATCTGTCTCATCAACGGCTGTAGCCGCTGGATCAAAGCTAGCAAAAAGCTTTGGAAATGCTTCTCCATCAGGGCTTTGTGGCAGCTCCGCCGAGGTTAAGGGATTATTTGTGTCAGGGTTAACATCAGTTGGCAAACTATTACCCAGCATCGCTGGTACAGGATCAGACATATCACTCTCTCACATTGCAGTTTTCTATGTGTGAAATTGCAACGACCGTGCCAGATTATTACTTAATCCAGATTAGCAATTACTACTTAACGGTGTGAGTACGATCATCCTGTTCTTTTTGCTCGCGTCGATCCTTTTCCTTTGTTTCCTTGGCGGTGAATTGCTCGATAGTTTTATCGTAAATTCGCGTTGTCCGATGCTTGTCCTGCCAAACTTCTTTCTTCTGTGATTGATCTGTTTCGGCAGCAAACAGAGTCTGCTTTTGTTGTTCGATAGCCACATCCAGTTGCGCAATAAAGTTTTGATACGACTGAATAGCAGCACCGCTAATTCCTGCTGCACCTGTTGCATAAAATTGCTTGGTATACTCTTCACGGAATTGTTTTAGTTCTGCAAGGCGGGACTTTTGCGCATCGACATTACTGACTGATTTACCTAACGACTGCGCAGCCAGCTCTTCGTACTTACCTGCTAGCTTTTGCAGAACTTTAAAACGCTCTGACTTACGCTTGGCCATGATTCACCATCTCCATTTGTGAATTTGAATCCGCCTCAGACTGGCGAGTCGCTTCATGCCTCTGAAAAAGTTCCAGTAAACCGGTTAAACTCGCTTGCCAATCAGTTGCCGTATGTAAATCCTGCTGTAAAAAATTCATTAAATGTGGGTAAAAGTTTATTGCCTCATCGATACGGGAGTCAGTTCCCGGGGTATAGGCACCGACACTGATCAGATCCTCGTTCTGTCTGAAGATCGAGTTAATATGACGACAACGTTGTGCCAATAGTAGTTGTTCCTCACTCACAATTTCAGTCATGGTTCGACTAATTGACGCCTCAATGTCGATCGCCGGGTAATGACCTGCCTCAGCCATGTCACGAGATAAAACGATATGTCCATCAAGTATAGCGCGTGCAGCGTCTGCGATCGGATCCTGTTGATCATCGCCTTCTGTCAGAATGGTATAAATCGCGGTGATCGAGCCACCGCCTTTGTCACCATTGCCTGCTCTTTCAACTAATTGGGGTAGTTTGGCAAACACAGATGGAGGATAGCCTTTGGTTGCAGGGGGTTCACCAATTGCCAGCGCAATTTCACGCTGAGCTTGCGCATAGCGTGTCAGTGAGTCCATCAGTAACAAAACATGTTGCCCTTGATCCCGATAATACTCAGCAATTGCTGTACACATAGACGCACCATGCATTCGCATAACCGGTGTATGATCCGCAGGCACGGCAACGACAACCGCACGTGCCAATCCGGCTGCGCCGAGAATATTATTAATAAATTCTTTTACCTCTCGCCCCCGCTCACCAATAAGACCAACAACAATGACATCTGCAGCGGTAAAGCGTGTCATCATACCTAACAACACACTCTTGCCTACGCCACTGCCTGCAAACAGTCCCATGCGTTGGCCGCGCCCGATAGTTAATAGTGAATTGATACTACGTACACCGACATCCAGGGGTTCTTCAATAGGCTGCCTTTGTAAGGGATTAATAGTGCGACCGGTTAATGGCATTTTTTCAGTTGTCCGTAGTGGACCCTTTCCATCAAGTGGTCGACCGGCACCATCGATCACGCGACCGAGGAGTGATTTACCTACCGGTGCTTCATAAACACGTTCAGTTGGAATAACCCGTGCATTAGGACGGATGCCTTGCACACTGCTGGTCGGCATGAGAAAAAGACGTTCGTCGGCAAATCCAACAACTTCGGCTTCGATAGGTTGACTGCCATGACTGTCAACGATACAGCGTGCCCCGATCGGCGCATGACAACCCACTGCTTCTAGCGTCAATCCCACCATACGACTGAGTTTACCTTCAACGATAATGCCTGGTGGCTCTGCCAAACGTTCTTTATGGGTATCTAATTTAGACATCCAATTGTGCTGTCTGGACTTACGTAGTGATGATTCGACTTCAACCTTCATCTTGCTCACGCTCACCGCCGAGTAGATTAGCTATCACTCGATTAAGTTGTTGTTCAACCGTAGCGTCAATCTTTGAGTTTTCCGCTTCAATGCGGCAACCACCGCGTGTGAGTACGGGGTCATCTATGATTTGCCAGCTTTGATCGACATTTTCATCGATAGAAAAAGCTCCGCGCACTAGCATCGCATCATCCGGGTGTAAAAATATACTAATTTTGCGAGAAGCAATCGGAAGATTTTTAATGCATTCACGCACGACGGCAATAATTTGTCCCGGATCAGCACGTAGTTCACGTCGTATTACCTGACCTGCGATAATTGTAGTTAGATCAATTAACTGCTGGACAACATTTTCATCCAGTTCTTTTAGTGGATTATTGAATAACTCGATTATTGAAGAAATATATTCAAGCTGCTTAGCGGCCTCTTGATCACCCGCTTTTAAGCCATCTTGTCTGCCACGCTCAAATCCCTCTTCATAGGCCTGCTTTTGTAGCTTTTCTATTTGACCGGCTGTTAATGGGCCATGCACACCTCCAGACATGTCAACGTCTGGTAATTTCCAGGGCCGAACCTCGGTATCATCATCTGATGAAAGCAGGTTAGACATATTCGTCGCCGCCCTTACCACCTAAGGATATTTCGCCGGTCTCAGCCATGCGACGAGCAACGGTAAGTATTTCTTTTTGTCCTCCTTCAACTTCACTCAACTTAACAGGTCCGCGAGACTCCAGATCGTCTTTGAGCATTTCACCTGCACGACGTGACATATTTTTGAATATTTTCTCCTTCACCCCTTCATCGGCTCCTTTCAGAGCAACAATAAGGGTCTCGGCTGATACTTCCCTTAGTAATGCCTGTATCCCGCGGTCATCCACTTCAATCAGATTCTCAAATACAAACATGTGATCCTGAATCTCGGTACCAATTTCTTCGTCCATCTCTTTTACTTTTTCGATGATCTCAGATTCGAGACTACTATCCATAAAGTTCATGATGTTAGCAACAGTCTTTATACCACCCACTGCTGAGGTACGAATATTGTCAGAATTACCTGAGAATTGTTTTTCAAGCATCTCATCTAACTCATGAATGGCGCTGGGCTGAATACCATCCAGGGTTGCGATACGCATAACAACATCGACACGCATATTTTCCGGTAATGCCGCGAGTACATCTGCAGCTTGATCCTGTTCTAAGTATGAAAGAACAATAGCAATAATCTGCGGATGCTCCAGGCGAATAATATCTGCAACGGCACGTGGCTCCATCCATTTCAACTGATCCAGACCCTTCGAGTGGCTGCCGAGTAAAATACGATCAATAATACCCTTCGCTTTATCTTCGCCAAGCGCACCGTTTAAAATATTTGTTAGATACTCATCATTACCAATGCCCAGCTCGGTTTGTTCATCAACCGTATCGCAAAAGTCACCAAGTACATCACTCACCGACTCTTTTGGAACATTTGCCATCGCCGCCATCGCCTCACCAATCTTTTGGACTTCCTTTGGCGACATGTGCTTTAACACTTCTGAAGCGTCAGCTTCTCCCAATGTCATTAAAAGAACGGCCGCTCTTTCTGAACCATTCATTCGGCTTTTGTTTTGTTCTCCTGCCATTTAACCCTGCCTTACTCATTAACCCATTGTTTCACAACCTGTGCTACCCGCTTAGGCTCCTGTACAACCATTGATTTTGCCATCTCTAAGTCAGACTCATATTCCTTTGGTTTGGGAAGACGCTGTCCTCCTTCACCGGTTAAAGTGACTTGATCTTCCTCAAGGGCATCTTCACCGCCACCTTCAGGTACTGCTCGCAGATGAGGAACCGCCGACAGATTACGCATAACGGGACGCAAAATGCCAAATAAAACAATCGCTGCCAATAAACCACCTAATATTTGCTTACCAAGATCCCAGACCCAGGGTTGATCAAGTAGCGATTCCTCTGCTGCTGGTCCCAATGGTTCTGGCGATACAAACGCAGCATTCATCACATTGACCGTGTCACCTCGAATCGCATTAAAACCAACTGCCTCCTTGACCAGACTGGTCAAGCCTGCAAGCTCTTCCGCAGTATAAGGGGTCATGACTACTTCGTTTTGATCGTTTGTCACTGCTTTGTTATCAACTACTACGGCAATCGACAGCTTCTTGACGACTCCTGGACTCTGGCGTTTATGCACTATCGAACGATCAAGTTCGTTATTTATAGTGTAGCGCACTGTTGACCGTGTGGGAGCCGAGCCAGCCACACCTTGACCTGTCTGGCCGGTCTGTTCCGGTGCAGTCGCAGCACCAGGCGGCTGATTACTTAAGGCACCAGGAATACCACCCGTTGCAGCACTTCCCTTACTACTCTCTTCTACACGTTGTTCACTACGTACGGCAGGCACATCGGGGTTAAAAGATTCTTGTGTCATTTCAAGTTGTGTAAAATCCATTTGAGCAACAACCTGAGCGCGCACTTTATTGTCGCCGGTCATCGGCGCGATAATACTCTCAATATTATGTGACAAGTCTTCTTCAATCTGCTTTTTGTACGCTAGTTGGCGTGAAGATAATCCAATACCACTGGCATGATCTGATTTGGACAACAACCGCCCTTTGTTATCAACAACCGTTACTTCATTACTATTCAAATTAGGTACACTTGACGCAACTAGATTCATAATTGCTTCAATCTGTTCATCTTCAAGCCGGCGACCAGACGCAAGGTCAACAAGTACAGATGCACTCGGTTTTCGCCTATCCGAAAGAAATGCCGATTGTTTGGGCAAAGCCAGATGGATGCGGGCATTGTCAATTGCCGCCATCCACATAATCGTGCGTGCTAATTCATTCTGAAGTGCAACCTGGTAGCGTTTATTTTGGATAAAATCGTTGGTGGTAATTCCCTGTGGCTCTTTAATGAATTCAAAACCACCACCCATGTTGCTTGGCAGACTCTGCTCAGCCAGCGACATCCTTGCTTCATGTAGTTTTGAGGTTTCCACCAGGATAACCCCTGTCGCGGTATCGATCTGGTATTTAATATTTCGACTCTGTAATACACTGACAATTTCACTGGCATCTTTAGCTGAGGCCTGATGATACAAAATACTGAAATTCGGATTTTGTGACCACAGCACTACATACACCCCAATCGCAATGCTGGCCGCCAGGCCAACTAATAAACCTACCTGGCGAATAATGGGAAGTCGAGACATTCCCTGAAAGGAAGCATTGAGCTGTTCGCTCTTAACAAGATCAGTTGCCATCTATTAGTTTCCTATACTTGCATATTCATTATTTCCTGATAAGCACTTACCAGGCGGTTACGGACTTCAACCATTGCTTGAAACGAAACATTTGATTTCTGTAACGCCACCATGACCTCAGACATCTGAACATTCGGGTCGCCACTTTGAAATGCTTCAGATAACTTCGATGCTTGTTGCTGGTTAGAGTTAACCGTATCGACAGCATTCTTAAGTAAATCTGAAAATACATCTTTACCTGCTGGATTGGCTTCAACAGTTGTCTTGCCCTGGGACTGATCAATCATTGCTCGCATCTGTGCAAGCAAAGCATCGGGTGTAATTGTGTTACTCATATAATTCTCCTAAAGAACTATAAACTTCAATCTAAAAACTAAAACGCTTCCGCTGAACGACCAGGTATCGTGATACCCGCATCACGCATCTTGGCAAGCTTATAACGCAGAGTACGCTGGCTAATACCAAGCTTCTCTGCTGCCTGTTTGCGGCTTCCCTGAACAGATGCAATCGTTGAGAGAATGACTCGCCATTCCTTTTGTTTCATTTCATCGTTCAAGGTGTCACTGGAAGTTGAGACATCTGCAACACCTGTCCGGACACTTGCAGGATGGGGAACATGATTTTCAATCGCAGCGGTCATAACACCATCACCCGTTGCGCTTTCAAAATGTATATCGGTGTCCTCTATAAAGTCACCCTGCTGCAATACCAACGCTCGTTGCATAACATTATCCAGCTCGCGCACGTTTCCCGGCCAGCTATGCGAAAGTAATTTTTTCTCTGCAGCTACTGAGATCTCCGGGATGGCAATATTCATTTGCTTACACTGTTTCTCCATGATGCGGGCCACTAACGGCAAAATATCACCTTGGCGTAATCTCAGTGCAGGGATGCTTATGGGGAAAACATTCAGACGATAAAAAAGATCTTCACGAAACTTACCTTCGCTCACGTAATCGCTGACGTTGCGGTTTGAGGTTGCAACTACTCGGACATCAAGTGGAATCATTTTATTACCGCCGAGACGTTCTACTTCTCTTTCCTGTAAGACACGTAACAACTTGGCTTGGAGCCCCATATCCATCTCGGTAATTTCGTCCAACAACAAGGTGCCACCTTGGGCCTGCTCGAATTTACCCGGACATGCCTTGTAGGCCCCTGTGTAAGCACCCTTTTCATACCCGAATAACGTTGCTTCCAGCATATTCTCAGGTATCGCAGCACAATTAATCGCAACAAACGGTTGCTCACTACGGTTTGAGTTATGATGGATGTACTGTGCTAGCACCTCTTTGCCAACACCACTCTCGCCGGTAATCATGACCGTCGCATCACTTTGCGCTACCCGCTTCGCGATCGATAGCATTTTTTTGGACTTGGCATCTTCTGCAACCATGCTCGAATCCTGATCTTTTGGCTGACCGGCATAACGCGAGACCATGTTCACCAATACTTCAGCCTCGAAAGGCTTGACCATGTAATCCACGGCACCATCACGCATTGCATCCACCGCCTGTTGGATACTGCCATAGGCGGTCATTAACATGACCGGCAGATCTGGATGATTTTCCTTAACCTTCTTCAACATACTATGCCCATCCATATTGGGCATTTGAATATCACTCACCACAAGATCAAATTGTTGTTGCTCCAATAACTTTAACGCATCAGAACCGTCCCTGGCATGTGCAACTTCATAACCTGCGGTAGACAAGGTCTCCGATAACGCCTCAAGTAAATCTGCATCATCTTCAACAACCATAACCTGTGCTTCAGCCATAAATAGTTCTCCTTCAACTCATACCAACCAGACGAGCACTCTCAGCCTGATCATCAGTAAAATTATTATTTGCAATATTTAAAAGAGGGATCTGTACGATAAAAGTAGTGCCTACTCCCTGCTGGGAATCCACCAACACTTCACCTTTATGTGCATGAATAATTGCCTTGACCACTGCCAAACCCAGGCCGGTGCCATCGTTTCGTGTTGTATAAAAGGGGTCAAAGATATTGTTGAGCTTTTCTTCTTCAATGCCAGGGCCGTTATCACAAACGAGTATTTCGATATTGTTATCGCCTGACATTCTTGCAGTAACGTTAACCTGACCCTGACCTTGCATAATCTGAATAGCATTGACACAAAGATTTGATAAAGCACTTAATAACATTTGCTTATTTGCACTAACATCAACGCCGTTTGTCTGGTCCTGCCAGCCAAACTCAATTTGTGTATTCAATAATTGTGAATCAAGATAGAGCTCCAGTTCAGTAAATAATTGATTCATATGAAAAACTTCTTCGACGCCGGTTGAATTACTGCGTGCATACAACAACATATCATTCACAATATGTTCAAGGTGGGCCAGGCGATCTTTTATCTTGCTAACATAGCGTTCCTGATCCGTCCTTGAAACACCAGCACGTTTCAGATTCGAGTTATACAACATAGCCGAGGCTAATGGTGTTCGTATTTGATGTGCCAACGATGCAGCCATCTCACCCATCTCAACCAGACGTTGTTTCTGATTGAGATTATCCTGCATGTCACGCATTTCGGTAACATCGGTGATGAGAATGATTTGACCTGGTTCGTTTAATAATGGGCAGGTAGAGATATTGACGCGGCGACCATCGGCTAGGGACACCTCATGGCCATCATCAGTGCGCGGTGCAAAAGCACGCTTAATTACGTCCGTCCACAACTGATCCTGTAACGGGGTACCTAGTAGATCCACTGCAGCTGGATTGAATTCCTGAATACGGCCATCACTGCCAAGTACGATCACACCACCTGGTAGGGCTTGCAGTAAAGTTGTCAGCCGGTTTGCTAAACGCTCTTTTTCGGTGAGTTCTTTTAAACGTTCGTCACGTGACTGGGTCAATTCCTCATTAAGATGAGAGACTTGTTGTTCCAGAGCATGATAAGACTCAGCCAGTTGATCGGATAACTGGTTAAAAGTTTGGAATGCGTTTTCTAATGCTTGCTTAGATGTCTGTGCGTCTGGAGTCATGGGCCACTTCTGCTGTTGCCAAATAAAAACCTGTCTCTGGATTAGTCACTCAAGAGACAATCGAATCTTTATTTGGCTAGAGCAAGAAGTATGCCGAAATGTTTTTTACTGGTTTAACAACAAGTTACTAAGGGAGAGGTGGTGCCCGGTCAAATTCCTGACACCTGTTCTTGACGTTGCAGGCCATATTTCTTCATTTTTTCGACTAAGGTAGTACGGCGCATGGATAAACGCTTGGCAGCATGTGCAACGACACCGTCGGCTTCTTCCAGTGCCTGTTGAATAAGCGAGAACTCAAGCTGGCTTAAATGCTCTTTGAGGTCCAGGCCATTACTGGGCAAGCGAACTGCCGCGTTCACATCGGTTGGTTCAACCATAGGCGTCACTGCAGTTGTTGTCTCTAGAGCATCACTCTGCTCACCCGCCACAGCCTGCCCCCTGAATTTCTCGGGTAAATCGCGCACATCAACCACTCCATAGGGGAACATGATAATCAACCGTTCCATCAGATTTGATAATTCACGCACATTTCCTTGCCACGGATACTGGGACAGCGCTGCAATGGCGGTCGGTGTTAAGCGCACAGAACCACGCTGCTCATGCTCCATCCGTGTAACCAGTTCTTTAATCAACAATGGAATATCATCACAGCGATCTTTTAGTGCAGGCATTTCAATCGGGAAGACATTCAAGCGGTAATACAGGTCTTCTCGAAAACGCCCTTCTTTAATCTCTTCTTCTAGCTCCCTGTGGGTCGCCGCCACAATTCGAACATCAGCCTTAATGCTCTTATTGCTACCAACGCGCTCGAAAACGCGCTCCTGCAACACGCGCAACAATTTCACTTGCATGGTCAGCGGCATATCACCAATTTCATCCAGAAATAGCGTTCCGCCCTCGGCTAATTCAAAACGTCCCTGTCTTGCAGAAATTGCACCGGTAAAGGCACCCTTCTCATGACCAAAAAGCTCACTCTCTAATAAATCAGGAGGAATAGCACCACAGTTAACCGGGACAAAGGGTTTGTCGCGGCGTGATGAGTAATAATGAAGGTTACGCGCTACGACTTCTTTGCCAGTACCCGATTGACCAAGAATAAGGACATTGGCATCAGTATCCGCAACTTGTTCTATCAGCTTGCGGACCTGAGTAATCGAACGTGAATGGCCGACCAAACTACGAAACAACATAGGAGCAGATTTTCCAGCACTTGTCTGTGACTCGCGATAGACCTGCGCCAAATGCAAGGCATGGATCAACTGCCGGTGTTTAATTGGTCGCTCGACCACATTAACAATTAAGCCAGCAATCTCTGGCGGTAACAGACTCTTATCATGTAGATCTGATATCAATAAGACCGGTGTAGCCTTATCGTATTCTTCTTTTATCTTGCTAATGATATCGACAATGGCCTGTGTATCGCCTATATCACCGAGTAGAACGGATTCAGGTTCATGTTCTTGTTTTGCTTCTTGCCAGCTGTCTGAGGTAACTGAAGCATAGATTTCATAATCTATAAAACCCAGTAACAATTCGAGATGTTGGCGTTGCTCGTTATTATCGTCAATGATGAGAATAGACATAAGCTCCAATCTATATAATCTTGAAATTGAAAACATTTAATATATTGCTGACAACCAAGTGCAGGCTGTAACGTAAACAGAGTAGACAGATATTAAGCGAAAGTCAAAATCTTGGCGATCTCAATAGTCAGGGAAAAACAGCGAGGATAAGTGCTTGAGTTATCGTATTTTGATCGTCTAACGTGGGCTAGATGTATGCGCACGCGTATTGGCTACCTGACGACGATGTTGACGAAAAACCCAACGCTCCCAGGCAGACTGTTCATCCGTTGATAAAGGCACAATACGGGCGCTACACCACTCACCCTGCTTCTCTATAATATCAACATAGGCCTGAATAGGGACGGCAACCGACTCATATAAATACAGGCTAACTAAATAACGCTCTCCAGGTTGTGCTTGTGGGTTTTGCCAGTCTATGGTCTCTGCGCCCAATCTGAGTAAAACCTTATCGGGACGAGATTGTTTCGACTGCATCATCTGCCCAAGCATCTGGATAACCAGGTTAATTTTGTGTTCGAGGCGTTGGATTTCGGAGTCGAAATCGTTTTCACGAGCTATACCATGATGACCAGTTTCCTCCAACAAGGTATAAGCGATATTATTCAGCGGAAATTCGTTCATGCCATCATCAGCAGAGCACAACTTCCATGCAAAAGGACATTTAATTTCGACCAGAAAAGACACGAGTCACCACACGCTTATAAAAAAATGGGCATTCCAGTACCCTTAAAATCTCTGTATCAGTAAATAATAGTACAGGTTTTAATAAACCGTTCCCTTAACCGGTATTTTCCAGATATAGACTCAGGGCATGTTTGCCCTGCGACTGGCTATTTAGTTGCTCAAGCATTGACTGCTTGGCTTGTTCGGCGAGTTCAATGCAGGATTTATCCAGTTCCATGACATCAAACAGGATGCTTGAAATTACTTGCATCGAACTTTTAATCTCAGGGTGACGGAACAGGTGCTCCATGGCTTTACCCCTTTCCAGTTCGAGGACACTCATTAACTCCCACTCCTGGGATTGTGCACGTTCCAGCATACGTTGGGTTAAACGCAGTATCTTATCGGCACATTGTTGTAATGAAAGGTATTCCATTATTGTAAATTTACTCGTAGTAGTTTGTTATTTATGACTTATAGCCGCAGGAATCTCATCCCAAGCGCCTTTAACTGACCTTAACAACGACAACACTTCTTCAAGCAGGTCGACATTGTTCTCAGCATTTGAGCGAGCCAGACGTCTAATCATATAGTCGTATAGGTCATCCAGATTATCCGCAATCTCGCCACCTGCATTCTTATCAAGACTGGCGCGTAAGCCTTCGATGATTGAGATAGCCCAACTAATGTGACTACCCTTTAGCGCAATCTCATCGCGCTCCATAAAGCCTTTGGCCATCGCAACTTTCTCGATCGCACCATCCATCAACATCTGAATTAATCGATGCGGGCTAGCTTGTTCAACGCCAGACGATACCCCTACCTGACTGTATTCGTTAATTGCGCCTCGTGGTTTTACCATGTTCATAATACAACTCCCGTACTGAGGTTTACTTCTCTAAATAAATTACTTATCACCCTGTTTTTGGGCACCCGGCAAACCAGCTAGCTGGTTTGATAAAAATGTACTGGTGCTGCGCATACGACCCAGCGAAGCATCCAGATTAGAAAACTGTTTTAGCAATCGTTCCTCTGACACAGCCAAACGACGCGCCAGGCGCTCTCGTTGTTGATTAATATCTTCAATACGGTTGTTCAGGCCATTGGTTCTAGTTTGTAATAGACCATTACTACCCGTATAGGAGTTAAAGCTGTTACTAAGTTTCTCGGCAACACCCATTGAAAAAGAGACGGTGCCACGCTTGCCAATTTTTCCACCAAGCACATTGATGTTAATGCCTGCTGCCTCACCGGCACCTTTTAACATCGAACCATTGCCTTCGCCAGGCATGGTGCCAATACGACCCTGAACGTCCTGACCGGTAATGCCCTCTGCAGGGTCAATACCTATGCTACGAATACTGTCATCAGCAGATAACACTTCGACGCGAGATGCACTGCCCAATTTATTGGACTCAATCACAAACTGGCCCTGCACAAACTCTACAGCTGCGCTTATACCTTCGCGCTTAAAAACAGAGTCGTTATTAATCTGTCGCTGTAATTCTTCTGCCAGTTCAGCCCCCATGGTGTACTGCCCTGGAGTAATTTTGATACTACCACCCGTTGCACCATCGATGCGTAACACGAAATTATTATCGCCGGCGTTTATCGAGAAACTGCTGGCTTGACCATTGTCTGCACTGATGTACTTACCCTTTGTTGCTAATTGCGTAATCTCGACTTCATGGGCACCCATAGCTGCTGTATCGTCAGCCGAGACATAACGAATGAGAGAATCACTGGCAGAACCCGCTCTTGCGAATAGCTTAGTGACTTCTTCAAAGTTGTCTTCAATAGCCGAGCTAAGCTTGCTTTCATTCACGGTCAGCGTGCCATCACGCTGGGTTTCAATACCAATACTCGCTAAGGAACCAAAATCTTCGTTAACGCTGTTATAGGATGATCCCACTACGCGGCGAATTTGTTCTGAGATACCTCGAACAGATGAGTCACCCGATAATGGACCACCCTCACCGGTCTCAGGATCAATACCTGAGATCGACTGAATGGTTGCGATCATCTCATTGTAGGTACTCACGAATGTGGTGATCGACTCCCTCACCGCAGCAGTATCAAATTCAGTTGTGACTCGAACAGGCGAGTCACCGGTAAGTCCATTCAGAGACAGAGTAACGCCTGTGATAGCGCTATCGATATCATTTGAGGGACTGTTTATCTCAATCCCATCAAGCAAAACAATTGCATCTTGTGCAACACCCGTCTCGATTAAATTCATCGCAGCTGGATTACTGGGGTCATAAGCTAAACGTGATAATCCTCGCACGTCTGTATCACTGTTATCGTTATCACTCACTTTTAATCGGAGACCGTTTATCTCACCAGTCGCTGCAGTTGAAACCGCTAAGCGATAGCCCACCCCATCGTTTATAATGGAAGCACGCACACCAAAATCGGCTGCGTTGATCGCCTCAGCAATTCCAAGTAAAGAATTATTTTCATCATTAATCTGGATATTTTTAACTGTGGCTTTTTCGTTAACCACAAATTGACCGGTTTGTGGATTAACTTTGCCAAATTGAAAACTGAGGTTACCAGAACCGATAGGATCAAGTTCAGACTCAAACGACTCAGAAGTGAGCCGCTGTGATTTGGCCAGCTGTAAAACCTCAACGGAATAAGCGCCAGACTGCGCTTCGTTTGTTGCAGTAATCCCCACCTTTTCTTCATCTGAAGAACTGGCAGCGACCTTATAGAAATCTTCTGCACTTCTTAGTGAGCCCAGTGAGCCCTGAAAGTCCGCAAGTGCACCGCGGAACGTGCCTAATGCTGAAATATTGGTTTGTGCCTCGAGTTCCTGCCGATCCAGACGACCTGTTGCGGGTGCGCCTTCGGCCGTAACCAACTGATCAACGAGACCCTCTACATCTAAACTAGAGCCCCCTAATCCGGTTGCGTTAATGCCTTGCATAGAACCTCACTGCACTGAATAAAATGATTGCCGGCCCCGCCAATTCGGGGCCGGCATAACCGGTAATTGCAATTCCAGTGCCAATCCTAGGCTTTTATCTCCAAAAGCATTCCTTTCATATCCTGTTGATTTTGTTCCATAAAATCGTGGATTCGATGCGATATTGCTATCATCTCCTCGGAAGGAATTTGCCGTATTACCGAATCATTCGTTGCGTCGACTACTTGAACTACAACCCTGCCTGTCCTGTCATCTACATGAAAGTCCAGATTTCGTTGCGAGTTCTGCACGTAGGCTTTTAGCTCGCTGACGACCTTGTCGAGTGCCTCGCGTGAGACCTGCATCTGTTCTGAAGTGGCGTCCCTTACATCAGACAACCTCTGCTTCGTCGATACCCGTGGTTCCAGTTCCACTACATCCACATCCCTGATGCGGGTAACGCTGATCTCACTGCCGCTGCTTCTCGTATCTACCTGCGAGACTACCGACGCTATGGATTCATTCGCCATAACATCACCTCTCTTGGTAATTGGAGCGTGAAATAAATTTCACTAAAAAGCTCCTCGTCTACGTTATTGCAGCAGTGACAGAACATTCTGCGGAGCCACGTTAGCCTGAGCAAGCATGGCGACACCAGCCTGTTGCAGGATTTGAGCACGTGTTAATTCCGCCGTCTCCATCGCGAAGTCCGCATCACGAATACGTGAACGGGCAGCTGTCAGGTTTTCAACGTTAGTCGACAAGTTAGCAATGGTTGAACCAAAGCGACTTTGTACCGCACCGAACTTCGCACGTTGCGCGTTCACTGTGTTCAAAGCCGAGTCAACAATTGCCAGGGCAACATTCGCGCCTTCAACCGTACTGATTTCCATGTCTTGTACAGCGTTAATGGCTGATGCTTCCTGAGCAAGTTCAGTGGTTACGCCAGCTACACCAGAGACACCGAAAGACTTATCAGAATCGAAGGTCACTTTACCGACGATTACCGCAGTTTCAGCTGCACCATTTGCCGAAAGAGCCGTTCCTGGGTTTTCAGCATTACCACCGATCATGACATTACCCGAATTTGGGTTGACGGTATCACGCAGAGTAATGTTATTACCGCTAGAGTTTGCTAAAACAATGCCTTTACTGTCTTCGCTAACACGTGCGGTAACACCCGTTTTTGAAGCTACGTCGTTAAAGGCAGTGACAGCCGCTGACAATCCATCGCTACCTTCGGTACCCGCAAGGGTAAACGAGATTGACTGGAAGTCATTGTTGTCTGATTGCACTTCGATGGTATAAGCACCTGCTGCTGAGAAGCTTGCACCAATTTCAGTTTGAGCAAAGGCTTTAACACCGGTCTCATTACTCTTGGCATCGACTTTCTCTGCGACGATCTTGGCACTAGAATCCGCATCAATCGCGATTGTGCGGGTACCCAGACTACCAGCGACCGTTACTGAATCACCCTGTGCATAACGATTTTCGCCAGCAGCAGATGTTTCCAGACCTTCAATACGGTGGTTACCGAATTGATTGGTACGGAAGTTGTTAGTAGTTGTTTGGATTGTTTGGTTTGCGTTCGCTCCAACCTGGAAGACCGCTGTACCAAAGGTACCATCAAGTAGTTTTTGACCGTTGAACTCAGTGTTCTTGGCAATCCGGTCCAGTTCTTGCACTAATTGACCTACTTCAGCTTGTAGAGCTTGACGATCTGAAGCAGAGTTCGTGGCGTTAGCTGATTGAACAGCCAGTTCACGAACACGTTGCAAGATGTTACCGGACTCAGCCAGTGCACCTTCAGCGGTCTGAGCAAGTGAAATACCGTCATTGGCGTTTCGTACTGCTTGGTTTAAACCACGAATTTGTGAAGTAAAACGCTCAGAAATCGCAAGACCTGCTGCGTCGTCTTTGGCACTGTTGATACGCAGACCAGATGACAGACGTTGCAAGCTAACCTGTAACGCTTCCTGAGAAGTGTTCAGATTTCGCTGCGAGTTGAGCGACATAATGTTTGTATTAATGACTTGAGGCATGACGCTATGCTCCTCTTGGAACTATTATCCCGTTTCCTGTTGCAGCAGGATTCGGGAATTTAACCTTAGCGGACATACGCACAAATGGCGTAATCACCGCTCCCGATAATCCTAGCGTCCGGGATCAAGGCATCTTTATAGACAAGGAGGAAATTTATTGCCGCCCAGGCACCCTATAAGCCATTGTTTTTGATGAAAATAAAAAACTTTAGCTGAAAATCATAAAAATATTCTGAATTTCATTCCTCATATTGCCTGGTGAAAATTATCCACGCTTAAACAAACGCTAAATTAGCGATTCCACGCCTTCAAATTTGCTTATTTTGGTCCAAACTATGAGAACGGCTGACTATCTCATTAGAGGTGACTAGACATGCAAAACGAACTTACGGAGAAACAGAAAAAAACTCAGGTATTAGGTATACATGATAACTATGAAATGACTGAGCCATGGAATCCTACCGTGGCATATGAAATAGCAAAATCTGAAAACATCGAGCTCACAGATGAACACATCGAAGTTCTGGGTTACTTACGCCGCACCTTTAAAAAGCACGGGCAAATTAAACACGTTCGTTCGCTCTCACAGGCCATGAATACACAGTTCGCGAGTAAAGGTGGCAGTAAATATCTCTATACCCTCTTCCCCGAGGGACCCGTTTCGCAGGGGAGTAAGATAGCAGGTATCCCCGCGCCCGGTGACAGTCGTAATCAATCGTTTGGAACAAGTTGTTAGTAGATATGATTTTGCTTTGTGATCGTATGTGTTCTTTCGCTCTCGCCTAGAGCGACCTACTTTCTTGTCTCGACAAGAAAGTAGGCAAAGAAACTCTTCCCCTGTGCTAGCCAAACATTCGAGTCTTATTGGTCTACTCAGGGAAAATAATGAGGAGTCCCTATGGGACTATATAAAATCAAAAAGTGAAATATCCTGCACGCGGGTGAATGCTTTTTGCGAGGCCTGTAGTCCGGTGAGCTTCAGGTTTAGCTCACTGACCGCCTTGGCGTAATCTAGATCTTCCACATCTGATAAAATTTTACGTACCTCGACTTTAACAGATTCATTAATATTTTCCTGACTCTCGAGTGCATTCAAGCGTGCTCCAACATTAGCACGTGTTTCAAGCACGCTACCCAGGGCAGTGTCCATAGATACCAGTATCCTGTTGGCATGATTATTCAGTGCCGCAATGTCAGCCTCTGTACCACGTCCTATCTTTAGATCCTTAGAAAAATCGTGAATTGTTTTGAAGATGTCCTGGTGGAAACTGGGCCTTACCACAAAGTAATCACCGGGCTCTGGTTCACCTTTAATGAACGTATGAATACCTGCAAACTCTATCGCGTTGCCATCGTTATAAAGTTGGCCTGCAGGTAATATTTCTTTACCCTTATCATCAACGACAGCGTATGTGACGGGTTCATTGGGATCGATTGACTGCTTACGGTCAAATATAATAGCAAACGTTCCCATGTCATAATTACCCGTTACAGCACCGGGATCGACGACCCCCGTACCACGATTGCGGCTGCTTTCTAACACTGCAAACTTACCATTGCCGTCTCTTATTTCTCGAAATACATCACTGCCTGAATCATTGATCGAAATTTGTCGCCCAGGCCCTATCTGGATCTGGCGCCGTCCATCGTCACCGTGATAGTCATAACCTCCCGTGGCATTTTTTGCGAAGGGTTTAAACTTTCCTTTGTTTCCGGCAAACAAGAACTCACCTGAACTATCTGTCGCATTGGCCAATGCCACCAGTTCCTCGAGTAACTGTTGCATCTCTTCTGCAATAAACCCTCGTGTCTCATTTGTCTGGCTTGCATTGTTCGCCTGTATAGTGAGTTCACGGATTCTATGATAAATAGAGACTGTGTCTGCTAGGGCACTTTCTTCCAGAGTCAACTTGGAGCGAGCAGAATTAATATTCGATTGAAATTGATCAACCGTTTTAAGGATATCTTGCAGCTTAACAATCTTTGCGGCAGCGACTGGATCTTCTGATGGCTTGGTGATTTTCTTACCTGTTGCAACCTGTTCTTGTACTTTACTCAACTTGGCTTGTTGATCCAGCATAGAATCTATAGCAACTTTCTGGAATTGATTAGATGAAACTCTCATATACTCACCTGAACGCGTCCAGTAAAACCTGGAAAGTCTGTTTTGCTGAAGCAATGACCTGTGCATTCGCCTGGTAAAGATTTTGGTAGCGAATCAACTCGGCTGCCTCTTCGTCAAGATTCACACCTGATACGGCTTCACGTGATTCGATCGCCTGATCTAGTAAGAGACTCTGGGCTTTTTTGTTTAAACCCAGTTCATGGGTTGTACTACCAACCCGTGAAACAAGTTGACCATATGTCTGTGCATAGTCGGCTGTGCTACTCATTAGAGTGGGTTTTGTTTGTAACTGAGCTAAGGCCAGCGCATTCTTATTGTCACTGGTTCCATCGGTGTTAAATTCGATCCTGAAAATATCACCGGCACGGGGCTTACCATTCACTTTGATGTTAATACCTCGATCGATACCACCTGCAACAGGTAATATCTCCGTTCCCTCATTTGCGTTGTAGGGAATCGGTCCTGCTACACCACCAAGACCATCAGCCTGTTCACCTTTCTCTTTGCGATCATGTTTAGGGGGGATAGCAGGTATGGCCCTCCCGTCCTCTGTTTCTGTAGCAGGAACAGCAGGTGTCGCACCCTTAAATTCGTTCAAGCTTATTGACGGATCATCGGCAGATGCATCCAGTTTCACTCGTACCGGTTTGCCTGAGTTATCCAGGATCTCAAAATTATTATCATCCACGAAGCGAACAATATAAGGTGGGCTCAGATTACCTGCAGCAGTCTTAAATGAAGGATTGTCTGTTGAAGTAATCTGGGTAACTTCAATTTCGGCATCGCCAAGGTTATCGATATCAGACTCGACACGAATAGGAGATGCCGCGGCGATATTAGAAATCGAACCGACTTCAACGCCAAACAATTCTGCTGAGCGACGCGTCGGTTGAATAATAAACTTGTCGAGTTCCTGAATATTACTGCCGCCTTTAATCGTGAGTCGCAGACCTTCTTCCTCGAATTCCTGTGGTGGACTTGAGAAGCGTCTTATTACCTTGGCATCATCTAAGCGTAGTAATTCATATTGGCCCTGTACATAATTCAACTGATAGTCACTGGTTGTTAGTTTATCTGCATCCGTAACTTCAACCTTGAGTTGTATATCGCCTTTGTTTTTCAGACTAGGCAACACAAGAGGAGAATCCGTATCAATTTCAGAAAAAAAGCTTTCACCCAGTTGATTCGATAAATCCATACCTAGTTTGTGTTGTTCATTAAACGTCTTGGCAACACCTATAGCAATACGCCCAAGTTCATTTTGAGTGGGGTCAAGTATTTCACTACGGAATTTATTAAGACCGCCTAAGGCACCACCAGTTAAGTACGGTGTAATAACAGTATTCCCTCCCGCGCCGACGAAGACGACTTCAGATTGAGTAGGATCAAACTCATTCAACTGTACATCTAGTTTTGAGGCAACATCTGCAACTACCAGCGTCTGGCCATTGCCGACAAAGACGTTCATACGATCGTCTTCCTGGATCGTTGTTCTTACGTTAATTAGTTCAGACAACTCCTCAACAAGCCTATCCCGCTGATCAAGCAAATCATTAGCTGGTTTATTTGTGACTTCACGTGAACGCACAATGGCATTATTCAACTCAGCAATACCCTTTGCTAATTCATTGACCTGACCCACCATTACCCGCATGTCACCATTCGTCGCAGTACGCAGATCATCTAGTCGTGTATTCATAAACTCAAAGCGATCAGATAAATTTCTGGCGGAGCTCAACATAACCTGCCGTGAAGAATTAGATGAAGGATCGTTTGCTAGACCATTTACGGAGTCGAAAAAATCTGATAATGACGGAGCCAGACCGGCTCTTGGATCTGCTAATAGATTATCAACCTGGGTTGTATAGTCATACGCTTTATCATAAAACTTGCTTTGTGATGTCGTATTACGTAACTCCCCAACAACGAACTCATCATAATAACGACTCACATTATCGACGATGACACCAGTTCCTATTGCACCATTTCCAGATAAAGTTGGTTTGCGTGACTCCAGATCTGCTCGCTGCCGAGAGAAGCCCTCTGTAGTTGCATTTGCAATATTATGCCCAGTCGTGCCCAAGGCTCGCTGTGCAGCGAGTACACCAGAGGTACTCGTTCCTAATAAGTCACCTGCCATATCTTATACCCACCCTAGATACTCGCGCTCTCAGTGAAATATTCTGAGAAAGGTGCTGCTACAACTTCGCGCTGATAAATATCAATGACCTTATCCGCATATTTTGGATCTGTTGCATACCCGGCTTGTTGTAGCTCCTGCATATAACCTTCTGGGTCAGCTACTGTGTCTAAAGCCTTTTCATAGCGTGGGTTGTTTTGAATAAATTCAACATAGTCACGAAAACTCTCTTGATAGGAACTATAACTACGAAATGATGCATTTTCTTGTTGTGCGATCCCATCATGGTACTCAAGCGTCTTAACTTTGAAACTATCGCCATTCCAACGTGAATCCGCTTTGATGTTAAACAGGTTATAACTACTTTGTCCGTTGGGTAGTTTTTGAACATGTTGTCCCCAACCTGTTTCTAATGCTGCCTGCGCTATTAAAACCTGTGGAGCAACATCAAGTTCGTCAGCGGCTTGCTCTGCATACGGCATCAATGTATCAACAAACTCTGCATGAGAAGAAAATGAAACCGGAACAGGTTTCTTGATACTTGTTTTCATCTCACCAGCAACAGTACTACCCTCTTTTTGATCAAAAGCATCTGACAAGGCTGCTGGGTTCTTCTTGTCCGGTACAGGCGTTCCTAAACCGCCCTGCAATTGCTTTACTAACATATCAGCAATACCCATTCCGTTTTGCTGACTCATCTGTAATGCAATCTGACTGTCAAACATATCTCGATAAACACCACTGCTATTTGAATCAAATATCGGATCACCCATACTTGCCTGACGCATGCTTTTAAGCATCATGTTCATGTACAAGCTTTCAAAATGTTTTGCGACCTGCCGTAACGTCGCATGTGGATCATTCGCGGCTTTTTTGCGTAACCCGCTCATGCTTTCAAAGTCGCTATAGGTTGCTTGTTCTGTATTCGCTATCATGGGCCCTGTCTTTTGAACGGAAACTGGATCTATAGCTGTGTAATTGCAATTTACTTGCCAACCCGGGAAATATTATAACTTATTGTTTTTATTGATTTATTTAGGGTTGTTTTGCGGCAATTATTTGCAGGCTAGTAGTTGAAGTGGCAACCAGGGTATGCATTACCAAACATGTACACCGATTTAGGTAATTAACGAGACTAGATAACAATGAGTTCAGCGCGCAACGCACCTGCTTCTTTCAAGGCTTCAAGGATAGCAACAAGGTCACCAGGCGCCATTCCCACTTCATTTACGCCACGAACGATATCATCAAGGGTAATACCCTCTCTGATTTTGAACATTCGAGAATTAGTTTGAGAAACAGTAATATCAGATGATGGTGTTACAACAGTACGAGCTCCAGGACCTCCAAAGGGGCCGGGTTGGCTCACGTCGCTACTTTCAGTAATAGTCACGGTCAAACTACCATGTGAAACGGCAGCCGGCATTACCCGAACATGACGTCCGATGACAACGGTTCCTGTGCGTGAATTTACGATAACACGTGCGGATGGTTCAGCGGGTTGAACCGTTAGATTCTCAAGCATTGAAATAAACGCCACGCGTTGAGCCAAATCTTTTGGGGCTTGAACATTGATCGAGCCTGCATCAATTGAATAGGCTGTACCTGGTCCAATTGTTTGATTGATCACCTGAGTTACTTTATTAGAAGTCGTAAAATCTGGCGTCCGTAAGTTTAGAACCACCTCGCGCATTTGGCCGAACGGAGTAGTAACCGCTTTTTCAACCGTGGCACCATTTGGCACCCGACCGACGCTTGGTACATTTACTGTGACACGGGAACCATCATTTCCTTCAGCACCAAAACCACTAACAATGATATTACCTTGTGCAATCGCATAGACTTTTCCATCGACACCTTTTAGTGGAGAAATCAATAGGCTACCACCGCGCAGACTACGCGCATTACCTATCGAGGAAACAGTAACATCCACGGTTTGACCGGGTTTAGCGAACGCAGGTAATTCTGTGTGAATAGTTACCGCCGCTACATTTTTTGATTGCAATGAAATATTCGATGGTATGTTAACGCCAAGGCGAGACAACATGCTACGCAAGCTCTGTACAGTATGCGGTGCATTACCATCACCGGTTCCATTCAAACCTACCACAAGGCCATATCCAACTAGCGGGTTACTACGTACTCCTTCGACTTTAGCTATATCCTTGATACGATCGGCTTGTACAACATCTGTATACAATGCTGCCATAAGTATTAATCCAGTAATAAATACAAACTTGAATTCACTGCGTCTTAACATGCTATACACCTTTACTGTTAATATGGATACACTTTGCTATTAAAGAACTTGGCGAGCGTACCCATTTCATTCGCGCTTGAGATAGGACCTTTACCGGAATAACTTATTTGTACGTTTGCAATCTTCTGTGAATCAACAGAGTTATTGGTGCTGATATCTTGTGGGCGTACAATCCCTGAAAAACGTATATAATCTTCCGACTGATTCAGAGTTATCAACTTCTCACCCCGTACCACCAGATATTTATTTGGCAGAACGTCCACAACACTCACTGCGATAACTGCCTGAAAATTATGTGCCTGGTTTGATTCACCACTACCTTTAAAATCACGACTGGCTTCAAGATTATTTTCAAGAACTTTCTTGCCATCGTGAGTAACTTCACCTCCGGCAATAGTGGGACTATCCATTTCAACAGTTTGCTCTTTCGCTGCGATAGTATCTGAACTCGATAACGCGGTCGCTGACTCAACCAGATTGACCATCAAAGTGTCACCTATACCACGCGCCGTTGTGTCGAAGAACATATTAACTGACATACCTTCCTGGTAAATAGCACCGTTATATTTTGAAACGATCTCTTTTTGCTTAATCTCTGGTGGTGCATATTTATTAACAACCGAACCTTGTTTCACACAAGCGGTTAAGGCCATCACCGTAAACACCATAAGAAATATTGCAGCAAGTCTTGTTAATAACATAAGTGTATTATTCGTTTTCATATAGATTAAAGTTGATTATTTACAAACTGTAGCATTTGATCCATTGTTGAAATCGCCTTCGAATTCATTTCATAAGCGCGTTGTGTTTCAATCATATTGACCAGTTCTTCAACAACATTCACATTTGACCCTTCCAGCGCACCTTGGATAAGTGTGCCAGTATTATTATTACCTGGATTGGAAACAATTCCTGCACCACTCGCAGTTGTTTCTATATAGAGGTTCTCACCAACTGGTTGTAAACCACTAGGGTTAACGAAATCTGAAAGTTGGATTTGACCTATTTGTTGAGGCTCAGCTATACCCGGAGTCGTAATCGAAACTGCACCATTACTACCAATCGTTACACTCGCCGCATTACTAGGCACAGTAATCGCGGGTTGAATAGGATAACCCGATGCAGTCACAATTAAACCATCTGAGCTAACCTGAAAACTACCTGTGCGAGTGTAACCTGCCTGACCATTCGGCTTCTCTACCTGGAAAAAACCACGTCCCTGAATAGCGACATCTAACTTATTTTTTGTTTGCAGGATATTACCCTGAGTATGAATCTTTTGTGTTGCCACTGTGCGAACACCAGTGCCTAACATTAAGCCTGAGGGTAATTCCGTATTTGCAGATGTTTGTGCGCCTGCTTGCCGAACATTCTGGTATATAAGATCTTCAAATACAGGACGGTCACGTTTAAAGCCTGTTGTATTAACATTAGCCAGGTTATTACTGATCGTAGACAACCGATTCTGCTGCGCCTCTAGTCCTGTCTTACTTACCCATAATGGATTCATGAATTACTCCAGTTTTAATTTTGGCTTCTACTATTCAAAGAGCCAGTTTATTTCTAATAAATAAAGTTGCAGGTTCTATGCCATCTTCAAGAGTTCACGTGCGGCATCTGCATTTTGCTCTGCCTCACGCATGACTTTAATTTGTGTCTCAAACTGTCTTGACAAGTCGATCATGTTAATCAATGCACTGGCAATATTGACATTACTTGACTCAAGCATTCCAGAAACAACTTTAACGTTTGCGTCAAACTCAACTTCTTCGCCACCTTTGACATGCATTAGTCCATCTTCGCCTTTGTACAACTGTCCCTTAGGCGGGTTAACCAACTTGATACGGTCAACAACGTTGAGTTCATTTGCTTCTTCACCCAGTGGCTTAACCGATAACGTCCCGTCTTCACCAATTTCAAGACGATTTACAGGTGGAAGCGTGATAGCACCACCATCGCCTATAACTGGGTGACCACCACCGGTGACCAACAGGCCTTCCGTTGTCAGACGCATATTGCCAGCTCGTGTATAGGCTTCACTACCATCTGCTGCCTGTACTGCAATCCAACCATCACCATTTATCGCTACATCCAGGGTGTTACCGGTTGCATTCACTGAGCCGGCAGAAAAATCAGTCCCTGATCGTTCTGTCATGGCAAACACACGCGTTGGTAAACCGGCCCCATATACTGGCATGCTTCTAAACTGCGCGTAGTCAGCTCGGAATCCTGGCGTACTGACATTGGCCAGATTGTTACTATTTGCAGTCTGTGCCAAGACAGTCTGTTTAGCACCTGACATTGCTGTATATAAGACTTTATCCATGAGCTTATCCGTTTACCTATCTGATATTGATAACAGTTTGCGTTACCGTGTCGGCGGTCGTAATGACCTGTGCATTGGCCTGGAAGTTACGCTGTGCCGTGATCATATTGACCAGTTCAGAGGTTAAGTCCACGTTGGACCCTTCCAGTGCACCCGCTTGCAAGACACCTAAACTACCGGAGCCCGGGGTACCGACCAGAGGCACACCAGAATCAAAACTTTCTGCCCAGGCCGAGTCACCCAATGGGCGTAATCCTTGTGGATTAGAGAAGTCTGCTAAAGCAACCTGACCCAGAGTTCTTGTCTGACCGTTGGTATAGCGTGCACGAACCACACCGGTATCATCGATATCAACGCCGCTTAAACGACCTGAAGTGAAACCATTTTGTGACAGCTCGTTTACATTAAAGCGTGTACCAAACTGAGTAATCGGTGAATTGGACAACAAGTTCATACTAAGTGTTAATGGTTCAGCACCTGTTCCGGGATCAAATTCTGGATAATCTATCGTACCAGGAGGAACAGGGGAGCCGTTGATAGTCTCGAGTTGTCCCGCTCCGTTAAATCCAATAGTGTCGGGTGAAAACGGTGGTGCTTCTCCGCCCTTAATGTCTTTACCATCGACTAATGTATACATATCCCATTTACCAGGCTCTGCGCCTTTGACGTAGTACATGGTCGCCAGATGTGATCCACCTAAGGAGTCATACACAGTTAACGAAGTAGATGAGTTAAATGACGATGGAATATCAGGTGAGAAAGGTGCTGTTGGTGGTACCCGCTCAGTACTATCCAGATTCAAACCAACATCAACGCGATTTGTTGCCAGTGGTGTGATATTAGAGCGATCAAGCTGCAAAGGACCAACTGCACCGGTAATCGTACCATTGTCATCAGCACCGTTAACAACAAGTTTATTTCCATCTGGGTTAGTAATGAAACCCTCTCGGTCAACCTGGAAGTTGCCTGATCGTGTGTAAGCACGTGTACCATTGTCATCCATCACAAAGAAACCACGACCATTGATCGCGAGATCAAGTTTACTATTAGTAAAACCGATATTACCCTGTCCAAATTGTTGGGTAACACCTGAGAGACGAACACCTGCACCGATCGATGTACTCGCTGCACCATCTGCAGCTGCATATACGTCGGCAAATTCTGCTCGTGACTTTTTGAAACCCGTTGTACTGGCGTTAGCTACGTTGTTACCAATAACACGTAACTCTTCACCTGATGCGTTAATTCCACTTAATGCGGCTCGAAATGGCATGATTGTTACTCCTTCGCTACCTGATTAAATTATTTCTTGAACTTGTGCTAACGTTGTTGCCCCGGCATTGGTGAGGTTTAACGTTACGCCTTTACTGTCTTTTGCTAACGAAACACTGTCGACCTTATCCACAACAAAGGTTTTAATAGACTGTATCTCGCCATCAATCATTGCTTCAGCTTTTATGCTGTACACCCCAGGTGGCGCGACAACGTCTTCGCTACCTGGCACTTCTGGGTTGGCCTTTTTGATAACTCCATCCCATGTAAACTGCGCACTACCCTTTCCACGCTGACCAAGATCAACTGTATGCACCTGCTCACCTGACTTATTAAAAACTTTCACGCTGACTGATTCAGATTCGTTTTGTAAGTCAATGCTTCCACGCAAACTACCCTGGGCAGTTAACTCAGTTGAATTGCCTGGTACCATCACTTTGCGACCAACCATGGATGATGCTTGTAAGGCCTGTGATGACTGCAACGCGTTGGCAAGAGTATTAAATGAGTCCTTTATCTCTTTAAGACCTTTTACAGAGCTAAACTGTGCCATCTGACTTATGAAATCACCATTCTCCATTGGTTTGGTTGGATCCTGGTGCTTCATCTGCGCCATCATCAACTTCATAAAGTCTTCTTGCGTTAGGCGTGGCTTTTCAATTGGCTTTTCTTTGCGAAGCCCAAGACTTTCAAAAGTCGGCAATGATTTATCTATACCTTCCATCGTATAATTCCTCTGACTATTGACCGATTGCCAACGTCCGCATTAGCATCTGTTTGGCACTATTCATTACTTCAACATTCGTTTGATACGCACGTGATGCGGAAATCATATTCGCCATCTCTTCAACAACATTGACGTTAGGCAAAAATATAAATCCTTCCTCATCCGCCATAGGATGTTCTGGGTTGTGTTCACGTCGTAATGGTTTTTGACTTTCAACCACTCCTAGTACTCTTACTCCTACATCGGGATCCTGTTCACCAAAGTCCTTCATCAAGGGAGCAAATACAGGGTGTCTCGCGCGGTATGTTTCTCCACTACTGCTGCTAATACTGTTAGCGTTGGCTAGATTACTTGAGGTTGTATTCAGCCTGACGCTTTGTGCTTGTAGTGCTGAGCCTGATACATCAAATACATTAAACAGTGACATCTTATTGTCCCTTTATCGCAGTTCTTAGTGTGTTGAACTTTCCAGAAAGAAATCTTAAGTTAGCTAAATAACGCATGGCATTATCTGAGTAGGCTGCCATTTCAACCTGATGCTCAACAGTATTGCCATCCAGTGAAGCCTGGTAAGGATTGCGATATTGAAGTTCGTAACCCGAGATAAATGATTGTGGTTGGATGTGGTTTGCATGTGTACCGCGCAGCATGCCCGCAGTCTGACCGCCCCTTACTGTCTTAAGTGCCGCCTGGAAGTCAATGTCTCTGGCTTTGTAATTGGGAGTATCGACATTGGCAAGGTTTGATGCCAACACTTGCGCCCGCTTCGCTCTTAAATGCAAAGCTGGTTCGTGCACACTGAGATATGAATCAAAACTAAAAGGCATTGTATGCTCCATCCGTAAAATCTAATGTAGACAGAGCAACAACCGTGCCACAGTTTATTTGTTATTTAAAACAATGAGTTAGTTAATTTAGAGCGGTGTTTATCAGGAGGCAAAAGAGGCAAAGATTGGCCAAGCGGCAAATCGATCGCTTTATTCTGGTTCTTTCAAACGATAAACCACACCCTTAGGAAAACGAGTCATTTCAAAGTCACGACAGTAACCTGTAGGTGACTCAGAACCACCCAGAATGAGGTAGCCGCCAGGATTCAGCACCTTGGCCATGCGAGTAAGAATATCGCTTTTTAATTCCGAGGAAAAATAGATTAAGACATTGCGACAAAATATAAGATCAAACTTACCTAATAGTGCGTAGTTTTGCAGTAAATTGAGTTCACTGAATCTTACATTTGATTTGACTTTATCATTTAAAGCCCAGCGGTCATTATCCAGGGCCTTGAAAAACATCTTCTTGCGTTCATCACTAATACCGCGAGATAAGCTAAGTCCATCATACTCACCTCGTCGCGCTATATTTAGCACTGTATTGGATATATCTGTCCCAACAATTTCCACCGGTATATTTAACATCCCCGGTTGTTTGATTTGCATCTCGTTAAGGATCATACTGATCGAATAAGGCTCTTGCCCTGTTGAACTGGCAGCCGACCATATCCGAAAGCGTGCAGGCTTTTTCTTAAGAACTTCTGGAACCAGGTTTTCGCGCAACAGTTCATAGGGGTAATTATCGCGAAACCAGCTAGTTTCATTCGTTGTCATTGCATCAATAATCCGTTCTTTTAAACGGTTGTCATTCTTATGCTTGAGTGCATCAATCATTGCATTGAGAGAATCGAACGAAAACTCTTGGGTTAGCCGATTAAGGCGAGAAGTTACTAGGTAGTGTTTGTTATCGCCCAGGACAATACCACACGAGTCTTCCAAAAAGACTCGAAAGCTATCGTATTGTTCTTTTGATAATAATGACTCTGTCACTCGACTAGTATCACTTCCTATCTGTGCTGCATCCACAAGAACACCAATAATTAATTATCTTCATCCACTGGTGCGTCCGGTTTCAACAATCCTTTCTCAACCATCAGTTCTCGTACTTCCCTTGCCAATTCAGGTGCATCAAACTTGGCAACAAACCTGTCAGCCCCGACTTTTTTCACCATGTTACTGTTAAACGTACCACTTAACGAGGTGTGCAACATGATGGGCAACCCCTTTAGACGATCGTCGGCGCGCACTTCTGTTGTGAGTGTATATCCATCCATTTCTGGCATCTCGATATCTGAAATCATAACATCATAGGTCTCGGATAATGGTTTGCCATCAGCTACCGCTGCTTGTAACATTTCTAAGGCCTCGGCACCGTTTTTCGCCAGGTCACATTCTAAACCTACTTTATCCAAAGTTGCTTTTACCTGTTTGCGAGCAACCAGAGAATCATCAGCGACCAGAAGTTTTATTGAAGTCGCCTCGCTAGAATCAACCGTCGACTCTGATGCAACTTCAATTTCCATACCGACCAGCTCAGCCATTACTTTTTCAACATCAATGATCTCAACCAATTGTTCTTCTATCTTAGTCACAGCTGTCATGTAATTATTTTTTCCCACGCCTCTGGGTGGTGCCATTATTTCTTTCCAGTTCATATTGACAATGCGATCGACACTGCTGACCAGGAAACCCTGAGTCGAACGATTGTACTCAGTAACAATCAAGTATTGGTCTTCGGCCATCTCGATGGGTTTTCTACCAATCGCCATCGCTAAATCCATAATGGTGATGGTCTTACCACGCATATTGGCAATACCACGCACAATGGGATGCGCTTTCGGAAGCGCAGTCAAGGGTGGACACTGGATCACTTCCTGTACCTTAAATACGTTTATACCGTACTTTTGCCGGCCGCCTAATCCAAACAGTAATAACTCTAAGCGGTTTTCACCAACCAGGTTAGTGCGTTGATCAACGCCATCCATCATGCCTGCCATAGCAGTCTCCACATATAAGTTAGTTATATCTGACAACCTTATCGGCCAGGCAATACAAATACTTAGTATCAATCTAGTGGCATAGCAATTGCTTAATCAATACACATAGATGGGGCAGAAAGCAGGTCCTTAAACACTAACACACTGAAATCACTGAGAGTTATGGAAAAAGAGCCAATGACAGACAAGCTTTTAGATCAAGTAATTAGACGCATAAAATGGTCAAGCGTCATATTTATGGCAAGCTTTTGCCTGCTTAGTGTCATGCCAGCCCACGCACAAAAACAGTGGCAGGCACACGCTGATCTCGAGATCGCCGCGAGTAAATTTTTGCACCAACATTTTGATCATCGCTATGAATTAAAGCTCAAATTTGGCAAATTGGACAAGCGCTTACGTTTAGCCAAGTGCCAGCAGATGCTACGGGTATTTTTACCCAGCAGCCGGGAACCTATTGGCTCAGCCACCCTCGGCGTACGTTGTACCCAGCCCCAGTGGAAAGTGCATGTCCAGGTGCATGTCAAAGCATTCACTGAGGTACTGGTTGCCAGCCGTCCTTTGGCAAGAAATAGCAATATCAGCAAAGATGATCTGCAATTTGTCCGCCAGGATATTAGTCGCTACCCTGCTGGGGTCTTCACCGAGACAGATCACCTGGTTGGCATGACCGCCAAACGCTCAATTCGCCATGATGCAGTGATCACACCCCGCATGGTGAAACCCAAACGGTTGGTAAACCGTGGTGATATCATATCCATCATTGCTGAATCGAATGGACTGAAAATACGAACCAGTGGTGAGGCCCTCATGGATGGCCACCAGGGACAGGTTATCCAGGTAAAAAACAACCGCAGTGGGCGTAAAATCTCTGCTGAGGTAATAGCCCGTTCGACCGTAAGGGTTAAAATGTAATTAAAATCAATTAGTTGTATCTAGTGGCCTAAAGCTTTCTTATATAGTGCCGCTAACAAAAGAGGCAAAAAGCGTTAGGAGTTAAAGAGTCATGCCAAATGACATAACGGGAATCAATTCGGGGCGAAGCCAACAATCAGGGGATCGCCAGGTCGGCAGTGTACGTCGCGATAGCAGTTCAAGCACTCAAGGTAGTCATTCTACAGGCACCAGTGACACCGTGAGTCTTACTGACATGGCCTCGCGTTTACAATCACTCGAACAAAAACTGGCTACCCAGCCCGATGTTGATCAGGCCCATGTTAATCGTGTCCGCGATGCGATCTCACGTGGCGAATATCGTGTCGATCCAGATCGGGTTGCCGATAAAATGATGGATTTCGAATCAGATTTCTAAGCTACTAGTTGCCCAAGATGGACCAACAAGAACTAACTAAATCATTTGTCGCTAACCTAACAGGGTTAAGCGAACACCTCGATAAATTAAACAACCTTTTGCTAGATGAAGAAGCAGCACTAACCGATCAAGATCTCGAGCGCAGTGAATCCATCGCTAGCAACAAAGAACAACTCACCACTAAGGTTGAGCAGGCCGAACAATTACGCCAATCACTCTGCCAACAACTACAGATTACACCAGACAAAGCGGGCATCCAAACCTGGCTGAAGTCCAAGCCGACCAGTCTCCAACAACAAGTTGCCTCTTTGTGGAAACGCATTACCTATCTGGGCCAGAAATGCAGTACCCAGAACCAGATCAATGGCATCCTCGTCGCACACTTACATCGGCATGCTCAGGATGCACTCTCTATCTTGCGTGGAGCAGTTGTAGGTGAGGACAGCTACTCTCAATCAGGTGCACACGAAAACAAACAGAACCAAAAAATCATCGCCAAAGCTTAACAACACTATGTCGAACAACCAGGAACCAGAACAGGCCATCACCTATAAACCATACATGATAAGCCTGTTAAAGAGGCTCAAAGCTGTACGAGCCCTGGTTAGCATCACCCTTGATAAAGACAAAACTATTTACAACACAATAATTATTGATGTGCTTGCAGATAAGCAATGGTTCTTTCTCGATGAGTTAAATTCAACGAGTGGCCACAAAATAATTCGTAAAGGTACCGCTATTCACTTTGATGGTCGGATCAAAGGTGTAGAAGTAAAATTCACGACCCAGGTTCTTGCAGTTGAAGACAGCAATCATATCGCAATGTACCGTCTCGCCTTACCGGAAAAAATGTTATACCGACAACGCCGGCAACATTATCGTGCAACTGCCGACAATGAACATCATCTGGGGGTCTCTATCCCTGTGCCTCTGAAGCAGAATATGACCGGCTCCATTGTTGATATTTCAGCGGGTGGCTTTTGTTCCAAACTGGATTTGTTGGCCAGCGGTGTTATCCAGGAACGACAAGCCATCTTTGATGCAACCATTAGCCTACCCGGCCACAATTCGATTACCTGTGATATCGAAATACGCAGCGTCCGTCACTACCCTGAACAAGGCTACTCACTGGTGGGGGGCAAATTTTTAGAAATTGAGCCTCATCAGCAGACTCATGTGGAACGGATAGTCGCCATGCTCGATCGCAACCAGCGCCGCTCAGCGAATCTCTAACCTGCAACACTTAAATCCAACCACGCACATGAAGCCACTCTCATTAAGTGGTAAAATCCCATGAAAATCAAAGACTACGTCCTCGTAGCATAACTGGATAATGCAATCCCCTCCTAAGGGATAGATTACAGGTTCGAGTCCTGTCGAGGACGCCATCTTGCCTTCCTTTTAGATACAATATGCATATAACACATTGATTTTGTTGTATTTTTAACCCCCTATTCCCTCCCGGTTTTTGTCCGGCCTCACAATAACTGTAAGAAATGTCCTACACTAGCTTAAGGAACATCTGACAGACGGCGCACCGATCCATCACTAAAATACATCTCATAATAAATATTAATTTAACGAGCCAGGTAAGTAGAAATGGATAACGGACAACAACATTTACCAACCCGTGCCGGCGAGCAATTTCGCAGCAATCCCGAACGTTTTTTTCATATTATGACTGAAGGCTGGTTTGTGTTTACCAGAGAAGGTATCCAGGGACCCTTCATTGATATGCCACGCGCAAAAGATTATTTGGATACTTACCTGAAAGATCTTCAGGCAAATGACGATCCAAGCTCATCCTGGCGCCTATAGATAAAGAATCTGCCACTGGCGACTTTTAGGGGCCACTGGGCCCCTTTTTTTATTTTCAAAAGAGCTACGCTAACCTTTGCAAGGTATCACGCCAATCAGGATTTTGTGCGATATCCTGTTTTAATAGGATCTTAGTACCGTCAAGACCGTCAATCCAACCATGTATACCCGGTACTGGTTTATTTTCAAATCCCCACCAAACTCCGTTTTCATCTTGCGCAATCCAGTTTAAGGTTTTTTTGTCTATGGAAATGGAGCTTTCTGAGTGCGTAATATGCGCTTTTTCAAGGCGGGATAGCATATTGTCTAACTCTGTACTACCAATTTGCAAAGTCGGATCAAATTCAATTGATTCAGGCTCTTGTGCTATTTCTTCATTAACAATAGTGTACTTGCCGATCATCACCACATCACCATCAGCTAATAATTTGTCGCTAATTTGTATACCATTTACCAATGTACCATTGGTGCTATCACAGTCTTCGATAAACAAACCACCATTTTTTAGCAAGAGTTTTGCATGATGACTACTGACAGTCGGATCTTCAAGTCGTAAGTCATTATCCATCTTTCGGCCGATCGAAAAGACATCTCTGCTGATAATGAGTTCGTCTATTTTGCGTCCATTAAATCTAACTATCAGTTTGTTCAGCATCATTTATATTCCGAAATATCTATTTTTCGTAGTCTAACCATAATCTTAGCTTAGTACAGCCAGGCTAATATACATCAAATTAGGGAAGCATTTCCCGCTAAAATTGGAAGATGCACCCCAATCGAGCACGCAATATGTGTCAATCATAAATATCTACAGCGCTAACAATATAATGCCCTTGCATTCGATAATGCTCCATAAAGACCCACCTTACCCTGCATAATCAATTTTAGCGTGATTTTCTCCATATTAGATGACATAGCACCTTTACTCAGAAAAGCATCCACAAAATTTCGACTCAACATTTTATCTTTTATTTTGGCTGCAATACCTCCTGCTATATAAAGCTCACCGACTGGATAATAATGTAGCGCAATGTTACCCGCAGCAGCTCCGTAGATCTCGACAAAACAGTCCAAGGTTTTCTGGCAGAGTTCATCGCGACCTGAAAGGGCATACCCAGTAATGACCTGAGCAGGATCTGTTTCCTGCATCTCTTCCTTGATTGATAATGACTCAGGTAGGCCAACAACGTCACGCAAGAAGTGATAAATGGTAATTAGACCTTTGCCTGACAGTAACGTCTCTAAACTGACATGTGTGTATTGTTTTTGTAACCAGGCCAGCATCTCAGATTGCAGAGAATTTTCTGGTGCAAAACCCGCGTGACCAGCCTCACTGGCATAAGGCTGGTAATGATCGCTTTGCCATACGAGGTGCGAAGCGCCAAGACCGGTACCCGCACCTATAATTACAGCATCATGGTTAGCTGGCATGTCATTTGAAACTTCACCCTGACGTATCAGCAGCAAGTCAGTATCATCAAGTTCCGGGATTCCGTAGGAAATTGCAACAAAATCATTAATAAGCTTTATACGAGGTGTGTCTAGTGCCTTAGCCAGCACGTCTTCACTAATCACCCAGGGAAGATTTGTTACCGATGCACTACCAACTACAACTGGCCCAGCCACGGCAAAGCAGGCTGCATAAACAGGCACACTGATATCGTGTTCAGAAAGAAAGATTTTTATAACTGGAATTAAATCACTATAGTCAGCACTAGAATAGATCTTTTCTGCCAAAATACGTCGACCATCTGGGTTGATCTGTTCTGCAACCAATCGCGTATTTGTACCTCCAATGTCACCTGCCAGTATAATCATACTACCTTGACTCTCTATAAATACATTCAAATCTTGGCTAAATTATTTTTATTTTCACAGATGCATGTCTTACAGAACACTTTTGTAGGCCATGACGGATTTTAAGCACTAACCATACCCTGAATCGAATTAATCTTGCCAAATTAAATCTAATTGTGATGATTCAAGTTTACCAGTTCATAAAAAGAGAACAACAATATTCACTCCAAGGCTGATACACAAATGCCTATCAGCCTGGCACAGTTCGGGTTGATTCTGTAACTCATAGCGTGCACATTTTTAAATCATTACGCCATATGTGATCCAAAATAGCGCATCAAGCTAATTTCTTTTTCCCTTTTCTCCAAATAAACCATAGAATATAAGGCCTCTGTCTTATATAACTGGGATAAGTATCCTAAACAATACTGAATTAAATATGAAAATCAACCAGATAACCACAACACCTTACGCTGACCAAAAACCAGGTACCTCCGGGCTACGTAAAAAGGTAACTAGTTTTCAGCAACAGCATTATCTTGAAAATTTCGTGCAATCCATTTTCACTGTTGCTACTGGATTAAAAGGTGGTCTACTGATACTTGGTGGAGATGGACGCTATTATAATACCCAGGCAATCCAGACCATTTTAAAAATGGCCGCGGCCAATGGCGTTAAAAAAGTAATGGTCGGGGAACAAGGATTGCTTTCCACTCCTGCCGTTTCGCACCTAATACGCAAATACAAAGCAGCAGGTGGCATTATTCTCTCAGCAAGTCACAACCCGGGCGGACCTGATGGTGATTTTGGTATCAAATTCAATATAGAAAATGGTGGTCCTGCCCCTACAGGATTTACCGACGCAGTATATGACAGAAGCAAAAGTCTTGACGAGTACTTGATTACAGAAACAGAAGATATACTTCTAGACAGACAACACACCTGCCATATAGGTGAGATGCAAATTGATGTAATTGATTCCGTTTACGATTATGCAAATCTAATGGAACAACTCTTTGATTTTGATAAAATTAAAACGCTATTTACATCAGGGCTTCTCACCATGTGCTTTGATGCCATGCATGCAATAACAGGCCCCTATGCGAAAGAAATTTTTGAGAAACGTCTGTCCGCGAATATTGAAGCAGTGATTAATGGGATTCCTCGAGAAGATTTCGGAGGCGGCCACCCAGATCCTAATCTGGCACATGCTAAAGAACTGGTTGCGCGGTTAAATGCTGGTCCGACAGCACCTGACTTTGGTGCCGCTTCTGATGGAGACGGCGATCGGAATATGATCCTGGGCAAAAATTTCTTCGTTAACCCCAGTGACAGCCTCGCCATTATGGCTGCTAATGCTCACCTTTTGCCGGGTTATCAACAAGGGATTTGCGGTGTCGCCCGATCACTGCCTACTAGCCGAGCAGTCGACAAAGTAGCAGAAATTATGGGGATCGACTGTTATGAGACACCAACGGGTTGGAAATATTTTGGCAACCTGCTTGATGATAAACGCATCACGCTATGTGGAGAAGAAAGCTTCGGCTCAGGTTCAGATCATATTCGAGAAAAAGATGGTCTCTGGGCAGTCTTATTCTGGTTGAACATGATTGCTGTTAAAGAACAATCGGTTGAGGAAATCACGCGTTCACACTGGGCTCGCTTTGGACGACATTATTATACGCGGCATGACTACGAAGCCATCAACAGTGAAACAGCCGAGGCTCTAATACAGAATCTGAGAGAGATATCAACTAAGCTAGCAGGAACCGAGCACTCAGGCTACAAAGTAAAATTATGTGACGACTTTAGTTACACAGATCCTGTTGACAATAGTTTCACTGAACATCAAGGTGTTAGAATAGTATTCGAAGATGAGTCACGTATTATATATAGGTTATCAGGTACTGGAACGGAAGGAGCAACACTCCGTGTTTACATTGAGAAATATGTTACCGATCCTGAATTACATGATCTGCCAACACAAACAGCGTTAGCCGAATTAATCAATATCGCCAACACTATTGCTGAGATCAAAACGCGTTGCAACCGCGACGCTCCTGATGTGATAACCTAGAGTCATAAAACTATATTCAGGTTATGACATCATAGATTCAGCTTCCAGATGTCGTCGTTATACTCCTGCATTGTCCGATCGGTTGAGAAAAAGCCACTACTGGCGGTATTCATAATACTCATTTTCACCCATGCACCACGATCTCGATAGGCGCGTGACAGTTTGTCTTGTGTATCGATGTAGCTTCTAAAATCGGCCAACGTTAACCATGGGTCGTGCGGATTGACTAATGAAGCAATAATTTCATCAAAGATCCCAGCTTCTAGCGTATTAAAATGGCCACATTTTAATAAATACATAACATTCTTTAGATCTACATCTTCATCAATGATGCGCTCTGGCTGATACGTTGCTCGTTGCTTTTCCACTTCATCTGATTTTAAACCAAACAGGAAAAAGTTTTCCTCGCCGACTTCATCTAGAATTTCGATGTTCGCTCCATCATAAGTACCAATAGTTATGGCACCATTCATCATAAACTTCATATTACCGGTACCTGAAGCTTCCTTCCCAGCAGTTGAAATCTGTTGAGACAAATCAGTTCCCGGACAGATAATCTCCATTTTTGATACGCCGTAATTAGGTATAAAAGCTAGTTTTAATTTATCACCTACTTGCGGGTCGTTGTTGATGACTTCAGCAACATTATTAATTAATTTAATAATGGATTTTGCAAGTCGATAGCCTGGTGCAGCTTTACCTCCAATAAGAACGCACCGATTGGTCCACTCTTCTGTATCATTTTGTTTTATTCGATGATATAAATGAATCACATGTAAAATATTTAATAATTGTCTCTTATACTCGTGAATTCTTTTTACTTGCACATCAAAAATAGAATTGACATCGAAGTCGACATCACATTCAGACTCAACTAATGCGGCCAATCTCTTTTTGTTTTCAGTCTTTACAGCCGACCAATGACTGATAAAGGCTTTGTCGTTGACATGGTTTTTTAACTGGCTGATATTATCTAATTTTTTTATCCAGCTATCACCGATCTTGTCTGTAATAAGCTCTGTCATTAACGGATTTGAATGCGCAACCCAGCGCCGAGGTGTTACACCATTTGTTTTGTTATTAAATTTGTCAGGCCACAATTCATAGAAATTCCTGAATAAACCTTCAGCTAATAATTTCGAATGCAGTGCCGCAACACCATTTACCGAGAAACTGCCTACGATCGCAAGATAAGCCATGCGCACATATTTTACATCGCCCTCTTCGATGATCGACATATTGATTTGTCGATTGATATCTCCCGGCCATTTCCTGGAAACTTCCTTAAGAAACCGTGCATTAATTTCATAAATTATCTGTAACAAACGGGGTAAAAGTTTTTCAAATAGTGAAACAGGCCATTTTTCAAGAGCCTCAGGCAGTAAAGTATGATTAGTGTAGGCCATAGTCTTGCTGGTTATATCCCATGCCTCATCCCATGATAGGTATTTCTCATCGATCAGTAGACGCATTAATTCAGCAACAGCAATAGTTGGATGCGTATCATTCATCTGAAAAACATTCTGCTTAGCAAACTCGCTGTAATCATCACCTTCTGTTGCATTCCACATCCGGAAAACATCCTGAAGACTTGCCGAAGCAAGAAAATATTGTTGTTTTAAGCGTAATTCTTTACCATTTTCACTTGCATCATTCGGATAGAGCACCATACTAATATGCTCTGCATCATTTTTCGCTTCCACTGCGTCCGAATAACTTCCTGCATTGAAGTCCTCAAGACTAAAAGCATTTGTTGCGCTAGCACTCCATAAGCGTAATGTGTTAACTGTCTTGTTTTTGTAACCGGAAATAGGAACATCATATGGAATTGCAAGGACATCAGAGGTATCAAGCCAGACCACATGTGGTTTACGGTTATGGTTACGAATCATTTCAACACGTCCACCAAACTTTATCACCTGAGTAAATTCGGGACGCTCTAACTCCCATGGATTGTTATCTCTTAACCAGTGATCCGGTGCTTCGATTTGATAACCATTTTCTATTTCCTGACGAAACATACCGTACTCATAACGAATACCATAACCAACAACAGGTAGATTCAAAGTTGCACAACTATCCATAAAACAGGCTGCAAGACGCCCCAGGCCCCCATTACCAAGTCCGGCGTCATGTTCTTCAGTGATGATCTCTTCCAGGTCCAATGAAAACTTGTTCATTGCCGCCTTGGTTTCACTATCGATATCAAGATTAAGGATATGGTTACCTAAGGATCGACCAATCAAAAACTCCAGCGACATGTAGTAAGCTTTTTTTACGCCCTTTTTTTCATGGGTTCTCCAGGTATTACCCCAATCCGTAATAATCCGATCACGAATAGTTAATGATAAAGCTTCATACAGGTAAAACGGTACACACCCAACAAATCGACCCAGGTGTCGTGTTAAATACCTTTCAAAGTCATTGGCCAAAGATTCACTATCAGTGGGCAATTTTTCCATAATGGGTAACCCCGAGTCACACAATGTTTCTTTATTCGACATAAAACTACCTCTGATACACCGTCATAAAGTTTTCTATCCTTTCAAGATTTGCAGGTTCAATTTGATTCCATTCAAACCGCCAATTCCAATTGCCACCGACCGTTCCCGGTTTGTTCATACGTGCTTTTGAATCTAGCATCAGTAAGTCCTGCATTGGCAAAACACATAGAAATGAGACGGATGACATTGCTATTCGTATCACTGACCAGATACCCTGCTCTTCGGATTCGATATTCAAGCCTGTATATTCTTCAAGATAATGTTTGTCATAATTACTCGTATCACTCATCCAACCCAATGTCGTGTCATTATCATGTGTACCTGTGTATACCACATCAGCAAACTCATGATGATGTGGCAAATGAGGATTACTGTTATTGCCATCAAATGCAAATTGTAATACTTTCATACCGGGTAATTTAAATAATTTTTTTAATTCGATGACCTGCTCGGTAATTACTCCCAAATCTTCGGCAACCAGGGGTAGATGATGAAATGTTTTATTTAGCGCAAAAAGCATCTCGCGGCCCGGCACCTCTACCCATTTGCCGTTGATTGCCGTTTCGTCATCTTCTGGAATTTGCCAACAAGCCTGTAAACCACGAAAATGATCCACACGTATCATGTCAAACAACTCTAACTGTGTTCTGAATCGTTCTTTCCACCAGCTAAAACCACTTGTTTGCATGTAATCCCAGTTATGCAAAGGATTTCCCCAGCGTTGGCCAGTATCGGAAAACGCATCTGGTGGGACTCCGGCAATAAAATTCATACCTCCATCATTGTCAACCAGGAAGTTTTCCCGCTGCGCCCATACATCGGCACTATCAAGCGCTACAAAAATAGGCATATCTCCGAATAGTTCAACATTATGCTTTTTTGCATACACTCTTATTTCATGCCATTGTGTAAAAAACACAAACTGTTCAAAAATAGTTTGTTTAATACTTAATTGTAACTCCTGGCGCGCATCATCTAGTGCCAGAGTTTCTCTATGCCGAATTGAATTTGGCCAGTCGTACCAGGGCTTGTTCTCGTATTGATTTTTGAATGCTATAAACAATGCATAATCATCCAACCAGTACCCATGTTGTTGCGTAAATTCACTGATCTTTTCCGTCCATTGGTCATCGTTTATTTGATAAAAGTTTTCTGCAGCTTGTCTCAAGCAGCAAACCCGGTACTTATCATCGGTCTCGGTATTCTTAATCGTAGCTCTATCTAACCAACCTTTATCCTCCAGCCAGTCAAGACTAATGAGTAAGGGATTCCCTGCATGAGAAGATAAACACTGATACGGTGATTTATCTTCATGCGTAGGCCCCAGAGGCAACATCTGCCAAACCTTAAAACCATAGGAATGAAGAAATTCAATAAACCGATAGGCCTGATGACCGATGTCACCATTACCCAACGAGTCAGGAAGTGACGTTGGATGTAATAATACCCCTGCTCGCCGCTGTCTGTTTACTGATTGATGAGAATTGCTTGCTTTCATTATTTAATAGTGTTGGCCTGGTAACATGGTGCCTCCCATTGCAGGATGCCCCGAACCAAATGAAAATGCTCTCGAGAGATATTCAGGTGGTTCTACTTTTAACAACTGGTAGAGATTACTCAAATGTAAACGGTATTGCTCATCAAATGCAGTTACTGATTCTGCAGAATTGTATTCCCCAAACCACCAGAACCAGTCTGAGCTTTCACAGGTCGCTAATTGCATTTCAGCAGTAGTCGCTTCATCCTCGGACAGGTAACCCTCACTCATGACCTTGTCATAAACCTTCTTTGCTTCAACTAACATATCCCAGGCACGATTCTTATCCTTCTCGCCTATCCAGGTTGAAAATGTCCCGTATACCCAGCTGCCGGCTACGATCTCCTGCAGTGGTTTTCTCTCATGATCAGAATTAAGGTATTCATTATATGTTGTGAGTTTGATCCCCGTATGCTGAGTGAGTTTTTCGTACAAAGTGCTTATAAAATGGTAACCATTCTCTGGATAATATTCCCAGGCATTCTCACCATCCAGGATGATCGATACAACGGTTCCCGGCTGGTCAGTACACTCCTTGGCGATATTTTCTAGATGATGTACAAGGTTGGCCACGGCATCGTCAGCATGCCAGTCTGAATATTTAAAACCAATTAAGTCTGACAAACCGTCATCCCTGAAAAAACAGGTCGCGCCGCTATCGCGGTATTGATAAGCCTGGTGAATACATTCATCGGGCGCCGTTGCCATTTTTTGTAACGAATTTCTTAAAACAGTTTCACCGCTAGCCAGCCATTTAATCCCCATCTCAGAAATCAACTCAATGGTTTCACCACTGATACTACCTTCCGAAGGCCAGCAGCCATGGGGCTCAAAACCAAAATACTTTTTGTACGTCTCAATCCCCTTTTTCATATGCCAGCGACACCTTTCAAGACCACCAGGATACTCATTGGCATGTGGTAATTCTGCATCAGGCATAGCCTGCTCTGTAGAATTAATATCAATCAAAAGTGGAACTATAGGATGAGCATAAGGCGTCATTGACAGCTCGATTCTGCCTGCCTCAGCAAGTTTACGGTAGCGCTCAATCACACCACTGATAATCTCATTGATGACTTCAACCAGCGTATGACGATCATGTACGCTGAAATGTAGAGCCTTCTCCATCAGCGAAATGATGCGAGGATCATTTAAACGAATGGTTTCGGCAATCCATGCCAGATGATACCAAACCAGCATGTCCGTAAAGAATTGTTCCGCATAATAGGGCAGTATTTCAGGAGATTGTAGTGCCGTTTCTGCCATCGTAGTCAAAGTTTTGAAGGTCTCGAAACGATCAACCATTCTTTCTTTATTAGCACGCATACAATCCTTAATAATATGTGCACGTCTTTCATTATCCAGCAACAACACTGGATCTGCCAGAGCAGCTAAAAGTGGATCTCTTAGAGCCTTGCCATGATGTAAATAATCATCAAGTTGCTGCGCATAGTCATCTATTTGTTCAAGCAACACTGGTGCAAAATTAACAACCGCACGTGCATCTATATTATTTTCGAGATGCGCAACCATATCGACATAATCCTTTATGGTATGTAAATAGGTCCAGGGTAAATGATACTCCCCATTACGAAGATCACGATATTCCGGCTGATGCATGTGCCAATAGATCACAACCTTTAAGGGATTTAATTTGTTCTCCTTATCTGACATAGTGAACGACTTGGCCAAGCATTTCTGGTGTTACTAAAACTACACCATTTGGTGAGACATAGAATCGTTTTTTGTCATCCTCTTCATTCTTGCCAATTATGGTTCCATCGGGAATTTCACAACCCTTATCGATAATCGCATGATAGATACGGCAATTTTTACCGATGGTAACATCCGGCAAAATAACGGAGGAATCAACGTTGGTGTAATTATCGATAGTAACGTTTGAGAAAAGTAGTGAATGGCACACACGCGCACCAGAAATTATACAACCACCTGACACCATTGAATCGACAGCCATCCCTCTTCTGTCATCATCATCAAAAATAAACTTGGCTGGGGGTAATTGCTCCTGACTTGTCCAGATCGGCCACTCATCATCATATAAATTCAATTCTGGTGTGACACCAATCAATTCCAGGTTTGCTGCCCAAAATGAATCGACCGTACCGACATCACGCCAATAGGCCTGTATGCCACTACGCGCATCAGTGTATGGATAAGCAGAAACATGATATTTCTTTATCGCATGAGGGATAATATCCTTACCAAAATCGTGACTTGAATTTGGTGTATCCGCATCACGGATCAATAATTCGAATAACAGGTCTGTGTTAAAGATGTAGATACCCATTGAACACAAAGCCTGATCAGGTTTATCAGGTATAGGCTCAGGGTGTTCCGGCTTTTCATCGAAACTATGAATTCGAAGATCTTTTTCGACTCCCATCACCCCAAATGCAGAGGCCTGCTCAATCGGTACTCCGATACAGCCGACCGTTATGTCAACGTTGTCGTTGACATGCTTTGCCAGCATTTCACCATAATCCATTTTATAAATATGATCGCCGGCGAGAATCAGCACATGTTCCGGTGAATGAGCACGAATGATATCGAGGTTCTGGTAAATCGAATCGGCTGTCCCGGCATACCAGGATGCTTCGATTCGCTGCTGCGCAGGTAATAGTTCCACAAATTCGCCAAACTCACCGCGCAAATGCCCCCATCCTCTTTGAATGTGTAAATTCAGGGAATGCGACTTATACTGGGTAAGTACACCAATCCTGCGTATGCCGGAATTAATACAGTTTGAAAGAGGAAAATCGATAATCCGGAATTTCCCCCCAAAGGGGACTGCGGGCTTTGCCCGCCACCTGGTCAGGTGTTTTAATCGTTCACCGCGCCCCCCAGCCATAATCAACGCAAGGGTGTTTCTGGTTAGATTACTGATGAAGCGCGGCGACTTTTGTTTTCTCATTGGTGTTTATTCTCGATATTGTTCAAATTTGATTCATTATCATGCAAAAGGGTGTGAACCAGAATATACACAGGCAATATTACACTATCGTATTCAGACTTCTGCAAAAACCAAGCCACGTAGATATACCCATTTTTTTCGTACAGATCATCCCTGTGTCAGGTAAAATTGCCATTAAATTGTGCAAAGACGGACAAGACAATAAGATTATTGCTTAATTTAAGTGCATGACGAGATACAAAGAAACCGATTCTGGCTGAAACCAATCAGTTATAACACAGAAAGTTATTATTTATCCTATGCTCCATGAGTAATTCATAGGATGAGCACAAAACTTGCACTGTAACAGGCTAGATTAAACCAGAATCCCGTATATACAAGTACCAATAAATTATAACAATGGAAACGACCAGATATGTCTCCAAAGAATGCACAGCTAACGAATAAGATAGGTTCTATAGTAAACGCGGTTAAGCAAGATAACCTCGATAAAATCGCGCATGCCTGCCATCATGATCCATTCAGTGTGTTGGGCAATCAAACGGCTCACCACAATGACTTTATCCTGTTTTACTCTCCGGCAACTGAGCAGCTGAGCGTCACAGAAAACCATTTCCCTACTTTTCGCCTTGCAGATAGTGATTTCTTTGTCTGTTCAGAGCATATCAAGGATCTTGGTGAGCATTATTTAATAACCCGAACCAATACAAAAAATGAAGTTAGCTCTTACCATGATCCCTATAGTTTTAAACCACAACTTGATGATTTTGATTTAGATTTATTCGCAGCAGGAAAGCACTTACACGTTTACAAGATTCTTGGAGCACACCCAAAAACCATCGATGGAATAAATGGTATCTTATTTGCAACCTGGGCACCCAATGCGACGCGTGTCAGTGTCATTGGAGATTTTAATGGCTGGGATGGTCGGCAACATCCCATGCGCTCACGTGGTGGTAGCGGAGTTTGGGAACTCTTTATTCCTGAGCTAGAAAACGGAACGCTCTACAAATTTGAAATTCGTAATAGAGATACAGGATTAATCTTATCCAAGTCCGATCCTTATGCACAACAGCTTGAGCTACGTCCACGCACAGGATCAGTCGTTAGAGGGACTTCTACTTTCGAGTGGCATGATACTCCGTGGCTTGAAGATCGGGAACAACATGACTGGTTGCATGAACCGCTATCAATTTATGAATGTCATTTGGGTTCGTGGCAACGTGATGAAAATGGTGAGTTTCTAAATTACCGTGAACTCGCACACCGGCTGGTTGACTACGTTGTGGACACCGGCTTTACCCATATCGAGCTACTACCCATCACAGAACATCCACTTGATGCCTCCTGGGGGTATCAAACGACTGGTTATTTTGCACCTACACGTCGTTTTGGCAATGCAGATGATTTTCGTTATTTTGTCGATCACTGTCATAAACATAACATAGGCGTATTACTTGACTGGGTGCCGGCCCATTTCCCGAAGGATGAACATGGCCTGGCTTTTTATGATGGCAGTGCCCTCTATGAACATGAGGACCCACGACGTGGTGAACATCGAGACTGGGGGACTTTAATTTACAACTATGGTCGTAATGAAGTTAAAAACTTTCTAATTGCCAGTGCAGTTTTCTGGTTAGAAGAGTGTCACATCGATGGTCTGCGTGTAGATGCAGTCGCTTCGATGTTATACCTTGACTATTCCCGTGAAGATGATGACTGGGTCCCTAATATACATGGTGGCAATGAGAATTTGGAGGCTATTGAGTTTCTACGAGAATTAAACACAGTCACACATGCTCACTTCCCAGGCACCATGATCATGGCAGAAGAGTCTACTGCCTGGCCACAGGTCACAAGGCCGACAAATATTGGCGGTCTTGGCTTTAGTATGAAATGGAACATGGGCTGGATGCACGACACCTTAAACTACTTTTCCAATGATCCAATATATCGTCATTATCATCATGATCAATTAACCTTTGGTCTGTTATACCTGTTTAGCGAAAATTTCATATTACCCTTTTCACATGACGAAGTTGTTCACGGCAAAAGCTCCATGCTTTATAAAATGCCCGGCGACGAATGGCAACGCTTTGCCAACCTACGACTCTTATATACCTATATGTTCACTTATCCTGGTAAAAAACTATTATTCATGGGGTGTGAGTTCGGCCAGGGTGACGAATGGGATCACGACAAAATACTGGATTGGTATGTTCTGCAATACCCTCAGCACGAAGGAATAAAAAAACTGGTAACCGATCTCAATGGCGTCTATACAAAACAGGCGGCCCTGCACAAATATGATTTCGATTCGTTCGGGTTTGAATGGATCGATTGTCATGATACTGATCAATCCGTCTTATCCTACTTAAGAAAGACCGAAGACGAATCGATTATTGTAGTGCTTAATTTTACACCTGTAGTACGCGATAATTATCGTATAGGTGTACCGTCCACCGGAGATTATGAGGTCATCTTCAACTCTGACTCAGACTATTACTCAGGCAGTAACGCCGGCAGCCATTCCGTTATCCAGGCTGAGAACATTGCATGGATGAACCGGGCTGCATCACTGACACTAAGTCTCCCTCCGCTGGCGGGACTGGTAATAAAAAAGAAACCATGAGTAAAATTCTTTATATTAGTAGTGAGGCTTTCCCTTTGATCAAAACGGGCGGCTTGGCTGATGTCGCCGGTAGCCTACCTGTAGCATTATTGAAAAATTCACAGGATATACGTCTGCTCTTACCTGCATATCCTGAAGTACTCAAGCAAATTTCAAAAAGTAAAAAACGTGCTGTAACTTCATATTACAACCTGCCACTAGAAATTATCGAAACACGATTACCTGGTAGTAATGTGATCGTCTGGCTAGTTGATTGCCCTGCGGCGTTTAACCGACCAGGTGGCCCTTACAGTGATCCGCAAGGTGAACCATGGCAAGACAATGCGCTTCGCTTTGCGATTTTCTGTCATGCCGCTGTTGATATTGCGCTGGGCAAACTTCAATTAGATTGGCTGCCGGATATTGTACATTGTAACGATTGGCAAACTGGATTAGTCCCCGCTCTGTTAAACCTACAGAGCAATAGACCTGCGACTGTTTTCACGATTCACAATCTTGCTTATCAGGGCCTATTCGATCAACAAACTTTCGTAGATCTGGAACTTCCTGATGAGTTATGGCATATGGACGGTCTCGAGTTTTATGGCCAACTGTCTTTCATTAAAGGTGGTCTTGCTTACGCCGATGAAATCACAACCGTAAGTCCTACCTATGCGCATGAAATACTCGAACCGGAATACGGTTATGGTCTCAACGACCTGCTAAAAAATCGGTCGCAACATCTTTCAGGGATTCTTAATGGCATTGATGAAAAACACTGGAATCCTGGGACAGACCAGCATCTAATACAAAAATATAACCGGCGCTCACTCGATAATAAATCGATCAATAAAACCGCTTTGCAACAAGAACTATCGTTGCCGCGTGATAGTTCAATACCTATGGTCGGTATGATCAGCCGTCTGGTAGAACAAAAAGGACTGGAAATTATCTTGCAAAGCATGGAAACACTGCTTGGCTTGCCAGTTCAGTTGGTAATATTGGGTACAGGCGAACAACACTATGAAACACAGTTGTCTAAATTGGCTCAGTTACATCCTGATCGTTTAAAGGTTGTTATCGGCTATGATGAATCTTTGTCGCACAGGATTGAGGCGGCAAGTGATATGTATCTGATGCCGTCTACCTTTGAGCCCTGTGGCCTTAACCAGCTATACAGCCTACGCTATGGCACTTTACCGATTGTCACTAATGTCGGTGGCCTTGCAGATACGGTGACAGATGCCAATGAAATAAGTATTAAAAATGAGTCGGCAAATGGATTTATTCTCAAAGAAAACTCAGCCGAGGCACTTTTAACCACCATAAAACGTGCCCTGGCTCTTTATCAAACACCCGAAGTATGGCGACAATTACAAATCACCGCAATGAGTGGTGATTTTTCGTGGCAAACCAGCGCCGAGCATTACATCGCGCTATATCAACGAATACTCAAACAGGCTTAGCTCACGCAACCACTAACTGTGCATTTTTTTTGCTGCCGCAAAACAGTCCTCACGCCATATACAATTTAGTTGATCACACTCGCCATCCAGTGCCGACGCAAAACAATTAAAGTTACCTTCAGAAATCTGAATAGCACGGACCAGATCCATCTTACTCATGCGTGATGTCTTAATGCCAAAATCTTTAGCCCGTTCCCTTATTTCCTGCATATTCATTTTATACCTCCAACGCTGTACGAAAAATAAAGATCCTTAAAAAACAAACAGCAAAAACTGCGCCAGATACTAAATTTAGACCTATCTCAAGTAAAACAACTTGTTAGCGCTCTGCTTACGAAGAGTATCCGCATACAATGCACTGTCGATGTACATTTAGACATTTCGCGCGCACAAACAGGTCAAGAGTCCAACGCAAATATATTTCAATAGATCATTAGTATTATGATTTGCAATTTGCGCCATCCGTCTACAATCTCAAAAATCCCTCTACAATAATAATCCAACAAGAAACTTTGCACTTGGTATGAGATATGCAACTAACCTGTTATGAATGGCTTTAATGCACTAAATAATGAATTATCAGGCACTATTATTGCGCAAATATTACCTGTATACATTAATGAGATGATAAAACCGTCCCAAAATAGTGCATTGTTAAGCATAGACTGTAGATGCAATTTATAAACAATATTTGGGATATAAAATGGACAGCAACATACTAACTATAATACTCGCCGGCGGAGCGGGTTCTCGTCTTCAACCTCTAACGAAGCTACGCGCAAAACCCTCGGTCCCTTTTGGCGGTAAGTATAGAATCATTGATTTCACTTTAACCAACTGTCTGCACTCTGGTTTACGACGTATTCTTGTTCTTACCCAGTACAAATCACATTCCCTGCAAAAACACCTCCGTGACGGATGGTCTATTTTCAACCCCGAACTTGGTGAATACATAACACCCGTGCCAGCACAGATGCGACATGGCAACAAATGGTATCAGGGCACAGCCGATGCCATACACCAGAACCATTATCTATTAGAGCGCAGTGATGCCAAATGGACATTAATTCTATCTGGTGATCATATCTATCGCATGGATTATGCATCGATGTTGGAAACACACAAATCTTTTAATGCGGATGTGACAGTTGCATGCATGAAAGTGCCACTTAAAGAGGCAAACCAATTCGGCATCATGACAACAGATAATAATCAGCAAATCAAAAAATTCCAGGAAAAACCAGAACTGGTAAAAGCTTGCGAGGATGATCCTGACCATGCCCTGGCATCAATGGGCATTTATATCTTTTCGACTGATCTATTAATCGACGTACTTGAAGCTGATAGCCAGGATAATGGTTCTAGTCATGACTTTGGTAAGGACATATTACCAAAACTGATACATAGCCACCGAGTATGCGCCCATCACTTCGGAGAAACAAAGGGACGGGTATCACCTGATAAATACTGGCGAGATGTGGGCACTATCGAGTCTTATTATCAGGCTAATATGGACTTATTAAAATCAGTCCCACCATTAGACTTGTATCAAAAAGACTGGCCCATTCGTTCTTATCAGTCACAAACACCTCCTGCTCGCGCTGTTCCCGGAGAATCCGGTAACGAAGGCATTTTTATTAATTCAATTTTATCCGGAGGAACCATCATTTCAGGCAGTAATGTTTCCCATTCAGTGTTGTTTCAAAATGTTTTTGTCGACGATGAGTCGCTCGTCGAAAATTCAGTGTTATTCGATAACGTCAAGGTAGGCAGGCGAGTAAATCTAAACAAATGTATTGTTGATAAACATGTTGTCATACCCGATGGCGAGGTGATTGGCTATGATTTAACTGAAGACCGTAAACGATTCACCGTTACAGAAGAAGGAATCGTCGTCATCCCGCAAGGCTATAGGTTTGGTGAGTCCGAAGACGTCAGCGGTCAATTTACTGAGAATAAACAGAGCGCAGCTAAATAAAACGCCTCAATTGAACAGGCTTTGACGTGCATCGAAAATGTTGCTCGAATCCCCCTAACCTATAGAGCTCCTGGCAGTTCGTCCATAACAGGGGGAGATAAGACCTCCGCGAAATCCCTTAGGATCGAATCAGCCGAACAAATAAAAAAGGCCTACCAAAAAACGGTAGGCCTTTTTCATTTGTATGGCGCGCCTGGAGCGATTCGAACGCCCGACCGCCTGGTTCGTAGCCAGGTACTCTATCCAGCTGAGCTACAGGCGCTTAGAAGTGGCGCATTATACAGATTTAGGGGAATTTTCCAACGATTAAAATGGCGGAGAGAGAGGGATTACTCGGGCTTTGCCCTCGCCCTTCGGGCCAGCTCCACTTCGTTCCGCTGTTCTCCCTCGGCTTTGCCTCGGTCGTCGAACCCAGCCAGATCTAAATCGAGGGTTCGAATACTTTCTCAATAAATAAAAAGGGGCCCTATGGACCCCTTTTATATTTATGGCGGAGAGAGAGGGATTCGAACCCTCGATGGAGCTATAAACCCCATACTCCCTTAGCAGGGGAGCGCCTTCAGCCAACTCGGCCATCTCTCCAAATTAAACTCGATGTAATCGTCTTCTACGTATCTCTTATTTTACCAAGGAGAGCCTCGTTGACTACGCCAACTACGAAAGCCGTCCTGGCTTTCGCCCTTCGGGCCCGCCTATCGGCGGTTCCGATTTGTTCCCGACAAATCGGTCGGCATCTCTCCAGATAATATAATTTACAACTGTACGGACTCTCATCCGTACAAAGGCGGGTAGGATACAGTGGCAATCTGTGTAGGTAAAGAGGGTAAAAAACTGGCTGTAAAATTAGCCTTGCTTGACTTCTTTTTGTTCGCTCTTGATGCGTTCGTAGATTTCTTCACGATGTACCGAGACATCTTTAGGGGCATTGACGCCAATACGGACTTGATTACCCTTTACACCTAATACGGTAACCGTTACATCGTCTCCTATCATGAGCGTCTCACCCACGCGTCGCGTCAAAATCAACATAATCTTATTCTCCTAAAATCGTTTTCCTGAACAATCTTCGCGCTATCCCTGCAATTAGTGGCACGCTCAACACTGGGTATCGACCACGCCAAACGAAACTTTAACCCCCCTACTATACCCTAAGCAGCGGGTTTCTCCTCTAAACCAAAGGCATTGTGTAGTGTCCTGACCGCCAATTCCATGTATTTTTCATCCACCACCACCGAAATTTTGATTTCAGAGGTCGAAATCATGCGAATATTGATGTTTTCCTTGGCTAGCACCTCAAACATCGTACTCGCGATACCGGCGTGTGAACGCATCCCTACTCCAACAAGGGATACTTTAACAATTGTATCGTCTCCTGACACCTCTCTAGCACCTAAATCCTTAGCTGTTTTCTTGAGAATTTCGAGGGCTTTCTGGTACTCATTTCGGTGCACGGTAAAGGTGAAGTCTGTACAGCCGTCGGCGCCTACATTCTGGATGATCATATCAACCTCGACATTGGCCTTACCGATTGGGCCCAATATCTGGTAGGCAATACCGGGGTGATCAGGCACACCAGATATCGTTAGTTCAGCCTCATCTTTATTAAATGCGATTCCTGAGATTACGGCATCTTCCATACTGTCACCTTCATTTTCATACGTTATCAGAGTACCCGGACCTTCCTCAACTGAGTGCAAGACTCTCAAAGGTACACCATATTTACCCGCAAATTCGACCGCACGAATCTGCAGCACCTTCGATCCAAGACTCGCCATTTCGAGCATTTCTTCAAAGGTTACTTTATCCAAACGCCTGGCGGTTGGGACCACTCTTGGGTCTGTTGTATAGACTCCATCTACATCTGTGTAGATCTGGCATTCATCCGCCTTTAAAGCTGCCGCCATCGCCACCGCTGTCGTATCTGAGCCACCGCGTCCCAGGGTCGTAATATTCCCATCCTCATCCATGCCTTGAAAACCAGCAATAACAATAATATTGCCTTCGTCCAGGTCTTTACGCACTTTGGCTTCATCAATATCGAGGATACGCGCCTTGGTATGCGAATTGTCCGTGCGAATGTGCACCTGACCACCTGTATATGATCGAGCCTTACTACCCTGATTCAATATCGCCATGCTCAACAGGGCAATTGTCACCTGCTCACCAGTCGAGACCAGAACATCGTATTCACGGGCAGGTGGGACTTCATTAATCTGGTTGGCAAGTTCGATCAGACGGTTGGTTTCGCCAGACATAGCCGAGACCACCACGACAACCTGGTTGCCTTGTTGCTGGCATGCGATCACCTTCTTCGCGACACCCTCGATTTTCTCGATGGAGCCAACGGAAGTACCGCCGTATTTTTGAACAATTAATGCCATATTTTTTACAGTAATTTTATTAACTTAGCCTTAAGTTCAACTTAAAAGCCAATTTGCAAAAAGGCGGTGATTAAACACTAAATAAGGAGTAAATGAAAGGGCTTAGCGTGGTAACAGATATAGCTACACGCCTAATTGAGATTTCACCCAGTCAGACACAGAGGCCAGCGCACCATCCAGTGCCGCAGGATTATCACCACCTGCTTGTGCCATATCAGGTCGACCGCCACCCTTGCCACCCACCTGTAGTGCGACCGCATTAACTAGTTCACCTGCCTTGATCTGTTTGGTCTCATCCTTGGTTACACCGGCAACCAGATTTATTTTCTCACCTTCAACCGATGCCAATACCACGGCGGCACACCCCAGTTTGTTCTTGAGTTGATCCATGGTAGACATCAAGGTCTTTCTATCTGCACCTTCGAGTTTTGCGGCCAATACTTTAATACCGTTTATCTCTTCTGCTTGTGACGCTAGATCACTACCTGCGCTTGATGCTAATTTGGCTTTGAGTTGTTCTAACTCTTTTTCCAGATGCTTGGCACGCTCAGCCAACTGTTTTACCTTATCCGTTGCATCATCACGACTACCTTTGACTATGCTCGCAATCTGATTAAGCTGCTGCTCCTGATTCTCAAACCAAGCCAATGCAGCTTTGCCTGTCACTGCTTCAATACGACGAACACCTGCGGCAATACCCGTTTCGTTAATTATTTTAAATAGACCGATGTCGCCCGTGCGTTTCACGTGCGTACCACCACAGAGCTCAACCGAAAAATCGCTCATTCTTAAGACGCGCACCGTGTCACCGTACTTCTCACCAAACAGGGCCATGGCCCCGCTCTTGATCGCATCATCCTGCGACATGAGATTTGTTTCGACTTCGTGGTTTAAACGAATTTGATCATTAACGATCTCTTCAATAGTTTTGATCTGCTCTGGCGTGACGGGCTCAAAATGAGAAAAGTCAAAGCGTAATCGATCAGCATCCACCAATGAACCTTTTTGCTGAACATGTTCGCCTAACACCTGGCGTAACGCTGCATGCATTAAGTGTGTTGCTGAATGGTTATGTGCGATGGCCTGACGCTTGTCATCCTGGACACTCGCGGTGACCACATCGCCAACATTCAGCTCACCGCGGCTGAGTTTACCGATATGTAAAAATGCATCACCGGTTTTTTGTGTATCACTGACTTCAAAGGTAACGTCGGCTTCTTCCAGCAAACCAACATCGCCAACTTGACCACCAGATTCAGCATAAAAAGAGGTCTTATCCAACACCACAACACCTTCATGACCTTCTTCAAGGCAATCAACTGGCTTTCCTTCCTGGAATAAAGCAACCACCTTACTATCTTCCTCCAGAGTTTCATAACCAGAAAAATCTGTAGAGGCATCAAGATCAAGCTCACCCATGTCTGTCATATGAAACTGGCTAGCAGCTCGGGCTCGATCTCGCTGTGCATCCATTTGCTTATCAAAGCCAGCTGAATCAATGGACAAACCGCGCTCGCGCGCGACATCCGCAGTTAAGTCAGCCGGAAAACCATAAGTATCATAAAGTTTAAACACGACTTCGCCGGGGATTTGTTTACCTTTTAAGTTTGCAATCGCCTCTTCGAGAATTTGCATTCCCTGATCCAGGGTCTCCGCAAAACGTTCTTCTTCTTGCAGCAGAACTCTGACAATCATTTCTTTGCTTTTACTTAGCTCTGGATAGGCCTCGCCCATTTCTTTTTCTAAGGCTGCTACTAATTTATTGAAGAAAGGCTTCTTCATACCTAACTTATGGCCATGGCGAATCGCACGACGAATTATACGACGTAGCACATAACCACGCCCTTCATTGGAAGGCACCACACCATCAATAATTAAAAACGCACAGGAACGAATATGGTCTGCAATCACTTTGAGAGAATTGTTCTCAAGGTCTTTTGTATTAGTTGCTTTGGCCACAGCATTAATAAGATTTACAAACAGGTCAATCTCATAGTTTGCGTGCACACCTTGCATCACGGCCGCGAGTCGTTCCAAACCCATGCCTGTGTCTACAGAAGGCTTAGGTAAGGCAGTCATCTTGCCATCTTTGTCACGGTTGTATTGCATGAAGACGAGATTCCAGATCTCAATATAACGATCACCGTCTTCTTCAGGTGTACCCGGTGGACCACCCGCTACATCAGCACCGTGGTCATAAAATATTTCTGTACATGGACCACAGGGACCGGTGTCTCCCATGGACCAGAAATTATCGCTTTCATATTTTTTGCCGCCCTTCTTATCACCGATACGGGTAAAGCGTGATTCATCCACACCCATTTCTTTTAACCAGATATCAGCGGCTTCATCATCATCCTGATAAACAGTGACCCACAACTTTTCTGCTGGGATCTTCATCGTGACGGTCAAAAACTCCCAGGCAAACTTGATCGCATCCTGTTTGAAATAATCACCGAAGCTGAAATTACCCAACATCTCAAAGAAGGTGTGGTGACGTGCTGTATACCCCACATTCTCCAAGTCGTTGTGTTTGCCGCCTGCTCGAACACAACGTTGTGAACTGGTAGCGCGCGAATATGGGCGCTTATCCAAGCCAAGGAAGACATCCTTGAACTGCACCATGCCGGCATTGGTGAATAATAGCGTCGGATCATTGCCGGGCACGAGTGGGCTTGATGTCACGATCTCATGACCCTTATCGGCAAAATAATTCAGGAAGGCTGTTCTGATGTCCGCGCTTTTCATATCACTATCTTAAATGTGAAACAGCGCACGATTATATATTACTTTGGTGAAAGGTCAGCATCTTATCGACCATAAGTGACTGATTTATTCATCTAACTCCATAGTTTCACTCATAATTCTTCAATACGTATGAGATCTGCTCATGGGTGAAGCCTCGGTATTCGAGGAATTTGGCCTGCTTCATTTGCTGTGGGTAGTCAGTGGCTGCATCATCGCCAAACTTCTTCTGTTTCACCTGAACGGCAGAGGCTTTCCAGACCTCATCACGCTCATCCAGATAGGTATCAATAAGCTCAACGGGTAATTGATGCTGCTGTAACTCAAGCCGAATCCGCTTCGGGCCTTTGCCGCGTTCCCTGTAACTGTTTACAAAACTTTCGACAAAGCGCTCATCGGATTGCAGGTTTTGCCCTGCCAGTTGCTCTAGAGCCTGTTCAATGTCCTGAGTCTCATGACCTTTCTTGCCGAGCTTACGCCTCAGTTCAAATTGGCTGTGCTCGCGGGCAGCCAGCAAACGCATAGCCCCCGCGAGTACATTACTTAGATTGTCTGACATAGCTGATATATTCCAGCAAGGTTATTTCTTTGTTGGCTCAGCTGATTCGTCCATGGCCAGGTCATCACCGGCAGCCTTATCGATAGGCACAACATTGTCGGCACGATCAGGTAGTAGTTCAGCACGAATGCGACCTTCAATATCCTCGGCAATCTCTGGATTTTCCTTCAGGAACTTACGCACATTATCCTTACCCTGGCCAATACGGTCACCGTTATAGCTGTACCAGGCACCTGCCTTATCAACGATATCGAGTTTCACACCGACATCGATGATCTCACCTTCGCGGGAAATACCTTCACCATAGAGAATATCGAACTCGGTCTGCTTGAAAGGTGGTGCGACTTTGTTCTTCACAATCTTCACGCGGGTCTCGTTACCGACCACTTCATCACCACGCTTGATGGCACCGATACGACGGATATCCAGGCGCACCGATGAATAGAACTTAAGCGCGTTACCACCGGTTGTGGTTTCAGGGTTACCAAACATCACACCGATCTTCATCCGAATCTGGTTAATAAAGATCACCATGGTATTTGAGCGCTTGATGTTACCCGTAAGCTTACGCAGAGCTTGAGACATCAGACGAGCTTGCAGCCCCATGTGCGAGTCACCCATATCGCCTTCGATTTCAGCCTTTGGAGTCAACGCTGCCACCGAGTCGATGACCACCACATCAACGGCACTGGAGCGGACCAGCATGTCAGTAATTTCGAGGGCCTGTTCACCCGTATCCGGTTGTGAGACCAGGAGCTCGTCGACATCGACACCCAGCTTTTCTGCATATTGCGGGTCTAATGCATGTTCCGCATCGATGAAGGCTGCGGTACCTCCTGCCTTCTGACATTCCGCGATCACTTGCAGAGTCAATGTTGTCTTACCAGAAGATTCAGGACCGTATATCTCAATCACCCGTCCCTTTGGCAAACCGCCGATGCCCAAGGCAACGTCCAGTCCGAGCGAGCCTGTTGAAATCGACTCAATATCGCGCGGGCCATCATTGTCGCCCATGCGCATAACAGAGCCTTTACCAAATTGCTTCTCAATCTGACCTAAGGCCGCGCCTAGTGCTTTTTTCTTATCATCTGTTGCCATTTTATTAATCCTCTTCGTAATCCTTTGATTCCTCCACACCGGCCGTTTCATCTCCTGCCGCTGCACTATGGAGGTAACTCTAGGCGATATATTTTCTTATGTCAATATTTTTTACCACCTATGTACTTTTTACTATCTGGTAGTTTCTAGCTGCTCGATTCCCTGCTAGGCTATAATCTCGGGTATTCACAGAGGGAATTGACTAACTATATGAGTGGCAAGGGGAAAATGAGGCTAGACGTAAAGTGGGCAAGCCGCCAACGTCTGGAATACATCGAGATCATGGCCTACTACACTGGTGTGATTAGCCGCTCAGAGGTCGCAGAGTCCTTTGGTATCTCCGATGCCGCAGCCACCAAGGACCTTAAGCTATATAACGATTTAGCCCCGGATAACCTTATCTATAAGCACAGTGTGTTTGGATTTGTCCCTGCCCCCGACTTCCAGGAGGTCTTTGCCGATCTCTCACCCGCACGAATCCTGCCTATGATGGCCAGCAATCAGGCCGTAGCCGGGGGTCCCTATGGTGATGAAGCCATTTACGGAATCCAGCTAGCGGAGTTGCCCCTGCCCTCGCGCTTACCCCCCAAGGCAGTATTAGCCCAGATCACGCGCGCCATACGTGGTCACAATAAGCTGACGGTGAGCTACCACTCACTCTCTGATCGGGATAGCAGCCAGGAGCGGATCCTCGAACCGCATTCCCTAGTCAATACAGGCCTCCGTTGGCACGTACGTGCTTACAGTGAAGAGACCTATGACTTCCGTGACTTCGTGCTGTCACGATTTGTCAAAGCCAACTGCTTGGAGGAGTTGGCTGAATCCAACCAGCAATACGATGACGACTGGGTAGAGAGTGTGACTCTGCGCTTAAGCCCGCATCCCAAACTCGATGCCAGAAAACAGACCAGTTTGTTACTAGACTTCGGCGCAGAACTAAAAGATGGGGATAACGAAATCGCGATCACAGTTCGACGTGCACTGATTGCTTATGTCCTGCAAAGACTCGGTGTTGATACCAGTGAAGATCACTCCATGAATCCACAGGCCTATCAACTGGTACTGCTCAATCGGGATGAGATTGAACCGTTTGCATCCTGGGTGTTTCAATAACTATTCATTTAAAGGCCATCGGTTAATCACCTGATATCTTGCGCCACGGTCGGTTGTCACCGACTCCACTAAAACAAACTCATTTACCTGCCAACGAACTGTCTCAACCTGTAACGCATCTAAAGGTTTGTATGCTTTTCGTAAGAATGTCAGATGTGGCGTGTAATCTTTAAATTCCGATTGGTAATCACAATCGGCTAGCTTTTCGTTTAAGTGCTCGACCAACTCCTTTAAAACATCTGGACACTGCTTGGTCCCCAACCAGACCACACTGGCACGCTTGAAGGAACCAAATTCATTCAGTTGCAGCTCAAACGAACTTCCGGTTATTAATTCAGCCTGCTCGATTACGCATTGTTTTGTTTCAGATGAGACGTTACCAAGAAAGGCCAGGGTGATATGCCAGTTATGCGGCGGGACTTTTTTCGCCGGATGTTGTTTTAGTTGTTTTATCAGGGGCTGAATCTGTTTTTTTATCTGATTCCGGACCTCATCACTTGGCCAGAGCGCAAAGAAAAGACGGTGCTGAGTTTTTTTCGTATCCACCCCATAATCATAAGCCAAGATCTAGGATAGGAGAAGCGATACTCTGCTAACTCAGCTTCGAGCTTTACATTTCGTTAGACGCTTAAAAAAAGGGCCTGCTATGCAGGCCCTTTTCTATGTTTACATCTAAATTGCTAACGATTAGGTAAATTTTTTACGAAAGACACGACGGTCCTTATGACACATGGTACGCATGCGCTTTGTTTGATTATAAATAGAAACATACATACTGCTAAGTGATTTTTGTGGTTCTAATCTATATACCCTGCTTGTACCATCCTCAAATACCACTTTAGCTTTACAATAGTTGTTGCTGGTATTTTTGATCTTTTGGTAACCGCTACCATTACGAACACCTATTTCCCAGCGCACATCACCAACATACTTAACGTCACGTTGATCCGGGTAATAATTATTATTCATTGCATCATTAAATGCGCGCAAATCACCAGTTGAGCAACCTGCCAATAAAAGGTTTGTGAAAATCAACAAAACACCTATTAGTCTCACTTAAGTCTCCTGAAATTTTGAACGAATTCATTAAATTAAATATCTGCCGCGGACATGGAATATTTAGAATTAATTTTGTGATCTTGTGCAAACACCTACACGCTCAAACTAAATAGGGCACCAGTAAACGCGCGAGGCAAGCGATTCACATTCGGAGAGCTCCAGAACCAGATTGTAGATCTGCTGATCAGTGAGTTCTGGTCTCCAGTTCTGAAATGCTCTTACAATCGCATCGACCGGTTGAACCTTCTCGGAGCGGGCAATATGCATGGCCTCGCTAACGAAACGAATATAGATTTCAATCGAAGCAAGATCTTGCTCGGCAATCTCTACGTAGTTTATTCCGAAAAAAGACTCTTCTGCAGCACGCACCTTCCATAGTTTACCCATTACTTCTGGATCAATATCATCAACTTTACTCATAACCTTGATCACTGACTTCATTGGAACGCTTTCATTAAAATCACGTTCTTCATTTGCCAGTTCTTGGATAATTTGTTTCGCAGTTAATTCTTTATTTGTATGTGTCATTTTTCCACCTCAGTTGTTGTTAGTATTGATACGAACCAACAATCAACTTTGGGTTAAATGAATAGAAATTTTGCTGTGACTTTATTGCTTCGTGAATGTAAGGAAATAGGTAAATTGGGATCTGAGAGGTTTAGTCTTGTAGACAATGTTTTCTTATACCGAGCAAAGCCTGCTGCACGGCCTGGCGACGAATCTGTTCACGGTCACCTTCAAACCGATGCTGTTCACTGTGAATAAAATCGCCAGTGCTGCCGAGCGCACTGGCCCACGCGAACCAGACGGTTCCCACAGGCTTGCCTGGGGTGGCGCCACCGGGTCCGGCGATACCTGTAATCGCGACACTGATGTCTGCGCGACTACTGTTTAAGGCGCCCTTGGCCATTTCCAACACGGTGGGCTCACTCACTGCACCATACTCAACCAGGGTCTCTTCAGATACGCCTAACATGTCGTGCTTGGCCTGGTTGTTATAAGTAATGAAACCACGGTCATACCAGGCTGAACCGCCTGGCACATCTGTCAGTACCTTACTAAGCCAACCGCCCGTACAAGACTCCGCTGTGCTTAGCCAATTTCCCTGTGCGCGTAAGCGCCGACCAATTTGGTAAGCTTGTTCGTATAAATCATCATCCGCTGGCATAGTAGAAATCATTGAAATTCCTTATAAATGTTCTTAAATACTATGACGACATCAGGCACCCTGGCAATTAAATTACCCAATTCAGCTGATTATGCAGATTAATTCTACAAACAACCTTCCTATTATTGCGGGCTATAATCGACCTACCCGGCATAATCAACAAAATACCCACCAGGACAGTGATCGCACAACGAGCAACGACCGTAGCCAAAGAAATCAGGAGCCGCTGGAAGGACAGATCGTTCAATCACAATTCAGTGCCGCGGGGCCAGCAACACAGCGCGTAGGTCCAACGGTAAATGCCCAACCCTTGTTTGATCAACAACTCACACAAAGCGGCGAGCGAGCAAGACGAGCCTATCAAAATACTGAACTTGCAGGTGATGTGGAGCTGGCGAATCGCCTGGATGTAATTGTCTAGAGCTGAATATTAGCTAGAACCCAAGCTTGGTTCTAAGTATTAAAGAAGGCTTTTAGAGGAGGAGCTCAGCCCAGGGTCTCTCGAATAACTGCGCCAATTTCATAACCTTGACCGCGGCGCTGCTTTTCCATTCTGACTACTTGCACCAGGGCATGCAGTGGTGGTGTTAAGTCATTCCCTGGTTCAACACGAATCTCCAGCTCTGAGCTCATCGGTACACCTTTCTCGGCAATGAACATCAGGCCTCGTCCGCTTAAATTTTCTAACTGGCCTACATCTTCTTCCTCAACTTCCGTGTCGGTCATCTTATAATAAATAGCGCATTCGACTTTGACACGTCGGTAACTTCGCTTCTCTGAGTAGTCCGTCATATTAATCTCCACACACACCTGTATAACTAGTTATCAAACCTGTTGTCAGAACGCAAGTTTTTCTTTTTTTTAAAGCTTTGCGCTACATTGTAACCCCGCTTTTCGATACACTGCGCGTAATGACGCAGATCGATCAGCCAACCAAGCACACCCCGATGATGCAGCAGTATTTGGGCATCAAGGCTGATTACCCCTCAACATTATTATTCTATCGCATGGGCGACTTTTATGAGTTGTTCTTTGACGATGCAAGGTACGCAGCCAAGCTGCTGAACATCACCCTGACCCATCGTGGCCAAACCGCAGGTGAACCTATTCCAATGGCCGGGGTGCCCTACCATGCCGTGGATTCTTACCTGGCCAGATTACTCAAACTTGGTGAATCGATTGCTATTTGTGAACAAATAGGTGACCCGGCCACATCCAAAGGTCCGGTTGAACGTAAAGTGGTACGCATCGTCACGCCAGGTACCGTGACTGATGAAGCCCTGTTAGAGAACAAAAATGAAAATGTCCTGCTGAGTATTTTCACTGAAGATGGCCAACCCGAAGAAACCCAATACGGCATTGCAATACTCGATATTGCTAGTGGTCGTTTCAGTGTCATCGAGGTCGATGATAGTGAAGCCCTGTTTGCTGAACTGGAGAGACTAAAGCCAGCGGAAGTGATTTATTCTGAGACATTGGATTTTGCCCCCGACCTGAAAGCTTATGGTCGCTGGACCAGTGTAACTGAGGATTACTTTAAAAAAAGAGCCTCCAGCAAAACACTCTGTAGCCAATTTAATATAGAGGATATCGCAAATCTCGGTATCGATGACCTGTCACTAGCAAAACGCGCGGCAGGTGCATTGTTAAGTTATGTACATGAAACTCAACGGGGGCTCACTCCTCACATTCAGCTTTTACAAACCGAGCAACAAAACCAGTTTGTTGTGCTCGATGCCGCAACTCAGCGTAATCTCGAAATAGAAACAAGCGGTCAGATCGATCCCAAACATAGTCTCTGCGGCGTCATGGATCATACCGTCACTGCTATGGGCAGTCGTATGTTACGTCGCTGGTTAAAACGTCCGTTAAGAGATCGAACTATTGTGGCGGCAAGACAAAACTGCATACAAACTTTATTGACCGATTATGGTTATGAACAAATACAAACGCGGCTACGTGGCATCGGTGATATCGAACGTATTCTTGCGCGTGTGGCATTGCGTAGCGCACGTCCACGAGACCTGACCCGCCTTGCCTATGCGCTGGCCCAATTGCCCGAGTTAAATTCCGAACTTGCTGCTTTCAAACACGACGCCATGCAATCCTTGCAACATGCCCTACAGCCTTTTCCTGATTTAACCGCCCGGCTCGAGCAAGCCATTATCGATGAGCCCCCAGTACTCATCCGAGATGGCGGTGTGATTGCGACAGGTTTTGACCAGGAACTGGATGAGTTGCGCAGTATCCGTGAAAATGTCGGTGACATTCTTGAACAGATGGAACTACAGGAACGGGAACGTAGCCAGATAGCTACCTTAAAGATTGGTTTTAATCGTGTGCACGGCTATTACATTGAGGTATCACGCACCCAGTCAGACAACGTGCCTGACAACTACCAACGCCGTCAGACATTGAAAGCCACCGAGCGCTACATCACGCCTGAATTAAAAGAGCTGGAAGATAAGGTGCTCAGTGCCAATGAACGCGCCCTGGCAAAAGAAAAGGCACTCTATGCCGAACTCATCGAAGAATTAAACCAACACCTGCAACCCTTACAAGTTTGCAGCAGCGCACTTGCAGAATTAGATGCTCTGGCCAACCTTGCTGAACGCACTGAGACCTTAAATCTTCGTCCCCCTGAGTTAGTCGAAGAAAGCATTATTGATATTAGTGAAGGTCGCCACATTGTTATCGAACAGAGCATCAATGAGGCCTTCACGCCGAATGATCTCAATTTAGATCAAGAACAACGTATCCTGATCGTGACCGGTCCCAATATGGGTGGTAAATCCACATACATGCGACAAACAGCCCTGATTGTCCTGCTTGCCTACACAGGAAGTTATGTGCCTGCGACCTCAGCCACTATCGGTCCCATCGATCGTATCTTCACCCGCATCGGCGCATCCGATGATATCAGCCGTGGTCGTTCAACCTTTATGGTCGAGATGACCGAGACGGCCAATATACTCCAGAACGCCACCCGCAATAGTCTCGTACTGTTAGATGAAATTGGCCGTGGCACCAGTACCTTTGACGGCCTGTCGCTGGCCTGGGCCTGTGCTACTGAACTGGCTACCAACCTCCATGCTTTTACCCTGTTTGCCACTCACTACTTTGAGTTAACGCTGTTGGCTGATGAACAGCCCAGTATTCGCAACGTGCATTTTGATGCAATAGAAATGGGTAAACCTAATGGGCCAGCAGGACAAGGTATTGTCTTTCAACATCAAGTCAAACCTGGCGCGGTGAATGATAGCTATGGTCTACAGGTCGCGGCCCTGGCAGGTGTACCAGCGCATGTCATCACCAAAGCACAGCAACAACTGCAGCGACTGGAAAGCAATAAAATGGGCACACACGCATCGGCCCGGGCAAAACAGCCAGACTTGCTGGATGCGCTTGATACTCAACAAATGCCTGAGACTAAAGATTGGGATACTGATCAGAAAATGGTCCAGGCTATCCTGACAGAGCTGGCCCAACTGGACCTGGATGAAATCACCCCAAAACAGGCCCATAGTCTGCTTTATAAAATAAAATCAAAGCTGGATAAGTAACTGATATACAAAATCACTCGAAAAAAAATGGCTAAACGATTACCATAAGCGCCGTTGTATCAGGGCCTACAAGTCGCCCAGTATTATATAGTTGAAATTTGGGAGAACCACATGACTTACGTCGTCACCGACAATTGCATTAAGTGTAAATATACCGACTGTGTTGAAGTTTGCCCGGTAGACTGTTTTCACGAAGGTCCCAATTTTCTAGTCATCGATCCTGAAGAATGCATCGACTGCACCCTGTGTGAACCCGAATGCCCAGCAAATGCAATTTTTGCCGAGGACGATGTACCCGCCGATATGGAGCAGTACACTGCGCTCAACGAAGAACTGGCGAAAGAGTGGCCAGTCATTACCGAAATGAAACCTGCCCCGGATGATGCCGAAGAATGGGATGGTGTCAAAGATAAGCTGCAATACCTGGAAAGGTAAACCGCCCGCTCCTGGCTGACCAGGTCAGCAAATGAGCGAATCGGTGCAGGAAGTTATTTAATTACTGATATACTCATTGGCCATGTCTGCGGCCAAACAAAACATACATTTTCTAGCACATGGGCAATCTGCCCTGGCGACAATTGCCGAACAGATTCTGTCGACAACGATCGAGTCTCCGGATCTGACCCGGGTACATATCATCACCAAAGATTCACGCCTGACCCCCGCGCTTCGAGGCGCTCTATTAGATGCGGCAACGCAAAAGCAACAACAGGCACTGCTTGGGCCTTACTTCTATACAGTTGATCAGTGGTTACAAGATTTCATTCCCGATGATTTGAATATCTGTGATGATCAAATTCGTTTATTAATTCTTGTCGAAGCACTCCTGGCTGCACCAGGATTGCTAAAACAGGCCAACCCATGGTCGTTGGCTGATAACCTTTTGCAATTGTTCGACGAATTAACGCTTAACCAGATAGAGATAGCCAGTGATCTTGATACTTTCAACCAACAACTGAGTGAATGGTATAAAACGGGTCAACATCATTTTTCGGGATTACAACAAGAAGCTGAGCTGATACATCAACTCTGGTATGCCTGGCATGAACAATTACAGGCACAGGGATATTGTGATTCAGTCAGCGCACACATCCTGGCACTCAATAATAGTCTTAACTTTGACTTTAAAAACCACCAGGTGCATTTGATTGGTTTTGAACCTGACTACTCAACTCAGCAGATATGGCTTACACAACTATTACAACATGAGCGTGTCCATTTGTGGATCCAGGGTACACCGCATAGCCCAGAGGGTGACTGTCGTAATGAAGATCGTTTGTATCGTTTGCAAAAACAATTAGACGTCTCAGTTTCATCACAAGCCAACAACGATGAATACCAACGCGCGATTACAACTATCTTTTCACGTCAGCCGCAGATAACAGAGCGGGCTGAACAATTTGCGAAGCAACATTCGCACAGTCCACTCAAAGATCGTATCGAGATCTATGATGCGCATAATGCAGAACAACAAATACACGCTGTCGATACACAAATACGCCGTTGGTTACTGGATGGCAAACGCCAGATTGCAATCGTTACAGAGAATCGACTGCTTGCCAGGCGACTGCGCGCCTTACTTGAACGAGCAGATATCCAACTACAGGACGCGGCTGGCTGGACTCTCGCAACAACACGTGCCGCCGCCAGTATTGAATCATTACTACTCTGCATAGAAGAAGATTTCGATAAGGATGCACTTCTCGATCTATTGAAATCAGGGCTGTTATTTCCTGATCAAGATCAGCAATTATTAAAGAAACTGGTCTACCGGCTTGAGCACGACATTATCCAAAACGAGCAGGTCACCAATAATCTGTCACGGTACCAACATGCCATAACTAGTCGTAAAGAACGGCTACAGGATATCTGGCAATTTTCACCCGAGCAGCTTTTAAAACTACTCGATGATATTCAGCAAGCCACCCAGCCTTTGCGGGACCTGAACAGAAAAAAAATAGAGATTAGTGAGTTGATCACTGCCTTACTCACTACCTTGGAACAATTGGGTATGTCAGCCAACTTGCAAGACGATGATGCCGGGCAGATAATTTTACAATTACTGGATGAAATGGTCCTGGCTGCAAACACTCAACCTTTAGTCGCTAACTGGACTCACTTTCGCGCCTGGCTGGGTCGAAACTTCGAAAGTCGATACTTTCAACCACAAAGTACTGATAATACCGTTCGCCTTTTTAACCTTTCACAAACTGGCTTCCAGCAATTCGATGGGCTCATTATCGCAGGGCTTGAACAAGATGCCATGCCAGGTACGGCACCGGTTAGTCAGTTTTTTAATAATCAGGTTCGCAGTCAACTTGGCTTACCTGGCCATGATCACTTTCGCGAGCAACGGCTGCGACAGTTTACTGATCTATTATATAGCTCTGAGTCCATATTATTAACCTACCGCAGCGAACAAGATGGTGAGCCTGTCATTGTCAGCCCGTGGTTAGCCGCAATACAACAGTTTCACCAAATCGCCTATGGAAATAAACCTGAAGAAACGCTTCGCGCAACAGAACTTGAACAACGCATAGTGCAACAATCAACACAGGTCATCCGCTGTGACACAACATCGTTACCTAAAAAACAAGCTCAAGCCAGACCAGTCTTAACAGACAAACTGGTACCGCATACTTTTTCTGCGAGCAGTTATCAACAGCTGATGAATTGCCCGTACCAGTTTTTTGCCGCACAGTGTTTAAAACTACGACCACCGGAAGAAATACAATTAGCCTTATCTCAAAGAGAATATGGTGAGCGCGTCCATCTGTGCCTACAGGCCTTCCACTCTGATGTCAGCTACTTACCCGGTCCATTCCAGGAATCAATAACTTTTGAACAGCGTCAGGCAGCCATCGACATGATGCAAGAGATTGCCGCTGCCGTGTTTGAATATGATATGAAGGAGAATTACATTCACAAAGGCTGGTATCACCAATGGCTGAATGTCATTCCTACCTATATTGATTGGCACATATCAAGCAAACAGAACGCGCGCATAATACACACCGAAGAAAAACTGGAACGTACTCTACCAACAGGTATTACCCTTAAGGGACGCCTCGATCGTATTGATTGTGAGGATGCGCATTATGAAGTCATTGATTATAAAACGGGACAACTTCCCAGCAAAAAAGATGTGCTCGCCGGCGAACAGGTTCAACTCCCTTTTTATGCATTGCTAACCGAGCCAGACAAGATGCCTATCAATTCAGCCGGCTACCTCGCGCTAGGCAAAGATAAAAATTTTCAGGCCATGTTTCCACTAAACACTGATGAATTGTCTGTTCTTGCAGGCAATGTGCTAGATCGCTTACAGGAAATGGTCAGCTCCCTGGAACAAGGGCAAGAATTACCTGCCTGGGAAAACAGTAAAGTCTGCAATCACTGCGACATGATCAGCTTGTGCCGCTGCGGCACCTGGCAGGACTAAATGCTAAAACAGGGTCGGATGTCTAAAAAATATGACGCAAAAAAAAAGCGACTAATCAGCCGCTTCCTTAATCACCTTTCAGGCCCTCCCGCCCGCTTTTATTCCCTGCAGATATTTTGGCTCTTAAACGTCCATTTCAGCATCCTGCCGCTGCTTGTGTTCCTTAGGTCTTCCTTATCAGGCAATCCCGCCTGGATTCACGTTTCCCTGTGAAGAATTCGGTGCAGAATTCAGTGAAGAATTCAGTTAAAGAATTAATGGTAACGAACCCATTAAATTATTCGATGCCAACACACGCTCCGTTGTGTGTTGATATCGACCAACCTTTGAGCGCGGTAATCATAACAAGAGTCTGCGCGAAAAGGTCAGACATTTGGTTACAGAATGTTTCTGATGGAAAAAGAACTGTTAAGCTATAGCCATGTCGACCAATCCGTCAAAAAATAGTGCGAACCAGTACCATTCCGTTCACGCCTCGGCAGGGAGTGGCAAGACTTATCACCTGGTTAGCCATATGGTACGCCTGTTGATCCAGGGTGCTGAGCCTGCCTCCATTCTGGCGATAACTTTCACCAGAAAAGCTGCATCAGAAATGCAGGAACGTCTTTTAGAACGAGTCTACGAATTAGCAATAGCGCCCGATGATGAACTCAATAACCTGCTTGAGAGCACATTTAACCTCAGCGCGAATGATCAACACCGCCGCTGTGCTAGAAATCTATATGAATCCTTACTGCACGCCAACTTGGGTGTTCGAACAACAACCTTTCACGCTTTTTGCCAGGATTTACTACGCCGCTTTCCGATGGAAGCGGATATCCCGCCCGGCTTTGAGCTAGTTGAGCGGACAGCCTATTTAATCGACGAAGCCTGGAATAATCTCGAAAATGAGTTGACCCGAAACCCCTCATTGCCCATCGCTGAACACTTTGACGTATTACTGACCCGACTCGGCACCACCGAGACCCGCGCTGTGCTCAATAAATTCAACGCCGCGCGCAGTGAATGGTGGGCGTTAACGAGCCAACCCGATTTCAACATTGAGCAACACTGCAACCAGCTCGCAGAAAAACTTGGCATAAGTTCTGATGAGAATCCGATTAGGGATCCGATTGAGACTTATTTTTCAGATGAACAAAACAGGAATGAACTGACTCAATTTATAGCATTACTGGCAAAACATAAAACAGCAGAACACAAAACATCGGGACAATCTACTGAAGAGGCCTTGAACGATCAAAATGACAGTTCAGTACGGCTTGAAAAAGTCTGGAGCGCTTTTTTTACGAAAAGCCACTCTGCTCGCGCACGAAAGGAATCAAAGGCACTACTAAAAAGTTTAGGCGCCGACGGTTGCCAGATATTTCTACAGTTACATGAGTCTCAATGTGAAAAACTGATTGCCGTTAGACAAGACATCCATGCAATCGAAACCTTGTCACTGACTCGTGCCTGGTTGCATGCTGGCAATACCTTCGTCGAGAAATATCAAAAAATAAAATACAATCACCGTCATTTAGACTTTTCAGATCTCGAATGGCAGTGTTTCCGTTTGTTGAACACATCCGATCATGCTGATTGGATCCAGTACAAAATTGATCAGCGCATCGATCATTTATTAATTGATGAATTTCAGGACACTAATCAAACTCAGTGGCAACTTGTCTTACCATTGCTAAGAGAACTAGCTGCTGCGAAACAGGATCGACAACGAAGTGTGCTGTTTGTTGGTGATAGCAAACAGTCTATTTACCGTTTCCGTCGTGCAGAACCAAAACTGTTTGATGCAGCAAGTCTCTGGATTGAAAAAAACCTGGATGCAGATAAACAATATCTATCTCGTTCCTACCGATCGTCACCGGCCATTATCGACTTTGTCAATCATCTATTTGAAGATAACGAAACAATACCACTAAATGATTTCCAGACGCACTCTACTGTCAAGACAAGACTAAATGGTACTGTTGAGTTACTACCCTTATCCCTCAAGGATTCAAAAAACAATAAAGAACCGCTTGAATTTCGCAACCCACTTAAAAACCCAGTCACGACAACTGACTCGGAGCATCTGCTTGAGGCACAGATTGCGGCAGGAAAAATATCTGATGTGATTGACAGCAAGCTAACCATTAACGAAGGTGATCAGGCTCGCTACGTTGACTTTGGTGACATTATGATCCTGTTGCGTAATCGCACCCATGCCGCAGATTATGAACGTGCCCTACGTGAAGCACATATCCCTTACATGGGTACTGAACGTGGCACCTTACTCGATAGTCTTGAAATAAGAGATATGGTGAATCTATTGCAGTGGTTAATCACACCAGTTAATAACCACGCGTTAGCGGGTGTGTTACGTTCGCCATTATTTTCTGCAACAGAGCAAGACTTATATTCACTAGTCGATCACCCAAACTGGTTCGAAACAATTCTTGATCTGTACCCCACTTCGGCCAAAACTTCTCCGACCGACAATACACCATTAGCAAGAGCCGCCTTTCATTTACAAAACTGGATGAAATGTACCGACACTCTACCCGTACATGATCTGTTGGACAGAATTTATAGCGAAGCTAACGTCCTTGAACGTTATAAAGCCAACTACCCGGACCACCTGCAATCCAGGGTTCAGGCAAACCTGACTCGTTTCATCGAGTTAGCACTAGAAAATGATAGTGGGCGTTACCCTAGCCTGACGCGTTTTCTAGCCTGGCTACGCTTATTAAAACAACAGGATCAAGAGGCCCCTGATCAACCAGCCAGTAACAGTGATGGTAATCGTGTCAGAATACTAACGATTCATGAATCAAAAGGTCTTGAATCTCCTGTCGTATTGCTACTCGATGCTACTACGACTAAACGAAATCGCGGCGGTGCCTCAGTCTTAATCGACTGGCCGCTAAACCAAAATAACGATTCTGCTGCTAGTAGTCATGAGAACCAGGGGGGAAGTTATCCGCAGGAGTTTTTAATCTCGCCTTCTTCGCCTTACCCGAATAAACATTGTGAAATGCTGCTGGATGAAAACAATAAAAAGGAATCGCAAGAAGAGGCAAATCTTCTTTATGTAGCCGTTACACGTGCTCAACAGTACCTTTATATTTCGGGTTCAGGAAAATCTGCAGGCTGGTATGAGCAAATCCGTCACCGCTATGATATTGCCAACGATAAATTAGCTCAGGAACACCTCCTGGAAATGCATAAAGGCGATACAAACAAACCTATACTTAAAACGGCACCAGCAATGCCAGAACTAAAATTTGAACCGCGCTTACAGCAATCCATTCAGTTAGTGGCACGGCAGGTAGATATCACACCAAGTAAGCTACCAAATGAACCACGCTCTACTGCAAGGCTACCAGCAGAAACAATTTTTACTTCAATTGGAAACCGCGAACGCGGCATTCTTATCCATCAAATGATCGAGTTGTTGAGCAAGCAACCTAATCTGTCATTAAAACAATTCTGCCGAAAACATCAGCTCGATGGACAACAGGATTACCTGGTTCAATGCTGGCAACAGGCAGAACAAACTATCAAGCAATTCCCTGAGTATTTTAATGATGATCGTTATCAGGCAGCCTATAGTGAAGTCCCGGTATATTTCAATAAGGGAGAGACCATCGTAAATGGTATTATCGATCGACTGGTGATTACAGAAAACGAAATATTTGTTATCGATTACAAAACTCACCTAATCGATAGAAATGAAGATCTTGAAAAGCTAGCGAACCAGTTTCGCTCACAGCTTTCATTATATAAAGAGGGTATCGCCCTACTTTTCCCCGAACGCTACCCAGGACGATCAATCAAGACCTTTGTGATCTTCACCGCCCTGTCAAAGTGTATTGAGATTGCTATTGATTAGTACTGGGGTTATTTAGTTGGCTTTATTTAGTTGCGTTTACCTGTTCAATAACCTGCAGTAGTTTATCTGCAGGTGCATAACCCGGATAAATCTGGCCGTTTGCAAGCACAATCGCAGGAGTACCGTTCACACCAAGGCCCTTGCCTAATGCCATTTGTTTTGCAACAGGGTTATCACAGTTCTTTGGTGACAAAGCCTTACCATTTTTAGAATCTGTCATTGCCTGTTTCTTATCATCCGAACACCAGACCGTGACTGCCTTGTTGTAAGACGGTGAACCAATCCCGGCACGCGGATAAGCTAAATAACGTACTTTGATGCCCAGTTTGTTATAACTCGCCATCTCATTATGCAACTTACGACAGTAGCCACAATCGATATCAGTAAAAATGGTGACGGTGTGCTTAACTTTCGCAGGTGAGAATACGATCATGTTTTCTTCACCGATATTCTCAATCGACGCAACCCGAGCATTATCACGTACCCCTTGACTCAAGTTGATACTATTTTTGAGGTCAATCATATCGCCAGTCAGTACATACTGACCATTCTCTGAGATATAAAATACTCTGGGAGGAACGGTCACTTCATACAGGCCGGCAATTGGCGTTTGTTTAATAGACGTTGCCTCAGCTTGCAATTCATTTTGAATTCTTTTTTTTATGTTCGCGAGCGCATCTGCCTGGCTCACCGTGGCAGACTCACTTGTTGGCTTTGTCTGTGGTATTTGTTGTGCCTGTTCAACTGGCTTCGCCTGATCCGCTGGTCTTGGTGAAGGTTGACTCTGTTTCGCACTAGCCACTGCCTGTTGGAAACGTTGGAACGCCTGATTACGATCAATCGTGGCCAAAACAGAAGGGGCCAGAGTCAGGCTGGCACCGGCAATTAAATTATTTGGATTGCCATTGATAAATGCAGCTGGATTCGTCTCCAAAAGCGCAATCATGACCTGATAAACAGAAAATTTTTCACTGGGGCGCATTTGACTTGCGATATCCCACAACATATCACCCTGTTTTACGACAAGGTTATTCGGGGCAACAGCCGCCGTGCTTTCCACAGCAGTGTCTTGAGCAGATTGAGGAGAATTTATTTGCTCAATACCCGCAAAAGTAACGGTGGTGGTACTTAAAAGAATTGTGCCAAAAATAACTGTAAATTTGTTCATTAGGACTACCTGTGATCATTCATGCTGGCGGCATTATATATACATTGATGTACAAAAACTGTTGAAGTTCATCAATTCAGGCAAAATAACTGACTATTGGGACCGAGACATCAGCCTCTGGGGTGATGTTGAGCATGTAATGCCTTCAGGCGAGCCTTGGCAACATGGGTGTAAATTTGGGTGGTCGAAATGTTGCTATGCCCCAACAGCATCTGCACGGCACGTAAATCGGCGCCATGGTTTAATAAATGCGTCGCAAAGGCATGACGCAAGGTATGGGGTGAAAGATGTGAACGTATATCTTCTTTTTTTGCATAACGTTTGATCAAATACCAAAAGGCCTGACGCGTCATGCCTTGCTTCCGATTGGTCAGGAATAGCTCCTTCGCCGAGCTGTCCTGCACCAATTCGGGTCGGACTTGTTTTTGATATTTTTCAAGCCAGGCAATCGCCTCTTCCCCTAGCGGGACCAGGCGTTCTTTTTCGCCTTTACCAGTAACGCGCAATACACCCTGTCGTAAATTCAATTGACTGTCACATAAGCTAACCAATTCAGAGACACGTAGACCCGTCGCATAGAGCAACTCCAGCATAGTTCGATCACGAATACCGATGGGGGTACGGGTATCCGGTGATGACAGTAAACGTTCCACTTCATCTTCTGTCAGTGCGTCAGGTAGAGGTCTACCGAGTTTAGGGGCTGATAATAGTCGGGTCGGATCTTCACCTATCAATGCATGGCGATGACAGTAGGAATAAAAACGTCGTAAAGTTGAGAGTAAGCGCGCGGTGCTTCTCGGGCTATGTTGAGCCTCGCTCCTTGCCGCCAGATAATCGAGCAAGTCAGTACGTTGCACATTAATCAAATCACCTCGGGCCTGCGAGGCTAGCCATTCAGACGTTTTTCTTAGATCGGTTCGATAAGCAGTTAAAGTATTCTTACTTAGGCCATGTTCCATCCAGACCGAATCAATAAATTGATCGATAACAGGATCATGCAAGGAACTATTCTGTTGAGACGACTTGATCACAACAATTAACTACTGCCCTCATGTTTTAATAGCCAACTTTTGCAATCGATATTTCTACCTGCAATCTCACCACCAAAACCACCGAGACTGGATTTGCCGACGATTCGATGGCAAGGCACCACTAACGGCACCGGGTTTGCACGGCAGGCATTACCAACGGCACGTGGACTGCTTTGCAATTGATCAGATATTTCACCATAAGTACGCGTCTGACCTGCAGGAATTCTCTGCATAGCTCGCCAAACTTTTTTTTGGAATGGGGTCCCGGCGAGTTCAACTGGTACGGTAAACTTTGTCTTTGATGATTTAAAGTATTTCTCGATCTGTCTTTTTACTTGAGAAGCAAAACTACTCAACTTGTGTGTCGTCACTTTTTTCTTAGAGTGGTATTCGAGCTTGACCAGTTGTTCATCTTTAGTCTCAACGTAAATCTTACCGACAGGACTATTCATAACAAATGATTCATTCATAATATTAGCGCCCCAAACATTTATAGACTTTAAAGGTCAGTTTACCGCCTTCTATTTTACCCTGGGGGACGATCGTGTCCCCCCCCATTGATACTGCAGCATTACGCGCCAGCGTTTCGAGATCTTTTTTTACGATATGTTCTTTTCTTTTTAACCCGGCAACCTTGTCGGTAACCGTTGCCGTGGTTGTACCTATGGTTTTACAGGCCGCCACATCATACCTGCCAACGACACGTACATTTTTACCTTGTTCGGTCAGTTTAATCGCTGTGCAACCAGCAAGCAGCAACATGACTAAAATCAAAAATGTCGATCTAACTTTCATTACCTTCCCCTCTAGTTCTTCTCAGCACTTAATCTCAGCTTTCCGCTTCGGTATAGCATATAACAAACATAACTGATTACTATGACACCCAGCAACGTGATCCAGGCCTGATCGGTATCAGCTGTAATATAAAAATAGGAGGTGTTCTGAACAATTGCGAATGGTATCGCCAATAAAATACCAATCAACGCCTCACCGGCAATCAGACCTGAGGCAAACAAAGTTCCCTGTTGTTGCTGTTGTGCCGAGGAATGCCGCAACCAATAGGCGATCAGCCCCCCAACGAAAATAGGCGTCGATAAGGTTATTGGTAGATACATGCCAACAGCCACGGCCATTACCGGGATGCGAATCCTGGCCATGGCCCGCTTTAAAAATAAATCGATAATAATAAGCACAACTGCAATGAGCATACCGATAATGATCAGCCCCCATTCCAGGGAACCACTAAACACACCTAGTGCTACAGATTTCATCAGGCTCGCTTGGGGTGCCGCCAAGGCCTGACTAGCATCCATATTCTCACGTGGCAGATAGCCAAGAAAACCATAGGCTTCATATAATAAGGTTAGAACCGGGATCAATATCAGGCCGGCAGCGACCACACCGAATAGCTGCATCCAGGTTTGATAGCGTGGTGTCGCACCCACTATCTGCCCGGCTTTTAGATCCTGCATGGTGTCACCGGCAATAGCTGCCGCACAACACACTACTGCACCAACAATAATCGTCAAGCCTGCTGCCTGTAATTGCAAGTGTTGTTGTGCATCAAACTGTTCGCGACCACCGAGAATAAAATATATACACAGCGCGGCGATAAAAATGGTCGCAATGGTCACACCTGATATCGGATTATTTGAAGAGCCGACCAGACCCGCCATGTAAGCCGCTACTGTCGAAAAAAGAAAACTGGCCAGTAGTGCGAAGGGCAACCCAAACACAACTAACTCAAGATACGGAATCATGCCGTATTGTAGAAGCGCAATGGGTATTGCAATAATGGCAATCCAGATCATAGTCTGTCGAATTGAGAACTCATCTGAGGACAGCGCTGCGTTTTCATTCCGCCGTGATTCCATTAACGATGTATGTATCGACCGCCAAACCGGTTTCATCGCCAATATCAATACCCACAGTCCGGCGATCAACATTGCCCCAACACCAATGAAACGTAATTTGCTTGACCACAACCCAAATGCATTGTCCATTGCAACACCAGTAGCGTCACCTGGATGCAGATAAGAATATATCGGCATCGATATCAACCAGATCAACACACCCCCGAGTAGCATTAAACTGGCAATGCGTAAACGCACAATAAAACCCACGGCAATTAACGCTGGTGACAGGTCAGCACCAAATCCCGCCAACCACTTTGACTGTTGATATGCATAACTAATACTATTACCGGCAATACCTAAACCACTTTGCAATAACTTCACGCCTGCTGCAATCAAGCTCGCACCCATCAAGGCCTTAATTACACCGGGTCGCGAATACCCCGCCTTTAACACTTCAGCAGTTGCTAACCCCTCGGGAAAACTTAACTCGTGATGGTTGAGTAGTGCTTTGCGCAGCGGCACTGCAATGAGCACGCCCAGCACACCACCCAAAGTAATTAACAAAGTACCTTCTATATAATTAAATGACTGCCAGGCACCGAGCAATATCAATGCGGGTAAAGTGAAGATCATACCGGCTGCTAAGGATTCACCGGCAGAGGCCGCGGTCTGAATTAAATTGTTTTCCAGTATATTTGCATTGCGAAACCAACGTAAAACGGCAAAGGAAATAACGGCTGCAGGAATCGAGGCCGATACGGTCATTCCTACTTTCAAGCCAAGGTAGGCATTGGCTGCCCCCAAGAGTAAGGCAAGCCCTGTCCCTAATAACACTGCGCGAACGGATAATTCCATAAGCTAGTATTAAAACATGGGCGCTAATTTAAATGAACTAATTAAATTGGTGATGTACTGTTTTTTGTGAAAGACGTTATCGCCAAAATTTTTATTGTAGAGCCCACAAACGTTGTAACTCACGTTTCAATGTTGCCCGCCGCGCAGGATCTTCTGTAACCCGCAGTAATCTTTTAAATAATACCGTCGCGTCATCATATAAGCCTGCACGTGCCAGGGACTCCGCTGCTTGATAATGTGCCGTCTGTGCCCAGGGATCCATGTTTTCAGGATCAGGATGCATCGCCGACTTCAAATATAATTGCGCCGCATCTGCGTAGCGTTCCTGTGATTTGCGTGAATCTGCCATCCAGTAATAAATCTCGCGCTGGATCTTTTCATCTTTGGTTTTTGTAAGTACCTTTGCAAACAGGTTAAATGCCTGTTCATGCTGACCCGCTGTTTGTAGATCAAAGACAACTTGTAACAACTTATCAATCTGATCTTGATCAAGCTCTTTACCTTTTTCCAACAAATCAGAAAGTGCCTTGCCACCCACTTCAGCCTGAGTACCTAGCACCAAGATCCTGGCTCGCCGTAACGACCACATAAACTGATCCGATCCCTCCGGCGGTTCACCGATGGTCGCCATCAATTCAGAGGCACGATCAATGTCTGAATTCGACAAGGCAATATCAACCAGCGTATGTCTCACTGGTTTAGGAATGTTTTGTGTTTTTGGAAAGTGACGCGAAGTCTTAAACAGCTCTATCAATAAACGGTTACCTGAGTCCATCTTCGCAAGTGAAGCGACAAATTTGGCCGAGGCCTGTTCTCTTAATGCGGGCGACTTGCCGCGCAGCATAATAAAAACAGACATGGCACGCGCACCTACAGGCCTTTTCTTTTCGATACGGCTAGCCACGTCCAACCATTTAGGATCATCGCCAATTAATAACTGCTGTTCGTTACTGATGCTAAGAGCATAATCAATATAGGCATCCCATAACACGTCGCTATCTACATGATAGATAGACTTAGGCAGCGTAAGATTCTTGTTATCAATTAATATGCGCTCTAATGCCTTAGTCGCCATCCCGCGATTTCCTTTTCGCTGTGCCGCCTCAGCGACAACCGCCCATAAATTGGCTTTCAGCTCTTTATTGGTATCCTTGCTTTTTAAATGACTAAGTGCTGCCTGCATGACGCGTTTTGGTGAACGCTGCTCAGCTCTTAACTGCGCCAGTAACATCAATGCTGCAGTCTCAGCTTTATCTGCAACCGGTTTTAAAAGACCAATTGCCTCTTCAGCTTGATTATTCAGAATCGCGATTCGGGCCTGGACCAGAATATCATTTAGCTCCGTGGTATCCAGATCCTGTTGTAAGCGAATACTGGCCGTTTGGGCATCACCGGCACGACCATCAACCAGGTATGATTCAATAATCAGGCGGCGCCACTTTGTGATTTTCTCCAGGGTGATTTTTTCTTGCGTGATTTTTTCTTTAGTCGTAGCGCCATTACTCAATGAGCTTGTATTTACACGCCAAATCAATCCGCGTAGCTCACGCCGAGCCTTCTCACCTTGTCGTAATGCGATTAATGCAATAGCGCGCTCGGTCCTGGCCCAGAAAATAAAATCTGCGTCTACAAAATCAGGCAGGACAACCAGTCGCTCTGATATTTGTTGCCATTGCTTCCTGGTCTTATAAAACTGGATGCGCTGCCGCTCCCACGCCATCCATTGAGTCGGCTGCTTTTTTAATATCGGTTGTTCGCGTTCAAGAATACGGATCGATAAATCAATTGCGCCAGTTTCTGCTATCAGATTGATTTCTTCTAGAGTGGTCGCTGAATTGTGGATATTCAGACTGTGGGCATTAAAACTCGACAAGCAGCACACGGTTAAACCAGTGCGCAAAAGAGCTTTGATTTTTTTTCGGTGTTGGGACATGAATAACGTAATTTTTTTTAACTTGTCTGGAAGTGTACACCAAATATTGTCGCTGCCAGAGATTAGCAGACAGAGATTAGCAGACAGAGATTAGCAGACAGAGATTAGCAGCCAGCCAACCCCATCCCACTTAAATATTTGTGGCAATAAAAAACGGGCCGTAGCCCGTTTCTTATTGTTGTTTGATACGTCCTTACGATTTTGTCTGCAACTTCTCTTTGATACGAGCAGACTTACCTTGACGCTCACGCAAGTAGTACAACTTGGCACGACGTACTTTACCGCGACGCTTCACTTCAACCGAGTCAATGCTTGGGCTGAAAGACTGAAAAACGCGCTCAACGCCTTCACCATGTGAAATTTTACGTACAGTGAATGAAGAGTTCAGACCACGATTCTTTTTCGCGATAACTACACCTTCATAGGCCTGCAAACGCTCAGTTTTGCCTTCCTTCACCTTAACTTTAACCACGACAGTGTCACCAGCGCTAAATTCTGGCAATTCGCGGCCCATTTGTTCTGTTTCTAACTGCTTAATGATGTTGCTCACGGTAAAACCCTCAATTCTCAAGGCGCGGAATTATACATGCTGAATCCAGCCGAAGCCACCTAAAAATGGCGTTTTCCTATCGATTTCAGGCTATTAACTAGAAAAGTCCCCAGGAGGGCACCTTTCTAGAGGCCTTCTACTTCATACTCACGGATAAACTCATCCAGGAGCTGTTGTTGCTCCATGCTCAATTCCAGTTGCTCCAGTAAATCTGGACGGCGCAACCAGGTACGTCCCAGGGACTGTTTTTCACGCCAACGGTTGATGGCCGCATGATCGCCACTTAGCAGGATAACAGGCACGGGGATGCCATCGACTTCCTCGGGCCTTGTGTAATGGGGATGATCCAGGAGCCCAGAGACGAAGGAATCTTGCTCGGCGGAGAGTTCATGGCCAAGGGCCTCTGGCAGCAGGCGTGTCATGCCATCAATACAGACCATCGCCGCCAACTCACCACCACTAAGGACATAATCACCAATCGACCATTCCTCATCGACTTCGGCACTGATCAGGCGTTCATCGACTCCTTCATAACGGCCGCAAACCAGGACAATCCGCTGATTGCCAGCCATTTCCTTCATAGCCTTTTGATCCAGTTTGCGTCCCTGAGGAGAGAGGTACACCACCCGTGCCGGCTTATCAGTGCTGTTACGGGCCTGGCGGATGGCTTCTCGCAGTGGTTTCATCATCAGCACCATGCCGGGACCGCCACCATAAGGTCGGTCATCCACCGTGTTATGCGTATCATCACTGTAATCGCGGGGGTTCCAGAAACCCAGTTCCACGATGCCACGGTTAATCGCCCGACCGGTGATACCGTAATCGGTCAATACCTTAAACATCTCCGGAAAGAGCGTGACTACATCAATCTGCATAAAACTTACCTACTCGTATTACCTAATCTTCGTCTTCTTCGAGCCATTCCCAGTCTACGACCATTTTGCCGTTTTCGAGCTCTACCTTAACAATATAGAGGTCAACAACATAAGGTATCAATATCTCATTCTCGCCATTTTTGATAACCAACACGTCATTGGCGCCGGTTGCCAGCAATTCCTTGATCTCACCCAGTTGAACGCCCTGTAGATTCTCAACCTGTAAGCCAACCAGGTCAGACCAGTAGTATTCACCTTCATCAGTCTCAGGCAATTGTGAGCGATCCACAGCAATCTTACAGCCCACCAGGCTGGCCGCGAGATCGCGATCATCACAACCCTCTAAATGAGCAATTAGCCCCTTACTATGCCGCTGTCCCTGTTCTAGTTCATAACGGCTCCATTGTCCGTCAATCTGCAGATACCAGGGGGAATAATCCAGAATATTGGTGAGGGGCTCGGTCTCGGAACGGACTTTAACCCATCCCTTAACGCCAAAAACCCCAGCCACTTTACCGAGGATCACGGGGTGACTGGGGTTTGAATTCATATAAAAAGCGGGACTGGGGTCAGGCCGCCTCTTTTAATAGCTTTGCGACGCGATCAGAGGTTTGCGCACCCTGGCCAATCCAGTATTTTACGCGCTCATCTTCAATATTAAGGCGAACTTCCTGGCCTTTAGCCATTGGGTTAAAAAAGCCTACACGCTCAATATAACGGCCATCGCGAGGTTTGCGGCTGTCAGTGACGACAATGTGATAGAAAGGCTTTTTCTTGGCCCCACCACGTGATAATCGAATAGTTACCATATGTACTCTCTATGTTCTTTATCAATACAGACCCCTAAAATCCATAGGGTGTCCGGGAAACGGCGCATTGTACTGAAATTGACGGAAAAGTGAAGTGCTGATGGGCATTTAGAGGTGAAAATACTCAAAAATTCCCTTTTACCAGAGTCAGGCCTAAAAGCCGGGAGGCATCCCTCCAGGAGGCATCCCGCCTGGTGGCATTCCACCTTTAAATTGCTTCATCATCTTCGCCATACCGCCTTTTTTCATCTTCTTCATCATCTTCTGCATTTGCTTAAACTGCTTGAGCAAACGATTGATATCCTGAATCTGGGTACCAGAGCCTGCCGCGATGCGTCGCTTACGTGAGCCATTGATCACGTCAGGAAAACGGCGCTCTTTGGGGGTCATGGAATTGATAATCGCCTCCAGGCGGGTGATATGCTTATCATCGACCTGATTCATGGCCTGTTGGGGCATACCGCCCATCCCCGGCATCTTGTCGAGCAAGCCTGCCATGCCCCCCATTTTCTTGACCTGCGCAAACTGGTCGCGGAAGTCTTCGAGATCAAACCCCTTACCCTTCTGGAATTTCTTTGCCAGCTTTTCAGCCTTGTTGACATCGATCTTCTCCTGGACCTCTTCTACCAGGCTGACGACATCGCCCATGCCGAGGATGCGCGAGGCGATACGATCCGGATGGAAGGCCTCAAGGGCATCACTCTTCTCACCGACACCCATGAACTTAATCGGTTTGCCGGTTATCGCCCGCACCGAGAGCGCGGCACCACCACGGGCATCACCGTCGGTTTTAGTCAGGATCACACCGGTCAGTGGCAGGGCATCATCAAAGGCCTTGGCGGTATTGGCCGCATCCTGGCCGGTCATGCTATCGACCACAAACAGGGTCTCAACCGGCTTCACACTGGCATGCAGGGCCTTAATCTCCCCCATCATCTCTTCGTCAACATGCAGGCGTCCCGCAGTATCGATAATGAGCACATCCTGATGTTTAACCTTGGCCTCTTTGTAGGCCGCCTTGGCAATTTTCTCTGGTTTTTGTTTGATGTTACTGGGGAAGAAACTGGCCCCGACTTGCTCAGCCACGGTCTTTAGCTGTTCGATCGCGGCGGGTCGATAAACGTCGCAGCTCACGACCATCACGGATTTTTTCTCTTTCTTTTGCAGCCAGTTTGCGAGCTTACCGACGGTGGTCGTTTTACCCGCACCTTGTAAGCCAGCCATCATGATCACTGCCGGTGGTGTCGTAGACAGGTCCAGGCTGTCATTGGTCTCACCCATCAGTTGCGTCAACTGATCGTTAACGACCTTAATGAAGGCCTGGCCCGGATTGAGGCTCTTCAGCACGGTTTCACCGACAGCCTTCTCGCGTACCTCATCAATAAATTGTTTAACAACCGGCAAGGCCACATCGGCCTCAAGTAAGGCCATGCGAACATCACGCAAGGTATCTTTGATATTGTCTTCGGTCAGACGGCCTACACCGCGAAGATTACGGACGGTCTGGCCAAGGCGATCGGTTAATCCATCAAACATCGTTATTCACTACAGCAATTAAAGAGTCTCAATTATAACGTACTCAGCCAAATAGGCACGGCTGTATAGACGCTGGTAGGATGATCTCACTTTGGGGAAACGCTGGAGACCGCAGGGCTAAAATGTGATTTTAGCGCCACCAGACAGAGAGTGAATGTCATGGGTGGTTATCGCCTGCTCACACTCGGACAAAATCTGTCCCTCTGAACCCGGCTTGTTATGGCTGATATAAACTTTTGGCTTATGCTTGAGCTTGGCCAAATCGTCGGCCAGTAAATCTGCGCAATAGTGTCCTGCCCGGCGACATAGATCGATATCAGCATTGGTGAAGGCCGTCTCTACGATGAGGACATCAAGCTTGTCCTGTTGATTAAGGCTATCCCAAAACGAATCATTGCTGGTGGTATCGCCACTGAAAGCAAAGACGCCCGCGGCATTCTCAACCCGATAACCCACACCGGGGACCACGTGATTGACAGTAATCATCTGCAAATGCCGGTCATTGAAAGTATAAATCTCTCCCGGTTTCATCACTTCAAACGTCATCACTGGATTTTCTGCTGTGGGTAGCTTGGAAAAATCCGGCCAGATGACGTTGTTGAAGATGTGCTTTTTAAGCGCATCGATGGTTTCGGCCTGAGCATGGATGGTTATCGGTTCTTTAATCTGGTCGAATAACGTATCGACCAGCAAGGGAATGCAGGCAATATGATCTAGGTGGGAATGGGTAAGGAAAATATGGCGAATATTCAACATCTCTTCCATGTTGAGATCACCGACACCGGTGCCCGCATCAATCAGAATATCCTGATCAATGAGCAAGGTCGTGGTCCGCAGGTCTACGCCTACACCGCCACTACATCCTAGTATTTTTAATTCCATCGTTTTATGTCATTCCGTGCTTGAAAATGCACCACTCACTAAAAATCAGGATCATGCCATAGTCAGAGTAAAACAGAATGCGTCAGGGGTCACAAGCCACCAGCAATGCACTCTCTAGCCGCCGCCACCTCTTGAGCATCAAAATACCCGCATTTGCGGGTTTTCTACTCATATAATGGGTTGCGTGCCTATCTGGCTTAATCATCGGCCAGTAACTCCATGACCTTAAAAGTTTTTCGCTAAACCGGGACAGGATAGCCCAATAAGCTCTTTTTAAAAACAGCGAGTTAGGCCACAATAGTGGCCATGTTAGAAAACCTGCTCGCAACACTTGTTATTTTCCTCTACATCTTGCTGACAATATTGTTCGTTTATAGGTTAGCAAGTGGTGGCAAAGGGATGGAAAAAGTGCGCCTGCTGCTGCTAGCCAACGGTGTATTAGTCCTCCATGCCTACCTGCTTTATGTACACTTATTATCCGGTCCTGCGCTTGATATCAGCTTTTTTAGCGTCTTTTCGCTAATTGCCTGGGTCATTACCCTGATGTTGATCAGCTTCGCCTGGCAGGAACCAATTGAGAACCTGGCGATTGGTGTCTTACCCGTTGCCGCGCTGGCGGTTTTACTAAGGCTAGTCAATGAAAACGTAACGTTACTATCACAAGACCTTTCATTTGTACTTGAAGTACACATTATCACGTCTCTGATCGCATATAGCTTACTCAGCATAGCGGCATTACAGTCGATTATGCTTTATGTACAGGATGCACATTTACATAAGAAACATGCGGCTGGCTTTATTCGTGCCCTGCCGCCTCTGGAGACTATGGAAAAACTGCTATTCCGCATGATAGGCGTGGGCTTTATTGTCCTGAGCATCTCTCTAGGGACTGGCTTCTTTTTCATTGAAGACCTGATTTCTCAACACAAGACGGTGCTTTCCATCGGTGCCTGGTTATTATTTGCGATGTTACTCTGGGGCCGCTGGAAGTTCGGTTGGCGTGGTCGAACAGCGATACGCTGGACGTTAACGGGCTTTATATTCTTGCTGTTGGCCTATTTTGGCAGCAAATTCGTCCTGGAAATTATCCTTCACAAGCAATAACCATATAATTAACCAGATCATATATTGACCTGTTGGCTGGCGATCCCTTGACGATTCCCAATTAGCTAGTTACTAATATATGTACATGCCCTATTAAGGACCCCTTTTTTGGAAGATTTCCCGTTTAGTATTCTATTTGGCACCCTAGCCTTTCTTATCATTGTCTCTGGCTTTTTCTCCGGTTCTGAAACAGGATTAATGAGCCTGAATCGCTATAGGCTCAAGCATCTTGCGGATCAAAATCGAAAGGGGGCCAAAAGGGCACAACGACTCTTATCCCGTCCAGAACGATTGATCGGGGTAATTTTACTAGGCAATAACTTTGTTAATATCCTGGCAGCCTCGATTGCCAGTGTCATCGGTTTCCACTTTTATGGCGAGACTGGGGTCATGATTGCCTCGATTTCCCTCACCGTGGTGATTCTAATTTTCTCTGAGGTTACCCCCAAGACGCTGGCTGCTCTCAACCCAGAGCGCTTTGCCTTACCTGCTTCGTATGTATTAGAGCCTTTGCTTAAAATTCTGTATCCGATTGTCTGGCTAACTAACCTGGCTGCAAACGGTATATTCCGTCTACTAGGACTTAGTAAGGCCCAGGTCTCACAGTACGATATGTCAGCTGAAGAGCTACGCATAATTGTCAATGAAGCGGGGACAGTGATCCCACAACGCCACCAGCAAATGCTGCTTAACCTGCTGGATCTGGAGAAGGTAACGGTTGAAGACATTATGGTGCCCCGAAATGAGATCACGGGCATTGATATCGATGATGACTGGGAAAAGATCTCCAAGGACTTGCGTACTAGCCAACATACCAAGCTGCCGGTTTACCAAGGGGATATCGATCAGATTATTGGTTTTCTGCATTTGCGCAAAGCTATCCAGATTTTCAAAGACCCCGAAACGGCGAACAAAGACACTATGCGGGCCATGATCCGTGAGCCCTACTTTGTGCCTGCTGGTACCCCTCTGAATACACAGCTGCTTAACTTCCAACGGGAAAAACGCCGTATTGGCCTGATCGTGGATGAATATGGCGATATTCTTGGCTTGATTACGCTTGAAGATTTGCTTGAGGAGATCGTTGGTGAGTTCACCACCGATCCTTCTGCCACCAGTAAGGATATCCACATTCAAGAAGATGGAAGTTATGTTATTGATGGTAGCGCCAGCGTACGTGAATTAAATCGAATTCTGGAGTGGGATTTACCTACCGAAGGGCCGAAAACCATTAATGGGCTTATCATCGAATACCTGGAACACATCCCGGATCAGGGAACCAGCCTGCTGATCGCCGATTATCCGATGGAAATCGTACAAACAACCAACAACACGGTGAAAACAGTAAAAATAGACGCTGATTGGAAAGAAAAGCTCAAGAAAGATACCGATTAACCGCTCCATAGAGAAGATGAGTGGTTGTACAAGAACCTCAAATAAGGTCTATAATTCCAAGATAAATATAGAGTTTTTCATAAATCGGAGAGTTATCAGTGTCTAAACTGACGCTGTCATTCAAAAGCAAAGTATTACGCGTATTCCCATTGCAACAAGGCATGATGGAAGTTGGCAGCGATCCAAGTTGTCTTATCCATATAGATAGTCTCGCAGTGCAGGATAAGCACGCTCGCATTGAAACACATGGGCATGACTCGATCCTGTTTGATCTGAAAACCGAAGACGGCACTTTTGTAAATCAGGACAGAGTAACCGAGCACAAATTAGCAGACGGTGATCTGATTCGCGTTGGCAAACACACTCTCTCTTATAAGTATGAAGAAATTTCTAGCCTTGAGTCCAATGAATCATCAACCAGTATTGATATCACCCCTATCACCGAGGCAACACAGAAAGAACCAGAACTTCCTGAGGTAGAGGCAGAAGCTCACCCCAAACAAGGTTGGCTACAGATACTCAATGGACAGAACCTGGGCAAGACCATGTCCTTGACCAAATCGATGACCAACCTCGGTAAACCTGGGGTCGCCACCGCCGTCATAACACGTCGCCATGATGGTTACTTTATCTCACACCTGGAAGGCAAACACCCGCCCAGTGTCGGTGATCAGATTGTAGGAGATAGCGGCATCAAGTTAGAGGACGGTGATACGATTACCATTGGTAACATCAGAATGCAGTTTTACCTGGAATAGTCTATAACTTGTTCAGTACTAGAGATTTCTGGATCGCGACAATTCATTCCGTTACTACTGCATTTAAACAAAATATGACTGATTCAGACCAACATCGTCGTCACTTCACACGTATTCACTTTGATACTGACTATCGTCTATCGACACCCAGTGGTGAACAACAGTGGTCAGGTCATGTTGTTGACCTGAGCCTGCATGGCACATTAATCGATCGGCCTGACAATTTTAGTGGTGCACGGGGTGATGAATTCAACCTTGAGCTGATACTTAGTACAAACGAAGTCAGTATTCGATTAGAGGTTGGGCTGGCCCATTTACATGATGATCTGATCGGATTTGAATGCAAACACATTGACGTGGAAAGCATGACTCATCTGCGCAGAGTACTGGAATTAAATCTTGGTGATCCTAAATTGATGGAAAGAGAGATTGCAGAGATGATCGATGTTAATCACCACTGACGCTCAACAGGCATCTAATGCTTCTGCAATCCTATCTACAGCAATAATCTCCATCCCTTCCGGAGCCTTCTGTGGTGCATTTGCAGCGGGGATCAGTGCACGTTTATAGCCATGTTTAAATGCCTCCATTAGACGTTCCTGTCCATTCGGCACAGGCCGGATTTCGCCGGCTAAACCAACTTCTCCAAAGACGATCATATCCCTTGCAAGTGTTTTATTACGCAGGCTGGACATGATCGCTAATAATACGGCTAAATCAGCACCCGTCTCCGTGACTCGAACACCACCCACAACATTCGCAAACACATCCTGATCACCAGTTACGATATCACCATGTCGGTGTAATACTGCAAGCAACATGGCTAAACGATTATGCTCAAAACCTACAGTCACTCTGCGAGGGTTCGCTAGTTGTGAATCATCCACCAGGGCCTGCACTTCCACCAGCAAGGGTCGACTGCCTTCCAGGGTCACCATAATTACACTACCAGGAACGGCCTGCTCATGTCTGGATAAAAAAATCGCAGATGGATTACTGACTTCACGCAAACCTTTATCGGTCATGGCAAAAACGCCTAGCTCGTTTACTGCACCAAAACGATTTTTCACGGCGCGAATCAGACGATAACGTTCACCACTCTCACCTTCAAAATATAAAACGGTATCAACCATGTGCTCGAGTACCCGCGGCCCGGCTAATGTACCTTCTTTGGTAACATGCCCTACGAGAAAGACTGTTGTCTGTGTTTGTTTTGCAAAGCGTACCAGCTGCGCTGCACACTCCCGCACCTGCGAGACCGCACCCGGTGCCGCCGTCAATTCATCAGTAAACATGGTTTGAATAGAATCGATCACCATCACCTGGGGCTTCGAGGATTGAGCCTGTTGCAATATCGTTTCAATCTGGGTCGAGGCTAACAATGGGACCTTTGCCTCCGAATAGCCAAGCCGACTCGCACGTAGGCTCACCTGTTGCAGTGATTCTTCGCCGGTCACATACAAGGTGGTCTGCTGTTGAGAGAGGTTTACCAATGCTTGTAGTAATAAGGTTGATTTACCGATCCCTGGGTCACCACCAATCAGGGTCACCGAGCCAGGAACCAACCCACCACCTAGAACCCGGTCAAACTCGCTAATACTCGTTGCTATGCGTTGTACGTCATCCGGTTCAACGCTATCTAGTGACTGGACCTGGGTGATATTGGAACCGGTGTAACTAGTGTTCGCGGCACGTTGCCTGGATGAAACAACCGCTGTGGTTTCACTCAAGGTGTTCCATTCACCGCAATCAGAACACTGTCCCGACCACTTGGGAGCCTCAGCACCACAACTGGAGCAGTAATAAACCGTTTTTGTCTTCGCCATGCCCCAAGTTTAACCCGACAAGGGACCTGGAAGAAACTTAAAGTAAAAGATGACGCTAAAGACAGCATTACTCAATTTTTATACAGCCCCTGTTCTTCGCGTGCCACTTCAACTCGTTTACAATGCAGCCATATGTTTAACGGAAATAGACTATGATCACCTGGTTTGCACTTGGCCTTGGTATAGCCTGCTTATTTGCAATCGACCTGGGTTTGACGCGCCATAAAGCCGCACGCCTAACCATTGCCGATGCGCTCATGCAGACCGGTTTCTGGATTAGCATCGGACTCGCCTTTGGCTTTTTCATTTATTTCTCATTTGAATACAATATTTTCTCCGCTCTTGCCGATGACACATTAACGGGTAAACAGGCACTGGCCCAGTACGTTAACGTCTATTTCCTGGATCGAGTTCTGAGTTTTGACAACCTTTTTGTGATGGTGCTGACTTTTCAGCTATTAAAAATACCCGTGCACTTACAATACCGTGTTCTGTTTTATGGTTTAGTACTAACCATCATTTCACGTAGCGTAATTCTGTCATTGGGCGTAACGCTTTGGGAAAACATCACCTGGATGAATTACCTGCTAGGTGTATTTTTGATATTTGCGACAATTCGCCTGGTTGCTGGCTTAACCAACAAACAGGATCAACATCGCTCAAGACTAGCCAATTACCTGATGAAACATTTACCTATCGATGAGAATATCGAAGAAGGTAAGTTTATTGTAAAAAAACTTGGCAAGCTAAAATTTACACCGCTATTCGTTTGTATCCTGGTAGTTGAGTATTCAGATCTCATTTTTGCGACTGACTCTATTCCGGCAACACTTTCTGTATCATCGAACTTGTTTATCCTGCTCAGCGCTAGCTTATTGTCACTACTTGGCATGCGCGCACTCTATTTTGTCTTTGCAACGGCCTTACAACAATTACGCTATATCAAAATCACATTAATTGTTATTCTGATTTTACTAAGCCTCAAAATGTTACTAGCAAATTATTACCCCGTTGATTCGGCACTTACTCTGCTTGTCACCAGCTCAATTTTATTAATTGGTGTTATTTATTCGCTACTACATCGTGATCGAGGTCAACTTCCAAATTATCCGATACTGGATAACTTTGGTAAACTATACTTAATAACGTACACTGGCTTTAGACGAATCATCATTACCCTGATTGGGGTAAGCGTTTTAATTATAGGAATTATTTTTATTGTGACGCCTGGGCCTGCTATCATCGTTATCCCTGCAGGACTTGCTATCCTGGCCAGCGAATTTGTCTGGGCACGCGTACTTCTAAAAAAAGTGAAACATAAATTTATACATTACGGTAAAGAGTCAAAGGCTTTTTTTAACCGGGACAAGTCAGAAACTGATGGATCACATGAACAAGACTCTAAAGATTAGAAACCTACTGCATATTAGTTTATTGTTGCTAAGTTGTGCTGCAATCAGCTCATGCAGTCAGACTGCCGTCTCTGCAACTATAAAACAGTTATCGGATAGAAATGAGGCGTACCAAAAAGTGTCGTTCACTTTAACAACGACGGAAGGTTTGTTAGCCGAGGACCGGTTACCGCCAGCACACGTTTACGACAAATACAATTCAGCACTAAGCTACCCAGTTAGTGTTAAGGTCGACGCAAAAAACAAAAACCAGTACAACATAGATGTTGAAAACTTACCTTCAGGACACTATCGATTACTCATAGATATACCAGCGCAGAAATTTTTTCTAGGTATTAATACAGGCTTTGCAACTAAAACTCTGACCCACGATTTTAAGGTCCATGACACACTTGCGGGCAATTGCTTCAACTTCGACAATAAAGATGAAGATGTGATGGGCTGGGGTAGTAGCCACGTCTTCATTGAAGCCCGCGAAGAGCCCGTAAGCACAACAACCTGTCCCGGATTATTTTTCGTAAACACCAGCTGGCCGGCAAAACTAAATCAAACCACTGAAGGTGGCAGCCTGTTTGTGCCGATCTCAAGCGAGTGCTTCCCCAAGACCAGCAACCAAATGAGTAAAGACCCGCACTGGACTTTTTCGGTAAAATCACCGGATTTAAGCAGCAAACAAGAATGGCAAAACATAAGCGCGATCAACTTTCGGGTCGCTACCAGCAAAATCCCGATTCAGATATTGCCCGAAGTGCATTATAAGATAGGTAGCAAAAAAACCAGCACCATATTTAAAAACATCTTCAGAGAGAAATTTGAAATTGCAGGAGAAGGCTGGTCGGTAATCGAGTACCCATTTGAACTACCCAAAGAAGCTATCGTGACGGGGGTTGAGATACATCTCTACGGAGTGCCAGAACAAACTATTAGTAATGAAGTGAACTCTTTACTTATTGATGGGATTTGTCCGGGCTTGTAATTTTCCGTAGTTCCATTGCACACTGGAAAGCACATTAAATCTAGTTAAGATTAGGCAGCAGTAGTTAATCTTTTCCTAATTGACCCGAAAAATATACTTCACCATTACTTTTGATCTCTATATTGTCACCTGGTGTTGGCTCATCGCCGTTGTACTTATCATTTATTCGAACACGTGATGAACGAGTCTCATTTTCAGTAATGGTATGTATGCGTTTACCATTAAGAAAAACTTCATATGGCTTGTTTTGCGCAGCCGGTTCAAGATCGAGCTCTATTTCTATTCTCTTTTTTTCTCTTTTTTTAAAAATCTTATTGCCAACCGATTCAATTTCGATCTCACCCCGGCCAGTTCCTGCTGGAAACAAAATCTTAACTTCATACTCCCAGCGTTTACGGTCACCAAATATAATAAGGATAATTATCGCGCCAATAATCCATCCCCAGACAGGCACATCCTTAAGGGAGTTTAAAAATTCATTAATTTCCATATTTATTTCTTTTTATTTAATTAATTATTGGAAATACCAACTCATGATTATTGTTGAAAAAGATCACGTGTAGAAAAAGTTAACTCTCTGAGTTACACCACAAAACAACTCATAACTAATCGTTCCTGCTTTTTCCGCAATAAGCTCAGCCGGCAGGCCTTCACCCCATAAGGTAACCTCATCACCTACTTTTGCTTTTGTATCTCGCACATCAACAGTAATCATGTCCATTGAGACACGCCCTATTAATGGAACCTGTTGGCCATTAATTAATACCGGTGTTCCTGAAATAGCATGGCGTGGATAACCATCCCCATAACCAACCGCGATGATGGCAACAGGCATATCCGCATCACAGGTATAACTCTGCCCGTAGCCAATACTGTCACCTTTTCTAAAGTTTTTGATAGCTATAATTTCTGACTTTAAGGTCATGACGGGATGCAAATCATGATCGCTCGCCTTGCCACCAACAAAAGGTGAGCTTCCATATAACATTATGCCAGGGCGTACCCAGTCTGCATGCGTATCGACCCAAGCGAGTAAACCAGCCGAGTTGGCCATACTTTTTGGCGCACTAGCAAATTCGCTGGTGATTTCTTCAAATGCTGTCTGTTGTTGCTTTGTATAATCTGATTGACGGTCATCTGCACAGGCAAAGTGTGTCATTAACGTGATCGGTTGCTTTACACGATCGATTGCCCTCAGGCGTTGATGTGTTGACTTAACTTGCTCGGGTGCAAAGCCAAGGCGGTGCATACCAGTATCGATTTTTAACCAGACTTTTATATTTTTGGTGGCTTCCTTTTCGATAATCGCCACTTGCTCTTCGTTATGAATACCACAATCCAAATCATAGGCATGGATTAATGCGAGGTCACTTGCCCGATTAAAACCTTCCAGTAACAAAATAGGTTGATAGACGCCAGACTCACGTAAAGTAATCGCTTCGTTAATCGTGGCGACACCAAATCCATCCGCTTTGGACAAAGCACGCGCGACTTCGACGATGCCATGGCCATAGCCATTGGCCTTGATAATCGCCATTAGCCTGGCTTTACTAGCATGGCTGTGTGAACGTGCGACTTCAAGGTTATGTCGCAGAGCAGATAGGTTGATCTCAGCGCGCGTGGCGCGGGTCATGAAAAGCCTTCGTTATTATTAAACGACGGGTTGCTGATGAAATTTTCGAAACGGGTATACTGGCCGAGGAAAGTCAGGCGTGTAGTGCCAATAGGACCATTACGTTGCTTACCAACAATGATTTCCGCGGTACCTTTATCGGGTGAATCTTCGTTATAGACTTCATCACGATAGATAAAGACTATCACATCGGCATCTTGCTCAATCGCGCCTGACTCACGCAGGTCTGACATAACCGGGCGTTTGTTCGGGCGTTGCTCCAAAGAACGATTAAGCTGCGACAGTGCAACCACGGGAACATCTAACTCTTTGGCCAGCGCCTTGAGGCTTCGCGAGATCTCGGAAATTTCAGTCGCACGGTTTTCCCTGCTAGCACCAGGAGAGGATTGCATCAGCTGAATATAGTCCAGTACGATCATATCCAGTCCATGCTCGCGAGCGATACGTCGTGCCCTTGCTCGTACTTCACTGGGAGACATTGCGGGTGTGTCATCAATAAATATTTTTGCTTCAGACAGAATGCCTACCGCTGAAGTTAATCGTGGCCAATCCTCATCGCCCAACTTTCCAGTACGAATTTTATGTTGGTCAATATGGCCAAGCGAAGACATCATACGCATCGCCAGTGATTCACCGGGCATTTCCATACTAAACACCGCAACCGATTTTTTATGTTTAATCGCAGCATTTTCAGCAATGTTCATCGCAAAAGTGGTCTTACCCATAGACGGACGACCCGCAACGATAACGAGATCCGCAGGTTGTAGACCGGCGGTTTGCTCATCAAAGTCTTTAAAGCCAGTCGGTACACCGGTAATTGGGCTATCTAGTTGGAAGAGTTTATCAATGGTATCAACGGCCTTGGTCAGCAGGGTTTTCATGCCTTTGAAACCAGAACGCCCACGGGCGCCTTTGTCCGCAATTTCAAACACGCGCTGCTCTGCTATCTCAAGCACTTCCTGACTAGTACGCCCTTCTGGGTTGTAGGCAGTAGTACTTATATCATTTGAGGCATTGATAAGGTTACGCAACACCGAACGCTCACGCACAATATCAGCGTAGGCCTTGATATTGGCGGCAGAGGGTGTGTTATTGGCGAGTGAGCCCAGGTAACTAAGCCCACCCACATTATCTAATTCGTTTTGCTTGTCCAACCACTCAGAAAGGGTCACTGCGTCACAGGGCTGGCCGGCATTGGCTAAATGAGAAATGGCACTGAAGATCAGGCGATGGTCACGTCGGTAGAAATCTTCTTCGGTAATAACATCAGCAACTTTGTCCCAGCCCATATTATCAAGCATTAAGCCGCCTAATACGGCCTGTTCAGCTTCAATAGAAAATGGCGGAAGTTTGATGCCCTCGATTTGTGTGTCGTCGGTGGTGGATTTCGGATATGAGAGCTGATCGGCCATAAGTGAGTGTATTGTCCCCTAAATAAACAGATTAAAACAACTACCAAAGGTTCAAATTATTATGTTTCGGCAGACGCGACAGAATAGCAAGAAGTTATCCAACTGGACAGTGGACAAACCTGTGTATAACTTGAGGAAAAGCTATGAATGGCTTGTTTATAGAACCAATTCACACTGGTTGTTTACTCGCCATTCCACTACAGAGGCTCGCCCATGGGGTATATCCCCTTGACCAGGGGAGTGACGAGCAAAAACAAAAAAACCGTGACACCGTAATATTCAAAAAATATTCAGCACCACGGCTTTTTATATCGCTAAATTGCCAAACGGGCTTTAAGCGGCTGCCTCAATCACGAGTTTAAGGGCTTGAGTTACGTCAGTATGAGTTCTAACACTGACTTCAAACTCGCCTATTGTGTGAAGTGCGCCTTCTGGCATGATAACTTCACGCTTTTCGATGTCCGCACCCGCTTCAGTTAATGCCTCGGCGATATCCGCAGGGCCAACCGAACCGAACAACTTACCTTCATCACTCGCGTTACGAGCCATCGTCACGGTCCCAATCTCTGCAACCTTATCCGCGCGTGTTTGTGCTGCTGCAACTGCTTCAGCAGCCGCTTTTTCAAGCTCTGCGCGACGCGCCTCAAACTTCTCGATGTTTGCCTTGGTAGCCGAAACAGCTTTCTTTTGCGGGATCAGGTAATTGCGACCATAACCGGCTTTAACATTGACCTGATCACCTAGATCACCCAGGTTGGCGACTTTCTCTAATAGAATAATTTGCACTGTCTTATCCTCCGGCTCAATTACTTATGCGCATCGCAAAATGGCAATAAGGCAAGAAAACGAGCGCGTTTGATAGCCGTTGCCAGCTGGCGCTGATACTTGGCGCTAGTTCCAGTAATACGACTAGGAACAATCTTACCGTTTTCCATAATGTAATTTCTTAACAGATTAATATCTTTGTAGTCGATGTGTTCAATGCCTTCGGCCTTGAAACGACAGAATTTCTTACGACGAAAATAACGTGCCATGATTAGTCTCCTTCCCGTTATGCAGCTTCAGTATCGCTGTCATCACTGCCAGCTGGTTCATTACTATCTTCCACGGGTGCAGCAACTGACTCAGCTACGCGATCATCTTCTTTCTTGATCAGGGGAGACGCTTCGGTTTCGGCTTTGTCACACTTGATGGTCATATGACGGAGCACTGCATCGTTAAAACGGAATGCACTCTCAAGCTCATCCAGTGCTTCTTGATTACACTCGATATTGAACAAGACGTAATGAGCCTTGTGAATTTTCTGGATGGTATAAGCAAGTTGGCGACGGCCCCAGTCTTCTAGACGGTGGATTTTGCCTTCCTTGCCTTCGATAATCGCTTTATAACGATCGATCATGGCAGGGACTTGCTCGCTCTGGTCAGGGTGGACCAGAAACACGATTTCATAGTGTCGCATTGTGTTTCCCTATGGTTACAGCCCCCTGTCTATACAGTGGAGCAGAGAATGGTCGAATTCCAAATATGCTTATTTGGGACGACCGCAGATTGTGAGCGCGAATTCTACGGAATTTAGCCTCCTGAAGCAACAGCGAAGCAGTACACAACCACCAAAACTCAAGGCCAATAAACCAAGCGATTTAGCCCTTAAGGTAGGCTTTCACCCAATGTGCTCGATTTGTCCACCACTCCACAGGCCAGATACTCCTCGCCCAGTTTGAGAAGCACCACGCCAAACTCCCACTTGTCTGGTCTCTCTGAGCGGGCAAAATCATATTGCCAGCGGCCTTCTGTACCCTCAGACCCTAGAAATACCGGGGTTGCCCAGCGTAGATCGGGTGTCGCCTCGATCTGGTCAATTTCCATCTCAGTCACCTCCATGGCTTTCAGGATCTCCGTCTGGAAAGTGGGGGTCGACAGCAACATCAACTGCCGAATATCACCTTCTGCCATGGCCCGAATGAATGCGCTGGCCACATTGAGTCGGCTGCCGTCATCTGCTTCCAAGTCAACCGGTACAGCTGCCGCCGGGCCACCCTCTTCTGTCTCGGCAATGACCGTTTGTTGTTTCTTGTCCGAATTGTATAAGGGCTGGTTTACCTCTTCCTTTTTAATCGAAGTAGTGCTGGCCTCAACGGTGGTTGACAGGCCTGATGCCATGTAGAAAACCAGGCATAACAGGCATGCACAGATGCCTCGGAAAGCTAAGCTTCGCGCATTGGCTCTAGAGTGAATTAGCAAATTATTTTCCTCAACTAACGACGTATAACGTTTCAGCCCAGTAAAAAATCAGGCACAGGATCCTCCCCTCCTAGAAGAATCAACGGGATGAGAGGGCATACTGGTTAAGATGCGGAAAATATAAAAATGTCAGGCTGAACATCTGAGTCCCCAGCCTGGAGGAAGATGATCGCTGTTTACTTGTGCCGTTGGCGAACCGCTTCGAAGAGTGCCACGCCGGCCGTCACAGAGACATTGAGACTGCTAACGCTACCCAGCATAGGAATGTGAGTAAGTTCATCGCAAGTCTCACGAGTAAGGCGCCTTAGACCTTTGCCTTCAGCACCCATCACAATAGCGAGTGGACCCGTTAGTTTTTGATCGAAATAAGAGAATTCTGCTTCACCCGCAAGACCAATACACCAGATGCCTTGTTGCTGAATTTCACGGAGGCAACGTGCCAGATTAGTCACTGCATAGAACGGAACCACTTCAGCGGCACCGCTGGCCACTTTGCTCACCGTTGCTGTCAAACTGCAGGCCCGATCCTTCGGGGCAATCACAGCCTGCACACCCGCTGCATCCGCGGTCCTTAAGCAGGCTCCGAGATTATGGGGATCTTGTACTCCATCCAGGCACAACAACAAGGGCGTTGATGTTAATGCATCAAGTTGCGTGAATAGAGCCGTTTCGTTAAGCGCCGCGGTCTGTTTAACCTGGGCCATGACGCCTTGATGATTAACGTCGCCTAACTGTTTTTCAAAACCTCGACTGTCCAGACTCTGTACAGTGAGTCCGAGTTCACGGGCAACTTGTCTGAGATTCTGAACGCGATCATCTTTGCGAGCAGGATCGAGAGTTAATGCTAATACTCGCTCAGGAGAGTGATTAAGCACGGCAAGCACACTGTTTAAACCATATATATAATAACTAGATGGTTTCGCCATAATCGTTAACGCCGGCGCCTTTGTGCTGATTTCTTCTTACTTGTTTTTTTCTTTGTTGATTTCTTCTGGGCCGTTTTTTTCTTACTGGCTTTCTTTTTAGAAGTCTTTTTCTTAGCTGACTTTTTCTTGCCACGATATTGGCTGGTCTTTTTCTTGCTCGTCTTCTTTTTATTGACTTTCTTCTTACCTGTTTTCTTCTTGCTAATTTTTTTCTTCTTCGCTTTCTTCTTATCAGATTTCTTTTTAGAAAATTTATTTTTATTAGCGCTGCGTTTGCCAGTCTGCTTTTCAGAACCAGTTAGTTTTGGTTTAATGTAGGGCTGCTTAACAACAGGTTGATTTTCATCCAGATCAAAATCAATTTTCTTTTCATCCAGATCGACACGTGCAACAACGACATTGATCGGATCACCCAGTCGATACATCTTGGCTGTACGTTCGCCAATGAGTCGGTGATGAATAGCATCAAAGTGATAATAGTCCTGTTTGAGTGCCGTTATGTGGATTAGGCCTTCAACATAGATATCTTTTAGTTCCACAAAAATACCAAAGCTGGTCACGGATGTGATCACGCCTTCATACTTCTCCCCGAGTTTATCCAGCATGTATTCACATTTAAGCCAGTCGGTTGCATCGCGTGTAGCTTCATCGGCACGACGTTCCGTTACACTACAGTGATCGCCTAACTGATCCATATCATTCGTCGAGTAACGGAAATTCTCGATAGGTTTCTTTGATAAAACATGGCGAATCGCGCGATGCACTAAAAGATCAGGATAACGTCTAATCGGCGAGGTAAAATGTGCATAGGCATCATAAGCAAGACCAAAATGTCCGAGGTTATCCGCAGCATAGACCGCCTGCTTCAGGCTGCGTAATAAAACAGTTTGAATCAGGTGTGAGTCATGCCGCCCCTGAATTTGTGCCAGCAGGTTTTTATAATGCTTCGGCTCCGGTTCGTTGCCGCCTTCAAGGTTAAGACCTATCTCAGATAGAAACTCGCGTAAATCGGCCAGCTTTTCTTCACCGGGCGCTTCATGATTTCGGTACAACGCCGGTATCAGATTTTTTTCCAGGTACTGTGCTGTCGCGACATTGGCCATTAACATGCACTCTTCGATCAAACGGTGCGCATCGTTACGTGTTACAGGCACGATCTGTTCAATTTTTTTGTTTTCACCAAAGACAATACGCGTCTCGGTTGATTCGAACTCTATGGCGCCTCGGGCTTCACGTATTTTTAATAATACCTTGAACAAGGCATAGAGGTTTTCAAGATCAGGTAGTAATGTTTTGTATTGTTCGCGCAGTGATTGATCACCGTCCACCAGCATCGCAGCGACTTTATCGTAAGTGAGTCGCGCATGTGAGTGCATAACGGCGGGATAAAATCGGCTACTTTCAAATTCACCGCTTGCATTTAAACGCATGTCACAAACCATACAGAGACGATCAACCAAAGGCATCAGTGAACAAAGCCCATTCGATATCACCTCTGGCAACATCGGGATCACGCGTTCAGGAAAATATACGGAGGTTCCTCGATTCGCTGCCTCATCATCAAGGGCTGTACCGGGTTTTACATAATGCGAGACATCGGCAATGGCGACGATCAAACGCCAACCTTTACCATCCTTTTCGCAATACACTGCGTCATCAAAATCACGCGCATCTTCACCGTCAATGGTGACCAGTGGCAGGTGGCGAATATCTTCGCGTCCCTGTTTGTCTTGCTCAGAGACGATGTCCGTTAAATTTTTAATCTGCGCCTGAACGGCATCGGGCCATTTTTGCGGCAAGTCGTGATTTCGGATCGCGATATCGATCTCCATGCCAGGCGCCATGTGATCGCCAATAATTTCCACCACCTTGCCGATGGCCTGACGATGCCGATTCGGGTGTTCCGTAATTTCGAGTGAGACGATCTGGCCATGTTTCGCACCATTAAAATCTTCCTTGGAAACCAGAATGTCCTGATGAATACGTTTATTGTCGGCAACGACGAATCCCATGCCCCCTTCAATAAACAATCGCCCGACTACATGCTGAATACCGCGCTCCAGAATCTCGACCACGACACCCTCGCGTCGGCCACGTCGGTCGCGACCAACTTCTCGCACAACCGCTTTATCGCTGTGCATTAAACTTTGCATTTCGCGAGTAGATAGAAACAGGTCATCCCCGCCCTTGTCCGGTACCAGGAAACCAAAACCGCTAGGGTGTCCAATTACCCGCCCCGTGATCAGGTCCATCTTACTTGCCAGACAATAGCGCCGGCGTCGGTTAAACAGGATTTGGCCATCACGCTCCATTGCGCGCAAACGTCTATGCAGAGCAGTCTTATCCATCTCACTGGTCAGTTTAAGATGTGAAGCAATCTCATCCAGCTTCAGAGGCACGCCCGATGCCTCGAGGAATTCCAGTATAAATTCGCGACTGGGTATAGGATTTTCGTACTTTGCCGCCTCTCTTTTTGCGTGAGGATCGTTGGCGGTATTTGGGGCTTTGGATTTTTTGCTCATATTAATGTGTGATTTTTTCCGTTATTTTTTATTATGCTTAATAAGTTTGAATTGACAAGGAAGTTTGGTTCCCGGTAAAGTGCGCGGCCTTGAGAGTTCCATCTCGGCCGAGGTGGTGAAATTGGTAGACACGCTAGCTTCAGGTGCTAGTGGGGGCAACCCCGTGGAGGTTCAAGTCCTCTCCTCGGCACCATTTTAATCCCGTATTATACACCATTACCGTCTTTTTTACCCTTTATTTCAATATGTTAAATGAGCGATCTCAGTGCTTGGGCTCGCTTTCAGGCTGTCGCCTAGAAATAATAGCGCAGCTAGAAGTCACCTAGGACAACATTTGAATGGCCAAAAAAAAGCCCGATTTCGACATCGGGCTTTTATATTTTCGATAGCAAACAGACTATTATGCGAAAGGATCGCGCAACACAATTGTCTCAACACGATCAGGGCCCGTCGAAATGATATCGACAGGTACACCAATCACTTCTTCTATCTTTTTAATGTAGGCCTGGGCATTAGCAGGTAAGTCCTCAACCTTTTGCACGCCAACCGTTGATTCCGTCCAGCCCGGCATTTCAATGTATTGAGGTACACATTGTTCGTAGGCATCAGCACCAATCGGAGGGGTGTCAACTGGCTGACCATCTACTTCATAACCCACCGCAATGCGTAAAGTCTCGATTCCATCGAGCACATCCATCTTGGTCAGGCAGATACCGGTGAGAGAATTTATCTGTGCAGATCGGCGTAGACAAACTGCATCCAACCAGCCACAACGACGCGCACGACCGGTAGTCGCACCAAACTCGTGGCCTTCTTTAGCAAGGTGGGCACCAATCGGATCATTCAAATCAGCGCCATCGTATAGTTCGGTAGGGAAAGGACCAGCACCAACACGTGTTGTGTATGCCTTGGTAATACCTAACACATAATCAATATCTTTCGGACCAACACCTGTGCCAGTACACGCACCACCCGCAGTAGGATTCGATGAGGTTACATAGGGATAAGTACCGTGGTCGATATCAAGTAAGGTACCCTGTGCACCTTCGAACATGATCTGTTTTCCCTCGGCACGCATCACATGCAACATACCAGTGACATCGGCGACCATTGGGCGAATCTTTTCTGCCATTTCCAGGCCTTCATCAAGCACTTTCTGGAAATCGACGGTGTCGGTTTTGAAATAATTCTTCAGAGCAAAGTTGTGATAATCCAGCACTTCACCAAGACGCGCAGCAAAACGTTCGCGGTGTAACATATCACCCACTTTTAAACCGCGACGTGAAATTTTGTCTTCATAGGCCGGACCAATACCTCGGCCAGTAGTACCAATCGCTTTATTACCGCGCGCCCGTTCACGCGCCTGATCCAGTGCAATGTGATATGGCAGGATCAATGTACAGGCCTCACTGATAAACAGACGATCATCTACGCTCACGCCTCTATCAGTTAACATATTCAGTTCGGTCATCAGAGCGTCAGGCGCCAACACAACACCATTACCGATCATGCAGGTCACATTTTCGCGCAGGATACCTGAGGGAATTAAATGAAGAACGGTTTTCTCACCATCGATGACCAGGGTATGCCCCGCATTGTGGCCACCTTGAAAGCGAACCACACCATCAGCGCGTTCTGTCAGTAGATCAACGACCTTGCCCTTACCTTCGTCGCCCCACTGTGTACCGATGACGATAACATTCTTACCCATAATACCTTCCCCGAACTCTTAACAATTAATTAAACTGGTTTAATAACCCATTTACCTTTTTCAGCAATAAATCGACGATCGCATTGCATGGCTTTTGCGTCTCCAACCTGACCAGGCAATTCAACAATGACACGTTCGCCATTTTCTCGTGCGGCTGTTATCGCTGACTGTAACGCTGCATCCTGTTCATTCGGGGCAAAAATACCGGGCTTTTGTACCACTGTATCGGTATTAAAAGCCAATAGAGTTTTTAAATCGCTGCTAAAGCCCGTCGCGGGGCGGGCATTACCAAACACCTCACCAATGCCATCATAGCGGCCGCCCTGTGCAATCGCCGAACCTTTGTCCTGGACAAAGGCGGCAAACACTACACCAGTGTGGTAGTGATAGCCTCGCAACTCTGCGAGATCATAGTGCAAGCTGATACCTGGGATACGAGCCTTAATCGCCTCAGCAATATCACTCAGTTCCTGAATAGCTGCCTTGACCTCATCACTAGCAGCGGCTAATACCGTCCCTGCTTTATCAATCACATCATCGCCATTGAGATCGGCCAATGCTAACAACATATCGTTGACTTTTGAGTCCAGGCTCCAATCAGATAACATTTCTTTGATTTCTGGTTTGGCCTTGCGTTGTAGCGCATCAAACAGTTGCGACTCTTGTTGCACATCCAGACCGGCTTGTTTCACCAATCCACGGTAGATACCTACATGACCCAGATCATAATAAACGTCTTCAACACCACAGGCAGATAGCGTTGCTACCATTAATTGAAACACCTCAACATCGCTTTCAGAACCTTTGTGACCATAGAGTTCCAGGCCAATCTGAAGTGGTGCGCGTGAGGCGTCAAAGCCTTCTGCACGCGTGTGTAACACAGTGCCCATATAACAAAGCCGTGTAGGAGTTTCTCGGCCTAACTGGTGTGCATCGATACGTGCTACTTGCGGCGTCATGTCCGCACGCACGCCCATCATCCGACCATTGAGTTGATCAGTGAGTTTGAAGGTTTTTAAATCGAGATCATCGCCGGTACCCGTCAATAATGATTCCAGGTACTCGATAAAAGGCGGTATCACCAGCTCATAACCGTAGCTGTGATATAAATCCAGCAAAGCTCGGCGTATTCCCTCCAGATACTCAGCCTGGGGGGGCAAAACCTCTTCAATGCCTTCTGGCAGTAACCATGTTTCTTTATTCATTGTTATGATTTTACGATAAAAATTATGACAGCACCCAGTACTATCATGGAAAACCCGATTATACGCATCGGTTTGTCATCCTGTTCACTAATTAATTGTACCAATTGGCGATACAATTGTGGATTAATAGCCGGTAACAGGCCTTCAAAGACCAGAAAAAGAGCAAAGGCGATCCAGAGAATGTCGTTCATTTTGATCTCAAAAAAAATCCGGGCGTTCGTGTATTAGTGCAATACGGAACGCCCGGTCCTGTTTCAGTTTAGCATCTCTGCTATGTTTATCGCTGCGGCTTGTTCTGTTTAAAGTAATTGAAGAAATCTGAATCCGGTTCTATCACCAGGATATCTTCATGTCCGGCAAATGATTTCCTATAGGCATCAAGACTACGATAGAAGGCGTAAAATTCCTGATCCTTTCCATAAGCTTTAGCATAGGTGTCAGTTGCTACTGCATCGCCCTCACCACGTGTGTTTTGTGCATCTTTATAGGCATTCGCTAGAATAATCGTGCGTTGACGATCAGCATCGGCTCTGAGTCTTTCTGATGCTTCTTTTCCTCTTGAACGAATATCTGCAGCAAACTGTTGTCGTTCAGATATCATACGACTAAATACACTTTCACTGATCTTGGTCGTCAAATCGATTCGCTTGATTCGAATATCAACCACCGAGATACCGTATTTTTCGACCTGGGCATTCGCCGTTTCGGTAACCCTTGACATCACCGTTGTACGTAAGTCTTCTTCAGCTGCCTTTGCATCCTTCGTATCAGCCCCCTGTCGTTGACCTGAAACCAGTTCCGTCACTTTGTATTGACTAAACTGACTCTTCAGACCGTCGTTAACAATATTGAAGATACGCAATTTAGCTGTATTCATGTCGCCACCAGACATGGTCCGGTAAAACTTCTCAACATCATTAATCCGCCACTTGGCAAAAAAGTCCACGACCAGTCTTTTCTTCTCAACTGTCAAATATTCTGATGGACGAGCATCAAGCATCAGGATACGTCGATCAAATTTAATAACATTATTGATGAATGGCCACTGACCGTAAATTCCTGGTTCGTAATCTGATCTAACAATTTCACCCAGCTTGAATTTTAATGCCAGCTCACGTTCTGTCACTGTAAATACGGAAGCGTATCCAATCAGGCTGACAACGAAGACGATGACCAGTATAAATATTTGGCGATTACTCATGGCTGCACCTCCATTTGACGGCTACGCGATCGTGAGCGATCTCTTGAATCTTTTCTTTCCGGTACACCGGTCGTCGCCGAGACACCTGACGAGGAATCCATTTGGCCACCCCCAGTCTGTTGCCTTTGTTTGTTTAGCTGATCGACAGGAATGTATAAAAGATTATTGCCTTTCTTCACATCGATCATGACTTTGCGGTTGTTAGATAACACCTCTTCCATGGTTTCAATATATAAGCGTTCACGTGTGACTTTAGGTGCCTTTTTATATTCCACCAGTAACTGGTTAAAACGTTTGGCATCACCCTCGGCTCTGGCAATTTTCTCAGCCTTATAGGCCTCTGCTTCCTGCTCGACACGTGCCGCTTCACCACGTGCAATCGGTATGATCTGGTTTTGATATTTGCGCGCTTCTTCGATAAAACGATCCCGATCCTGCTCGGCACTATTTACATCGTCGAACGCAGGTTTAACTTGTTCAGGTGCCTCTGAATAGACCAGGTTAACTTCTTCTACCAGCAATCCTGTGTCATAGCGTTCCAATATGACCTGTAGTAATTTACCTGTTCGCTCAGCCACATCATTACGCTTTAACACGTAATTCATGTCGCTAGTACCAACAATTTCACGCAAAGCGCTTTCTGTTGCGGTTCGAATAGTGACATCAGGATTTGCCACATTGAAAAGATAGTCTCTTGCATCTTTTACTTTGTACTGAACCTCGAATTTAACATCGACGATGTTCTCGTCCTTGGTCAACATCAGAGATTCTTCGGTGTTCACACCTACACGAACACTTCGACTTTTGTCGACTTCAACAATCTCAACGCTCTGAATAAAACGTGGATACCAGTGAGGACCAGGATTAGTAACAGCACGAAACTCACCGAACTGTAGAACGACACCACGAGTACCGTCAGTCACTATATATATTCCTGAGAATGCCCAGACAGCCAGTATCACAACAAAGATCAGACTAAATCCTGTCGCGCTCATGCCGCCGCCAGAACGACCGCGACCACCGCCGCCTCCGCCTTTGCGACCACCAAAGATACTCGTCACCTTGTCCTGAAGATTTTTAACTACATCTTCCAGATCGGGCGGGCCATCATTGCCACCTTTTTTACCCCCAGTGTTACCCCAAGGGTCTTTGTCTTTATCCCCGGAATTTCCAGGTTCATTCCACGCCATGTGATACTCCCAATGTGACTAAGCGGTCATTAGTTAAATTTGTGCAAAACGGAATTTTAGGGAGCCTTGCCCTCTATCGCAAGACAATCCGGACTTGAATTATCACAAATACAGTCATTTAGTCGGAAATGCTTGTCCAGACCCTGCCAGGTCGCGGCCGGCATACGAACATTCATTAACCAGCGTCCTTCCTGATCGGTTTCTTCAAGCAGTACAGTTCCCAATTCATGTAGCTTTGCATGTAATTTGCCCTGTTCATGCCCCAATATCAGTGATTCCTGAATCGTGGCAGATTGCAGTAATTCGGTCATCGCCTCACGTAATTCATCCAGGCCCTCGCCGGTCTGGGCGGATAGCCAAACACGAGAAGGTTTACCCTCTTCATCACGATCGATGCGTGGACTAATACCATCTATCAGGTCGATCTTGTTATAAATCAAGAGTTGCGGCCGATCATCGGCCTCAATCTCTTCGAGTACAGTATTTACTTCATGAATATTGTCGTTGCGCTTTGGATCGTGTGCATCAATCACGTGCAACAACAAATCCGCCTCACGCGTTTCCTGCAAGGTCGAGCGAAAAGCAGCCACCAGGTCATGTGGCAGATTACTAATAAATCCAACCGTATCCGCTAATACAGTTGATTGCTTGTCACCTAATTCAACCCGGCGCAAAGTGGGGTCCAGTGTCGCAAAAAGCTGATCTGCGGCATACACATCAGCATCCGTCATTGTATTAAACAGCGTGGACTTGCCCGCATTGGTATACCCCACCAGAGAGACCGTTGGCAGTGAAGCACGCTTGCGCCCTCGCCGTCCCTGCTCACGCTGCCGGTCCACTTTTTCAAGTTTATGCTTCAATTGCTTGATCCTGACAGCTAATAAACGACGGTCAGTTTCTAACTGTGTCTCACCCGGTCCGCGCAGTCCAATACCACCCTTTTGCCTTTCAAGGTGAGTCCAGCCTCTGACCAGACGCGTGGACAAGTGTCGTAATTGCGCGAGTTCGACTTGCAGCTTACCTTCGTGGCTGCGTGCCCTTTGTGCAAAGATGTCCAAAATCAAACTTGTACGATCTAGCACCATGCAAGAGAGTGCCTTTTCCAGGTTACGTTCCTGAATCGGTGAAAGTGTGTGGTTAAAGATGACCAGATCTGCATCATGCTGTTTAACCAGTTGCAGAATTTCATCAACCTTGCCGGAACCGGCAAAATATTTGGGATCGGGGGAGCGTCTTGAACCCGTGACAAAGGCAGCAATCTCAGCACCTGCTGCTAAAGCCAGTTCTTTGAATTCTTCAATGACCTGTTGATCCGTGTACTGCGAGAAATCCAGATGGACCAGGATGGCTCGCTCTCCACCAGTGGGGCGTTCAAACAATGAAACGCCTCCTACTGGCGAGACCAGATAATTTGAATTTAGTCGTTTGCAGGGCCTGAAATATCATCAGCCATCGGTAACTTGATATTGCGTGCAGGCACAATTGTCGAAATAGCATGCTTGTAAACCATTTGACTAACGCTATTGCGCAGCAAAACTACGAATTGATCAAATGACTCAACCTGTCCCTGTAATTTGATGCCATTAACCAGGTAAATTGCAACAGGAATGCGTTCCTTGCGGAGCGCATTCAAAAATGGATCTTGTAAAGCTTGCCCTTTACTCATTGTTGTTCTCCGTTTCTTTATAATAATTATTTACTGGGCGGTACCAATCTCATTACCAATTTAATAGGGTGCCGAGTAATAATATACCCAATAATATGCCTCAAATGTCTCAGGCGTCTTAAAAATTGTTTAAGTGATAAGGCTTTATTCTAATATTCTAGCTTCCACAGAGTTTAGCATACCACCGTTTATTCGTTTATGTGGACCTGGCTGGCTAATTTCAAGACTTCATCCAATAAGTTCTTGTTTATACAGTCTAAAGTGACCAGATCGGGCATTGAACGTAACCAGGTTAGCTGTCGTTTGGCCAGCTGTCGGGTGGCAATAATGCCTCTCTCGACCATCTCTTTTTGGTCATATTCGCCTTGCAGAAACTGCCAGACCTGTCGATATCCGACCGCTCTGACGGAGGGCATGGATTCATCCAGATCACCACGCTCATACAATGCTCGAACTTCATCCACTAACCCCTGTTCGACCATCTGATGGAAACGGCGTTCAATCCGCTCGTGCAGCCAGGCCCGATCTGATGGGAACAGTGCCACCAACGTGGACTGGTAAGGAAAAGTCTTAGTAGGTTTTGCCTGCCAGGCCGACAACGGTATCCCGGTCAGCTCGTATACTTCCAGGGCACGTGAAATGCGTTGCGGATCATTTGGGTGAATACGTTGGGCTGACTCTGGGTCCACCTTCGCCAGTTTGACGTGCATCTTATCCCAACCCCTTTCATTGGCCTCAGCCAGCAATGTTTCGCGAGTCGCCTCATCCGCTGCAGGCATCTCTGCCAGTCCATGCAAGAGTGACTTGAAGTACATCATGGTGCCGCCAACTAATAAAGGAATGCGACCTCGCGACGTGATATCTGCCATTTCCCGCAAGGCGTCACTGCGAAACTCTGCTGCTGAATACGAAACCGAAGGATCAAGAAAATCGATCAGGCGATGCGGTGCCCGTGCGAGTGTTTCAGCATCGGGCTTGGCCGTGCCAATATCCATACCCCGGTAAACCAGAGCAGAATCGACACTGATAATGTCCATTGGAAAACGCTCAACTAGCTCCACGGCCAGATCAGTTTTACCCGATGCGGTCGGTCCCAAGATGCAAAAAGCCGGTGGCTTATTTGTTTCAGTCGAGGCTGGCATGGTAACTATTCGACTACTCGCCTAACCAGTTACCCAGATCGGCTGTTGTTATTTCACGCCAACAGGCTGCAAACTCATCTGTTGATTGCTGATTTGAGGACTCGATTGCTGTCAGCATAATATTTAAATCCAGCATTGTGTAATCAGGTATTAAATCAAACAAAACAGCATTCAGGTTCTCAGCTGAAATATTAGTTACAGGGCTAAGCATCAATAAGTTCATAATTAAACTTGTGCTTTCATAGCACTGAGTCAAGGAAGGTACTTTACGTACCAGTAAACTCTCATCTTCAGTCAAGCTTAGCTCAAATCCCAAGCGTGTCAGTTCTGCATTATGCCTGCTAAAGTTTGCAGCTTGTTGTTTTGTCAACGTTAACCGTTGCGGAATCAATAAGGGTAATGATTTTATTTGTTTAGTCTTAAGCCCCGTAAACAACTGCGTAGAAACCCACTTCGCTGCTGCCGCTTTCAAATCAATTAAAAATAAACGTTGCTGTTGTTGCGTCAATGCGAAGCAATCATCAACAATCGTTAGTATATCTCCAAACTTGCTTTGCGTTGTTTGCTGATAGAAGGCCTGTTGTTCAGCTATTGATTTATGCTGATGGGTTTGAGTCCCTTGATTAATATAAACACCGTTATGAACATTTTGCTGATTGAATTTGTACGTATCCGGTGATGTCTGATGAATCGCATCACGAATGCTACGAGAGATAAAATCGTGAATAATCCGTGATTCCCTGAATCGTGCTTCATATTTTGTCGGATGAACATTCACATCGACTACCGCAGGATCAATCTCCAGGTGCAATACATATGCTGCATGTCGCCCCGGCGGCAAAAGATGTTGATAGGCGAGGCGAATTGCATGGTTAATAACACGATCTCGAATGATGCGGCCATTTATATAAAAGTATTGCAAGTCGGTTGATTGTCTTGAGTATTCAGGCTGACTCAGCCAGCCCCATAAACGCATGCTACTATGCGGGTAATCAATCACGATAGATTGCTTTATAAAGTTTTCACCACAAATTTGCGCAACGCGTCGCGAGCGACCCGTATCATCACTAACCGCCTGTAGTTTCAGTGTCTGACGATCATTGTGTTTTAGATAAAACGCGACATCAAAACGTGCCAGTGCCATTCGCTTAATCACATCCTCACAGTGGCGGTATTCGGTTCGCTCAGCACGTAAAAATTTTCTGCGGGCTGGGGTGTTACAAAAAAGTTGTTTAATACTAATCCGCGTCCCCTGGGCATGATTAATATCCATAATCTTATCCGGCATTAGATAAGTTATTTTTGCAGCTTGTTCCTGTGCTTGTGGTCTTGAGATGATTTCCCACTCGCTCACCGAACAAATACTTGCTAGCGCTTCACCGCGAAAACCCAGGCTATGCAAGTTCAGGAGATCTTCAACCGAGTCGATCTTACTGGTCGCATGGCGACTAATCGCCAGTGATAATTCTTTTGCATGAATGCCATGACCATCATCACTTACTGTGATGCCTTCCATGCCGCCATTCACTAATTCGATATCAACACGAGATGCCTGCGCGTCCAGCGCATTCTCAATTAACTCTTTTATCACAGAGGCTGGGCGCTCGATCACCTCACCCGCAGCAATCTGATTGGCCAATTGCGTAGGCAGTCTCTTTATATTGGGTAATAGATCAACCTCGGACATGAGGTCTAGTGTATGTAAATTGGTAGGGGGATGTAAATTAACTGGAGGTGGTATATCCACAACTCATGAATCATGCGTCACATAAGAAGGGATGCGTAAGACGCGGCCAACCAGCAGACGATCGCTTTTCATGTCATTGGCGCGCCGAATATCAGCCATACTAACCTGATACTGCTCAGCCAAAGCACTTAGCGTATCGCCAGACGAAATTTTGTGCTTCCGATCCTTAAGCGCCAGAAGTGTGCCTGGCGGTGGATTGCTTTTGAAATAATTGACCGTACCTTTGAAAATCGCCTTGGCGAGTTTGCGTTGATGTCTCTTACTGCGCAGTTTACGTTCTTCTTTCGGATTTGAAATAAATGCCGTTTCGATCAAGACCGAAGGAATATCAGGCGCCGTCAAGACTCGGAAACGGGCCTCTTCCACATGCTTCTTATGCATATGATTCACACCCTTCAAACCCTTGATCATATATTTAGCAACGTCGTTGCTCTCTTCCATGGTCGAGTTCTTTAACATATCAACCAATACGAGCTTCAGCAGATCGCCCTTACCATCCAGGCTGACACCACCGATCAGGTCTGAGCTATTTTCCGATTCAGCCAGAAAGCTGGCTACTTCAGAGCTCGCACCATTTTCAGAGAGCACAAACACAGATGATCCACGTGCGCGTCGATCCTTAAAAGCATCTGCGTGAATAGAAATAAACAAATCAGCCTGCGCCTCACGGGCTTTTTTAACTCGAGTATCTAATGCCAGGAAATAATCGCCGTTACGAATTAATTTAGCCTTCATACCCGGTTGCTTATCGATCATCTTTTTCAATTCTCTAGCAATACCGAGTACTACATTCTTTTCTTTGGTACCCTTACGCCCAACCGCACCCGGGTCATCACCACCATGACCCGCATCAATTGCAATGATCACATCGCGAGGCTTACCTAGCTTATCAGTATTACGGCGTACCGGTTCTCGTGGCTTAGCCTCACTGGAATCAATGAGGTCCACCACCAGGCGATGGCCATATTCACGATGCGGCTTGAGTACAAAACTCTTTGGATTCACCTTGCGTTTTAGATCGAGGACCACTCGCATACCGTCCTTGCCACGGCGTGCGTAACGAATATCTTTTATGAAGGCATCGCTAGTAATGGCAGGCAATGCTGCGTTGAAATCAGTATATTTTAGATCGATGACTATCCGATCGGGCCCAGCCAGGGTAAACAGGCTGTGTTCGACGGGAGCATTCAGGTCAAACACCAGGCGTGTATGATCGGGTGCAGGCCACATACGCAGCCCTTGCACGGTAACGGCCTGAGTCAGGCTCACCACCGTTAACAGTATAAATAGCAATCCTGTGCGTAAAGTTAAACGCGCAAAATCCATTGAACGACCCCTTTCGCTCCTACTCCCTATTTATTGTGCCTTATTTTGCAGATTTTTCAAGTAAATTTCTTATATTTCTTATATAGATAGCAGTGGATCTTAATCTTTGATCTGAGGATCGGACTCAAAGTGGGATCGGGTCAGGTTTAACCAGGCTTGTGCCGCTGGGGTGTGGGCTGTCGCGACCATTTCTCGACCTTGCGCCTGATTTGAACCAGGGTGTTTCAGCTCGAGGCTAAGGGTTGGCTCAGGCAATACTCCGCGGCCGCGTTCAGGCCATTCGATCAGGCAAATTCCCTCATCCTGGCAAATCTCATCGATACCCAGGAATTCGAGTTCCTCAGGATCACCAAGTCGATACAGATCGAGATGGTGAATGGTGATCTCAGGTAATTGGTATGGTTCGATCAGCGTGTAAGTCGGGCTTTTGACATTACCCCGGTGACCAAAACTCTGAATAAAGCCCCGAGAAAAAGTTGTTTTGCCTGCGCCTAAGTCACCGGACAAATAGATATGCGCAAAACCAAGATTTTTCTCTTTGAATGCATCAGCAAAACAGCGCGCCAGTTTTAACGTCTGCTCTTCGTTTTTAAGTTGGAAATTTACAGGTTGCATGGTTGTAAATTATATAGGGATTAATCGTTTGATTAAGGATTCGCTAAGCGTCTCACCCAACTCATCAAATCACTCGCCAACAACCCTCGCTGCCCAGCAGCTTTTGCCGCACCATCACCTGCGGCACCATGCAGACTAACTCCCAAAGAGGCCGCATCCAGCAGACCAAGACCTTGTGCAGCCAATCCCGCAACTACGCCCGTTAGCACATCACCCATACCACCACTGGACATACCTGGGTTGCCATCAGTACACAAAAACATGGGCTCATCATGTGAGCAGACCAAGCTACCCGGTCCTTTGAGAATGACCACGCCACCAAATTCATTTTGCAGTGTTCTGACCGTGGCAAAACGGTTTTCTTCTGTTTCCTGGGTCGACTTGCCTAACAATCTTGCTGCTTCACCACCATGGGGTGTGAGCACCCAATTATCACGCTTCTTTGGTTCAGCCGATAATAAGTTAAGCGCATCGGCATCAACGATCATTGGTAAACCACTATCAAGTGCAAATCCTAGTAATTGTTTGGCCCATTCTGACTGTCCCAGACCAGGACCAATCGCAATAACATTCACTCGCTCTGCCAGAATGTGAAATTCTTTTTCACTATCGATGCCGTGTACCATGAGTTCAGGTCGGGAAGCATTCATACCAGCAGCATGCTCTTTGCGAGTAGCAATACTGACCAGGCCGGCACCAACCCTGGCTGCAGCTTCACCCGCCATGCGGGCCGCGCCAGTAAATCCAGCTTCGCCACCGATAATTAACACATGCCCATTGTGACCTTTGTGTGAATTGAGGGCACGCGGTTTTAAGATATGTTTGAGCTTTTCATAATTGATCTGTTCAACACCACAGGTGGTTTGTTCGTAGACTTCTGTCGGTACACTCAAAGATTCAAAAATATGGGTACCACAATAATCCCAGGCATCACCGCTAAAGAGTCCTTGCTTATTGCCAATGAAAGTTACGGTGACATTTGCTTTAACCGCAATACTTTCTGCGGTACCAGTGTTGGCATTAAGACCAGAAGGAATATCCAGGGCAAGTATTGGTTTGCCACAGGCATTTATTGCTTTAATCACCGTATAGTATTCGTCACTGACTTCACGACTGAGACCGGTACCTAATAGAGCATCAATAACCACATCGGCCTGCTGACACTTTGGTACCGTAAATTCTGTCGTATCGATACCTACCGACTGTAAACGTTGTGCCGCTGCCAGCGCATCACCTTTCATGCGTGAACTATCACCAATCTGCAGTACTTGCACTTCCATGCCGGCTTCTTTGGCCAGGCGCGCGACAACATAGCCATCACCGGCATTATTGCCAGAACCACAGACAATCGAAATAGATTTTGCTTCTGGCCAGTGTTTTCGCAACACATCAAAAGCCGCCGAACCTGCACGTTCCATAAGGACCGTGCCTGATATGCCGAGTTTATTGATGGCATAATTGTCCATCTCTCGAACTTGTTCGGCCTTGTATAAATTATGTGCTAGCTTTGTCATAACCCAATCATAACCTTAAATTCCTGAACATACACACTGACTCGCAAATCTATGTCTTCATATCATAGTCCAACAGACCGCTCAGTAGAACTTGAAGAGCTTAGCCGACAAATCCAGCTATGGGCAAAGCAACTTGGCTTTCAACAGCTCGGCATCAGTGACACCGATCTATCTGAGGCAGAACAACGTCTGACCGACTGGTTGGCCAATGACTACCATGGCGAGATGGAATGGATGCAACGACATGGAAGCAAACGCACTCGCCCTGCCGAATTACATCCCGGCACATTAAGAGTGATCAGTGTCCGTATGGACTACTGGCCCGAACCCAGTCATGATGCCTGGGATGTGATTAACGATCCAGACAAGGCCTTTGTCTCTCGCTATGCACTAGGTCGCGACTACCACAAACTACTTCGCCAACGTTTACAAAAACTCTCAGACCTTATTAGCGAGGCCATCGGTGAATTTGGTTATCGTGTCTTTGTTGACAGTGCACCGGTCATGGAAAAACCGATCGCCGAAAAAGCGGGCCTGGGCTGGATTGGTAAACATACCAACCTGATCCACCGTGATGCAGGCTCGTGGTTTTTTCTCGGTGAGATCTATACTGATCTTCCTTTACCGGTAAATGATTCAATAAGTGAGAATCATTGTGGAACCTGTCAGGCCTGCATTGAGGTCTGTCCCACCCAGGCAATCGTTGAACCGTATCAAGTAGATGCACGTCGTTGTATTTCATATCTCACCATCGAACACCGCGGCAGTTTCTCTGAAGAGTTGCGTATAAAAATGGGCAATCGCATTTATGGCTGCGATGATTGCCAACTCGTTTGTCCCTGGAATAAGTTTTCGGAATCCAGTAGCGAAAAAGATTTTTTGCCTCGCCATCAACTGGATGACATAACTCTGGTTGAACTATTCGCCTGGGATGAAGCGCGTTTCGAAAAAGAAATGCAGGGCTCCCCCATTCGGCGTATTGGCTATGAAGTCTGGATGCGAAATATTGCTATCGCGCTCGGTAACGCATTAAGGAGTCAAACACTAAGCCGCAACCCAGAATCGGCTGAGAAAATAATCGCAGCACTAAAAACCAAGCAACAACACACCTCGAGTCTGGTACGTGAACATGTTGGCTGGGCATTACAACAACATCAGGTCAAAACCTGAGCAAACAAAATTTAAACCGTAACGTCGATGATGGCACCTTTGCCCTCTTCTGCTGAACCTGAAGATGACGCGGCAGATTCAACTACCGGCTGAGTACTTTTTGCAAGCGAAGCTCCTGCGGCACGTGCACTGTCTACCCCTTTTTGTAATCCGGCAATTGCCGCATCAAAATTCACCCCTGAAGCCATTGTTTACCTCGAAAATAATTCGCTCTGTTGAGTACATAGCGTCCCAAATAGCATAAAATTTAGAGCAGTTTATTAGCGAAAAATCAGTGGCTTAGTTTGATAGAAATAGAAAATATTGCTGTAGTAGTACTTGCGGGTGGCAAGGCCAGTCGCATGGGCGGCCAGAACAAGGGCCTGATCAAGCTTGCAGGCAAAACATTGATCGAGCACGTCATGGACAGGCTCGACCCACAGCTAACAAATAGGTTTATCAGTGCTAATGAGGCAATACCCCAATACGAATCACTAGGCTACCCCGTTGTCACGGATGCAATACCAGGTCAGCTTGGGCCTCTTACCGGCATCTACAGTACTATGCAGGTCACGAAAAAAGACTGGCTGCTGGTCGTACCTTGCGATGTCCCCTTGCTCCCTCTAAATTATGTCGAGCGTATGCTTAACCATGGCGGTAGTGTAAAAGCTTATGTCGCCTTTGATGGTGAACGTCAACATAGTGGCTGTTGCTTACTGCACCATTCCCTGCAAACAGACTTACAGCAGGCACTAGAAAATAATCACCTCGCCGTGCATCACTTTCTTACTGAACATGATGCACAGCAAATAGATTTTTCTGATCAGCCCCAGGCCTTTATTAACATCAATACACCTGAACAACTAGAGGCACTACAAGAAAATGTTTGATATCGATTGTCCTCTGCTTGGTTTTGTTGCCTATAGCGGCACTGGTAAAACGACTTTACTGAAAAAAGTTATCCCAATATTAAAAGCCAAGGGTATTCGTATTGGCATGATCAAGCATGCTCATCATGATTTTGATATCGACAAACCGGGAAAGGATAGTTACGAGCTTCGTAAAGCGGGTGCCGAACAAATGCTGGTTGCCTCTTCAAAACGTTGGGCATTAATGGTCGAGACCCCTGATCAAGATGAAGCGCAGCTTGATAATTTGTTGAAACAATTAGACTCGACAAAACTGGACCTGATTCTGATTGAAGGCTTTAAGCATGTTGACTATCCTAAAATCGAGTGTCACAGACCCTCACAAGGACAGAAACTTATGTGTCTGGAAGACAAATCGGTAATCGCCTTAGCTATCGATGAGCCCCAATCAGAAAAATTACAGAAGATGGATGTCACTATTCCGCAACTGGATTTAAATAAACCCGAACAGATTGTGAATTTTATTATTCAGTACCTTAGTCTTTAGCTTTTAATTTTTTGCTTTTATTCTTTAACAGGGCGTTTGTTTAATTTACGTTGCAGGGTACGGCGATGCATATTGAGGCGGCGCGCAGTTTCGGAAATGTTACCCTCACACTCCGCCAGGACTCGTTGAATATGTTCCCACTCCAAACGCGCAACCGATAATGGCCGTGTTGAAATCGGTACAGTGCTATCCCCTTCATCACGATGAAAGGCATGCTGAATTTCATCGGCATCCGCTGGTTTGGCTAAGTAATGAATGGCACCTAACTTAATCGCCTCGACCGCGGATGCTAATGAAGTATAACCAGTCATAACAACCATGCGAGTATGTTCGTCAATCTCTTTGAGTTTACTTATCAGATCCAGACCTGACTCACCCGGCAAACTCAAATCGATAATGGCGTATTCAGGAGGATCCTCTTCCGCAAGCGATACCGCACTAGTAACATCATGGGCAATGCGCGTTTCAAAACCACGCTTTTGCATCGCATTTTTGCAACACCAAACACAATGTCTCATCGTCGTCGACAATGAGCAGACTGGGTTTGTCTTTACCTAATTGATCCTGACTTATTTTGTCCTGACCTTTTATGTCATGATTAGTGTCGTTCATTGATATTATTCAAGTAGTGGTTCCTGGGATGGCCTGCTAACCATGAATTACATGCGCGCCTACTATCCGATTGTGTTTCAGGACAATGCGTTTTATCACCTGACCACGGAAGGTGATGAAGGTTACGAGTTTGGTGATCAATTTGGTCTGGATCTTATAGCGCGTTACTCGGCCACGAACTACGTCAACCTCGGTATGGAACTGAACATGATCAAGACACAAAAAGAGGAGGATCATGATGGCCAATATAGTCGCCCCACAATGTCGATGGTCGACAATACAGATTATACTGGACTAACTTCAATCTCGTTATCGCCCAGCATTCAATACCGAATCCCTGATACCACCGGTAGTGTCGAGCTCAAGTACCAGCACCCTGTTTACCAGAATGTTAACGGTTATCAACAAGTACTGGATGGACGATGGTTAGTCACTGGCTCCGTTGCCTGGTAAGAATCTTTTTATCCTTCCACCTCCTGGTGTTGTCGCTATCAGTGCCCGCTGCTGAAGCTGATACTGATATTGATAGTGGCGTTTTGTTGCATGCCAGTTTAAAGGTAACTGAGCCTAATATAGCCCCTGCTGTTTCACTTGTTAATCTGGATAAACGGGTAATCAATCTAGAGTATCAGCAGCAAGTCACGCTGCTGCATTTCTGGGCCAGCTGGTGTTTACCCTGCCAGAAAGAGTTGCCTTTAATAAAAAAACTAAGACAGAATTACCAGAACAAGTCGGCTTTTAGAATCATCACGATTGCCGCGGATAGTCACAAAAATATCGATCAGTATGTCCGTAAAAATAATCCGAACTTGCCGATACTGATTGATCAATACGGTAAGGCACTTCGCGACTTTCAAGTTGAGGGCTTGCCTGGCTCGTATCTCATCGACAAACAAGGAAAGCTGCGCTATCTAGCCAGCGGTGCCGTCGACTGGGACAGCGTGAAGGTGAAAGATAAAATAGACGGCTTACTTCTCGAATAGAAATCCCCTGCTAAACCTAACAGATTCAATATATACCCAGGCCGAGATACTGGATCCATGAGCTTAAGGACGTGCATAATAGCGCTTGAGGACATCATCAGAAATTAACAATCACGGCCAAAAACTCATGAAAACTATCCCCGTATCTGCAGGCGACTGCGACAGCCCCGATCCCAAACTACTGACCGTCGAGCAAGTTCATGAACAACTCGCGCAACTGACCACGCCAGTAACGGGCATAGAGCGAGTCGCTATTCGCGAGGCACTGGGACGGATACTCGCTGAAGATGTCATTTCACCGATCAATGTACCGCCCTACGCTAACTCGGCGATGGATGGCTATGCACTCAATGCTGCTGACCTACCGGCCTCAGGTAAAATTACATTAACAATGATCGGTAAATCATTTGCCGGCGATCCTTACAAAGGTAAGGTAACATCAGGCCAGTGTATTCGTATTATGACGGGCGCACAGATTGCCGAAGGAACAGATACGGTGATCATGCAGGAACAGGTAAACGCTGATGGTCATGCAATCACTATTGGCAGTGGCCACTCAGCTGGACAAAACGTCCGTCTCCCTGGTGAAGATATGGCCAAAGGCAGCACCGTCATCACAAGCGGTAAGTTGATCGGTCCAGCCGAGATCGGCCTACTCGCATCTTTAGGTTACCCAGAAGTCAAGGTTAAACGAAAAGTCCGTGTTGCCTTTTTTTCAACCGGTGATGAACTGGTTGCGGTGGGTGAAAAACTGCAAGAAGGCCAGATCTACGATAGTAACCGTTACACCATTTACGGAATGCTGGAAAAATTAGGTGTTGAGATCATTGACCTCGGTGTCATTCGCGATGATCGACAGGCGATTGAAGAGGCCTTTAACCATGCCGCCGATATTGCCGATGCGGTAATCACATCCGGTGGTGTCTCCGTGGGTGAAGCCGACTTCGTAAAACTAACACTCGAAAAAATTGGTAAAGTCGACTTCTGGAAAGTTGCGATGAAACCCGGCAAGCCACTTGCATTGGGCAAAATTAAAAATGCAATGTTCTTTGGCCTGCCCGGCAACCCTGTTTCAGTAATGGCGACATTTTATTTATTTGCCCAGCCCGCGTTAAGACGTTTGATGGGTGAAGACTATCAACAACCACTAACTGTTAAAGCAACAACCAAATCCTTAATTAAAAAACATCCCGGACGCACTGACTATCAACGTGGCATAGCCACAGATGAAAATGGTAAGTTGATGGTAGACTCTGCTGGCATGCAGGCCTCGCACATCTTAAGTGGCATGAGCAATGCCAATTGCTTTGTTGTCATTCCTCAGATGTCTGGCTCGATTGAAGCAGGAGAAGAAGTGGATGTGATTATGTTTGATGGATTAACTTAATTATAGTCCTCCAAGCTAGATATACGATACCTCCCGTGTCTCGCGAAGTTAATCCCTGAAGTTCATGCTTTCTCTTATTAAATCCTGTGATAATAATGACATGTAGATTGCCCATCTAGATTATCAGGACCAAGTATTAGTCATTTCTTATTGATTCACGTGAATATACGTATCTGGCATTTTTCATTGTATAATTGGCGACTAGAAAAATAACAAATTATCAAAAAAAGGGAGTCACAGATGGAATTTCTGAATACCACTTACTACGGCAACACCGTTCAGGAATGGCTTATTTCACTCGGCATAATTCTATTTGTCGTTTTGTTGGGTAAGGCGGTTTACTGGCTATTCTCTAAAATCATCAAGGCATTTACTGCCAAGACCAAAAACAAGCTTGATGACATTATTGTTGATCTGGTCGAAGAACCTATCGTATTTATGTTAATCGCCAGCGGAATATGGTTTGCCTTCACTTTATTGAAACTACCTGAGTCGTTTGCAAGTGCTATCCACAATTCTCTGCATATTATTCTTGCGATCCTGATCGGTTGGTTATTGGTACGTCTGTTTGAAGCGTTTTACGAAAGCATTCTATTACCCTGGTCAGAAAAAACCGAAAATGACCTCGATGATCAATTAATGCCAATCCTGCGTAAAGGCGTACGCTTGATCATCTGGGTGATGGCCATCGTCATTGGCCTGAATAATGCCGGCTATAATGTTGGCGCGATTCTCGCTGGACTGGGTATTGGTGGTTTAGCCCTGGCGATGGCTGCCAAAGATACGGTATCCAATATATTCGGTGGTTTTACGATCTTTGCGGATCAACCGTTTCGCATTAATGATCGCGTTAAAATAGACGGCTACGATGGAACCATTATAGAAATTGGTGTCCGCAGTACACGACTGCGTACCCTTGAAGGACGTATTGTCACTATTCCCAACTCGACGTTTACCGACGCGCCAGTCGAAAATGTCTCACAGGAACCTTCACGCAAAATTGTGCTGAATCTCGGACTCACCTACGACACCACCGCGGAGCAAATGGAACAGGCGATGGTGATTCTCAAAGAGATAAACGGAGCCAACGCCAGTACGGAAGAGAAAACCGTATTATCGTTTAATGCCTTTGGTGATTTCGCGATGAATATTCTGTTTATCTATTATATTAAAAGTGGTGAAGCGATTGCCGACGTGCAAACTCAAATCAACCTTGAAATCCTACGGCAGTTTAATGCCAATGGACTTGAGTTCGCGTTCCCTACCCAAACCTTATACACCATCGAAACTAAACAAGGCTAAACCACGATGACAAACATATGCATTGGTGGCAACAAAGATAAACAGGTTAATCTTAATCTGCGCATGGCCAATCGACATGGCTTGATTGCAGGTGCAACCGGCACCGGAAAAACAGTTAGCTTACAAGTGTTAGCGGAAAACTTTTCACGCAATGGCGTGCCGGTGTTTTTAGCAGATATAAAAGGCGACTTATCTGGCTTGGCAGAAGCGGGAACCATGAACGACAAAGTTCAGTCACGTTTGCAAACAATAGGGCTGAATAATTTTTCCAACGAGGCCAACCCAACTTTGTTCTGGGATATGTTTGCCAGCGCGGGACATCCTGTGCGCACGACGATATCTGATATTGGTCCACTGATGCTGTCTAATCTGCTTGACTTGAATGATACACAAACCGGTGTACTCTACAGCGCCTTTGATTTTGCCGATGACAATGGTTTGATGCTATTAGATCTTAAAGACTTACGTAGCCTGTTAGACTGGTTACGTGAAAATCGCAAAGAGTTAAGTAGTGAGTATGGCAATATGTCATCTGCGAGCATTGGCGCTATACAACGAAAATTTTTGGTCCTGGAAGAACAAGGTGCCGAACATTTTTTTGGTGAGCCAGCCCTGAATCTTAATGATTTAATGATTACCGACTTCAGTGGCCGCGGAGTAATCAGTGTGCTTGATGTCACTCGCTTAATGTCAAAGTCACCACGTTTATACGCGACGTTCTTGCTTTGGTTGCTAGCAGAGTTGTTTGAACAATTGCCCGAAATCGGCGATGCCGATAAACCAAAGCTGGTATTGTTTTTTGATGAAGCGCACATGTTATTTGATGACGCACCCAAAGCATTGCTTGAAAAAATAGAACAAGTCGTTCGATTGATTCGCTCAAAAGGCGTAGGCGTTTATTTTATTAGCCAAAACCCTCTAGACATTCCCGATGAAATTTTAGGACAGTTAGGCACACGCATACAACACGCGTTACGTGCATTTACCCCCCGCGATCAAAAAGCCGTTAAATCTGCCGCGCAAACATTTCGAACTAATCCTGATATCGATACGGTTAAGGCGATTACTGAACTTGGTACCGGTGAAGCTCTGGTATCTATATTAGATGATAAAGGCAGCCCTACTCCGGTCGAGCAAGTATTAATATGTCCGCCGCACTCTCGTATTGGTCCATTAACACAACAAGAACGTGAGACTGTTATCAATCGCTCTCCCCTCAAAGGACGCTATGATGAAACCATCGATAGAGAGTCCGCTCATGAAGTGTTAAAGAAACGCAGCGAAGATGAACAACGCATGCAGGCTGCCGAAAAAGCTGAACAAAAAAATGTTGAAGTAAAACAACGCTCCACGCGCTCGCGCTCACGACGACAGAGTGTCGGTGAAGCAATGCTCAAAAGTGCAGCACGCTCGATCGGCAGCACATTAGGTCGGCGTATTATTCGCGGGATTATGGGTTCATTATTAGGCGGACGCTAAACAACAAGAATTGAGAAGTCATTTAGAATCTGTAACGTTTGAATCAAATCGCACCGCCTTTTGGCGTCGATTTGGATGACTTGTTAGCAGCCATATACTTTGTAACAGCCGCATAAATTACAACCAGTAATCCACCACCTAAAATTACCTCGTAGGGTAATATCTGCACTGTAATTTCTGGTTGCACATCATAGCGTAATTTTAATAGTGATAGAAAAATACAAAATATTATTGCTAATGTAATCTGAACCTTATATTTGACTCGAAACAAGATGAAGATCGCTAAAGTTCCAGCTATAAAGCCGCCAATATAAAAGCTTATAGTATCAACAAATTCAGGCATGAAAGGCGGATAAATACCATTATTAATTTTTAAGTAGACGGCAAAAACTGCATCTTGAACCAACACAAAGCCAAAGAAAGCGGCAATTACAGCCACAACAGTTTGGCCTAGAACGATTAGTTTATTTTTACTCTCATTCATACTAGTTTATTTCTATTGAAGAATTAATAAGCTGGCCGGTCATTAGCCATAAGCTTATTCAGTCGCTTCTGCGCCAGTTTAGGTTTGGCAAGGTCATTCGCTTCTAACATTTCACATTCGTCTTTAATCATGTCTTCAATGGTAACTGGGTAGTAGCGGCAATCGCTGGGGCGGTCATCATAGATATCGCAGCTATATTTTTCTTGATTGCTTTCTTTTCTTAGCCAGGGGCAGCGCGTGAGTTGCTCACCGGTGTCGGGATCGACCCAGATCTTGCCTTCACTTACATAACGCATGATATCGGGTCGCTTGTCCTCCCAGGCTTCTATTTCACTGACGGATGCTGACAACCCTCCGTTGCTGTAATTGATGCAACACTTTCCACACTGATTACATGCTTTCACGAAAACTTTCTCTTCATATGCAAACGCCCAATGTTTCCATCGGGCGTTTCAGATTTCTGTCCACACTCTATGCGCATGGATAAAGCAAACCAGTTATATTAAATAGTTTACTCTGCACTTTCTTCAATCGACTTTTTAACTTCGGCCATATCAAGCGATACCGCTTGCTCAACCAATTTGGCTAGATCGGCTTTACCCAGTGCACCAGCCTCTTGATACAAAATAATCTGCTCACGGAACAACATTAATGTCGGAATTGAACGGATCTGAAACCGTGCACCCAGTTCTTGTTGGTCTTCGGTATTGACCTTAGCGAACACTACATTGTCATGCTGCTCAGAGAGTTCTTCATAAATCGGACCGAAAGACTGGCAAGGTCCACACCAGGGTGCCCAGAAGTCAACAATCACAATATCGTTGTTGGTTATGGTGTCTACAAAATTTTCTACCGTTAAATCTACAGTTGCCATAGCTGCCTCTTTATTTGCTTTAAATTCTTCAATATTTACTTCAACCGTAATGGCGCTACTATTGGCTGCTTAGCGGCCTGCTCACGATATCGCTTATAGTCGGCCAGGACCAGTTCATGGTCAAAGGCCAGCGGGGAAGGTAAACGATCCAGGGTAAAAAGATCCAGGTTTTTTGCATCATCGGCCGCTTTTGGGGTACCAGTGGACTGAGCCACATAGGTTGCCGTAACAATATGGCCTCTCGTGTCCCGTTCTGGATTGGAATAAATCCCTAAAAGCCCGGTTAATTCGACATCCAGACAGGTCTCTTCTTTCGCCTCTCTGACTGCGGCCGCTTCCACGGTCTCACCAATATCGACAAAACCACCTGGGATCGCCCAACCATAGGGAATATTCATTCTTTCGATCAGGACGATGGGGCGGCCTGGCTCATTGATCATTTCGATGATGGCATCCGCAGCCAATAATGGGGTGACTGGTTTTGTCATGTCTTATCCTGCCATGCTCTTAACTGCCTGCGCTGTCGTTTGTCGGGTTTGCGTGTTGGGTGTGGATTGGCCAGCGCATTTAATTTTCGCTGCACACTTGATAGCTCGCGTTGTTCGATACTCTGCTCTGTTTCGCTATATAACTCTCTGGCTTGTGTTGCCGAGCCCCGTTTTTCCGAAAGCATTTCGACCACAACAATAAACTGTGTGCCACTCTTCTTGATTCGGATCTCATCACCAAGCTGAACATTTTTCGATGCTTTACATCGCTGGCTGTTCACATGCACGTGGCCGCCATTGACGGCATCCGTCGCCATCGAGCGGGTTTTATAAAACCGTGCTGCCCATAACCATTTGTCTAAACGTATCATCGTTGTTTATTCAGAAAAAGAAACGCCCGTAAACAAATCCAGCTATTAATATAGAGTACAGTGCGCATAGTGGTGAAAACCAGGAGCGAATTCTCGCGCCGATGAACGAGTAATGGTGTACCAGGCACCAGGCGGCATGCAAAACAAACCCCAGAGGAATTAACCAGGCCGATTTCCACATACCGAGCATAGTTAGCGCAACAAAACCGACGGCTACGACCAGTTCAATGATAATTTTATCAAATCGGCCATCCGCAAGTGCAAAACCAACCAGGAGCCCCGCCAACAGCATCAACAAGATCGCAAAAAAATCCATCCCCTTGAAATGCGGCAGGTACAGTCCTACGGCACACGTTGCTGCAAAGAGAATCAAAACAAACAATATACGAAACATTCAACAATCCCCCAAGCCCTGCATATTACCATAAGCCTTAATGGTATATACCCACGCTATACGTGTTGGTAAAAAACCCATTAGTGGTTTTATCGCCTCACTCTGGGTATGATTTACTAATGCCTATATATGATGGTCTCATCAAGAAAAGTAACATTAGCAAAGAAAGTTTGGTCCATAGCCTGGGACTGATCCTTCCAAAAGAGGCGGTGTTATTCGATCCCGAAGATACACGTCCCTACGAGTGTGACGGGCTCTCGGCTTATCGCGTCCCCCCCTGGGTTATCGCTCTGCCCGAGACCATCGAACAAATTCAAGCGATCCTGAGAATCTGTTCTGCGCACGAGGTACCCGTGATTGCCCGAGGTGCTGGTACCGGACTTTCTGGCGGTGCCCTGCCGAGAGATAATTGCTTACTACTTAGTCTGGCCAAGTTCAATTCGATACTCGAGATCGACCCAGTAAATTGTACCGCCCGTGTACAACCCGGCGTCACCAATCAGGCGATCAGTAATGCTGCCAAACCACACGGACTTTATTATGCCCCCGACCCTTCTTCACAAATTGCCTGTAGTATCGGCGGTAACGTCGCCGAAAATTCCGGCGGTGTGCACTGTCTCAAATACGGTTTAACCGTTAACAATGTCCAACAAATTACCATTGTTACCATGGATGGTGAGTTGGTCACCTTCGGCGGTAGTGGTTTTGACGGACCCGGTTTTGACTTGCTTGCTTTGTTTAATGGCTCGGAGGGCTTGCTCGGCATTGTTGTTGATATTACCGTGAATCTGTTACCCATCCCTGAGCATGCCAAAGTATTACTCGCAGCTTTTAATGACGTTGAACAAGCTGGCAAAGCGGTGGCTGCAATTATTGCCGCTGGCATTATCCCCGCAGGCTTAGAGATGATGGACAACCTTGCGATTCAGGCAGCCGAAGACTTTGCCAACGTAGGTTACCCAATTCAGGCCGCGGCAATATTACTTTGTGAACTCGATGGCAACACCGAAGAAGTAGTCGAACTCATCAAGCGGGTTAAAAAGATTATGCTTGAACATCACGCCTCTGATATTCGTATCTCTGAATCCGAACAGGAGCGTTTACAACTCTGGCAAGGTCGCAAGTCTGCTTTCCCTGCGGTGGGCCGACTCGCGCCAGATTACTATTGCATGGATGGTACTATCCCTCGCAAGCAATTACCTGCAGTGTTAAAGAGAATTAATCAGCTATCGAAAAAATTTGATCTCCCCGTCGCCAACGTATTTCATGCCGGCGATGGCAACTTACACCCGCTCATTCTTTATGATGCTAACAAGAAAGGTGAATTAAAGCGCACCGAGATGTTCGGCGCGATGATTCTGGAATATTGTGTTGAAGTCGGGGGTACCATCACCGGTGAGCACGGAGTGGGGGTAGAAAAAATTAATCAAATGTGTATTCAATTCGGACAAGTCGAATTAAAACAGTTTCATGCAATCAAAGCTGCTTTCGACCCGGCTGGCCTGCTAAACCCTGGAAAAGCGGTGCCCACGCTGCATCGTTGTGCCGAGTTAGGTCGCATGCACGTCCATAATGGCGAGTTACCTCACCCTGAGCTTGAACGCTTTTAAATACCATGTCTGATCAAAGTCTGCTGTTACAACAACGGGTTAAAGAAAATATCGAACATGGCCGCACCATGCAGATCACTGCGGGCAACAGTAAAACCTTTTATGCACATGAAATCACCGGTGAAGCCTTATCCGTAAAAGAACATAGCGGGGTCGTGCATTACGAACCGACTGAGTTGGTCATCAGCGCCCGTTGTGGAAGCCGTTTGCAAGCCATTGAATCCATACTGGCTGAACAAAATCAAATGCTAGCTTTTGAACCCCCCACTTTCTCTGAACACACAACACTGGGTGGCTGTATTGCAGCCGGCCTATCTGGACCACGCCGTCCCTTTGCAGGCGCCGCACGTGATGCAACACTTGGCATATCGATGATTAATGGTAATGGCGAGATTCTAAAGTTCGGCGGTGAGGTGATGAAAAATGTCGCCGGCTATGATGTATCACGCCTGCTAGTGGGTTCAATGGGTACCCTGGGAATTATTCTGGATGTGTCACTAAAGGTCTTGCCCCGCCCGGAAGTAGAGATGACAAGCTGTTTCGAACTAACCGAGCGGGCATCCATTAGTCGTGTGAATAAGATCTGTGCTCAGGCCTATCCTGTCTCAGCAACTTGTTATGATGGTAAACAATTATATGTTCGCCTATCAGGAACCGAATCGGGTGTAACAAAAGCACAGAACATGTTAGGTGGCGAGCTCTTAGAAAACGACAGTGATTTTTGGACCAGCATTAATAATCAAAGCCATCCGTTTTTTAGTAGCAAGAAAAGAATATGGCGCTTGTCTCTAAAGCCGGCAACGCCACCGCTGGAATTGTTAGGTGAGCAACTCATTGAATGGCGCGCTGGTCAACGCTGGCTCGCCAGTGACCAGGCGCCAGATATTATCCGTGAAACGATTGATAAACATGGTGGTCACGCCACGATATTCAAAAATTCAGAAGAAAATGACCTGGTCTTTCATCCTATTTCAGGAAAACTGCACGAGCTACATATGAACGTAAAACTGGCTATGGATCCTCACTGCCTGTTTAATCCATATCGCATGTATGAAGGATTCTGACAGTGCAAACAAATATTCCTGAAGACATTCTTAATACCTACGAAGGTCATCATGCCGATCAAATCTTACGGGCCTGTGTGCATTGTGGTTTTTGTACGGCAACGTGTCCTACCTATCGTTTGTTAGGCGACGAGCTCGATAGCCCGCGTGGCAGAATTTATTTGATGAAAAATGTGTTTGAAGGAGAAAAGCCAACTCGTAAGACCTTATCGCATCTTGATCGCTGTCTGACCTGCCGCAGTTGTGAGACCACCTGCCCGTCCGGGGTCGAATACTCGCGTTTGCTGGATCTTGGTCGCCACTTTGTTGAAAAAAGAACTCATCGTTCATTTCTCGATAACATCAAACGCAATGCACTGCACTGGGTACTGTCTAACCCAAAACGTTTTAACCGCTTATATCGGCTGGCCTGCAAGCTAAATTTCATTTTACCCAAAGCACTAAAAGTCACCGCTCCCAAACCGGTTCAACAACTACCGCTTGATCGACATGAGCGAACCGTGTTGCTGCTAGAGGGGTGTGTGCAACCAACCCTGGAACCGAACATAAATATCGCAACTCGCAAAGTACTTAACCAGTTGGGAATCAGCACGATAAGCCTCAAGCAAACTGAATGCTGTGGCGCGATCTCTCACCACTTAAATAAGCAGAAACAAGCACTGAAAACGATTCGTAATAATATTGATGCCTGGTGGCCGCATGTTGAAAACGGTTGTGATGCGATTGTTTCTAACGCAAGTGGTTGTGGCATTACGCTTAAAGAATATGGACGCTACCTCGATCATGACCCCGAGTATGCCGACAAGGCCAATACCATTAGTAACTTAGTGAAAGATGTTAGCGAGCTTATTTCAGAACAAGATATTGAAATACTGAAAATAGCTGAACCAGTCACGGTTGCCTTCCATGCGCCTTGTACCCTGCAACATGGACTTAAACTTTCAACCCAGGTTGAAGATATGCTCACTAAATTAGGTTGCGAATGTGTGCCAATTGAAGATAGTCATTTGTGTTGCGGTTCAGCGGGTACCTATTCTATTTTGCAGCCTGCCCTCTCACAGAGTCTGAAGCAGGACAAACTGGAAAAGCTGCAGGCCTCCTCGCCGCAATATATTCTAACCGCCAATATTGGTTGCCAACATCACTTAAATTCTGAAAGTCGGGTCCCTGTCATTCATTGGACTGAGTTGATTGCCAAACATCTAAACTAAATTACCTCTGGGCCGATCTGTGCTAGTATCTATTTAAATAGAAAAATATTTATTAAGCTAGTGAAACAACAACCAAACATTATTGCCTCCGTCGATCTCGGCTCAAACAGCTTCCATATGATTGTCTGTCGTATACAAAACGATCAGCTCATCGTGCTTGATCGGATCCGAGAAATGGTAAGACTAGCGGCAGGCATTGACAACAAGAAAGTACTTTCCGAAGAGGTTCAGGAAAAAGCATTAGCCTGTCTGTCACGATTTGGACAACGGCTCAGAGATCTGCCCGCCAGTTGTGTTCGCATAGTCGGCACTAATACATTACGCAGTGCTCGCAACTCTGCTGAATTTATCGAAAAGGCCGAAGAATGCCTCGGCCATCCGATTGAAGTTATTTCTGGCGTTGAGGAAGCACGTTTGATCTATCTTGGCGTCGCGCACAGTCTAGCATCTGATGACAACCAACGTCGGCTGGTAATGGATATCGGTGGCGGTAGTACAGAACTTATTATTGGCGAACACTTCGACTCCTTATATAAGGAAAGTTTATATATGGGCTGCGTCTCTATGAGCCGTCGCTTTTTCAAGTCTGGAAAAATCACCAAAGACAAAATCAAGAAAGCAGAAACAGCAGTAGAGCTAGAACTAGAGCCTTACATACAACGCCTGCAACAGTTTAATTGGCAAGATGCGATTGGCGCCTCAGGGACGATACGCGCCATCAACAAAATTGTTCTGGCCCAGGGTTGGTCGGACAATGGCATTACCTTTAAAAGCCTGAAGAAATTAAAAGAGCACATGTTAGAAGCCGGACATGTCGACAAACTAGATTTAAAAGATCTCGATCCTGAGCGTCTACCCGTCTTTGCCGGTGGTGCCATAATTCTCTACACAACCTTCAAAGTTCTGGGAATTAAACTAATGCGCGTGTCGGATGGCGCATTGCGAGAAGGTTTAATTCACGATTTGCTGGGACGTCTTCATCATGAGGATATCCGTTCACACAGTGTGAATGCTCTGGCAGAAAGATACCATGTTGATAAAGAACAAGTTGCACGCGTACAAGACACCGCACGCTATTGCTTTTCGCAAATGGCAGAACAATGGCAGCTTGATGCTAATGAACATCTGCAATGGCTCGAATGGGCGGCGACATTGTGCGAGATAGGCCTTGATATCGCACACAGTCATTACCAGAAACATGGCGCCTATATTATTGAGAATTCAGATATATCCGGTTTCTCGCGACAGGAACAATTGTTGTTGGCCACACTGGTACTCATGCATCGCCGTAAGTTACCGATGGCTGCAATAGAGGAGCTACCTTCGTACTGGCGTGCTTTAGCAAAGAAACTATCCATTATTCTTCGCTTGTCAACCATCCTAAATCGCAGTCGTACTGAAATAAGCCATCAATTTCAGATCGAGATAGACGATAAACAAATTAAACTGACGTTTACTGATGGCTGGCTTGACGAACATGACTTAACCAGGGCTGATTTATTAGAAGAAGCCGAATATCTGGCAAGTGAAAAAATCACCCTGTCATTTAAATAAACCTCAGACCTACTAAGTCTCTGCCAAGTTTAATAATAGATCCCGTTGCACTGAATATGGCTCTTTGTCACCAGGAGCAGGCTGCTCATAACTACCATCTGATTTCATAATCCAGGCCTGGGTATTATCTTTCAGATAATTATTCAAATCGGTAATCACGCGTTGGCGTATGGATTTTGATTCCAGAGGAAAGGCAATTTCAACACGGCTATACAAGTTACGAGGCATCAGGTCCGCACTGGCCGCAAACACTTCTGGTTTACCACCATTTTCAAAATAATATACGCGTGGATGTTCGAGGAATCGCCCAATAATAGAACGCACATGTATATTTTCAGAGACACCCGGCACACCTGGACGCAAACCACAAATGCCGCGAATAATCAGATCTACCTGCACACCCGCAATGGATGCTTCATATAATGCCTGGATTGATTTCTGATCAATGAGAGAATTAACTTTAATGATAATTCTGGCGGGCTTACCACTCTCGGTATTTTTTGTTTCCCGCTTAATTTTTTCCAGCAATGAATCTGCCAGCGTGAATGGTGATTGTAATATTTTATGTAACTTGGGTACCTTGCCCATACTGGTCAGTTGCATAAACACACTTTGAATATCATCGGCAATTTGTTCATTGCAGGTGAATAAACCATAATCGGTGTAGAGCCGTGCAGTTCGTGGGTGATAATTACCTGTACCCATATGCACGTAGTGTCGCAATTTTTTCTTCTCTCTACGCACAACTAATATCATTTTGGCATGTGTCTTATAACCAACGATACCATAAACAACGTGGACGCCCGCTTCCTGAAGACGGTTTGCCAAAGCCACATTGGCCTCTTCGTCAAAGCGTGCACGCAGTTCAATGACTACCGTTACCTCTTTGCCAGCTTTGGCGGCGGCGACCAGCGCATCAACAATCGCCGATTTGGGACCGGTTCGATACAGTGTTTGCTTAATCGCCAGCACATTTGAATCTTCTGCTGCTGCGCGGATAAATTCAATAATCGGTACAAAAGATTCAAAAGGATGGTGCAGGAAAATATCCGACTTCCGGATTGCCTCAAACACACTGGCAGTGTTCGAGAGCTGTTTTGGAATAGTTGAGGTAAAACCTGGAAACTTAAGTTCAGGTCGATCCACCAAATCAGCAATCGCTGAAACACGATTCAAGTTAACTGGTCCGGCCACTTTGTAAATATCAGCTTCGGTGATCTCAAAGCGATGCTGCAGGAAGGTGATCAGATCATCCGGGCAATTATGTGCAACCTCAAGCCGCACGGCATCACCATAGTGGCGTGAAATTAATTCACCTTCTACTGCACGCAATAGATCATCGATCTCTTCTTCATCCACAAACATGTCACTGTTGCGTGTTACACGGAACTGGTAACAGCCTTTGACCTTCATACCGTAAAACAGGCGATCGGCAAAGGCGTGAATTACGGAGGATAAAAATACAAAGTCATACGCTCCCGTATCGGCTAGATCTGGTGGTAACTGGATAAGCCGCGGTAATGCTCTGGGTGCCTGTACAATCGCCAGGCCACTGTTACGACCAAACGCATCCTTACCGGTCAATGAGACGATAAAGTTAAGGCTCTTGTTTAGAATTCGGGGAAATGGATGGGCGGGGTCTAATCCAAGCGGACTTAAAACCGGGCTTAACTCTTCTTCAAAGTAATCACTCAACCAGGCTTCCTGCGCTGGCGTCCATTGACTACGTTTGATGGTCCTCACCCCTTCTGCCTGCAAGAGAGGCAGGATGACATCATTTAGGACACGGTATTGCTCATCAACTAATTCATGCACACGGGTGCTGATTGTACTTAATAGTTCTGCCGGCAGCATATTATCCGGCCCCGTCTGCACAGAACCCAACTCTACCATTTGAATCAGACCGGAAACACGTACCTCGAAAAACTCATCCAGGTTTCTGGAAGAAATGCATAAATACTGCAAACGTTCCAGCAACGGGATGGTTTCATCTTCCGCCAGCGCCAATACGCGCCGATTGAACTCAATCAGGCTGAGCTCGCGATTTATGTATAGATCCGGCTGTTTTAAGTCGAGCATGTCCATTATGGGGTGTTCTCGTTGTATTAAAGTAATATTACAATTTATTTATAACACGTTTGTTACAGGCGAGTTACAGTCTAGCAGCAGATCCAAGAGAAAATACTGATGTCTATCAATATAAAGTTTAGTGCAGAACCGGGCGCATATGAACGCCATGCTCAGCGGAAATATCAAAATCCGCTTTTCCAGACAGCCGATCAACATTTGCTGGCAGAGGAAGTGGAACAGGCGCGAGAAAAAGACCGGCAAGACCTAAGGGTTTTCCTGGATGCATTTCAAGAGACGGTCCAGGAGACCGCGGCTTTGGATGGCTCGGTCGAGGCTGATGTGCTGCTAGACCTCAAACAAAGCCTGGAGAGACTTTACGTCACCAGTGCCAGCCTCGCCGGTGATCTCAGCCAACACCAGCAGGCCTTAATCAAACTCATCGATATCTGCATGAACAGTATTAGGGATGGCGCGGAAGATGACCCTGGTGCCCTGAAAAAACTCGATGAAGAAACGCAGGCCAGGAGCGTGTATTTTAAACTACTGGAATCACCACTGGTTGCCGATTTAATGCGTGGTGACGAGATAGTCAGCGCTGAAGAATTGATCCCAACATTACTGAGTCAAACAGAGGTTGATCTAGCGAACAGCTTAGCCTTATTCGAACAGGAGCATCTCGCGATTATTCTGCAGCAGGCCACGGAATATTTAAAATCAGTTGAGCCGAATCTAATAGATAGTAGCGAAGTAGAAAAACGTCTGGCACAGATCGCCACTGCCACCAATCAATAAACGTTTAGAGACACAAGAGCTTCAGGGACTTAAGCTGCCGTCACCACCCTGGCAAGGTGGAGACATAGGCGCATCACCATTCGCATCTTTCCATTCACTCTCTGTGTATGTATGAATAGCCAGGGCATGGATCTTATCTTTTAATTCATCCGCCAATATTTCATTAATCATGCGGTGGCGTTGCAATAATTTTTTATCTGCAAAATCTTCTGAGACAAGCACGACCTTAAAATGTGATTCCGAACCAGGGGGCACATTGTGATTAGAACTTTCATTCACAACATCCATATGTTTGGCATGGATGCCTGCCGCCAGCTTCTGTTCAATAACGCTCTGTACTGTCATGCTAAAACCTCGTTTCTATTTCACTGCTTCTATGTTGTGCTATTGTAGCAAACTCTTTCACAGCCAAGGATATAAGTCCGGAACAAGCTTGTTTCAAGGTAAAATTCTGTCGGGAACTGATAAAACCTAGCCAGGTAAAAAATGGCCAAACAAATATGTGTAAGCAAAAACCGCAATTTAACAAGGATATACCCGACTGGGTTCATTGGTTGGCTCAGGATGCAGACGGTACCTGGTGGGGTTATGAGGTCGAACCGCACCAACATCACCAGGGTTGGTATGAAAACGAACTAGGCCGTTGCTATCGTATAACAACTGAGCCGCCTAATGCTGCATGGCAGCAATCACTTGTTGCCTATAACCGAAGCTAAAAAATTGAATGGATATTGAAGGGCTCAGGCCTTATTCATCAAAACACAATTCAACAAAAAATTCCTGACCTTCTATGTTAAAGGGTAAGACGATGGTTTTGCCGTTACACTCATGCTCTACCTTGTGGTCTTTACCGGTAATTATATTCGGTGTCGACATATCAAAATCATAACCTTGTTCGATATAAATATTTTTAGCACCGCCGACAACCATATTGGTCATCTCCCCTGCCATGTCCTTTGCGGTATCGTTCACTTCGTTAATTTCTTCTCCCAACATGCGCTTCACGATATCGAAAATGGCAGGGGCCGGAAACGTAAGAGCAAATGAGCCTTTCATCTGAGGACTATTCATGGTCATGATGCCGGTGACATCACCGAGTGCTGCATCATCGTCCTTCAATGTTGGCTTCCCCATACTCGGCTCAACACTCGCCATTGTCGTCATCACTGTGACCATGGTCTGCAGAATGGGATTGATCATGTTTGCTTTCATTCGATTTTCTGTCTGGGATTTATCGTTTTGTGATTATCTTTCTGAGACCAGCTTTTCTTATCTAACTCAGAATATGTCGGCAAGCAGGTACAAAGCTTGATATATAAGTAAATGCTTCTATACAGTCTTTAATTAGTCAGGTTTTCCGCTTTGAATGCGTAAACCGCTAGCTAAGTAAGTATTCGATAAAAAAATAATAATCCTTAATTTACAGACACCTAGCTGAAATCCAGTTGAACAACGCCTGACAGTTGATCCAGATCAATAACCACATGAACTGCAGGTATTAAGGTAACGGGCGGTTCATAATATGTTGATTGGAGGAACAGATGCACGTCGAAGATAAAGAAATGGGCGTCCACGTCGGTTATACCGTATTAGTACTCGTTGGCGTAATGCTTGGGCTCATTATTGTTGCAAACTTAATTGCATAGATATTCTCGTTAGTTAGGTTAGGTAGATAAAAAAAGCCGCCTATTCAGGCGGCTTTAACTTGGTCGCTTCTTTTGGAGAAAGAGAAAGCGTCAACCTAAACAAACTCGTTACTTGTCTCTATAGAATCGCATACCGACATAAAATTTTTGATCGGCATAGCGACGGTGCACAACTTCACCAAGTGCATCCAGAATATGGGTACGTCCATTATTACCGATGTTTAATGACACGCGCAGGATGTCACCAACGTCACGGGGTTCGATGGAGAAAAAGCCGATACCTTCCATCGAAAAATCGACGCACATCTGAGATATCTTTTCCCCCTGGTTGGTTGTCAGTAGGAAAGGCCTTTTAAAAGGGATGCGGCGACGCTGCCTGCGATCACTCAGCATATTGACCCCTGATTGGCTTTCTTGTGAAGTTGAATCCCACATATTTAAATCCCGTTGTTACTGGTACTGAGTATACTGCTTGTTTTTTAATCCTGCGAGCATAGTAACTCTTTGTTTTTATTAGAGCTATTCATTTTCCCACCAGATATCAATCAAAACCGACCGTCTATCTTCAATTATTGATGCTAAATAGTGCAAATTGTAACAATTGTTCACAAAATGTATGGGATTTGCTAGCGAAATAGTGAATATCAGATTCGATAAGCATCCATATGGGTCTGCAGAATATCCTCCCCTAGCATATCGATATAACCTGAATAGCGCTGTTCCCCATCCGATGTGAACTCAAATCCAAAACGGCGATATAAGCCGACTCGCCCATTGCGATGCCGACACAGCTTCAAACGCCGAATCGCTACAGAATCGTCCAAGAATAAGACATCCGCATTACGACATAAGCGTTTTGCCTCCTTGTCAGCCACTTCCTTTGCGGCCAATCCATCCCACCACAACCAAATAAGTAGGCCGAGAAAAGGAACTAGAATCCACTCCATCCAAATAACCCTCATGAACAAATCAGGTTTAGTTTACTCGAATTTATGGCTCAAGATATTTCGACGGCTATATGTAAGAGCCGTCTACCCAGCTCAGCTTGTCGATAAAATCAACAGCATTTCCCTGCACAACAATCTTTAGAGATCTTATAACCACCAAATTTACAATTTTTTGTATTCAATACATCAATTTACGAGACATAACTCGTAATTTAACTATATTAATAAGTGTATAACTTTTTGCACAGCGACCGACAGAATAACTGACTGTGATGCTCAACAAATAATTAGCGTGAATTAATACCTCACAATTATTAAATCGTGAACAGGATGAATGACGCCAGTCGCTAAATCCACAGGATCAATTGCTCGTAACACATTGGTGAAAATCGCCATGCGTGTTGCACTCGTGATTATCGTGATGACGATGATCGCTTACTACCATGTTGTGTCAGTCATCACCGAACAATCTGTCGAACAACTCGACAAATATATTACTGAACGTGGTCACAGAGACAGTGCCATCTTCCAACTAGCAGAAGATAATCACGCCCGACTAAAAGAAGAAGTTTTCACACGATTAGCCAGATACGGTAACCAGGATCCCAAAGAGCGCTTTGACAAAATATTCACACGCTTTCCGGATGGGGTGATACGAAATCGTCTAGAAGGATTCGATGGTACTAAAGAGGCGTTTGCCTATATTGGTACCCAGGCCAAAATCGATGCCGATCTGCGTCGACAATTGCTGATATATCTGGATCTAAGTAATCAATATGGTCCCGCCTGGCATCACCGACTCCAGAATGTTTACTTCACTACCCCCGATAATATTCTAGTTGGCTACTGGCCTCAGGTACCTGACTGGGCACATGGCACATCGGCAGATTATTACATGCCTGATGAAGAGTTTATTTGGGTGGTAGATAAAAAACATAATCCATCACGCAAAACTGTCTGGACCGGTTTATTTTATGACAAGCCTAGTGGTGCATGGATGGTTTCGGTTGAGACACCACTCGATCTGAATGAAAAGCATATAGGAAGCGTCGGCCATGACATCCTCCTTAACGAATTACTTGAGCGCACCATCAATGATAATCTTAAGGGAGCCTATAATTTTATCTTCAGGAACGACGGGCGCCTCATTGCCCACCCGAACAAAATGGATGTGATAAAAAAAGCAGCGGGTTATTACGACTTAAACACATCAAAGGATAGTCAACTCAAAGACATCTATGATCTTGTCATGCAAAATCAAGGTAAATCTATCATTGAAGACTCAAACCAGGCGGCCTATCTAGCCGTTACACAAATCAAACAACCTGGTTGGCACTTTGTAACGGTCTATCCTAAACAATTAATCACTGCACCCGCTTTTGAAACGGCCCAGATAATTCTGATACTTGGAGTTGCTTCATTGCTACTGGAACTACTGATCATGTTCTGGATATTACGCGACAGCGTTGCCGGACCATTAAATTCTCTTGTTACTGCCGTCGATCGATTTAGCGATGGAGAAGAACATGTTCAATTAAACATTACCAGTGATGATGAGATAGGTATTCTGGGGAAAACTTTCAATGCAATGACCAGCACTATTGCTGGTCACAATCAGAAACTTGAACAAGAACGGAATTTATCTGAACAAATTCTGGAAAAAGCAGGTGCCCTGATGGTTGTAATGGATAACCAGGGGAAAGTCATTCGATTCAACCAGGCTTGTGAACAGGCCACAGGCTACAGCAGCGAAGAAATTGAAGGAAAGATGGTCTGGGACTTCTTGCTACGAGAGGAAGAGATTGAACCTGTAAAAAATGTCTTCAATAATCTCGTCACTAGCAGTTTACCAAGCCAGAAAGAAAACTACTGGGTAACAAAAGATGGTGAAGATATTCTGATTTCCTGGTCAAACACCATCACGACTGACTCAAATGGCAATATCAGCTCAGTCATTGCACTTGGTCAGGACATTACTGGACAGCGGATGCTAGAGCAAGCGATCAATCTACAAGCCCAGGTGATTGATCAAATCCATGACTCAGTCGTCTCAACGGATTTGGATGGTTATATTACTAGTTGGAATAAAGGCGCTGAAAGCATGTTTGGGTTCAGCAAAACTGAAATGATCGGTAAACATATTAGTATTGTTTACCCCAAAGACAAACAGGAATTTTTAGCTACAGATGTGATTGCACCCCTCAAGCAAAAAGGAACACATGAGATTGAAGTAACGATGCTTAACAAATCCGGCAACACATTTTGCGGCCATTTGTCATTATCGATGCTACTCGACGACACAGGTAAAGCCTACGGCATGATCGGCTACACCATGGATATTACCGAGAAATATAATGTGGAGCTCGAGCTAAAACAATTAAATGAAGAACTTGAACTTCGCGTCGAAGAACGTACTCAGCAGCTTAAGGAATCAATTACTGCAGTTAACAAAGAAAACGATGAACGTAAACGTGCTGAACAGTCACTCATCATCGCAAAAGAAGAAGCTATTCATGCCAACAAACTAAAATCTGAATTCCTAGGCCGCATGAGCCACGAACTCCGAACCCCCATGAATGCAATCATTGGTTTTGGCCAGTTAATTTCTCTAGAAAAAATCAGCCCAAAAGTTGCAGCCTATATTAAAGAAGTTAACGATGCCAGCAACCACCTGCTAGGCCTGATTGATGAAGTGCTAGAGCTCTCAACAATAGAAGCGGGTAAGATAAAAATAAATATCCGTAGTTATCACCTATGCGATATTATTGATGAGTCGATTTCACTCGTCACATCCGACGCCAACAAACGAAGCATTACCATTATCAATTCGTTAGCTTCTGACAATCAGATAAATGTATCTGTTGATAAATTGCGTTTTAAAGAAATTATTCTTAACTTACTATCCAATGCGATCAAATATATTAATGAAGGCGGTAAAATTAGTATCCGATGCGAAGCCGCTGGCAAAGATAAAATCTGTCTTGAAGTCAGTGATGACGGTCCAGGCATAGCAAAAGAGAAGCAGGAGACCTTGTTTGAGCCATTTAATCGACTGGGCGCTGAATACAGCGAGGTGGAAGGTACAGGCATCGGCTTAACTATTTCCAAACAACTGATTGAGAATATGGGTGGTAAGATTGGCGTGATTAGCGAACCAGGAAATGGAACCACCTTCTGGCTCGAATGCCCTCTGGCAACAGGAGAAGATCAGGACTTATCAGACGATATTCGAAACGACAACAAAACAAGTCGAACGAATGTTCAAAGAGTCATATTGTATGTTGAAGACAACCCAGCGAATATGAAGTTGATTGAAGAAGTCTTTGCAAAAGACCCAAAGATTAAACTCTTGAAGGCAACTAATGCGGAAGACGGCTTGCAGCTAGCCAGACAAAATACACCTGACATCATCATTCTCGATTTAAACCTACCCGGTATGGATGGTTACGAGGCCCTGGCAAAACTTAGAAAAACGGAAAATACCAAACACACCCCTGCATTTGCATTAAGTGCTGCTGCGATGCCACGTGATGTAGAACGGGGACTGCATGCCGGTTTCGAGCGTTACCTCACCAAACCCATAAGAATTACTGACTTGAGAGAAGCGGTTAATAAAACGCTATCTAGCAACACATCTCATCTAAACTAAAATAGATCTTCACTTAAATTCCCAATTAAGTTTTTTCAGCTTAGCCCAGTATTAACTACAGATGTCAGTGCTGCCACTAGTTTTATTTTTTTGTACAGCCTATAAACAAAACAGGCGCCATCGGCGCCTGCTATCATAGTTCAATATTAGTTACTTAACTAATAGAAGTGAGTAACTCATTCATACGTTTAACAAAACTAACGGGGTCATCAAGCTGACCACCCTCACTCAACATGGCCTGATCAAACAGGATGTGAGTCCAGTCACTAAAATGTTGATCGTCAGGCTGTTCTTTTAAACGCTTGACCAGCATGTGATCAGGATTGATCTCAAGGATAGGATGAATATCAGGTAAGCTATGTCCAGCCTGTTTCAGCAACTTTTGCATACTAACTGCCATGTCTTGTTCTTCTACGACCAGACACGAAGGTGAGTCGGTGAGCCGGTTAGAAATGCGAACCTCCTTGACCTTCTCCCCTAATGTTTCCTTCATTTTCTCCAGCAGTTCTTTGTAATCCTTAGTCGCCTCTTCACCTTTCTTTTTATCTTCCTTGTCTTCCAGGTCGCCCAAGTCGACTTCGCCTTTGGCTACTGACGCAAACTTCTTACCACTATACTCATCCAGGTAAGACATCATCCATTCATCGACGCGATCATGCATCAATAGAACTTCAATATCTTTCTTCTTGAATAATTCCAGGTGAGGAGAATTTTTAATCGCATTATACGAATCGCCAGTAATATAAAATATTTTGTCCTGTTCTGGCTTCATGCGCGCAATGTAGTCATCTAATGACACGGTTTGAGCATCACTATCATTACTGGTAGAGCTAAAGCGCATTAGCTTTGCGATCTTCTCTTTGTTTGCAAAATCTTCAGCTGGGCCTTCTTTGAGTGCACGACCAAATTCCTTCCAGAATATGGCATAATTTTCTTCATCATCCTTGGCCATCTTTTCAAGCACACCAAGGATACGTTTCACACCACCACTACGAATACTGTCGATGTGTTTATTACGTTGTAGAATCTCACGCGAGACGTTTAGCGGCAAGTCATCTGAATCCACCACCCCGCGAACAAAACGCAAATAGTTAGGCATTAATTGTTCTGCATCATCCATAATGAATACGCGTTTGACATAAAGTTTTATACCATGACGTTGATCACGCTCAAACAAATCAAAGGGTGCGCGCTTTGGTAAATAGAATAGTGTTGTGTAAGACTGGGTACCTTCAACGTGATTGTGAATCCATGACAGGGGTTCATCAAAGTCGTGTGCTACAGTTTTATAAAATTCTTTATATTCCTCATCCGTGATCTCAGACTTCGACCGTGTCCATAAGGCAGATGCCTTGTTTATCGTCTCGAACTCTTCGGTGTCCTCACCTTTGTCATCTTGTTTGCACATCTCAATTGGCATCGAGATGTGATCAGAGTATTTGGTAATCACGCTGCGTAAACGGAAGGGTTCGACAAATTCGTGTTCATCATCACGCAGATGCAGGGTGACAGTGGTACCACGTGGCTCACGTTCGATGTTCTCTATACTGTACTCGCCTTCGCCAGTAGATTCCCACCGTACTGCCTCATCTTTTGCCAGGCCGGCGCGACGTGTCTCAACCGTGACTTTGTCAGCAACGATAAACGAGGAATAGAAACCAACACCAAACTGGCCAATCATATTGGCATCTTTAGATTGATCGCCGGTTAGTTTATCCAGAAACTTTTTAGTCCCTGAGCTGGCAATAGTACCGATGTTGTCCATTACCTCTTGACGACTCATGCCCACGCCGTTATCGGTAAAGCTTACCGTCTTGTTGTCCTTGTCGTACTCAACTCGGATTTTTAGCTCGGTATCATCCTCTAGTAGTGCGGCATCACTTAGCGCTTCAAAACGCAACTTGTCACAGGCATCAGAGGCATTGGAAATCAGCTCACGTAGGAAGATTTCCTTATTGGAATACAATGAATGGATCATGAGGTGCAGCAGTTGCTTTACCTCGGTCTGGAAACTCAGGGTTTCTTTCTGGGTGTCCACGCTCATGGGCAGTCATCTCCTAAAGTCATTTTTTTATCTATATATATAGTTTCGAAAAAACAGTCTGGAGACTAAATGGGGCCAGTGATTCCCTGTTTCAAGACGAGATGGGGAGATGAGGCAGGATTCTAGTGGCAATTTCCTCTACAGAGCGGTTTGTGACCTCACAGGTCGGAATATCGTGTTCACGGTAGAGAATATTGACCTGATTGATCTCATACTGGCACTGCTTTAGTGAGGCATATTCACTGCCTGCGCGACGGGCCTCCCTAATCTCGTGCAAGCGGGCCGGGCTGATCACCAGACCGAATAGTCGATTTTTATGCTTTACCAACGCTGCTGGCAAAACCATCAGATCGAAGTCCTCCCCTACCAATGGGTAATTAGCGGCATAAACACCATATTGCATCGCCAGATACAGGCAGGTCGGCGTTTTACCAGAACGAGACGGACCAATCAGGATGACATCGGCGCGCTCAAGATGCTTACCCGTTACCCCATCATCATTAATCAATGCGAAATTGACCGCATCCATACGTTGTTGATACTCCGCATCCTCTTTTTGGCCGTGAGTCTGCCCCAAAGACGGGCTAGCCTGGGAGTGAAAAATTTCTTCCAGTGGGGTGAGAAACTCACCCATAATGTCGAAAACATGGGCGTCGGCCTGCTCTAATTTTGCCCGCAATGGGCCCTGTACCAGGGTACTCAGGATAATGGGTTTGTGCTTTGAGCGACTGGCGCTATCCGCCACTTGCTGGCATATAGCATCGACTTTTTCAACACTGTTAACATAACGGTGAATGGATGTTTCAAAGACGATCTGAGGGAACTGAGCAAGCAGGCTCTGGCCTAAGGCCTCAACGGTGATACCGGTGCTATCTGATACAAGAAAAACTTGTTGTTTCATATTTACGTCACTCTCTTAGATAATCATAGCAGGTTGGAGTTATTATTATCGTTTACTACCATGTTTGCTGTGCGTCAGACAGGGTGACACAAAAACCAGAAGGGATCGTAATGTCAGTTATTCGTTGGTTTGAAAATGTTGGTATTGAAGATGTCGCCAGTGTTGGCGGCAAGAATGCTTCTCTCGGAGAAATGATCCAGGCACTGTCGCCAAAAGGCATCCGGGTTCCTGGTGGATTTGCCACCACGGCTGAGGCCTATCGCCATTTTCTTGCTCATGATGGTCTGGAAGAACGCATACACAAAGATTTGGACCAGCTCGATATCACCAATCTTGGCCAGTTAGCTGAAACCGGCAAAAGGATCCGTGACTGGATCATTGCCCAACCGTTGCCTGTTGATTTAGAAAAAAATGTCCGCGATGCTTACCAGGAACTGGTCAGTCGCTATGGCAGTGATGCCAGTTATGCGGTTCGCTCCTCAGCAACCGCCGAAGATTTACCTGAGGCCTCGTTTGCTGGTCAGCAAGAGACCTATCTCAATATTCAGGGCATCGAGAATTTATTACGGGCACTCAAACATGTGTTTGCTTCTTTATTTAACGATCGGGCGATTGCTTACCGTGTTCACCAGAACTTTGATCATCGCCAGGTTGCATTATCAGCCGGTGTACAAAAAATGGTTCGTAGTGACCTTGCCAGTAGCGGCGTCATGTTTTCGATAGACACCGAATCTGGTTTCGATCAGGTTGTCTTCATCACCTCGGCCTATGGTTTGGGTGAAACTGTTGTGCAAGGTGCCGTCAATCCTGATGAATTCTATGTCTACAAACCTAATCTGGATCAACACCGACATGCGATCCTGAAACGAAGCCTAGGTGATAAAGCTGTGCGCATGGTTTATGGCGAGCAGCATCAACTACAGTCCGCCACCTTGACTCTGAATGTTGATAAAGAGCTGCAAAACAAATTTTCGATCAGCGGCGATGAAGCCCACAAGCTCGCGGGGATGGCGGTCGCCATTGAACAGCATTATGGTAGACCGATGGACATTGAATGGGCCAAAGATGGCAATGATGGCCAGTTGTATATAGTCCAGGCGCGACCTGAGACCGTCGCCAGTCAATCGAGTAAACATGTATTAACCCGTTATGAACTTCGAAAACATGACGAGATTATTATCACTGGCCGCAGCATCGGCAATCGTATCGGCACAGGTAAGGCCAAGATCATTAAAAACGTCAGCCAGATCGATCGGATCGAAGAAGGTGATGTGCTGGTCACCGACATGACCGATCCGGACTGGGAACCGATCATGAAAAAGGCAGCCGCCATTGTTACAAATAGAGGTGGGCGTACCTGCCACGCGGCAATTATTGCGCGTGAATTAGGCATCCCTGCGATTGTCGGTTGTGGCACAGCTACCGAACAAATTAAAGATACCCAAGAAGTCACCGTGTCATGTGCGAAAGGCGATACTGGTTTTGTTTATGAAGGCCAGGCCGAATTTGTTATTAATGAAATTAACCTGGAGTCAATGCCAGAGTTACCCGTTAAAATGATGCTGAATGTCGGCACCCCCGATCGTGCTTTTGATTTTCAGGCCTTACCGAATGCCGGAGTCGGTCTCGCCCGACTTGAATTTATAATTAACCGCATGATCGGCATTCACCCGTTGGCCATTTTAAATATGGACCAATGCGATCAGGACTTGAAAGACAAAATCAATCAACAAACAGCTGGTTTTGCAAACCCGGTGTCATTTTATATTGAAAAATTGACCGAAGGTATCGCCACACTGGCCGCTGCTTTTTATCCCAAGCGAGTGATTGTTCGTCTCTCCGATTTCAAATCCAACGAATACGCAAACTTAATTGGCGGTAAGCATTACGAGCCCGAAGAAGAAAATCCAATGATCGGTTTACGCGGAGCCTCACGCTACATTAGCGAAAAATTTCAGGCCTGTTTCCAACTCGAGTGTGAAGCGATTAAAAAAGTTCGCAACAGCATGGGTCTGGATAATATCGCGATCATGATCCCCTTTGTGCGAACCCTGGAAGAGGCAAAAGCAGTGAGTGAATTACTTACAAAAAATGGACTGGCTCGCGGTGAGAACGGCTTACAACATATCATGATGTGTGAAATCCCATCCAATGCCCTGTTGGCTGAAGAGTTCCTGGAATACTTTGACGGCTTTTCGATCGGTTCCAACGATCTAACTCAGCTCACATTAGGACTAGATAGGGATAGTGCTTTAATTGCTGAAGCCTTTGACGAACGCAACCCTGCTGTAAAACAGCTAGTTGAAATGGCGATAAAGGCCTGTAAGAAGCAAGATAAATATATTGGGATTTGTGGCCAGGGCCCATCTGATCACGCTGACCTGGCGATGTGGTTAATGGAACAAGGAATTGATAGCATGTCCTTGAATCCGGACACTGTAGTGGAAACCTGGTTATTCCTCGCAAAGAATCAAAACAAATAGATATTGTTATATTATTGATACTACTAGATGCAAACGAAGTTACTCCGCACGAGAGATATCAGGCTCCCCACAATAATGCAAAATATGTTTCCTTGCTTGACCCCTAAGTGCTATGGCAAGTTTCCACTGATCTGAGTTCATTTCTTCAGATAAATCGTCCGGACGAATCGCTTCTCCAATGTTAAGAGTGATACGACCTCGTCGCGGGAACTTTGATTTTCCGCGTAATATTGAGCGTGTACCACGAATCGCAATTGGGATAACCGGAACATTGACTTCTGCTGCGGTTAAGAATGCCCCCATATGAAAATTCATTAAGCCAGGTACATTTTGAAATGTGCCTTCTGGGAAGAAAAAAAGTGATTGTTTTTGTTTCGCGACTTTTGCTATACGTTGCGCATCAATCACTCCTCGATTTTTATCAAAACGTTCAACATATTCCACGCCCATCCTGTTCAGGAATAATCTTGCAATTATATTATCTTGTAATTCGGACTTTGCAACATTGCGAAATATTCGCGGAATAGCGGCTACTATCACCATTCCATCCAGGTAACTTGAATGATTGGCAACATAGATGCATGCTGTTGCTGGATCGGGCAGGTTTTCTAATCCAGTCACACTGATTTTTGTTCCTGTTATAACTGCTAAACCCTTTGCAAAGAAACGCATCACAGGCCAGCGCCAGGTTAACACTGGAAGCAAAACGACTGATGTCCAACAAAAAAAAGCCAGAATATAAAATAAAAGCCAGGCATACGCTGCAAAGAAACTATTAGTTACTTTCTGTATCAATCGATGCCATACAGGTAAAAACGACCGGCTGACTGTACGTATGATTTGCAACCATAATGCAGCTTGGGTTTTACCGAGTTGGTCCTGTTCATAAATCTCCCGACAGGCTGAACGCCTTATCTTGCCACTCGATGTCTTTAATACCGTATGTGGCGGTGCAATGATCACCTCATCTGGTGGTAGACCAATTAGATCATTCGCAATAGTCGTAATTTTTTTTTGTAAATCGTGCTTAAACTTGTCATCTACTTGCCTTGTCTCTGCAATCAAGACCAAACGCTCAGTTCCAGTTGATGATTCAATCGTGCCAAATGTCACAACACAGCCTTTGCGAACTCCATCGATTTTGCCTACTGCCTCTTCAACCTCTTGAGGATATATATTCCTGCCGGCACGAATGATGACATCCTTGCTTCGCCCTGTTACAAAAATATACCCCTCTGCCATATAGGCGAGATCACCAGTATCCAACCATTCATCCTGGAATAATTTTTTTGTTGCATCAGGGTTTCGGTAATAGCCGCTGGTTGCTGAAGGTCCGCGAAACTGCAACATACCTTCTTGCCGTTCATGAACTTCTTTACCACTACCATCGACAACACGAACTTGATGGCCAGGTATCGCCTGACCGCATGTCACAAAACACAATGCATTATTGTCTTTTTCATCCGCCTCTTTTGCTTGCCGCGTGTGCGTGAAGAGCTCGCGTTCTACACAATCCACACGAGGTAAATGATGGAGTGGTGGAAATGCAAGTCCGACTGATGACTCTGCAAGACCATATACCGGCATCATGGTTTCAGGCTTAAACCCATACGCCCTAAATCGTTTGCTAAAGCGTTTAATCGTATCTGAGCTAACTGGTTCAGCACCATTAAAGGCACATCGCCAATGACTTAGATCAAGGTCTTTGATCTCAGCGTCGTTAAGACGCTTCATAACCAGTTCATAACCAAAGTTTGGTGATGCAGATAAGGTACCGCGATAATGATGCATCGCCCAAAGCCAACGTTGGGGCCGGGTTAAAAAGGTTAATGGCGACATGACGATAAAGGTCATTGCAAAATACATACTTCCTAGCCATGCACCTATAAGTCCCATATCGTGATATAGCGGCAACCAGCTAATAAAGACATCACTTGAATCTGCCTCTACTGCTTCTCCCATGGCACGTATATTGGCCAACAAGTTAGCATGCGTTAGTACTACCCCTTTGGGGTTACCGGTACTCCCCGAGGTATATTGAAGAAAGGCTACCTCGAAGGGGCCGATGAGCGGGCGGATATAATTCTCGTTATGCGATATTAAATCAGCCACTGTCACGATATCACGCAAGCTTCCTACTTGTGATTTGAGTAATTGTGCAATCACCTTTGCTTCTGGGATGGTAATAAGCACCGTCGCCTTACAATTATTCAAAATTCCATTATGTCGTTTTAAATGATCTTCAAGCTGACTACGCCTGGCGGGTGGATAAATCGGTACCGGAATCGCCCCGGTAAGTAATATTGCAAAGAAGCTATAAAAATAATCCTTTCCAGTTGGTAGCATGATTGCAATGGTTTCACCAGCTTGAACTCCCTGCTTCTGAAGACCAGCGGCAACATTTACCGCACCATCCCATAATTGTTTGTAGGTTAGATTATCCTGTTCATCTTCATCGCCGAGGACACGTAGGTGCAACCGGTCTGGATGATATTTAACATTCCACTCAAGGACATCGATAAGTGTTTGGGCATCAACCGGTAGGCTTTCGATTTGTTCGCCCACCAACTCTGTAGTTTCTGAGATATGGAAAAATTTATCGCGGCCATGTGCACTCTTTATAGCCCGCAGTAAATCTCGTGGAGTCTCTGCTTCTGAAAAGGTCCTTTGCGGTAAAACAATATTAAAACGCTGTTCAAGGCGAGCAATCAGTTCAACGCGACCCAGGCTATCTAAACCTAGATCCTCATCAAGTGAGCTGTCGAGTGACAATATCAGCGTTCGGCCCTTGGCAGGACGTAGTTCGTTAATCAGCTCTTGTATAACCGTCAGTAACCTTGCGGCAACATCATCCTGAATATTCGGTCGCGATTTTTTTTCTATTGTCATCATGTCAGAAGTTATATAAAAATAATAATTATTCGAGCATTACATGACCACGATAGAGCTCTTTGATTTGTTCAGCAAATTTTCCCTCTAGTACATGCCGTTTGGTTTTTAATGTAGGTGTCAACAAACCATTCTCAATCGTCCAGGGATCACAACTTAGATAAACAGCATGCACTTGCGCATAGACAGGAAAAGCGCCAAGCAAACCAGCAAGGCGTTCTAGTACTGCATTAACTACCCTTTCATCACGCAGCGATTGTTTATCGTTCGGGTCCAATCCCAGATCTTTTGCAAACCCAGACCATAGCTCTTGATTAAGAATCAATATGGCTGACAGATAGGGTTTACCCTCCCCTACCACCATGGTTTGAGCAAACAAAGGATCCAGCATAATTGTTGTTTCCATATCAGCAGGTGGAATCTTTTCACCGGTAGAAGTCACAAGGATCTCCTTACTTCTACCTGTTATATAAATATAACCATCCTTGATCTCAGCCAGATCGCCGGTGCGTAACCAACCCTCATCATCGAGCACCTCACGGGTAGCCTGTTCTCGTTGCCAATAGCCTTGCATCACACTGGGGGAACGAACCAGGAGCTCACCAGTATCTGTTGTTGTGACGTCAACACCGGGCAAGGACCTGCCCACCGAGCCCGGGACATTGTCACCCTGATTGTTGCCACTCACAACCGGCCCTGCTTCAGTCAATCCATAACCCTCTAGCAATGGTAAACCCAGACCAATAAAGAAGCGACTGACACTCGGCGACAAGGGCGCAGCACCGGTTACAGCAACACGTATACGACCACCTAATTTAGTCAGCACCTTTTTTGAAACAACGTTCTGTAAAAGCTTAAGAAAAAATTGCTGAATGGGATTCAAATGGGGACCGCGTTTTTGTCTGGCAAGAAATTGTTTCCAGCCCAGTGCGACTGCCCAGTCAAATAACTTGTGTTTCAACCAACTCGTAGAAATTTTCTCTTGTATCGCGACGTAGATCTTTTCATATAGGCGCGGCGCGGAAATAAAGACCGTTGGCCTTACCTCTACCAGATCATCTTTCAATAAACTGATTGAGCGAGCATACGTCACACAACAGCCGGCCATCATTGGCAGGATGTACTCCGTAGTACGTTCAAAGCCATGCGCCAGAGGCAGAAAGGAAAGAAAGATATCTTCCTGATAAGTCGGCACTATCTGTTGTACGGCTTCTGCATTCGAGAGGATATTGTGATGGGATAACATGACCCCCTTGGGTCGTCCCGTCGTGCCCGAAGTATAAATGAGTGTTGCCAACGCATTTGTATCCAGTTCAGAGCTGACATAAGGCGTTGCTACATCAGGCAAGATATCACTTACATAACGCAGTCGCTGATCCGGAAACTTTGCCGAATTTTCCTCTTTTTCCAAACACCAAACACGTTGCAAGTCAACAAGCGACTGTCTCTCTTCAGAAAGCCCTTGCCAGGTCTGTAGCTTATCAACCAACAACAAGCGTACACCCGCATCGTTGAGAATATAACGAATGTTCTCCGGAGTATCGGTGGTGTAAAGCGCCACAACTACCAGACCCAGTGATTGTGCCGCCTGATCGAAACAAACCCACTCAATGCTATTACCCAGATTAACGGCAACTCTATCACCCTGCGTAAGCTTTTCCAGCTCCATCGCCTGCCGCCAGCGACATACCAGTTGATACATATCATTCCATGAATAGCTTCGCCATGAGCCCGTACTTGTTGCATATTGTTGATAGGCAAGTTTGTTGGGGCTACTTTTGACTCGCGCATCAAACAAACCCGGCAAAGTTGTCGCAACCGCCTCGTTAATAAAGTCAGTATTTTGTTGTGTAAAGGTGGTCATGCAAAACCATTGTCTGTCAGTAATTTCAATTACTGTATATAAATAATAACGACTATATTAAAGAATTATACTAGGTAGAGTAGAGAAACAGACCAAGATTTGATCTTTATCAATTATTATTATTATTGTGTATTTTTAATTGCTTGACTAATTGAAGTGCAAAAAAAAGGCGGGGTACAACCCGCCTTTTTTTACTGATATGGAATTATTATCAGGATGCTTTGGCATATGATTCAAATGCGGATTTAGCCGCATCCACGGCAACGCCCGAGTTAATCTTGGCACCCATTTCGGTCATGACCTTGTCCAGTGAATCCAGGCAGAACTCAATGTTCTTCATGTTACAGGCACTGCCCATAAGGCCAATACGCCAAACCTTACCTGCAAGTGCACCCAGGCCTGCACCAATTTCAAGATTGTAGTCTCCTAGTAGCTTGCTACGCACCGCGGCATCATCGGCACCTTCTGGAATGGTAACCGCATTTAGTTGTGGTAAACGATCGGCCTCGGCAACGACAAAGTTAATCCCCATCGCCTCAAGACCTGCACGTAAAGCCTGATGATGTGAGGCATGACGTTGCCACGCATTTTCCAGGCCCTCCTCTTCGAGCATGACCAATGACTCATGCAGTCCATATAAATTATTGATCGGTGCTGTGTGATGATAAGCACGCTTGCCATCACCACCCCAGTAAGCCATGACCAGGCTCAGATCGAGGAACCAGCTTTGCACTTTGGTCTTGCGGTTTTTGATCGCCTCAGCGGCGCGCTCACCAAAACTGACCGGCGATAAACCAGGAGGTGCTGACAGGCATTTTTGGGTGCCTGAATAAATCGCATCAATGCCCCACTCGTCTACTAGTAAAGGTGTGCCACCTAACGAAGTCACCGCATCCACGATGGTTAAACAATCATATTTATGCGCAATTTCGACCAGCGTCTTTGCATCAGATTGTGCACCAGTTGATGTCTCAGCATGAACAAAGGCCACCACCTTTGCATCAGGATTTGCCTTTAAGGCTTCTTCCAATTTATTCGGGTCGACAACCTTACCCCACTCATCTTCGACCATTACTGCTGTCGCACCACAGCGTTCAACATTTTCTTTCATACGACCGCCAAATACACCGTTTTGGCAAACGATAGCTTTGTCACCTGGCTCAAGCAGATTAACAAAACAGGTTTCCATACCAGCAGAACCCGGTGCAGATACCGGCATAGTCAGTTCATTCTTGGTTTGGAAGGCATATTGCAGCAAGCCTTTCATTTCATCCATCATGCCAACGAAGGCAGGATCAAGATGACCAATGGTTGGACGTGCCAGGGCGAGTAAAACTCGATTGCTTACATCTGATGGTCCCGGTCCCATCAGAATGCGCTGTGGTGGGATGAATGATTTTGTTGTCATAATTCTGATACCTTGTAATCGTATACGAAAAATCTACTGGCTTAATAACCAAGTGAAACAGTATACTTTAAGCCCGTTCACCTGTTAAGTCTGGAACTAAAATGAATAATGTCTCTTTACCAATAGTTATTGAACCTGAATTGGCTAACAACCTGATTGGAAAAGAAAAAGTCCTTTTTATCGATCTCTGCCAGGCCGATAGTTATGTACAACATCATGTCCCGGGAGCACTGTACTTAGAATATAACTGGATCGTGTCCGGCGATAAACCTCGAATGGGGCTTCTTCCCAACCAGGATCAACTTAGCCGAATTTTGAACAGCTATGGTATCGATGAACAGACACATGTCATTGCCTATGACGATGAGGGTGGTGGCCGTGCCAGTCGTTTCTTGTGGACCCTGCAATGTATTGGCCATCAGCCACTTTCACTCTTGAATGGCGGTCTGCCAGCCTGGGCGGCAGAGGGATATCCATTGGAACAGGAACTACGGTTTCCACAATTACCCGATCAAGTCGATAGAAACATTAACTATATAGAAGGACCCGTCGCCGATAAGCAGTATATCCTTGACCACCTCAGTGACGACAATACCGTCATTGTCGATACCCGCAGTGCCCAGGAGTACAACGGTGTCAAAGTGTTTGCCGCTCGCGGTGGCCATATGCCCGGCGCCATCAATTACGACTGGACTAATGCCATGGAACGTCGTAATAATTTGAAATTAAAAGATACGGAAACCTTAAAATCCGATTTAGCCGCACTCGGCATTACTCCAGACAAAACCGTTGTCTGTCATTGTCAGAGCCATCACCGCTCTGCGCATACCTGTTTAATGTTGAACTCAATTGGGTTTGAAAATGTAAAAGGTTACCCAGGATCATGGTCGGATTGGGGCAACGATCCGAGTACACCGATCGAGTAGACTGCTAAAAAGATTTATTTATATAAAACAACTGCACCCTAATAATAGTGCATATCAAAGCAGTAATTGTAAAATTAAAAAAAGCAAACTAAGTTAAGTTAATAAGGCGCATCAGAAAGGGCATTATGGGCATATTCAGTTGGTTTAGTAAGAAGACTAGTGAAAATCAGAATGAGCATGAGATTGTTAACGAAACTGATGAAGAGCTAGGTAGAATGATGGAAGAGGAATTCGCAGAACCCGGTGTTCGTGATAAATTACTCTACCACTTTGCTCACACCACGCTACGTGATGCCTGTTTTTTAAATCACCCTGAACTTGTTGATCAATTACAATCTATAGGATCTGAGCCAGTAAACTATCCGTTTCTCCATTTCTGGTCTGCAGCGGAACATTTAATCGATGTAGATGAGCTATCAGAAATTGAAGATGATGATAACTGGCCACCCTTTGATAAGATGAAACTGGATGTTCAGACTACTGGGGACTATCAACTCTATCTAGTAACGATGCCAAAACCACGCATGTCACCCCATGCATATTATATTGCCATAGTTAAATCAAGCGATGATCCAATGGAGTATAATAAAAATGATGGTTTGACACGTTATTTTACACTCGAATATACAGAATATAATTCACTCCCCGTATTTTGCGAGTGGGATGATGGAGATGAACATATAAACTATGGAGAGTGTGACGTATCTTCCGTTGAAGATTTTACACTTTTAATAAAAAAATTACTGATAAATGGGGTGGGACTAAAATAATTAGCTGACAGTAAAAACCGAATGATAATAAAAAGGATGTTTAAGAAACATCACTATCGTAAGCGTTTTCTTAAGCGTCGCATATTGATATCAAAAAAAGTCTCTAAGCTTAAAAAATAATTCTTTAATAGTAGACGCAACACTATTAAATTTTTACGAAAGCCTGTCCCATTTTGATCGCTGCTTCACAATAGGGTCAGACACCATTGAAACGTCAGATAAACGTCATATCAATCGACGTCTGACCCCATTGGACATTAAACACAACGTTAATAAAAGTAAAACTAGCCCATTGAACGATCCGGTTTTTAGCAAGTCGTACAAATAACGACTAGTATTGAATTAGTGTCAATTTATTTCATACCAGCTGTGGGAATGTCGTTATGAGTCAAACACTCAAAGACCCGCTCCAGAAGGCGCAAGCCGTCAATCTTGATAAAACGCTATACGGCACCATCGCCGAAATCGGTGCAGGCCAGGAAACTGCGCGCTGGTTTTTCCGGGCGGGGGGTGCTGCCGCAACCATTGCCAAGTCCATGTCCGCCTATGACATGACCTTTTCCGATGCCATCTATGGCAGCAGCCCCCGTTATGTCAGTCGTGAGCGGTTACATGCCATGCTTGATCACGAATACCAATTAGTAGTGGATCGACTCGACATTAAACGGGGTGAGCAAACCCGTTTTTTTGCCTTTGCCAATACGGTTGCCGCGCGCAGTTATTCATACAAGACCGACGGGCATGGCTGGTTAGGCATTCGTTTCCAAACCCAGCCACGTGAACCTTATTCACAAATCGATTTGCATGTAAACCTGCATGGACAGAAAAACCATCAGGACCAGGAAACCCTCGGCACACTTGGCGTCAATCTGATCTATGGCGCTTTACAGTTACACCAGGACCCGGAGCAATTACTCATTACCTTAATAGATAGTGTTTATGGTGAATTATGTGAAATCGATATGATTGATTTTTCAGGTCCGGCCTTTGCCAAGGTCGACAATCGCCTCATGGCACTGCGCCTGATAGAGAAAGGTCTCAGTAATGCCGCCATGTTTACCGCCGACGGTCGAATCGTTCAGGTTGCAGAACACCTGTGGAAAAAAGCCGTCATCATCGAGCGCAGTCGTTTTCGGCCACCCACGCTATTTACTATTAATCTGCTCGATTGTGCACGGGATGCCTTTCTCGAAGATGGAAAGTTGGAACCCGATGAGCTGGTCGAATTATCTGAAATGACCCTCAATAACCTTATCAGCGGACAAGATATCGATGTCAATGACTATTTATGCCGCGCAGATTTGTTGTGTGCCATGGGCAAAAATGTCTTGATCTCAAATTACGGTGAGTACTATCGACTTGCACAATACCTGTCGCGTTACACCAGTAAGCCGGTTGCCCTGGCCATGGGTATATTGTCCGTCCGTGAAATCTTTGATGAAAAGTATTATGAACATTTACCGGGCGGTATTCTCGAATCCTTTGGACGTTTATTTAAAAATGACCTATGCCTGTATGTTTCACCGGCGCTGGATCCCAAGACAAACAATCTTATTAATCTTAAAAACCTAGTTGTGCCCAAAAACCACCATCACCTCTATCAACACTTGCTGCAGAACCGCTATTTACGGCCATTAGATTCCATCAACCATGATTATCTCACGATCTATTCCCATGAAGTGCTGCAACAAATACGTGATGAGCAAAG